>NZ_JADWOX010000005.1 GCF_016135805.1 Caulobacter hibisci
CACCAACCCGCCCAAGAAGCACGACAATATTCCGCTTTGATCAAGGGTGGGACGCGAGATGCTCCCCCTCTGGGGGAGGCGGCCGAAGGCCGGTGGGGGGAAGTTTTCAGCTGCCGGCGCGATGGCCGATTTCCCAGCCACTCCCCCCACCGATCGCTTCGCGATCACCTCCCCCACAGGGGGAGGTTCCTCAAAGACCAACCCACCGAGGACCGCCGATGTTTTCAAAGATCCTGATCGCCAACCGGGGCGAGATCGCGGTGCGGGTGATCAAGACGTGCCGTCGTCTGGGGATCGCCACGGTGGTGGTCTATTCGGACGCCGACGCCGACAGCCTGGCCGTTGAGATGGCCGACGAGGCCGTGCACATCGGCGCCTCGCCGGCGGCCCAGAGCTATCTCGTCGCCGACAAGATCATCGCCGCCTGCAAGCGGACGGGCGCGCAGGCGGTGCACCCGGGCTTCGGGTTTCTCTCCGAGAAGGCCGAGTTCGCCCAGAGGTGCGCCGACGAGGGGATCGTCTTCATCGGTCCCAACCCCGGCGCCATCTCGGCGATGGGCGACAAGATCGAGAGCAAGAAGTTCGCGGCGGCTGCGGGTGTGTCCTGCGTGCCGGGCCACATCGGCGAGATCGCCGACGTCGCCGAGGCCCTGAGCATCTCCGAGCAGATCGGCTATCCGGTGATGATCAAGGCCAGCGCCGGCGGCGGCGGCAAGGGCATCCGGGTGGCCTGGAACCCTAAGGACGTCGAGGAAGGCTTCCCGGCCGTGCGGGCCGAAGCCGCCGGCGCGTTCGGCGACGACCGCATCTTCATCGAGAAGTTCATCGAAAGCCCCCGCCACATCGAGATCCAGGTGCTGGGCGACAAGCACGGCCACGTCGTCCACCTGTTCGAGCGCGAATGCTCGATCCAGCGGCGTAACCAGAAGGTCATCGAGGAGGCGCCGTCGCCGTTGCTCGATCCGCAGACCCGCGCGGCCATGGGCGCCCAGGCCGTCGCCCTGGCCCAGGCGGTGAACTACGACAGCGCCGGCACGGTCGAGTTCGTGGCCGGCCAGGACAAGAGCTTCTACTTCCTGGAGATGAACACCCGCCTGCAGGTCGAGCATCCGGTCACCGAGCTGATCACGGGCCTCGATCTGGTCGAGCAGATGATCCGCTCGGCGGCCGGCGAGCCGCTGGCCTTCGGCCAGGAGGATCTGTCGATCAACGGCTGGGCCGTCGAGAGCCGGATCTATGCCGAGGATCCCTACCGCAAGTTCCTGCCCAGCATCGGCCGGCTGGTGCGCTATGCGCCACCGCAGGAGGGCCAGAAGGACGGCTATCTCGTCCGCAACGACGCCGGGGTGCGCGAGGGCGATGAGATCTCGATGTTCTACGATCCGATGATCGCCAAGCTGTGTTCGTGGGCTCCCACCCGGACCGAGGCGGTCAAGGGCATGGCGAGAGCCCTGGAGGACTTCCACATCGAGGGGCCCAGCCACAACGTGCCGTTCCTGGCCGCGGTGATGGACCAGGAGCGCTTCATCTCGGGCCAATTGGCCACCAGCTACATCAAGGACGAGTTCCCGGACGGTTTTTCCGGAACCGAGCCCACGCCGCTGCAGCTGGACATCCTGGCGGCCACGGGCTGCGCCCTGCAGCGGGTGCTGGCCCGGCGGCTGGGCTCCAGGCGCACGGACTGGACGGTGGTGGTCGGCCACGCCAAGCGGCGCGTGCGGTTCGAAGCCGAGAGCGACCGGGGCCTGACCGTCACCCTGCTCGACGAGGGCCGCAGTCTGGTCCTGACCGACATCGCCTGGCGGCCAGGTCTGGCGGTCTTCCGCGCCGTGCTGGACGGCGTGGCCTTCACCGCCGAGGTCGCGCCGGCCGCCGAGGGCTTCACCATCCGCCACCGGGCCGCCAAGGCCCGGGTGCTGGTCTTGACCGCCCGCAGCGCCGAGCTGCACGAGAAGCTGCCGGCCAAGGCCCCGGCCGATACGTCCAAGCTGGTGCTGTCGCCGATGCCGGGCCTCGTGGTGTCGATGGACGTCGCGGTCGGCCAGCAGGTCCGCGAGGGCGAGATCGTCTGCGTGCTCGAGGCCATGAAGATGCAGAACATCCTGCGCGCCGAGCGCGACGCGACGGTGAAAGCCGTCAACGCCAAGGCCGGCGATCCCGTGGCCGCCGATCAGGTGCTGGTGGAGTTCGCGTGAGCCAGCCCGACCTCGCCATCCCCGGTCCGCGGACAAAGGCGGCCATCGCCCTGGCCGAACGCCGCCGCGCCCAGACGAGCCTTCGCAAGGGAGTTCCGATGCCCGCCGTCCAGATCGCTCCACCCGCCCCGCGCTTTTCCCTGCGTCCGACCGAACTGCCGATCGGCGTGGTCGCCGAGCAGCTGGGCCTGACCCTGCGCGCCATCCGTCACTACGAGGAGATGGGCCTGATCGCCTGCGGGCGGGGGGCCAAGAACGTCCGCACGCTGGGCGTGGCGGCGCGGGCGCGGCTGTCGGCCATCGCCGACCTGCGGGCGCTGGGCCTGCCGATCTCGGAGATCGCCGACCTGCTGGGGGAGGACGGGGCGTGTCCGGAGCGGCTGAAGGCGCGGCTGCGGGCGCAGCTGGAGGCGCTCGATGCGCGACGGACGGCGATCGCGGGGTATCTGATTTCCCTCTCCCAGAGGGAGAGGGAGGGGCCCGCGCAGCGCGCGGGAGGGTGAGGGGTTACACCGCTCACCGTTTACCCGCCTGCATTCATACAGGGCGTGGTGATGGGACCGCCGACTTTGAAACCCCTCACCCTCCCATGCTTCGCATGGGCCCCTCCCTCTCCCTATGGGAGAGGTTTTCCACCTACCCCCGCACCAGCTCCCGCATCGCCTTGTCGAGCCCGTCGATGGTCAGCGGGAACATGCGCTCGTTCATCAGCTGCTTCATGACGCCGATCGACTGGGTGTAGTCCCAGTGGCGCTCGGGGGTGGGGTTCAGCCAGATGCAGCTCTGGTAGATGTCGGTGACCCGGCTCATCCAGATGGCGCCGGGCTCCTCGTTCCAGTGTTCGACGCTGCCGCCCGGATAGGTGATCTCGTAGGGGCTCATCGTCGCGTCGCCGACGAAGATCACCTTGTAGTCGGCCGGGAACTTGTGGAGCACGTCCCAGGTCGGGATCTTCTCGGTGTGCCGGCGCTTGTTGTCCTTCCACACGCCCTCGTAGAGGCAGTTGTGGAAGTAGTAGAATTCCAGGTGCTTGAACTCGGTCCTGGCGGCGCTGAACAGCTCCTCGCAGAGCTTGATGTGGCCGTCCATCGAGCCGCCGATGTCGAAGAAGATCAGCACCTTGATGGCGTTGCGGCGCTCGGGGCGCAGCTGGATGTCGAGATAGCCCTTCTCGGCCGTGCCGCGGATGGTGCCGTTCAGGTCCAGCTCTTCGGCCGCGCCGGTGCGGGCGAACTTGCGGAGGCGCCGTAGGGCGACCTTGATGTTGCGGGTGCCCAGTTCGACGCTGTCGTCGAGGTTCTTGTATTCGCGCTTGTCCCAGACCTTCACGGCCCGGCCATGACGGCTCTTGTCCTGGCCGATGCGCACGCCTTCGGGATTGTAGCCGTTGTTGCCGAACGGGCTGGTCCCGCCCGAGCCGATCCACTTGTTGCCGCCCTGGTGGCGCTCCTTCTGCTCAGCCAGGCGCTCCTTCAGGGTCTCCATCAGCTTCTCGAAGCCGCCCATGGCCTCGATCTGGGCCTTCTCCTCGTCGGTGAGGAACTTCTCGGTCAGGGCCTTGAGCCACTCTTCGGGAATGTCGGCGGTGATCCCCTCGCCCGTCGTCTCAAGCCCCTTGAAGACGTGGCCGAACACGCGGTCGAACTTGTCGAGGTTCTTCTCGTCCTTCACCAGGCTGGCGCGCGACAGGTAGTAAAAGTCATCGATCGAGCGGTCGATGACGCCCTTGTCGAGGGCCTCCATCAGCAGGAGGTATTCGCGCAAGCTGACCGGCACCTTGGCCTGGCGCAGCTCGGAGAAGAAGCGGAGGAACATCGATCGGGTCTCAGTCTCGAACGGTCGTTCGAAAGCATGAAGCCTTCCGCCCCCGGACGCAACGGCCCTAGGTCTTTCGACGCCCGCCGCGCGAATGACCGGCGGTCATCGGGTCGGGCTTCTGCGGCGGCGTCCAGCCGGGCGGCCTGGCCGGAACCGGCTGGTCGGTGCCCAGCCCCATCTTCCCCGGCACCTGGCGTCGGAAGTAGGACGCCTGGGTCGCCGGATCCTCGGGCGTCTCGTGCAGCCGCTCGGACCGCCGCAGGCCGGCGATCTCGTCGCGCAGGCGGCCGGCGGCCTCGAAATCCTCGGCGGCGACGGCCTGGGCCATGCGCTGTTCCAGCGCCTCGATATGGGTCTCGGGCATGGCCGCTCCTTGCTCTGGGAAGACAACGCTCCAGATCGCGGTTCGGCGACTCTTTCCTTGAGGCGCCGGCCTTGCGGGCGTAGGCCCTGCGGCGTGTCCGATCCCGCCTCCGCCAGTCCGGCCGCCGCGCCGCCGTCAGATAGCCTGACCGAGCCGTCGCCCTGGACCACCCGCCTGGTCTCCCTGGCCGTGGCCAGCGCGCTCCTGATGGAGTTCATCGACTCCACGGCCCTGTCGACCGCCCTGCCGCGCCTGGCCCAGGCCTTCGACGCAGACCCAATCCACCTGAAGCTGGCCCTGACCTCCTACATCCTGGCCCTGGCGGTGTTCACCCCGGCCAGCGGCTGGGCGGCCCAGCGCTACGGGGCGCGACGGGTCTTTCTGACCGCCATGGTCGTCTTCCTCGGCGGCTCGGCCCTGTGCGGCCTGTCGCAGAACCTGGGCCAACTGGTGGGGGCGCGGGTGATCCAGGGGATCGGCGGGGCGATGATGACGCCGGTGGCGCGGCTGATCGTCGTCAGCTCGACGCCCAAGGACAAGCTGATCAGCGCCATGGGCTGGTTTACCATGCCGGCCATGGTCGGACCGCTGATCGGGCCCCCGATCGCGGGCCTGGTGCTGTCGGTCGCCGACTGGCCGTGGATCTTCTACCTGAACCTGCCGATCGGCCTGGTCGGGGCCCTGGCCGTACGCCGCTTCGTGCCCAAGGGCGCGCCCGACCGCGAGGCCGGCCGCTTCGACACCCTGGGCTTCGTGTTCAGCGCCGTCGCCCTGTCGGGGCTGATCGGCCTGGCCGAGACGGCGGGCCTGCCGCTGCTGCCGCCGCTGGTGCAACTGGCCCTGCTGGCGGTGTCACTGGGCGCGGGCTGGCTCTACCTGCAGCGCTGCAAGGCGGTGAGCCGGCCGATCCTCGACCTGACCCTGCTGCGCTACCCGACCTATCGCGCCAGCCTGCTGGGCGGCACCTTCGTACGATTGGGCATCGGGGCCAGCCCGTTCCTGATGCCGCTGCTCTTGCAAGTCGCGTTGGGCTGGAGCCCGCTGAAGGCCAGCGCCGTGACCATCGCCACCGGGGCCGGGGTGCTGGTCGCCCGGCCGTTCGCCGGCGCCCTGCTCAAGCGCTACGGATTCCGCTCGGCCCTGGCGGCGTTCGTGGTGTTCACGGCGATCATGACCGCCGTGCCGGGCGCCTTCACGGCGGCGACGCCGATGGGACTGATGATCGTGCTGCTGCTGGTCGGCGGCTTCGCGCGGTCCAGCCAGTTCATCGCCGCCAACACCATCGCCTATGCCGACGTGCCCCAGCCGCGCGTCGCGGCGGCCTCGACCCTGGCGGCGGTGACGCAGCAGGTGGGATTGGCGCTGGGAGTCAGCTTCGGCGGCCTGATGCTGCACCTGACGCGCGGCAGCGGCGCGCACCTGACGCCGTCGAGCTTCGTCTGGCCGTTCGTGGCGATCGGCGTGGTGACGCTGCTGGCGCTGCCGGTTTACCTGCGGCTGGACAAGGACGCGGGGGCGAGTTTGAGCGGAAGATGATCCCTCTCCCCTTGCGGGAGAGGGTGGCCCCCGCGAAGGCGGGGGTCGGGTGAGGGGTCGCACAAACGCAAAACGCCGCGACAGCGGTGCAGCTGTCACGGCGTCTGATTTCTGAGAGACCCCTCATCCGTCGGCTATCGCCGACACCTTCTCCCGCAAGGGGAGAAGGATCAGGGACGCGCCGCAGAAATCCGCGCCCGGGCGATCTCGTCGGCCACCAGGTTGGCGGGACGCCCTTCGCTCTTCGACTGGTCGAGCACCTCGACCAGGGTCAGGGCCAGGCGGTCGAGCTTGGTCGCCACCCAGTCGGGATCGAAGGCGCCGCCGGCTTCTAGGGCGCGGATCTCGGCCGCGACGTTGATGATGCCGCCGCCGTTGATGACGTAATCCGGGGCGTAGAGAATGCCGCGATCGAACACGGTCTGGCCGATCAGGGCGTCAGCGAGCTGGTTGTTGGCGCCGCCGGCGATGACCTTGACCTTCAGGCGCGGCAGGGTCGTGGCGGAAATCGCGCCCCCCAAGGCGCACGGCGCAAAAACGTCGGCCTCGACGTCGAAGATGGCGTCGGCCGGCACGATGGTCGCGCCGGTCTTGGCGGCTACCTCGTTCAGGGCGACCTGGTTGACGTCGGCGATGATCAGCTCGGCGCCGGCCGCGTGCAGCTTCTCGGCCAGATAGGCGCCGACATGGCCGACGCCCTGGATGGCGACCTTGACGCCCTTGAGGTCACGGCCCAGCGCCCGCTCGACGCACAGGCGCACGCCGCGGAACACGCCTTCGGCAGTGACCGGCGAGGGATCGCCCGAGGCGGCCGCGTGGCCTTCCAGGCCGGCGACGTAGCGGGTGGTCTTGCGGGTGCTTTCCAGGTCGGCCGGCGAGACGCCGACGTCCTCGGCCGTCCAGTAGCTGCCGCCCAGACTGTCGACGGCGCGGCCGAAGGCCTCGAACAGCTCGGGGCTCTTCTGGCTGCGGCTGTCGCCGATGATCACGGCCTTGCCGCCGCCGAAGTCGAGGTCGGCCATGGCGTTCTTGTACGACATCCCGCGCGACAGGCGCAGGGCGTCGGTCAGGGCCGCCTCGCTGCTGGCGTAGTCCCACATCCGGCAGCCGCCGGCGGCCGGGCCGCGGGCGGTGGAGTGGACGGCGATGATCGATTTGAGGCCGGTCTTTTCGTCGTAGAACGAATGGACGCCTTCGTGCCCTTCGAAATCGGGAAGATCGAACAAGGTCATGCCGTGCCTCAGCCGGAAAACAATGGGCGGGGATGTACGCCCCTCCACGCGTCGCCGCAAGGATCACTTCATCGGCTCATTTTCATATCAGCCGACGATCATTCTTTTCGCACTGCGAAATGCCGGACGATCTACGAGCGACCAGCCGGAACGCCCTGAACTTTGACGATATTGGGCGCGGTCGGCGCGCCCGGGATCGGCGGCGCGCCCGACGGCAGGTCGGCCTGGGGGTCCGCGAGGAAGGCCGCGGCGTCGCGCCAGACCACTTCGGCCTGCTTGTCGACCAGAAGAAGATGGTAGCCGTTCGCGTAGAACGCCGAACGATCGTCGGGTTTCAGCCGGCGGGCGGCCTGCTGCGTCGGCTCGTCGGGAATGATCTCGTCGTGCGCGCCGTAGAAGTAGGCGACCGGAACCTTCACCCGCCCCAGCGACGCCCAGGCCCGCTCCATCAGCCCGACCAGGCCATAGAGGGTGTCGGAGCGCGCGCCCCAGATCATCAGCGGGTCGCGGCCCATGCGGCGCAGCTCGTCGATATTGTCGGTGGGCTGAACCTTGGAGACCAGCCACTCGGGGGGCTTGACCACCCAGCTGCGGGCGGTGTGGGCGCTGATCCACAGGCTGGTCTTGTAGGGCAGAGGCTGGGCCGACCAGCCCCAGACGGCGGGGGCGAACAGCAGCAGCGTGTCGGCGGCGGGCGGGTTGTCGCTGGCCATGGCGGCGATGGCCAGCCCCCCGCCCATGCTGACCCCGGCCAGGGCGACCTTGGCCTCGGGATGGGCCTCGCGGACCAGGGCGACCAGGGTGCGGACGTCCTCGATCATCAGGTCGGTCGAGGCCCAGACGCCTCGGTTGGGCGAGCGTCCGAAGCCGCGCAGGTCCAGGGCGTAGGTGGCGATCCCCTGCTTGGCCCAGAAGGCGGCCGCCAGGTGGAAGGCGTTGGAATAGTCGTTCATGCCGTGCAGGCCGACGATCACCTGTGTGACCGGTGCGCCCGCCTCCGGCAGCCAGGTCTTGAGACCCAGCCGGGCGCCGTCGAAGCTGACCAACCAGTCGTCCTGCAACCGCGCGCCGCGCAGGCCGAGCGGGGCCAGGTCGGGACGCTGGATGATGGGGGCGCAGGCGGCGGCGAGGCCGGCGGCCCCGACGGTGAGAAGAAGGCTCCGACGGTTCATTCGGCCAGAATGCCCGCGACACGGCGGCGAAGATAGGGCGTCACCTCGTCCTCGAACCAGGGATTGCGCTTGAGCCAGGCGGTGTTGCGCCACGACGGGTGCGGCATCGGCAGAACGCCTTGCGCCAGATATTCGCTCCAGGCGGCGACCGTGTCGGTCATCGAGCCCTTCATGCGGTCGCCCAGCGCCCAGGCCTGGGCGTAACCGCCGACCAGCAGGGTCAGCTCGACCTTCGGCAGGCTTTCGAGCAACGGCCTGCGCCACAGCTGGGCGCAGCGCGGCGGCGGCGGATAGTCGCCGCCCTTGGGATTGGTGCCGGGAAAGCAGAAGGCCATGGCCGCCACCCCGATCTCGGGCCGACCGTAGAAGGTGTCGCGATCGATCCCCATCCAGTCGCGCAGGCGATTGCCGGACGGATCGTTGAACGGCAGGCCGGTCTCGTGCACCAGCCGCCCGGGCGCCTGGCCGCAGATCAGCAGCCGCGTCCCCTCGCCCACCCGCACGACGGGCCGCGGCTCGGGCAGGTCGCCGACGCAGGCGCGGCAGGCGCGGATTTCGGAGAGCAGGACGTCCAGCGGCATGGTCGGCAGGTAGGACGAACCCGCCCCCGCGCCAAGGGGCGGCGACCTCAAGCCGCGCCCGTCGAAACCTGGATCGAGGTCACCACGAACTCGGCGGGGCGTTGCACGGCCAAGCCGATGTCGACCCGCAGCCGCCCCTCCGCCACGTCCGCCGGCGTGTTGTTGCGGGCGCCGCAGATGACGACGAAGGCCTCGCTCGGCTTGACGCCCGCCAAGGCGCCGGCTCGCCAGAGGCCGACCAGGAAGGTCTCGACCTGGGCGGTAACCCGTGTCCACAGCGGCGGACCGGCGGCGTGAAACAGCGCCCAGTCCAGGCCGCGCTCGACGCTGGCCTCCACGTGATCGACCAGTCGGCGCAAAGGCACGTAGCGGGCCGCGGGATCGAGGGGCGCGGCCAGGGTGCGGGCGCCCCAAACCACAAAGCCCGCACCGGGAAAGAGCCGAAGAGCATTGAAGCCGCGCTCGTTGAGAGCGCCGTTCTCGTTGTCGCTCAAGGTCCGCTCGGGCTCCGCGCCCTGGACGGCGATGTGAACCCCGGCCGGCGCGGCCCAAACCCCGCGTTCGCCGTCGATCCTGGCCCATATGCCGGCCACCGCGCCACCCGCGGGACGCACCCCATCGGCGTCACGAAGCCTTGGCAGGTAGCAGGCGGTGCGACCTGAGGCCGCCAGGGAGAAGTCACCCAAGGCTTCAGCCGTCACCGCGCCGAGGCCGCCGTCGCTCCAGGCCGCCAGTGGATCAAGGATCAGCATGGCCCGCCGCCGCTCTACATAGGCCGCAGCGGCCTCTCGGGCGAAGCGCGGCGCCTCGCCATCGATCCGATCGGGTGACAGGTGCAGGATATTAAGGTCGACCTCGTCGAGCGCAGCCAGGGCGGCCGCCAGGTTTTCAGGCGATGTCGCCTGGCCGGACAGTCGCACGACCACCGCCGCCTCGCCGCCGTTGGCGAAGAAATCCCGAACCGCCAGGGTCAAGGGAAAGCGCCTGTCGGGCGCGCCGAAGGCGATCTCGAACGCGCTCGCGCCGCCAATCGCCGTGGCAAGGTCGCTCGGTCCCTCGCCCGCGCATCCGACGAAGGCCGCCACGGCCGTCGGCAGACCGACGATCAAAGGCGGCGAGCCGACCTCCTCGATGAATACGCCAGGAAAGGTCGGATCCGGCATGACGGCTGGTGCTCCCGCGCTTGAGAGTCAACCTCCCGTGGCCGGCGCGGCTTGGCAAGCGCTTAGGCTGCGACGGGCGCAACCAAAGCCAGCAACCCTTCCTCCTTGGCGATCAGGGCTGCGAAGCACGGCCCCGCCAGGATCGCATCGGTATAGGCCTTGGTGCGCGGCCAACGTGACAGATCGAGCGCAAGGTGGCGGAGGTTGGCGAACGGGCTGGCGACGGCGATGTCGGCCAGGGTCAGGCGATCCTCCAGCAGGAAGCCGCCGGCCTCGGGGACGATGGTTTCCAGGTAGTCGAGCACCGGCGGCAGCTCTTCGGCCTGCGCTTTCGCGGCGATCGCCTCGTCACCGGGCCGGCGCATGAAGCGCGGCGCGACGATGCGGTTGAAGAAGATCTTGCCGGCCGCCGCGACCAGGATGGTGTCGGCATATTCCTCGAACCACACCGCCCGGGCGCGAGCGCGGGGCTCGGCCGGGATCAGGTTGGGCTCGGGATGCAGGGCTTCGAGATAGGTGATGATCGCCGAGGAGTCCGAGATCCTGAAATCACCGTCCTGGAAGGCCGGGATCTTCTTGAACGGACTGCACTCGGCAAAGTCGGGGTCGAGGGTTCCGGGCGGCGACACCCGGTTCTCGAGCGCCAGACCCTTTTCGGCGCCGAAGGCCAGGGTCTTGCGCACATAGGGAGAAAGCGACGAGCCGAAAACGATCATAGGAGCCTCCCGACATATTCGAGACGCTCATAGGTTCATCGATCAAGTTTCATTTCAAGACCCACTGAAAAGCGGGTCCTGAACCGGCTCAGTCCTCGGCGCCGTCAACGCCGTCGTCGGCCTCGTCGTCGGCCACGTCCGGGAAGCTGGTCGGGTCGCCTTCCATCGGCAGGCGGAGGCGATAGACGCCCCGGAACTTCTCGGGGTTGGTCGGCTTGTTGTGGCGCAGGATGACGATCTTGCCTTCCTTGGCCAGCTCGACGGCGTCGGTGCGGATGTGGCCCAGCAGGCGCTGCCAGCGCTCGGGCTGCAGGATCTTGGCCACCGACATCGGGTCGATGGACTTGCCGGCCGGCAGGGCGGCCAGTTGCGAAAGGATGGTGTCTTGGATCGGGGTGGTCATGGGCAAGCCATGCCACGGTTCGGCTCTCGACGTAAGCCGGATGCCTTGCTTCGGCGCGCGCAGGGGTCTTAGCTGGACCGCAAAACAACGAGAAAGTACGGGAGCGCAGGGCATGGACGGCGGCAACGAGATCGTCAGCGGACCGAAGCTGGTCGAGGACGGCGACTGGGCCGGATGGCGCACCTGGACGGGCCTGGATCCCTTCGAGGACACCGCCGGGCCGTTCTATTTCCGCGAGGACGACGGCAAGGTCCGCTGCGCCTTCCGGGCCGAGCCGCGTCACATGAACGGCGGCGGCTTCATGCACGGCGGCTGCATGCTGACCTTCGCCGACTTCTCGCTGTTCGCCATCGCCTGGCGCGAGCTTGAGAACGCCAAGGCCGTGACCGTGTCGCTGAACGGCGACTTCGTCGGCCCGGCCAAGCCCGGCGATCTGGTCGAGGCGACCGGCGAGGTGGTGCGCGCCGGCGGCTCGATGATCTTCGTGCGCGGCCTGCTGTCCACCGGCGGCCAGCCGATGCTGAGCTTTTCCGGCGTGATCAAGAAGATCTGGTCGATGGGAGGAGCCTAGGATGCTGACGATCGTCCTGGCGGCCCTGGCCTTGACCGCCGCTCCCGATCCGAATGCTCGGATCCCCTCCGGCGCCAGGGTGCTGCCGCCGATCGCGGCCGGGGCCAGATTCATCGATTTGGACTTCGACGGCGACGGTCGGTCCGACCGCCTTCAGCTGTTCTACGACACCGTCCAGGGGAAGTTGGCGCTCTGGATCCTCTGGGCCAATGGCGACGGCGAGCGGCTGTTTTCCGAGACGGCGACGGCCGGCAACATCGACAGCGTCCTTGCCTTGCCCGGCGCCGGCGACCCAGGCTGCACGACGGTCGACCGGTCGGGCGAGCACCGTTGTGGCCGCCCGGCGGTGATCGGCCACACGGCCAGCGTCCTGCTGATCCAGCCAAGCGGCGAGCGGTTCGTCTTCACCGCGCAACGAGGCCGGGGCGCCTGGAGCATGGAGAAGGCCCATCCGCGCGAGCCGGCCTTCACCCCGAAGTTCTAGCTCAGGCTCCTCCCGCCAGCCGCTTGGCCTGGGCGATCCAGGCGTCGCGCTCGGCGCGGCCCTTGAGGTTCAGCAGCTTGTCGAAGCTGTCGAGCTCGTCCTGCGACCAGTCGGCGATCTGGCTGAAGCGGGTGACGCCCAGGTCGGCCAGCGAGGCCGCCAGCTTGGGGCCGATGCCGACCAGCAGGGTCAGGTCGTCGGCGGCGGTCTTGACGGTCTCGACCACGGTTTCGAGCACCGGCTCGGCGACCTCCGCGACCACGGTCTCGGCGGCTTCGACGACCGGCGCGGCCGCCTCGGCCACGGGCTCGGGCGCGATATCGACCACGGCTTCGAGCACCTCGATCGAGGCTTCGGCGATGGCCACGGGAACCTCGGCGGCGACTTCGGCCACCTCGACGACGGACGCGGCGACCGTCTCGACGATCGGCTCGACCTCGGCGACAGCGGCCTCGACCACCTCGGCCGGCGTGTCCAGCACGGCCGGCGCATCGAGCGCGCCGCGCGAAACCGGCTCGGGCGCCAGGGCGATCAGGGCCTCGAGATTGACGGCCTCGCGCCAGCGATTGGCCCACCACCACCAGGTCGCCCCGGCCGCCGCCGCGCCGCCGAACACCGCCCACAGGGGCGAGGCCGCGCCCAACAGCAGGTTGGGCGCCGAAGGCGTTTCGGGGCTGTCGGACGACAAGGGCAAGAAGGACGAGGAAGCCATGGCCGTTCACTCCGTCGATCGCGATTGTGCGGCGCAGCATAACACAGATCGCTGGTTCGCAAGCGCAAAAATGCTGACCTTGGGTAAGCTTTAGAACAGCGCTCCGCAGGCCAGGCCCGCCAGGGTCATCACCGCCACCAGGGCCAGGATCGGCAGCCGCAGGGCGAAGGTCAGGCCGCAGGCCAGGACCACCAGGCCCAGGGCAGCAGGGTCGAGGCTAGCGAGGTCCGGAACGGTGGTCCTGAACGGCCCCCAGACGACGTCGTCGCCGCTGCGGAACAGCAGGTGCACCGCGAACCACAGGGCCAGGCTGGCGATCACCCCGACCACCGCCGCCCCCACCCACGACAGGGCGGCCGCCGCGCGGGCATGGGTGCGTAGGCGCTCTACGAACGGCCCGCCGGCGAAGATCCACAGGAACGACGGGGCGAAGGTGGCCCAGGCCGCCATCAGTCCGCCGGCGATGGCGGCGGGCCAGGCCAGGGCCGGGTCGGCGTCGCGCCAGGCGGCCACGAAGCCGACGAAGACGAAGACCAGCACCAGCGGCCCCGGCGTGGTCTCGGCTAGACCCAGGCCGTCGAGCATCTGGTTCGGCGTCAGCCAGTTCAGCTCGCCGGCGACCTGACCCACATAGGCCAGCGCCGCATAGGCCCCGCCGAAACTGACCACCGCCAGCCCGCTGAACACCCCGCCGATTTGCGCGAGGGCCGAGCGCGGCGCCAGGACGAAGGCCAGGGCCACGGGCGCGAGCCAGGCGGCCAGGCACACCAGCGCCGCCCTGCCCGCCCCCTTCAACGGCGACGGCGGCTCGGCGGAGGCGGGGATCGCGCCTCGCCCGCCCAGGAACCACCCGGCCAGGCCGGCGACCAGGATGACCAGCGGAAACGGCGCGATCGTGAAGCTCAGCGCCAGAAAGGCCAGCACCGCCGCGACCTTGCCGGCCCGATCGCGGGCGGCGCGTCCGGCCATCTTCAGCAGGGCTTGAAGCACCAGGGCCACGACCGCCGCCTTCAGCCCCAGCAGGGCCGGCGCGGCCCAGCGCGCCTGGCCGTGGACGACATAGAGCGCCGAGAGGCCCAGCATGGCGAACAGCCCCGGCAGCACGAACAACAGTCCCGCCGCCAGCCCGCCGCGCACCCCGTGCAGCCGCCAGCCCAGCCAGGTGGCCAGTTGCTGGGCCTCGGGACCTGGCAGCAGCATGCAGAAGCTCAGGGCATGTGCGAAGCGGTCCTCATCGACCCAGCCGCGCTTCTCGACCACCTCGCGGTGCAGCAGCGCGATCTGCCCGGCCGGCCCGCCGAAGCCCAGACAACCGACCTTCAGCCAGACGGCGCAGGCTTGGCGAAGGCTGGGCGTGGGACTCACGCGGTCAGGCGCGCCAGACGCGGCCGGCGGCGCCCGTATCGCCCAGGCGCTCAGCCAGGAAGGTGGTGATCTGCGCGACCTGAGGCTCGATGTCCGTCGGCGCGCCGACCAGCACCATGGCGCTGCCGTTCATCTTCATCGGATCTCTCAAGGGCCGCAGGCGGAGCTCGGCCACTAGCGCGTCGTCCGTGACGTTTTCTAGCGCGCGGATGAAGGCGTCGAAGGTCTCCAGGTCCTTCAGCGGCGTCCAGATCGCCAGCACGGCGGCCGGATCGACGGCGCGCACGGCCCGCACCGTGGCCACGCACTGGGCGTAGTCGTCGGGGCGCTCGAACGGCGGGTCGATCAGCACGAAGGTCCGCCCGCCCCGCCCCGCGCGGGCCTCGGCCGTGGCGTAGCCGTCGGCCTGGAGCGCCTGGGCGAAGGCATAGGGGCCCAGCACCTTGCGCAGCTGGTCGAAGTCGTCGTCGCGCAGCTCACAGGCGGCGTAACGGTCGCTTCGGCGAAGGGCGCGGGCGATCAGCAGCGGCGAGCCCGGATAGAGCGGCGCGTCCTTATTGCCGACGTTCAGTTCCTCCACCGCCTTCAGCAGCGGCGCGAA
Organism: Caulobacter hibisci; assembly: GCF_016135805.1. Lineage (GTDB taxonomy): Bacteria > Pseudomonadota > Alphaproteobacteria > Caulobacterales > Caulobacteraceae > Caulobacter > Caulobacter hibisci. The sequence continues at coordinate 14,914 of NZ_JADWOX010000005.1, forward strand.
GGGTTCGGGGGCGTCGCCCTCGGCCAGCAGGCGGCCGATGCCGGCGGCGGCTTCCTTGGATTTCTGGGCCATGTCGCCGCGCAGGTCGTAGGCCCCGGCCCCGGCATGGGTGTCGATCACCGCCAGCGGGCTCTCGTCGGCGGTCAGCGCCTTCAGCAGGGCCAGCAGGATCGCGTGCTTCTGCAGGTCGGCGAAATTGCCGGCGTGGAAGGCGTGGCGGTAGTTCATCGAAGCTCCCCGGAACGGACGAACGCTCTACCACGTTGGCCGAGATTAGGTTGGGAGCGAACGCATGGCCCGGCATTTTTCCACCCTCGGCGCGCGGTGACCGCCATGGCGCGCGACACCGCCGACACCACTCCCGCCGAAAAGACCCTGCTGGCCTATGTCAACGACCAGGAACAGGGCCTGAGCCGCCTGGGGAAGCCGGGCAAGTTCAGCTATGCCGACGCCGACGGCCGCACGGTCAAGGACGCCGCCACGCTAGACCGTATCCGCGCCCTGGCCATCCCGCCGGCCTGGACCGGGGTGTGGATCTGCCCCGATCCCAACGGCCACATCCAGGCGATCGGCCGCGACCAGAAGGGCCGCAAGCAATACCGCTATCACCCCGACTGGCGGGCCGACCGCGACGCCCGCAAGTACGAGCGCATGGCCGCCTTCGGCCGCGCCCTGCCCCGCCTGCGCAAGCGCGTCGACGCCGACCTCGCCCGCCGCGGCCTCCCGCGCGAGAAGGTGCTGGCCGCCGTCGTGCGCCTGCTGGAGCTGACCCTGATCCGCGTCGGCAACGACGAATACGCCAAGACCAACAAGAGCTTTGGCCTCACCACGATGCAGAAGCGCCACCTGAAGCTGGCCGGCGGCGGGGCGGTGTTCGAGTTCAGGGGCAAGAGCGGCAAGACCCATCGCACGGGCTTTCGCGACCGCCGGCTCGCCCGCATCGTCGGCGCCTGCCAGGAGCTGCGCGGCCAGCGCCTGTTCCAGTATCTCGACGAGGACGGCCAACGCCGGGCGATCGAGAGCCACGACGTCAACGACTACATCCGCGCCGTCGCCGGCGAGGACTTCTCGGCCAAGGACTTCCGCACCTGGTACGGCTCGCTGGCGGCGTTGGAGGCGCTGAGCCTGCAACCGGCCCCGGAGACCAAGACCGAGGCCAAGAAGGCGCTGAACCTGTGCATCAAGGCCGTGGCCGGCCTTCTGGGCAACACCCCGGCCGTCTGCAGGGCGGCCTATATCCACCCCCGGGTGCTGGAAGCGTTCGAGACCAGCGCCCTGCCCAGGCGGCGGGCCAGTTCGGCAAGGGCGCAGGAGCTGGCGTTGCTGAGGTTGGTGGCGAACTAGGCCGGGCTGGAGCGATGCGCCGCCAGCGCCTTTTCCAGTTCTTCGATCATCCGCTGCCTCAGGCTCTCCGGCGAGACGATCTCGATCGCATCGCCCCAGGTGAACAGGTGCCAGGCCAGTTCCAGCATGCCGCTGGCCCGGAAGCTCACCGTCACCACGCCGTCCGGACCTCGCTCCACCACCTGGTTGGAGTGGAACCGCCAGCGCAGAGCGTCCTCCGCCCGTTCGGGCTTGATCCGCAGAACCACGTCCTCGATCTCGCCGTGATAGATGCCGAAGCTCTCGTCGGCGAAGGCCTGCAGTGAGAAATCGGCCGGCGGCGAGGCCGGGGCGTCCAGGGCCTCGACCCCGGCCATACGGTCCAGGCGGAAGGTGCGCGGCCGGGGATCGCTTCCCTCCAGCGACACCAGGTAGTTGCTGCGGCCAAACAGGATGCCCAGCGGCGTGACCTTGCGGGTGCGTCCCGGCTGGCTGCCGCCGTCATAGCGGAACGACAGGGCCGTCAGCCCCTTCACCGCGCTGCGGATCTGGGCCAGCACGCCTTGGTCCTCGTAGGGCCGCGGGCCGGCGTGGACGGCGATGGTCTCGGCCTGAACCAGGGCCTCGACGTCGGGGGCCACGCGCCGGCGAGCCGAGCCCTTCAGGGCCGACAGCAGCTTGCCCTCCAGGGCGTACAGCGCGCTGGCCCGGCCTTCGGCGCCGGCGGCGGCGTTGGAGTCAGCGGCCGTGCGCAGGGCCGCCAGTTCCTCGGCGGTCGGGGTCTGGAACAGGCTGTCCAGGCCGGACGGGATGCGGAACCGTCGGGTTGGCGGGTCCTCGATCGACTCCATCTGCGGAAAAGCGGCCCAGACCGCGTCGCGCATGCGCTCGGCCGTGCGCCGCCCGACCTCCATGGCCTGCGCCATCTCGTCCAGGGTCAGACCTTCGGAGGTGCTGGCCAACAGGCGGGCCAGGTCGAGCAGCTTCGTCGCCTTCTCATGTCTCATTCCGGTTCATTACGACCGTTTTTGACGCAACGCACCTTCAAAAGAGATCATCGCCTTCGTTTCGGAGAAACCGACATGAGCCGCCTCGCCTGCCAGCCCTGGCACGTCCGCCCGGTCAGCGCCGCGATGATCTCGGCCGTGCTGGCCTTCGCCGACATCCACCGCGACCTGGGCGCGGGCCGCACCCTGATGCGCCTGAGCCCCGAGCGCGCCGCCAAGGCCGACGTCATCCTGCTGCTGGGCGGCGACGCCGAGCGCTCCACCGACCTTGGCCTGGTGTGGAACGACCGCGAGGACCAGCTGGTGCGGGTGATCGACGACGCGGCCCTGCGCGAGACCCGCCTGGCCGCCTGGGAAGAGGCCTTCGACCTGTTCGAGACCGAGGATCCCGCCGCCGAGCCGGCGCGCCTCTGCGCATGATCTCCAAGCGCACAAGTCACGAGCGGCTTGAATCTTCGATGATGAAAGCCGGGCCAGACGCCCAGCTTCCTCGCTCGACACAAGGACATCAGAGTCTAGACGACGCCTGGGAAAGTCTCGATGACTCGCCCCGACGAACCCGGCGATTCAGCCGCGCCGACTGCGTCAATGAAGGTTAACGGAGACTTACCACTAAGCTCTCGGTAACCGCGACATTTTCACTCAATGCTAAGAAGATTGCGAAATATTGCAGGAGGGCAAAAAGCCCTCCGATGTCAAAATGACGTCGGACACCTCAAGAAGGAGTCTTCGTTATGGCGCTGAACAGCGTGAACACGAACTCGGGGGCGATGATCGCCCTGCAAAACCTGAACTCGACCAACAGCGACCTGCAGATCACCCAGCAGCGCATCAACACCGGCAAGAAGATCGGTAGCGCCAAGGACAACGGCGCCATCTGGGCCACCGCCAAGAACCAGTCGGCCACCGCCTCCTCGATCAACGCCGTGAAGGACTCGCTGCAACGCGGCCAGTCCACCATCGACGTCGCCCTGGCCGCCGGCGACACCGTCACCGACCTGCTGGGCAAGATGAAGGAAAAGGCCCTGGCCGCTTCCGACACCTCGCTGAACACCGCTTCGTTCAACGCCCTGAAGTCGGACTTCAACTCGCTGCGCGACCAGATCACCAAGGCCGTCAGCAACGCCAAGTTCAACGGCGCGAGCATCATCGACGGCAAGACCACCAAGCTGACCTACCTGGCCAACTCGGACGGTTCGGGCATCACGGTGAACTCCAAGACCCTGTCGCTGGCCGGCATCGGCCTCAGCGCCGGCACGTCGTTCACCGACGCCGCCGCGGCCAAGACGATGATCTCGACCATCGACACGGCCCTGCAAACGGCGACCAACAAGCTGGCTTCGCTGGGCACCAGCTCGACCGGCCTGGACACCCACCTGACCTTCGTCGGCAAGCTGCAAGACAGCCTCGACGCCGGCGTGGGCAACCTGGTCGACGCCGACCTGGCCAAGGAAAGCGCCAAGCTCCAAGCCCTGCAGACCAAGCAGCAGCTGGGCATCCAGGCGCTGTCTATCGCCAACCAGTCGTCGAGCTCGATCCTGAGCCTGTTCCGCTAAGCGGAACCTGGCAGCGCGGCCCACCGCGCCCCGACGACCAAGACTATGGGGGCGGGCCGCAAGGTTCGCCCTTTTTCTTGAGCCCTAGCGAACGGGCGCCGGCGTCAGCGCCTTGCCCATCCGCACCAGCGGCACGTCGTAGCCCTTGGAGGTCGGCGCGGTGAACGGTTCGATCGCCTCATAGCCGCAGGCCTCATACAGCGGCACGCCGCCCATGGTCGCCGCCATCTCGGCCCGCGAGAACCCCTCCCCCGCCGCCGCCTGTTCGCAGGCCGCCAGGATCATCCGGCCCACGCCCTTCCGGGTGTGGTCGGGGTGGGTGTACATCGCCCGCACCCGGGCCGCGTCGCGGACCGGATCCAGCATGGCCGCATCGCGCCCGGCCGAATGGTCGCCGCCGAACAGGGTCGCCCGCCGGCTCCAGCCGCCGCAGCCGGCGATCGCCTCGCCGTCCTGAACGACGAAATAGGTGCCGTCGGCGATCAGCTGGCTGTCCAGACCCATGACCTCGAACGACGCCGCCACGCCCTCGGGCGGCAGGAACGGCGTCAGCAGCTCGGCGATCGCGGCGTTCATCAGGGCCGTCAGGGCCGGAACGTCTTCAGGCTTGGCGAGGCGGAGGGTGAGGCGGGTCATGTCCTCCGACATAGTCGCCCGACGGCTCGGCGCAAAGCGCCCGAGGCAAGCCCGGCAAAGGCCCCACGCCTTTCCGAAAACTTTTTTCGGAAAAAGCTAATGACAACGTTGTCACGGCAAGCAAGAGCGGCTATACAGGATTTGCCCTTCCTAGGGCGTTTCCTCCCAATGACTCGGCCGCCTTCTTCTCCTGGAGGGCGGCTTTTCTTTTGGGCGAAGGGTTTCAGGCGGTCTTGATCCGGCCGTCCTCGACCCGCACGGGCCAAGGCGTCAGCCGAGCGCCAGCGCAGGGGCCGCCAAGGCAGGCGCCGTCCTCGATCGAAAACACCGCCCCATGCCAGGAGCAGGCGATCATGCCGCCGTCGGGGGTCAGGTACTGGTCCAGCGCCTGGGCCAGCGGCAGGCCGGCGTGCGGGCAGCGGTCGACATAGCCGAACACCGCCTCGCGCCGCCGCACCACGAAGCCGTGGAAGCGGTTGGTGCCGATCTGCAGCACGTAGTTGCGGGCCGCCCCGTCGGCGATCAGGTCGAGCGGACCGAGATTGACCCCGGCCGGCGTCGACCAGACCCTTCCGCCATGCTCGACCTGTGAGGCGACCTCTTCGCTCAAACCCGCTCGACCTGCTGCTCGATGGCGCCGAAGATCGTGTGGCCCTTGGCGTCCTTCATCTCGATGCGGACGGTGTCGTCGCCCAGCAGGAACGGCGTCTTGGCCGAGCCGTGCAGAATGGTCTCGACCGTGCGCAGTTCGGCCAGGCAGGAGTAGCCAAGACCGCCCTCGGCGATCGGCTTGCCCGGGCCGCCGTCTTCGCCGCGGTTGGAAACCGTGCCCGAGCCCACGATGGTGCCGGCGCTCAGCGCCCGGGTCTTGGCCGCGTGGGCCACCAGGGTCCCGAAGTCGAAGGTCATGTCGACGCCGGCGTCGGCCGCGCCGAAATCCTTGCCGTTCAGCTCGACCAGCAGCGCGCCCGACAGCTTGCCGTCGCTCCAGCCCGGCAGGGCGTCAGGGCTGACCGCCACCGGCGAGAAGGCGCTGGCCGGTTTGGATTGCACGAAGCCGAAACCCTTGCCGAGCTCGGCCGGGATCAGGTTGCGCAGGGAGACGTCGTTGCACAGCATCACCAGCCGAATGGCCGCCAGGGCCTCTTCGCGGCTGGAGCCCAGCGGCACGTCGCCGACGATGACGGCGATCTCGCCCTCCAGGTCGCAGCCCCAGGCCGCGTCGGCCAGCGGAATGGTGTCGCGGGGGCTGAGGAACCCATCCGACGCGCCCTGGTACATCAAGGGATCGGTCCAGAAGCTCTCGGGCATCTCGGCCCCGCGCGCCTGGCGCACCAGCTGCACGTGATTGACGTAGGCGCTGCCGTCCAGCCACTGGTAGGCGCGCGGCAAGGGGCTGAGCGCATGGTGCTCGTGGAAGCGGTCCTTGGGCACGCCGCCGTGCTCCAGGCTCTCGGCCAGCCCGCGCAGCAGCGGCTCGCAGCGTTCCCAGTCGTCGAGCGCGGCCTGCAGCGTCGGCGCGATCGTCCCGGCGTCGGTGCACCAGGCGACGTCGTTCGACACCACGACCAGCCGGCCGTCGCGGCCGCCCTTCAGAGACGCGAGCTTCATTCGGCGCTTCCTCTCATTGTTCTGGTTACGGCAGGCGGGCCTTGGGGAACCCGTCCCAGCACGCGTCATAGTCGGCCTGAAGCGCGCGATGCTCCAGCGCGAACTTCGTCGGCGCGATCACCCAGCGGCTCTCGAACATGAAGGCCAGGGTGTTTTCGATCTTGTGCGGGCCAAGATCGGCGTCGGTGGCCTTGCGATGGCTGGCCACGTCGGGACCGTGGTCGCTCATGCAGTTGTGCAGGGAGGCGCCGCCGGGGGCGAAACCGCCTTCCTTGGCGTCGTAGGCGCCGTGCACCAGGCCCATGAACTCGCTCATCACGTTGCGGTGGAACCAGGGTGGGCGGAAGGTGTGCTCGGCCACCATCCAGCGCGGCGGAAAGATCACGAAGTCGACATTGGCCGTGCCCGGCGTGTCGCTGGGCGAGGTCAGCACCGTGAAGATCGACGGGTCGGGGTGGTCGTAGCTGACCGTGTTGATCGTGTTGAACCGCGCCAGGTCGTAGCGATACGGCGCGAGATTGCCGTGCCAGGCGACCACATCGAGCGGGCTGTGGTCCCATTCGGCCGCCCACAGCGATCCCTGGAACTTCTGGATCACCAGGGTCGACGCATCGACGTCCTCGAAGGCCGCGACGGGCGTTTCGAAGTCGCGCGGATTGGCCAGGCCGTTTGAGCCGATCGGCCCCAGCTCCGGCAGGCGCAGGGCCGCGCCGTAGTTCTCGCAGACATAGCCGCGCGAGGGCCCATCCACCTCGACCCGGAAGCGCACGCCGCGCGGGATCACCGCGATGTGGCCGGGGCCGGCCTTCAGGCGCCCCATCTCGGTGACCAGGGTCAGCACGCCCTGCTGCGGCACGATCAGCAACTCGCCGTCGGCGTCGTAGAACACCCGGTTCGTCATCGAGGCGTTGGCGAGATAGAGGTGCACCCCCATGCCGGCCTGAGCCGCCACGTCGCCGTTGCCGGCCAGGGTGACCAGGCCGTCGACGAAGTCGGTCGGCACGGCGGGGATCTCGATCGGGTCCCAGCGCAGGCGGTTGGGCGTGACGGGCGCATCGAAGACGCTGGTCAGACGCGGCTGGACGTAGGGCTTGTAGGCGCCGTGCCCGGCGCTGGGCCGCAGGCGGTAGAGCCAGCTTCGGCGGTTCTCGTGCCGGGGCGCGGTGAAGGCCGTGCCGGAGATCTGCTCGGCATAGAGGCCGAACGGCACGTGCTGCGGCGAGTTCTGCCCCACCGGCAGGGCGCCGGCCACAGCCTCGGTGGCGAAGTGAGCGCCGAAGCCGGTCTGGTAGCGGAGGTCCATGGTTGGGTCCTTGGATCGTTCAACGCGGAGCGACCGTCCTCGCCCTTCGACGAGCTCAGGGTGAGGACGAATGCTAGTCTCGCAGTAAACACCTCATCCTGAGCTTGTTGAAGGAGAGGTGTGGCCCCTCAGGCCTCGACCGTGATCACGCCCCGGCGGATCTGGTCCAGCTCGATGCTTTCGAACAGGGCCTGGAAGTTGCCGTTGCCGAAGCCCTCGTTGCCCTTGCGCTGGATGATCTCGAAGAAGATCGGCCCGAACAGGTTCTCGGTGAAGATCTGCAGCAGCAGGCCCTCGTCGCCGACATTGCCGTCCAGCAGGATGCGGTTCTTCTTCAGGCGCTCCAGGTCCTCGCCATGGCCCGGCACGCGCTTGTCGACCAGCTCGTAATAGGTCTCGATGGTGTCCTGCAGCTTGACGCCCCGGGCGCGCAGCTTCTCGACGGTGTCGTAGATGTCGGGCGTGGTCAGGGCCAGATGCTGGATGCCCTCGCCATTGTACTGGCGGATGAACTCCTCGATCTGGCTCTTGTCGTCCTGGCTCTCGTTCAGCGGGATGCGGATGGCCTTGTCGGGCGCGATCATCGCCTGGCTGAACAGGCCCGTGGCCTGGCCCTTGATGTCGAAGTACTTCTGCTCCTCGAAGCCGAAGACCTGATTGTAGAAGGTCGACCAGGTGCGCATCTGGCCGCGCTTGACGTTGTGAGTCAGGTGGTCGAGCAGATCCAGGCCCACCGAATTGGCCGCCTCAGCCTCGGCCGCGCCGGGAACGGGCGTCCAGCCGTCGTAGATCGAGCCCTCGCCTTCGACGAGATAGAGCAAGCTGCCGCCGATGCCCTCCAACACCTTGGCGCCGTCGCCCAGCACCGAACGGCTGGCGTCGGCGGCCTTGGCGCCGCGCTTCAAAGCGTCAGCGAAGGCTTGGCTTGCGTCGTCGACGCGGAAGGCCATACCGTTGGCCGACGGGCCGTGCTGGCTACGGAAATCGGCGACCTGGCCGGCCGTATCCTCGTTGACCAGCAGGTTGATGCGGCCCTGCTTGTAGCGGGTCACGGCCTTGGTCGGATGGGTGCTGGCGGGCACGAAGCCCAGCTGCTCGATGATCGCCTTCATCGCCGCTGGATCGGGGCTGGTGAATTCGACGAACTCGAAACCGTTGAGGCCGAGGGGGTTGTCGGACGTGACGGGCATGCGGGCCTCCCTAAGGCTCGTGATGTTTTCTTACGGGACCAGCGCGGCCGGGAGGCCGGCGATCAGGCGGTCGTTGTCGGCCGGCCGGCCGACGGTGATGCGCACCCAGCCGCCCTTTACGGGCGTCGGACGGACGATGAGCCCCTCGTGCAACAAACGCATGGCAGTCGCTTCCGGCCCGGCCGGGGTGCGCAGGAAGACGAAATTGGCCTCCGAGCGGGTGTATTCGACGCCCATCTCGTCCAGCGCCGCCTCGACGCGGACGCGCTCGGACAGGGTCAGGGCCACGGTCGAGGCCAGGTGCTCGCGGTCATCCCAGGCGGCCAGGGCGGCGGCCTGGCTGACGGCGGTGACGTTGAACGGCGGGCGCAGGCGGTCGAGATAGGCGATCAGGTCTTCGCTCGAGGCGATCCCGTAGCCCACCCGCATGCCGGCCAAGCCATAGGCCTTGGAGAAGGTGCGCGCGGCGATCCACGGGCCGCCCCAGGCCTCCAGCACGGCCAGCATGTCGTAGGCCTCGAAATATTCGCGATAGGCCTCGTCGACGAACACCAGGGTGGTCTTGGGCGTGGCGGCCAGCACCGTCTCGACGGCTTCCTTCGACAGGGCGTTGCCGGTCGGGTTGTTGGGCGTGCAGAGGATCAGCAGCTTGGGCCCCTTGGCGGCCGCGGCGGCCACGGCCGGGACGTCGAGGTCGAAATTGGCCAGGCGCGGCACGTCGACGATGGTCGCCTCGACGCAGCGGGCGAAGATGTCGTAGGCCGGGAAGGTCGGCGACGAGAGCAGGATCTCGTCGCCCGGCGCCAGCACGGCGCGGAACACGTAGTCGATCAGGGCCTCGGAGCCCGGCGACACCACGATCCGCTCCGAGGAAACGCCGAGGCGCTGGCCGATGGCCGCGCGCAGGGTCTCGCAATAGGGGTCGGGATAGATCTGCGGCTCGGCCACGGCGGCCATCACAGCGGCGGCGACCCTGGGGCTGGCCCCCAGCAGGTTCTCGTTGCTGGCCAGCTTGGCGAAGTCCGACAGGCCCGTGCGACGACCGGCCTCGGCCAGGGTCATGCCGGCCTTGTAGGCCACGACGCCGTCGAGGGCGGCGCGCATCGGCGTGGCTGCGGCTTTGGGCTTGCGATCGAGAACCAGCATGACGGCCGCTCCGGGAGTCGGGGATACGGACGTCAGGATAGGTCAGGCACGGAGACGCGTTGTGGCGATGATGACCTGGAGAGAAGCTGAATGGGTCATTTTATGACCTAAAAATCTCACTGATCCCTCTCCCCTTGCGGGAGAGGGTGGCCCGCGAAGCGGGTCGGGTGAGGGGTCGCACGACCTGCAACGCCGCGAGGGCGGAACGACTGGGCGAAGTTGAGGGATTTGAGAGACCCCTCATCCGACGGCCTTCGGCCGCCACCTTCTCCCGCGAGGGGAGAAGGACCCCCTACTCCAGATAATCCAGCGGCAGGGCCGTGGAGTCCTTGATCGTCTCCAGCACGAAGCTCGATTGGATGTCCTTCACGGCCGGCATCTTCAGCAGGCGCTTCATCGTGAACTCGGCATAGGCGTCGAGGCTGGGGGCGACCACCCGCAGCAGGTAGTCGTAGCTGCCGGTCATGGCGTGGCAGCCCACCACCAGCGGTTCGCGCAGGATCGCCTCCTTGAAGGCCTCGGCGGCCGCCTCGTTGTGGCGATCAACGGCGACCTCGACATAGGCCAGCAGGTCGAGCTTGGCTTTGCGACGATCCAGCACCGCCACATAGCCACTGATCAGCCCTGCCGCCTCCAGTTGCTTGACCCGCCGCAGGCACGGGCTGGGCGACAGCCCGACGCGTTCGGCCAACTCGACGTTCGTGACCCCGCTATCGCGCTGCAGGACGTCGAGGATCTTCTTGTCGGTGCGAGTGAGCTTCATCGTGACCTGGAACGGCGCATCATTGGCACGATAGGTCTAGCGCCAAAGATCCTCCCCCTGAAGGGGGAGGTGGCCCGAAGGGCCGGAGGGGGAAGTTGTCGCTGAGGCTCAGCAGTCACTTCCCCTCAGTCGCTCCGCGACAGCTCCCCCTTCAGGGGGAGCGTTTTACAAAGCAAAACGCCCGGGCCAGAGACCCGGGCGCTTCGACTTACGCGGTACGCTTACTGTTACGCTTACTGGTACTAACTCGGTGTTCAGTTGGCCAGGCGACGCAGGAACGACGGGATCTCCAGATCCTCGCCGTCGTCGGCCTGGGGCTCGATCGGCTGCAGTTGCGGACGCACCGAGCTGGTCTGGCGCGCCTGGGGCTGCGGGGCCGGCTCGTAGCGTTGCTGGCGACCGCCGCCGAACAGGCTCATCCAGCCGCCGCTCTTCTGCTGACGGCGATCCTCGTAGTGATCGCTGTACAGCGGCTCGTCTTCGGCCTCGGCGACCATCGGGTCGACGATGCGGGTGACGCGCGGCGCGGGGGCCGGCTCATAGACCGGTTCCGGCTCGTAGGCGGCTTCCGGCTGGGCGTAGAGGTCGGCCTGGGCCTGGACCGGCTGCGGGGCCGGCTCATAGGCGGGTTCCGGATAGGCGGCCGAGGTCGGACGCTCGATCGGACGGGCCTCGTAGCGCGAACCCGGGCGGATTTCCGGCTGGGCCGGAGCCTGCTGGGCGACCGGCTGCGGAGCCGGTTGCGGCGCGGGACGGGTGGTCTCGGCCAGCAGCGGTGGGGCCTGGACGTTGCGCGAGACGGGCTTGGGCTCGATCTGCTGGATCGAGGCGCCGTCCATGCCGGTGGCGACAACCGACACGCGGATCACGCCGTCCAGCGACGGATCGAAGGCCGCGCCGAAGATGATGTTGGCTTCCGCGTCGACCTGGTCGGAGATCGCGTTGGCGGCCTCGTCCACTTCGAGCAGGGTCATGTCCATGCCGCCGGTCACGTTGACCAGCACGGCCTTGGCGCCCTTCAGCGAGACTTCGTCGAGCAGCGGGTTGGCGATGGCGTTCTGGGCGGCCATCAGGGCGCGGTCTTCGCCGGTGCCCTCGCCGGTGCCCATCATCGCCTTGCCCATCTCGGTCATGACCGTGCGGACGTCGGCGAAGTCGAGGTTGATCAGGCCCGGCAGGACCATCAGGTCGGTGATCGAGCGGACGCCCGAGTGCAGCACCTGGTCGGCCATGCCGAAGGCTTCGGCGAAGGTCGTGCGTTCGTTGGCGACGCGGAACAGGTTCTGGTTCGGAATGACGATCAGGGTGTCGACGTAGCGTTGCAGCTCCTGAATGCCGGCGTCGGCCAAGCGCATCCGGTGGCGGCCTTCGAAGTGGAAGGGCTTGGTCACCACGCCGACGGTCAGGATGCCGCGTTCACGAGCGCACTTGGCGATGATCGGGGCAGCGCCCGTGCCGGTGCCGCCGCCCATGCCGGCGGTGATGAACACCATGTGAGCGCCTTCCAGGTGCTCGCCGATCTCGGGGAAGCTTTCCTCGGCGGCGCTCATGCCCACCTCGGGGTGCGCGCCGGCGCCCAGGCCCTGCGTGATCTGCACGCCGAGCTGGATGCGACGGTCGGTCTTGGCGAACTGGAGCTGTTGAGCGTCCGTGTTGGCGACGACGAACTCGACACCCTCGAGGCCCGCCTCGATCATGTTGTTCACGGCATTGCCGCCCGCGCCGCCGACCCCGAAGACCACGATACGCGGCTTCAGCTCAGTGGTGCGCGGCGCCGAAAGTGAAATAGCCATGGGGACCCTCGCGTCCTTACGCCGAATTCGTCAATTGAACCGACCGCAAGTCGGTAACGCCTCGACGATCGGGTTAACAGAACAACCACCATCGTTAACTGGCGGTTAAAGCCATAATCTGAGTCGGCTGCAGGTCGATCCCACTTGGGGCGAAAAAAGCGAGTTATCCAAAGGAATTGCTTGGAACTCCTTGGTTCCCAAGCGGTGCCGGAAGGGCCGTGCGGCGCAACGTCGCTGGGCGCTTTTTCGGCCCGAAACCCCCAGATTCGGGGGCGCGAAACTACACTGTTCAGCCTTTCAGGCACTTAGAAAGTTAAGCGACAGGGTTAATTCACCTGGCGGGCGAGCGCGAAGTGATTTGGGCGGGCGCAAACCAAAACGCCCCGCCCTTTCGGGCGAGGCGCTTCGAAATCCCGCGATGGGACGAAAGCCCTAGAGGTTGTCGCGCAGCCAGGCGGCGGCCTTGGCTACCGGCGAGGCGTTGGGGTCCATCGGGCGCTTGCGCACCTGGCCGCCGGTCAGGGCCTTGGGCGACACCACCTCGCGCGGGCCGAAGGCGGCGCGGTGCAGAACGCCGGCCGCGGCGCAGAAGGCCGGACCCGAGGCGGCGTCGGCCAGGTGCGGCACCCGGCGCGGACGGCCCAGGCGGACCGGACGGTCGAACACCCGCACGGCGACTTCGCGCACGCCGGCCAGCTGGCTGGCGCCGCCGGTCAGGACGATGCCCGCCCCCGGCTCCACCGGCGCGCCCGAGGCCTTCAGGCGCTCGCGCAGCAGTTCCAGCGTCTCCTCGACGCGCGGCTGGATGATGCCCTTGAGCAGGCTCCGAGGGGCGATGACGGGGCCAGCGCCCGGATCGTCGCCGCGCGGCGGGGCCTCGATCATCTCGCGGTCCTCGTTGGCCGAGGCGATGGCCGATCCGTGCAGGGTCTTGATGCGCTCGGCGCCGGCGACCGAGGTCTGCAGGCCGCGGGCGATGTCTTGCGTCACATGTCCGCCGCCGACAGCCAGGCTGTCGACGTGGCACAGGGCGCCGTTGTTGAACACGGCCACCGAGGTCGAGCCGCCGCCCATGTCGATGCAGACCGCGCCCAGGTCCATCTCGTCCTCTTCCAAGGCCGCCAGGGCCGAGGCGAAGGGTGCGGCGACCACGCCCTCGAACGACAGGTGGGCGCGCTCGACGCAGTGAGCCAGGGTGTGGAAGACGTTCTCGTTGATCGAGACGACCAACAGTTCGAGGCCCAGAGCGCGGCCGAACATGGCGCGGGGGTCGCGGATGCCCTTCTGGCCATCCACCGACCAGGCGATCGGCAGCAGGTGGATGGGCTTGCGGCCCGGCAGGCGAACCTGGGCCAGGGCCGACGAGATGGCGCGCGACAGATCGCCGTCGGCGATGGGGCGAGCGCCCAGCGAAACCTGGGTGTGGACGCGGTGGCTGGCGATCTGGCCGCCGGCCGTGCAGACCGACACGCCCTGGACGTTGACGCCGGCGACCGTCTCGGCGCGCTCAACGGCTTGGGCGATGGCCTGGGCGGCCTCGTCGAGATTGACGATCGCCCCGCCGCGCACGCCGCGCGACTGCACATAGCCGACCCCGGCGGTCGTCAGGGTGCGGTTGTCGCGATGGATGCCGTCGCCCTTCATGATGAAGCACGTGACCTTGGACGCGCCCAGGTCGACAGCCGCGACCGCGGGCTGACGCACGAGCGTCGCCTTCAGGCCGTCACGGGCCTGTCTCCGGTCCTCAAGTCGCGACATGGTCAGGGTCACCTCAGTCCATCACTTTTGTTCTTAAGCCCCGTTGGCCACCGGCTGCCCAGGCAGCACGGAGTCACGGGGCCGGATCGCCACCATCTCGGGATCGCGCAGGTCGATGCGCGCGAAGCCGAGATCGAGGATGCGCTGCCGCTGGTCCAGTTGATCCAATTGAATCAACGCGGATTCTTCGTCAATGGCCGGCAGCTGGATTAGCGAGCCATCTTTCAATCTCAGGTCCCAGCGACGGTCGTCGACGCGCACCAGCGCCTCCAGACGATCGCGCAGGCGCGGCCGGGCGTTGACCGCCGGCAGGATGTTTCCCGCGGCCTGGTCGGCGCCCTGCCCCACCACCAGCGGCAGGTGCGGGAAGCGCGCGGCGTCGGCCTCGCGGATGATGCGACCCTCGGCGTCGATCACCTTCAGGCGGCCCGAGTGCTGCCATACGGCCAGGGCCGGGCGCTCCTCGACGGCGATCATCACGGTGTCGGGCAGCAGGCGGACAACCTTGGCCGACTTCACCCAGCCCACGCCCTCGACGCGGGTCTTCAGATCGACGAGGTCCATGCCGAGCGTCGGCTGGTCCTGGTAGAGGCCGGTGGCCTTCAGAATATCGGCCTGGGCGGTGGCCGAGGCGCCGGTGACGTGGACGGTCTTCAGCTTGAAGCCGAGATTGGCGAATTCGCCATCGACGCCGTGGACCATGGCCTCGCCCAGGCGCTGGGCGCGGTGGCCGGTGGCCAGGGTGACGACCAGGGCGAGCACGAGCGCGCCGCCGGCGATGCTGAGGGCCAGGCCCGGCGAGACGCCGACCCCGCCGCGCGCGGCGTGCAGCTTCCCCGCCGGCTGCGCGGGGCCGCGCGAAGCCGGTCGAGTCGTATTCGGACTTGCGGGCGCTTCGGCCCGGGGGCGCGCAGGCTTGCGCGGTCCCCCCCGCACTGCCGCGGGCATAAGCGTCCTCCACAGACACTAGAGAAAAAGGAACCCTTCGGCGCCGCACCGGACCCGACCGTCGTTCGACGACTGGAGCAAGTTCGAATGAAGCGCCTATGGAGGCGTAGAAAGGCCCGAAGGTCGTTAATGTCGTCATAACGATGGGCTCGCCGTATTACGGCTCGGCAACCAAGACGTGCGCCATTTCGGCACGGCCGTTAACCAGGTCGCGCCCTTGCGCGACTGGGGTTTGCGGCGATTTTTCCTTGCCCGGGAAGGCCCTGCGCAAGCTTTGCCGCGGCGCGGCAAATCTGTGGACGAGCACGTAAAGTATGAACGGCCGCGCGCTTCGCGACCTTTTGACTCACCCGACGGTCGCGGCGACGCGCCGCACGCGCGGGGAGTGTTTCGGGGGATCGCATCCCCTCCCCCAACAAGAAGTCATCGCCCGCTTCATGCGGGCGACCCAAGCCGAGCTGATCGGAGATCCACTGAGGATCAGCTTGGGTCGCCCGGACAAGCCGGGCGATGACCTTCAAGAATGGGGCGTCTGGCAAGAAGGAGGGTGTAGCGTTCAGTGCCCCGCCGGCGCCGGAGCCGCGGCGCTGAGCGCGCGGAAGTCGATGTCGCTGTCCGCCACGAAGTAGAGGAAGCTCGTCCAGGCGGCGACGTTCTGGGCCAACTGGATCGGATCCACCTTGTCCAGGGTGTCGTCGGCGGTGTGGTGGTAGTCGAAGTAGCGGCTGGCGTCCTGGTTCAGGTTGATGACCGGCACGCCCGCCCCCTCGACGCCGCCGATGTCGGCGCCGCCATGGGCGGCCGGGGCCTTGTCGAAATAGACCTTCAGCGGGCTCAGCACCTGGATCGCCGCCTTCATGGCCGGATGCCCCTCGGCGCCCTTGGGCAGTTGCAGGCTGTAGATGCGGTCGGCGCCGGTGTCGCTCTCGCCGGCCAGGACCAGCTTGGACAGCCCGTCCTTGTTGGCCGCCAGGAAGGCGTCGGACGAGCCGCCGCTTTCCTCCGAGCCCCACATCACCACGCGGATGGTGCGCTTGGGATGCTTGGGCAGATCGCCGATCAGCTTGGCGGCGGCCGTGGTGATGGCGATCCCCGCCGCGTCGTCGAAGGCCCCGGTGCCGACGTCCCAGCTGTCCAGGTGGCCGCCAATGACGATCACCTCGTCGGGCTTTTCCGAGCCCTTGATGTCGCCCGAGATGTTCCAGGCCACGTCGCCGGCGTCGACGCTGGAGGCCAGCTTCAGCTTGATGCGCAGCGGGCCCTTCTTGGCCAGGCGCTCCAGTTGCTCGGCCTCGGGCACGCCCAAGGCGGCGGCCGGGATGGTGATCACGTCGGGGCCGTTGGTGGTGACGCCGGTGTGGGGCACGGTCGAGCTGGAGGTCGAGATCGAACGGATCAGCAGGGCCACGGCCCCGCGCCTGGCGGCCTCGACCGGACCGGAGCGACGCGAGACGCCGGCGACGCCATAGCCGGCGCCGTCCTGGGCGCGGACCATCGGCTGGGTGATGACGACGATCTTGCCCTTGATGGCGCTTTCCCGCGCGGCGATCATCTCGGCATAGGTAGAAAACAGCGCCACCTCGGCCTCGATGCCGGCGGCGGGCGTCGGGATGGTGCGGCCCAGGCCCACGATCGACAGCTTCAGCGGATAGGGCGCGACCAGCTCGGCGCTCTCCTCGCCCCGCGTCCAGGACGGCTTCTGGAACTGGTCGACCTTGATGTTGGTGAAGCCCAGGGCCTTGAACTTGGCCACGCCCCAGTCCTTGGCCCGCTCCATGCCCGGCGAGCCGACGAGGCGCGGGCCGATGCTGGTGGTCAGGTCCTCGGTGATGTCCCAGGCCAGCCGGTCGGTCAGGGCCTTGTCGCGCAGCGCCTCGGCGGTCTTGACGTCTTGAGCGTGAGCAGCCCCCGCCAGCAAAGCGGAAGCGGCGACGGCGGTTAGCAGGCTGCGGAACATGAGCAGGATTCTCCCCTAAGGCGGCTTTTCATAGCACTGCTCTTCGGCCCGAGAACCCCGCCCCGCGCCCACTTTTGTCAGCAGTCGTCAGCCAGGGCGAAAACCTCGTCCTTCGACAAGCTCAGGATGAGGTTTTTCTACCGCTCGGCCTGCACTTGGTCCTCATCCTGAGCCTGTCGAAGGACGAGGACCACGCACAGAACTTCGCCTTACCCAGGCCGCGGCGCGGCCCCGAACAGCTTGTCGGCGAAGAGATCCAGCGCCTTCTGCGACAGGTCGGTGTTGTTGAGGATCACGACCGTGTCGCCGGTGTCGAGCCTGTGGCCCAGCACCGAGCTGAAGCCGGCCGTGCGCCCTGTCTCCCAGCCGGCCAGTCTGGGCTGGCCGTCGATGGTCAGGGTCCGCACCCGGCCGCCCAGGGCATAGTCCTGCTCGGGGACGAGGATGGTGGTCAGGGCCTTGCGCGAGGCCTCGCTGAGGAACGGCGTGTCGAAGACGATGTGGGCCGCGACAAGCAGGTCGTCGGCGGTGCTGAAATAGCCGCCGCCGGCCGCCATTACCGACAGCCGCGGATTGCTGCGCGGCGCCAGCGGCGGGCCGGCATAGTAGGACTGCGCCACGCCCGGATCGGCGTCGATCAGGCCGGCCTGGGTGTGGCTCATCTTCAGCGGACCGGTCGTCAGGTCCCACACCACCGTCTGGAACGGCTTGCCCATGACCGCCTCGACGATCGCGGTGACGATGAACCAGTTGACCAGGTGGTAATCGAACTTCGTGCCCGGCGGGAACAGCGGGTCGCCCTGGCCGAACCGCTTCACCGCCTCGGCCGCCGAGAGCTCGTGCTTGAGCAGCTCCGGATCGGCCTTCAGGGCCGGCGTGAAGGCGTTGGGTATGCCGCTGGCGTTGGACAGCAGGTGCGCCAGGGTCACCGTCTTGCCGGTGTCGGGCCGCTGGTCGGGCAGCCAGGTGGCGATCGGCGAATCCAGAGACAGCTTGCCCCGCTCGACCAGTCGAAGAACGGCGATGGTGGTCAGCCACTTGGAGATCGAGGCGACGCCATAGATCGTCTCGCGCGTCGCGGGCTTGTTCGCTTCGATGTCGGCCGAGCCGAAGGCGCGCACGTAAGACGGCTTGCCGCGCCGGCCGATCATCACCACGCCCTGGAATTTCTGCTCGGCGACGAAGGCCTCGACGACCGGATTGTCAGCGCCGAGCCTGGCTGGCGCGGCGAAGGACAGGCCGGGCGCGGCGCACAGCGCCCCGGCGGCGGCGAACAGACCGCGACGATCGATCATGCAACTCACCCCACGAAGAGCCGCCCCCAGCGCTTCGGCCCGACCCTCGCCCGCGCCGCGAGCGAAGTCCCGTTAAGCTTTGGCGATGGACGAACATTGGCATTCGACCGGAAGCGCTCTAGGTCTGGTCGGGACTTCAGGAGACCCCGATGCCCAAGCCGACGGCCGAGCCGGCCGCCGACATTCCCCTCGACGCCAAGCTGCGGCCGACCCAGGCCCGGGCCCAGGACACCTACGAGGTGGTGCTGGCCACGGCGGGGGAGCTTCTGGTCGAGGCCGGCTTCGAGCAGCTGACCACCAACGCCATCTGCAAGCGCGCGGGCCTGACGCCGCCGGCCCTCTATCGCTACTTCCCCAACAAGTACGCGATCCTGAAGGAGCTGGGCGATCGGCTGATGCGGATCCAGGACGAGGCGGTGTTCGCCTGGATGGCGGCCGGCGGGCTCGAGGGCGACACGGCCAGCGAGCGCGTGGCCAAGGTCGCCGCCCTGCTGACCGACGTCATCGACATGACCCGGCGCTTCCCCGGCGGCGCGGCCATCGGCCGGGCCCTGCGCGCCGTACCGATGCTGCAGCAGTTGCGCTTCGCCTCGCGCAACATGGTCGCCGAGCAGTTCGGCGAAGTCCTGGCCGCCCGCTTTCCCGCCGTCCCCGCCACCCGCATCGCCGTCGCCACCCGGATGATGGTCGAGCTGACCTACGCCGCCACCGAGATGGCCATCGAGGAGCCCGAGCAGGACGCCGGCGCGCTGTCTCAGGAGATCGGGCGATTGTTCGACCGGTATTTCGAGACGTTCGACGTCGAGCTTTGAGATCAAGGAACCTCCCCCTGTGGGGGAGGCGGCCGAAGGCCGGTGGGGGGCCGTTTTCAGCTTCCGAGCCGCTGGCCGACTTCGTACGAACTCCCCCCACCGATCGCTGGCGCGATCGCCTCCCCCACAGGGGGAGGTTCGCTATAACCGTCCGACAACACCGACTTGCAATAACGATAGTTTTTACTATCGTCAGTCCATCGCAGCGGGGGAACGCCGATGGAGGCTTGGAAGAACTGGTCGGGCAGCGTCACCGCGACGCCCAGCAGCCTCGCCCGGCCGCGCACCATCGCGGAACTCTCCACCCTGGTGACCCAGGCCGGCAAGGTCCGCGTCACCGGCGCCGGCCACTCGTTCATGCCGCTGTGCGAGACCGACGGCCTGCTGCTGAACCTGTCCGACCTGGAAGGCGCGGTCGAGATCGCCCCCGACCGCAAGACCGTCTGGGCGCCTGCCGGCTGGAGCCTCAAGCGCCTGACCGCCGCCCTGTGGGCCGAGGGGCTGTCGCTGATCAATCAGGGCGACATCAATCCCCAGTCCCTGGCCGGTGCCGTCTCGACCGGCACCCATGGCACCGGCGCGGCGCTCGGAAGCCTGGCGACCCAGGCCTGCGGCTTCCGCCTGCTCGTCGCCGACGGCCGGCTGGTCGAGTGCGGCCCGGACCTGGAACCCGAGCTCTATCAGGCCCAGCGCCTGTCGCTCGGCCTGCTGGGAGTGGCCGTCGCCATCCGCATCAATGTCGTGCCCGCCTACCATCTGGAGGAGCGGATCAGCCGCTTGCCCCTGGCCGAGGTGGTCGAGCGCTTTGAAGAGTTGGCCGCCGCCACCCGGCACATGGAGTTCTGGGTCTTTCCCTACAGCGACCAGGTGATCTTCAAGACCCTGCACCCGGTTCCCGCCGAGGCCGCCGACGAGACGCCCGGCAAGGGCGGCGAAGGCGACGAGGCGATCTTCCGGGCGGTCTGCGACCTGTGCGCCGCCCTGCCCGTCCTGACCGCGCCGCTGCAAAGGCTGCTGATGAAGCTGGCCGGCGCGCCCAGCCGCCGCGCGGCCCCGGCCTACGAGATCTTCCCCTCCGAGCGGAACGTCCGCTTCGAGGAGATGGAATACGAGATGCCGCGCGAAACGGGCCTGCCGACCCTGAAGGCGGCCATGGACCACATCCGCAAGCGCCGCCTGCCGATCGCCTTCCCGTTCGAGTTCCGCCTCGTGGCCGGCGACGACATCTGGCTGAGCCCCTTCAACATCGGCCCCGGCGCCTCGATCTCGTTCCACCAGTACGCCAGGATGCCGTGGCGCGAGGTCTTCGCCGAGGTCGAGCCCGTGTTGGCCAGTGGCGGCGGTCGCCCGCACTGGGCCAAGCGCCACGGCCTGACCCCCGCCGACGTCCACCGCCTCTATCCCCGCGCGGCCGACTTCCTGCGCGTACGCCAGAGCTGGGACCCGGCCGCCAAGTTCGCCAACGCCCACATGACCCAGCTGTTCGGGATCTGACCCATGACGGATATCGCCCTGCACGCCGATCTGGTCGGCCAACAAGGCTCGCGCGAGCAGCTGAACACGCCCGTTCTGGTGGTCGATCGGGCCGCCCTCGCCGCCAACATCGCGACCATGGCCGCCTTCGCCGCGAGCAAGGGGCTGAAGCTTCGCCCCCACGCCAAGACCCACAAGAGCGCCGACATCGCCCGGCTTCAGATCGCGGCCGGGGCCGTCGGCCTGTGCTGCGCCAAGACCGGCGAGGCCGAGGCCCTGGCGGCCCACGGCGTGATCGAGGGCCTGCTGATCACCTCCCCCGTGGTCTCCGCGCCGGCTATCGCCCGTCTGGCGGCCCTGAACCTGAAGACCGCCGGCCTGAAGGTCGTCGCCGACCATCCCGACAACGTCGCCGCCCTGGGCGCGGCCGCATCGGCGGCGGGCAAGCCGCTGGAGGTGGTCATCGACCTCGACCCCGGCATCCACCGCACGGGCGTGGCGTCGCCCGAAGCCGCCGTGGCGCTGTTCGAGGCGATCCAGGCCCAGCCCTCACTGACCTATGCCGGCCTGCAATGCTATTGCGGCGTCCAGCAGCACATCGAGGCCTTCGACGTGCGCAAGTCGGCGCTGGAGGATCGCGGGGCCTATATCCGCGAAGTCATCGCCGCCCTGACCGCCGCCGGGGGCGCACCGCCGATCGTCAGCGGCTCGGGCACCGGCTCGCACCGCATCGACGCCGAGCTCGACATCTTCACCGAGCTGCAGGTCGGCTCCTACGTGTTCATGGACGACCAGTACCTGGCCTGCGATCTGGCTGGGGAGGGAGCGGAAGCGAGCCCCTACCAGCGCTCGCTGGTCATCGACGCCCGCGTGGTCAGCGCCAACAGCCCCGGCATGGTCACCGTCGATGCGGGCTTCAAATCGATGTCCACCGACGCCGATCCGCCCCAGGTCGTGGCCGGCGCACCGGAAGGCTCGCGCTACTTCTTCATGGGCGATGAGCACGGCGCCCTCGTGCCGTCGTCGGGCGCGCCCCCGCCCCTGGGCGCCCGCGTCACCCTGGCCGTCCCGCACTGCGACCCGACCGTGAACCTCTACGACGCCTATCACGTGGTCGAGGGCGAGACGCTCGTGGCGATCTGGCCGGTCACGGCGCGCGGGCGGTCGCGGTAGGAACGAAAAACCCCTTTGGCCTCGGCCGCGTTGAAGACTATCCATGGCGTCCGTTCTGGATCGTCCGCCGCATGACCACCGCCGCCCTCTCGACCGCCGCCAAGAAGCCGCGCCGCAACCGGCGTCGGCCTTCCGCGCGCTGGACGCGGGCGGGCCTGCTGGTGTTCGCCGTCGGGGTGGGCGTCGCCGTGGTCGGCCAGACGGCGTATCGGATGATCGACGCCCGCAACGCGGTGAAGGCCGCCACGGCCGCGCCGCTGGCCATGGACAACCCGCGCTTCACCGGGGCCATGCGCGACGGCCGCGCCTTCCTGATCACCGCCCGCCGCGCCGAGCGCGACCCGGCCGATCCCAACAAGGTCAAGCTGGTCGACCCGACCCTGGTGCGCGGCTACGGCGCGCCCGAGGCCAGCCGGGTGACCTCGAAAAGCGGCGTCTACCAGGAAGCCCAGAACCTGCTGGTGCTGACCCAGGACGTGAAGATCGACAACGGCCAGGGCTACCAGTTCGCCTCGCAGGAGGCCCGCATCGACACCAAGACCGGCGAGGCGCTCGGCCCGATGGCCGTGGCCGGCACCGGTCCGCAGGGCAATGTCCGCGCCGACAGCTACAGCGTCAGCGACAAGGGCGACCGCGTGGTCTTCAAGGGCCGCGTCCGCACCCGCGTCCAGACCCAGTAGGCCCGCGCGACATGACCGGCCTCGGACTCTTGGACCGCGCCCGCGCGACCCGCATCTGCTTTCTCTACATCGCCCAGCCGCACCAGGTCTGGCACAGCCTGTCGACGGCCGTGGCCCTGGCGCGCGGCTGGCCGGAGATCCAGGTCGAGATCGCCGCCACCTCGGCCGGCCACCTCGACTACATCCAGGGCATGCTCGACGGGCTGGGCGGCGCACCCGTCACCCTGCGCCTGCTGCCGCCCGCCTGGCTGCGCAAACTGTCGAAAAACGCCCCGCCGCCCAAGGCCCTGATGCTGGCGCTCAATGCGGCCCGCCTGTCGGGCTACGACGCCGTGGTCACGCCCGAGCGCACCACCGCCCTGCTGCGCAAGCTGGGCGTTCGCCGCACGGCCCTGGTCTACACCCAGCACGGCGCCGGCGACCGCGGCGGGCCGTTCGAGCCGCGCCTGCGGACCTTCGACCTGGTCATGGCCGCCGGCCCCAAGCAGCGCGACCGGATGGTCGACGAGGGCTGGGTCAAGCCGGAAGCCTGCGCCATGGTCGGCTATCCGAAGTTCGATCTGGTGGACGCCCTGCCGCCCAGCGCCGTGCCGGCCTTCGAAAAACCGCTGCCGACCGTGGTCTACAACCCGCACTTCCACGAGACCCTGGGCTCGTGGGCGGCGTTCGGCCTGTCGATCCTGGAGCAGTTCGCCGCCGACGAGCGGTTCAACCTGATCTTCGCCCCGCATGTGCGCCTGTTCGAGACCGCCTCGGAGGCCGACCGCCGCGCCGTCGCCCGCTTCGTGGGCCATCCGCGAATCCATATCGACCTCGGCGGGCCGGCCGCCTTCGACATGACCTACACGCGCTCAGCCGACCTCTATCTCGGCGACGCCTCCAGCCAGGTGTACGAGTTCCTGCGCACGCCCAAGCCGTGCCTGTTCCTCAATCCGGCCCACGCCGATTGGAAGGGCGACGAGAGCTTTCACCACTGGCGCTACGGCCCGGTGCTGGAGAGCGCCGACAACATCTGCGACGCGACCGCCGCGGCCTTCGCCGGCCATGGCGACTATCTGGACGCGCAAGCTGTCGGCGTCGCCGAGACCTTCGACCTCACCGACACGCCGTCGTCGCAGCGCGCGGCCCGTGCCATCGTCGACCGCCTGGCCGCCCTCGACCGATGAGCGGTCCTCAGGAGCAAGCCAAGGGGGATCAGCCCAGGGGCAAGCCGCTGGCCCGCGTGCTGGCCAACGCCGGCGCCCTGCTGGGCGGGCGCGGGGTCAATGCGATCGTCGGCCTGGCCTATATGGCCATCGCCGGCCGCAGCCTGGGCCTGGCGGCCTTCGGCGTCCTGACCCTGATCAACGCCTTCGCCCAGGCCCTGGGCGAGGTCGCCAAGTTCCAGTCCTGGCAGACGGTCGTGCAGTATGGCGCCAAGCCCCTGCTCGACGGCGACAAGCCGACCTTCCAGCAGGTGCTGCGCTTTGCCCTGATCCTCGACGCCATCGGCGCCCTGGTCGGCGTGACCCTGGGGGTCGGCGGGGCCCTGCTGTTCAGCAAGACCCTGGGCTGGTCGCAAGACATGGCGCCGGCGGCCGCCCTCTACTGCCTGTCGATCGCGGCCATGACCTCGGCCACGGCCGTGGGCCTGCTGCGCCTGTTCGACCGCTTCAAGATGCTGGCGGCCGAGCAGGCGATCTCCTCGACCGTGCGCCTGGCCGGTTGCGCCATCGCCGCCGCCCTGCACGCGCCCGTCGAGGGCTTCCTGCTGGCCTGGGCGGCGGGCACGGTGGCCTCGTTCGCCTATGTCGCCGCCATCGCCGTCTGGAGCCTGCACGGGCGCGGCCTGCTCGCGGGCTTCAGCTTCAAGGGACCGCTCGCTGCGGGACAACCCGGGATCTGGCGCTTCGCCTGGGCGACCAATTTCAGCAGCACCATCGACGTCGGCTTCACCCACGTCCTGACCCTGGCGGTCGGCGCCCTGGTCGGCCCCGGTCCGGCGGCTCTGTGGCGCATCGGCCGGCAGGTGGCCGACGGCATGGCCAAGCCCGCCCGCCTGATGCTGCCGGCCCTGCATCCTGAATTCGCCAAGCTGCGCGCCCAGAAGAACGACGCCGCCATGCTGCGCCTGGCCCGCCAGATCGGCGTGATCGGCGGCGGGGTCGCGGGCCTGCTGCTGCTGGTCTGCCTGCTGGCCGGACAATGGCTGCTGACGGTGATCATGGGCGCCGAATTCGCCCCCGCCGCCGGCATCATGACCTGGCAGGTGGCCGCCGCCGCCATCGGCGTCATGGCCCTGCCGATCGAGCCGATGCTGGTCTCGATGCGGGCGGCCGGCGCGGCCCTGCGGGTGCGGATCATCGTCTGCGTGGCCTACCTGGCCGCCCTCGCCCCGCTGCTGAAGACCTTCGGCCTGACGGGCGCGGGCGCCGCCCTGGTGCTGGCCATGGCCGGCATGGCCGTAGGCATGCTGCTCACCCTGCGGTCGAAGCTTCGCCATGAAGCCGCCGCCGAGCGGGAGAGCGAAAACCTATTCGCGCGCGAACAGGCTTGCGTGGACCCCCGGAACGAGCGCAAAGGCGATCCGCAATGATTACGCCCACCGCCTCCGGCCGGACCGTCCGGTTCGCCGATTTCCCGACCCTGACCGCCGCCCTGGACTTCGCCGCCACGGGCGAGACGGGGATCAATCTGTTCTCGCTGCGCGGCGAACTGGTCGAGGCCCTGACCTACGCGCGCCTGCGCGAGCAAGCCCTGGTGCTCGCGCGCCGCCTGCTGGCGACCGGCGCCAAGGTCGGCGACAGCGTCGCCCTGATCGCCGAGACCGACGGCGACTTCGTGCGCGCCTTCTTCGCCTGCCAATATGCCGGTCTCGTGCCCGCCCCCCTGCCCCTGCCCGCCCCGCTGGGCGGCCGCGCGGCCTATGTCGAGCAGATCGGCCGCATGTGCGCCTCGGCCCACGCCCGCATCCTGATCGGCCCGGCCGGCATGGCCGAGTGGCTGAAGGAAATCGACGCCGCCGCCGATCTCGACTTCGCCGGCCCGCTGGCCGAGCTGCCGGAAGACGCCAATGCGGCCCTGCCCGAGATCACGCCCGAGCACCCCTGCTACCTGCAGTTCTCGTCGGGCAGCACGCGCTTCCCGACCGGGGTGCTGGTGACCCACAAGGCCCTGATGGCCAACGCCGTGGCCATCACCCGCGACGGCCTGCAGGTCAAACCGCAGGACCGCGCCGTCTCGTGGCTGCCGCTCTATCACGACATGGGCCTGATCGGCTTCCTGCTGAGCCCGCTGACCAGCCAGATGACCGTCGACCTGCTGCCCACCGGCGCCTTCGTGCGCCGGCCGCTGCTGTGGCTCGACCTGATCAGCCGCAACGGCGGCACGATCGCCTATAGCCCCACCTTCGGCTACGAGCTGTGCGCCCGCCGCGCCGAGGCCGCCTCGATCGAGCACCTGGACCTGTCGGCTTGGCGCAGCGCCGGCCTCGGCGGCGACATGATCCGCACCGCCCCGGTCGAGGCCTTCGCCGAGCGCTTCGCGTCCGTGGGCTTCTCCGATAAGGCCTATGTCGCCAGCTACGGCATGGCCGAGGCGACCCTGGCCCTGTCGATGGCCCCGCTGGGCGAGGGCCTGAAGCTGGAGATCCTCGACATCGAGCGGCTGGAGCGCGACGACTTGGCCGTCAGCGTCGGCGCCGACGCCCCGCGAGCCCGCGCCTTCGCCCGCTGCGGCCCGGCCCTGCCCCACCACGAACTGGAAGTGCGCGACGCCGACGGCGCGGTGCTGGCCGAGCGCCGGGTCGGCCGCATCTTCGCGCGCGGCCCCAGCCTGATGGGCGGCTATTTCGAGCAGCCCGAAGAGACCGCCCGCGTGCTGGCCGCCGACGGCTGGCTCGACACCGGCGACCTCGGCTTCCTGGTCGAGGGCGAGATCGTCATCACCGGCCGGGCCAAGGACCTGATCATCCTCAACGGCCGCAACATCTGGCCGCAGGACCTGGAATGGACCGCCGAGCGCGAGGTCCCCGGCCTGCGCAGCGGCGACGTGGCCGCCTTCTCGGTGCCCGGCGACGCCGGCGAGGAAGAGATCGTCACCATCCTGGTCCAGGCCCGCGGCGGCGACGCCGACAGCCGCGCGGCCCTGGTCGAGACCGTCGCAGGCGTGCTGCGCGCCCGTCATGGCGTCGAGACCCAGGTCAAGCTGGTCGGGGCCCACGCCCTGCCCCAGACCTCGTCGGGCAAGCTGAGCCGCTCCAAGGCCAAGGCCGCCTATCTGGCCGGCGCCTACGAGCGCGCCTGAGGCCGTGAGCGGCCGGGGGATCATCGCCGTCACCGGCGCCACCGGCTTTCTCGGCCAGCATCTGGTCCGCGCCCTGGCCGAGGCCGGCTACACGCCCCGCATCCTGTCGCGCCGCGATCCAGTCTCGCCGTTCTGGCGCGGGATCGAGCCGCAGGTGGTGTTCGGCGACCTGGCCAACGCTGCGGCCCTCGAACACCTCTGCGACGGCGCCAGCGCCGTTATCCACGCGGCGGGCCTGATCAAGGCCGCCTCGCGCGCCGGCTTCGACAAGGTCAATGTCGACGGGGCAGTCGCCGTGGCGACGGCCGCCGCCCGGGCCGGCGCCCGTTTCGCGCTGATCTCCAGCCTCGCCGCGCGCGAGCCGCAGCTGTCGGACTACGCCGCCAGCAAGCGGGCTGGCGAAGAGGCGGTGCTGGCCGCCGCGCCCGGCGCCCTGGTTGTCCGCCCGCCAGCCATCTACGGCCCCGGCGACCGCGAGACCCTGGGCCTGTTCGCCGCCGCCCAGAACAGCCGCCTGCTGCCGGTGCTGTCGCCCGCCTCGCGCGTGGCCATGATCCACGTGCACGACGCCGCCGCCCAGATCCTCGACCTGGTGAAGAGCGGCCGCACGGGCCTGGCCGCGATCTGCGACGGCCGCCCCGACGGCTATGCGTGGTCGGAGTTCATGGCCGCCGCCGCAACCGCGGTCGGCGCGCCGCCGCCCCGCCTGCTGCGCGTCCCGGAGGCGGTCATCCGCCTGGCGGGGCACGTCGCGGACGTAGCAAGCCGGCTCTCCAAGCAACCCACGGTGTTCGGTTCGGGCAAGGCGCGCGAACTGTCGCACCCCGATTGGGCCTTTTCGGCCGATCCGTCCCTTGCGCCTTCGCCGAGTCCACACGATGTTGCCGCCGGCTTCGGCGATACGGTTGACTGGTATCGCCTTCACGGCTGGTTGCCGAAAAAATACAGCGACTAGTTCAATTGTGGCAGATATCTGACATGGACGCTGTTACGGTACGGTGACAGTGCTTGTGTCGGGGGCGACTGGCGTTTGGCATGGATACAGTGACGGATCTGAGTTTGCGTGAGATCGGACTGGCCGCGAGCAAGGTGCTCGGCCGGACCGTCGAGGTGACCCACGACACCCACATCGGCCGCGATCTCGCCGTAGATTCGCTGGCCCTGATGAACATCGTGATGGAGCTCGAGGACACCTTCGACATCTCCATCCCGCTCGATCGCCTCGCCTCGGTGGAGACCACCGGCGACCTCTCCAAACTGATCAACGATCTCCGAACCAAGGCTTGACCGATGGGTCTGTTCGACAAGCATCTGGCCTATCGCGACGCGTATAAGGCTATCCAGCAGGCGGGCGCCGACCCGTTCACCGTCCGTTTCGACGCCGTCGTCTCGCCGACCGAAGGCGTGGTCGAGGGTCGCCCGACGATCCTGCTGGGCACCAACAACTATCTGGGCCTGACCTTCGACGAGAAGGCGATCGCCGCCTCGGTCAAGGCCGTCCAGGAGCGCGGCACCGGCACCACCGGCTCGCGCATCGCCAACGGCAGCTTCGAGGCCCACGTGGCGCTCGAGACAGCGCTGGCCAAGTTCTATGGCCACAAGCACGCCATGGTGTTCACCACCGGCTACCAGGCCAATCTGGGCGTGCTGTCGACCCTGGTCGGCCGCGGCGACCACCTGATCCTCGACGCCGACAGCCACGCCTCGATCTATGACGGCTCGCGTCTCGGCCATGCGGAAGTCATCCGCTTCCGCCACAACGATCCCGAGGATCTGGCCAAGCGCCTGCGTCGCCTCAAGGACGTCCCCGGCGAGCGCCTGATCGTCGTCGAAGGCATCTATTCGATGATCGGCGACACCGCGCCGCTCAAGGAAATCGCCGCCATCAAGCGCGAGATGGGCGGCTACCTGCTGGTCGACGAGGCCCACTCGATGGGCGTGCTCGGCGCCACCGGCCGGGGCCTGGCCGAGGCCGCGGGCGTGGAAGACGACGTCGACTTCATCGTCGGCACCTTCTCCAAGAGCCTGGGCGCAATCGGCGGCTTCTGCGTCTCCAGCCTCGACGACTTCGAGGTCATGCGGGTGATCTGCCGCCCGTACATGTTCACCGCCTCCCTGCCGCCGGCCGTGGTCGCCTCGACCCTGACGGCGCTGGAGCAGATGATCGCCAAGCCGCACCTGCGCGAGCAGCTCAACAGCAACGCCTGCCGCCTCTATGACGGCCTCAACGCCCTGGGCTTCGTCACCGGCCCGGCCGCCAGCCCGATCGTCGCGGCCACCATGCCCGACGTCGAGCGCGCCATCGCCATGTGGAACGGCCTGCTGCAATCGGGTGTCTATCTGAACCTCGCCCTGCCGCCGGCCACGCCCGACAGCCGCCCGCTGCTGCGCGCCAGTATCAGCGCCGCCCACACCCACGAGCAGATCGATCATGTGCTCAAGGTGTTCGCCGAAGTCGGCGCGGCGCTGGGCGTCATCGACGGCCAGAAGCGCGCTACCGCCTAAGACGCGGCGCGAACTGAAAAAGACGAAAGCCCCGGTCGAAAGGCCGGGGCTTTTTCGTTTCCCCCTCCCTTTCCTCCCGTCATTCCCGCCCTTGTGGCGGGAACCCCTGTTTCCGCTCGCAGGTGAGACGCAAGCGGACTGCTCAGCAGTCCGCCCCATCCGCCCTTGCGGCTGACAGAGGGTTTCCCGCCACAAGGGCGGGAATGACGGGAGTTTAGAAATCTAGGGTCGCGAAGGCGCCATGTCGGCCTCGGGGCTCTCCGCCCCCGCCCGTCCCATCCGCTCGGCCGCCAGGATCGCGGCTAGCATCGCCACCGCCAGCACGGCGACGCAGACGCCCAGGCCCTGCCAGCCCCAGCGCCCGACCACCAGCCCGCCCAGCGGCGGGCCGATCAGCGCCCCGCCGGCTCCGAACTGGGTCAGCAGGCCGTTGGCGGCGGCGATCCGGGGATCGTCCGAGCCCGTGGCCCCGGCCAGGCTCGGCAGGCGAGCGAACACCATCGGCGAGGCGATCCCGCCCAGCAGCGAGGCCAGGCCCGCGACGACCGACACGGCGGCCGCTCCGCTTGCGACCACGGCCGGGTGGAAGACGAACACCGAAACCAGCGCTCCAGCCAGCAGCGCCGGAACCACGGTGGCGACCACCGCCCGCCGCGGATCGGCGCCGGCCGCGTGCAGGATGCGCATGGCGATGGCCGAGGCCGGCAGGGCCGTCAGCGAGACGAGGCCCGTGGCCAGGCTGGCGCCGGAAAGGCTGGCCCCCGCCTGCTCGGTTAGGAAGCTCGGCAGCAGCATGGTCAGGGCGCAGACGAAGACGGTGAACAGCCCGAAACCGAAGGTCAGCACCACGGCGGCCGGCGCCGGCCAGGTCATCCGGGCCTCGCTGCGCGTTCCCCGCGCCTGCCTCGACGCGGCGAACAGGCCCAGGGCGCACAGCACCGCCCACAGCAGCATCGCCCCTTTCGGGCTGGTCGCGGCCACGGCCAGGCCCGTGACGCCGCTGCCGACGGCGACGCCGACCGGCACGAAGGTGCTCCACAGCACCAGCGCCTGGCCGCGGATGCGATCGGGCGCGATGGCCACGATCATGGTCGGGGCGGCGATCACCACCAGCACGTAGCCGACGCCCTCTATCGCCCGGGCGGCGAACAGCACGCCGACGGTCGGCGCCAAGGCCTCGACGACGCTGGTCACCAGCAGCACGGCCAGGCCCGAGACCAGGAACCGCCGCCCGCCGAACCGTCCCAGCGCCAGGCCGGCGGCGATGCCGAACACCGCCCCGCCGATCTCCAGCAGCGACACCAGCAGGCCCGCCTGCGCCAATGACAGATGGAAGGTCTCGCGCAGCACCGGCGCCAGCACGGCGATCTTGGGCAGCTGCGCGGCGGCCAGCACCCCGATGAGCCAGAGCGCGACGATGTTCAGCCATGTACGGATCATCCGCGCGGTCTAGGGCGACCCGTCGCGCGAGGGAACGCAAAACTTATGCGTGGAGGGCCTCACCAGATCTGCCCCCCTATTCCTCCCGTCATTCCCGCCCTTGTGGCGGGAACCCCTCTATCAGCCGCAGGTGCAGGTGAGGCGGACTGCGAGGCAGTCCGCTTGTGCTTCCCGTTCAAACGGAACCAGGGGTTCCCGCCACAAGGGCGGGAATGACGGGAGATTGGGAGAGGCTTGCGCCTTCCGCTACCCCACCGTCGTCGCCAGCCGGCCCGTGCGGCCGTCCGACAGCGGCACGGTCTCCCATTGCAGCAGGCCAGGCAGGATCGGGATGTCGTCGTGGCCGTTCGACCCCGTCTCGAACCGTAGCTGCTGGTAAGGCCGCTCGAACCAGCCGCCGTAGGCCAGCGCCGCCTGGGCGGCGACGACGCCGGGGCTGGCGAAGCGCCACAGCGAGGTTCCCAGCATCTCACCCGCCTCGACCCTCCAGGTGGCGGCGCGAGGCGGCGAGACCGCCAGCAACTGGTGGGTGGCGTCGCAGACCAGGTGCACCGGCATCGACGAGGTCTCGACCAGCCGCTTCAGCGCCGCATCGCCGCGATGGTCGGCCTGGGCCGCGATCAGGGCGACGATACGCTCGCGATGGACCTCGTCCGGCTCCTGCGCCCCGCTTTCCCAACGCGACACGGTCGCCTGCGACACCGCCAGCAGTTCGGCCAGATGCCCCTGCTTGACGGCGTTGAGGCGCCGGAACCTGCGCAAGGCCCGGCCGACGGGAAGATCGTGCAGCATGGGGCTAGAATAGTCCGATGGCAGGGTGCGGCCAAGACTGGACGCCACGCGCGTGAAGCTGCTTTCCTACAACCTTGCAGGGTGAATCACCCCGAGGCCAACTTGCGCATCGTCGTTCCTCTCGTCCTGTCGCTGGCCGCGGCAGGCCTTGCTGGCTGCGCCTCGCCGCCGCCCCCGGTGATCCGTATCCATGGCTGGTGCAATGAACCCACTCGGGTCCAGATCCTCGTGACGACCGCGCGGCAGTCGCTGACCGTCACCGGCAAGGAGGCCTCGAACGCCTATGCCGACCGGGCGAAACGCATGAACAAGAACGGATCCGCCATTCTGTCGTGCGAGCCCAGGCCCGACGGCCCGCCTGCCTGCACCATAGTGCATGAGGATGGCGAGTATGGCTTCGGCTTCGCGGCGCTCGTGCTCGCCCGGAGCCTGTCACTGGATCAGAAGCAGGAGGTGCGGGTGCGGTTCGAACTGTTGTCCCGCTTCACGGGCCAGGCGACCGTGAACTGCGACGAGCTCCCCATCCCGCCGATTTCGGAAGCCGCCGACGATCCCAAGACGCCCTAGCGGGCCCGCCGCCACTTCCACAGCCGCAGCAGCACGCCTGGCGCGGCCAGCACCGGGTGGCGCTCGCGCCAAGGGGTCAGCTCGACCTTGAAGCCGGTATGGCGCTCGATCTTCCAGGCGGCGTAGCGGGCCGCGCCCTGGAAGGTGAAGGCGGCCTTGACCAGGCGGGCGACGTTCAGCGGCTTGCCGAGGTTGCGGCGCAGGCGCCAGGCGCTCTTCAGGCGCTTGCGCTCGATGGCCGACATCTCCGGGACCGGCCGCCCCTCGCCGTCCAGCCGGCCGTCGTCGGCCCAGCAGGCCGGCAGCAGGCGCTGGTAGTGGCAGGGATCGAAGGCCAGGATCGAGGCCTCGCGCCCGGCCTTCTCGACCCGGAACTCGGCGGCGTAGGTCTCCTGGAACAGCGCCGTCCAATAGGCCTCTGGCGGGCCTTCCTCGGGCCCCAGGGCGGTAGCGAAGCGGGCGGCGGTGCGGGCGGCGCGGCGCACGGCCTCGATCACCGTCTCGCGCGCGGTGGCGTCCGCCGCCCAGACCAAGCCCGAGGGCTGGACGAACCGGGTCCACAGGGTGGTGTCGATCCCCCGCCCCTTCACCGCCTGGGAAAAGCGCGACAGGGTCATGGAGGCGACCTTGGCTCGCAGGGTCACGTCCTCATGCTCCAGCTGGTGATAGCTGACGTCGGGCCACAAGATGCGGGTGGCGACGCCTCGCAAGCCGGGCGGCGGCCGCTGGGTGAGCACGTAGAAGTCCAGCACGCCCGACAGGTCGCCGGTGCGCAGGATCGAGCCGTAGAACAGCACCGCCTGGGCGCTCGGGAACACCGTCGTCAGGTGTTCGGCGAAGGCGCGGATCGGCGCGGGGATCGCCTGGTCGAGCTCGGCCTCGACCAGCGGCCGGACCGCGCTCATCCGACCACGAAGCGCAGCGGCGCGCCCAGGGCCACGGCGACCTTGCCGCCCTCGAACACCTCGCCGTCGAGCACGAAGTCGAACTGGCCCGAGGCGTACAACGCCGCCGGATCGCGGCGGCGATAGCCGCGCGCCTCCAGGGTCGGCTTCACCTCGCCGCTGAGCACGGTCGGCAGCATGCGCAACAGACGCTTGGGCGGGGCGTCGACGTCCAGCACCTTCAGCCCCTCGCGCGGTGGACCGAAGGGCTTGAGGCCGAACGGCAGGCGCTTCAGCGCCGTGGCCAGCAGCACGAACCGCTCACCAACCGGCTGAGCCTCGCCGTCGATGGCCACCTTGACCGCCACGCCCTGCCGCCACTGGTCGCGCGCCCCGCCGAACAGGGCGCCGATCGCGGCGCCCGCCAGGGTCACCGCCACCGACAGGCTCTGGAACACGCCCAAGCGGTTGACGCGCTTGGACAGGGCCGTGGCCCGCACCAAGGCCCCCAAGCCGAAGAAGAAGCCCCGCAGCGGCGGCCGGCCGTCGGCGAAGCGCACCTCCAGCGGGGCGCGGATCTTGATCCGGGGCTCGGGGCTCGCGGCGGCGGCCAGGGCCTCTTCCAGCCGCCAGTCGCGCGGCGCGCCGAGATCGATGGCCAGGACGTTGGTCTTGCCCGACGGCAGCACCGCCAGCATCGGCATGTCGTCGCCGAAGGTCGCCGGGGTCAGGCCCAGCACGTCGCGCACCGTGCCGTCGCCGCCGTCGATGACCAGCAGGTCGATGCGCTCCTCGGCGAAACGGGCCAGTTCCTCGGACAGCGCCTCGCGCGTCGCCGGCTCGACCACGCGCACGCCTTCGGGGGTCGGCGCATGCACCCGCCCCTGGTTGGCGTGGCTGCGCGGGTTGCGGACGACGCCGACGCGCATCACCGCGACAGCCAGCTCTGGATCGAGCCCTTCGGCGCGGCGAAGCCCTGCAGGATCTGGACGGCGTGGACGACGAAGCAGACCGCCGTCCAAGCGGCCACCAGCACGAAGCCGACGTCCGGACGGCCGACCAGCACGCTGCCGGTCAGCAGGATGAGGTTCGGATTGCGGCGGGCGGTGATCAGCCGGAAGAAGCTGTCGAACGGCCGCCAGGCGTGCATCTCCAGCTTGAACAGCGACAGGAAGATCCCCTCCTCCACCCGCTGGGCCACATAGCCGCCGACCACGATGGCCAGCAGCCACGGCGCATAGGGCATCGGCAGGCCGACCGCGAACACGCCGACATACCAGGCCCACCACCAGAACGGTGGGTGAACCAGGTCGATGCCGTGGTCGAAGACATTGCCCCATTTGGACGAGGTCAGGGTCACGCGGGCCAGCTTGCCGTCGACCGTGTCGAGGAAGGTCATGATCCAGGCGCAGACCAGGCCCCAGCCGAACTGGCCGCGCCAGAACAGCACGAAGGCGGCGATGGTCAGCAGGAAGCCGATGAAGGTCACCTGGTTGGGCGTCATCTTCGCCAGGGCGCACCAGCGCGTGACGATCCGCGCTGGGGTCGGCCAGACGTACTTGGTGACCAGATCGGTGACGCCCTTGTAGGAGCCCTGGAACAGGCGCTTTTCGACCGCGCGGACGGTGTCCTTGGTCAGGCGCTCCAGCACCGGCGGCTCGCGCTTGCGCAGGGCGCTGTTATAGGCCGAGCCGACCTCCAGCGCGGTCAGGCGCACGAAGCGCGGATCGATGGTCGAGGGATCCTGGCCGGCCGCCAGGGCCGCGACGGCCGCTTCGGCGACCTCGGCGGGCGCATTGACCGCCGTGGCCGCGCCCGCGTCGTCGACCAGCACCGCCCAAGGCCGGCCGGCCAGGGCCTTGATCAGCGACTCGTCGAATACCCAGCCGGCGTGGACGGCGACGATGTCGCCCGCTCCTGCCCCTTCCGAGAGCCCGATCCGGCGATAGAGGCGCGACAGCCGCTCGCCCGAGGTCATGCCCCAGATGCGCGCCTGGTTCTCGCCCACGGTCACAGCGCGCGAACCCGCCGGATTGATTTCACCCGTCACCGGAACTTAAACCCCTTGAAAGCCGAGGCGATTGATAAGCAGCTTCGCTGAAATCCGCCACATTCGCTCCGGTCGCTCTTGTCGATATTCCGCCTCGCACACCTTTCGGACCCTCACCTGCCGCCGCCGCCGGGCGCGTTCGGCCTGCGCGACGTCGCCTCCAAGCGCCTGCTCAGCCGCATCGCCTGGCGCCGCAAGCGCAAGGTCCATCGGCCCGAGGTGCTGGCGGCCCTGGTCGCCGACTTGCAGGCCCACGCCCCCGATCATGTGGCGATTACGGGCGACTTGACCAACTTCGCCTCGGACGCCGAGGTCGCCGCCGCCACCCGCTGGCTGCAAGGCCTGGGTCCGGCCGAGACCATCACCGTCAGCCCCGGCAACCACGACGCCCTGGTCGGCGAGAGCGGCGCCGCCCGCTTCGCGCCCTGGACCGCCTGGCTGGGCGACGACGAGGGGGCCGCCTTCCCGCAGGTGCGGCTGCGCGGCCCGGTGGCCCTGTTCAACCTGTGCTCGGCCGTGCCCACCGCCCCGCACCTGGCCACCGGCCGCCTGGGCCCCGAGCAGCTCGCAAAGCTCGACGCCCTGCTGGCCGACCCGGCCTATGCCGACCGCTTCAAGGTCGTTTTGCTGCATCATCCGCCCAACGCCGGGGCGGTGTCGTCGCGCAAGGCGCTGGAGGACCAGGCCGATCTGCGCGCCGTCTTCGCCCGCCGCGGCGCCGACCTCGTCCTGCACGGCCACGCCCACGAGTCGCTGACGGCGACGATTCCCGGCCCGGACGGTAAGGCGATCCCGGTGCTGGGCGTGCCGTCCGCCTCGGCCTGGAGCGGCGGCCACTCACCGGCGCGGTGGCATGCGCTGGAGATCGAGGAGCGCGACGGCGGGTTTTCGCTGCGCGTGGTGGCGCGGGGGCTGGATCCGGAGACGGGCGGGATCCGCGAGCTTGGGCGGTATTCGGTAGTCTGATCCAGCCGATCTGCGCTCGACCAATCCCAAAACAGAAGTCATCGCCCGGCTTGTCCGGGCGACCCAAGCGGCATTTCGGAAATGGCTGACTCAGCTTGGGTCGCCCGCATGAAGCGGGCGATGACTTCTAAAAATAGGCCCGCGAAGAGAAGCTACTTCCCGTACCGCATCCGCACCCGGATCGTGTTGTCCCCCGACTTCACCGCGAACCGCGCCGAATCGAACGACGGCACCCCGAAGCGCGACGGGGCGTCGTTGGAGAAGCCGTAGCCTTCGGTGGGCAGGCCCACGGCGTTGCGGTCGAAATCCCGGTTGTTGTTGGCGTCGTGATAGACGGCCACCGCGTAGATGTCGGCCTTGGGCAGGTTGAAGCAGGCCTCGGTGGTCGGGGCGCTGGCCGGCACCCGCAGGCGCAGCAGCTTGCCGCGCGGGGCCAGGAACCGGCTGGGATCGGACGGATAGACCGTCACCGTCACTTCGCCTGAGGCCGACTTCAGCCGCCCCACCTCGACCGTCAGCCGCACGCCGGTGTCGCGACCCACGCAGTCCTGCCGCGCCGCCGCCGGCGTCGCCAGTCCCAGCCCGCCCAGCAGCGTCCCTAGCGCCGCCAGAACCGGAAGAACGGTTCGTGCTTCCATGTAAAACGCCGTGTCCCTATTGTCGCCGCGTCGCGATCCGCGTCCGGACTCGCCTGCAGTATCGGTTGCCGCATGCCCAATCCCACAGCCCTCGCGTTCGGCTATCCCCGCTCGAAAGTCGCGGAGACCGATCGCTGGCTGGTCCTGGTCCGTCCCAAGCAGCCGACTTTCGGGTCTCTCGTCCTCGTATGCAAGGAACCCGTGCAGGCGTTTTCGGAGTTAAGCCCCGAAGCCTTCGCCGACATGGGGGTCGCCGTCGCCGGGATCGAACGCGTTTTGAAGGCCAAGGTTGCGTACGAAAAGATCAATTACCTGATGCTGATGATGGTCGACCGCGACGTCCATTTCCACGTGCTGCCCCGCTACGACGGCGCGCGCGAGCACGAGGGGGCCAGCTTCCCCGACGCCGGCTGGCCGGCCGCCCCGGCCCTGGGCTCTGCCGTCGCCTTGGATGACGACGCCGTCGCCCGCCTGGCCGCCGACTTCGCCGAGGCTTGGGCCGCCGCGTGAGCAAGACCAAGAAGAAGCCCGATCCCCGTCGCCTGACAGCCTTCGGCCTGATCGACCGCTACCTGCTGCGCCTGCTGGGCTGGCCGCTCGCCGGGTGCTTGGGCCTGACCGTCATCGCCCTGCTGCTCGAGCGCGTGCTGCGCCTGCTCGACCTCTTGTCGCAGAGCAGCGCCCGCTTCGACTACGTCACCCAGCTGGCCCTAAACCTGGTGCCGCACTATCTGGGCCTGGCCCTGCCGGTGGCGTTCTTCGTCGCCCTGTTCATCGTCATCAGCAAGCTCTCCGACGGCTCGGAGATCGACGCCCTGCTGGCCGGCGGCCAGTCGCTGGAGCGGGTCGCAGCGCCCTTCGTCTGCATCGGCCTGGCGCTCAGCGTCTTCAGCATCGGGGTGTTCGGCTATGTCCAGCCCTACAGCCGCTACGCCTATCGCGCCGTGATGCACGCGGCCGTCAACGCCGGCTGGAACGGCCGCCTGTCGGGCGGCGCCTTCATCGACGACGACGGCTCGATGATGACCGCCGACAGCGCCGACCTCTCCGGCCAGACCCTGACCCGCGTCTTCATCCGCCGTCCCGACGCCGCCGGCCGCGAAGAGCTGATCACCGCCGCCAGCGCCACCCTGCAGGTCGCTCCCGACGGCAAGACCGTGACCATGCGCCTGAAGTCGGGCCGCCGGATCGGCAACGACGCGCGCGGCGCCTATCGCAGCCTGGCCTTCGACGACCTGACCACCCAGGCCCCGCTGAAGGCCGCCGCCGGGCTCCTGCGCGCCCGGGGCGGCGACGAGCGCGAGTTGACCCTGGGCGAACTGGCCCGCCAGGCCAATTCCCCCAATCCGGTCGTGCCCAAGGCCACCCTGTGGGCCGAGTTCTACGGCCGCCTGGCCCGCGCCGCCTTCCTGCCGTTCCTGCCGCTGCTGGCCTTCCCGCTAGGCCTGGCCGCCAAGCGCGGAAATCGCGCGCCGGGCCTGCTGCTGGCCGGGGTTCTGCTGCTGGCCTTCCAGCACAGCCTGCTCTTGGGCCAGAGCCTGGCCGAGTCCGGTCGCCTGGCCCCCATCCCCGCCGTCGGCGCGCCGTTCCTGGTGTTCACGGGCCTGGCGGTCTGGCTGTTTGTCGGCAGCCGCACGCGGCCCGGCGACACCCCGATCTCGCGCCTCGTCCTGGCCATGGGCGCCTGGTTCCGCCGCATGATCAAACTTCTCCAGCCCAAGGAGCGCGCCGCATGAGGCTGCAGCTCTACGTCCTGCGCACCGTGGCCACGCGGGTGCTCGGCGCCATCCTGGTGCTGATGGCCATCCTGCAGATCCTCGACCTGCTGGAAGTCACCACCGACATCCTCGACCGCGGTCTGGGCGTGGGCGGGGTGTTCTACTACGCCGCCCTGCGCGCCCCGCGCCTGTTCGAGCAGGTCGCGCCGCTGGGCGTGCTGGCCGGCGGCCTGTTCGCCTTCTCGCAGCTGGCCCGCGAGAACGCCGTCGTCGCCATGCGCGCCAGCGGCGTTTCCGGCTACCGCATCGTGCTGATGGCCGTGCCGGTGGCGATCGCCGTGCTGTCGCTCGACGCCCTGTGCGGCCAGGTGATCTCGCCGCGCACCGACCCGACGCTGAGCGCCTGGTGGGCCGCCACCACCCCGGTCGCCGACCGCAAGGCCCCCGTCCCGCGCACCTTCCGCGCAGGCGAGGACCTGGTCACCGCCAAGGAGTCCGTGTCCGACGGCGCGGAACTGCGGGACCTGACGATCTATCGCCGCGACAAGACCGGCGCCCTGACCGAACGCGTCGCCGCCCCCGTCGCCAGCTACCGGAACGGCGCCTGGCGCCTGGAAAAGCCCGTCACCACCCGCTTCATGGGCGACCGGGTCGAGCCGATGATCGCCGCCTCGGCCACCTGGCCCACGGCGCTGCGGCCCGCCGATGTCCAGGCCCTGTTCGCCGACGCCCCCGCCCCCTCGGCCGCCTCGGCCCGCCGGGCGCTGGAGAACGGCGGCTCCGACCGCCCGCAGAGCTTCTACGCCACCCGCCTGCAGACCGCCTTCTCCGGACCGCTGGCGGCCCTGGTCATGCTGCTGCTCAGCGCCCCCGTCGCCTGGGCCAATTTCCGCAGCGGCCAAGGCGCCGTCCTGCTGACCACGGGGCTGGCCGCGGGCCTGGTCTATCTGGTCGCCGACGGCCTGCTGTCGGCGCTGGGCGAGTCCGGATCGCTGTCGCCGATCCTGGCCGCCTGGTCCGCCCCCGCCGTCTTCGCCGCCCTCGCGGTGCGCACCTTCGTATCCCTGGAGGGATGATGCCTTTCGATTCCGCGGCCGAGGCGATCTCGGTCCTGCCCGTGCGCACGCCTGAAGAACTCAAGCGCTTCATCGCCCTTCCCGCGCGCCTCAACGCCAAGGATCCCAACTGGATCACGCCGCTGTTCCTGGAGCGGACCGAGGCCCTGTCGCCCAAGACCAACCCGTTCTTCGCCCACGCGCAGGTGCAGCTGTTCCTGGCCGTGCGCGGCGGCCGCGACGTCGGCCGGATCAGCGCCCAGATCGACGAGCTGACGCCGCAGAAGACGCCCGGACGCCTCGACGGCCACTTCGGCCTGATCGCCGCCGAGGATGATGCCGAGGTCTTCTCCGCCCTGTTCGCCGCCGCCGAGGCCTGGCTGCTCGAGCGCGGCCGCACCCATGTGATGGGTCCGTTCAACCTGTCGATCAACGAGGAGGTCGGCCTGCTGGTCGACGGCTTCGACACCCCGCCAATGGTGATGATGGGCCATGACCCGGCCTATGCCGGGGCCCGCGTCGAGCAGCAGGGCTACGCCAAGGCCAAGGACGTCTACGCCTACTACGCCCCGATGCATGTCGACCTGCCGCCGGCCGTGCGCCGCCGCGCCGAGCGTCCGCCGGCCGACGGCGTCGTGCTGCGCCAGCTCGACATGAGCCGCTACGACGAGGAGGTCGCCACCCTGACCGACATCCTCAACGACGCCTGGAAGGACAATTGGGGCTTCACCCCCACCACCGAGGCCGAGACCGCCCAGCTGGCCAAGGCCCTCAAGGCCGTGATCGACAAGCGCCTGACCTGGTTCGCCGAGATCGACGGCGAGGCCGCCGGGATCCTGGTGTTCCTGCCCAACGTCAACGAGGCCATCCGCGACCTCGGCGGCAAGCTGCTGCCGTTCGGCTGGGCCAAGCTGCTGTGGCGGCTGAAGGTCAAGCGCGTGAAGTCGGCCCGCATCCCGCTGATGGGCGTGAAACGCAAGTTCGCCGAGGGCATCCGCGGCCGCATGCTGCCGTTCCAGATGATGCACGCCGGCCGCACCTCGGCCCTGGCGCTGGGCTACGAGCGCTTCGAGATTTCGTGGGTGCTGGAAGAGAACATGCCCATGCGCCGCATCGCCGAGGTCATCGGGTCGCAGATCTACAAGACCTATCGCGTCTACGAGAAGGCGCTGTGATCCAGCCCTTCAAGGCCCTCGTCCTGGCCGGCTCGCGGCCGGGCGAGGTCGACAGCGCCGCGGCCTATGCCGGGGTCTCGCACAAGGGGCTGATCACGCTGGAGGGCCGCACCCTGCTCGATCGCGTGCTGGGCGCGGTGCAGGCGGCGGGCGCGGACGCGATCGGCGTCTCGACCTCCGACGCGGCCATCGTCTCGGCCCTGCCGGTCGGCGTCGCCGCCATCGCCGCTTCGACCGAGGGTCCCAGCCAGAGCGTGCGCGAAGGTGCGCAGGCGCTGGGCTTCCCGCTGCTGATCACCACGGTTGACCACGCCCTGCTCAAGCCCGAGTGGATCGCCCAGTTCCTGACCGATGCCCCGCAAGACGCCGACGTCGCCCTGATGCTGGCCCCGGAGGACCGCGTCCGCGCCGCCGCGCCGGACACCCAGCGCACCTATCTGAAGTTCCGCGACGGCCGCTTCTCGGGCTGCAACCTCTTCCTGTTCCGCAGCGAGGCCGCCCTGCCCGCCATCGCCCTGTGGCGCCGGGTCGAGCAGAACCGCAAGCAGCCCTGGAAGATCGCCGCCATGCTCGGCCCGGGCCTGCTGGTCCGCTACCTGCTGGGCCTGCTGACCCTCGACGAAGCCATCGCCCGCCTGGGCGCCCTGGCTGGCGTCAAGGCCGCGGCGGTCCGCGCCCAGGACGGCCTGGCGGCGGTGGACGTCGATAAGCCGGCCGACCTCGACCTCGTGCGCAGGATCGTCGGCGAGGCCTGACCGTTCGCCCACCAGGCGAACATCACCTTGAAAACCAAAGGTTTTTGTCGATATCGGCGGCGAGAAGCCTTCCCAAGTTCGAGCCCCGCGCCTATCTGCCCAAGCAATCGTCCGCCTACGGCGTGACGAGGCCGACCCACAGTTCATAAGCTTGCCCGTGTTCCGATCCCTCCTGCGCCCCGCCCTGCTGGGCGCCCTGCTGCTGCTTTCCGCCTGCGCCAGCATCGACATCCCCGCCTCGCCGCGGACGGCGTTCAGCCGCAGCGCCTCGAGCACGCTGTCCGAGGGCGTGACCTACTGGAGCGAGACCCGCGAGAACCCGCTGCGGCAAGTCTTCCACGTGGTCCAGCTCGATCTGGCCAATCCCAAGGTTCAGCTGTTCGTCTCGCCGCCCAATGACGGCGCGGGGCAGTATCATGCCCGCACGACCTCGGAATTCGTGACCGCCTCGGGCGCCCTGCTGGCCGTCAACGCCAGCTACTTCGTGCCCTTCAAGCCCGGCGCGCCGGGCGGCGACGACTTCGTGCCCCATGCGGGCCAGCACGTGGATCCGGTCGGCAAGGTGATCGTCGGCGGCGCCGTCGTCGCTCCACCCGAGGCGCCGGAGGTCGATCCGCGGGTCAACGCCATCCTCTGCATCCACCCGTCCTTCGTCGAGATCCGCTCGGGCCACACCTGCCGCTGGGACGTGGTCGACGCGGTGGCGGCCGGTCCGGTGCTGCTGGTCGACGGCGCCGAGCGATCGTTCAAGCACGCCGGCCCGAAATACGCCGCCGACCGCCATCCGCGCACCGCCCTGGGCGTCTCGGCCGACGGCCGCACGGGCTGGCTGGTGGTGGTCGACGGTCGCCAGACCGTGCTCAGCGAAGGCGCGACTCTGCCCGAGCTGACCGCCTTCTTCCGCGACCTGGGCGCGGCCGACGCCATCAACCTGGACGGCGGCGGCTCG
Source organism: Caulobacter hibisci (assembly GCF_016135805.1). GTDB lineage: Bacteria > Pseudomonadota > Alphaproteobacteria > Caulobacterales > Caulobacteraceae > Caulobacter > Caulobacter hibisci. Next base: position 57,116 of record NZ_JADWOX010000005.1, read on the forward strand.
ACCACCCTGGCCGTGGACGACGGTTTCGGCCGCCCGCGCGTGCTGAACTCGCCGATCCACACCGGCGTGCCCGGTCGCGAGCGGCCGGTGGCCAACCAGCTGGGCGTGCGGGTGACGACGACCGTTTCCGCCCGCTGAGGCCGCTCAGGCCGGCGTCGCCTCGGCCGCCGCCCAGGCTTCCGCCAGCTCGCGGTTTTTGGGCAGGTCTTCGGGGAAGTCCATCTCGGCCCAGTCCAGGCCCTCGATCAAGCGCACGGCCACGGCGTCGTGAGCGCGGGCGATCTGGTCGATGGCCGACAGGTACCAGCGGCGCAGGCCTTCGGGCGTGCGCAGCGAACGCTCGACGATGTCGGTGAACAGCGCCGCGCCCTCGGGCTCGAAGCGCAGGAAGCCGATCGACTCGGCGTCGTAGGCGGTGATGGTCTTGCCGATCTCGCGCAGGGCGTCGCCCTCGGTGCGCACCTTCATGTCGTCGGCGTCGTAGCCGCCGGCCTTGCGGTCGATGGTGACGGTGATCGGGGCCGACGGCGCGGTCAGCAGGCGCTCGGCGATGGCCGGCTCGAACAGGGTGTCGCCGTTCAGCAGCAGGAAGGTCCCCTGCATCTCGCCGCGCGCCATCCACACCGAGGCCAGGTTGTCGCTGACGCTGTAGAACGGGTTGAACAGGGTGCGCAGGGTCAGGCCCGGCAGGCGCAGATGGGCCAGCTCGGCCTCGACCAAGTCGGCGGCGAAGCCGGTGACGACCACCACCTCGGTGACGCCGGCCTGGTGCAGGTGGCGGATCTGCCATTCCAGCACCGAACGGCCCGACAGCTCGACCAGGCACTTGGGCCGGGTGTCGGTCAGCGGCGACAGGCGCTTGCCCTGCCCGGCGCTGAGGATGATGGCTTTGACCGGCGGCTGCATGGGGAAAACTCGAACGCGCCGCGCAAGGCGACGAAGGCGGGACCGAAAAGGCGAGGAAGCGACTCGAAGCGAGCCTTACCAGCGCAATTTGGTCGCGACCATAGCCAGGGCAAGGCCCGTCGTCCCGCAAAAGGCCGATTTGCGACAATGTGCGCGGGTGGGATGCCGCCTCGCGCTCACCAAGCTCGTCATCCCGGAAACGGCGAAGCCGTTATCTGGGACCCAGAGGCCGGCGCACAAAATTGGCTGGCGACGATGGCGCTGGCCGGCGCAGTGCGGCCGCCCCTGGGTCGCCGGCTCTACGCTGCGCTTCGGCCGGGATGACGGGAGAAGGGAGTCACGCTTCCACCGTAACCTTTGCAGGATGCAGCCGCGCCTCGATCGCCGCGTCGAGCGCGCCGCGGAAGCCAGTCATGCCGGCGTTGACCGGCTCGAAGACGTCGTAGGCCACCGAGCACGGATCGCCGCCCGGGAACGGCGGGTCGGGATGGTACTGGATCGACAGCTGCACCTTCTGAGCCGCCAGCGCGGCCTTGTCGGCGGCGTCGGGCCCGCCGGCCAGGTCGGTGACGATGGTCTGGACCATGAACAGCGACTCGTCGACCGACGACGAGATGCCGCCGCCGGTGATGCGGTTGCGGTCCTTGTACCAGCGCGGGCAGCCGTTCACGACGGTCACCGTCGGAAACAGCTTCAGGCAGTCGATGAAGGCCCAGTGGGTCGTCGCCTGATAACCGTCCAGCAGCCCGGCCGAGGCCAGGATCAGGCCGCCGGTGCAGACCGAGACCACATAGCGCGCCTCCGGCGCTCGCTGCTTGAGGAAGTCGAGCAGGGCCGTGTCGCCGATGGCGTCCTGCAGGCCGTTGCCGCCGCCCGGCACGAACAGCAGATCGATGTGCGGGCTGCTGTAGAAGTCGTACTGCGCCACGACCTTCAGCGGCCCCGAGGTCGGGATCGGCTGGGTGGTGGCCGCCACGGTGGCGACCTGGATCGTGCGGTCGATCACCGAGCCGTCGAAGAAGCCGAACACCTCGTGCGGACCGGCGACGTCGAGGATGTCGACGCCCGGATAGAGCACGATGCCCACCGTGAACGGCGGCGACGCCGGCGCGGCGGCGGGCAGGATGCGCGGGTCGCTCACTGCCGCACCGCGATGAACGACGCCGTCACCCCGGCCGGCTCGCCGTTGTGCGGCTTGGCGCGGACCGTCGTGCCCAGCAGCGACGGCACCTGGTCGACGGCGTCGGGCCACTCGTAGCCCGGCCAGGCGTGATAGTCGTACTCCCAGCCCGCCGTCGGCGTGCCGTCACGGCCGTAGCCGTCGATGACCAGGGTGACCGGCCCGTCGCAGTCGCCGATGATCTTGCCCTTCAGGTCCAGAACATAGCCGCCGCCCATGTCGAGCGTGCCGATGATCGTCTCCGGGGTCGGGGTCTCGAAGGTGAACACCCCCTCGCCGAAGATCAGGCTGAGCGCTGTCTGGGCGTTGCCGTCCACCAGCTCGGGATTGTTCAGGTAGCTGCGATAGGTCCACTTGCCGGCGATCGCCATCGGGCGTCCTCCCTTTCAGATCTTCGACCTTCCGCCCGTCACTGGGCGTGCACGACGATGTCCAGCACCTGCGGCACGGCCGTGGTCGCGCCAGCGTCGGCGTGGTGGGCGTGCGGCGCGGCGGCGGCCGACAGCAGCGGCTTGCTCCCCAAGCGCACCAGCCGGATGCTGAGGCCGGACGGCGGCGCGGCGGCCGACAGCCCCTTGGCCTTGGCCACGGCGGCCAGCGGCGGCGACAGCGGCACGGTGAAGCTGACCGGCCGGGTCACCAGGTGGCGGCCGAACATCGACAGGGTCGTCACGAAGCCCGGCGAGTCGAGACCCACGGCCTCGCCCTCGGGGGTATTGACCACCACCGCCAGGTCGTTGGCGTGCTCGAAGGGCGGCAGGTCGATGGTGATAGTGGCCAGCAGGCTGGTCCCGCCCGGCTTGGCCGCCGCGGCCAGGACGGCGGCCGGCACGGCGACGTCGCCGGCGGCCAGGCTGGCCGCCCCCGGCGTCTTCAGCTTGGCGGCGTACTTGGTCGCCGGCGCGGGCTTGCCGGCCTTCAGCTTCGTGGTCCCCGTCGGCGGCACGACGTTCTCGCCCGAGCCGGGCTGGTAGTCGTAGTCGAAGGTTCCGATGGTCTCGTAGGCGCCGGCCAGGGCCTTGTCGCCGGTCACCAGCTGGCCGTTGACGTCGTGGAAGAACAGGAACGGCTCGGCCCGCCATTGGCCGAGGTCGCCGCGCGGGTTGAGGTAGCTCTTGTTGTCGTCCGGCAGGGTCGGATAGCCGTAGCCCTGCTGCTTGCGGGTCCAGAGGTCCCAGATGCGGTCGATATTGGCGTGGTGCAGGAAGAACAGTGGGTCGACCGGCGACAGGTTCGACTGCATCAGGCCGTCGCCATAGGTCGTGTTGCCCTTGGCGTCGGTCCAGATGCCGCCCACGCAGTTGTGCACCTTGTTGTGCGGCTGGCCTTCCATCACCCCGAAGCCGGTGATGCTGCTGTGGAACTGCGACTTGGGGCTGGCGAAGCCGATGAAGTCGCGCGGCGACAGGGCGTTGTCGAGCATCCACGGCGACACCGCCCGGCTGGTCACGCCGTCGAAGCCGGGGTTCTGCTGGGTCGAGCCGCGGGCGTTGGGCGGCGCGAAGAACATCGGCCCGCCCTTGGGCCCGATGTCGAACAGCAGGTCGGCCGGGAAGCGCAGGCCGCGGATCAGCAACTGCTGGGTCTGGGCCCCGGTCAGACCCGCCCAGAACGTCTCCAGCACCGGGCCGAAGGCCTTGTTGAAGGCGTCCAGGCTCTGGATGTAGGCGGCGTCGTTGGGGTTCAGCACCCCCTGGAACATCTGCGCCGGCACCTGCGGACTGGCCGTCCAGTCCCAGTAGGGGAAGGCGAAATCGTTGTCGCCGCTGATCTTGCGCACGACCTGCTCGAAATAGCCGACATAGCCGCGGTGCCAGACCACGAACCACCAGTTGCCGTGCGGGCAGTCGACCGTGTGGGTCAGGGCGTGGTTGTACCAGTTATTGGGATCTTCCGGCGGCAGGGCCAGCATGATCTTGACCGCCTTGGCGTAGCTGGCCAGGGCCTTCTGGCCCTGCGGGCTGGCGACGTTCCAGCGCCGCCAGCGGGCCTTGGTCGGGGCGGCCGGCTGGGCCTGCCCCTGCCCCGCCGTCAGAGCGCCGAGCGCGGCGGCGCCGCCCGCCGCCATAAGAGCGCGGCGCGAGGGAAGCAGGGGCGAATACGGACCGGCGATCGGGTCGTGGGTCATGGCGAGGCTCTCGAAAACGGGAAAGGGATCGCCCCCGGCGCGATCGGTCGCGCCGGGGGACTTGGGACACGAAGTCAGTGGTGGCCGTGCGAGACGCCGCCGGCGCCGTCGGGCAGCACGATCTGGACGTTCTGCATCATGCCCTGGTCCTCGTGGTCGAGGATGTGGCAGTGCAGGACGTACTCGCCGATGTAGCGCTGGTAGCGGGTGCGCACGACCAGGGTGTAGGGGAAGTAGGGTCCGTTCTTCACCTTCTGGGCGCTCTTGACCCACAGGGTGTCCTTCCAGACGCCCTTCAGGCCCGGATATTGCGGATCGTCGCCGCCGATGCCGAACGTGTCCTTGGCGCCGGGCTCGCTGACGTCCTTGCCGTCGGGATCCAGGATCTTGACGATCTGGAACGGGTTCACGTGGATGTGGAACGGGTGGCTGACGAATTCCGACTTCAGCTCCCACTCCTGGGCCGTACCCAGCACCAGGGTGCGGTCGACGCGGTCGGGGGCGTAGGGGCGCGGCGCATAGTCCTGCGAGCCGACTTCGAACTGCACCGGCATGTTGGTGTTCTGGCCCGGGATGGCGATGTTGAAGAGCACCTTCTCGACCGGCTGGCCCTTGACCTCGGCGTCCGAGATCGTCGGGTGCGGCACGAAGCGGGTCAGCTTCAGCCCCGCCTGCAGGTCGGCCACGACGCTGGCGCGCACATCGGCCGGCATCTGGGTGTTGGCGGCGGCCACCAGCTCCTTGGTGACGAAGGCGGGGATGTCGGCCACCTCTTGCCCCGGCGCGACGGCGACCTTGCCGAGCAGGCGGGTGCCGACCGGAACGTTGTTGACCGAGCCGGCCAGCGAACTGTCGGCGTCGAGCATGCAGTAGTTGCCGGCCTTCGGAAACACGACCAGCAGGTCGTTGCGATAGCCGGGTTGCAGAGTGGCGACGACGGTCTTGCGGGCCTGGGCGTCGGTCAACCCGTCGTCGGCGACGATGTAGAACGGCACCGGGTCGCCGACGCAGTAGGTTTCGCGGAACTTCTCGCCGTCGGCGGCGGCCAGGCGCTCCAGGGCCTCGGCCCCGCCCTGGGCCATCTTCACGAACTGCAGCGAGATGGTGTCGCGCACCCCGGCGTGGATCATCCGCCAGCGGGCCAGCTCGCCCGCCTTGGCCGGCAGGGTTGCCAGCACCTGGCCGTTGATGCTGGTGTAGCGGCCCGACTGCCCCCAGCTGCCCGGCCCGAAGCCGTTGCCGTTGGCGTCGCTGTAGAACTCGATGACGCCGGTGTCGCCGGGATCGCAGACCCACTCGACCACATTGCCCTTGGCGTCTTCGCGAACCTTGATGTTGCCGTTGGCGTCGAGGCAGGCGTACTGGATCTGCTGGAACACCAGCAGCTTCTCGGGGATCGGCGACGAGCCCTTGTAGAGCAGGGTGTCGAGATCGCCGTTGGTCTTCGGGGTCGGCTTGCGGTCGCCCTTGATGACCAGGGCCCCGGCCATGCCGCTGGAGACCTGCAGCGCGGTCGAGCCGTGGCGGTGGGTGTGGTACCAGAAGGTGCCGGCCGGATGGTCGCGCGGGATGTTGTATTCGTACTCGAACTGCACCCCGGGATTGATCGACAGCAGCACGTTGTCGCTGTTGCCCGTCGGGCTGACCCACAGGCCGTGGCTGTGCAGATTGGTGCCGTTGTAGCAGTGCGGCACGTTGATCAGCCAGTTGGGATCGGTGCAGCTGGGATCGGCCGGCAGCTTGTTGTCCAGCGCCACCCGCACGGTGTCGCCCGGCCGCACGAGGATGGTCGGCGCCACATAGGGCGTGGTCGCCGACACGTCGGCGCCGTTGTAGCTGCGCAGGTGAACCTTGTCGTTGCGCCCGTTGGCCGGGTTGTAGAGCTGGCCGTCTGTATAGACCACGTTCAGGTTCAGCCGGCGGTCGCCCGTGTCGGGCGTGGTCGCCGGGGCTATGACGTAGCTCTTGTCCTTCGAGGCCGTGCCGGTCAGGGCCAGGGGCGGCGGCGGCGCGGCCGCCTCGAGCCCGGCCGAGGGCAGCGGCGCGCCAAGCACTCGGGGATTGTCGACGATCCGGTCCTGAGCCGCCGCGCTCCCAGCCGCCGCAGCCAAGGCCACGCCCGCGAGCCCGGCCAGCAGCCGTCCACGCACGCTCCAACACCTACGCATATAGCGCATTTCAGCCTCCCCGAGTTCACAACCCCAGGGAATATACTACCCTTGCGATACTAAACTTGAAGTCATTATTTTTGTGCGCTTTCGCACAGGTTTAGCGCTTCAACGCCAGGCGTAGTTGAAGCTGATGCTGATCCGCTGCTCCTCGGCCTGGTTGGGCGTCACCTCGTGGCGCAGCCAGCTCTCCCACATCAGGATCGTGCCCGGTTCGGGCTGGACGTAGACGAAGGGCTGCAGGCTCTCGGGCGCGCCCTCTTCGCGGGTCGGCGCGGCCATCATCATCGGCAGGCGCGGGTCCTCGAACTTCAGGGCCGAAGCCTCCGGCGGGATGGTCACATAGACCGTGCCGGAGATGACGCTGTGCGGGTGGATATGGCCGGTGTGCTGGCCGCCGGGATCGAGGATGTTGATCCAGAAGCTGTCCATCACCAGCTTGCCGCCGGCCAGGTCGAAGCCAAGCTCCTTGGCGAAGGCCGCCGCATGCTTGTCGAGCTTCTTCTTCAGGTCGGCGAACAGGCTGTCGCGCTGCGGCAGGTCGTCGAGCGAGGCGTAGGAGGTGTAGCCCAGATAGCCCTTCTTCTCGGCCCAGGCCTGGCCGGCCTCGTCGTCCTCGGCCACGGCGATGCAGGCGTCGTGCAGCTCGTCGATGAAGGCGTCGAAGCCCTTCTCGCCGGCGAGGCTGGCTTCATAGAGCGGGGTGACGAAGAGAGAGCGGGTGGTCATGGGCGGGGTCATACAGCCCCGTGCGATTGACGACAAACCGCTATTGGAACATCATGGCAACATGGCCGATGGCGAATTCATCCTCAAGATCGACGCGGCGCGCGCCGAACGCCTGCGAGTCCTCGCGGACGCGGCGGGTCAGAGCGTTGAGGCGTATGCGCTGGATATTTTATGGCGCGCCACAGAACGGCCCGGCCTCGAAGAGGCCGAAACCTCGTGGAACGGCGCGCCGCCTCGCGTTGCGCGTGACAACGGCTTCGGGGAGGACGCGGAGGCCTATGCCGACGAACTCGATCGCATCGCGGAAGAAGCGCTGAAGACTGGCGGCGTTCCCTGGGAGCAGGTGCAGGCGCGCCTGCGGAACTTCGGCCAACCCCGCTGACTCGTGCGCCGGATCGTATTCACCGAACCTGCCAACACGGACGTCAACAGGCTTGAAGCTTGGCTCATCGAGCGTGGCTTACCCTACGCGCGCGGCCTTGGTCTGGAATTGGAGGCCGCAATCAACGGGCTGATCGACTTTCCGGAGCGCAGCTCCGCCAATCGTACAGGCCGCTATCGCGAGCACTACGTCGTCTTCCACTCGAACCAGTACGTCATTCAATATCAGGTCCACGGCGATGCGATCGTGATCCTGCGTATCCGACACAGCCTCGAAGATCGCTGACTCCTCCGGACTCGCCTATATCTACCCCGTGACCGACACCACCACCGACATCGACGCCTCCCCTCGCCTCTCCGGCGCCGCCCTGATCAAGGATGAGGTCACGCGTCTGCCCGACGCGCCCGGCGTCTACCGGATGATCGGCGACGCCGACGAGGTGCTCTATGTCGGCAAGGCCAAGAGCCTGAAGAAGCGCGTGGTGCAATACGCCCAGGGCCGCTTCCACACCAACCGCATCGCCCACATGGTTGACGCCACGCGGGCCATGGAGTTCGTCACCACCCGCACCGAAGCCGACGCCCTGCTGCTCGAGATCAACCTGATCAAGCAGCTGAAGCCGCGCTTCAACGTGCTGCTGCGCGACGACAAGAGCTTTCCCGAGATCGTCATCCGCCGCGACCATGACGCCGCCCAACTGCGCAAGCACCGCGGCGCCCACACCCTCAAGGGCGACTATTTCGGGCCCTTCGCCAGCGCCTGGGCGGTGAACCGCACGCTCAACACCCTGCAGAAGGCCTTCCTGCTGCGCTCGTGCAGCGACAGCGTCTACGAGACGCGCGACCGGCCCTGCATGCTGCACCAGATCAAGCGCTGCGCCGCCCCCTGCACGGGCCTGGTCAGCCTCGAAGACTACGGCGCTCTGGTCGACCAGGCCGAGGCCTTCCTGCGCGGCAAGTCCCGCGCGGTGATGGCGACCATGGCCAAGGAGATGGAAGCCGCCGCCGAGGACCTGGAGTTCGAGCGCGCAGCCCGCCTGCGCGACCGTATCCGCGCCCTGGCCGCCGTCGCTCAGGAAAGCCAGATCAACCCCGAGACCGTCGACGAGGCCGACGTCGTCGCCCTGCACGTCGAGGGCGGCCAGGCCTGCGTGCAGGTGTTCTTCTTCCGGGCCGGCCAGAACTGGGGCAACCACGCCTATTTCCCGCGCGTCGCCGGCGCCGCCGACGAGTCCGACGACGAGAGCACTACCGAGGAGCAGCGGATCCTCACCGCCTTCCTGGGCCAGTTCTACGACGGCAAGCCGATCCCCCGCCTGATCCTCACCAACGTCCAGCCGGCCGAAGCCGACCTGCTGAGCGAAGCCTTCGCCCTCAAGAGCGGCCGCAAGGTCGAGATCGTCGTCCCGAAACGCGGCGAGAAGGCCGACCTGGTGGGCCACGCCCTGACCAATGCGCGCGAGGCGCTGGGCCGCAAGATGGCCGAGGGCTCGGCCCAGACCAAGCTGCTGGCCGGCGTCGCCGAGGCCTTCAAGCTGGAGGCCCCGCCCGAACGGATCGAGGTCTACGACAACAGCCACATCCAGGGCACCAATGCCGTCGGCGGCATGATCGTGGCCGGGCCGGACGGCTTCATGAAGGGCCAGTACCGCAAGTTCAACATCAAGAGCACCGAGCTCACCCCCGGCGACGACTACGGCATGATGAAGGAGGTGCTGCGCCGCCGCTTCGCCCGCCTGGTCAAGGAAGAGGAGGAAGGCGACGACAGCGCCCGCCCCGACCTCGTCCTGGTCGACGGCGGCAAGGGCCAGCTCGACGCGGCGCTGGAGGTCATGGCCGACCTGGGCGTCGACGACATCACCGTGATCGGCGTCGCCAAGGGGCCGGACCGCGACGCGGGGCTGGAGCGGTTCTTCGTCCCCGGCCAGACGCCGTTCATGCTCGAGCCCAAGTCGCCGGTTCTGTATTATCTGCAACGCCTGCGCGACGAGGCCCACCGCTTCGCCATTGGCGCTCACCGCACCCGTCGCAGCATGGACCTGAAGAAGAACCCCCTCGACGAGATCGAGGGCGTCGGTCCCGGTCGCAAGAAAGCCTTGCTGCACGCCTTCGGCTCGGCCAAGGGCGTCAGCCGGGCCAGCGTCGAGGACCTGGTCAAGGTCGACGGCGTCAGCCAGGCCCTGGCCGAGCGCATCCACGCCTTCTTCCGCAAGGGCTGACCCCTTTTCGCAAGCGCTGTCCTGGCCGCATGGCCGATTGACAACACCGGTCGCCGAACGCAACCTCCGGCCACTCTGGAAATGATCGCAACCTGACATGCAGCGCGCAACGGGCGCGCCGCACCGGAGTCGTTTGGGGGAAACATCGCCATGACAGCTCTTCCGTTCCTGCGGGGTCGCGGCCTCGCGCGCCCGCTCGCCCTCGCCTGCGCCGACACCCAGGCCCCGGCGCCGATCCCGCGCGAAAAGTCGGTGATCCACCTGCCGGCGGACCACTACCTGCACCGCGACGCCCCGACCGAATGGTGGTGGCACATCGGCACGCTGAAGGCCGGCGAGCGGGTGTTCGGCTTCGAGATCAACGCCGCTTCGTTCCCGGGCCGCGCGCCCGCCTTCGGCTTCTCGCAGATCATGCTGACCGACGTGCAGAACCAGAAGCACTACCAGGCCACCACCACCTACAATCCGCCGGCCGGCTATGATCCGACGACCTGGGCCGAGCACGACGTCAATCGCGACTGGCACGTGGGCCTGGGCGACCCCAGCAGCCAGTTCACCGCGGTCAAGGTGACCAACCCCGGCTCGGGCTACGACCCGCTGTTCACCGTCGTCACGGTCTCCGGCGGCGGCGGCTCGCAGGCGATCGCCTATCCCATCGTGGTCGACGGCGCGGTCGCCGCGATCCAGGTCACCAATCCGGGGCGCGGCTACACCGCCCTGCCGACCGTCACCATCACCGACCCCACCGGCAAGGGCTCGGGCGCCACGGCCATGGCCGTCCATACCTTCATCACCATGGACGCGGCCTGGGGCGACCCGACCCAGAACATGGCCGTGGTCTCCAAGCTGACCGACCAGGCCATCGGAACCGAGGTGGTGTTCGACCTGACCCTGTCGCAGAAGGGCGATCCCTTCCTGGTCTGGGGCACCGGCGTCAGCCAGATCCTGCCGCCGGCCTGGGGCTCGCACCTGCAGACCGGCAACTACTACTACTCGCTGACCAATGTCGCCGCCGCCGGCACGATCACCATCGACGGCGAGACCATCGCGGTCACCGGCAAGACCTGGATGGATCACGAGTACGGCTTCTTCGGCAGCGCCGCCAATCCGGTGAAGTGGCTGCTGCAGAACGCCCAGCTGGAGAACGGCTGGACGCTGTCGAACCACTACGTCCTGTCGGCCGCCAACAAGCTGCCCAAGCCGGGCGAGCCGGTCGCCTGCGAGGTCACCCTGCAAGACCCGCAGGGACAGATGTACCTGGTGGCGGGCGTCATGACCGCCGACCGCCCCTGGATCAGCCCGGCCTCGGGGGTGACCTACTATCTCGACTACCACCTCGACATCGCCAGCTTCGACGCGGCGCTGAACTTCAAGGCCCTGATGCCGGACCAGGAGTTCCCCATTCTGCCGAAGGGGTCGATCTACGAGGGCGTGGCTTCGGCCGAGGGCACGTTCCAGGGCCTCCCGACCTCCGGGACGGGCTGGATCGAGCAGGCGCTCTAGAAGAGCGGCGGCGCGACGGGGTACAGCCTTGTCGCGCCAACCCCTCAGAAATCGTTGCGCCAGCGCTGCACCGAGGCCAGCGGCAGCCAGGCCTCGAAACACAGGCCCTCGGGCCGGAAGTCGAACCGCGAGCGGCCCTTCAGCTCACGCTGGGTCAGGTTCTCGATCAACCGGGCGCCGAAACCGAAGGTGCTCGGCTCGCTGACCGCCGGCCCGCCGCTCTCGATCCAGGTCAGACGCAGCTGCCGCGCCTCCTCGTCGAGGCTCCAGCGCAGGGCCACGCGCCCGTCAGGCGCCGACAGCCCGCCGTACTTGGCGCTGTTGGTGGCCAGCTCATGCAGCACCATCGACAGCGACACCGCCACGTGCGGGCTCAAGGCCACGCTGGGTCCGGCCGCGTCGATGCGGTCGCCATGGGCCCGCACGCAGGTGGCGACCACATCGATCAGGTCGGCCTCGGTCCAGCCGGTGCGGGTCAGGAGGTCGTGGGCGGCCGAGAAGGCCACTAGCCGCTCGGTGAAGATCCGCACCTGCTCGGCGTCGAGCTTGGCGAAAGTCTGGCGGGCCAGGGACTGCACCGTGGCCAGGTTGTTCTTCACCCGGTGATTCAGCTCGTTGATCATCACCGCCTGGCGGGCCTCGCGGGCTTCCAACTCGCGCGAGGCGGCGACCAGGGCTTCGCGTACCGCGGCGATCTCGGCCAGGCCGTCGCCACGCCCGGCCGACAGGGGCCGCCCCTCGCCGATCGTCGCCGCGTCCTCGACCAGCCCCGCCACCTCGCGATTGACCCGGTTGGCGAAGAACAGCGCCAGGCCGATGCCCAGCAGCAGCAGGAAGGGGAACACCGTCGCCGTCCCCAGGGCCAGCGAAACGCCGGCGCGGGCCGCCTCGGCGCGCGGGATGGCCACCACCAGCGTCCAGCCGGTGCGCGGCGAGCGCGTGTAGGCCACCAGCGTCTTCACGTTCTCCAGCGAGACGCTCTTGTTCACGCCCTCGCTGGACCGGGCCAGGTTGCGGGCCATGTCCGGCGAGGCCGTCGCGCCGGTCCAGCGCTCGTTGCGCACCGAGCGGGCGATCACCTTGCGCTGATTGTCGAGGATGGTGGCCACCCAGCGCTCGGGCGCGCGCTGCTGACGGAACACCGAAGCGAAGCTGGCGGACTCGACCACATAGGTCACCACATAGGCCTTGCCCTTGATCTGCACCGGCGCCCCGACGGTGATCACATAACGCTTGGCCATCGCCCCCATGCGCAGGTCCGAGACCAGGGTGCGGCCGGTCTCGCGCTGCTGGACCATGTCCTGCGTGGGCGGCGTCGTGGGCAGCGGCGCGCCCCACGGCACCAGGGTGTTGACCATCTGCTGGCCGTCGAGGCTGGCGACCACGATCCAGCCGGGGCGGTTGGCCGTGGTTCGCTTGGCGCGAGTGTAAAATCCGCCCCAGTCGCCGTTCAGCAGGGCCTGGTCTGTGGCCAGGGTCTCGGCCACAGCCACCCCCTCGGCCACCTGGCGGTCGACCGCCCCCGACAGCGCCCGGGCCGTCGCCATCAGCTGCTCTTCCAGCTGGTCGCGGTTCTGGCGATTGGCCCGCTCCAGCAGCAGGGCCGTGGCGACCAGGGCCGGGATCAGCAGGCTGATGGTCAGCAGCACCAGGAAGCCGCGGACCGAACCGCGCAGGGCTCGCCGGTTTGACGCGGGTGCGCCGGGCGCGGGCGCATCGGGGGGCGTCGATGCCATGGAGGGTGTTACGCGGCGGCCGGACGAAGGTTGCGGACCATCGTTCCGCTCAGCCCGTCCAACCTCTCCGCCATGGTCGTCTCCCGCCCGGTCCCGGATGACGCGACCTTACGCCATGTGGCGCCGCTGTCACCCGCTAAGAAACCGCCGTTATCCCCGACAGTCGCGTCAGGCGCGCGGCTTCAGCAGGATCAGGGCGACGAAGCTGATGGCCGCCGCGGCCGCCAGATAGACCCCCACCGGCACCAGGCCGCCATGCGCGGCCAGGGCCGTGGCCGCCATCGGCGTCAGCCCGCCGCCGATGATGCCGCCGACGTTGAAGGCCATCGAGGCGCCGGTATAGCGCACCCGGGCCGGGAACAGCTCGGGCAGCCACGAGCCCAGCGGGCCGTAGACGAAGCCCATGGCGAACAGGGCCAGCGACAGGAAGGCGCAGATCAGGGCCAGCGAGCCGGCGCCCATCATCACCGGCAGCAGCGCCCCGGCCGCCACGGTCATGGCGCAGCCGGCCATCAGCACGCGGCGCGGGGTCGTGGCGTCCGACCAGTAGCCAGAGGCGACGATGCCGGCGGCCATGAACAGGATGGCGAACAGCTGCACGCCCAGGAACAGCTGGCGGTCGTAGCCCAGGGTCTTGGACCCGTAGCCGAGCGCGAAGGCCGTGGTCAGGTAGAACAGCGCGAAACAGCAGACCACGGCGAAGGTGCCGCCCAGGGTCTCCTTCCAGTGCTTGCGGACCAGCTCGGCCAGGGGCACGGCCGGCGGCGGCTCGTGGGCCAGGGCGGCGGCGAAGGCCGGGGTCTCGGTCAGCTTCAGCCGCACCCACAGCCCCAGGCCCACCAGCACGGCGCTGGCCAGGAACGGCAGGCGCCAGCCCCAGGCCTCGAACTGTTCGGGGCTGAGCAGCAGGCCCAGGATCAGGAACAGGCCGTTGGCGGCGATGAAGCCGACCGGCGCGCCCAGCTGCGGGAACATGCCGAACCGGGCCTTCCAGCCGGGAGGCGCGTTCTCGACGGCCAGCAGCGCCGCCCCGCCCCACTCGCCGCCCAGGCCGAAGCCCTGGCCGAAACGCAGCAGGCACAGCAGCGCCGGCGCCAGCCAGCCGGCCATCTGGTAGGTCGGCAGGAAGGCGATCAGCAGGGTCGAGCCGCCCATCAGCATCAGCGACGCCACCAGAGTCGACTTGCGGCCGATGCGGTCGCCGAAATGGCCGAAGGCGATCGCCCCGACCGGCCGTGCGAAGAAGGCCACCGCCAGGCTGGCGTAGGAGGCCAGCAGCTGCATCGACGGCGAGTGCGACGGGAAGAACAGCGGCCCGAACACCAGCGAGGCGGCCGTGGCGTAGATGTAGAAGTCGTAGAACTCCACCGCCGTGCCGACCAGGCTGGCCAGCAGCACGCGACGGCTCGACGGCCCGCCGGGATTGTTGTCGACGCCGCTCATGACGCTTCCCTCGAAAATCAGGCGCATGGCTTGGCCGTGGAAGCGCCCTGCGTCAACCTTCACAGAGAAAAACAACCCCGTTCAACCAGCTTTACGGCCCATGCACGCCATTTCCTTTCAAGGAATTTGGCTTCCGAGCCTCTGGCGTTGCGCAAACAGCGCCTCGACGCCGCCAAGCCGAGATCGCCCGCGCGCAAAGTCGGACAGGAAACATATCCATCGCCCGATCTCATGCGTTAGAACCGGGGCCATGAAAGCCCTGCCCAACATCCTGACCTCCGCGCGCCTGGTCATCGCGCTGTTCATGTTCGTCGCCCTGGCGGCCGCCGCCGGCGGCGTGCCGTGGTTCAGCGAGCAATTGACCGCCGACCAGCAGTTCTCGCTGCAGCGCTGGGCGTTCTGGGCGTTCGTAGTGGCGGCGATCACCGACTTCTTCGACGGCTGGCTGGCCCGCAAGCTCGACGCCGTCAGCATCTGGGGCGCGATCCTCGATCCGATCGGCGACAAGATCCTGGTCTGCGGCGCCCTGCTGGGCCTGATGGCCCTGCGCCCCGACCCGCTGGTCATCCTGCCGGCCGGCCTGATCCTGTTCCGCGAGTTCGCCGTCAGCGCCCTGCGCGAGGTCGGCGCGGGCAAGGGCATCAAGCTGCCCGTCACCCTGCTGGCCAAGTGGAAGACCACGCTGCAACTGGTCGCCATCGGCGCCGAGCTGGTCGTGGTGTCCTGGGGCGCGTTCGACCTGCCGCAGGATCCGGCGATCGTCGGCCCGGCCTCGCTGGTCACCCACGGCCTGCTGTGGCTGGCCGCCGTGGTCACCCTGATCACCGGCGCCCAGTACTGGGAAGCCGCTCGCAAGGCCCTGACCTAGGCGCGCCCTTAGCGTCGCCGCAAATTCGACACACGCATAGAGCGAACATCATTCTTCGACGTTCGAAGGCGGGGGCTCGGCTATGCTTGGCTTGCTGTGGCGTGCGGTGTTCCTGCTTCTCCTGCTCGTCGCGCCCGTAGCCGCGCGGGCCGAGGGCCGGCTGGTCGATTTCGAGATCGCCTCCAGGCGCTTCGACGGCAACCAGGCCGGTGTCACCGCGATCCGCAAGGCCATCGCCTACCTGCCCGACGGCTACGAGGCCGGACGCCGGCGCTATCCGGTCGTCTATTTCCTGCCCAACCTGTTCGACGACCAGCGCGCGATCTTCGACCGCGACGGCGCAAAGGCCGTGCTCGACCGCGCCATCGCCGAGGGAACGGTTCCGCCGCTGATCCTGGTCTCGGCCGACTTCTCCACTCCGGCCGGCAGCTCGTTCTACGCCACCTCGCCGGTCACGGGCGACTGGACGGGTTTCCTGGCCCAGGACCTCGTCGCCGCCGTCGACGGCCGCTTTCGCACCCTGCCCCGTCCGGACTCGCGCGGCCTGCTAGGCGACCGCATGGGCGGCTACGGCGCGATCCGCACGGCCATGCTGGCGCCGGGCGTGTTCGGCGCCGTCTACGCCCTGCATCCGGTCGGCACGGGCGTGGGCCTGCAGACCATGAATTCGCGCCCGAACTTCGAGCGCCTGGCGGCCGCCAAGAGCCTGGACGACCTGGGCGACGACGGTTTCTCGCGGGTGTTCCTGGGCATGTACCAGGCCTTCCTGCCCCATCCCGGCAAGCCGCCTTTCCATGTCGACTTTCCGGCCAGCGGCCGCGGCGCGAGCCTGGCGACCGATCCGGTCCTCACCGCCAGGCTGCAGAACGCCTTCCTGCTGGACCGCCTGCTGCCGGCCCATGCGAGCGAACTGAAGGCGCTGAGGGGCCTGATGTTCGACTGGGGTCGCTTCGACGGCAACGCCGACCACGTGGTCGCCAACCGCGCCTTCGCGGGCCTGCTCGAGGAATTAGGGGTCGCCAACGAGGCCGAAGAATATCGCGGGTGGTGGGGCGAGCGGCACTGGACGCAAGGCGGCCGCGTCGAGACGAGAGCCCTGCCGTTCTTCGGACGCGCCTTGGCTTACGAGGAGAAGTAGCCGCCCTACTCCGCGGGCAGGATTTCCTCGCCGTCGTCTTCCTCGGACGGGCCGTGCAGAAGCCATTCGCTGTCGGGGCGTTCGTCGCCGCCGCACCGTTCGGCCTGCATCATCAGGGCCAGCCAGCGGGTACCCGTCATCCGCAACACCATGATCGCCTCCAGGACTCAAGGTCGCTATTGAGAGTGACTCTCAATAGCGACCTGATCAAGGCGATTTCTTCGGCGAAGGTTCCGTTTCAGCAACGCGCTGTTGCCGTAGCGCTTTTAGAAGCGCGCCGTCGCCGCGCGACGCGACATCAGCACCTTCTCGCGGCGGCGAGAGGCCTCGCGCTCGAGATAGGGCGCAACTTCGGCCGCCTGGCGGCGTTCGTCCGGCGTGCCGCTGACGTCCAGCCGCCGCACGTTGCTCAGCAGTTGCGCCAGTTCGGCATCCTTCAGCGCGGGAATGCGATCGATCAGCGTCATGGTCACGCTCCACTCAAATTCAGAGATGTCGATAACCAGAACGCGCGAAGTGCTGCGAAGGTGACGCTTGAAGGTGAAAAAATAAAATACCCATATTCCGCTTGCTAAGGGCGGACAGACCTTCTACGAGAACACCTATCGAATTCGCTGCCGCTCGATCTGCTACTCCATGCTTCTTTCAGAAGCGCCGAGCCAGCCCTCCGACCTCCAACGAAATTGATCGTCTCCGGCACGTGCTGCGTGACGCCCTGAACTACGAACTAAAGGACTACCCAAATGGCTATCGGCACCGTGAAATGGTTCAACGGCACCAAGGGCTTCGGCTTCATTCAACCGGACGACGGCGGCAACGACGTGTTCGTGCACATCTCGGCCGTTGAGCGCGCCGGCCTGGGCTCGCTGAACGAAGGTCAAAAGGTCAGCTACGAGCTGGAACAAGACCGTCGCAGCGGCAAGATGTCGGCCGGTCAACTGCAAGCGGTCTAAGCCGTCTTCAGAGACACCTCGGAACGGGTCGGCCTTGCGCCGGCCCGTTTTGCGTTTTGGCGTCCCCTTTTGCCTAACGGCGCCATTCGGTGGACGCGTCGACGCGCCCCGCCTAGGTTCGCCCCGTCGTCCTTCCGGTTCGCCATGCGTCGCCTTCGCCCTCTCCTCGCCGCCCTCGCGCTCCTGGCGCTGACCGCCTGCGGCTCGATCTCGCGCGACGCCTACAAGGCCAGCGACCTGGCCGGGCCGCCGCCGCAGGGCCTGTCGGACATCCGTTTCAACGCCAGCGACAGCGCCGCCGGCATCCGCTTCGCCGAGGCCGCCCGCACCCGCGCCAAGGGCCAGAAGACCTTCGACGTCTTGGCCCTGTCGGGCGGCGGCTCGAACGGCGCCTATGGGGCCGGCGTGGTCACCGGCTGGACCAAGACCGGCGAGCGGCCCGAGTTCGACATCGTCACCGGCGTCTCGACCGGCGCCCTCACCGCCCCCTTCGCCTTCCTCGGCCCCACCTGGGACGACCGCCTGACCGAGGTCTATACCGGCCCCGCCGCCGACCGCATCCTGCAGCCGCGCGGCCTGGGCGTGCTGTTCCATCCCAGCTTCTACGACAGCGGCGCCCTGCGCGGCCTGGTCGAGAAGTACGCCGACGCCAACATGATGCAGGCCATCGCCGCCGAGCACCGCCGCGGCCGCCGCCTGCTGATCGCCACCACCAACCTCGACACCGAGGAGACGGTGATCTGGGACATGGGCGCCATCGCCTCCAAGGACGACGAGGCCTCGCGCGAGCTGTTCCGCGACGTGCTGGTCGCCTCGGCCAGCATCCCCGGCGTCTTCCCGCCCGCCCTGATCCAGGTCGAGGGCCACGGCCGGCGGCTGTCGGAGATGCATGTCGACGGCGGCGTCTCGATCCCGTTCTTCGTCGCCCCGGAATCCCTGCTGCTGTGGACCGTTGACAAGGGCGAGGCGCGCCCGGGCCGGATCTTCGTCATCGTCAACGGCCAGGTCGGCGGGTCGTTCGGCTTCACCAAGGGCGGCGCCCTGTCGATCGTCGGTCGCTCGTGGCAGACCATGAGCAAGGCCCTGATCCGCACCCACCTGGCCGCCAGCGCCGGCTTCGCCCAGCGCAACGGCGGCCAGCTGTTCTACAGCGCCATTCCCGATGCGGCCGAGGCCGACACCTCGGGCCTCGACTTCGCCGCCGGCAACCGCAAGACCCTGTTCCACATGGGCTACGACCGCGCCGTCGCCGGCTGGGCCTGGAGCATCGCCGCCCCGCCGCCGGAGCCGCCGCTCGTCCCCGCGCCGCCGGCCAAGAGCGGACGCTAAGCTGCACCGCTAACAGCGCTTTTTCAGACTCCTGGGCTTTGGGGTTGCGCCCGCCTGACTCCGTCTCTAAAGGGGCGGCTTAACCTGCAAGATGGTCGGCAGCGGGCGCGCGGATGTGCGCGACCGTGTCTCTGCGCGCGAGTTTACGATGCCCAAAAGAACGGACCTCTCCTCGATCCTGATCATCGGCGCCGGCCCGATCGTCATCGGTCAGGCCTGCGAGTTCGACTATTCGGGCGTCCAGGCCTGCAAGGCCCTGCGCGCCGAGGGCTACCGCATCATCCTGGTCAATTCGAACCCGGCCACGATCATGACCGATCCGGACGTGGCCGACGCGACCTATATCGAGCCGATCACCCCGGACATGGTCGCCAAGATCATCGAGAAGGAGCGTCCCGACGCCCTTCTGCCGACCATGGGCGGCCAGACGGCCCTGAACACCGCCCTCGCCCTCGAGGAAGCCGGCGTCCTGAAGAAGTTCGGCGTCGAGATGATCGGCGCCAAGGCCGAGGTCATCGACAAGGCCGAGGACCGCCAGAAGTTCCGCGACGCCATGGATAAGCTGGGCCTCGAGAGCCCCAAGTCCAAGGCCGCCCACAACATGGAAGAGGCCCGCGAAGGCCTGGCCTTCGTCGGCCTGCCGGCGATCATCCGCCCGTCCTTCACCCTGGCCGGCACCGGCGGCGGCATCGCCTACAACATCGAGGAGTTCGAGGAGATCGTCGAACGCGGCCTCGACCTGTCGCCGACCACCGAGGTCCTGATCGAGGAAAGCGTCCTCGGCTGGAAGGAATACGAGATGGAAGTGGTCCGCGACACGGCGGACAACTGCATCATCGTCTGCTCGATCGAGAACATCGACCCGATGGGCGTCCACACCGGCGACAGCATCACCGTCGCCCCGGCCCTGACCCTGACGGACAAGGAATACCAGTGGATGCGCGCGGCCTCGATCGCCGTGCTGCGCGAGATCGGCGTCGAGACCGGCGGCTCGAACGTCCAGTTCGCCCTGAACCCCAAGGACGGCCGCATGGTCGTCATTGAGATGAACCCGCGCGTCTCGCGCTCGTCGGCCCTGGCGTCCAAGGCCACCGGCTTCCCGATCGCCAAGGTCGCCGCCCGCCTGGCCGTCGGCTACACGCTGGACGAACTGAAGAACGACATCACCGGCGGCGCGACCCCGGCCTCGTTCGAGCCGTCGATCGACTACGTGGTCACCAAGATCCCGCGCTTCGCCTTCGAGAAGTATCCGGGTTCGGAGCCCCTGCTGACCACCGCCATGAAGTCGGTCGGCGAAGTGATGGCCATCGGCCGCACCTTCAAGGAAAGCGTCCAGAAGGCCCTGCGCGGCCTGGAAACCGGCCTGAACGGCTTCGACGAGGTCGAAATCGCCGGCGCCGATGATCCCGACACCGGCAAGGCCGCGGTCATCCGCGCCCTGGGCGTGCCGACCCCCGATCGCCTGCGCGTCATCGCCCAGGCCTTCCGCCACGGCCTGACCGTCGACGAGGTCAACGCCGCCTGCAGCTACGAGCCGTGGTTCCTGCGCCAGATTGCCGAGATCGTCCGCCAGGAAGGCCTGGTCCGCGCCGGCGGCCTGCCGACCGACGCGCAAGGCTTCCGCGCGCTCAAGGCCCAGGGCTTCTCCGACGCCCGCCTGGCCAAGCTGACCGCCTCCAACGAAAAGGCCGTCCGCGCCGCCCGCCAGGGCCTGAACGTCCGCCCGGTCTTCAAGCGTATCGACAGCTGCGCCGGCGAGTTCCTGGCCACCACGCCCTACATGTACTCGACCTACGAGTTCGGGGCTCTCGGCCAGGTTCCCGAGTGCGAGAGCGAGCCGTCGGGCGCCAAGAAGGCCGTCATCCTCGGCGGCGGTCCCAACCGCATCGGCCAGGGCATCGAGTTCGACTACTGCTGCTGCCACGCCGCCTTCGCGCTCGACCAGATCGGCGTGGAGTCGATCATGGTCAACTGCAACCCTGAGACCGTCTCGACCGACTACGACACCTCCGACCGCCTGTACTTCGAGCCGCTGACGGCCGAGGACGTGCTGGAGCTGCTGCATGTCGAGATGAGCAAGGGCGAACTGGCCGGCGTCATCGTCCAGTTCGGCGGCCAGACCCCGCTGAAGCTGGCCCACGCCCTGGAAGAAGCCGGCGTGCCGATCCTCGGCACCAGCCCCGACGCCATCGACCTGGCCGAGGACCGCGAGCGCTTCCAGCAGCTGCTGAACGGCCTGAACATCGCCCAACCGGAAAACGCCATCGCCCGCACCTGGGACGAGGCCCGGGCGGCTGGCGAAGAGATCGGCTTCCCGTTCGTGATGCGTCCGTCCTACGTGCTGGGCGGCCGCGGCATGGAGATCATCCGCGACCACGAGCAACTCGAGCGCTACATCGCCAACACCGGCGAGATCTCGTTCGAGCACCCGATCCTGCTCGACCACTATCTGAGCCGCGCCACCGAGGTGGACGTCGACGCCCTGTGCGACGGCGAGAGCGTGTTCGTGGCCGGCGTGCTGGAACACATCGAGGAAGCCGGCGTCCACTCGGGCGACAGCGCCTGTTCGATGCCCCCCTTCTCGCTGAAGGCCGAGACCGTCGAGGAGCTGAAGCGCCAGACCGTGCAGATGGCCCTGGCCCTGAACGTGCGCGGCCTGATGAACGTGCAGTTCGCCATCGAGGAGCCGCACGGCGACAACCCGCGCATCTACGTGCTGGAAGTGAACCCGCGCGCCTCGCGCACCGTGCCGTTCGTCGCCAAGACCATTGGCCAGCCCGTGGCCGCCATCGCCGCCAAGCTGATGGCCGGCGCCAAGCTCGCAGAGTTCGGCCTGAAGGACGAGCCCTACGACCACATCGCGGTCAAGGAAGCGGTCTTCCCGTTCGCCCGCTTCGCCGGCGTCGACACCATCCTCGGCCCGGAAATGCGCTCCACCGGCGAGGTCATGGGCCTCGACTGGATCCGCGAAGGCGAAACGGGCCTCGGCCCGGCCTTCGCCCGCGCCTTCGCCAAGAGCCAGCTGGGCGGCGGCGTCACCCTGCCGACGTCCGGGACTGCGTTCGTGTCGGTCAAGGAAAGCGACCGCCCCTGGATCGTCGAGCCGGTGAAGCTCCTCCAAGCCGCCGGCTTCAAGGTCATCTCGACCGTCGGCACCAAGGGCTACCTGGCCGAGCAAGGCGTCGAGGTCGAGCTGGTCAAGAAGGTGCTGGAAGGCCGTCCGAACATCGTCGACGTGATGAAGAACGGCGGCGTGCAGCTGGTGTTCAACACCACCGAAGGCAAGCAGGCCCTGGAAGACAGCTTCGACATCCGCCGCACGGCGCTGATGATGAAGGTGCCCTACTACACCACCAGCGCCGGCGCCCTCGCCGCCGCCCAGGCCATCTCCTCGGCCCCGGCCAAGGCCCTGGAAGTGCGCCCGCTGCAAAGCTACGCGTCGTAGGGCGTTTCTACATGTGAGATTGAAGAGCCGTCCGGAGCGATCCGGGCGGCTTTTCTGTTTCCCTCTCCCAGAGGGAGAGGGAGGGACCCGCGCGAAGCGTGGGAGGGTGAGGGGTTACGCCGCCAGCCGGCGTGCCGGCACGCCGTCTTCAGTCCCTAACCCCTCATCCGGCGCTTCGCGCCACCTTCTCCCTCTGGGAGAAGGCAGCCCTGCCCTTCACCACCCCGCTTCCACCGGCTAACAACGCCGCCATGCGCATCGTCGTCATCGGAGCCTATGGGCTGATCGGGTCCTACGTGACCGCCCGGCTGCTGGCCGACGGCCACGCGGTCGTGGGCGTTGGGCGTGATCTGGTCCAGGCCCGTCGGCGCTTCCCGGCCGTGGACTGGAAAGCCGCCGACCTGCGCACGGCCTCCATCGCCGACTGGACCGCCCTGCTCGCCGGCGCGGACGCCGTGGTCAACTGCGCCGGAGCCTTGCAGGACGGCCCGCGCGACGATCTGAAGGCCGTCCACGCCGCCGCCGTCGCCAGGATCGTCGAGGCCTGCGAGGCCACCGGCACGCGTCTGGTCCACATCTCCGCCGTCGGAGTCGCGCCCGGCCGCGCCGATCCCTTCGGCGCCACCAAGCAGTTGGCCGAGGCCCTGATCGCCCAGAGCCGCATCGCCTGGATCGTCCTGCGCCCCGGTCTGGTTATCGCCCCGGCCGCCTATGGCGGCACCGCCTTGCTGCGGGCCCTAGCGGCTTTCCCTCTGCTGATACCCGCCGTCCACGCCCAGGCCCGCGTCCAGACCGTGGCGGCAGACGAGGTCGCCGCCGCCGTCGCCCTGGCCGTCCAGCCCGAGACCCCCGCCGGCCAGAGCCTGGACCTCGTCCACGCCGAACAGGTCCCCCTGGCCGACATCCTCACTCGCCTGCGCGCCTGGATCGGCCTTGCGCCGGCGCCGGTCCTGAACCTGCCCGCCGCCCTCGCCGCCATCCCGGCCAAGGTCGCCGACGCCCTGGCCTTCCTCGGCTGGCGCAGCCCGCTGCGCAGCACGGCGCTCGAACAGCTGAGCCTCGGCGTGGCCGGCAACGCCGCCGACGCCGAACGGCTGGGGCTGTCGCTTAAGTCGCTGGACCAGACCCTGGCGGCCATGCCGTCCGGCGTGCAGGAGCGCTGGTTCGCCAAGGCCTGGCTGGCCAAGCCGCTGATCCTGGCGACTCTCTGCGCCTTCTGGCTGGTCTCCGGCCTCATCGGCCTGACGGTCAGCCGCGACGCCGCCATCGCCCTGCTGACCAGCGCACACCTGCCCGAGCCCCTCGCCCAGGCCTTCGTGGTCGGCGGCGGCGTCGTCGACGTCGCCCTGGCCCTGCTGGTCGCCCATCGCCGCACCGCGCGCCTGGCCCTGCTGGGCATGATCGCCGTCACCATCGGCTACCTGACCGGCGGCGCGATCGTGCGTCCCGACCTGTGGCTGGATCCGCTCGGCCCGCTGGTCAAAAGCATCCCCGCCGCCGTGCTGGCCCTGGCCGCCCTCGCCATCCTGGACGAACGCTGATGGACCTCTACCTGCTGCTCAAGGCCGCCCACGTAGTCGGCGCCACCGTGCTGCTGGGCACGGGGGCGGGCATCGCCTTCTTCATGCTGATGGCCCACCGCACCGGCCAGCCGGCCCTGATCGCCCACACCGCCCGCGTCGTGGTCATCGCCGACACCGTGTTCACCGCCACGGCCGTCATCGCCCAGCCGATCACCGGCGCGGCCCTGGCCCATCTGGTCGGCTATCCGCTGCTGAGCGGCTGGATCGGGCTCAGCCTGGTGCTCTACGTCGTCACCGGCCTGTGCTGGCTGCCGGTGGTGTGGATCCAGCTGCGCCTGCGCGATCTGGCCGACGCCGCCGCCAAGGCCGGCGAGCCCCTGCCCGCGCGTTACACCGCCTGTTCCGCCTGTGGTTCGTGCTGGGCTTCCCCGCCTTCGCCGCGGTATTGGCCATCGTCTGGCTGATGCTGGCCAAGCCGAGTTTCTGACGATGAGCGCCTACACCACCGCCGAAGTCGCCCTTCTGGCCGAGCGCCTGCTCGACGCCAGCCTGCCCAAGGAAGAGTGGACCCACGCGGCCCACCTGACCGCCACCCTGCGCCTGGTCCGAACCCGCGACGCGAACCTGGAGCGCGACCTGCCCGGCATCATCCGCGCCTATAACGAAGCCGTCGGCGGGGTGAACGACGACACCAGCGGCTATCACGATACCATTACCCAGGCCTATCTGGCCGCCATCCGCGCCTTCGCCGCCGCCCTGCCGGCCGAGGTGGACGACGGCGAGGCGGCCGCCCGCCTGCTGGCCACGCCCCTGGGCGACAAGGCCTGGCCGCTGGCCTTCTGGTCGCGCGAGCGCCTGTTCAGCGTCGCCGCCCGTCGCGGCTGGGTCGAGCCGGATCTCGCGCCGCTGGACCACGCACCGCCCGAGACCGCGCGATGAAGCTGATCGCCGGCCTGGCCCTGCTGACGACCAACCTGTTCTGCTTCCTGCTGTTCGCCCACGACAAGGCCGCCGCCGTCCATGGCGAGCGCCGCGTGCCCGAGCGCGTGCTGCTGCTGTCGGCCTGCCTCGGCGCCGCGCCCGGGGCGCTGCTGGCCCAACGCTGGCTGCGCCACAAGACCCGCAAGCAGCCGTTCGGGGCCTGGCTGGCCCTGATCGTCTTCGCCCAGGCCTGCGCCGTCGCGGGCCTCGCCGCCCTCGCCTTCCAGCGGACTTGAAGGACCGCCTAGCGAATTTCGGCGCCATCGCCCGACGTCATCGCCTATCAAGCCCCATGAGCCAGCTGCTGACCCTGCTTCGCGGCAAGACCCCGATCCGACCGGCCGACGTACTGAAGGGCGGCGGCGGCGCCCTGCTGGGCCTGCTGTTCGCCGGGGTGCTGGGACGCCTGGCGGTCGGCGGCGACCTCCTGCATCCGCTGCTGGTCGCGCCGATCGGGGCCTCGGCGGTGCTGGTCTTCGCCGTGCCCGCCAGCCCCCTGGCCCAACCGCGCGGCGTCATCGGCGGCAACCTCGTCTCGGCCCTGATCGGCATCACGGTGGCGATGCTGCTGCCGACCCAGCCGCTGATCGCCGCGCCCCTGGCCGTGGGCCTGGCCATCGCCGCCATGGTGCTGCTGGGCTGCCTGCACCCGCCTGGCGGCGCGGTAGCCCTGATCACCGTCATCGGCGGGCCAGCCGTCACCAAGGCCGGCTACCTGTTCGCGCTGAATCCGGTGCTGCTGGACTCTGTGCTGCTGGTCCTGGCCGGCATGGCCTGGAACCGGCTGGTCGGCCGCTCCTATCCGCACAAGGCCCCCGCCCCGCCTCCCAGCCCGCACGGCACCGCCGACGCCCCGCCGGCCTCGCGCATCGGCTACAGCACCGGCGACCTCGACAAGGCCCTGGCCCGCTACGGCGAACTGCTCGACGTCAGCCGCGAGGACCTCGACGTCCTGTTCCGCGAGGTCGAGATCGCGGCCCACCAGCGCCTGCATTCGCAGATCCGCTGCGGCGACGTGATGTCCCGCGACGTCATCCGCCTCGACCGCGGCCAGTCGGCGGAAAGCGCCCTGGCCTTCCTCCAGACCCACGACCTGCGCGTCGCCCCCGTGGTCGACGAGGAAGGCCGCGTCATCGGCATGGCCCGCCGCGCCGAGCTGCAGGCCAACCGCCGCCGCACCGTCGAGGCCGCGCTCGATCCTTTCGTCCACCGGGTGCGCGAAGGCACCCCGATCGCCGCCCTGCTGCCGATCCTCTCCAGCGGCCAGACCCACGAAGCCATGGTCGTCGACCGCGACCGCAAGCTGGTCGGCGTGATCACCCAGACGGATTTGATCGCCGTGCTCTACCGGGCGCACATCGTCGAGAGCGTGCTCTGACCCCTCTCCCATAGGGAGAGGGATTACATCCCTAAGCCGCCACCCGCCGCCGCCCCGCCGTCCGTCCCAGCCGGAACCGCCCGACCAGCGCCTCCAGCCGCGCGCCCTGGCCGGCCAGGGCCTGGTCGGCGACGCGGGCCTGGGCGACCATGGCCAGGTTCTCCTGGGTGAAGCGCTCCATCTCGGCGACCTCGGCATTGACCGCCGACAGGCCTTGCGCCTGCTCGCGCACCGACGAGGCGATGCGGGTGGCGGCCGCGTCGATGCCGGCCATCCGCCCGGCCACGCCGTGCAGGGCCGAGCCCGTGCGCTGCACGAGGCTGACCCCGGCCTCGACCTTCACCGCCGAGGCGCCGATCAGAGCCTTGATCTCCTTGGCCGAGCCGGCCGAGCGCTGGGCCAGGGCCCGCACCTCCTGGGCCACGACGGCGAATCCGCGACCGGCCTCGCCGGCGCGAGCGGCCTCGACCCCGGCGTTCAGGGCAAGAAGGTTGGTCTGGAAGGCGATCTCGTCGATCAGGCCGACGATGTCGCCGATCTGGCGGGCCGAGGCGTCGATCTCGCCCATGGTGCCGGCGGCCTGGGTGACCACCGCCCCGCCCTGGTCGGCCTCGCCGCGGGCGGCGGCGACCAGGCGGCGGGTCTCGTCGGCCCCGCCGGCCGCCTCGCCCACGGCCTGGGTGATCTCGTTCAGCGAGCCGGCGGCCCGCTCGATGCCGGCGGCCTGGCGCTCGGTGCGGCCGGCCAGCTCGCCCGAGGCGCGGCTGAGGGCGGTCGTCGCCTCGCCGATGGCGGCGCTGGCCTCGGCGATCTCGCCGATCGCCTGCTCCAGGCTCTCGACGGCGGTGTTGAAGTCGCAGCGCAGCGGCTCGTAGACCTCGGCGAAGGGTCCCGCGATCCGGCGGCTGAGGTCGCCCTCGGCCACGGCCGCCAGGGCCTCGCCCACCTGGCGGACCACGTCGGTCTGCTCGTCGATCGACAGGGTCAGGGCCGCGGCGCGGTCACGGTCGGCGTCGGCGGCGCGGCGCAGGCCCTCCTGCTCCTCGCGCATCGCCTGGGCGCGGGCCAGCTCCAGCCGCAGCGTGTCGAGCGCCCGGCCGATGGCGCCGATCTCGTCGGCGCGGGCGGCCTCGGCCACGGGTTGTTCGTAGCGATGCTCGGCCAGTTCCCCGACCGCGCCGCGCAGGGCCAGCAGCGGCTGGGCGATCAGCTTGCGCGACGCCAGGGCCAGCACGCCCAGGGCGCACAGCAACAGCACCAGGCCGCCGATCGCCAGGCCCATGGCCAGCTTGCGGGCCGGGGCCAGCAGGGCGTCCTCGGTGACGTCCACCACCATGGCCCAGGTCGCGCCCGAGGCCAGGCGCACGGGCGCCACCAGCCGCTCGGCGCGCTGGCCCTTGATCTCCACGCCGTCGATCACGGTCGGCCCGCCGCCGGCGATCACCGCCTTGATCGCGTCGAGGCCGGGATCGGCATAGGCCTTCATCCGCAGGTCCGCCTCGGGATGCGACACCCACAGGCCGCCAGGCGAGACCAGCATGGCCCGGCCGTCATCGAAAGGCTTCAGCGCCGTGAGGCGCCCTGCGATCTCATCGAGCGCCAGATCCGCGCCCATCACGCCCACGGTATTGCCGTCGACCACCACTGGGTAGGTGACCGAGGTCATCAGCAGCATCTTGGTCTCGCCGCCGTCGGTGATGTTGTCGCGATAGGGCTCCAGGATCGCCGGCCGGCCGCTGGCGGCGCTGGTCGTGTAGAAGTCCTCGCCGAACTCGGCGTCCTCGCCCTGCTCCAGGCTCAGGCCGTCGCCGCTCTTCACCCAGTAGCCGACGAAGCGGCCCTGCGGGGTCGAGCCCAGGTCGGCGCGGCCGGCGAAGGCGGCGTCGTCGCCAAGCGCGCCCGGGGCGAACATCAGCCAGGCGCCCAGCTCGGTGCGCGAGGCGCTGGCGACCGGCTTCAGCTGGGCCAGGTACACGGCGCGATCGCGCTGGCCGGCCTGGTAGGACGCGGCGAACAGACCCGCCGACGAGCGCACCACGGCGTCGGCGTCGTCGAGGTCGTTCTTGATCTCCTGGGCGGTCTGGGCGGTGACGCTGGCGGCGTAGCGCTGGGCGAGACTGCGAACGGCCTTGCCGCTCTGCCACGAGATCAGCAGCGAACCGGCGATCAGCAGCACGCCCAGGGCCATGCCGCCCGCGGCCATCAGCTTGCCGGCCAGCGACAGCCGGTCGAACGTCTTACGCATACTCATCAGTCCCCCGACTCGACTTGAGGGCGAACAAGACGCGGCAAACCTTGCCGAACGCTGAATGGGCGGCCATCGTCCGGTCCCGTAAGTAGAAGGCAGGGAAAGCCCGCATGCTCGTCGTCCATCACCTGAACAACTCGCGCAGCCAGCGCGTCCTCTGGCTGCTCGAGGAGCTGGGCGTGCCCTACGAGGTCAAGCGCTACGAGCGGAACCTCCAGACCATGCTGGCCCCGCCAGAGCTGCGGGCGATCCATCCGCTGGGCAAGTCGCCGGTGATCACCGACGGCGACAAGACCATCGCCGAGACCGGCGCCATCGTCGAATACCTGCTCGACACCTATGGGAACGGCCGGCTGATCCCGGCGCCCGGCACGCCCGAGCGCCTGCGCTATACCTACTGGCTGCACTACGCCGAGGGCTCGGCCATGACGCCTCTGCTGCTGAAGCTGGTCTTCAACGCCCTGCCCGCCCGCTCGCCCGGCCTGCTCAAGCCCCTGGTCAAGGCCATCGCTGGCAAGGCCCAGGCCGGCTTCGTCGATCCCCAGCTGAAGGCCCACATCGACTATTGGGACGCCGAGCTGGCCAAGTCCGCATGGTTCGCCGGGGCCGAGTTCACCGCCGCCGACGTGATGATGAGCTTCCCGCTCGAGGCCGCCGTCTCGCGCGCCGGGGCCGGTTCGCGCCCGCGGGTGAAGGCCTTCCTCGATCGCATCCACGCCCGCCCGGCCTATCGCAAGGCCCTGGAACGCGGCGGCGAGTACGCCTACGCCGACTAGGCGGGACTTCCACAACCCAGGCGCGTCGCCAGGGCCTGCGACATGGCGACGCTCGACCCCGATCTTAAGACTTCGATCACCACGATCGCGCAAAAGCTTCCCCTAGAAGCCGCGCGATCGTGGCCCAGCTTGCCCGGAGATCGAGGGTGTCCCTGTCGCATGTTCGAACCTGGCGTGATGGACTTCGCGCCACGGGTCGGATCGCGGCCGCAACCCTCGCGATCATCGGATCCCTGGTCGCCGTGACGCTGTCCAGCGCCTCGCCGCGCGACCCTGGCCGCGTCGCCGCGATCTTTCCGCCCTGGTGGAGCGCCGCCCGCGCCGCCAGCGCGGCCGCCGCGGCCGGAGACATCTCCGGCGCCGGCGCCGTCCCCTTCATCCTGATCCTGCGCGGCGATCCCGCCACCCTGGGTCAACGCCTGCACGCCGCCGGCGCGCTGGTCCTTCTCGACCCGGAAAGAGCCGGCGTCTGCGCCGCCAAGTCCGTTCTGGAGCCCCGCCCATGAGCACGAAGACCTCGAACCTCGACGTCCAGCGCCGCCTGGGCGGCCGCCTGATCCTGACCCTGACTGCGGTGATGGCCCCGATCGTCATCGGCGCCCGCTTCATGGTCGGCGAGCACGTGCTCGGCATGGCCATCGCGGCCGTGCTGACCGCGGCCCTGGCCGCCGGCGCCGTCCTGCAGCGCGGCGAGACCTCGACGGGCCGCATCCTGTCGGGCGTGGCCCTGATGGCCCAGGTCTCGCTGCTGGTCGCCGCCCTCGACGGCCATGCCTGGCAGATCGACATGCACATGGCCTATTTCGCGGCCCTGGCCCTGCTGGTCGTCTATTGCGACTGGACCGTGATCGCCGCCGCCGCCGCCACCGTGGCCGTGCACCACCTCTCGCTCAGCTACCTGCTGCCCGCCGCCGTCTTCCCGGGTTCGGCGAGCCTGGGCCGCGTGCTGGTCCACGCCGTCATCCTGATCGTCGAGGCCGGCGCCCTGATCATGGCCACCCAGGGCCTGCACCGCGTCATCGGCCTGGCCGAACGCGCCCGCAGCAAGGCCGAGGAAGCCATGCAGGAGGCCCGCGACGCCGACGCCGCCGCCGACAACGCCCGCCGCTCGGAGGAAGAGGGCCGCGTCGCCCACGCCGCCGTCCAGGCCGCCGCCGAGCGCCAGCGCGCGGACATGGTTGACGCCCTCGCCATGAGCCTGTCGCGCCTGGCCAAGGGCGACCTCTCGGTCCGCCTGGTCGAGCAGTTCTCCGAATCCTACGAACAGCTGCGCGCCGACTTCAACCAGGCCGCCGGCAAGCTGGCCGACGCCCTGGCGGTGATCGACGAGCGCACCGGCGGCGTGCGCCGCGGCTCCGACCAGATCGCCGACGCCGCCTCGAACCTGTCGCGCCGCACCGAGCAGCAGGCCGCCAACCTGGCCGAGACCGCCAGCGCCATGGACGAGATCACCGCCACGGTCGGCCAGACGGCCGACGGCGCCCGCAAGGCCGCCGCCGTCGTGGCCCGCGCCCGCGACGACGCCCGCCGTTCGGGCGAGGTGGTCGGCGAGGCCGTCGACGCCATGGGCGCGATCGAGACCTCGGCCACCCAGATCTCGCGGATCATCGGCGTCATCGACGAGATCGCCTTCCAGACCAACCTGCTGGCCCTGAACGCCGGCGTCGAAGCCGCTCGCGCCGGTGACGCGGGCAAGGGCTTCGCGGTCGTCGCCTCCGAAGTGCGCGGCCTGGCCCAGCGCTCGGCCGAAGCGGCCAAGGAAATCAAGCAGTTGATCACCACCTCCAGCCGCCAGGTCGGCGAGGGCGTGGAACTGGTCGGCCGCACCGGCGAGGCCCTGCAGCGCATCGTCTCGCAGATCGCCGAGATCGACGGCCTGGTCTCCGAGATCGCCGCCAGCGCCCAGCACCAGGCCCAGGGCCTGACCCAGGTCAACACCGCCGTGAACCAGATGGACCAGGTGCTGCAGCAGAACGCCGGCCTCGTCGAAGAGACCGCCGCCGCGACCCACGCCCTGAACGACGACGCCGGCGAACTGGCCCGCCTGGTCGGCCAGTTTCAACTGCCGGGCGATCGCCGGCTGGCCTCCCGCCCCGGGGCGCTGAAGCGGGCCTGAGACGACGACTGGGGAGAACCTGAGAGACGCTGGGAACCGCAAGCTCGGCCACACGCTTCGGTCGGCGCGTTAGGCTTGCTTATCCGAAATGCGGCGCCTATCCTCTCAGCCCCCGGTCGCGCTGCGCCAGCGATCGGGAGTCTTCCTCCCTTACGGCGAACCGAGCTAAAATCCGCAATGGAAAAAGTGCCGATGACCGTCTTGGGTTATCAGACCCTCGACGAAGAACTGAAGCGTTTGAAGACGATCGAGCGGCCCGCGGTGATCGCCGCGATCGCCGAGGCGCGCTCGCATGGCGACCTCTCCGAGAACGCCGAATACCATGCCGCCAAGGAACGCCAGGGCTGGATCGAAGGCCAGATCGCCGAGATCGAGGACAAGATCGCCCGCGCCCAGGTCATCGACGTCTCCAAGCTCTCGGGCGCCCAGGTGAAGTTCGGCGCCACGGTCAGCGTGGTCGACGAGGACACCGAGGAAGAAGCCCGCTACCAGATCGTCGGCGACCACGAGGCCGACGTGAAGTCGGGCCGCATTTCGCTGAGCTCGCCGCTGTCGCGCGCCATGATCGGCAAGGAAGTGGGCGAAGTGGTCGAGGTCAACACGCCCGGCGGCGTGAAGGCCTACGAGATCCTCAAGGTCGAGTGGGTCTAGGGCTTAGCCCTAACCCCGCCATGAAGTTCGGCCAATCGCCGCGGAGCCGCCTTTCGAAGGCGGTTCCGCGGCGTTCGCCGTTTTGAGGGCTGAAGCGATGAGCGCGAGCGACGAGCCTCGTCCCGAACCGCTGACCATCTGGGCCGTTTCCGACGGCCGGGCCGGCATCGAGGCCCAGGCCGTGGGTCTGGCCGAGGCCATCGCGCGCCGGCGTCCGGCCAGGATCGTCGTCAAGCGGGTCGGCTGGAAGGGCCGCACCGGCCGCCTGCCCTGGTGGCTGGCGCTGCTGCCGCGCCGCTGGCTGACGCCCGAAAGCGAGATCACGCCGCCCTGGCCCGACCTGTGGGTCGCCGCCGGCCGCGCCACCCTGCCCTTGTCGATCCGCCTGAAGAAATGGTCGGCCGGCAAGACCTATGTCGTCCAGATCCAGGATCCCCGCGTCCCGGCCCACATGTTCGACCTGGTCATCCCGCCCAAGCACGACCGCCTGACCGGCGACAACGTCATCCCGATCACCGGCTCGCCGCACCGCGTCAGCCAGGCCCGGCTCGACGCCGAATACGAGAAGTTCAAGGACGCCATCGAGGCCCTGCCCCGCCCGCGCGTGGCGGTGCTGCTGGGCGGCAAGTCCAAGGCCTTCGACCTGCCGGTCGAGCGCGCCGCCCAGATGGCCCACGAGATCCAGCTGCCGCTGGAGCAGGAGGGCGGCAGCCTGCTGATGACCTTCTCGCGCCGCACGCCCGAGCCGGCCCGCGCCCTGCTGGCCGCCCGCCTGCGCGACCTGCCCGGCATCATCTGGGACGGCGAAGGCCCCAACCCCTATTTCGCCTTCCTGGCCGCGGCCGACTACATCCTCGTCACCGAGGACTCGACCAACATGGCCACCGAAGCGGCCTCGACCGGCAAGCCGGTGTTCATCCTCAAGATGGCCGGCCAGAGCCTGAAGTTCCGCCTCTTCCACGAGGAACTGGAACGCCAGGGCGCGGCCCGTCCCTATGGCGGCGCCTTCCACGGCTGGACCTATGACCCGGTCGACGAGACCGGCCGCGCGGCGGCGGAAGTGCTGGCGCGGATGGACGCGGCGCGAGCGACGGGCTGAGAGCGCATACACCTTCGCCATTCATTTTTCCGAGCATCCCCGCGAAGGCGGGGATCCAAGCGGACTTTCAGAGCGCGACCCGGCGGTGGATCATCCGCAACCTCAGCTTGGATCCCCGCCTTCGCGGGGAAACACGGACTTGAGTATAGACCAAAGCGAGCTGGAGGCTTTGGAGCCCTGGTCGCCGCAGCCGCCTTCGTTGCGCTGCAAGGCCTAGCCCACTATGTTCTGCGCAAGGTGGAGGACTAGCGATGGACCCACTCGTCTAAATGTCCCTGATGATGCTGCTCGGCGGCGCCCTGTCCTTCGGGGTGTATTGGGCCTTCCAGAAATTCGACCGTCGCTGACGCCGCCTAGCGGTCGTCCTGCACGAAGACGTAGGGCGCCAGCGCCTCCAGCACCGCCTCGGGCGAGGCGTCGAGGTCGTTGAGCACGACCA
Organism: Caulobacter hibisci; assembly: GCF_016135805.1. Classification (GTDB taxonomy): domain Bacteria; phylum Pseudomonadota; class Alphaproteobacteria; order Caulobacterales; family Caulobacteraceae; genus Caulobacter; species Caulobacter hibisci. Next base: position 90,453 of record NZ_JADWOX010000005.1, read on the forward strand.
TCGGTTCGGCGATCAGCGCCGCATGCCCGGTCGGCCTTAGTTTCAGATACAGCCTCTGCTGCACGGCCGACCGCACCGTGTAGGTCTCGATCCGCGCCAGAGCGATCCGCCCCCAGGGCAGGAACAACAGACGCCGCGACCAGGGCTTGCGCCAGCGCACGCCGTCCTCGGCGACGACCAGCGCCGTTCCCCTGCCGATGAAGGCTTCCAGGGCGATCCACCCGAACAGCAGGCTGAACGTGACGCCGATCGCGAAGAACGAGATCGCGATAGTCCGGTCCAGGCCCCAGGTGACCGCGCCGGCGATCAGGAACCCACCGAAAACCATGATCGAGCCGAGGACGAAGCCTCGGTCGGATCGGCGGAAGACGACGCGGCCGGCGACAGTCTCGGACACTGGGCTCAGCCCACCATGTCCCAGGCCAGGGGCTCGCCGCGCGTCAGGGCGCGGGCGGCGGGACGGCCCAGCACCTTGTCGAGATCGGCCGGCGGCAGGCCGATGCCCGGACGCACCGAGCGGACGTTGTCGCGGCTCAGGATCGCCCCGGCCGGCACGTCGGCGGTGACGTAGAGCGAGCGGCGGTACTGCAGGTTGGCCTCCTCGGAACCCAGCACGTCGTAGTGGGCGCGGCCGAGCGCGGCCCAGGCGTTCTTGGTGTCGTCGACCAGGGCCTTGAACTCGACCGGCTCCAGGCTGAAGGCCGAGTCCGGGCCGCCGTCGGCGCGCGCCAGGGTGAAGTGCTTCTCGATGGCCGCGGCGCCCACCGACACCGCCGCCACCGAAGCGGCCGTGCCCGGCGTGTGGTCCGACAGGCCGATCGGGCAGCCGAAGCGGGTCGCCATGTCGGCCACGGTCCGGACGTTGGCGTCGGCGAAGGTGGCGGGATAGCTCGACACGCAGTGCAGCAGCAGCACGCCCGCCGCCCCGGCTTCCAGCGCCGTGTCGCGCGCGGTCTGGATCTCGGCGAGGTTGGCCATGCCGGTCGAGATGATCAGCGGCTTGCCCTTGCTGGCCGCATAGCGGATCAGCGGCAGGTCGACGGCCTCGAACGAGGCGATCTTGTAGGCGGGCGCGTCGAGCCCGGCCAGCAGGTCGACCGCCGTCTCGTCGAAGGGGCTGGAGAAGATCGTCACGCCCCGCGCCCGGGCCCGCTCGAAGATCGCTGCATGCCACTCGAACGGCGTCTGGGCCTCCTGGTAGAGCTCGTAGAGGCTTCGGCCGTCCCACAGGCCGCCGTTGATCTTGAACTCCGGCCGGTCGACGTCGAGCGTGATGGTGTCGGCGGTATAGGTCTGGATCTTGATCGCGTCGCAGCCGGTGTCGGCGGCCGCGTCGACCATCGACAGGCAGCGCTCGAGGCTGCCGTTGTGGTTCCCCGAGAGCTCGCAGATCACATAGGGCGGATGGTCCGCGCCGATCTTGCGGCCGGCGATCTCGATTTCGGGCGAGGCGGTCATGGGCTGAAACTCACGCGTTTGGCCTATATTAACCCTGAAATCGTGGACGAGGCGTCAATCGCCCCCGCCGCCCCCGCCGTCACCGCCCCCGCAGCTTCCGCCGTCCGAGGATCCGCAGTCCGACGATGAGCTGCTGTCGGTGCTGGAATAGGTGGAGCCGCTGCTGTCGCCGCCGTCGCCCCTCTTGCCGCCGGCCTTGGCCTCGGCCGGCTTGGCCGACTCCAGCGCCGTGCCCAGGCCCGCCCCGATGGCGACGCCGATCGCGATGCCCACGGCGATGTTGTTCGTCGCCAAGCCCAGCCCGACCCCGATCGCCGTCCCGGCCCCGATGCCGATCGCAAGTCCGCCCTTCATGACTTCCCCTTCAACTCAGCGACCTATCTCAATGACGGCCGCATCACCCGCCAAGGCTTGCCGAAGCTCGCCCAAGGCGCCTTCCATTCGCGCCAGGAGCATCTCACGGCTCATGTTTCCAAACCGAACCCACAGCACTCTGGCGCGTGGTGTTCTGTGCCGCGACCATTCGACGAAGTCACGGTCCTTGGTGACGATGATGTAGCCCTCGCTCAAGGCCAGATCCCAAATTTCGCCATCGGACGCCGACAGCAGACCCAGCTCCGCCAAATGATCCGCCGACAGGTCATGACCTCGCAGCCAGTCGGCCAGGGACAGCGGGAGCTGGGCGTCGATCAGCAGCTTCAAGCGGCGACGACGGTGGTGTCGGCGACAGCAGCGGCGGCATAGGCCAGCGCGGCGCGGATGTCGTCGGCTTCGAGATAAGGATACTCTTGGAGGACCTCGGCGGCGCTCATGCCCGCCGCCAGCATCTCCAGAACATCCTGCACACGCACGCGCAGACCGCGGATGCAGGGGCGGCCTCCGGCCTTGCCGGGTTCGATCGTGATGCGTTCCAGCAGCGGGTTCATGGCGTCAATGTAGCGCACGAGCGGAATCGCGCCTAGATATCCGCCATGTCCACGACCGCTCCCCGCCACACCCGCTGCCTGATCATCGGTTCGGGCCCCGCCGGCTACACCGCCGCCATCTACGCCGCCCGCGCGCTGCTCAAGCCCGTGCTCATCGCCGGCATCCAGCCGGGCGGCCAGCTGACCATCACGACCGACGTCGAGAACTATCCTGGCTTCGCCGACGTCATCCAGGGCCCCTGGCTGATGGACCAGATGCGCGCCCAGGCCGAGCACGTCGGCACCGAGTTCGTCAGCGACATCGTGCTGAGCGCCGACCTCTCCAAGCGCCCGTTCCACATCAAGACCGACAGCGGCCAGGAGTGGTTCGCCGAAACCCTGATCATCGCCACCGGCGCCCAGGCCAAGTGGCTGGGCCTGGAGAGCGAGAGCAAGTTCCAGGGCTTCGGCGTCAGCGCCTGCGCCACCTGCGACGGCTTCTTCTATCGCAACAAGGAAGTCGTGGTGGTCGGCGGCGGCAACACGGCCGTCGAGGAAGCCCTGTTCCTCACCAGCTTCGCCAGCAAGGTGACCCTCGTCCACCGCAAGGACGAGCTGCGGGCCGAGAAGATCCTGCAGGAGCGCCTGCTGGCTCACCCGAAGATCGAAGTCGTCTGGGACAGCGCCATCGACGAGGTGCTCGGCGACAGCGATCCGGCCGGCGTTACCGGCGTGCGCCTGAAGAACGTCAAGACCGGCGCCACCACCGACCTGAAGACCGACGGCGTGTTCATCGCCATCGGCCACGCCCCCTCGTCTGAGCTGTTCGCCGGCCAGCTGGAAACTGGTCCGGGCGGCTATCTGAAGGTCAAGCCGGGGTCGGCCTCGACGGCCATCGAGGGCGTCTACGCCGCCGGCGACGTCACCGACGACGTCTACCGCCAGGCCGTCACCGCCGCCGGCATGGGCTGCATGGCCGCCCTGGAAGCCGTCCGCTTCCTGGCCGAGGAAGACCACAAGAAGGCCCACCACCCGATCAGCCACACCGAGGCCAACGAAATCGGCGCCTGGTAAGGCCCTACTGCCCCGGAAGCCCCGGCCGCTCCGTTCCGAAATAGCTCTTCTTCTTGGGCGCGGGCGGCGGCGGGGCTGACGGCGGCGTGGCCGCCGGGGCGACCACCGCGGTCGGCGGCGCGTCCATCGGCGCCAGCGCCTTGTTGATCTTGTCGATCTCTTCGGGCGTCGGCGCGCGGCGCCCGCCGCGCATGGCCGTGGTCGGATCGCCGGCCAGCGGCGCCAGGATTTCGACCACCCCGTCCGGCCCGACGATGTGGGCGACCTCGCCGGTCTGGACCGGCAGGACCGCCGCCCCGGCGCTTTCCGCCCGGGCCTGGGCCAGCACCTCGGGCGGCGCCGCCTCCAGGGTGCGCGGATCGGCGCCCATCAGGATGTCGGCCGAGACCGTCTCGTCGCCCGAATAGCGCCCGGTGAAGGCCGCCCGCGTCCCCGACCGTCCGGTCCAGCGATAGAAGACGTGAACGCCCAGGGTCTTCAGCTTGACCAGGGTCGGCGCCCAATACGGATAGACGTAGTCGGCGTGATAGTGCGTCGCCGCCCCGACCTCCTTCATCACGAAGCCCGACAGGGCCCGCTTGGCCACCAGCTCGGCGTTGGTCCACAGCACCGGATTGACCGGCCGCGACAGCGAACCGTCGCAGGTGAAGCTGAACTGGCAGCCCGTCCGGCGCGACGCGCCTTCGTAGATCACCCCGCAGATCGACTTGGGATAGCCCGGGTGGCGCACGCGGTTGATCACCGTCTGGGCCACGCCCTGCTGGCCGGCGACCGGCTCAAACCCGGCCTCGAAATAGACCGCCTGGGTCATGCACAGCAGGGCCTTGGCGCGCTCGGTCTCAGCCCCCGTCAGCATGAAGGGCCTGGAGGGCTCGATCGCCAGCGTGCTCTGCGGCCGATAGGCGTTGATGCGGCGGGCGTCCTCGAAGTCCGGCTCGCGATCGCCCAGCCGCGGGACCTCCGCCAGGTTCAGCCGCTCCCAGCCCTCGACGCGGCCCCAGTAGTCCTTGTGCGGGCGCGGATCGTGGCGACGGGCCAAGGCCAGCATGGCAGGGTCCATGTCGGCGACGTAGCGGGCTAGGCCCGCCTCCGACAGCGCGCCGGCCTCGCTCGCCACCCCCGCCGCCCGGCCGTGCTGGCGCGGCAGGTGATAGGCGGTGGCGCACGCAGAAAGGCCGCCGACGGCGATCAGCGCCGCGGCGGCCTTCAGGTCCGGTTGTCGCCTTCTCGACGGCATGACCGGGATGTTCAGATCACTTGCTCAGGGTCGAGCGCAGCATCCAGGCGTGCTTTTCGTGGGCCGCCAGGCGCTGGGTGTAGAGATCGACCGTGGCCTCGTCGCCCGCCTCGTCCGGCGCCTCGATCGCGCCGCGCAGGGTGGCGATCACCGTCTCGTTGTCGGCCAGGAGTTCCTTGATCATGGCCTCCCAGTCCTGCTCGCCGTCGCCGTCCTTGATGCTGGAGAGGTTGCCGAAGGCGGCGTAGCCCTGCGGCGCCAGCTCGCCCAGGGCGCGGATGCGCTCGGCGATCAGGTCCAGGGCGGCCCACTCTTCGTTGTATTGGCCTTCCAGCAGGATGTGCAGCGATTGGAAATAGGGACCGCGAACATTCCAGTGATAGCCATGCGTCTTCAGATAGAGCGCGTAGCTGTCGGCCAGGACCTTGTTCAATCCCTGCGCGATGTCAGCGCGTTGCTTGGCCGAGATGCCGATGTTCGGAGCGGTCGCCATTCATGATCTCCCGTGTTGCGTGTCCTAGGTAAGCGTGTCCATGCTCATGGCAAGCCCGCTTCTGAGCGCGGAGCAAGAATGAACAAGAATGATCCGCTCCCCCCGGCGTCGAAGCCACACCGTTCGACGTCCGCCCTGCTAAGCGCCTGGCTCATACCCGAGGTTCCGCCGCCGGCATGGCGCGCCGCGACGGCCGCGGCGATCGCCACCATCGCGGCCCTGGGCATGCGCTTCGCCCTGCTGGGACCCGACCAGGCGATCGGCGCGACCCAGGCCTTCTTTCCGGCCATGGTGCTGGTCACGCTGTACGCCGGCTGGCGCTGGGGCCTCGTACCGATCGCCGCTGGCGGGGCCCTGGCCTGGTGGCTGTGGGGCGGACGCTACGGCGAGGCCCTGAGCGATTCCGAGAGCGCCTGCATGGTGCTGTACGGGATCTCGGCCATCGCCACGACCACCGCGGCCCACGGCCTGCGCGAGGCCGTCGCGAACCTCGCCGAGGCCCGTCACCGCCAGCTCGACGCAGAAACCCGCCTGGACGCCACCCAGGCCGCCGCCGGCGTCGGTCCCTGGGAATGGGACGTGACCACGGGCGACCTGCACCTGTCGCCGGCCGCGCGCCGCAACCTGCGCCTGCCGCTCGACGTCCCCCTGACCTTCGACGACGTCGCCGCCGCCGTGCATCCCGATGACCGCGCCCAGGTGCGCGAGCAGATCCGCCAGGCCGTCAAGAGCGGGCCGATCTACGAGGTCGAGTACCGCCTGGTCGACAGCCAGGAGGGGGAACGCTGGATCCACGGTCGCGGCCAGATCCAGCGCGGCCCCGACGGCCGCGCCCTGCGGGTGCTGGGCGTCAATTTCGACGTCACCAAGCGCCGTCAGGCCGAGGAAGGCCTGCGCGAAAGCGAAGCCCGTTTCCGCGCCCTGGCCGACAGCGCCCCGGCCCTGATGTGGATCACCGGCCAGGGCGGGGCGCGCGACTTCGTCAACGCCGCCTATGTGGACTTCGCCGGCGCCGACTACCGGGCCGCCCTGACCCTGGACTGGCGCACCCGCATCCATCCTCAGGACCTGCCGGGCATCCTCAAGGCCCAGATCGCCGGCGAGACCTCGCGCAAGGCCTTCAGCCTGGAGGCCCGCTATCGCCGGCCCGACGGCGAGTGGCGCTGGCTGAAGTCGTTCTCGCAGCCGCGCTACGGCCCCGGCGGCGCCTTTGCCGGCTTCATCGGCATCGCCTTCGACGTCACCGAGGCCAAGGAGGCCGAGGCCCAGTTGACCGGCCTGAATGAGCGCCTGGCCGACAAGGTCGAGACAGCCGTCGCCGAGCGCGACCTGGTGCAGGCCGCCCTCAACCAGTCGCAGAAGCTGGAGGCCATTGGCCAGCTGACCGGCGGGGTGGCCCACGACTTCAACAACCTGCTGACCGTGGTGATCGGCGCCCTGGACGTGGTGCAGCGCCATCCCGGCGACGCCCGCCGCCGCGACAAGATGATCGACGCGGCCCTATCGGCCGCGCGGCGCGGCGAGAAGTTGACCCAGCACCTGCTGGCCTTCGCCCGCCGCCAGCCGCTCAATCCCGAGATCTGCCGCGTCGACCGCGTCATCGCCGAAAGCGAAGCCCTGCTGCGGCGGGCGGTCGGCGAGGTGCTGCCGCTGAAGCTCAGCCTGGGTTCGGGTACGCGGACGGCCTTGATCGACGCCAGCCAGTTCGAGGCGGCCCTGCTGAACCTAGTGGTCAACGCCCGCGACGCCAGCCCGCCTGGCGGCGCCATCGTCGTCGAGTCCGGCCCCGAGACCCTGAAGGAGGGGCGCGGCGAGCTGAAGCCCGGGGCCTATCTGCGGGTCGCGGTTCGCGACGAAGGCCACGGCATGGACGCGGCGACGATCGCCCGCGCGTTCGAGCCGTTCTTCACCACCAAGGCCACCGGCAAGGGCACGGGCCTGGGGCTCTCGCAGGTCTACGGCTTCGTGCGCCAGAGCGGCGGCGAGGTCGAGATCGCCTCCAGGCCCGGCAAGGGCACGACGGTGTCGCTGCTGCTGCCGGCCAGCCACGAGGGCGCCATCCTGCAGGCCGCCCCGGTCGCCGCCCCCGCCCCGCGCCCCGGCGTCGAGGTGCTACTGGCCGAGGACGACGCCGAGGTCGGCGACCTGGTCGAGGCCATGCTGACCGAACTGGGCCACCACGTGCGCCGGGCCGGCGACGCCGACGAAGCCCTGATCGTCGCCCGCGCCCATCCGGAGCTGGGCCTTCTGGTCACCGACGTGATCATGCCCGGCGACAAGAGCGGCGTGGACCTGGCGGCGATCCTGTCGGCCGAGCGTCCGGACCTGCCGATCCTGCTCAGCTCGGGCTATACCGGCCAGGAACTGGCCCAGGCCCGGGCCACGCCCTGGCCCCTGCTGAAGAAGCCCTACGCCCTCGACGCCCTGGTGCGGGCCATCGACCAGGCGTTCGAGGCCCGGCGGATGCACTGACCAAACCGGCGCCGCCGCAGCTAATCGAACGGCGCCGTACGATTTTTCGTCCGCATGCTTTGCATTCGCGGAACGAGCCGCTATATCTGGATAGCCCCTTATGCTCACTTTCAGCATAAGTCGCGACGCCGGAGGGAGCCGCAACCTTCGTCCGGCGTTTTTTGAGGCCCAGGAAATGCTCACTTTGAGCATAAGAGAGGACGACATGGCCGACGGTTTCGCGCCCCTCGCCTTCACCGCCGACATCGAAGCGGAGACCGCCGCCGTCTGGGACAAGGTCAAGCACCATGTCACCCCGATGGAATGGCGCCTGCACGCCCCGCTGATCGTCGAGATCAACCGGCTCAAGCGCGAGAAAAACGCGGCCATCCTGGCCCACAACTACATGACGCCGGACATCTTCCACGGCGTGGGCGACTTCGTGGGCGACAGCCTCGCGCTCGCCAAGGAAGCCGCCAAGAGCGACGCCAAGATCATCGTCCAGGCCGGCGTGCACTTCATGGCCGAGACCAGCAAGGTCCTCAGCCCCGACAAGAAGATCCTGATCCCCGATTTGCTGGCCGGCTGCAGCCTGGCCTCGTCGATCACGGGCGCCGACGTCCGGCTGATCAAGCAGCGCCATCCGGGCGTGCCGGTGGTCACCTACGTCAACACCACCGCCGACGTGAAGGCCGAGACCGACATCTGCTGCACCAGCGCCAACGCCGTGCAGGTGGTCGAGTGGGCCGCCAAGGAATGGGGGACCGGCAAGGTCATCCTTATCCCCGACGAGTTCCTGGCCCGCAACGTCGCCCGCCAGACCGACGTCAAGATCATCGCCTGGGCCGGTCACTGCGAAGTCCACAAGCGCTTCACCGTGCAGGACATCGCCGACATGCGCGCGGCCTGGCCCGGCGCCGAGGTGCTGGCCCACCCCGAATGCCCGGCCGAGATCCTCGAGGCCTCGGACTTCGCCGGCTCGACCGCGGCGATGAACGACTACGTCGCCGCGCGAAAGCCCGCCCAGGTGGTGCTGATCACCGAGTGCTCGATGGCCAGCAACGTCCAGGCCGAAAGCCCCGGCACCCAGTTCATCGGTCCCTGCAACATGTGCCCGCACATGAAGCGGATCACCCTGCAGAACATCTACGACGCCCTGGTCCACGAGCAGTACGAGGTGACGGTCGACGCCGACATCCTCGACCGCGCCCGCCAGGCCGTGCAGCGGATGATCGACCTGCCCCCGCCCGCCGCCCCGGCCCGCTACGACCTCGTCAAGGCGCGCCACCACGTGGACGTGGAGCTGATCTAAGCCTCCTTCGCCCTTCCCTCTCCCCAGGGAGCGTTTCCAGTGATCCAACGCGTAGATTTCGACGGCCCTGTCATCCTCGGCGCGGGCCTCGCCGGCCTCACCGCAGCGCTCGCCGCGAAGACGGCGCTCGTCCTGTCGCCGACGCCGCTGGCCACCGGCTGCTCCAGCGCCTGGGCGCAGGGCGGCCTGGCCGCCGCCCTGGCCGGCGACGACACCCCGTCGCTGCACGCGGCCGACACCATAGCCGCCGGCGCCGGCCTGTGCGACGGCGACGCCGTGGCCCTGCTGACCCGCGAAGGCCCCGCCGCCGTCCGCGCCCTGGCGGCGCTGGGCGCGCCGTTCGACCGCAAAGCCGACGGCGACTTCGTGCTGAGCCTCGAAGCCGCCCACTCCAAGGCCCGCGTCGCCCGCGTCGGCGGCGACGGCGCCGGCGCGGCGATCATGGCCGCTGTCATCGCCACGGTGCGCGCGACGCCAACCATCGAGATCCGCGAAAATGCCCGCGCCCGCCGTCTGCTCCAGGACGAGACCGGCCGCGTGGTCGGGGTGCTGGCGCAGATCGACGGCGAGCTGGTCGAGATCCGCAGCCCTGCCGTGATCCTGGCCACCGGCGGCGTCGGCGGCCTCTACGCCGTCACCACCACCCCGACCCAGGTGCGCGGCGAGGGCCTGGGCCTGGCCGCCCTGGCCGGCGCCGAGATCGCCGACCCCGAGTTCGTGCAGTTCCACCCCACCGCCATCGACTTAAGCGCTTATGGGGGCCGCGATCCCGCGCCCCTGGCCACCGAGGCCCTGCGCGGCGAAGGCTCGATCCTGCGCAACACCGATGGACGCGCCTTCATGACCGACTATCACCCGGCCAAGGAACTGGCGCCGCGCGACGTCGTGGCCCGCGCCATCCATGCCGAGCGCGCCGCCGGCCGCGGCGCCTTCCTCGACGCCACCACGGCGGTCGGCGCCCACTTCCCGCACGAGTTCCCGGCCGTGTTCGAGGCCTGCCAGAGCGCAGGCGTCGACCCGCGCCGCGAGATGATCCCAGTCACGCCCGCCGTGCACTACCACATGGGCGGGGTGGCCACCGATCTGGACGGCCGCGCCAGCCTGCCCGGCCTCTATGCCGCCGGCGAATGCGCCTCTACCGGCGTGCAGGGCGCCAATCGCCTGGCCTCCAACAGCCTGCTAGAAGCGGCCGTGTTCGGCGCCCGCGCCGGCCGCGCCGCGGCGGCCGAGAAGGCGACCGGTGGCGAGCCGGTCTCCCTCGCGCCCCTCCCCGACCTGCCGGACGCCGCCTTCCAGGCCCTGCGCCAGGCCATGAGCCGCGACGCCGGCGTCATCCGCGACGCGGCGGGCCTGGCCCGTCTGCAAGCCGAGATCGCCGCTCTGGAGACCGCCCACGGCACCTGCCCGCCCCTGGTCGCCGCTCGCCTGATCGTCGACGCGGCCCTGGCTCGCCAGGAAAGCCGCGGCGGCCACTACCGCGCCGACTTCCCCGAAAAGGATGTCCCCGCCCGCACCTTCGTCACCCTCGATCCCGTCCAGGCTTGTTTGCGCCACGCCGCGGAATAGTGGTACGTAAGGGGAACGGAGACGCGACCATGAGCACGCCGTTCGGTCCATCTGACAGCCCGTTCGACGGATCGCCGGAAGGCTTTGCCGAACAAGGCGTGACCGAGTTCCTGCTGACCGTCGACGACCTGGAGACCATGCTCCGGGCGGGCGTATTCGATCGCGACGATGCGACCCGCGTGGAACTCGAAGACGGAAGGCTGGTGCGGATGTCGTCGGAGTCGCTGCATCACGCGCGGGCGGCCGCCCGTTTGTCGCTGGCGCTCAATCTGGCCCTCACGCGGCTGGACATGGCGGACCGCTTCGAGGTGCTCAACGGCGGAACAGTCCGCGTTTCCGACTTCTCGGCCTTCGATCCGGACGGCGCCGTCATCGCCCGCGACGCTGAGGCCTTCTTCCTGCGCCCCGACCAGGTTCTCCTGGTCATCGAGTCCTCGTTGGCGACGCTGAAACGTGACCTTGGCTCCAAGAGCCACGCCTACGCGGCTGCCGGCATCGCCGAATACTGGGTGATCGACATCAAGCACACCCAGCTTCACGTCTTCCGCCGCCCGGTTGCAGGCGACTGGACCGAGCGCCTGATCCTGACCGCCGCCGACAGCGTCTCGCCGCTGTTCGCTACCGACGCCGACATTGCCCTAACGAGCGTATTTTGACCGCCTCTCCCCGCATCGAGCCGCTGCCTGACCTTCTCGTCCGCCCCATCGTCGATCTGTCCCTGGCCGAGGATCTCGGCCGGGCCGGCGACATCACGGGCCTGGCCTGCATCGACGCCGACGCACGGTTGTCGGTGCTGTTCGCCAGCCGCCAGGATGGCCGCGTCGCGGGCCTGTCCTGCGCACGCCTGGCCCTGGCCGCCCTCGATCCGACCGCCAACTTCGAGGTCGTCACGCCCGACGGCGCCGACGCCGCGCCGGGGACGGTGCTGGCCCGCGCCGAGGGCAACGCCCGCGCCGTGCTGGCCGCCGAGCGCACGGGACTGAACCTGCTGGGCCGCCTCTCGGGCATCGCCACCCTGACCCGCGCCTATGTGCGCCTCGTCGAGGGCACGGGCGCGACCATCGTCGACACCCGCAAGACCACGCCGGGCCTGCGCGCCCTGGAGAAATACGCCGTGCGCTGCGGCGGCGGGGTCAACCACCGCTTCGGCCTCGACGACGCCATCCTGATCAAGGACAACCACGTCGTCGCCTGCGGCGGGGTCGGCGAAGCCGTCCGCCGCGCCCGCGCCTTCGCTGGCCATCTGGTAAAGGTCGAGGTCGAGGTCGACGGCCTGAACCAGCTGGAAGACGCCCTCAAGCACGGCCCCGACGTCGTCATGCTCGACAATTTCAGCCTCGACGATCTGAAGACCGCCGTAGCCCTGGCCAAGGGCCGCGCGGTGCTGGAAGCCTCGGGCGGCGTCAACCTGACCACGGTGCGGGCCATCGCGCAGACGGGCGTGGACGTCATCAGCGTCGGCGCGCTGACCCACTCCGCGCCGGTTCTGGATATCGGCCTGGACGCGGCCTGAGGGCCGTCCCTCTTTTAAACTCCCGTCATTCCCGCCCTTGTGGCGGGAAACCCTCTCTCAGCCGCAAGGGCGCACGGGGCGGACCGCTGGCGGTCCGCTTGCTCTTCACGTGCGCGCGGAAGCAGGGGTTCCCGCCACAAGGGCGGGAATGACGGGAAGTAAGGGCGCCGCTCCTAGCGCCCCCTGCCCCGCACCCAAGGCATGATCCGGTCCTGCACCGGCTGATCGACATAGGTGTGGAACAGGAAGGCCGCGCCGATCGCCAGCGGGAAGCCGGCGATCCACATCAGCCATTGCCAACCGATGCCGATCGGCACGGTGTCGATCAGCTTGTGCACGGCGCTCCAGTAGATCACCCCGACCAGAATGTGGGTGATGAACAAGGCGAAGGAGAGCTTGGCGCCCTCCTCGATCCAGGCCTTGGGATGCTTCACCGGCAGGCGGCCGGCGCCGAGGATGATGGCGGCCAGGCACACCAGGCTGGGCAGGTCGAAGCGGCCGATCAGCTGCAGGATCACCAGGCCCACGCAACCGGCGGTCAGCAGGACCGTGGCGGTCTTCTCCGAAGGCCAGTTCAGCTCGACCGCCCGCGCCAGGCACAGGCCCAGCAGGAACAGCGGCAGGGCTCGCAGCACGCCGATGCGCAGCGGCAGGTCCGACAGGCCGATCGACACCTCGGAAAAGCCGAAGCCGTTGGTCCGGCGCGAGGCGACGTCGAAGGCCGCGACCACGACGGCGGCCGCCGCGATCGGCAGCCACGGCCGCCGGGTCCAATTGGCCGCCCGCCAGAACCACGGGAACAGGGCGTAGCAGACGATCAGCGCCGACAGCGACCAGCTGGGCAGGTTCCAGCCGTCGCTGTTGAAGCCCCAGGCGTGCATCAGCATGGCTTGCAGCGGCAGCTGGTCCCAGGCGAAGCGCGAGGGCTTGTGGGCGTCGGTGCCGATGAGGTTGAGCGCGAAGACCAGGCCGGCCATGGCGGCCAGCACCATCAGGTGTCCCGGCCAGACGCGGGCGGCGCGGCGCAGCCAGAACTGGAAGTGGGTGATCCGCCCCGAGATCGCCGATGGCCCGTAAGCGCGCCCGAGCACATAGCCCGACAGCATCAGGAAGAAGTCGGTGGCCAGGTAGCCGCGCGCGAACACCGGGTGGAAGCGCTCGATCCGCATCGGGCTCTCGGCCCCGAAGTGGTAGACCACGATCAGCAGGGCCGCGAGCAGCCGCAGCAGGTCCAGCGCGCCGCCCCGGGTGGCCGGGCGAGAGGCGTGGACGACGGGGGACGCGGTAAGGTCGGCCGGGGGGACCGACTCCGAGGATGACGACGGCAGGCTCACGGCGCAGGCCTTAACAAAGCCGAGCCGCCGGGGGAAGCGGCGGAAGGTCGCGCTGGACGTCCTTGATCCCCTAAGGGCCGCACCCTATCTGTAACTGCATAAGTATCTAATTGGACTTCCCGCCATGACCCGCATGCCCGCCCTGTTCGTCGGCCACGGCTCGCCGATGAACGCCATCGAGGACAACGCCTGGAGCCGCGCCTGGGCGCAGCTGGGCCGCGACCTGCCCCGTCCCAAGGCCGTGCTGATGATCAGCGCCCACTGGGAGACCTCGGGCGGCGCCGCGCTGAGCGCCTCGGAGCGTCCCGAGACCATCCACGACTTCGGCGGCTTCCCCCAGGCGCTGTTCGACGTCCAGTACCGCGCGCCGGGCGATCCGGCCCTGGCGGCCCGCGCCGCCGAACTGCTGGCGCCGCAGCGCACCGCCCTGCATCCGACCCGCGGCCTCGACCACGGCGCCTGGGGCGTGCTGCTGCCGATGTATCCCGACGCCGACGTGCCGGTGGTGCAGCTCAGCCTCGACCGCGGCCAGCCCAACGCCTGGCACTACGAGGCCGGCCGCAAGCTGGCGGACCTGCGCGACGAGGGCGTGCTGATCATCGGCAGCGGCGACATCGTCCACAACCTGCGGGCCGTGAACTTCCGCAGCGGCCAGACCCCCGACTGGGCGCCGCGCTTTAACGACACCGCCAAGGCCCTGATCGCGGCCGGCGACCACCAGCCGCTGATCGACTGGGAGACCCTCGGCGACGACGCGGCCCTGTCGATCAACAGCGCCGAGCACTACCTGCCCCTGCTCTACGTGCTGGGCGTGCAAGGCCAGGGCGAGACGGCGTCGTTCTTCACCGACGACGTCTTCGCGGCGATTTCCATGACGGGGGTGCGGGTGGGGTAGCGCCTCTCAGGCCCTGCCGTCTTCCGGTCAGTCCCGCCCCGGAACCGGGGGCCTCACCGATACCGACATTGTTCCGGTGAGCGGATGGCGTCAGCGTCCGCCAACAGGCCTCTAAGCGACGCAAGCGGAAGCCCAGCGAGACATGGTCGCTCAGCTGAGCTGGCTCAGAGGCGGCAACGTCTCCTGCCCACTCTTGCCGAATGTTTCGGGATGGATAAGCCTGCCTCTGAGCGGAGCTTCCAGTTGGGAGGTGGCATTGCGCGCCTGGGCGTTGATCATGATGCTGAGTGTCTCGGGGTGTGCTTACGTCGAGCACCCCAGCGTCGGCGCCATCGCCAGGATCGAGACCGGACTGGCCGTCTTGCAGGACGTGGAGATCGTCGGGGTGGGCGACAGCGAGGGTATCAACCACGCAGCCCGTACGCGCGTGCGAGATGTTCGCTGCTCGACCTCAGAGGCAGGGCGGGCGGTCTGCCGCTATGAGGCCGCCCGTCTCGGGCCAGCGGCGGACTGGCGTGAACGGCGCCAGATCTTTGTCAGGCGCGCCCCTCGGCCCGGTGAACTCGGCGCCAATGGTTGGACGCTCGAACCGGCGGGACCGCAATCGGGAGATGCCACCGAACATCGTCCTTCACTCTACGAACTTGGACTTTGGGATCCGCCCGCGACGCCCAAGATCCGCGCGTCCGACATCCCGCCGCCTCTCAATCCAGCGGATGAGGAAACGCTTTTTGCGCATTTCCCGCCAGGTGAATGGGCCAGGGCGCTCTCTGCGGGTGGCCGCGGCGCCATCGCCTCCGAACAGGTCAGGAAGGTGACCTGCGTAGGTCTCCAGACGACCTACATGCTATGCAGTTGGGAGCAGCATGTCGGAGCCAGATGGCGACAACTGACCCAGTACGCCAATATCAGTCGAACGGATGGCCGCGAAGTCATCCTGATCGATCATGCTAAGATGGAACCTTGAATTCTTTTCGAATGAAGGCTCAGGAAAGCTATCGCAGCACATGCTACGATGACGCCTTTCGCCTCTATCCGCAGCTGTGCTAATCTGCGCCATGCTTGCATCTGCATTGATCGCCATTGCTGTTCAAGTTGCCCCGATCCCACCAGCTTTGCCGCAGGACCCCGGGCCAGAACGCAGAGCCGCAGCGGCGGCTTTATTTCCTCGTGAGGCCTATATCTCTGAATATAGCCACGGCATGGCAATGGCCGCCAGCCGATTATCAGCCGAGATTCTGAACGAGCGCGGCGCGAACGCTTACGATCGCGATTTCAGGCTGTCGGACCGTCTCATCGCGCGAGCGAAGTCAGCGCCCGAGACAATAATTGATCAAGCTATACAATGCGTCGCTGAACCAATTGCCCAACGGCTCTATGTTCCTGACCTGGTCGCTCTGAAGGCCTTCGCCGCAAGTCCGGAAGGACGAAACTTCTGGTCCTACTTTCTCTACAATCAGCCTTGGGTGGCTTGCTTTGACCGGCCAGTGCGAGAGTACCTTGCGCCTTTCGTGGAGCAGGATCTGGCGGTCGTCATGGCAGAGAAGCCCGGCCGCGCGCGGCGCTGACAGCTGAGCGCCTGACGACTCCCCGTCCATCTTGGCTGATCTCAGAACGGTGCGCTTCGTGGCAAGGTGCGTCAGGGCCTCAGCGTCGACGCCTACTTTCCGCAAGCCACCCCACCTCTGCCAATCCGGAGTCCGCATCGCCGGCCTCAAATCCACCGCGACGGCGGCTCGCCCAGGGCTTAAACAGCCGCCTCGTTCGAAAGGCCCGACCATGTCCCTCCACATCGCCCTGCTGCGCGGCGTCAACGCCGCCGGTGGTCGTCTGATCACCGCCGACGAGCTGACCAGCCTGCTGACCGATCTCGGCCACACCGAGGTCCGCATGGGCCCCAAGGTCGGCGACCTGGTGTTCGAGAGCGGCGAGCGCACCGGCGCGGAACTTCAGACCCAGATCGAAACCGAGCTGATGGCGCGCCTGGGCCTGCGCACCGATGTCTATGTCCGCACCGCCGAGGCCTGGCGGGCCCTGGTCGCGGCCAACCCGTTCCCGGACTTCGCGGCGGCCGATCCGGGCTGGCTGATGACCCTGTTCTGCAAGGACACCCCCGACAAGAAGGCCATGGGCGCCCTGCGCGCGGCGATCCGCGGAACCGAGCAGGCCCGAGCCGAAAGCCGCCAGATCTATGCGATCTATCCCGACGGCGTCGGCGGCTCGAAGCTGACCACCAGCCTGGTCGAGAAGACCCTCGGCACGCGGATCACGGGGCGGACCTGGACGGCGGTGCTGGCGCTCGCCGATATGCTTGAGCCGGTCTAGTCCTCACTGTCTTTCCTGTCGCCATCGCCCCGCCCCGAGTCGGACGCTTGACGTGAGGGTTGGTGGAGGCGCCACGGGCCAATGCAAGCGCAGGCCTTGCCTCGGCATGGCCGCGTTTTAATTGGCTGTCCCAACCACGCCGCGATAGACCACGATCAGTTGAGTCGCCTGGTGGGGAACACGTGCGGAGAGTTTATCGGGGTCTGTCGGGCATCCTTCTGGCCACCCTCGGCGCCTTTGCGACCAGCGCGGTCGCCCAGGAGGCGACGCCCTCGCCCTTCCCTTCGCGCCTCGCCCAGGCGATCGCGCCTCTGGACGTCAATCCGGACGGCCTGTCGGGCGCGGGCGCGCTTGTCCTGTCGGAGGCAGTCGCCGCCAGCCGCTACGTGCTGATCGGCGAGACCCACCACACCCGCGAGATCCCGGCCCTCACGACCCAGATCTGCCGCCTGATGGCGCCGTCCGGCCTGACCGCCATGGCCATCGAGACCGGCCCCGAAGCGGCCCGCGTCGTCGATTCCGCCATGCGATCCGAAGACCGCGAAGCCCGGATCGCCGATTTCGTGCGCACGCATCCAGACGGGATCGCCTTCTTCAACGGACGCGATGAAGTCCGCATGGCCGGCGATTGCGCCGCCACCGCCGGGCCGAAGTTCAAGCTCTGGGGATTGGACCAGGAGTTCCTCGGATCCAGCGGCCCTCTGCTTCAGGAAATGCTGGCCTCGAGGCCAGGGCCCCTCGCGCGGGCCGCCCTCACCGGTCTTGCCGCCCAGGACCGGGAAGCGACCGCCGCCGCGCTCGCATCGGGTTCGCCTTTCGACCTCTTCCTGCTCTCGGCCAAACAGGACGATCTTGATCAGGCCGCCGCCGCGGTCGCGCGCGATGGCGGGGCGCGCGTTCGCTATCTGTTTGGCCTGCTGACGGAAACCCGCGCCATCTATCAGGCGTCGCAGTCGGGCCAGGGCGACGCAAACGGGCGCCGCGCGAGGCTGATGAAGCGCACATTCGCCGCCCATCTGGCCGAAAATCCTGGCGCGAGGGTCCTGCTGAAGTTCGGCGCCAACCATGCCTACAAGTCGCTCAATCCGCTCAATCAGCGCGACCTCGGCGCCTATGTGGCCGAGCGCGCCGAGGGCGAAGGCGTCTCGGCCCTGCACATCATCGTGTTGGGGGCCAGGGGCTCGGTGGCTGTTTATGGCGGCGTCGGGCGGCCCGCCGTCGTGCGGTCCTTCGACAGGGTTGACGACAAGGGCTCCGACTGGCGCAAGGACGCCACGCTCGCGAAAGCGGCCGACGCCGCGCCGGGATCGTGGATGCTCGTGGATCTGCGGATGCTCAGGACCAAGAGCTTGCTGGCGTCAGCACCCGCGGAATGGCGTGACCTGGCGCTTGGCTACGATATCGCCATTCTGGCCCCGACGTTCACCGCATCCAGCGTGCTCGGCGTCGAGAAACCCGCGACGCGCTGATCTCATCGCTCAAGCCGGCACGACCTCGCCCTTCCCCAGCTTCGCCGCCGCCGCGACGGCCGCCGCCACCCGCTCGTCCATGCCGTTGTCGTAGATCCGCCGCACCCGCGCCAGCACCTCCGGCGGCGCGAGCTCGGGCCGGCCCGACTGGAACGGCGGATCGGGCGCGTATTCCACCGCCAGCTGGATAGCCTGGGCCACGCCCGGCCCGGCGATCTCGGCCACAAGGGTCAGGGCGAAGTCGACGCCGGCCGTCACCCCGCCGCCGGTGACGAAGCGGCCGTCGCGCGCCACGCGGGCCTCGTCGGGGATCGCGCCGAACAGCGCCAGCTGGTCGCGCCAAGCCCAGTGGCAGGCGGCCCGCTTGCCCTCCAGCAGTCCCGCCGCCGCCAGCACCAGCGAGCCGGTGCAGACGCTGGTCACGTAGCGCGCGCTCCAGGCCAGCCGCTTCACCTGATCCAGGAACGCCGCGTCGCCCATCGCCTGGGTCACGCCGAAGCCGCCGGGAATGCAGAGGATGTCGCACGCCTCGATCTGGTCGAGCCGCGCCAGATGGGCGAAGATCAGGCCATCGGCCTCGACCTCGCCGCCCTCCAGACTGGCGACGGTGATCGCTGCGCCCGGCAGGCGCGCCAGGATCTGGTGCGGACCGGTGAAGTCGAGATGGGTCACGCCCGGAAACAGGGCGAAGACGATGCGGATCTGGTCGGTCATGAGGAGCCCTCCGGGTTTGACGACCGAGGGTCTCCCAGCTAGCGTTCGGCGGAAATGACGGAGATCCCTCGATTTCCGCCAGACAGGGTCAAACTATGCCTCGCGCCGTCGGCATGCTGGTCTATCCCGGCTTCCAGCTTCTGGACGCGGCCGGCCCGATCTCGGCCTTCGAGATCGCCGCCCGCTTCGATCCCGGCGCCTATGGCCTGTTCCTGGTCTCCCGCGACGGCGGCTGGACGCCCAGCTCCTCCGGCGCGGCCTTCGACACCCTGCCCTTCGACAAGGCCCCGGCCCTCGACACCCTGCTGGTGGCCGGCGGCGACGGCGTGAAGGCCCCGGCCACCTGCGAGACCACCCTGGCCTATGTGCGCGACACCGCCCGCACCGCTCGCCGCACGGCCAGCGTCTGCTCGGGGACCTATGTCCTGGCCGCCGCCGGCCTGCTGGAGGGCAAGCGCGCCACCACCCACTGGAGCCGCACCAAGGACTTCCAGAGGCGCTTCCCCAATGTGCGGCTCGAGGCCGACCGCATCTGGGTGCAGGACGGCGACCTGTGGAGTTCGGCCGGCATCACCGCCGGCATCGACCTGGCCCTAGCCATGATCGGCGCCGATCTGGGCGAGGCGATCGCCAAGCGCACCGCCCAGCAGCTCGTCGTCTATCACCGCCGCCCGGGCGGCCAGTCGCAGTTCTCGGCCCTGCTGGATCTCAAGGGCGGCCGCTTCGATCCGCTGCTGGCCTGGGCCCGCGAGAACCTGGCGCGCTCTCTCAGCGTCGAGGACCTGGCAGAGCGCGCCGCCATGAGCCCGCGCAACTTCGCCCGCCTGTTCGCCGCCGAGACCGGATCCACCCCGGCCAAGGCCGTCGAGCGCCTGCGCGTCGAGGCCGCCCGCGCCCTGCTCGACAGCGCGCCCCTGCAGGTCGAGGACATCGCGCTCGAGTCGGGCTTCGGCGACTCCGAACGCATGCGCCGCGCCTTCATCCGCGTCTACGGCCAACCGCCCCAGGCGCTGCGGCGCGCGGCGAAGGCGGGTTAGTTCGAGGGATCACCCGCCCCGCAACGCCTTCACCTCGGCCCGCAGTTCGTCCAGGCACGCTGTATTGGCCCGCGCCATCTCCGACAGCTCCGCCACCCGCAACGCGTCCAGCTTGTCGTGCAGCCGCATGATCTCCAGCTCGGCGCGCAGGTTGACGACATAGTCGTGCTCGGCCGCCTCGCGGTCCTTCGTCGACTGCCGGTTCTGGCTCATCATGATGATCGGGGCCTGGATCGCCGCCAGGGTCGACAGCACCAGGTTCAGGAAGATGAAGGGATAGGGGTCGAAGGCCTTGTGGAACGGCATGAGGGCCAGGTTCAGGATCACCCAGGCCGCCAGGATCGCCGAGAAGCTGCCGATGAAGCCCCAGGAGCCGCCGATCGCCGCCACCCGGTCGGCCAGCCGCTCCCAATAACTCCCTTCCTTCTCCCGAAGGCCAGGCTCGATCGCCGTCGGGGCCTCGGCGGCGATCAGGTCGATGACGCTGCGCTTGACGTCCGACAGGTCGCCATAGGGCTCGCCCAGCAGGGTG
The DNA here is from genome assembly GCF_016135805.1 of Caulobacter hibisci. Lineage (GTDB taxonomy): Bacteria > Pseudomonadota > Alphaproteobacteria > Caulobacterales > Caulobacteraceae > Caulobacter > Caulobacter hibisci. The sequence continues at coordinate 110,768 of NZ_JADWOX010000005.1, forward strand.
CGCGAGAGGTGGTCGAGTTTTTCCGCGCTCATGAATCCGTCCGGTCTGCCGAAGCGGCATCATCCGACGGCCCGAGCGTCACGGCAACGCGGTTGACACCATCACGCCCGCGGCGCGAGGCTCGCTTCCGTCGGCTGGTCGACCAACGGCCCGCCATCATACTGGGAGTTCCAGATGGCCCATAAGTTCGTGATCAAGAAGAACAAGGGCGGCGAGTTCGTCGCCTACTTCGTCTACAACAGCGAGAACATCTTCTGGACCGAGGGCTATTCCTCGAAGGCCGGGGCCAAGAACGCCATCGAGTCGATCAAGAAGAACGGCCCGCCGGCCGAGATCGACGACCAGACCGACGACTGACGCTCGCGCGACCTTGACCCCTCCCCGTCGGTCGCTGTCTGATCGGCGATAATCAACAACGACGGGGAGGCGGCCATGGCGGCTCGCAAGGCCATCTTCATCACCGGCGCGGCCAGCGGCATCGGCCTGGCCAGCGCCAGGCGGTTCGTCGCCGAGGGCTGGCTGGTCGGCCTGTCCGACATCGACGAGGCGGGCCTGGCCCGCGCCCAGGCCGAGCTCGGCGTCGACGACGCCTCGGTCCACCCCCTCGACGTGCGCGACCGCGAGTCCTGGACGCCCGCGCTCGAAGCCTTCGTCGCCCGCTCGGGCGGACGGCTCGACGTCCTCTTCAACAATGCCGGCGTCGCCCGCTTCGGGGCCTTCGCCGAGATCGGCGCCGAGGGCGACGACCTGATGCTGGCGGTCAATATCGGCGGCGTCGTCAATGGCGCGCGGGCCGCCCTGCCCTTCCTGCAAGCCACGCCCGGCGGCGGGCGGCTGGTCAACATGGCCTCGTGCGCGGGGATCTACGGCTCGCCGGGCCTAGCGGTCTATTCGGCCACCAAGTTCGCGGTGCGGGGCCTGTCGGAGGCGCTGGACGCGGAATTCGCGCCCTTGGGCGTGGGCGTGACCTGCGTCATGCCGTGGTTCGTCGAGACACCGATCCTGCACAGCTCCCAGCCGGGCAAGAACATCGACATGGGCGAGGAACTGCGCAAGAGCGGCCTGCCCGTCTACGGCGTCGACGAGGCGGCCGAGACGGTGTGGCGGGCGGCGCACGGCCGCGAGCTCTATTATCTGGTGGGCAAGCGGGCCAGGCAGATGAAGTTCATGGCCCGCCTGGCCCCAGGCTTCCTCAGGAAGCGGCTCCGGTCGCAGCCGCGGCCGGCCTGACGGCGTCGCTCTTGTCGGCGCCGGTCTTGGTCGGGTGCATGGCCGGGGCCGAGGCCGGTTCGGGACCGACCTTCTCCGGGCCGCCCATGCCGCCGCCGTCCTTGGCCACGGCCATGGCGTTGGCGACATAGATCACCGGCTTGCCGTCGGCGGTCGGCGCCTGCGGCAGGCTGGTCAGGACGGGGGCGTCGGGCAGGTCGTCCACGGTCGAGGGGCGCGGCTGGCCGGTGAAGGCCCCCGGCGCGCCGGCGCGGCCGCCAAAGCGATAGAACACGTGCATGCCGACCTGGGCGACGCGCATCAGGCGCGGGCCCCAGTTGGGAGCCACGCCCGTGGTGTGGAAATGGGTGGCCGCGCCGACTTCCGACATCACCGTGCCGGCGAGAGCGCGCGAGGCGACCTTCTTGGCTCGGTTCCAGGCGCCGCGCTCGTGCGGGCTGCGCATCGAGCCGTCGCAGGCGAAGCTGAACTGGCAGCCCGTGCGGGCGTAGGCGCCCTGGAACACGACGCCGCAGATCGACTTGGGGAACGAAGGGTGGCGTACGCGGTTTAAGACGACTTGAGCCACCGCGGCCTGGCCGCTGGGCGTCTCGCCCCGGGCTTCATAATAGACCGCCTGGGCCAGGCACTCGAGTTCGCGCGAGCTTTCCAGCGCGTTGGCGAGGTGGAACGGCGCGGCCGCCGGGCTGAACGAACCGCCCAGGCTGGCGCGCAGCAGCAGCGGCTGGTCGTCGGCCTTGTCGGCGCCGTTGCCGAGGCGAGCGGCCAGCAGGGCCGCCTGGCGATCGCGCTGGGCGTCGCCGGCGACAGTATAGGGGTCATGGCGACGGGCGATAGCAAGCGCCCCGGCGTCCATGCGCGACGCGGCCTGATGCAGCGCCGCTTCGGAGTAGCTCCCCGCGGCGCCATCGGCCAAGCGCGTCACGCGAGCGTGCTGAGAGGCGGTCTGGGCCATGCCCCCCGCCAGATAGACGCCGCCCAAGGCCAGACCCGTGACGGACCCGACCAATACAGCGCCGATCAGCCCGCGCGCGTCAGCGCACGTCTGCGACTTGATATTCAAAACTTGCGTCCTGCGCGGCGAGGGCGCTGCGGCCCCCCGACAAAAACGCTCCCAAGACACCCGGAAAAAGCACTGTCGGGCCGGTCTGGAAGCGGAGGTTCGACCGTTCGCAATAAGGCCGAGATCCTGCTTATGGCAGGTCTTATGACCGAACTATGACCGAGTCGCAAGCCGCTGCTGCACCGCAGCATTGATTTTGCCCGGCTTTTTGGCGTTCCGGGCCATTAACACTTTGATTCACAGGAAAAACCTCGACGCGCGAGAAAACGCCGCAGCAGCCAGGTTTCGACGCGATCGAACGCCTTGTGTCGGAACCTCGACCAAGCCTCACCGTTAACCGGTGCAGTAAATTCGCCGCCCGGAAGACCCCATGACCCGCCCCGCCATCAGCCTCCTCGCCGTCCTCGCCCTGGCCGCCCTGACCAGCGCTTGCGGCCACAACATGGAACAGCGCGCGGCCAGCGGCGCCATCGCCGGCGCGGTCGTCGCCGGCCCCGTGGGCGCTGTCGTCGGCGCCGGCGCGGGCGCGGTGGTGGACACGGCCTCCAAGCCCGCCCCGAAGAAGCGGCGCTAGACCCCCTCCGGCCCTCCGGGCCACCTCCCCCAGAGGGGGAGGATCTGGTCGGCGTGATCGATGCTCCCCCTCTGGGGGAGCTGTCGCGGAGCGACTGAGGGGCCGCCGCAGGCGGTCTCACCCCAGCGTCACATACAGCTCGTTCTCGATCATCCACTGCCCGGCGACCTTGCGCCAGGTGGCCAGGTAGGTCCCGCTCTGGGTCGCGCCCTCACCTTTCCAGGTCCCGACCCAGCGCCCCTGCTCGGCCGCCCGCGCGCCCTCGGCGTCGAGCTCGATCAGCGCGCTGGTGCGCACGTAGGAGACGAAGTCGCGATCGGCAAACTGGCCGGCGAAGGCCTCGATGATCTGGTCGCGGCCCAGCAGCAGCGAGCCGTCGCCGGCGATCAGCCGGGCCTCGGGCAGGAAGAACGGGACCAGCCGCGCGGCGTCCTTGCCGGCGATCAGCCGGTTGGTGAGCTTGCGGCGGGCGGCGACGGCGTCCTGCGGCGCGATCATGAACTTGCGGGTCCCTTCCTGGCTAAGGTCGATATAGGCTGCGCCGTCCATCCTCCGCAAACCGGACCCCGATGCCCCTCGACCACCTCGCCGCCCCCGCCCCGCCCGTCCTGACCACGGCGCGCCTGACCCTGCGCCCGCCGCAGATCACCGACTTCGAGGACAGCGTCGCCATGTGGTGCGAGCCGGAGGTCTATCGCTATGTCGGCGGCCGGGCCTCGACGCGCGAGGAAAGCTGGGCGCGGCTGCTGCGCGCCCGCGGCCTCTGGGCCCTGCTCGGCTACGGCTACTGGGCCGCGCGCGAGACGGCCACCGGCCGCTATGTCGGCGAGGTCGGCTTCGCCGACTTCCACCGCGACATCGAACCCTCCTTCGAAGGCCTGCCGGAGATGGGCTGGGTGCTGAGCAGCCGCATCCACAACCAGGGCTTCGGGACCGAGGCGGTGAACGCCTGCCTGGCCTGGGGCGAGGCCCGCTGGGGCGCCGATCCCGTCGTCTGCATCATCCACCCCGACAACGCCGCCTCCCTGGCCCTGGCGGCCAAGACCGGCTTCGTCGAGCGCACCCGCACCACCTACAAGGAAAGCCCGACGGTGCTGCTGCAGCGGGGGTGACAGCCTTCGCTCTCGACACCCCTCCCCGTAAAATCCCCGCGAAAGCGGGGACTCAGGTGTTTTATCGTCGAGCGCCGCGGGTTTGAGAAAAGCCTGGGTCCCCGCTTTCGCGGGGATTTTACGGATCTAGGGATCTAGCCTCAAGCCGCCTGCAGCTGCTGCTTCACGCGCTCGGCCAGGGTCTTGATGTCGATCGGCTTGGGCAGGAAGGTGACGCCCGTCTCGCCTTCGAGCAGATCGCTGAACTCGGCCTCGGCATAGCCGCTGATGAACATCACCGGCGCATTGCCCAGATAGCCGCGCGCCTTCTTCAGCAGGGTCGGGCCGTCGATGCCCGGCATGATCACGTCGCTGATCAGCAGGTCGATCTTGCCGGCGTTCTCCTCGGCGATGATCAGGGCCTCCTCGCCGTCGCTGGCCTCCAGCACCTCGTAGCCGCGGGCGCGCAGCAGGCGGGCGGCGACGCCGCGCACGGCGTCCTCGTCCTCGACGAACAGGATGCGGCCGGCGCCCGACAGGTCGCGGGCGGCGCGGGGCTTGGGCGGCTCGGCGGCCACCACGGCCGCCGCGGCGGCCTGGGCCGGGGTCGGCTCGTGCACGGGCAGGAAGATGCGGAAGGCCGCGCCCTCGCCCGGACGGCTGTGGACGTGGATCCAGCCGTCGCTCTGCTTGACGATGCCGTAGACGGTGGCCAGGCCCAGGCCCGTGCCCTCGCCCACCGGCTTGGTGGTGAAGAACGGGTCGAAGATCTTGCCCATCACCTCGGGCGGGATGCCGGGGCCGTCGTCGCTGACCTCGATGAAGGCCTGGTCGCCCTCGGCGCCCGGGAAGCCCAGGCTCTTGGCCTCGTCCTCGTTGAGGCGCGCCGTGCGGATGCGCACGACGCCGCCGCCCTTGGCCGCCCGCACCGCGTCGCGGGCGTTGACGGCCAGGTTCATGACCGCCGTCTCCAGCTGGCTCTTGTCGGCCCGCACCTGCGGCAGGTCCCGGCCGTAGTCGGTGATCAGCTTGACGTCTTCGCGCAGCAGGCGACGCAGCAGCACCTCGAACTCCGAGATCAGCTCGCCCAGCTCCAGCACTTCGCGCTGCACGGTCTGCTTGCGGCTGAAGGCCAGCAGCTTGCGCACCAGGTCGGCGGCCCGCACGCCGGTCTGCCGGATCTCGTTGAGGCCCTCGTAGGACGGGTCGCCCACCGGGTGGCGATGCAGCAGCTCGTCCAGGCGCAGCTGGATGGCGGTCAGCAGGTTGTTGAAGTCGTGGGCCACGCCGCCGGCCAGCTGGCCGATGGCCTGCATCTTCTGGGCCTGGGCCAGCTGCAATTCCATCTGCTTCTGCTCGGACACGTCGATCAGATAGGCCACCAGGCGGCCTTCGGCGCGGTACAGATAGAGATGGGCGATGCGGGTGGGATCGCGGGCCAGGCGCACCTCGAACGGGCCGGCCTTGCCCTCGGCCAGGCGAGTTTCGGCCTCGGTGCGCGACGGCGGGTCGATCAGCTCGCCCAGGGTCATGCCCGCGCGCACCGCGCCGGTCATGGCCGACAGCGCCGGATTGGCTTCGAGAACCTTGGAGTTGAAGGGGTCCAGCCCCTCCAGCAGGGCCGCGCCGAACGGCGAGGCGCCGGAGAAGGCGTCCAGGGCCCGCGGCGGCGGGGCGGCCTGGGCGGCGGGAACGGCGACGGGCGGCAGGGGCGCGGCGACCGGCTCGACCACCGCGGGCAGACGCACCAGCAGGCGGCCGCCGGCCACGCGGGCGGCCAGGGCCGGACGCTCTTGCCCCGCCAGCACGACCACGGCCTCGACCGTCTCGCCCTTGCGGGCGCGGACCAAGGCCGAGAACAGCGAGGCGTCCTTGGGCAGGCGGCGGGCCTCGCCGACGGTGTCGCGCCAGGCCTGGTTGGCCACCAGCACGCGGCCGTCGGCGACGGTCAGGGCGGCCGGCTCGCCCAGGGCCTCGATGAAGCTGTCGGCCACGTCCAGGCCGCTGTCGTGCGCGGCCGAGCCCCGGATGGCCACCAGGCCCAGGATCGCCACGCCGGCGACGCCCGCCAACAGCAGCAGGCCGGCCAGGGTCGCCGGGCCGGCGCTCAGCGCCGGCGCCGTGGCGAAGCCGGCGGCCAGGACGAAGAAGATCGCCGCGCCCCAGATCAGGGGATCGGCGCGGCGACGGGTCACCGTCATGTCTTTCGCGGGCGTCTCGGCCATGCCGACCGAAATCCTTCTGCAACTTGGCGGGGCGGGAGGCTCCCCGACGATTCGTCCGGTAAGGATACTCCTTACGCGGCGCAAGAGCGCGTTTAGAAAGCAGGCCGCTGATTCTACGGCGGAAATGTGATGTTCCGGTGATCCTGGACAAGCCGGGAAACGGTCGCGGGCGGGCCGATCAGTTGGCCCAGGCGCGCTTGTTCTTCTTCTTGTTGCTCAGCACGAAGCCGATGACCTTGGCCACGGCCTCGAAGTGCTCGGCCGGGATCTGCTGGTCGACCTCGACGGCGGCGTAGAGGGCGCGGGCCAGGGGCGGATCCTCCAGGATGTGCACCCCGGCCTCCTCGGCCACGCCGCGGATCTTCAGGGCCAGCTCGTCGACGCCCTTGGCCACGCAGATCGGCGCCGGGGTCTCGCCCTGCTCGTACTTCAGCGCCACGGCGTAGTGGGTCGGGTTCATGACGACGACGGTCGCCTGCGGGACGGCCTGCATCATCCGCTGGCGCGAGCGCTGCATCTGGATCTGCCGGCGCTTGGCCTTGATGTGCGGGTCGCCGTCCGACTGCTTGTGCTCTTCCTTCACCTCGTGAAGGGTCATGCGCATGCGCTTGTTGAAGCGCATCCGCTGCCAGAACCAGTCGAAGCCGGCGGTGACGACCAGGAAGATCAGCACCGCCCAGAACAGCTTCTTCGACAGTTCGATGGCCAGCGGCAGCATCGCCGCCGGGTCCATGCCGACCAGGCCGATCACCATCTTGGCGTCGGGCTTGAGCACGAACCAGGCGATGACGCCGGTGACCAGGAACTTCAGGGCCGACTTGGCGAACTGCATCATGCCGTCCGGCCCGAAGATCCGGCCCAGGCCCTTCATCGGGTTCAGCTTGTTGAGGTCGGGCTTCATCTTCTCGGCCGAGAACATGAACCCGGACTGGGCGACGTTGGCCGCGGCCCCCATCAGGCCCGAGACCACCATCACCAGCACCAGCGGCGGCAGGGCCGCCATCACCACCTTCTTGGCGATGATCTGGATGCCGCCCTCGACGTCCATCTGGCCGGCGTGGGCGATGAACGGCACCAGGGCCGAGACGAGGTCCCGCGTCAGCCATCCGCCGGCGATGGCGATGACGCTGAACGCCCCGGCCAGCGAGGCCAGCTGCGAGAAGTCCTGACTTTTGGGAACGTCGCCTTTCTGCCGGGCGTCCGACAGTTTCTTGGCTGTTGGTTCTTCTGTCTTCGAGGAGTCGTCTGTGTCGTCGGCCACGGCGCCCTCCTAGTTGAAGACGCCGAGCAGATCGCGGTAGCGATCGCTCCACACCATGGCGATGCCGCCCAGGGACAGGGCCAGCAACGAAAGGCCCAGGATCACGCTGAGCGGCGAGGTGACGAAGAAGATCTGGAACGACGGCATCACCCGTCCGACCAGGCCGGTGGCCAGGTTGAAGACCAGCGAGAACACGATCACCGGCGCGGCCAGCTGCACGCCCAGCATGAAGCTCTGCGCCACGGTGCGCACGGCCAGGGCGGCGGCGTCGTTGACCGGCACGGCCTTGGTGAACGGAAACAGCTCGTAGGAATGCGCCATCGCCCCGATGAACAGGTGATGCAGGTTGGTGGCCATCAGCAGCGTCAGGCTCAGCATCGACAGGAACGTCGCCACCGCCGTGCTCGTCTGCACGCCCATCGGGTTGGTGGTCTGGGCGAAGGACAGCGTCGTCTGCATCGAGATGATCTCGCCGGCCGTGGTCATGGCGCTCATGAACATCTTCAGCACCGCGCCGATCATCAGGCCGATCAAGATCTCGTGGATCACCTGGCCGGCCAGGCCGCCGACCGTGGTCGGCAGCGGACCGACGCCCTTGGCGACCAGCGGGGCTAGGATGATCGAGATCAGCAGGGCCAGGCCCAGGCGGATGCGGGGCGGCACGGAGGTCTCGCCGATGCCCGGCATCAGCATGATCATGGCCCCGATCCGGGCGAAGACCAGACCGGCGACATAGACCTGAGCGGTCGTCGCGAAGCTGTCCACGCCCGGCCCTTCCCTACATGTTCGCGATGCGGGCGGCGATCTGGCGCATGAAGCCAGACATCAGCGCGCCCATCAGCGGCAGGAACAGCAGCAGCGAAATGAAGATGGCGACGATCTTGGGGGCGTAGACCAGGGTCGCTTCCTGGATCTGGGTCAGGGCCTGGAACAGGCCGATGGCGACGCCCACCACCAGGCCGACGATCAGCACCGGCGCGCACAGCTGCAGGGTCAGCCAGATCGCGTCACGACCCACATCAAGAACTTCGGATCCGGTCATGAACGGGCTTTCTGCGAGCGCTCTGGACGGCTTCAACTTAAATTCTGGAGCGTGACGACCGCCGAAACCGCGGACACTTTCGGCTATCACGCTCTGCGCCGGAAGATGCCGCCGACATGGTTAACGGAGGGTTAGGGACTGTTAACACGCGCCCGCCTTCGCGCGTAAGCCGGGCGCGGCGCATGGTCGCTGCACGCCGCGCCAATACCAGCTGCGACATCGCGCCGCAGCCATTTGTCAGATCTTCCCCTACGGCGCCGCGCGATGGTTGCTGGTGAAACTATCCGGTTGCATCCACAATGCCATCATCAGTTGGGGAACTGTCATGCACTTGGAAGTCAAACTGCGCTGGTGGCAACGCCACCCCTTCATCGGTCTCTTCGTCGGCTGGGCGATCATCGCCGCCGTCGGCGTGGACGTCGTGGGGTTCTGGCTGGCGCGCTAAATAACCCCCTCTCCCAAAGGGAGAGGGAGGGGCCCAGGCGATAGCCTGGGAGGGTGAGGGGTTAGGAACTCTTCCGGAAAGAGCGCGGATCGGTGATCGGACGGCCAAAGGCGTACGCCCTCACCCTCCCATCCCGACATGCGTCGGGACGGGCCCCTCCCTCTCCCACGAAAGAGGGTTCACTCTCAGCAATCGTGCCCGGCGCCCAGCGGGCGGCAGCGGCCGTCGATCGGGGCCGGAACCGGCACGCCGGTCACCGCCGCGATGGTCGGGGCGATGTCGACGGTCTCGATCGGCAGGATGCGCTCGCGGGCCTGGGCGCTCTTCCACCAGAACAGGATCGGCACGCGGCGGTCGTAGTCCCAGGGCGTGCCGTGGGTGGCGACATAGGTCGCCGCGGCCGTGGCCGGCACCAGGTTCGGCTTGAAGGCCACCAGGATGTCGCCCGAGCGGCCCGGATAGGCGCTGCGGCGCAGGCGTTCCTTGACGTTGATGGCGTCCGGCGGCGTGCCCTTGGCCACCGGCGGCGTGGTCAGCAGGTCGTTGATCTCATAGGCCTCGGCCACTTCGCCGCGGCTGCGCACCAGGGCCAGGGCGGCCGAGGCGACTCGGGCGCGCTCGGCGGCCGGCAGCGTCTTCTTGTCGGGACCGACGATCACCAGGGTGTCGATGCCGCCCGGCGCGATCAGCGGATCGAAGTCCAATGAAAGATCGGTGCGCAGCTGGGCGTTCAGGCCCTTCAGCCAGGCCGAGGTGGCGATGCGCGAAACGTCGTAGCCTTCGTCGTGCAGGCGCTCTGGGAAGTCCGAACCGCCGTGGTCGGCGCTCAGCACCACCAGCACCTCGCCCTTGGCCTTGCCGATGCGGCTCAGGAAGGTGTCGAGACGGGCGTCCAGGCGGCTGAGGTGATCGCACATCTCCGGACCGCGCGTGCCGTAGCGGTGGCCGATGAAGTCGGTGGCCGACAGGCTGACGGTCAGCACGTCGACCTGCGGGCCGTCGCCCAGGCCGAACTCGTCGCGCAGGGCGGCGGCGGCTTCCAGGGTCACGGCGTCGGTATAGGGGCTGGCGGCCAGATCGCGCAGGGTCTCGGCCTCGTTGGTCGGCAGCGGGCGCGGCAGCTTGGCGTCCCATGTGCGATCGCCGGTCACCCAGGTCTTTTCGAGCGCGGCGCAGGCCTTGTTCTCATAGGTCCAGACGAAGGGCTTCTTCTTCTGCTCGGCGGCCAGGCGCGCGTTCATCGCCGCCACGGGCTTGAGCTTGCTCGCCGCGTCCTCGCCCGGACGCACGAAGGTGTTGAAGCCGTAGCCGGCCTGGTACCAGAACGCCCCGTCGGCCTTGTGGCCGGCCATGGTGATCGCGCCGCGATCCTTGCCTGACACGCCATAGACGCGGCTCTTGGGCGACACCGCTTTGAGCCAGTCGCCATAGGTGTCGACCAGCAGGTTCTTGTCGCTGACCGGGTCCTGGTCGGACGGGGCGGCCAGGGTCACCGAGGTGTCGAGCAGGCAGTACGACTTCTTGCCGGTCTCGGGGTCGTACCAGTTGTTGCCGACGATGCCGGTGCGGTTGGGATAGGCGCCGGTGAGCAGGCTCGAATGGCCCGGGCAGGTCTCGGTCATGCCGTGCGACTGATAGCCGTTGGGATAGACCACGCCCTCGCGGCCCAGCTTGCCCAGGCCGCCTTTCCACTGGCCGCGCCATTGCTCGAACAGGTTGGCGCTGAACTGGTCGATCGAGATCACCACGACCAGCTTGGGATTGGGCTTCACCTGTTCCGCGGCCTGTGCCGGCTGGATGGCGAATAGGGCGACGCCGGCCAGCGCCGTAAGCGCGGCCGTGGGGGTAAGCTTGCTCATGCGCGGCACCCTGCCCCATTCATAAAAGCGTCGCAAACGAAGCTTGGGCGGACGATGTTCAAGGAATGTCGTCGCTCAATTCGCGCGCGACATCGGCTGGAGAACGCTTGTCGGTGTCGCGATCGACGGCGTAGTTGGCCTCCCGCATGGCCTGAACCGACAGCTTGCCCGACAGCTGCGCCGCCAGCGCCTTCAGGCGCGGATCCTCGGCCCGCCGGGGCGAGACCAGCAGCACGGCGTCATAGGGCGGCAGGGCGCCCCTCGGATCGTCCAGCACCACCAGGTCGTCGGCGGCGATCCGCCCGTCGCTGGAGAAGGCCGAGATCACGTCGGCCTCGCCCGAGCCCAGGGCGCGGTACATGAAGGTCGGCTGGAACTGCCGGCGGGCCTTGAACTTCAGGCCATAGGCCGCCTCGACCGCCTTCCACTCCGGCCGCGAGAAGAACTCCATGTCGCCGCCCATCACCAGGTCCGGCCCCTTGGCGGCGAGATCGGCCAGGCTCTTCACGCCCAGCCTTTCGGCCTGCTCGCGCTTCATGGCGAAGGCGTAGGCGTTCTCGAAGCCCAGCGGCGCGGCCAGCACCACGCCGTCGCGGCGCTTCAGCTCGGTCCTCAACGTTTCCAGCACCGCCTGGCGGCCGGGATTGTCGGTGCGGTGCAGGACGTTGGCCCACAGCGTGCCGGTATAGTCGACATAGGCGTCGATCTCGCCGGCGGCCAGCGCCCGGTAAGCCACGGCCGAGCCCAGGTTGATCCGCCGCTCGACCCGCGCCCCCTGCCCTTCCAGCCGCGTCGCGATCAGCTCGGCCAGCACATATTGCTCGGAGAAGTTCTTGGCCCCGACCACATAGGCCTGCGGCCGCGGCGTCAGGGCCGGCAACGCCAGCGGAGCCAGGGCGGCCAGCAGTCCGACGCCCAGGGCCGCCAGCGCCCCGATCCACAGCGCCGGCCGGCGCTGCTCCAGCCCGCGCCCGACCAGGCCCAGCCCCTGATCGACGACCATGGCAAGCACGGCCGAGGCCGCGCAGCCGACCAGCACCATGTCCCAGGCCTCGGTCTGCAGCCCCGAGAAAATATAGTCGCCCAGCGAGGTCTGGCCGACCGGCGTGGCCAGGGTTGCCCCGCCGATGGTCCACACCGCCGCCGTCCGCACACCCACCAGGATCACCGGCGCGGCCAGGGGCAGCTCGACCTTCCACAGGCTCTGGCGCGGGGTCATGCCCACGCCTCGCGCCGCCTCGGTCACGGCCGGATCGACGCCGGCCAGGCCCGCGGCCGTGTTCCGCAGGATCGGCAGCATGGCGTACAGCGCCAGGGCCAGCCACGCCGGCAGGAAGCCCAGGGCCGGAAAGCCGAAGCCCAAGGTCGCCTTCGTCAGGTTCGAGAGCAGCAAAAGCAGCGGATAGAACAGCGCCAGCAGGGCCAGGCTCGGAATGGTCTGCACCAGGCTGGCCGCGCCCAGGGCGATCCAGCGCAGCCCCGGCCGCCGCGCGGCCGCGAAGCCCAGCGGCAGGGCGATCAGCAGTCCCAAGGCCAGGGCGGCCGCCGACAGCGCCGCGTGCCAGGCCAGGCGCTGCGGCAGGAGCGCGAGCAGCTCAGCCATCCAGCAGCGCCCTCACCCGCTCGGCCTGGCGGCGCGGAGCGGCCATCAGGGCCTCGACGCGCGGATCGGCGTGGCCGGCCATCAGCTCGCGCGGCGCGGCGTCGGCGATGATCCGCCCAGCCTCCAGCACCACCACCCGGTCGGCCAGCAGCAGGGCCTCGGCCACGTCATGGGTGACCATCACCGTGGTCAGGCCCAGCGCCTCGTGCAGCCGCCGCACGTCGTCGCCCAGGGCCGTGCGGGTGATCGGATCCAGCGCCCCGAACGGCTCGTCCATCAGCAGAATCGACGGCCGCCCGGCCAGCCCCCGGGCCACGCCCACCCGCTGCCTCTGCCCGCCCGACAGCGCCGCCGGCGCCCGTCCCGCCACGGCGCGCGGCAGGCCGACCAGGTCGAGCAACTCATCCACCCGCGCCGCGATCTCCTCGCGCTTCCAGCCCAGCAGGCCAGGGACCACGCCGATGTTCTCGGCCACGGTCATGTGCGGAAAGAGCCCGATCTCCTGGAAGACGTAGCCGATCCGACGCCTCAGCACCGGCCCGTCCAGTCCGCCGACCGCCTCGCCGTCGATCCGCACCTCGCCGGACGTCGGCTGGGCCAGGGCGTTGATGGTCTTCAGCAGCGTGGTCTTGCCCGCCCCCGATCCGCCGACCAGGGCCACGAACTGACCCCTCTCGATCGACAGGTCCACGGCCTCCAGCGCCACGGCCTCGCCGTGCGTCTTGCCGACCTGCTGGAGACTTATGGCGGGGTTCATGCGTCGTCACCTTCCCCGCGAACGGACGCCGCGACAACCCGTCCCGCTTGCACCAAGCCAAATCAAGCGCGTTAATGGTGATTAACGGGGGCGGATCAGGAGCAGAAAAATGGCCACGGCCCTTTATGCGACCGGCTTCAAGGCCCGCAAACGCCGCAAGATCGTCCAGCGCCGCCTGCGCGTCGCGGTCGTCTGCATGGTCCTGCTGAACCTGGCCGTCTGGGCCGGCGTCGTCGCCGCCCTGCGCGGCATCGACGTGGCGGGGCTGCTGGCGACCTTGCCCCCTCTCTCTTAGAGAGCCGCACGAACAAAAACGCCGCGACGGCCGATCGGCCAGTCGCGGCGTTTTGCGTCTGCAGAACCCCTCATCCGGCGCTGCGCGCCACCTTCTCCCGCAAGGGGAGAAGGGCCGTCAGATCGACATCCGCATGATCTCTTGATAGGCCGAGATCACCTGGTCGCGGATCGAGATCACCGTCTCCAGGCTGGCTTCGGCCGACGAGATGGCGGTGACGACGTCGAGCATCTCGGCCTTGCCGGCCGCCTGCTGGGCGATCTTGTGCTCGGCCTGGCGCGAGGCCTGGACCGTGTCGGTCATGGCCGACTTCAGCATGTCGCCGAAGTCCATCTTCTTGGGCTCGCCCACGCTCTTGCCGAGCGATAGCGGCGTCGAGCCCGTGGCGGCGTAGGCCTTGGAAGCGGCGAGCGCGGTGATCATCCCTTACGCCCCTACTTCTTGAGGATGTCGAGGGTGCGCGACTGCATGCTGCGTGCGGTCTCGATGACGTTGAGATTGGCCTCGTAGGCGCGCTGCGCCTCCTTCATGTCCAGCGCCTCGACCAGGGTGTCGACGTTGGGCAGCTTGACGTAGCCCTTGGCGTCGGCGGCCGGGTTGCCGGGATCGTACTCGGTCTTGAAGGCGCTCTCGTCGCCCTCGACGCGGATCATGCTGACGCCCTCGCCGCCCTCGATCTTGGTCGGGCGGAACACCGGCACCTGGCGGCGATAGGGGTCGCCGCCGGCCGTGCGGGCCGTCGAATTGGCGTTGGCGATGTTCTCGGCGATGATGCGCATGCGGCCCTGCTGGGCCTTGAGCGCGCTGGCCGCCACGGCCATCGCCGCCGCCGACTGGGATCTGATCTCGGGCATCTAGCGTGTCCTCAACCGTTCGGGCGGCGCGAGGCGGTGCGGAGCATCGCCAGCGAGCGTTGATAGAAGGAGACCGCCGCGTCGTAGTTCATGCGCGCATCGGTCATCTTGAGCATCTGGTCCTCGAGGCTCACGGAATTGCCGTCGAGGGTGGTCTCGCTGTCGGCGCCCTGCGGCGAGCGCCACGGCGTGGCCTGGCTGGCCGGGGCCATGTGGCCACCGCTGGTCGCCAGCATCCGGACCGGACCGGCCGGAGCCGAGCCGCCGCCGCGATAGGACGACCCGGTCGCCTGGGCGTCGAGCGAGGCCTGAAAGGTGTAGGCCTTCAGGTCCCGCGGCTGGTAGCCGGGGGTGTCTGCGTTGGCCACGTTCTGCGATACGACCTTCTGCCGCTCGTTCAGATAGCCGAGCCGGCTCTTGAGCATCGCAAAGAGGGGGATATCGTCGGGACCCATGCGATCATGGTGAAGAAACAGGGTTAATCCCGAATTAAGAACCGTGGGGCACACCAGGGATGCGGCGCCTCGCCGCGCCTTTCCTCTTCTTGGATTTCAGTCCGCGCGCCATGGACGTCTTTCTTCTGATCCGCGCCGTCGCCGCGCTCGCCGTGACCCTGGGCCTGATCGGCCTGGCCGCCGTGGCCCTGCGTCGATTCGGGCCCGACGCCCTCAACCGCCTGGTCTCCCAGCGCCGCGAGCGCCGGCTGAGGGTGGTCGAGACCCTGGTGCTCGACCCGGCCCGCCGCCTGGTGCTGTGCCGCCTCGACGGCGAGGAGCGCCTGGTCCTGCTCGGCGAAGGCCGCCTGCTGGACTGGATCCCGGCCGGCCCGCAAGCTGCCCCGCCCTCTTCCGAGATCCAGCCGGAGCCCGCAGCCTGATGCGCCTGCTCAAGTCCCTTTCCGGCGCCACCCCGCAGGAGCTGCGCCGCGCGGCCCTGATCGCCGTGCTGGCCGGCTTCGCCACCACGCTGGGCCCGTCCCTGGCCATGGCCCAGTCGGCGATCAACGTCGACCTCGGCACCGGCGCGGGCCTGTCCGAGCGCGTCGTCCAGTTGGTCGGCCTGCTGACGGTGCTGTCCCTGGCCCCGTCGATCGTCATCATGACGACCTCGTTCGTCCGCATCGTCGTGGTGCTGGGCCTGCTGCGCACGGCGATCGGCGTGCAGCAGAGCCCGCCCAACCCCGTGATCATCAGCCTGGCCCTGTTCCTGACCGCCATCGTCATGGGCCCGACCTTCGAGCAGTCCTACGACGCCGGCGTCAAACCCCTGCTCGACAAGCAGATGGAGCTGCCCGAGGCCTTCGAGGCCGCCGGCCAGCCGGTGAAGACCTTCATGCTGCGCCAGGTCGACGAGGACGACCTGGCCCTGTTCATCCGCCTGTCCAAGATCGAGAAGCCCAAGACCGCCCAGGAAACCCCGCTGAAGGTGGTCACCCCGGCCTTCATGATCTCGGAACTGAAGCGCGCCTTCGAGATCGGCTTCCTGCTGTTCATCCCGTTCCTGGTCATCGACCTGGTCGTGGCCAGCGTGCTGATGAGCATGGGCATGATGATGCTGCCCCCGGCCTCGGTCAGCCTGCCGTTCAAGCTGATCTTCTTCGTGCTAGTGGATGGCTGGCGACTCGTCTGCGGCAGCCTGGTGGAAAGCTTCCAGCGCGGCGCGGGCGGCGGCTGACGCGCTATACTCACTGACGACAAGAACAGAAGACCAAGACCGATGGGCGTTTTCGTACTGGGCTCGATCAATCTGGACGCCGTGGCGCGGGTCGACGACCTGCCGCGGCCGGGCGAGACCGTCGCCGGCCTGTCGCTGGAGCTGTTCCTCGGCGGCAAGGGCGCCAACCAGGCCGTCGCCGCCGCCCGCATGGGCGCGCCCACCCGCCTGATGGGCGCGGTCGGCAAGGACGACAGCGGCGCGGGCCTGAAGGCCAAGCTCGCCGGCTACGGCGTGCAGGTGGCCGACGTCGCCGAGCTGTCGGGCGCCCCCACCGGCCAGGCCCATGTCTGGGTGTCCAACAGCGGCGAGAACATGATCGTCGTCACCGGCGGCGCCAACATGATGGTCACCGCCCAGCAGGTGGCCGCCACGCCGCTCGAGGGCCAGCGCGTGCTGCTGGCCCAGCTGGAGACCCCGGCCGCCGCCATCGAGGCCCTGTTCAAGGCCGGCGCGGCCAAGGGCGGCCTGCGCGTGCTGAACGCCGCCCCCGCCCTGCCCCAGGGCGCGGCCCTGTTTCCGCTGACCGACATCCTGATCCTCAACCAGACTGAACTGGCCACCTACGCCCGCCTCGACCGCGAGCCGGCCAAGCTGGAAGAGGTGTCCAAGGCCTGCCGCAAGCTGATGAGCCGCCCGGACCAGACGATCATCGTCACCCTCGGCTCGGCCGGCGTCGCCGCCGTGCGCCGCGACGAGGCCTTCCTGGTCGAGGGCCGCAAGGTCAAGGCCGTCGACACTGTCGGGGCCGGCGACTGCTTCTGCGGCGCCCTGGCCGCCGGCCTGTCGGCCAATCTCGACCTGCGCGAAGCCGTCGAACAGGCCAACGCCGCCGCCGCCCTGTCGGTGCAGAAGCCGGGCGCCGCCCCGTCCATGCCGGGCAAGCGCGAAGTCGAGGTTTTCCTGGAGGGGTGAGGCGCTACCGCCCCCGGGCCACCGCTAACGACAACCCGCGCCCAAGCGAACGGATTTGGCGACGGCTATGGGCGGGAAGCGGGTTTCGACCCCTCTCTCATGGAGAGAGGGAGGGGCCCGCGCCGCAAGGCGTGGGAGGGTGAGAGGGTAGGCGAAGCCCCTGGACGATCTTGGCGCTGTTGCGGGCGACGTGCCGGCACGCCGGCTGAAGGTGTAACCACTCACCCTCCCATCGCTACGCGATGGGCCCCTCCCTCTCTCTAAGAGAGAGGGTTCTCGCGCCTGACGTCCACAAAGGGTCGTGAACCGAAGTTCGTCCCGCCGCCTGTTTCGGACGCTCAGATCGGTGTCGCGAGCGAATGTTTGTTTCGGTCAACACCCGCCCTTGTGGCGGGATTGACGGGAGGCTTTGGAACGCGCCGCCTTCAGGCCGCGCGGATGCCGCTGAAGCCGCTTTCGGCCTGCGAGCCGACCACGGCGTCGTAGCCGAGGATCATGTCGACGTCCTTGCCGTTGCTGGCCAGCGGCAGGCGCAGCCACAGGATCGAGACGTGCGGAGCGCCGCGCCAACCCAGGTTGTGGACGCCGACGCCCGGACGGCGCTCGTCGACCACCTTGTCCAGTTCGGCGCGCCAGTAGTCGGCGGCGGCGGAGTTGTAGACCTCGTCCAGCTTGCGGCCAGTGATCTCGCGGCCATAGACGCCGTAGAGGCCGGTGCCGGCCAGGCGCAGGCGATAGTCGCGCGGCTCGCGCACCACGTCGGTCAGGCTGACGGTCGGCAGCAGGCGCTTGATGCCGGAAGGTTGAAGATCGACACGCGCAGGCAGGTTCGCCCCGCGGCGCAGGGACGCCCAGTATGCGAACATTTCCTGATGAGCGCGCGCCGCCGTGGCGGATGCGCTCAATTGCGCGGACATCTTCAGAGTCCTTAACAAGTCTTTGGAATCACGGTGATTCACCGCCAATTCACTATGTCTTAAGGACCGAATCGGCGGAAGCGAAAAATCGCCGCCGCCAACAAAGATTCTGCTGGCGAGTCAATCTTTCAGCACAACGCCCGGCCGCCGAGAGGGCGACCGGGCGTCGATGTTTTTCGCCAAGCTTAACCGCAAGCGATTGATTGATTTAGGGTAAATGAACGCTCAGACTCAAGCCTTGCGGGCGGTGCGGGCCCCGCGGCCGGCCTGACCCAGGCCCATTTGCCGGGCAAGATCCGAACGCGCCTTGGCGTAGTTGGGCGCAACCATCGGGTAGTCCGACGGCAGGCCCCACTTCTCACGGTAGTCCTCGGGGCTCAGGTCATACTGGGTGCGCAGGTGGCGCTTCAGCGACTTGAACCGCCGGCCGTCCTCCAGGCAGACCAGATAGTCGGGCGTGACCGAGCGGCGCACCGGCACGGCCGGCTCCTTGGGCTCGGGCGCGGCGGCCTGGGGCGCGCCGACCGCGGCCAGGGCCCCGTGCACGCTGCGGATCAGGCCCGGCATGTCGGCCGCCGACACGGCGTTGCCGCCCACGAAGGCCGCGACGATGCTCGCGGTCAGCTCGACGAGGGGGATTTCTTCTTCCATGACGCCTCTCCCGATTTCCATTTCTCTTTATTCGACGCGCTTCAGCCTGTGCGCGAAGTCCACCCAGGGATAATCTCGGCAGTAAAGCTCGGCAATAGCTGAGATCGCGGAATATTGGCCGGCGAAAGCCTTACGGCTCTTTTGACCAGCGACTTAATGTCGCAAGTTGAACGTTTCAGTTTTTGGATTTTGATTGAACACGTTCAGTCGATCCGCACCCTACCGGGAGAGCTTCTCGGTTCAACGGGGATAGAGCCAAGTCCATCCCCGTCGCCACAAGAACGAAATCCAGCAAAATCAACACCCTGCAACTTTCTCGCCCGAACTTATCAGACGCGTCCAAATCCCCCGCACAATAGACCCCGTCCCGTCGCAGGGAGAGGGCGCAAGGATCCGGCCCGAAGCGTGCGACGGCGATGCGATCGAGCGGGGCTGACGGAGCTGCGTGAGCAGGGCCTGAAAGCTTAAATGAGGATGGGGGACGTAAACCCATCCATCGGGAGCTTGCCTGCCATAGGCTCCCGCCCGTCCGAGGGTCCGCGCCGCATGCACGCCTGGCCGCCAAGAAACGGGGCGCATTGCATGGGGAAGGGGCACAGGGCGGAAGAGGCCCGCGCGCCCCGGCCTGAGGTTCAACGATCGCGCGGGGCGTCAGAGCTTCGTCGAAACGGTATTCAAAACTCACACATCCGGGCGCAGCCCGGACGCCCCGCGCCCTCTCCGATCAACTCAGCGGTTTTCCGCGTGAGATCGCTCACCCGTTCCCTCTCCCCTTGCGGGAGAGGGTGGCCTGCGAAGCAGGTCGGGTGAGGGGTCGAAAGTCCTGCCCGCCGCGACGGCGGATCGACCGGATGCGGAGGCTGAAAGGTCTGAGAGACCCCTCATCCGACGGCCTTCGGCCGCCACCTTCTCCCGCAAGGGGAGAAGGAATACCTCAACGCCCAAAATCCCGCGACAGGGCCAGCATCGCCGCCCGCTGGGGCACCGAATATTCGTCGATGGCGTCTTCGTCGCCCTCGCGGATGGCCTTCAGCAGGGCCGGCGTCAGGGCCGAGGACAGCGACCAGTTCCAGTAGCGCAGCACGGTCTGGGCCCGGTCGACGGCGATGGCGTCGAACACGCCGAGCACCCGCTCCAGCCCCGGCGAGGTCGCGCCGTTCGGGTCGGTCTCGGGCCGGCGCAGGCCGCGCCACAGGGCGCGAACGGCCGCGCGCGGCAGGCCGGTCGCCTTGCACAGGATGGCCAGCGGCTCGCCGCCCGGATCGGTGAAGATCTTGGCCCCGGTCATCGGCTTCAGGCCGGCCAGGTACGAGATCTCCTCGGCCGTCTCGCGGGTCAGGCCGGTCTGGGCGGCGGCGACGGCGTCCTCGAGGCTGTCGAACGGGCTCTTGGCAATGGCCGCCCGGTTGCGTTGCCGGCGCTCGATGAACTGCAGGGCCTTGCGCGACAGCGGGTCCTGCCAGCCCTCCTCCGAGGCCACCGAGAACACGTCGCCGACGGCGTCCTGCAGGATCTCGCGCGAGACGGCGAAGCGCTGGAGGATGGTTCGCCGCGCCTCGGCGTCCGACCACCAGAACATCACATAGGCGTGGCTGGGCCGCAGCTCGGCGCGCTTCAGCAGCAGGGCCACCAGCCCCGGATTGTCGCGGGTCATGGCCACGACGTTCTCGACGCCCTGGTGGCTGAACCGGGCCAGTTCGTTGCGCAGCAGGGCCTCGACCACCTGGATCTCGCCCATGTCGACCAGGGCGTCGGCCACGACCTCGCCCACCCCGCGGCGGATGGCGATCAGCCGGCGGTGCTCCTGGCTGGCGTGATACAGGCAGTCGATCAGGTCGGCGTCCGACAGGTTGGGCGAGTTCTCCAGCAGCGCCCGGGCCACCGCCACCTCGTCGCGCAGCAGCAGGCGCACCAGCGAGCCCGGCATGTCCGACAGCGTCGCCAGGCGCCGCGAGACCTTCTCGCGCTCCTCGACCACCGCCTCGCGCAGCATCTCGACCAGCAGGTCGGCGCACATGGCCCGCTCGAAGGCGTTGATCCGGCTGGCGGGCAGGCATACCACGTCGGCCAGCCGCTTGAGCAGGGCGGCGCGCGACTTGGGCGGAACGGCGATCGGCTTGGCGAAGGGCGAGGTCGGGTCGGTCATGATCTTCCTGGCGGCGAAGCCCCGGTCGCCGGAGTCGAAACTAGACGGTAAACGTCCTTATTCCGAATTGGCGCCAGGGATTCTCCCGCCGGGCGAATGTGCGGCGTACGGCCCTGCTCCGCCAGAGCCTCAGCGAAATTGTCGCGGTTCCCATTCGGGCCAGATGTCGGGCAGGTCGGTGGAGACGCGGTTGGGATAGGCCGGCGGTCGCTTCTCCAGGAACGAGGTCACCCCCTCCTTGGCGTCGCCCGAGGCCCCGCGCGACTGGATCGCCCGGCTGTCGGCCTTGTGGGCCTCCATCGGATGGTCGGCCCCGGCCATGCGCCACAGCAACTGCCGGGTCAGGGCCACCGAGACCGGGGCGGTATTGTCGGCGATCTCGCGAGCCAGGGCCCTGGCCGCCGGCAGCAGGTCCTCGGCCGCGTGCAGCGACCGCACGAAGCCGCGCTCCTTGGCCTCGGACGCCGGGAACACGCGGCCGGTGTAGCACCACTCCAGCGCCGTCTGCATCCCGACCAGCCGCGGCAGGAACCACGACGAGCAGGCCTCCGGCGTGATGCCCCGCCGCGCGAACACGAAGCCGAACTTGGCGTCCTCGCTGGCCAGCCGGATGTCCATGGCCAGCTGCATGGTCGCCCCCACGCCGACGGCCGCACCGTTCACCGCGGCGATCACGGGCTTGAGGCTGTCATAGATCCGCAGGGTCACCCGGCCGCCGCCGTCGCGATAGACGTCGCCGACCTTGCCCTCTTCCCGCTCCAGCGCCTGGGGCGAGGTGCGGTCGAAGGTGGCCCCGCCGCTCGACAGGTCCGCCCCGGCGCAGAAGGCCCGCCCCGACCCGGTGACGATCACCACCTTCACCGCGTCGTCGGCGTCGGTGAGGTCGAACACCTCCAGCAGGTCCTTCATCATCCGCGCGGTGAAGGCGTTCAGCTTCTCGGGCCGGTTCAGGGTGATCGTCGCGATCCCATCCTCGACGGCGTAGAGCAGGGTCTCGAAGGCGGGCATGCGGATCTCCCTGGAGCGATTTTAAACGATCGTATGATCGCCGCGGACAAATGCACAACCCCTCCCCTACGCCCGCCGCACCCCCAGCTTGCTGATCGCGTGCACGAAGTTGTTGGCCGCGATCTCCTGGCTTCCGGTCCATTCCAGGTCGGGGAACCGCGCCAGGATCTGGCGATAGGCCTCCTCCAACTGGATCTGCGCCACCCGCTTGCCCAGGCACGTGTGCGGCCCGTAGCCGAAGGCCACGTGCTTGCCGGCGTTGGCGCGGGTCACGTCCAGGCGGTCGGGATCGGGAAACACCGCCGGATCGCGGTTGGCCGCGCCGTAGTACATGACCACCTTCTCGCCCTCGGCGATCGTCTGGCCCGCCACCTCGACGTCGCGCGTGGCGGTGCGGCGCATGTAGATCACCGGGCTGACCATGCGGATGAACTCGTCCACCGCGCCTGGCAGCAGCGACGGATCCTCGATCAGCCGCTGCTTCTGCTCGGGAAACTCGGTCAGCAGCTTCATGGCGCCCGACAGGGTGTTGCGCGTCGTATCGTTGCCGGCGAACACGATCAGCAGCCACGAGCCGTCCAGATATTCGTCGGCCAGGAAGTCGCCGTCGACCTGGGCCCGGGCGATCGCCGTCATCAGGTCGGCTTGCGGCTCCTCGCGGCGCTTGAGCAGCATCGAGCGGCCGTAGTCGAACATCGCCTCGACGTTGTCGTTGAAGTCCGAGACGAACTGCATCAGCTCCAGGGTCGGGGTGATCGGGGCCATGGCCTGCTGCGCCGCCAGGTCCTGGGCCCGCTCCAGATAGTGCATCCAGGTCAGGAACTTGCCGCGGTCCTCCGGGGGCACGCCGAGGATCTCGCACAGGGTGAACAGCGGCAGGATCGACGAGAAGTGCTCGACCATGTCGATCTCGGCCCCGCCGGCCAGCAACGGCTCCATCTCGTCGAGCAGCCGGGTGACCTCCGCCCTCACCCGCTCGGTCAGGCCGCGCAGGTAGCTGGCGGTGAAATAGGGCATGTGCTCGCGGCGCAGCTGCAGGTGATGCGGCGCGTCGAGATTGATCATCGTGTCCATCGACGCCCGGAACAGCAGGGCGTGGCGCTTGTCGGGCGGACCCATCGACATAAGGATTCCGCCCTTCTGCGACGAGAAGGTCTCCGGATCGCCATTGATCCGCATGACGTCCTCGTGGCGGGTGACGGCCCAGAAGCCCGGCCCGCCGAACGGCTCGCCGTGCCACATCACCGGGGCCTCCTGTCGCATCCGCGCGAAGTCGGCGAAGGGCTGGCCCTGGGTGAAGCGGAAGATGTCGGCGAGGTCGACGCCGTCGAGGGTCGGATAGGCCCTGGCCGCGCCGGGCCCCGGCCGGCCGTCCACCACCGTCTTGCTGATCAATTCCATCCGCGCCTTCCGCTGAACATCGTTATTTTGCGACACGATCACCCAGGAACGCGCCGACGCCAACGGCGCCCCTACGGCAACTTGCGCGACAGTCGGCGCCTGACGCATGCTTCAGCTGAACGCCGATCACGCGGGGAACACGCGGACGGCCTCAGGGAGAGAAACGGCCGGCCTCGCCCTGGCGGGACGGCCCTCAAGGAAGGCGCGTCCATGCATCCGAGCGTCCACGCCCGCAGCCAGCCCGACAAGCCCGCCTTCGTGATGGCCGGCTCGGGTGAGACGGTGACCTATCGAGAGCTCGACGACCGCTCGAACCAGGGGGCGCAGCTGTTCCGCGCGATGGGTCTGGGCGTCGGCGACGTGGTGGCTATCCTGCTCGACAACCATCCGCGCTATCTGGAGATCGCCTGGGCGGCGCAGCGAGCGGGGCTCTATTTCACCTGCATCTCGACCAAGCTGACCGCGCCCGAGGTCGAGTACATCGTCAAGGACTGCGGGGCCAAGGCGCTGATCGCCGGCCCGGCGCTGGACGCCGTCGCCCAGGCGCTCGCCCCGCTGATCCCCGGCGTCGCCCTGCTGCGCGTGGACGGCCCGCTCGCCCCCTACGCCGACTTCGACGCCGAGCGCGCGGCCATGCCGGCCACGCCCATCGCCGACGAGACCTCAGGCTCGGACATGCTCTATTCGTCGGGCACCACGGGACGGCCCAAGGGCGTCAAGCCGGCCCTGAACGGCGCGCCGATCGATGCGCCCACGGCCCTGCAGATGATGGCCCAGCACCTGT
Organism: Caulobacter hibisci; assembly: GCF_016135805.1. Lineage (GTDB taxonomy): Bacteria > Pseudomonadota > Alphaproteobacteria > Caulobacterales > Caulobacteraceae > Caulobacter > Caulobacter hibisci. Next base: position 134,602 of record NZ_JADWOX010000005.1, read on the forward strand.
TCAAGCTGGACGGCGACAGCGTCTATCTCTCGCCCGCCCCGCTCTACCATGCCGCCCCGCTGCGCTGGTGCATGAGCGTGCACAAGCTGGGCGGCACGGTCGTGGTGATGGAGAAGTTCGATCCCGAGACCGCCCTGGCCCTGATCGAAAGGCACAAGGCCACCTGCGGCCAGTTCGTGCCGACCCACTTCGTGCGGATGCTGAAGCTGCCGCAGGCGGTGCGGGCCAAGTACGACGTCTCCAGCATGAAATCGGCGATCCACGCCGCCGCCCCCTGCCCGATCCCGGTCAAGGAACAGATGATCGCCTGGTGGGGGCCGGTGATCTACGAGTACTACGCCGGCACCGAGGGCAACGGCTTCTGCTGGATCGACAGCGGCAACTGGCTGGAACGGCGCGGTTCGGTGGGCCAGGCGGCGTTGGGCGAGCTGCGCATCTGCGACGAGGCCGGCGATCCCCTGCCCGCCCGCGCCGAGGGCGTCGTCTATTTCGCCAACGGCCCGGCCGTCAGCTACCACAACGCCCCGGAGAAGACGGCCGAGAGCTACAACAAGCACGGCTGGACGACGCTGGGCGATGTCGGCTGGGCCGACGAGGACGGCTATCTCTACCTGACCGACCGCAAGAGCTTCATGATCATCTCCGGCGGGGTGAACATCTATCCGCAGGAGATCGAGAACCTGCTGATCACCCACCCCCGCGTGGCCGACGCCGCCGTGGTCGGCGCGCCAGACGAGGAGATGGGCGAGAAGGTCGTCGCCGTGATCCAGCCCCTCGACTGGGACGACGCCAACCCGGCCTTCGCGGCTGAACTGCTGGCCTTCGCCCGCGACAACCTTAGCCACGTGAAGGCCCCGCGTCAGATCGACTTCGTCCGCGAACTGCCCAGGCACCCGACGGGCAAGCTCTACAAGCGGCTTGTGCGGGACACGTACTGGGGCAAGGCGGAGGGGCGGATCGTGTGAATTCTCCCTTCCCCCTTGATGGGGGAAGGGTCGGGGATGGGGGTGGCGCGGCGCTTCGACCGGACACGGTGGAGAAGCGTCTGGCTCAGCAAACCATCCCCCCCTGCCCCTCCCCCATCAAGGGGGAGGGGTTGTGATGAGCTTCCCCGCATGATCTCATCCAAACAAACGTTTGGGAGAGCGCCGTATGAAAGAGATCGCCTTCGCCGACATCGGCAGCCTGGTCGGCCAGGAGGTCGGGGTGTCCGACTGGGTCGAGATCAGCCAGGAGCGGGTCAACCAGTTCGCCGAGGCGACCGGCGACCATCAGTGGATCCACATCGACGTCGAGCGGGCGACCCGGGAGATCGGCGGCCCGATCGCCCACGGCTACCTGACCCTGTCACTGATCCCGATGCTGGGCGCGGGCATCCTGCACGTCACGGGCGTCACGCGCGGCATCAACTACGGCTGCGACAAGGTGCGGTTCACCGGCATGGTCCGGGTCGGCAAGAGGGTGCGGATGCGCCAGAAGCTGGTGAGCGTCGAGCCCAAGGCCGGCGGCCTGCAGCTGAAGAACGAATGCACCATCGAGATCGAGGGCGAGGAACGCCCGGCCTGCGTGGCCGAGACCATCTCGATCCTCTACGGCGCCTAAGACAAAGGCCCCGGGATCGCTCCCGGGGCCTTCGTTCACTCAGCGTCGATTGAGCCTAGTGCTTGATCGCGTCGCCGATCTTGTCCTGGGCCTGGCCGACCTTGTTCTGGACATCGCCCTTGGTCTTCTGGGCCGCGCCTTCGGCTTCCAGGCGTTCGTTGTCCGTGGCCTTGCCGACGGCTTCCTTCACGGCGCCCACGCCCTTGTCGACGGCGCCTTCCACACGATTGGTGCTCATGGCTTGCTCCTAGTTGGCATTGAAGTCCCCATGCAAACGGTGGCCTTGGAGCAAAGGTTCCTAGCGTGACCAGAGGCCACGCAGGCTATTTCAGCGATTGAATCCGGTCACCGACACGGCCTGCACGGCGACCACGCCCTGGGCGCCGGATTGTGCGGTCGCCTGGGTCGGCGGCTTGGCCGGGGCGGCCTGGATCACCGGCGGGCCGGCGGCCTTGTCGAGCAGCGACACGGTCTCGCGGATATATTTGGCGTGGGTGACGATGCCGATCTCAAGGCGCTCGCCCGACAGTTCGACCTGCTGGGTCAGCATGCCGGCGACGAACTGCACCTCCTGGCTTTCGGTCGAGCCCGGCCGGCGGCGCGCGCCCTCGGCCATGAACACCGGTCCGCCCGAATTGCCGGGAAACACCGAGAAATCCATCAGGAAGGTCGGGAACACGCTGGCCGGGGCCAGCGGATACGAAGCCACCCGGCCCGAGCGCAGGATCGGGAAGCCCGCGGTGTTGGCCGACAGCCCGCGTGGGAAGCCCAGGGCCATCATCTCGTCGCCGGGACCCAGGCTGTACTTGTTGAAGGTGTCGTCCTGGGCCAGCCAGGCCAGCGGGATGGCGGCCTTGGCGAATTCGGGCGGAGCCTCGACCTCGATGGCCGCGACGTCACGGCTGGGGTGCTTGGTCCAGAGCGGGTGGTCGCCGTCGCGGATCTTCAGGGTGCGGGGGTCGTAGCGCCAGACGCCGTCCGAGCCCTGCACCCGATAGCCGATCTTGGCCGAGACCGAGGGCATGCGGTCGAACACATGGGCGGCGGTGACCAGGATGGTGCGCGGGCGCCCGTCCGGAGTCGGGTCCTCGATCAGGAAGCCGGTGCCGACCGTCCGCGAACCATCGGCGAGCGGTTGCTCCAACTGCACCGTCGCCTGGATCAGATCGACCGACAGGTCCCAAGCCATATATGCCCTCGCCTCCGATTCACTCTGCGACGCCGTATGAGTTTGACCAGACGCCCCGGTCGCAACAAGTTGGCGTTCTGACGCATCCGAGGGGGAATCTGTCCATGAACCGGCGCGAAATGATGACGAGCGCTACCGCTGTCGCCGCCGCCTCCTCCGTCGCCCTGATCCCCGGGAGTTCCATGTCCGCCACCGCCAAGCCCGTTCCGCCCGTCGCCAAGAAGGTTCCCAAGCGCATCGAGCAGCTGGGGCGCACGCGGGTCGACGACTACGCCTGGATGAAGGACGACAACTGGCAGAAGGTCTTGCGCGACCCGAGCCTGATCAAGGCCGAGGTCAAGGAGCACCTGACCGCCGAGAACGCCTACGTCAAAGCGATGCTGGCCCCGACCGAAGACCTGCAGAAGGCGATGTTCGAGGAGATGAAGGGCCGCATCAAGGAGGACGACTCCTCGGTCCCCTCCCCCGACGGCCCGTTTGACTACTATTCGCGCTTCGCCATCGGCGGCCAGCATCCGATCTATGCACGCAAAGCTCGCGGCAAGACCGATGGCGAGGAGGTGCTGCTCGACAGTGACGCCCTGGCCAAGGGCAAGGCCTACAGCCAGGTGGCGGCCGCCGACCACAGCCCCGACCACAAGCTGTTCGCCTATGCCGAAGACGCTCAAGGCTCGGAAGTCTTCAAGATCTACGTCAAGGACCTGGCGAACGGCGCCATCCTGGCCGAACCGGTCGAGAGCAGCACCGGCGATTTTACCTGGTCGCCCGATTCGCAATGGCTGTTCTGGACCCACCGCGACGACAACGGCCGCTCCGACAAGATCTATCGCCGCCCCGCCCGCGGCGGGCTGAAGGACGACGTTCTGGTCTATGACGAGCCCGACGACGGCTTCTTCGTCAGCGTCAGCGTCACCGGGTCGGACGCTTTCATCGTCATCAGCGCCGGCGACCACGAGACCTCCGAGACCCTGCTGATCCCGGCCGGCGACGTTTCCGCCAAACCCAAGGCGGTCGAGCCCCGCACGCCGGGCCTGCGCTATTCGGTCGAGCACTGGGACGGCAAGTTCGTCATCCTGACCAACGCCGATGACGCCATCGACTTCAAGTTGGTCGAGGCCCCGGTCGACAATCCGGGCCGCGCCCACTGGAAGGACTTCGTGGCCCACAAGCCGGGGACCTTCATCACCGGCCATGCCGCCTACAAGGATCACCTGGTCCGGGTCGAGCGGGTCAACGCCAACACCCGCATCGTCATCACCGACCGCGCAAGCAAGGCCGAAAAGCCGATCGTCGTCGACGAACAAGCCTATGTGCTGAGCGTCGAGGGCGGCTACGAGTTCGACACCCCGACCCTGCGCTACGTCTACCAGTCGCCGACCACGCCCCGGCAGTGGTTCGACTACGACATGCGCACCGGCGACAAGGTGCTGCGCAAGACCCAGGAAATTCCCTCGGGCCACGATCCCAGCAAGTACGTGACCAAGCGCCTCTACGCGACGGCGCCGGACGGCGCGCAGGTGCCGGTGACCGTGCTGATGAAGAAGGACGTCAAGCTCGACGGCAAGGCGCCGCTACTGCTGTACGGCTACGGCAGCTATGGCATGTCGATGGATCCGTCGTTCTCGATCCGCAACTTCAGCCTGGTCGACCGCGGCTGGATCTGGGCCACCGCCCACGTGCGCGGCGGCTCGGAAAAGGGCTACGGCTGGTTCCTGGATGGCAAGAAGTTCAAGAAGAAGAACACCTTCACCGACTTCATCGCCTGCGCCGAGCACCTGCACGGGGCCGGCTACGGGGCGGCGGGCCGCACGGTGGCCTATGGCGGCTCGGCCGGCGGCATGCTGATGGGCGCGATCACCAACCTGCGGCCCGACCTCTGGGCCGGCATCATCGGAGCGGTGCCGTTCGTCGACGTGCTCAACACCATGAGCGACACCTCCCTGCCCCTGACCCCGCCGGAGTGGCCCGAATGGGGCAATCCATTGGAGGACAAGGAGGCCTACGACTACATCGCCAGCTACTCGCCGTATGACAACGTGACCGCCAAGCCCTATCCGGCCGTGCTGGCCACCGGCGGCCTGTCGGACCCGCGCGTCACCTATTGGGAACCCGAGAAGTGGGCCGCCAAGCTGCGCGAGCACACCACCAGCGGCGATCCGATCCTGTTGAAGATCAACATGGAAGCCGGCCACGGGGGCGCCTCAGGCCGCTTCGACTTCCTCAAGGAGATCGCGCTCGACTACGCCTTCGCGGTCTGGGCGGTCGACAAGGGCTGGACGGCTTAAGCCTTCCCCCTCCAGCCCTCCGGGCCACCTCCCCCAGAGGGGAGGATCTGATTGCGTAGATGCTCCCCCTCTGGGGGAGCTGTCGGCGAAGCCGACTGAGGGGTCTTCCCACATGTCCGATTTGATCATCCGCCCTTCCACCGACGCCGACGTGCCGGCGATCACGGCCATCTACGGCTGGAACGTGCTCAACGGCCTGGGCACCTTCGAGGAGATCCCCCCCGATGAGGCCGAGATGGCCCGTCGGCGTGCGACCTTCCTCGAGCGCGGCCTGCCCTATCTGGTCGCCGAGCAGGACGGCCAGGTGCTGGGCTATGCCTATGCCGGCCCGTTCCGGCTGCGGGCGGCCTATCGCTACACCGTCGAGGACAGCATCTATGTCGCCCCCGAGGCGGCTGGCAAAGGCGTCGGCAAGACGCTGCTCGCCGCCCTGATCGCGGCCTGCGAGGGGCTGGGTCTGCGCCAGATCTGCGCGGTGATCGGCGACAGCGGCAACGCCGCCTCGATCGGCGTGCACGCGTCGCTGGGCTTCGAGCACAAGGGCGTCTTCCCCGACATGGGCTACAAGTTCGGTCGCTGGGTGGATCTGGTCTGGATGCAGCGGTCGCTAAACGGCGGCGGACAGACGCCTCCCGACGCGCCAGGAATGTCCCTCAGCGGGGTGTGACATTGCGGGATGGTTGCGCCTTGTCGCGACCATCCCTAGTTTCCGCCCCATGCGCGGCCTTCGCCTTGCCTTGCTGGTCCTGATCGCGGTCGCCTTCGCGGCCGGCGGAATCATGCGCGCCGCGCCCGCGCAGGCCTCGGTCATGCCGCCCTGCCACGAGATGGCGATGGACGACATGGCGGGCATGCATCACGCGCCTGCTCCGGCCGACGCCGACCACAAGTCCAAGCCCGGGGCCATGGCGACCAGCTGCTGCGTCGGCTGCCTGCCGGCCGGCCAGCGCGTCGTCGCCGGTGAGCTCGCCTCACGCGCCGCCACGGCCGTGGAGTTCGTTGCCCTCAATCATGCCCTCGACGGCCTGGACGCCACGCCGGAGCCCCGCCCTCCGCGCGGCTGATCGCAAGACCGCGCGCCGCATCAGGCGCGCCCTCTCGAAACGTCTTACGATCACAGTTCCAAGAAAGGCAGTCCCATGACCGCCCTCTCCTTCCGTGCGCGGCTGCTGGCCGGCGCGACCTTCTGCCTGGCCATCAACTCTCCTGCCCTGGCGCAGGACCATCAGGACCATGCGGGCCACGCCATGCCCGCCGCCGCTCCAACCGCCGCTCCGGCCCAAGACGCCCCGCCAGCCGATCCGCATGCGGGCCACCAGATGGCCATGCCCGAGGACGACCAGGCCATGTCCGGTCACGATATGGGCGACATGGCTTCGGCCATGATGGTCAGCCCGCTGGGCGCCTATGCGATGACCCGCGACGCCGGCGGCACCGCCTGGCAGCCCGACGCCACGCCGAACTTCGGCCTGATGAAGCACAGCGGCGACTGGATGCTGATGGGCCACGCCCTGCTGAACGGCGTCTATGTCGATCAGGGCGGACCGCGTGGCGGCTCCAAGGCCTTCGCGGCCGGCATGTTCATGGGCATGGCCCAGCGCCAGCTCGGTCCGGGCATGCTGGGCTTCAAGGCCATGGTCAGTCCCGACCCGCTGATGGGCAAGAGCGGCTATCCGCTGCTGATGGCCGTGGGCGAGACGGCCGACGGCGAGCATCCGCTGGTCGACCGCCAGCATCCGCACGATCTCTTCATGGAGCTGTCGGCCAGCTACAGCCTCAGCGTTGGAGAGAAATCCGACGTCTATCTCTATGCCGGCCTGCCCGGCTCGCCCGCCTACGGCCCGCCGGCCTTCATGCACCGGGCCTCGTCGATGGACAGCCCAGAAGCGCCGATCAGCCACCACTGGTTCGACTCGACGCACATTACCTTCGGCGTCGTCACGGCCGGCTTCTCGCATGACGACTGGAAGATCGAGACCAGCGCCTTCCGGGGCCGCGAGCCCGACCAGAAGCGCTACGACATCGAGACCGGCCAGTTGGACAGCGTCTCGGCCCGGCTGTCGTACAATCCGACGCCGAACTTGGCCCTGCAGACCAGCTGGGCCAAGATCAACAGCCCCGAGGCCCTGGATCCCGACAGCGACGAGGCCCGCGCCTCGGCCAGCGCGCTCTATGCCCGGCCGCTGGGGCAGGACGGCTCGATCAGCGCCACCCTGGCCTGGTCGCGCAAGGACCGGATCCCCGGCGACGCCCTACAGGCCTGGCTGGCCGAAGGGGCGGTCAAGCCGAACGACCGCTGGACCCTGTTCGCCCGCGCCGAGCAGGTGGAGCAGGACGAGCTGGCCGATCATCACGGCACCCATCACGGCGAGGTCTATACGGTCCGCCGCGTCTCGCTGGGGGCGATCCGGGACTTCGCCTTGGCGCCCGGCGTGAAGTTCGGCGTCGGCGGTTTGGTCAGCGCCTATGACGCGCCGGAGGTCCTCGGCTACGGCGATCCGACCGGCGGCATGGCCTTCGTCCGGTTGAGGATCGGCTAGGCTTCCAAAGCCAAGCGTCAGATGACGTCCCCTACCAAGACGTCATCGCCCGCTTCATGCGGGCGACCCAAGCCGAATTTGCCAAGTCCCGACAAGCCGCTTGGGTCGCCCGGACAAGCCGGGCGATGACTTCTAAAGGGGGAGCGAGTTTTCGAACTCCGCTGCCCCAAACAAAAAGCCCCGCCGTCGCCGGCGGGGCTTTTCATGTTTCGGAGGTCCGAAGGATCAGGCCTTGCGGGCGCGAGCCTTGCCGGGGGCCTTGGCCTTGCGGCCGCCTTGACCCAGGCCCAGGGCCTTGGCCATGGCCGAGCGGGCTTCGCTGTAGGCCGGGGCGGTGGTCGGGTAGTCGGCCGGCAGGCCCCACTTGGACTTGTACTCGGCGACGGTCATGCCGTGGGTCGTCAGGTGACGCTTCAGGGTCTTGTAGGGCTTGCCATCTTCGAAGCTGATCAGCGCGTCGGGCGTGATGCTCTTGCGGATCTGGGCCGGAGTAGCCTTGGTAACGGTCTCAGCCACCGGGGCTTCCGGCGAGCCAATTCCAGCCAGGGCGTCGTGCGTCGCACGAATCAACGCCGGCAGGTCAGAGACCGAGGTCGTGTTGTTGGCCACATAGTTCGCCACGATCTCGGCGGTCAGTTCGATCAGGGTAGCTTTGTCTTCCACGGCGTCACTCCACAATGACTTTAAATTCGGAAATACACCCGCCCGGTGGAAATACAAGTACACAAATATCAAAACCGCCGACCAACGCTCCGCCAAAACAAGCTTTATTTCGTGGAAACAATGACGAGGCCGATTTTCGGATACCGAAAAGATCAAGGCCAAGGCACACGTTCAAGTGCAGTTTGTACGGCCAAGCCATCTCGCAGATGCGAAGACCAGCAAGAAGAGGCGCGCACTGAAAATTTCCGCCGATAACGACGGTATCGAGAATGTTTGGGGACTCGGCCGCGCTTGGGCGCGGCTGGACTTCAGAACTGTCCGCCAGGCGCACAGATCAGAAGAAACTGCCGGGCGTTCCCGTGGGGAACGTCATCTGACTTGATAGGGAAGGAAGTGGCTGGGGAACTAGGACTCGAACCTAGAATGACGGTACCAAAAACCGCAGTGTTACCATTACACCATTCCCCAGCAGGAACGGCTGCCGACCCAGGGGGCCGCGGCGAGGCGGTGGAGATAGCTCAGGATTCGGACGGTGGCAACGCCTCCAAATTCTTTTTTTGGCTCCATTTTCGCGCTTGCGGCGCTTCACCCCTCCCCCTATAAGGCGCCTCCCAAGTCGAAGCGTAGCCCCTCGGGGCGGCGGATTTGGAAAAGTCGGAGTGTGGCTCAGTCTGGTAGAGCACTGCGTTCGGGACGCAGGGGTCGCAGGTTCAAATCCTGCCACTCCGACCATCTTCTTTCCCGAAGAATTTCCCTTATTTGCACGATGACGCCGCAAGGCGTCGCAGGTTGCGCGCAGTTCATTTGACCGCGCCGCGACAGTCGTTAGCTTGCATCGGTCTACACGCGCTGCAGCCGTCGAAATCGCAGACGCTTTCGGCATCACGCGTGAGCCTTCGCAACGGGATTTTCGATGAAGCAGTTTCTCATGACCGTGGCCGGCGTCTTCGTCGGACTCGTGCTCTTTCTCGTCGGCGTCCCCTTCATCCTGATCGTGCTGGCGGCCGGCGCCGCCCGCCCCGCCCCCGTCCCGGCCCATTCGGTGCTGCAGCTGGACCTGCGCGGCGGCCTGACCGACCAGGAATCGCAGAACCCCTTCGCGGCCTTCGGCGGCGGCGGCCGTTCGGTTCTGGGCATCATAGAGGTGCTGCGCCGCGCCGAGACCGACGACAAGGTCAAGGGCGTGCTGGTGCGCCTGCCCGAGGGCGGCATCGCCCCGGCCTCTGCCGACGAGCTCGCCCAGGCCTTCAAGCACTTCCGCAGCGTCGGCAAGAAGCCGATCTTCGCCCACAGCCAGGGCCTCTATCCCTCGGGCATGGCGACCTCGACCTACCGCCTGGGCGCGGCCGCCAGCGCCTTCTGGATGCAGCCCGACAGCTCGCTGCAGGCCGTCGGCGTGTCCAGCGAGACGATGTTCTACAAGCGCCTGTTCGACAAGTACGGCGTCAAGGCCGACTTCGAGCAGCGCTATGAATACAAGAACGCGGTCAATCCCTACCTGCACGACGACTTCACCCCCGCGCACCGCGAGGCGACGCTGTCGTGGATGGGCTCGATCTATACCAGCGCCCTCACCGCCGCCGCCCAGGACCGCAAGCTGGATCCGGCCCGCCTGATCAAGGCGATCGAGGCCGGCCCCTACAGCGCCCAGCAGGCACAAGGGCTGGGGCTGATCGACAAGGTCGGCCAGGTCAAGGAAGCGCAGGACGACCTGCTCGGCCGCGCCGGCAAGGGCGGCAAGCTGATCGAGTTCGACGACTACGCCTCGCGCTCCAAGAAGGACGCGGCCAAGACCGGCGCGGCCATCGCCGTGATCGGCGCCGAGGGCCCGATCGTCACCGGCTCGAACGCCCAGTCCTCGCCGTTCGGCGGCGACAGCACGATCTATTCGGACGAGGCCGCCAAGGCGATCTACGACGCCATCGAGGACAAGGACGTCAAGGCCATCGTCTTCCGCGTCTCCTCGCCCGGCGGGTCGGACACGGCTTCGGAACAGATCCTGGCGGCCGTCAGGGCCGCCAAGGCGGCCGGAAAGCCGGTCGTGGTCAGCATGGGCACCTACGCCGCTTCCGGCGGCTACTGGATCAGCAGCCAGGCCTCGTCGATCGTGGCCCAGCCCTCGACCCTGACGGGCTCGATCGGGGTGTTCGGCGGCAAGTTCGCCCTGGGCGACGCCCTGAGCCGCTTTGGCGTCGATACGCGCCAGGTGACGGTGGGCGGCGACTATGCCGGCGCCTTCGGCACGGGCGAGGGCTTCACGGCCGACCAGCGGGCCCGGTTCGCGGCCTGGATGGACCATATCTACGCCGGCTTCATCACCCGCGTGGCCGAGGGCCGCAAGCTGCCGCCCGAGCGCGTGCGCGAGATCGCCAAGGGTCGCGTCTGGACCGGCGCCCAGGCCAAGGACCTGGGCCTGGTGGACGAACTGGGCGGCTTCTACGACGCCGTCGAGAAGGCCAAGGCCCTGGCCGGCCTGAAGGGCGATGTCCGCCTCAAGAAGATGGGCGGCCCCAAGTCGCCGTTCGACGCCCTGGAACGCGCCCTGGGGGTCAGCTCGACCTCCATGCGCACCGTGGCGGCCGCCGCCTGGATCCTGGGCGACCCGCGCTCCCAGGCGATCATGGACGAGATGGCCAAGAGCCGCCTGCGGTCGCAGGGCGCCAGCGTGCTGGCCGATACGCCGCTGCATTGATCCGCTCCGGCAGGTGACGAGAGAGAGGCCGCTCCGAAAGGGGCGGCCTTTTTCGTTGTCCTTCTCCCTTTGCGGGGGAAGGTGGCGGCCGTTCACGAGGAACCTCCCCCTGTGGGAGAGGCGATCGCGCAGCGATCGGAGGGGGGAGTTTGTGCGAGGTTTGCCCACGCCTCGGAAGCTGAGAACGTCCCCCCACCGGCCTTCGGCCGCCTCCTCCACCGGGGAGGGTTCCGCTGGCGCGGCCCCCTCATTCGCTCCGCGGCAGCTCCCCCAAAGGGGGAGCATCTAGGCGCTCAAGATCCTCCCCCTCTGGGGGAGGTGGCCCCTAGGGCCGGAGGGGGCAGGCACGGCGCTTCGTCCTCGCGCTTTCGCTACGAGTTGATTGGAGAGGGCGCGGGGCGTCCGGGCATCGCCCGGAGGTGTGAGTTTTGAATACCGTTTCGACGAAGCTCTGACGCCCCGCGCGATCGTTATCCCTCAGGCCGGGGCGCGCGGGCCTCTTCCGCCCTGTGCCCCTTCCCCATGCAATGCGCCCCGTTTCTTGGCGGCCAGGCGTGCATGCGGCGCGGACCCTCGGACGGGCGGGAGCCTATTTAGGCAAGCTCCCGATGGATGGGTTTACGTCCCCCATCCTCATTTAAGCCCGGCCCGGTCCTGCTCACGCAACTCCGGCGGCCCCGCTCGATCGCATCGCCGTCGCACGCTTCGGGCCGGATCCTTGCGCCCTCTCCCTGCAACGGGACAGCTGTGATTATGCGGGTGATCTGGACGCGTCTGATCCACGGGCGTGAGAAAGTTGTAAGCGGTTGAATTCATTGGATTTCGCGGCGAGTTCGCCGGGGACCGACGGCGCTCTATCCCCGTCGGCCCGACCCGCGCGCTCCTTCCCTCCGGAACGCGCAAACAAAAACGGCGGGCCCCGGAGGACCCGCCGTGATCGTTTTCGCGCCTGGCGGCCCGAAGGGCCGCCAGGTTGAAGGTCGCTTCGACTAGAAGCGGGTCTTCAGCGAGACGTAGTAGCGGCGGCCGAGCACGTCGTAGGTCGACGGGTCGGTGTTGGCCTGGATGTTCGACGAGAAGACCGGCGGTTGCTTGTCGGCGACGTTGTAGACGCCCGCGCGCACTTGCACCATGTCGGTGATCTTCCAGGCGCCGTTCAGATCGAAGTAGTTGAACGACTTGATCTTCTCGGAGCTGTCGCCAGCGTCGAGCATCGAGTCGATGTAGCGCCAGCGGACGCCCAGCTCGGCCGGACCGAACGAGTAGGTGGCCGAGGTCATGACCTTCCACTCCGGCTTGGCGACGGCGACGCTGCTGACCGAGGTGTTGCCGATCGTGCCCTTCAGCGAGTCGATGGGCTCGCCCGGCAGGCTCTGGACGTCGAACTTGTCGAGGTAGTTGCCCACGACGTTGAAGGCCAGCGAACCATAGTCGTCGCTCAGGCCGACCGCGCCCAGACCGAAGCCCCAGTCGAGCTGGAAGTCGACGCCCGAGGTCTCGTAGGTGGCGAGGTTCAGGTTGGTGAGGGTCAGGGTCAGGATTTCACCCGTCTCGGTGCTGCGGTTGAAGAGACCGCAGTAGAACGAGGCGCCCGTACCGCCACCATAGCACTTGTCCAGGGCCAGGCCGGCGTCGACGGTGCCGATCGCGTCCTTGATCTTGATCGAGTAGTAGTCGACCGAGGCCGACAGCTTTTCGAACAGCGGGTTGTCGAAGCGCGGGGTCCACACCACGCCGACCGAGTAGGTGTCGGCGGTTTCTTCCTTCAGGTCCGGGTTGCCGCCGAGCAGGGCGTTAACCTGGGTGTTGGGGTAGGTGTAGGTGTCGATGATCGCCTGCGGCACACCTTGAGCCAGGCAGAGCGTGCGGACGGCGGCCGCGTTGGAGCCGGTGCGAGCGCGGCTGTCGATGGCGCACGGATCGTCGATGATCTGCGGGAAGCCCTGGGCCTGCGGCGAGTAGAGTTCGCCGATGCTGGGAGCGCGAACGCCACGCGAGTAGCCGCCGCGGAAGCGGACGCCGTCGACCACTTCCCAGTCGCCGTCGACCTTGAAGGCCGAGACCGAACCGACGGTGTTGTAGTCCGAGAAGCGATAGCCGCCCGTGACGTTCAGAGCCTTGATGAACGGCAGGTCCTTCAGGACCGGCACGAGCACTTCGGTGTAGAGGTCGTAGACGTCGACCGAAGCGGCCAAGGCGTCGTTGGCGTTGAAGCCGATGACGTCGCCGGTCGAGAGCAGCGAGTCCGGAACGTAGTCGTACTTGTCCGAACGGTAGCTCGTACCGGCGGCGGCGCGGACTTCACCGGCCGGCAGGGTGAACAGGCCGCCTTGCAGGTTCAGCTCGACCGAGCGTTGCTCGTAGCTGGTCCAGTTCTTGGTCGTGCGGCCGATGTAGCTGGCGCACTCGCCCGACAGCGGCTGCAGGCCGAAGGGGTTGTAGCCGCCGGCGCAGATGCTGGCGCCGCCATCGGCGGCGTCGAGCAGGCTTTGAACCGACGAACGGCTCACGTTGCCACGCTGGATTTCGTTCTGCTCGGACTTGCCGTACGAACCGAACAGATCCCAGGTCCAGTCGCGGAAGCTGGTCTTGCCGCGAACGCCGGTGGTCAGTTGGAACACGTTGAACGTGGTCTCAGAGATACGCGGGCCAAGGTCCGAGAAGCGCTTGCGCAGCAGGAAGTTGGCGGTCGGGTTGGCGCGGCTGGCCAGCAGGGTCGCCAGGTCGGCCGGGATGAAGGGGTTGGTGGCCTTCACCGAGAAACCGGTCGCGGCCGCGGCCGGCGACGGGGCCAGCACGGTGCGCGAGTCGTAGTGGGTGAAGTTGAACGAGGTGTAGGCCTCGATGTTCTCGGTGACGTCGTAGTCGAGGGTGCCGAACGCCGAGTAGCGGGTCAGCGGCAGTTGCAGCAGGTTCAGCGGGCCGGTGTTGTAGTTGCCGGTCACCGGGATCGTCGAGTAGTCGATCGCGGTCGAACCACGGTAGTTGGTGCCGTTGCGGAACAGCGTACCGTCGTTGTTGAAGCCGAGGTTCGCGCCAGCGGCCACAGTGCCCGCGGCAATGCCGTACTTGGCGAACACGGCGTTCATCGCCGCTTGCGTGGGCAGGTTGGTGCCCGAAGCATCGTAACGGCCGTAGGGCGAGGTCGCCGAGGCGCCCGACACCGACGAGAACTCGCGGGCGGCGTTCAGGATTTCGCCGCGCTGCGAGTAGCTCAGCGAGATGATCGCGTGGCCCTTGTCTTCGGCGAAGTCGGAACCGCCGGTGACGCTGACCGAGGTTTCCTTGCCGTCCTTGGCGTCGGTGATGCCGTACGAGGCGTCGACCTGCAGGCCCGAGAAGCGGTTGTTGAGCTTGAAGTTGACGACCCCGGCCATGGCGTCCGAGCCATAGGTCGCCGAGGCGCCGCCGGTGATCACTTCGATGTTCTGGAGGATGGCGCTGGGGATCAGGTTGACGTCGACCGTGCCGTCAGAATTCGACGGAACGATGCGGTGGCCGTCCATCAGCACCAGAGTGCGGTTCGACCCCAGACCGCGCAGCTGGATGTTGGCCTGGCCGCCGTTCGACGGGTTGTTCGAGGTGGACGAAACGCCCGGCACGAACTGCGGCATCTGGTTCAGCAGCGTGTCGACGGTGACCGAGCCGGTCTTCGCCAGTTGCTCCTGACCGACCGACACGATCGGGCTGTTCGAGACGTAGTCCGGGCGCGCGATGCGCGAACCGGTGACGACGACGGCTTCGATTTCCGTCGAGTCGCTTTCGGGCGCGGTTTGCGCCGACGCCACGCCAGCGCTGGCGGCGGCGATGGCGAGGCCGCTGATGATGGTGGTCGTCAGCAGGCGCTTACGCGTCATCTGAATCTTCAATGGAATCCCTCCGAGAATGGGCCTGGCCCCGGACGATGTCGCCGGCGACCCGCCCACGTCTTGCAATCCCAGGCTGCTCACAGCCCGGTTGGCGGGGACGTTAGGTGCGGCCGATCGAAGCGGTCAATTACGATTACCGTTATGTAACGCGAAGCATCCTTGCTGTCGCAAATTGAACACACCGCTGTCGCCTTTGCGGCAATTAGGTGCGCATTCCACCCAAGACCCAAGGTCAAGCTTGGCGATGGGTGTTCGTTTGAGTCCTCAGGATAGCAAATTTCTCCGCCTTGAAATAACGTAGCTACCGGAAGATGTTCATTCCCTGAAACGGATTTTTGGAAGTTCATGCCTCCACGCCGGGAGTGATCGCTACTGGTGAGAAACAATCTGCCCCGTGTCGTTTAGATCACGCGCCATCCATTCCCCGTCTCCGGAACAGCCCATGCCCCTGCTTCGCCTGCCCCTCGTCCTGCTGATTCTTGCCTCGGCGACCATGGCCGCGGCGGCCGGTCCGGCCGGCAAGACCGGCGCCCTGGAAACGATCACGGCCTGCCGTGCGATCGGCGAGGCCGACCGGCGATTGGCCTGCTACGACAAGGCCGCGACCGACCTGGCGACCGCCGACGCGGCCGGCGACATCGTGGTGCTGGACCGCCAGAAGGTGGAAAGCGTGCGGCGCGAAGCTTTCGGCTTCAACCTGCCCAAGCTCGCGCTTTTCGAGGGCAAGGACGAGAAGGCCCCGGCGCTGGACCGGATCGAGAGCGTCGCCAAGCAGGCCTACCAGAAGGCCGGCGGCGCCTGGATCATCGTGCTGGAGAGCGGCGCGAAATGGGAGCAGATCGATCAGGAGCCGGTGCGCCGCAGCCCCAAGCCCGGCTCGAAGATCGCCATCCGCAAGGCGTCGATGGGGACCTACTTCCTCAATATAGACGGCCAGATCGCGATCCGGGCCCGGCGGATCGACTAGGCGGATCGGCCGGAAGGGCTTGCCCAAGGCGCGCGCGCCGCGCATCTGGGGACTCCTAGAGGTTCCCTGCCGAAGGCCCATGCCCATGACCGATTTTCGCCGCGTCACCGACAGCCTGTCGGTCAGCCCCCAGATCACCGTCGAGGACGTGGCCCGGGCCAAGGCCGAGGGCTTTGCGCTGATCATCAACAATCGCCCCGACGGCGAGGATCCCAGCCAGCCGGCAAGCGCGGAGATCGAGGCGGCGGCCGCGGCCGCGGGGCTGGCCTATGTGCACGTGCCCGTGCGCGGCGGGCCGACCCAGGAGCAGGTGGACGCGGTGCGCGAGGCGGTCCAGGCCGCCGACGGTCCGGTCCTGGCCTTCTGCCGCTCGGGCACGCGCTCGATCGTCACCTGGTCGATCGGCCAGGCCCTGTCGGGCGCGGCCGATCGCGAGACCCTGGTGCGGCAGGGCTATGAGGCCGGCTACGACCTCTCGGGCGTCCTGCCGCACTAGGCCTCAGTAGCCGCCCAGCGTGCTGACGCGGGCGGCCATCGGGCTGGGTTCGGGCTCGCACGAGGCCAGGACGAACTGCGCCGCAATGAGACACAGCACGGCGAAGGCCGCACGCTGGAGCCGTTTTGAGACAAAAATCGCCGTGTCGGCCGCCATGGTCCGTACTCCGCAGGGTTTACGGTTCGTTAAGCGCAAGACCGGCGCCGCTTGGGGTGAGACGCCGCCATGATCCCCTTCGTCCGCGAGATCGAGTTCGAGTACGGCCGCTGCGACCCGGTCTCGCCGCTGATCCGGCGGGTGATCGCCGACAATCCGGGGCCGTTCACCTACACCGGCACGGGCACCTACATCGTCGGCTCGGGGACGGTGGCAGTGATCGACCCCGGCCCCGACCTGCCCGCCCACCTGGACGCCCTGCTGGCGGCGATCGAGGGCGAGACGGTGAGCCACATCCTGGTTACCCACCACCACGCCGACCACTCTCCCCTCGCCGGCCCGCTGGCGGCGCGGACGGGGGCGCGGATCTGGGGCCGGACGGCCCCGGCCGTGTCGGTCTCCGAGGAGACGGGCGTGAAGCTCGACGCCGAGGACGACGGCCACTTCCGGCCCGACATCGAGATCGCCGATGGCGACGTCTTCGAAGGTCCCGGCTGGACGCTGGAGGCGATCACCACGCCCGGACACACCTCCAACCACGTCTGCTTCGCCCTGAAGCAGGAGAACGCCCTGTTCAGCGGCGACCACGTCATGGGTTGGTCGACGACGGTGATCACCCCGCCCGACGGCGACATGGGCGACTATTTCGCCAGCCTGGCCAAGATCCAGGCGCGGGGGTTCCAGACCCTGTGGCCGACCCACGGTTCGCCGGTGCGCGAGGTCGCGCCGTTCCTGCAGGCCTATGTCGAGCACCGCCGGGCGCGGGAAGCTCAGGTGCTGGCTGCCCTGGCGAACGGTCCGGCGAGGATCCGGCAGATGGTGCCGGTGCTTTACGCCGCCGTGGATCCCAGGCTGCACCCGGCGGCGGCGCTGTCGATGCTGGCGCATCTGATCCAGCTGGTGCGCGAGGGGCGGGTAAGCTGCGACGGCGAGCCGGGGTTGGAGAGTGAGTATCGGTTGGCGGAGTAATCCCCTCCCCAGCTCCCCTTTTTGCCTCCCTCGCCCTTGTGGCGAGGGCCCATGCCGACGACCGCTCAGACCTTGGCCGTTCGATAGAGGTCTGAGCGGCTGAACGATGGGTCCTGGGCACAAGGCCCAGGAAGGCAGAAAAGGATCGGCTAACGGCTACAGCCGCGCCCTCACCGTCGCTCGCACCGTCCGGGGCGCGCCGGGGAAGATCCAGACCGGGCTGTAGGAGCTTTGGGCGTAGTGCTCGTCCAGCAGGTTGTCGACCTCGAGGCGGGCGTCGAGCTTGGGGGTGATGGCATATTCCACCGCCGCCTTGGCCTTCCAGTAGGAGGGCAGGATCAGGCCCGAGCCGTCCAGCGCCCCGGCCCGGTCGCCGACGTAGGATCCGCCGACCGTCACCGACCACTTGTCGAACCGGCCGACGGCGAAGGCCCCGCCGGAATGCTCGGGCACGTTCAGCACCGCGTCGGTGGCGAAGGCGACGTCGTCGGCGGCCGCGTCGGTCCAGCTGTAGTTGACGACCACGCGCCAGGCCGCGCTGACCTCGAAAGACCCGTCCAGCTCGACGCCGCGGCTGGTCAGCTTGCCGACGGGAGCGAGGAAAGAGGCGTCGATCGGGTCATTGGCCAGGATGTTGCGCTTTTCGATGTCGAACACCGAGACGGCAACGTCGACGCCCGGCCAGGCGCCGGCCAGGCCCAGCTCCCAGCCCTTGCCCTTCTCGGGCGCGAAGCCTTGGCCCGCGCGGCCCGTGCCGGAATTGAGCAGGAACGAGCGGCCGTAGCTGGCGTGGGCGGTCAGGGCGTCGCTCAGCCGGTAGCGAGCCCCGAAGCGGTAATCGACGGGCGAGCCCTCGCCGCGTCCAACCGCGCCGGTGCGGTTGTTGCGGATGGTCTGGCGATAGCCGTCCACCCGCGCGCCGGCGAAGACGCCGAGGCGATCGGAGACCTGCCACAGGTCCTGGGCGTAGAGGGTCGCCACCCGCCGGGTCTCGCGATTGTCGGTGAAAGGCAGCAGCGACAGGGCCGCGCCGCCATAGACCGGGGCGTCGATCGAGATGGCGTAGGGCGCGGCGGCGGTCGGGTTCCGGCGCAGCAGGCCCTCGCGATAATCGAGGGTGTAGCCCTTCACGCCGATATTGAGGTGGTGGGCGCCCAGGCGGCCGTCGAGTTCGAGGCGGCCCGACAGGTCCTCGACGCTGTAGTCGCGCTGGCGGCGCTGGCGCCACAGCTCGCGGCCGACGAGGCGCGACTGGTCGCTGGAGAAGCCCTGCATGTCGCCGGTGCGGTAGGCCGCCCCCGCCGTCAGTCGCCAGTCGGGCGAGAGTTCATACTCGCCGGTGACCTGATGGCGTTCGTTGCGGAAGCGGGTCGTGCCGTCGCCCGGCTCACCGAAGAAGCGCGAGCGCGGAATGGCCAGGGCGTCGCCGCCTACCGCCGGGACGCCACGATCGAAGGGCGCGTCGAAGACGGTGAACTCGCCCACATAGGTCAGGCGCAGGACGTCGGTCGGCCGCCAGGTCAGGGACGGGGCGATGGCGCGACGGTGCAGATCGACATGGTCGCGCCAGCCGTCGCTGCGCTCGTCGGCGACGACCAGGCGGGCGGCCAGGGTGTCGGAAAGCGGGCCGGTGACGTCCAGCTCGGCCCGGCGCAGGCCGTAGGAGCCGACCGTGGCCGCGACGCTGCCGGCGCGGGTGAACTGCGGGGTCTTGGAGACGATGTTGACGCGGCCGGCCGGGTCGATGTCGCCGAACAGGGCGCCGGCCGGGCCCTTGAGGATCTCGATCCGCTCGGCCGTGGCCGGGTCGCGCGGCGGCGCCAGGCCGCGATTGGCCAGGAAGCCGTCGACATAATATTCGGCCCCGCCGTCGGGCGTGCCGAGGAAGCCGCGGATGGCGAAGTTGTCGAGGAAGCCGCCGCGGTTGTTCTGCTGGCTGACGCCGCTGGTCAGCTCCAAGGCGTCGGCCAGGCGGCCCGCCCCGACCGCGTCGAGCAGGTCGCGCTCGACCGAGCGGCTGGAGGGCGAGGTGGCCTGGGTGATCTCGCCCGCCCCGAGGGTGGCGTCACGGGCCGCGCCGCGACGCCCCAGGATGACGATCTCGCCCACCGCGTGGGGCTCAAGCTCGGCTGGCTCGATGGCGGGCTCGGCGGCCGACAGGGACAGCAGGCACGCGCTGACGCAGCTCCACGACAGGGGCAAGAGGCGACTCCATTTGTAATGTTATTACATATCAGCTATGCCGCAGACACGATGCTGTCAACCGCCCCCTCCCCCGCCGCTTCTTCCGGCCGGATCGCCGCCATCGACGCCCTGCGCGGCCTGGTCATGCTGCTGATGATGGTCGACCACGTGCGGGAGTTCTTCTTCATCCACGCCCAGGTCTCGGACCCCATGGACGTGCAGGCCACTCAGCCGAGCCTGTTCTTCACCCGCCTGGCCGCACACCTTTGCGCGCCGGTGTTCGTGGCCCTGACGGGGCTGGCCGCCTGGCTCTATGGCCGCAAGCAGGGCGACGGCGATCCGCGCGCGGCGGCGCGGGCGGCCAGCGGCTTCCTGTTCAAGCGCGGCCTGTTCCTGGTGTTCCTGGAGCTGACCTTCGTCAGCTTCGCCTGGACCTTCGACCTGACGCCGAGGACCTATTACCTGCAGGTGATCTGGGCGATCGGCCTGTCGATGATCGCCCTGGCGGCGCTGGTCCATCTGCCGCGCGCGGCGATCGCCGTCGTCGGCCTGGCAGTCGTTCTGGGTCACAACCTGCTGGACCCGATTGCCATCGCCCAGGGCCAGCCCGGACACGCGATCTGGGCGATCCTGCACGACCGGGGCTTCATCGACCTGCCGTGGGGCGCGCGGGCGCGGACCTCCTACCCGCTGCTGCCTTGGATCGGCGTGGCGGCCCTGGGCTACGCGATCGGCCCTTGGTTCGTCGCGACCTGGCGCGACCGCCGCAACCGCCTGCTGTTGACGGGGCTGGCGTCCCTGACCCTGCTTCTGCTGCTGCGGAACCTCAACGGCTACGGCGAGGCGCCCTGGGTGCATGACGCCAGCCCGATCCGCACGGCGATGAGCTGGCTGAATTTCACCAAGTACCCGCCCTCGGCCGATTTCCTGCTGCTGACCCTGGGCCTAGGCGCGCTGCTACTGGTGGTGCTTGAGAAGGTCCCGTCCCGGCTGCTGGCTCCCTTGGCCGTGCTGGGAAGCGCGCCGCTGTTCTTCTACCTGATCCACCTCTATGCTCTGCACCTGCTGCAGCTGGCGGCGGTCGCGGCGCTGGGTCCCAACCAGGGCGAGGTCTGGAGCCTGCCGGGCGTGTGGGCGATCTGGTTGACGGCGGGGGTGGTGGCGATCCCCTGCTGGTACGCCTGCCGCTGGTTCGGGCCGGTCAAGCGCGCCAGCCGGCAGCCGTGGATGAAGTATCTGTAGCGAGCGTCCGTTTCCGGTCGCCCGCACAGGTCGGTCAGAGAGCGTCGCAGGTGATCTCGGCGCTGGCGAGCGGCGCCGGCGGCGGCTCGGCCGAGATCCGCTCCATCGTATTGATGCTCACATGCGGCCACTTGATCAGGCCCCGAACGTTGTCGGTCCGCTTGAAGAAGTCGAGCATGACGACCTGATGGTACATCATGATGAGACGGGGCAGTCCGTCCGATCCGAGCTCTTCCAGTTCCATGATCCAGAAGGTGGATTCCATCTCGGTGGGGTTGGCCTGGTCCACGACGAACGGGATGTTGATTATCCCCGCCGTCGAGATCTTGGTCGAGAACCGCAAGGTGGTCGTCTGCTTGATCGGCCCGAGCGCGCCGAGGCTGGCGACCAGCAGCGCGTGCGTCTGATCCGGCCTGAACAGGTTTTCGAACGGGTTGTCTATGAAGTGCTTGTAGGGCGCCAAGTAGCGAGAGGTCTCCGGATCCGGATTGCCCACGCCGATCGGCAGCCCGCTGAACGGCGGGATGACCGGCGCCCCCGGCGTCGGCGGCTCGCTGTCGCCCAGGGCCAGGATCGAATCTCCATGGGGGATCGTTCCGAGCCGCGCGATGTCGATCGGGCCGTCGGTCTGGTTCTTCATGAAGAGGAAAAGACCGGGTTCGTGATGGATCGCCGAGGGAACCGGCTGCTTCAGAGGACTGGCTGGAAAGTCGGCGGTCGCGATGTGCACGACCCCTTGTTCGTAATCCAAAGCGACCAGCGCCTGGTCGGTTTCGGTGGTCGGCGCGACGGGCGGGTTGGGCTGGATGCCGCGGTTCGGAACCCCGGTGTCCTTGGTGGTGATGACCAGCCGCTCATTGTACTGGTTCATCAGCAGGCGGTAGTTGAAGCCCTCCCCCGGCGCCGTGGCGAACGGCAGGGCGATCATGTTCCAGCCGCGGCCGTTCAGCGGACCTTCGTCCGGCTTCTGCGGGTCGCGAAGATTGGCCCAGATGCCGGGAAGCAGGGCGAGCGGCCCGAGGTCTGGATCCCCCGACTGCGCCTGCTCGATCTTGCGCACGGCGTTTGTGTATTCGTTCTCGTCGTAGGCCTGTTCCACCTTGCGTATCTCCATCAATGCATCTGACGAACTTCACTGCGGACGAGGACGCCACACACGCGTTCACGACGCCCATCGACTGGCGCGCCATCACCAAATTCATTTAATTCATTCGACGTAACACTGAGACAGCAGACAAGAAGAGCGAACGAAGCCCTTCCCGTTACTAAGCGTTACTTCACGAAAATATGCGGCACAGTTGCAGTCAACATTGCCTCGGGATCACGGCGCGCCGCTCAGGAGGATTTCACTCCTTCAGCGCATCGCGTTGATCAGCGGCAAAGTTAACGCCGAAAAGTTGCATTGTCAATTTATACACTCGAGCGTGCGGGCGAGACAAAGACGCTTCGCCAGGGCTTTGTCCGATACTCGACAGACGCCCTTCCCGTAGGTGAAATAGCCGTTGCGGCGCCCTCTCCGCGCCGAGGTCGAACAGCCGGGTCCAATGTTCAGCACCGACGAGCGCGCGCGCCTGGCGGCCCTGCACGAATACGGCCTGGTGGACACGCCGCCCGAGGCCGCCTTCGACCGCATCACGGCCCTGGCGGCCGAGATCTTCGGCACGCCGATCGCCGCCATCACCCTGATCGACGCCGACCGCCAGTGGATCAAGTCGATCGTCGGGCTGGAGCCGGGCGGCACCCCGCGCGAGGACGCCTTCTGCCACTACACCATCGAGTCCGACGAGGTGACGGAGGTGCTCGATCCGGAGGGCGACGCGCGGTTCCGCGACAATCCCTTCGTCACCGACGATCCCAACATCCGCTTCTATGCCGGAGCGCCGCTGCAACTGGCCAGCGGCCATCGGCTGGGGGCGCTGTGCGTCATCGACCAGCGTCCGCGCGCGCCGCTGACCGCAGAGGAAAAGCGCCGGCTGAAGGCTCTGGCCCAGATCGTCGTCAACGAGATGGATTTGCGCCTGCTGGCCGCGCGCAGCGAACTGCTGACCCGCCAGGCCCAGGCGGCGACCGAGGCCAAGTCGGAATTCCTGGCCAACATGACCCACGAGCTGCTCACGCCGTTGACCAGCGTCATCGGCTTCAACGGCCTGCTGGCGGCCTCGCCCAACCTGCCCGAGCGCGAGCGGATGCTGGCGACCAAGGCCAAGTCGGCGGGCGAGAAGCTGCTGACCATCGTCAACGACGTGCTCGACCTGGCCCGGCTCGAGGCCGATGGCGCGGGCCTGAACGACGAGTCGATCGATATCGGCCAGACCGCCCGCTCGGCGATCGAGCTCTTCGCCGAACGGGCCCAGGACAAGGGCGTGGCCCTGGTCCTGGAGATCGGGCCGGACCTGCCGACCGTGCGCGGCGACGCCGCGCGGCTGCGCCAGATCCTGGTCAACCTGCTGGGCAACGCCCTGAAGTTCACGCAGGCCGGCGAGGTTTCGCTGCGCATCGCGGCGCGGGACGGCGGCCTGGCCCTGGCGGTCGGCGACATCACCGTGGAGAGCACGCCCGGCGAGGGCTCGACCTTCACGGTGACGCTGCCGGAGGCGGCGGTTTGGCGGACGAATACGGGGGACTTCGGCATGGACATTCGAGAGGCCGATCTGGGCGAAGCGCGCACGCAGGACCTGCTGCGGCTGCACCTGGCCGGCATGCACGCCAACTCGCCGCCCGGCCACGTCTTCGCGCTCGACCTGTCGGGCTTGCGAGCGCCGGGCGTGAGCGTATGGAGCGCCTGGTCGGGCGAGACGATCATCGGGATCGGCGCCCTCAAGCGGCTCGACGACGGGACCGGCGAGGTCAAGTCGATGCGCACCCACCCCGATCACCTGCGCAAGGGCGTGGCCGCCGCCCTGCTCGAGCGTGTGATCGACGAAGCGCGAGCCCAAGGCCTGAACCGGCTGAGCCTGGAGACCGGAAGCGGCCCGGCCTTCGATGCCGCGCTGTCGCTCTATCGCCGCCGCGGCTTCGTCGACGGCGAGGCGTTCGGGGACTATGTGGCCAGCGACTTCAACCAGTTCCTGCATCTGGCGCTCTAAGTCCTCCCCCTTGATGGGGGAGGGTTGGGTGGGGGTGGTGCGGCTTTGCCGGCTGAGCCGCCGTGTCACCCCCATCCCCGACCCTTCCCCCATCAAAGGGGGAAGGGAGAAGAGCTCCCTATCCGCCGATCACCTTGAGGATCCCGCTCACCCGGCCGCAGTTGCGACCCAGATCGCCGCCGGCGTCGCGGGCGACCGAGCGGATGTCGACGCGGGCGCCGGCGGTATCGGGACGGACGCGAATGACGAGGTCGTCGCGCATGCCGAACCAGAAGCTCTCGCCGCCGGCTTCCAGGCGGCCGTCGATCGGATCGTCGGTGACCAGCTTCAGGCCCTTGGCCTGGACGGCGGTCTTGGCGGCCTCGTAGGCGTCGGCGGGCGAGCGTTCCAGCACCAGGGTGCGGGCGGCCGGGCAGGTCTCGGCATTGACCTCGGCCACCCGACGGCCGGCGAACAGCTCCGAGCCGACCGGCAGGCTGGGATCGTCGAGCACCGGGGCGGCGGCCTCGCCGCGGGCGTTCATCACCGCCTCGGAGAAGGCCAGCGGGGCCTTCCAGTCGGTGGCGACATCGCCGACGGGCGCGGCGCGGCCGCCCAGGCTGGTGGCGACCAGCAGCACGCCCAGGGTGGCGGCGGTCATGCCCAGAGCCAGGACGGCCCGCTTCCAGTGACGCCCGATGCCGCCGATCATGGCCACGATCAGGGCCAGCACGTCCGTGCCCAAGCTGAGCCAGGCGATGCGCGGGGCCAGGTCCCGGGTCAGCAGGTCATAGGCGATGGCCTTGTCCAGCCCGCCGAACCGCGCGCCCAGGGCCGCGCCGACGATCAGCACGGCCGGCAGGGCGGCGACCAGCACCGCGACGAGAAGGATCGGCGAGGCCCAGTCGCCTTTGCCGCCGGATGCGGCCTTGTCGGGCTTTGCCGCCTTGGCCTTGCGGCCCGGCTGGATCGGCATGGCCAGCGGCGCCTCCTCGGCGACGAACACCGGCGGGGCGTCGAAGGCCGCCTCCGGGGTCGGGGCCAGGGGCTTGGCGTCGGGCTCGACCAGCGGGGCGTGCGGGAAGACGTCTTCCGGATCCTGCGCCACGGCCTGGGCGACCGGTTCGGGATCGGGCAGCGAAGCGGCCAGGGCTTCGGCGGTGACGGGTTCGGACGCGGGCTCCGGTTCGCTGACCTCCGCTTCGGCGGCCTCAGTCGCGACCGCTTCCGAGGCGAGGATCCGGGCGGCGACCACCTCGGGTTCGTGCGCCGGTTCGAGGACGGGCTCGGCCTCGGCGGCGACCTCTTCCACCGGCTCGTCCGGCTCGCCGATCTCCTCGGAAGCCGGCTCGGGCGCGTAGAGCACCGGCGCGGCGGCGCCGTCGGCGGCGGCCAGGGTCGCGGCGCCAGCCGCCGCGACGGCGGTGGGCAGGACGTAGTCCTTCATCCGCTGGCGGATGACCTTCTTGTCGATCTTGCCGGTGGCCCCCAGCGGGATCTCGTCGACGAAGACCACGTCGTCGGGCATCCACCACTTGGCGATCTTGCCCTGCAGGAAGTCGAGGAACTCTTCCTTCGTCGCGGTCTCGCCTTCCTTGAGCTTGACCAGCAGGATCGGCCGCTCGTCCCACTTGGGATGCGGCACGCCGATCACGGCGGCCAGGGCGGCCTTGGGGTGGCCGACGGCGATGTTCTCGATCTCGATGGTGCTGATCCACTCGCCGCCGGACTTGACCACGTCCTTGGCCCGGTCGGTGATCTGCATGAAGCCCATCTCGTCGATGGTCGCCACGTCGCCGGTGTCGAAGAAGCCGTCCTCGTCGAGAATCTTGCCGCCGGCGCCCCGGAAGTACTCGGCGGCGATGATGGGCCCGCGGATCTTGAGATGCCCGAAGGCCTTGCCGTCGTGCGGCAGGGCCTTGCCATCGTCGTCGGTCAGCTTCAGCTCCACGCCCATCGGCGGGCGGCCCTGCTTGAGGCGATAGGGCATCTGCTGGTCGTAGGGCAGCTTTTCCAGCGCGTCGGTCATGGTCGACAGCGTGCCGACCGGCGAGGTCTCGGTCATGCCCCAGGCATGGACCACCTCGACGCCGTACTTCTCCTGGAAGGCGCGGATGATGGTCTCGGGACAGGCCGCCCCGCCGATCACCACCTTCTTCAGGGTCGAGATCGTGCCGTTGGTGCTTTCCAGATGCTGCAGCAGCATCTGCCAGACCGTGGGCACGGCGGCCGAGAAGGTGACGCCCTCGGTCTCCAGCAGTTCGTGGATCGCCGCCCCGTCCATGCGCGCGCCGGGCATGACGATCTTGGCGCCGGTGGCCGGAGCCGAGAAGGCCACGCCCCAGGCGTTGGCGTGGAACATAGGCACCACCGGCAGGATCACGTCGCGCTGCGACAGGCCCATGACGTCGGGCTGCATGGTGATGAAGGTGTGGAGGAAGTTGGAGCGGTGCGAGTACATCACCCCCTTGGGGTCGCCCGTCGTGCCCGAGGTGTAGCAGAGGCCCGCGGCCGTGCCCTCGTCGAACCCGCCCCAGACGCAGTCGGCCGACTGCTCGGCGATCAGGTCCTCGTAGCAGAGCAGGCCCTTGAAGTGCGGGGCCTCGCCGGCGAGCTGGAAGTTTTCCGGCATGTGGTCGCGATCGGTGAAGACGATCACGTGCTCGACATTGGGCAGGCGCGGAATGATCCCCGCGATGATCGGCAGGAAGGTCAGGTCGGTGAAGATGACCTTGTCGCCGCCGTGGTCGGCGATCCAGGCGATCTGTTCGGGGAACAGGCGCGGGTTCAGGGTGTGGCAGACCGCCCCGATGCCCATGATCCCGTACCAGGTCTCGATGTGGCGGCCGGTGTTCCAGGCCAGGGTGCCGACCCGGTCGCCGGGCTTGATCCCCAGGGCCAGTAGCAGGTTCGACACCCGCTTGGCGCGATCGTGGATCTCGCGATAGGTCGTGCGGACGATGGGGCCCTCGACCGACCGGGTGACCACCTCGCGGCCGCCGTGCCACTGGGCGGCGTGGTCGATGATCTTGTCGAGCGTCAGAGCGCCGTGCTGCATCAATCCTTGCATCGAACCCGCTCTCCCGCGTCCTGCTTATCGTTGTTCAGAAGAGGCTAGCGGCGCCCGCCCCGGGGCGCAACGCATGCCTCCCGTTGGGCGAGCGCGCTTTGCGCCCGCCTGCACGCAAGTGTAGAGTTCAGGGCTGGACACACGGCCGCGCTGATCGGCCGCACCGACCGTTCACTCCCCAAACGGCGTTTTGCAGATAGCTTCAGCGCAGCCTGGTTCGCCCAGGCAGGAACGGAAACCGGGAGCGTAAGCCTTGAAATGGCTCGACGCACTAGGCGCCGATGAACGGCTGAACGAGGTGGCGGGCGACACCCACCGCCTGTTCGTCACGCGCCTGGCGACGGCGGCGGTCGTGGCCGTGGTGATCGGCGGCGCCCTGGGACCGCTCAAGGCGACCCTCTGGTTCTGCGCCCTGGTCGCCGGCGAGGGGCTGGCCCGGTTGATCACCCGGCGGTTCGGCGGCCCCGCCAAGACCTCCGACCGGCTGCGGGCGCTGTTCGTGCTGGGCTCGATCCCGATCAACGGCGCCTGGAGCTGGCTGGCCTGCGCCTTGTGGCTGTTTCCCGACCAGGACCTGCGGATCGCCGCGGTGTCGGTCTGCGCCGGCCAGGTGATCTTCTCGCTGAACTTCCGGCACCAGCCGCTGAGCCTGCTGATACTCATGGCCGCCCCGCCCCTGACCTGCCTGCTGTTGTTTCCGCTGTTCCCCAGCGTCCAGCACGGCGGCGAGGCGGCGACCAACCGCTGGGCGCTGCTGATGGTGGTGGCGACCACGGTCAACACCATCCTGCTCAATCGCGCCGCCGCCCGCCGGATGGACGACCTGACCCGCGGCCTGCGGCTGGAAAAGGAGCGCGCCCTGGCCGCCTCGCAGGTCAAGTCGGTGTTCGTGGCGACCATGAGCCACGAGATGCGCACGCCGATGAACGGCCTGCTGGGCCTGGCCCACGCCCTTAAGGCCACCAAGCTCGACGAGCGTCAACGCGACTATGTCGACCTGATGCTGCATTCGGGCGACAGCCTGATGCAGCTCCTGACCGACGTGCTCGACATCGCCCGCCTCGACGCCGGCGAGACCGAGCTGACGGCCTGCGACTTCGACCTGCACGATCTGGTCCACGCCGTGGCCGACGCCTGGACCGACATGGCCATGGCCCGGGGCCTGACGGTGGATGTGCGCATCGATCCGTCGGCGCCCCAGAGCCTGCACGCCGACCCGGCCCGCATCCGCCAGGTGCTGGGCGGGCTGATGTCCAACGCCCTGAAGTTCACGCGGCTGGGCGGGGTGCGGATCGAGGTCTCGGGCCTGGGCGCGGCGGCCGATGGCGTCGAGCGGGTGGAGGTGCGGATCGCCGACACCGGTCCGGGCATCGACCCGGCCTATGCCGACAAGATCTTCGAGAGCTTCACCCAGGCCGACGAGAGCATTTCCCGCGCCCATGGCGGCATGGGGCTGGGCCTGACCATCGCCCGGGCCCTGGCCCGGCGGATGGGCGGCGACCTGACCCTGGAGCCGGCGACGCGGGGAGCGAGGTTCCTGTTCCAGATCCGCGCGCCCCGGCCCGCGCCCCCCGCCCCTGCCCGCCGCCAACGCCGAGGCCCTCGAGGACGAGGAGGCCACGCCCCGCGTGCTGATGGCCGAGGACAATCCGATGAACCAGATGGTGGTGCGGCTGATGCTGGAGGCCGCCGGCGTCGACCTGACCGTGGTCGAGGACGGCCGCCAGGCGCTGGACGCCCTGCGCGCCTCGCGCTTCGACTGCGTGCTGATGGACATCAACATGCCGGTGATGGACGGGGTCACGGCCCTGTCGGAAATCCGCTCCGGCGCGGCCGGCCCCTCCGACACCCCGGTGATCGCCCTGACCGCCTCGGCCATGGCCGGCGACCGCGAGCGCTTCCTGAAGCTGGGCTTCGACGAGCACCTGGGCAAGCCGGTCAAGCCGATGGACCTGATCAACGCGATCGTGGCGACGCTGGATCGCACGCCGCCGCCCCAGGCGGCGGTGGGGTAGCCGGGCCCCTTCTCCCCTTGCGGGAGAAGGTGGCGGCCGAAGGCCGACGGATGAGGGGTCTCTCAGATGCGAGACACTTCACCCAGTCGGATCGCTGTATGCGACTTTCAGTTCTGAGAGACCTCTCACCCGACCTGCTTCGCAGGCCACCCTCTCCCACAAGGGGAGAGGGAAATCACCCCATCTGTTCCGCCAGCGCCCGGGCCTCGTCCTCGAAGGCGCTGACGGTGTCGACGCGGCGCCAATCGATGTCGCCGGTGTCGCGGGAGAGCTGGCTTTCCAGGACGGCGACGTCGGCGTCGGAGGCGTCGTTGACGCGGGCGGCGACGCGGGCGCGGAGGACTTCGGGCGGGGCTTCCAGCCAGACGCCCTGGAAGGCGACGTCCAGCGACTTGGCCAGAGCCTCGGCGCGGGCGCGCTGCTCGGGCTTGATGAAGACGGCGTCGACCACCACCGAGCGGCCGGACTTCAGGACCAGTTCGGCGTCGCGGAACAGCTCGTCATAGACCTTGTCGCTGACCTCGGCCGTGTAGGCCTCCTTGGGCAGGCGCTCCAGCGAGGGCACGTTCCACAGGCGCTTGCGGATCTCGTCGGTGCGCAGCACCACCGCCCCGGGGGCCGCGCCCAGGCCCGGCGCGCAGACGCGGGCGAAGGTCGACTTGCCCGAGCCCGACAGGCCGCCGGTGGCCACCAGGCTGACCGGCTTGGGCGCCAGATGCTCGATGGCGGCGGCCAGATAGGCGCGGGCCGACTCGTCGTCGCCGGTATAGGCCCAGACGTGGGTGCGGACGGCCGCGCGGACGCTGAGCATCAGCGGCAGGGCGGCAAGCCCGGTCCACAGCCCTTCGCCGAAGGTGCGGGCGGCCTCGTCGAGATAGGCGTTGAGCACCCGGCCGGCCGCGTCGCGGCGACGGCGGAAGTCGAGATCCATCAGCAGGAAGGCCAGGTCGTACTGCACGTCGATATCCGACAGGGCGTCGTTGAACTCGATGCAGTCGAAGAGGATCGGCCTGCCGTCCTCGATCAGGATGTTGCCCAGGTGCAGGTCGCCGTGACAGTGGCGAGCGAAGCCCTCGGCGGCGCGGGAGTCCAGCTGTGGACCCAGGCGCTTGAAGGCGATCTCGGTTTCCTCGACCAGCCGCTCGACCGCCTGGGCGCCCAGACGAGGGGCCAGGCCCCGCAGCAGGTTGGCGTTGGAGGCGATGGTGTAGCCCAGGGCCGAGACGCCGCCGCCCTCGGGGCGCAGCGACGCGCCGGCGTGGAACTGGGCGACAGTGCGGCCCAGCGAGTCTTCCAGGGCGTCGTCGATGGCCCAGGGCTGGGAGGCCAGCACGGCCTCGCCGTCGAAACGGCGCATCTCCAGCACGTATTCGACGATCTCGCCTTCGCCGTCGATCTCGATGCCGCCGCCCTCGGCGCGGGTCAGCTGGCGGACGGCGCGATAGATGTCGGGCGCGGCGGCGCGGTTGAAGCTCAATTCGCGCTGCAGCGACCAGCGGCGCAGTTCCAGGGTCGAATAGTCCAAGAAACCGAAGTCGACCGGACGTTTCACTTTCCAGGCTGACTCGCCGACCAGGAACACCCGCGCGCATGAGGTTTCGATCGTCTGGTCGGCTCTCGTGCCGAACCAGGCCGCCACTTCCTGCTCGCGCGTCGCTTCCGCGTCCTTGATCACGCCAAAACCTCGTCTTCAGCCGCCCATTCGACGGCGCCGGGGGCGTCCCATAGCGCAAACTTCGGTGTAAGTCGCCGCCGACGCTTGCATGGTCTACTTAGACGATAGTAGCGTTTGAAAATCACAGTCTGATGTTGAGGCCCCCATGCTGATCGGCTCTGGCCTGAAGCGCTCCGAGCACAAGAAGGCCGAGATCCTGGCGGCGGCGCGGGAAATCTTCCTCAAGGAGGGCTATGCCGACTCCGGCATGGAGTCGGTGGCTCGCGCGGCGGGGGTCTCGACGGCCACCCTCTATGCCTACTTCCCCAGCAAGGCCGAGCTGTTCCGCACCGTGGTGCTGGACAGCGTGCGCAGCATGGCCGAGCCGGTGCGCGAAAGCACCAAGGCGGTCGGCGACGCCCGCGCGCGGCTGGTCGCCCTGTCGCGCGCCTATGCCGAGTTCTTCGCCACCCCGGAAACGCGGGCGATGTTCCGGATGGTGACGGCCGAGCGGCGGCGCTTCGAGGGCGTGGCCGACCACTTCCTGGGCGCGGCGCGGGAGTCGCTGGGCGGGGCGACGATCCAGGTGGTCAAGGAACTGAGCGCTTCCGGCGACCTCAGGGTCGACAAGCCCTCGTGGGCGGCCGGCCAGCTGATGGGCATGCTCGACCACGCCACCCTGGTGCTGGGCCTGTCGGCCGGCGACGAGGTGCAGGCCGACCGACCCGTGGCCCAGATCGCCGAGGACGCGGTCGAGACCTTCCTGGCGCGATACGGTACGCGATAGCGCCTCGAAATAAAGCGAGAGCGTGGCGTCGGTACAACTTAAGGGTCGGCGCGTGGTGCTAGTCTCCGGTTCGTCGATCCCGGCAATTCCCACCGCAGGACGCCCATGCGCCGCCTCCTCGTCACCACCCTGCTCGCCCCTCCCCTGCTCGCCATGGCGGGCCTGGCCTCGAGCCTCGTACCGGCCGCCGCCGGCGCCGACGAAGCCCTGTTCGCGCGCCGCGAGGCCGGCGCGCACGACGCGCGCTACGGCACCGCCATCGCCCGGGCCTACGACGCCCTGGACGCCGGACGGGCCGACCAGGCGCTGAAGGATTTGCGGGCCGCCGACCGCCTGCCTCTGCATGAGGCGGCCAACTACGCCCTGCTGCCGCAGATCGCCTATCTGCAGGCGCGCGCGGGCCAGGTCGCCCAGGCGCGCGAGACGACGAAACTGGCCCGGTTGGCCGTGGCGCTGGAGGATGGTTCGGCCCGCTGCGTCGACACCGACCTCCAGGCCCAGGGCTATGACGCCGAGACGCGCCGCGACGCCGCCGCGCGCTATTGCAACGCCTTCGGCGGTCCGAAACCCGACGACCTCTATCGCCGCAAGCTGGCCGGCGTCGAGGCGCGGCTACGTTGAGGCTCGACGAACCGCCACGGTCGGCGCAGCTTGCGGGCTAGGCCGTGGGAACAACATGTACAGAACGTCGAAGGCCGTGCTCTTGGCCGTACTCTGGGCCGGGCTGTGCGGGTTCGCCGGCCAGAACGGCTATTTCGGCGAGCCGGACGGCCGCAACCCTGGCGATCCGCAATTCGCCAAGAGCCAGGCCCTGTGCCGGGCCGTGCGCGACCGCGCCCCGCCGCCGCGGGACGTTCCCGACGCGGCGACCGCGCAAGCCTTGAAGGGCTGCTCGTCCGAGGCGCTGTACTACGGGATCGGCATGGCCGCCGATCCCGCCAAGGCCCGCCAGTGCGCGATCCTGGAAATGAAGAACGGCGAAGACCCGTACGAGCCCTTCGCCGGCGCCGGCATGCTGATGACCATCTACGCCAACGGCCGGGGCGCGAAGAAGGACCTGGACCTAGCGGTGCACATGGCCTGCGCCACCTGGGGCGCGCCGGTCGACAGCGACAACCTGGTGCTGGCGCTGGACGCTCGTCGCCGGGACGGGCCCGCGACAGAGCCGTTCGACTACTGCGCCGACGTCGTGCTCGGGGCCTCGAACGTTTCCGGACCTTTCTGCCTGGCGCACGAGGCCCGGCAGGCCGAGCCGGTGCGCGCCGCGAAGCTGGCGGCGCTGACGCGGGGCTTCTCGCCGACGGCCCGTCAGGCCTATGAGGCGCTGAACACGGCCGAGGCGCGGTTCGTCGAGGTCCGCCAGGCCAACGAGTCGCCGCCGGGCGCCATGAACCGCGGCGTTCCGCTGCGGATCTCCGAAGACGCCCGCGACTTCCATGTGGAGCAGTTGGAGCAGCTGTCGGGCTCGGCCCGCGTCACGGGCGCCGGCGAGCATCGGGACTACGACCGGTCGCTCAACGCGGTGTACCGCGTCGCCATGGGCGAACTGCCGGCCCGGCAGGAGGCTCAAGCCGGCGACATCACCCGCGACGGCGTGCGCGAGACCGAGCGGGCCTGGATCGCCTATCGCGACGCCTGGCTGGCCTTTGCCCCGATCGCCTGGCCCAAGGCCTCGACCGAGGCGCTGGCCGCGCGGCTGACGCGCGATCGCGTCGGCCAGCTGGCCTGCATCCTGGCCGACCACGACATCGACCCGAACTACGCCGAGCGCTGCTCGGGGTATTGAAGCGCGCTTACGGGAACAGCCGCTTGGTCGTCCAGGCGCCGTCGACGCGGTCGTAGACCAGGCGCTCGTGCAGGCGGAACGGGCGGTCGCGCCAGAACTCGATGACCTGGGGGACGATGCGGAAGCCCGACCAGTGCGGCGGGCGCGGCACCTTGCCGATCAGGCCGTGCTTGAGGCCCATCTCGGCCACGCGGCGCTCCAGCGCCAGGCGGTCGGGCAGCGGTCGCGACTGGTCGCTGGCCCAGGCGCCCAGCTGGCTGTGGCGGGCGCGGCTGGCGAAATAGGCGTCGGCCTCGGCTTCCGAGACCGGCTCGACAAGCCCGCGCACCCGCACCTGGCGGCGCAGCGACTTCCAGTGGAACAGCAGGGCGGCCTTGGGATTGGCGGCCAGCTCCACGCCCTTGGCGCTTTGCAGGTTGGTGTAGAAGACGAACCCTCTGGCATCGACCTCCTTCAGCAGCACCATCCGCGAGTCCGGCATGCCCTCGGCGTCGACCGTCGAAACGGTCATGGCGTTGGGGTCGCTCGGCTCGGACTTGCCGGCCTCGGCCAGCCATTCGCCGAACAGGTGGATCGGGTCGCCCTCCGGCAGCAGCGGCGGCGGGGTGGCGTTGGTCACCTGGGAGACGTAGTCGTCCTCGCTGGGCGAGGCGGGGATCAGCGGCGCATCGGTCATGGCAGGGATATAGGCCCGCGCGCGGCCGGGGGCCATGCTTGACCGACGGCTGCTCGCGCCTCAGTTTCGCGCCATGACCCTCGCCGCCCGCGCCCGCCTGTCCTGGATTCCGTTCTTCCTGTGGGTGGCGTTCAGCGTCTTCTGGCTGATCGACCGGCTGCGGACCAAGCCGCCCGAGGGGCCGTTCGAGTGGGCGATCAGCCTGGTGATCTATGGCGGCGCCTTCGCGGCCGGCCTCTATGGGACGGTGCGCGGCGTCCGGCACTGGGCGCGGCGGGCCCGGACCGAAGGCCCCGACCTCGACCTGCCGATGACCTGGCACAAGCGCAGCGGCTCGTGGGCGGTGATCGCCATGGCCGCCGCCATGATCCTGATCTTCGGCGGGCTGTCGCTGATCGCCGCACGAACCTGATCGAAAGTCTTAACTTAACCCGGCGTTGACCAAGTCCGCGCGAGGGTCGCGGGATGACCGCCGCCTCGGCCCCTTCCCTGTCCCTCTCCGCCGCTCGCGCCATACTGGGCGTCGCGCCCGGCGCCGACGAGCGCGAGCTGCGCGCGGCCTATCGTGAAGCCGCCAAGCGGGCCCATCCGGACCGTCCGGGCGGCGATGCGGCCCTGTTCCGCGACGTGCTGACCGCCTATCGCCTGCTGCAGGGCGTCGAGCCGCCGACGGGCCTGGGCTTTCCGCCCACCCCCGTGCCGACGCCGGCCATGCCCAGCCAGGCCCAGCTCGAGATCGACGCGGCCTTCGCCTTTTCCGGCGGCGCGCTGGAAGCCGAGATCGCCGGCCGCCGCCTGCGCCTGACCCTGCCCGCCGGCCTGCGCCACGGCGACACCGTGCGCGTCGGCGAGACCCTGCTGATCGTGCGGATCAAGGCCGATCCGGCCGCCCTCGTCCGCGCCAACGACCTGTGGCTGACCGTCCGCGTCGACGCCAAGGTCCTGGCCGAAGGCGGCCGCGTCGAGCTCGACACCGCCATCGGCCCGCGCACCGTCTGGATCTCGACCAAGGCCGCCGAGCGAGGCCTGGTGCGCCTGAACGGCCAGGGCCTGCCGGCCCGCGCCGCCCATCCGGCCGGCGACCTCTTCCTGCGCCTGGAACGCGACGGCGCCGTCCACGAAAGCGCCGCCCGCTCGCAACTGAAGCGCTTCGCCGCCGCCTGGGCGGCCTGAAGTCCAGCCGACTTCACAACTTGGCTTGACCTCCCGGAGGGCGCGAGGCTGAGCTGGAGCCTGGCCTACACAGCCGGGACAAAACATGCTCACGGTTTCCTCGCGCGGCCTGCGGATCGTGGTCTGGTGGGCTGTCTGCATGGCCGCCGCCGCGAGCCCGGGCTGGTATCTGCTCGCCGCGCCGTCCGCTCTGTCCGTGAAGGCGTTCGCCACCCTGGCGGCCATCACGCTGGCCCTGGCGGCGCTGCTGTTGCGGCCCGGCTTCCTGGCGATCGTGAGCGGCCTTTTCTCAGCCGTCGTCGGCGCAATCGCCCTGCTGTGGACCGCCGCCTACATCGTCACGCACCATTTCTCGTGAGGCCCGAGAAAAACCGATGGCCTTGCCCTTGCATTTATATCGTACGCGATTAAATCGTAATCACTAATTCAATCGCAGGAGCGAACCCCATGAGCACTCTCTATCAAACCCGCGCCACGGCCACCGGCGGTCGCGAAGGCGGCGTCCGTAGCGACGACGGCCTGCTGGACGTGCGCCTGGCCATGCCCAAGGCCCTGGGCGGCAAGGAAGACGGCACCAATCCCGAGCAGCTGTTCGCGGCCGGCTACGCCGCCTGCTTCCAGAGCGCCCTCGCCTTCGTGGCCCGCCAGCAGAAGATCCCGCTGACCGGTTCGACCGTCACCGGCGTTGTCGGCCTGGCGGCGCAGGAGGTCGGCTTCAAGCTGGAAGTGGCGCTGGAGATCGAGACGCAAGGGCTTTCGCAGGAAGCGGCCGAAGCCCTGGTTGCCACGGCGCACCAGGTCTGCCCCTATTCCAACGCCACTCGCGGCAATATCGACGTCGCCCTCAGCGTAAAGGCCGCATGAGTTCGGAACCGGACATCTCCAAGCATGACGCGGTCGAGGTCTTGCGCCTCGACCGCCAGCTCTGCTTCGCGCTGTACAGCGCCGCCAACCGGGTGACGCGGCTCTACCGGCCGCTGCTCGACGCGCTGGGCATCACCTATCCGCAGTACCTGGCCCTGCTGGTGCTGTGGGAGAAGAGCCCGCGCACGGTCGGCGAGGTGGGCGAGGCGCTGGACCTGGAGTCCAGCACCCTCACCCCCCTGCTCAAGCGCCTGGAGACCGCCGGCCTGATCGCCCGCGGCCGCGACCCGCAGGACGAGCGGCGGGTGATCGTCTCGCTGACCCCGGCGGGCGAGGCGATGCGCGACAAGGCGCTGGAGGTGGCGGAGCAGTTCTTCTGCAAGCTGGACACCCCGCTGCCCGAGCTGATCGAGCTGCGCGAGCGGCTGAAGCGGTTGGCGGTTTAGGGCGAGGGCCTCTCCGTTCCCGCCAACCCTTTACTCCCGTCATTCCCGCCCTTGTAGCGGGAAACCCTGGTTCCGCTTTCGCGGGAGGGGCAAGCGGATCGCTGGCGATCCGCCCCATCCGTCCTTGCGGCTGACAGAGGGGTTCCCGCCACAAGGGCGGGAATGACGGGAGATAGGGGATGGCTGCCCTGCCCCATGGCGCGGACGCGCCCAACCCGCTAAACCCGCGCCCATGCTGCGTCTTTCCGAACTGAAGCTGCCCCTGGACCATGCGCCGGAGGCCATGGCCCCGGCCATTTGCGCGCGCCTGGGGATCGATCCGGCAGAGCTGCTGGACGTCAGGCTGTGGCGGCGCGCCCACGATGCGCGGAAGAAGTCGGCGATCCTGATGATCTACACGGTCGACGTCGCCCTGCGCGACGAGGCCGCCGTGCTGGCGCGCTTCGCCGCCGACCACCAGGTGCGGCCGACGCCCGACACCGACTACCGCTTCCCCGTCCGTGCGCCGGAGGGCTTCGATGGTCCGCGTCCGGTGGTGATCGGGGCCGGCCCCTGCGGCCTGTTCGCCGGGCTGATCCTGGCCCAGATGGGCTTCAAGCCGATCATCCTCGACCGCGGCAAGGTGGTGCGCGAGCGCACCAAGGACACCTGGGCCCTGTGGCGCAAGAGCGAGCTGAACCCGGAGTCCAACGTCCAGTTCGGCGAAGGCGGCGCGGGCACCTTCTCGGACGGCAAGCTCTACAGCCAGATCAAGGATCCGCGCTTCCTGGGCCGCAAGGTGCTGGAGGAGTTCGTCGCCGCCGGCGCGCCCGAGGAGATCCTGACCGAGGCCCACCCGCACATCGGCACCTTCCGCCTGGTGCACATGGTCGAGAACATCCGCGCCCTGATCGAGGGCCTGGGCGGCGAATACCGATGGCAGCACCGGGTCGAGGACTTCGAGATCGAGACCGCCGAGGACGGCGGCCGCAGGCTGAAGGGCCTGCGCCTGTCGACCGGCGAGACGCTGGAGACCGAGCACGTGGTGCTGGCCGTCGGCCACAGCGCCCGCGACACCTTCGAGGTGCTGCACGAGCGCGGCGTCCATATCGAGGCCAAGCCGTTCTCGATCGGGGTGCGGATCGAGCATCCGCAGTCGTGGATGGACAAGGCCCGGTTCGGGGCCTGCGCCGGCCATCCGGACCTGGGTGCGGCCGACTACAGCCTGTCGCACCACTGTTCGAACGGTCGCACGGTCTACAGCTTCTGCATGTGCCCGGGCGGCACGGTGGTGGCGGCGACCTCGGAGCCGAACCGGGTCGTGACCAACGGCATGAGCCAGTATTCGCGCAACGAGCGCAACGCCAACTCCGGCTTCGTGGTGGCCATCGATCCCGAGCGCGACTATCCGGGCCATCCGCTGGCCGGGATCGAATTCCAGCGCAAATGGGAGAGCCTGGCCTTCACCGCCGGCGGCGGCGACTATCGCGCCCCGGCCCAGAAGGTCGGCGACTTCCTGGCTGGCCGTCCGTCGCAAGAACTCGGCGTGGTCGAGCCTTCCTACAAGCCCGGGATCCGAATGACCGACCTGGCGGAATGCCTGCCGCCGTTCGTGCTGGAGGCCATGCGCGAGGCCCTGCCCGTCTTCGGCCGCCAGATCGCCGGCTACGACCATCCCGACGTGCTGATGACCGGGGTCGAGACCCGCACCTCCTCGCCGATCCGCATCACCCGCGGCAAGGACGGTCAGAGCCTCAACACCGCCGGCCTGTTCCCGGCCGGCGAAGGCGCGGGCTATGCCGGGGGCATCCTCTCGGCGGGCGTCGACGGCATCAAGATCGCCGAGGCGGTGGCCGAGGCCTATGCGGCGCGCGGGTGGGCGACGGAGGTTTAAGCCGCTTCCCTTCTCCCGTCATTCCCGCCCTTGTGGCGGGAAACCCTCTATCAGCCGCAAGGGCCGAAGGGGCGGCATGCTCCGCATGCCGCTATCGCTTCACTTGCGGGCGGAACCAGGGGTTCCCGCCACAAGGGCGGGAATGACGGGAGGAAAAGAAAGCGCACCACGCACTCGAATACCGGTGCTCTCGACAATACTCGCGCAGCGCGAATTCTAGTCCACTCCCGTCAATCGCGACCAAATAACGCGAAATCATCGATATTGGAATTTAACCTCGATGCGCTAGGCTGAAGTCTAGTCGGCGTTTTCGGGGATTTCGATCATGGCTCAGGCCGCCGCTCGCGAAGCCTTGCTCGTCGACGCCAGCTCGTTCTTCGAGGTGTCGCTCGACCTGCTGATCATTCGCGACATCGAAGGCACGGTGCTGAAGGCCAGCCGGTCGTGGCACACCAAGCTGGGCCACCGTCCCGAGGACATGGAGGGCAAGCCGCTGCTGCGGCTGGTGCATCCCGAGGACATGCCGGGCACGCAGGACAGCGTCGTCGAGGTCGAGACCCGCAGGGACGGCGATCCCGTCGTCGGCTTCATCAACCGCTATCGCCACAAGGACGGCCACTACCGCACCCTGGAATGGCGAGCCCAGCGGGCGGGCGACCGGATCTACGGCGTGGCGCGCGACGTCACCGACCGGGTCGCGGCCGAGCGCCAGCTGATCGAGGCCAAGGCCGCGGCCGAAGCGGCCAACCGCGCCAAGAGCGACTTCCTGGCCAATATCAGCCACGAGATCCGCACGCCGCTGAACGGCGTCATCGGCATCATCGACGCCCTGTCGCGCACCCCGCTCAGCCCCGAACAAGCAGAGATGGTCGGGCTGGTGCGCGACTCCGGCGCGACGCTGGAGCGGCTGGTGTCGGACTTCCTGGACGTGTCGAAGATCGAGGCCGGCCAGCTGCAGCTGGAGAACCGCTCGTTCAACCTCGAACAGGCCCTGCGGCCCGGCGTCGAGGTCATGCGCCGCCGGGCGCAGGAGAAGGGGCTGACCTTCACCATCGAGCGTCCGGCGATCACCGGCGGCCGGCACCTGGGCGACGGCCTGCGGCTGAGCCAGGTGATCGGCAACCTGCTGTCCAACGCCATCAAGTTCACCGACCAGGGCGGGATCGCCCTGCGCATCGCCTCGGAGGAGGTCGCCGGCCAGACGCGCCTGAGCTTCGCGATCGAGGACACCGGCATCGGCTTCGACGCCGACCAGGCCGCGGGGCTGTTCAGCCGCTTCAGCCAGGCCGACGAGTCGATCAGCCGCCGCTTCGGCGGGACGGGCCTGGGATTGTCGATCTGCCGCTCGCTGGTCGAGATGATGGGCGGCGAGATCTCGGCGACGTCGCAGCCCGGCGTCGGCAGCCGCTTCGTCGTCACCCTGAGCCTGCCGCGCCTGCAGGATCCCGTCGAGGTCGGCGCCGCGCCCGCTCCGCCTGAGCCGGCGCCCCTGCCCGACCGCCCCCTGCGCGTGCTGCTGGTCGAGGATCATCCGACCAACCAGCGCGTGGCCCAACTGATCCTGGCCACCCAGGGCGCCGAGGTGTCGACCGTCAACGACGGCCTTGAGGCCCTCGCCGCTTTCGCCGAGAGCGCCTTCGACATCGTGCTGATGGACATGCAGATGCCGCGCATGGACGGCCTGACCGCCACCCGCGCCATCCGCGCCCTCGAGGCCGAGCGCGGCGCGGTCCGCACGCCGATCGTCATGCTCAGCGCCAACGCCTTCACCCAGCACCGCGACGAGGCCCTGGCCGCCGGCGCCGACCTGCACGTGGCCAAGCCGATCACGGCGGCCAACCTGCTGGAAGGCATCCAGGCGGCGGTGGGGTGAGCTTAAGGTCCCTCTCTCTGAGAGAGAGGGCGGGGCCCGCCGCGAAGCGGTGGGTGAGAGGTTACAGACTGTCCGAACGGAGCAACGCCGGGACGTCGGCGGTCGCGAACCTGAGAGCTTGAAGCCTTTCCTACGCAGCTAGCGGAGACTTTCCGGCAAGGGTGAAACCTCTCACCCTCCCACGCCTTTGGCGCGGGCCCCTCCCTCTCTCAAAGAGAGAGGGAGAAAATACCGATCAGGCCGCTTCGGCCTGTTCGGCGGGAAGGCGGATCAGGTAGTCGAAGGCCGACAGCGAGGCCTTGGCGCCCTCGCCCATGGCGATGATGATCTGCTTGTACGGCGTGGTGGTCGCGTCGCCGGCCGCGAACACGCCCGGCATCGAGGTCTCGCCGCGATAGTCGACCTCGATCTCGCCGCGATTGCTCAGGGCGACGTTCGAGTCCTTCAGCCACTCGGTGTTGGGCACCAGGCCGATCTGCACGAACACGCCTTCCAGGTCGACGCGGTGAGCCGTGTCGTGGTTGCGGTCCTTGTAGGACAGGCCGCTGACCTTGGCGCCGTCGCCGTGGATCTCGGTGGTCATCGCCGAGGTGACGATAGTGACGTTGGGCAGGCTGGCGAGCTTGCGCTGCAGCACCGCATCGGCGCGCAACTGGCTATCGTACTCGATCAGGGTGACGTGGGCGACGATGCCGGCCAGGTCGATGGCCGCCTCGACGCCGCTGTTGCCGCCGCCGATCACCGCCACGCGCTTGCCCTTGAAAAGCGGGCCGTCGCAGTGCGGGCAATAGGCCACGCCCTTGTTCTTGTACTCGGCCTCGCCGGGCACGTTGACGTTCCGCCAACGGGCGCCGGTGGACAGGATCACGGTGCGCGACTTCAGGCTGGCGCCGTTCTCGAGCTTGACCTCGATCAGGCCGCCCGGGGTCTTCGGCGCGACCAGGCCGACGGCCTTCTGCAGGTTCATCACGTCGACGTCGTACTGCTTGACGTGCTGTTCCAGCGCCGTGGCCAACTTGGGGCCTTCGGTGTGCTGGACCGAGATGAAGTTCTCGATGGCCATGGTGTCGAGCACCTGGCCGCCGAAGCGCTCGGCGGCGACACCGGTGCGGATGCCCTTACGGGCGGCGTAGACGGCCGCGGCCGCGCCGGCGGGACCGCCGCCGATGACCAGCACCTCGAAGGCGTCCTTGGTCTTGATCTTCTCGGCGGCGCGGGCTTCGGCGCCGGTGTCGAGCTTGGCCAGGATCTGCTCGACCTCCATGCGGCCCTGGCCGAACGGCTGGCCGTTCAGCAGGATGGTCGGCACGGCCATGACCTGGCGCTGCTCGACTTCCGCCTGGAACAGCGCGCCGTCGATGGCGACGTGGCGGATGCGCGGGTTCAGGGCGCTCATGGTGTTCAGCGCCTGCACCACGTCGGGGCAGTTCTGGCAGGACTGCGAGAAATAGGTCTCGAAGCTGTAGTCGCCGTCCAGGCCCTTGATGCGCTCGATCACCTCGGCGTCGAGACGCGGCGGGTGGCCGCCGACGTGCAGCAGGGCCAGCACCAGCGAGGTGAACTCGTGGCCCAGCGGCAGACCGGCGAAGCGCACATCGGCGTCGCCAGCGGCGCGGGTGATGGCGAAGGACGGCTTGCGGGCGTCGTCGCCGGCCAGGTTCAGGCTGACCTTGTCGGACGTCGCGGCGACGTCTTCCAGCAGGGCCAGTATGTCCTTCGAACCCTTGTCGTCGCCGAGGGAGGCGACCAGTTCGATCGGCTGGCGCAGGTTCTGCAGGTAGGTGGTCAACTGGGTCTTCAGACCGGCGTCCAGCATGGCGCGCTCCCAAAAGGCTAGGGGGAGGAAAGGATAGGCGTTCGATTTTCGGGGGGAGGATCGAACGCGGCGAACGATCAAGAAGTTGCGCCGCCGCCCCAGAGGGGAGAGAGGAGCGGCGGCGCGGGGTAGTCCGTTAGTCTTTAGATCTTGCCGACGAGGTCGAGCGAGGGGGCCAGGGTCTTTTCACCCTCTTCCCACTTGGCCGGGCAGACTTCGCCCGGGTGCGAAGCCACGTACTGGGCGGCCTTGATCTTGCGCAGCAGCTCGATGGCGTTGCGGCCGATGCCTTCGGCGGTGGTCTCGGTGAACTGGATCACGCCTTCCGGGTCGATCAGGAAGGTGCCGCGATCGGCCAGGCCCACGCCTTCGCGCATGACTTCGAAGTTGTTGGTGATCGTGCCCGAGGGGTCGCCGACCATGTGGTACTTGATCTTGCCGATGGCCGGCGAGCTGTCGTGCCAGGCCTTGTGCGAGAAGTGGGTGTCGGTCGACACGGCGTAGATCTCGACGCCCAGGCGGGTGAAGACGTCGTAGTTGTCGGCCAGGTCTTCCAGCTCGGTCGGGCAGACGAAGGTGAAGTCGGCCGGGTAGAAGAAGACCACCGACCACTTGCCCTTCAGGTCGGCGTCGCTGACCGTGACGAACTTGCCGTCCTTGTACGATTGGGCGGTGAAGGGTTTGATCGTGGTGTTGATCAGCGACATGAGACGCTCCGTTGGAAAGGATGCGTCGTAGGTATCGCGCCGCAGCAAATAGGTCCAATCGATAAAATCAGTTCCAAAGATAGATCCTGCCTATCTGGGTTTCACGACTCCTTGCGCTGAAGCTGAGCCATGGGAAGAGCTTGCGGGCCATAGGGTTCGGCGGGCGGCAGGCAGCGGACCAGGACCTGCGCGACCAGGCTCGGATCGGCGGTGATCGCCGGCGGTTCGCCAAACAGGACGCACCACAGATCGGCCAGTTCTTCGCAGGTGCGGTCGGTCACGCGGATTCCTCTGCCTGGAGAGGAAAAGCGTTATGGCGCAGGGGGTTGCTGGTTAACGAGCGGGGCTGGAGTGAAAATCCCTCTCTCATCGAGAGAGGGAGGGGCCCACGCCGAAGGCGTGGGAGGGTGATAAGTTACACTCTCTCAGGATAGGGCGTGGTCGTTCAGCCGCATTAGCCGAGCGCACAGGGTTTTCCGGCTAGCGGTGAAACCTCTCACCCTCCCACCGCTGCGCGGCGGGCCCCTCCCTCTCTCTAAGAGAGAGGGTCTTGGAGACCCTGCCCTATTTCACCACCAGTTCAAACGGCGTCGCTGGCAGCCGGTTCTGGCCGTAGAGGTTCAGCACCGGGCTGTCGGCCCAGGCGAAGCGGACCTTGACGGCGGCGTAGCCGGCCGGAACCGTGAGGCGGACCTTGGCGCCCTCCACCACCGCATCGACGAAGCGGCACGACTCGGGCGCGTCGCAGAGCTCGAAGCCGGCGGGGC
The DNA here is from genome assembly GCF_016135805.1 of Caulobacter hibisci. Taxonomy (GTDB): domain Bacteria; phylum Pseudomonadota; class Alphaproteobacteria; order Caulobacterales; family Caulobacteraceae; genus Caulobacter; species Caulobacter hibisci. Next base: position 178,028 of record NZ_JADWOX010000005.1, read on the forward strand.
GCGCCGATCCGTAGACCACCGCCGGCTGGTCCAGCGTCACGACGACGTCGTCGCCGTCGCGGACGGCCGAGACCGGCGCGGGTCCGGAGGGGTTCAGGGCCGTCTCGCCATAGGCCAGCTTGCGGGCAAGACCCGCCAGACGCAGGCCGACCTGCAGCTTGTCGGCCGGATGGATGTCGTAGGGCGAGCCGATGTCGACGGCCGAGGCCAGGCCCGTGGTCGGGTCGGCGGCGACGGTGCGGCGCTGGACGTCGCGCAGCTCGGCCCAGCGCGAGACGCCGGGCTTGTCGACCTGCGGGCCGAAGCTGGCCAGTTGCACCATCAGGAACGGCGCGTCGGGCGCGGCGAACGCCCGGCGCCAGTCGGCGATCAGGGCCGGCATCAGGCGGGCGTATTCCGGGGCCTCGGTGACGTTGGCCTCGCCCTGGTACCAGGCGAAGCCCTTGACGCCGTACGGCGCCAGCGGGGCGATCATGCCGTTGTGCAGGGTCGACAGGCCCGAGGCGCCGAGCCAAGGCGCATGCGGCGGCAGGCCGGTGTCGGACAGGTTGGTCGAGACCTTGTAGCGCCAGGACGCGCCCAGCGGCACGAACGCGCCGTCGGCCAGCTTCAGCCCCTTGTCCTTGGCCGGCCCCCAGGCGCCGCCGCCGCCGCCGGCGTCGATGGCGCGCACGGCCACGACATTGGCGCCGGCCTTCAGCACGCCGGCCGGAATGGCGTAGGCGCGCTTGGCGTCCCAGCCCTCCTGCGAGCCGACGGCGCGACCGTTGACGAAGGTGGTGTCGATGTCGTCGACCGGGCCAAGCACCAGCGTGGCCCCTTGAGCGGCCTGGGCCTTGGTCAGGGTGATGGTGGCGCGCAGCCAGATCGTGCCGTCGAAGGTTTCCAGGCCCGGATTGGTTTCCCAGAACTGCTCGGCCGGCATGGTCTTCCAGGCGCGGTCGTCGAAGTCGGGCTTGGCCCAGCCTGCGGCATGCGGCTCGGCCTTGGCGGCCCAGCGGTCGAGCATCGCGCCCCAGCGGGCCATGCCCTTGGCCGGATCCTGGGCGTAGTCGGCCAGCACCGACAGGCCCTCGTCGTAATTGCCGAGCGCCTTGAGGCCCGGGCCGCTGATCCAGTCCTGGATCACCGAGCCGCCCCAGGTGGCGTCGATCAGGCCGACCGGGACGCCGGTGGTCTTCTTGATCTCGCGGCCCATGAACCAGCAGGCGGCCGAGAAGTTGTTGGCGCTGTCGTAGCTCGACGTCTTCCAGGCGGCGTAGGCGGGCAACTTGTCGCTGGGATGCGGCAGGCTGGTGCGGCCGGTCTGCAGCAGGCGGATCTGCGGGTCGGTGGCGCTCGCGGCCTCGGCCTCGCCCTGCAGGGCGCGGCGCAGCGGATATTCCATGTTCGACTGGCCCGAGCACAGCCAGACGTCGCCGATCAGCAGGTCGGAGACGGTCTGGGTCTCGGACCCGGCCTTGACGGTCAGGGTCAGCGGGGCGGCGCTGGCGGCGCGGGCGGGAAGATGGGCGCTCCAGCGGCCCTGGGCGTCGGCGATCGCCGTCGCGCCCTGGCCGGAAAGGTCGATGGCGACGGCGGCGTTCGGGGCGGCGACGCCCCAGACGGCGATCGGCTTGTCGCGCTGGAGCACGGCGTGGTCGGTGAACACCGAGGCCAGCAGCGGCGCGGCGGCGGCGGGCGCGGCGAAAGCGAGGGCGGCGGCCCCGGCGAGCAGGTGACGGGTCAGGCGCACGCGTGGTCTCCGCTGCTTCAAGCTTACAATTCGCCCTCCCCCTCGGAGGCCATCGCCCGCTTCATGCGGGCGACCCAAGCTGAATCGGCAGGCTCGGCTTGGGTCGCCCGGACAAGCCGGGCGATGACTTCCTTGTTGGGGGCGGAGGCGGCTGGCTAGTCCGCCTTGGCCGGGCAGGTGGTGCCGGTCGGGTCGGTGGTCAGCTTCACGCCGCTGATCGAGACCGTCAGTGTCCCGGCCGTGGCCAGCGAGAACGGCGCCTCGACCTTGGTGACGTCCGTGCCAGCGGCCTGGAAGCACTTCAGCGGCACCTTCAGGCTGGTCCACTCGCCGGCCTTGGCGCCCGACAGCACCGAGGTGACGTCGAGCTTGCCGGCGCCGATGCCCAGGGTGGTCTTGGCCGAAGGCGCGGCGTCGACGCGGTAGGCGATCTGCAGGGCGATCTCGGCGTTGGTCTGGAAGGTCAGGTCGAAGGCCTTGTCGGCGGCGATCTCAGCCGCGGCAGGCACGCCGCCGGCGAAGGTCAGCTGGCGGCCGGCCTCCTGCACGTTGCCGGCGTCGATCGGCTTGATGTGCACCGAGGTGGTCGGCAGCAGGCGGAACTCGAACGGCGCCGGAGTCTTGCCGCCGACGAAGTAGTTGCTGTCGTTGGCCGCGATGGCGGTGACGCCCGAGACTTCCGACAGCTTGGCCACCTTGCCGGGCTTGGCGTAGCTGAGGCCGTAGCCATAGACGAACAGCGGCGCGTAACCCTTGTCGCCCTTGTTCAGCGAGAACTGCGCGGCGGTCTTGGGCCAGCTGAACGACAGCTTGCCGTTGAAGTCGCGGCGCGGCTTGCCGGCGCCGTCGCCCACCAGGACGTCGGCGATCCCGCCGCCTTCCGAGCCGGGCAGCCAGGCGGCGACGAAGGCGTCCGAGGCGTTGATCTCGGGGTTCACCCACAGCGGGCGGCCCGACAGGAACACCGCCACCACCGGCACGCCGGCGGCCTTCAGCTTCTTGAGCAGGGCCAGGTCGGTCTTGTCGCCCTGCTGGTACTCGAGCGACTTCAGGTCGCCCACGCCCTCGGCGTAGGGCTGCTCGCCGAACACCACGACGGCGACGTCAGGCTTGTCCTTGAAGCTGCCGTCGACGCTGAGCGTCGCGCTGCCGCCCGAGGCCTCGACCGCCTCCTTGAAGCCCGAATAGATCGACTGGGCGTTGGGGAAGTCGCTGTTCTTATTGTCGGTGCCCTGCCACGACAGGGTCCAGCCGCCCGACTGCTGGCCGATGTCGTCGGCGCCCGAGCCGGCCACCAGCACCTTGGCCGAGGCCTTCAGCGGCAGCACGCCGTTGTTCTTCAGCAGCACCAGCGACTTGGCCACGGCTTCACGGGCGACGGCGCGGTGGGCGGCGTTGCCGACCACGTTCTCGCGGCCTTCCCACGGACGGTCGCTGCGGAACAGGCCCAGCTTGGCCTTCACCCGCAGGATGCGGCGCACGGCGTCGTCGATGCGGGCCATCGGCACCTCGCCCGACTTGGCCTGGGCCAGCAGGTTGTCATAAAGGCCCTTCCAGCTGTCGGGGGCCATGTACATGTCCAGGCCCGCATTGGCGGCCTGGGCGCAGTTGGTCGGCGTGCAGCCCTCGACCTGGCCGTGGCCGTTCCAGTCGCCGACGATGAAGCCGTCAAAGCCCATCTTGCCCTTCAGCACGTCGGTCAGCAGCGACTTGTTGCCGTGCATCTTCTGGCCGTTCCAGCTGTTGAACGAGGCCATGATGGTCATGGTCCCGGCGTTGATGGCCGGGACGTAGCCCTGGGCGTGCAGCCGGATCAGCTCCTGTTCGGAGACCTCGGTATTGCCCTGGTCCTTGCCGTTGGTGGTGCCGCCGTCGCCGAGGAAGTGCTTGGCGCTGGCCGCCACGTGGCCCTTCTGCAGGGCCTGGCCCTCGCTGACGGCGCCTTGCAGGCCCAGGATCATCTCGCGGGCGTAGAGGCGGACGAGTTCCGGATCTTCCGAATAGCCCTCGAAGGCGCGGCCCCAGCGGTCGTCGCGCGGCACGGTCAAGGTCGGGCCGAAGGCCCAGTCGAAGCCTGACACCGCTGTCTCCTGGCCGGTGGCGGCGCCGATCTTGCGGATCAGTTCAGGGTCGTGGGCGGCGCCCAGGCCGATGTTGTGCGGGAAGAGCGTGGCGCCGACGACGTTGTTGTTGCCGTGCACGGCGTCGATGCCGAACATCAGCGGGATGTTGGTCCCGCCACGCTGGGCGGCCGCGTCGCGGAACGCCTTGACGGTGTCGACCCAGGGGCCGACCGGCGAGCGGTCGGGCGCGCCCAGCGGCGGCGAGCTGCCGCCGGCCAGGATCGAGCCCAGCGGATAGGTCTTGAGGTCGTCGGCCTTGATCGAGGCCGTGTCGGCCTGGATCATCTGGCCGATCTTCTCCTCGAGGGTCATCTTGGCCATCAGGCCGTCGACGAAGGCCTCGGTGGCCGGATCGACCAGGCCCTGACTCTTGGCCGCGGGCCACAGGGCCGGATGGGCGGTGCTCTTGGGTCCGTCGGCGGCGAAGGCCGGCATCGACAGGAGGGTGGTGGCCATCAGGGCGATGGTCAGGGTCTTGGTGTTCATTTCCCCCGCTCTTCCTTGCGCAATCGGCGGTCTGAAAGCCGCCTGAATGTTACCGGTATCGAAAGCTCGACGTCGATCCATACACGGTCTAATTAATACGACAAACACTGAGACAACGAATTTTGGGGAGATGATGCATGGGGGCCATTCGGAACGCACTGCTGGCGGGCGCTGGTTTGACAGCGCTGTATGGATCGCAAGCCTACGCCGAAACCCGCACCCTTTCCTCTCCCGACGGCGCTGTCTCGGTGCAAGTCTCCGACGAGTCGGGACAGGCGCGCTACGCCGTCAGCTACAAGGGCAAGGCCCTGATCTCGCCGTCGGGCCTGGGGCTGGAGCTCTCGAAGGGCGGCCGCTTCTCCTACGGCGTGAAGATCGTCGGCGCGGAAGCGGGCTCGGGCGAGGACGTCTACGACCTGCCGGCCGCCAAGGTCAGCCACGTTGCCCAGAAGCGCAACGAACTGGCCGTCGACTTCCAGGAAGAGAGCGGCCGCCGCTTGCGGGTCGTGTTCCGCGCCTACGACCAGGGCGTGGCCTTCCGCTACGTGTTGCCCGAGCAGCCGGCGACGGCGGCGACCAACGTCAATGACGAGGTCACCAGCTTCGACTTCCCGAAGGACTACGGCTGCTGGGGCCTGAATCTCGGCAAGTTCGGGTCGAGCCACGAGGGCGAGTTCGACGCCGTCCAGGCCTCGAAGTTCCGAGAGCACAATCTGTTCGACGCCCCGGTGGTCTGCCAGGGCGACAACGCCGCCTTCGCCATCGCCGAGGCCGACCTCAAGGACTGGGCGGGGATGTACCTGCGCGGCAAGGGCGACGGGCGGCTGGGTCTGGGCGTGAAGCTGTCGCCGCGCCTGGACGATCCGAGCACCGCCGTCCGCACGCGCCTCGGGGCCGACGTCGTCTCGCCCTGGCGGGTGATCATGATCGCGCCCAAGGCCGGCCAGCTGGTCGAGAACACCCTGCTGACCACGCTGAGCGCGCCGTCAGTGGTCGCCGACACCAGCTGGATCAAGCCGGGCAAGGCCGCCTGGGACTGGTGGAACGGCCCCTCGCTGAAGGCCGTGCCCAACGCCGGCATGAACCCCGAGACCATCAAGGGCTATATCGACTTCGCCGCCAAGACCGGCCTGGAATACATGCTGATCGACGAAGGCTGGAACGTCGGGGCCGGCGGCGCCTCGGTCGTGCGGCCGGGGGCGGACGTCACCCGTCCCAAGCCCGAACTCGACCTGCCGGGCCTCATCGCCTACGGCCAGGACAAGAAGGTCGGCATCTGGCTGTGGCTGAACTGGAAGTCCCTCGACGCCCAGATGGACGAGGCCCTGGCCCTCTACGAGCAGTGGGGGATCAAGGGCATCAAGGTCGACTTCATGGACCGTGACGACCAGCAGATGGTCGACTTCTACCACCGCCTGCTCAAGCGCGCGGCCGAGCACCACCTGATGGTCGACCTGCACGGCGCCTATCACCCGACGGGCCTGATCCGCACCTATCCGCACTACCTGACCCAGGAAGGCGTGCTGGGGGCCGAGTACAACAAGTGGAGCGTGCGGATCACCGCCAGCCACAACGTCAACCTCGCCTACACCCGCCTGCTGCTGGGGCCGATGGACTACACGCCCGGCGGCTTCCGCAATGTGACCCCCGACAAGTTCGAGCCGCGCGACAAGCTGCCCTTCGTGCAGACCACGCGCGGCCAGGCCCTGGGCATGTTCGTGGTGTTCGACAGCCCGTTCGCCATCGTCGCCGACAGCCCCGACACCTATGCCGAAAGCCCCGAGGGCCTCGACTTCGCCGCCGCCGTGCCGACCACCTGGGACGAGGTGCGGTTCGTGACCGGCGAGATCGGCCAGTCGATCGTCGTGGCCCGCCGCAAGGGCTCGGAATGGTGGGTCGGCGCGCTCAACAACGAGACCGCGCGGACGGTGAAGGTGCCGCTCGATTTCCTGGGCAAGGGATCGTGGAAGGCCGACGTCCGCGAGGACGGAGCGACGCCCACCAGCCTCAAGGGTTCGAATCCCTCTCTCACCGCCACATCGACCCTGAGCCTGAAGCTCGCCGCCAGCGGCGGCGCGGCCGTGCGCCTGACGCCGGTCCAGTAACGGATAAGCTTGCCATGCCCTTCACCCGCCGCGCCCTGCTGGGCGCGACCGCCGGCCTCGCCGCCTCGCCCGCCCTGGCCGCCCCTCGCGGACCGTTTAAGGCCAGCTGGGAGTCGCTGGCGGCCGGCTACAAGACGCCCGACTGGTTCCGCGACGCCAAGCTCGGCATCTGGTCGCACTGGGGGCCGCAGTGCGTGCCCGAATACGGCGACTGGTACGGCCGGCAGATGTACCAGCAGGGCAACCCCTTCTACGAACACCACGTGAAGACCTACGGGCACCCGACCCAGTTTGGCTTCATGGAGTTCATCCCGCGCTGGAAGGCCGAGGCCTGGGATCCCGAGGCCCTGATGAAGACCTACGTCGCCGCCGGGGCGAAGGTCTTCATGTCGATGGCCAACCACCACGACAATCTCGACATGTTCGACAGCCGCCACCATGCCTGGAACACCACGCGGGTTGGCCCGGGGCGCGACATCGTCGGGACCTGGGAGAAGGTCGCCCGCCGTCACGGCCTGAAGTTCGCCGTCTCCAACCACGCCGCCCACGCCTGGCACTGGTGGCAAACGGCCTATGGCTACGACGCCGAGGGCCCGCTGAAGGGCCAGCGCTACGACGCCTTCCGCCTGACCAAGGCCGACGGCAAGGGCAAGTGGTGGCAGGGCCTGGACCCGCAGCAGCTCTATACCGGCCGCAACATGGTGATCCCCGACGGGATCAATTCCATCGCCGAGGCCAACGCCTGGCACGACAAGCACGACGGCGAGTGGCTGGAGACCCCGCCGCCCAACAACCCCGCCTTCGTGCGCAACTGGCTGCTGCGCCAGAACGACCTCGTCGACCGCTACAAGCCCGACATGGTCTATTTCGACAACTACGCCCTGCCGCTGGGCCAGGCGGGGCTGGAAGCCACCGCGCACTTCTACAACAACGCCGTGCGCCAGACCGGCCGCACCGACGTGGTGGTGACCGGCAAGAAGCTCAACGCCTTCCAGCGCAAGGCGATCGTCGAGGACGTGGAGCGCGGCTTCTCCGACCGGCTGCGCGACGAGCCCTGGCAGACCGACACCTGCATCGGCAACTGGCACTACGACCGCGGGCTCTATGAGCGCAACGGCTACAAGACGGCCAAGGACGTGATCCAGCGGCTGACCGACGTAGTCAGCAAGAACGGCACGCTCATGTTGTCGATCCCCCAGCGCGGCGACGGCTCGATCGACGACAAGGAAGCCAAGGTCCTGGCCGACATGGCCGGCTGGATCGCCGTCAACGGCGAGGCGATCTATTCCACGCGGCCGTGGAAGATCTACGGCGAGGGTCCGACGCGCCTGGTCGAGGGCATGCAGAACGAGGGCGACGCCAAGCCCTTCCAGGCCAGCGACATCCGCTTCACCACCAAGGCCGGCGCGCTCTACGCCCTGCCGCTGGTCGAGCCTGGTCGGGAGATGGTGATCGAGAGCCTGGCGGTCGGCGCGCCGCATGCCGGCGGCGAGGTGCGGCGCGTGTCGCTGCTGGGCGGGCAGCCCCTGCCCTTCACCCGGGACGGCAAGGGCTTGAAGGTGGTGCTGCCGGAGCGCCGGCCGGCGTTTACGCCGGTGGTGAAGATCGAAGGGCCGGGGTTGGTTTAACTAAATCCCTCTCCCCTTGCGGGAGAGGGTGGCCCCCGCGAAGGCGGGGGTCGGGTGAGGGGTCGCACGAACGAAAACGCTGCGAAAGCCGATCAGCTTTCGCGGCGTCTTGCATTTGAGAGACCCCTCATCCGTCGGCTTTCGCCGACACCTTCTCCCGCAAGGGGAGAAGGAAGACGAGCATCAGCTTATCGCAGCTTGGCGCTGACCGAGATGCCGACGATGCGGGGCTCGTTGAAGACCGAGGCCATGTAGTTCTCGATCACGCCCTTGAGGTTCTTCTCGTTGGTGATGTTGCGGCCGAACAGGGCCACCTCATAGGCGCCGCCCGGAGCCGAGTAGCCCAGCTTCACGCCGCCCTCGAAGTTGCCGTCGGAGTAGAACTCCTTGGTCTTGTAGAGGACGTAGTTGGTGTAGCCCTGCTGGTTCCAGTCGGTGGCGGCGAACAGCACGCCGCCATTGGCCAGCGGCACGTCGTAACGGGCCGTGAAGTCGATGTTGTACTCCGGCGCGTTCGGCAGCGGCTGGCCGTCGATCTGGGCGTAGACGTTCGAACCGATCTGGATGGTCGGGTTCTGCACGGTGCAGACGACCACGCCGTTCAGGGCGCAGACCTGGGCGTAGACGCGCTTGTCCTTGATCTCGCTGTGCAGCAGCGAGAGGCCGGCGGTCAGGGTCAGGTTGGCGATCGGCTTCCACTGGGCTTCGGCTTCCATGCCGTAGGCCTCGGCCTGGTCGGCGTTGAACAGCACGCCGTTGCCGTTGCTGTCGTTGCCGTTCAGCTGGATGTCTTCGACCTTGTAGGTGAAGGCCGTGGCGTTCAGGCGCAGGGTGTTGTCCAGCAGCTGGCTCTTGAAGCCGGCTTCCCACGACAGGATCGTTTCCGAATTGGCCGTGGTGAAATCGCTGTTGAACACCGCCGAGCGGCCCTGGATGGTCGGGCCGCGGAAGCCGCGGGCGACGCGGGCGTAGACGCTGACGTCGTCGCTGACCTTGTAGAGCGCCGACAGGTCCCAGCTGGGCTGGCTGTCGGACAGCTTCACGTAGCGGCGGCCGGTATAGGTGACGACGCCGGCGGCGGTGTCGGCCGACTTCAGCAGGCGGGTCTTCTTGGTGTCGTCGGTCTGACGCAGGCCGCCGGTGACCGTCAGCTTGTCGGTGACGTCATAGCTGACCTGGCCGAACACGGCCCACGAGGTGTTGACGTTCGACAGCGACACCCAGTTGTTCGGGTTGGTGCGGACGAAGAAGGCGCGCTGGTAGAAGTTGGTGATGTCGCGGCTGTCGAAATAGTAGCCCCCGACCTGCCACTTCAGCGGACCGTCGGTGTCGCTGGCCAGGCGGATTTCCTGGGTGACCTGATCAAGGTCCTTCACCACGCCCTGCGATTGGCCAAAGCCGTTGGGCACGCCGCCGACCGGATAGTTGGCGGCCGCGCCGCCGTCGGTGTCGCCACGGCTGTAGCCGTCGGTGGTCTCGTAGGCGCTGATCGAGGTCAGCTTCACGCCGCCGAAGTCGTAGTCGATCTTCAGCGAGGTCCCGGCGGTGTCATAGGCCTGCGGGTTGTTGACGGCCTCGTCGAAGGCGACCTTGTCGCGCTCGGCGTACTGGGTGCTGTTGGAGCCCTTCTTCAGGCCGGCGCGGTGGAAGAGGGTCGAGGTGCCCTCGTACTGGCGCAGATGGGCCGAGGCCAGGACCGACAGGTTCTCGGTCGGGGTGGCCAGGATTTGCAGACGGATGTCGCGCTCGTCGAAGCCGCCCATGGCGTCGCTCTGCGGCGTCTTGGTGCCGTCGGCGCTGGTCCCGGCGAAGGTGTTGTCCACCCAGTCGTCGCGGTGCTGGTAGAGGGCCGAGACGCGGAAGGCCAGCTTGTCGGCCACGATCGGGCCGCCGATGCCGCCGTCGAAGGTGGTGGTGCCGTAGCTGCCGTACGAGGCCTGGGCCCGGCCCTGCAGGGTCTGGGTCGGCTTGATGGTGTCGAACTTGATGATGCCGGCGGTGGTGTTGCGGCCGAACAGCGAGCCTTGCGGGCCGCGCAGCACTTCCACCTGCTGGACGTCGAACACGGGGTTCGACTTCAGGACGACATGCTCGAGCACGACCTCGTCCTGGATGATCGACACCGGCTGGGAGGCGCCAAGGTAGAAGTCGATGTTGCCGAGGCCGCGGATGTAGAAGCGCGGGAAGATCCGGCCCGTGGTGGTCTCGGCATAGAGGCCGGGCACGCGGCCGGCCAGGGCCAGGATGTCGTCGCCGCCGGCCTGCATCGCGCGCAGGTCCTGGCCGCCGACCACGGCGACCGACAGCGGCGTATCCTGCAGGTTCACCGAGCGGCGCTCGGCGGTGACGATGATCTCTTCCAGGCTGGTGGAGTCAGCCGCTTCTTGGGCGTTGGCGGCGCCGGCGCAGGCCAGAGCGCCGAGCGCGCAGGTCAGCATAAGCGCCGACCGGCCGAACATGGATTTAGACACGTAGTAATCCCCTTATTACGCGGAAGTGCCTGCGGTTGTTTATTATTTCCGCATCACGTCGCTCGGGTATCAGCCGCGTGTAAAACTGTCATGACAGGCACGGACGGTAACCGGGGATAAAGTCCGCTCACGAACAATAAAGCGGCAGGCGGTCGTCAGATCTGCGACAACCCCAGCCACAGCAGGCCCAGCAGCAGGAAGACGAACGCCATCTGCGTGGTCACCCAGACGACGCCGGTCTTGAGCACCGCGCCGAAGATGTTGGAGCCATAGACGCCGCGCAGGGTCTGGAACAGGTTCACCGGCGCCCAGAGCAGCGCTGCCAGGACGCCGATCTCGCTCACCTGGCGCGGCAGGATCAGCACTACCGCCCACAGCAGGAAGATGAACGACAGGTAGTTCATCGAGACGATCAGGTGATCGTACATGAAGAACTTCCGCCGGTAGAAATAGCAGCCGGCCAGGGACAGGGCGAGGATCGGCAGCAGGAACACCGCCAGCCTGTGCCCCCAGCCGAAGACCACGGCCATGAAGTAACCGGGCGTGGCGACGGCCTTGTTCAACTGGGTGTTCAGCCATTCCGCCTTGGCCTTGTCGTTGGCCAGGACGTCCTTGCTGGGCCCCACGAACCGAAGCTTCGTGCCGTCCTTGCCGACCGTCAGGACGCCGTCCTCCTGAAGGTCCTTGGCGGCTTCGGCCGACGCCTGGCTGGCCGCGCCGCCGCCAGGCTTTGCGTGGGCGGCCTCGCCGTGAGCGGCAGGGGAAGCATGCTCGGCACGGTGCTGCGCATCGTGCACCGCCTTGTGGATCACCGTCTCGGCCGAGAGGATGAACAGCAGCAGCGAGACCAGGAACAGGCGGAACGGCGGCACGTGCCGGGCGCGCTTGCCGTCGAGATATTCGCGGCTCAGCCGTCCGGGCCGCACGAACAGCCACGGCACGGTGCGCCACAGCCGGCCGTCGAGGTGGAACATCCCCTCGATGGCCTCCCAGGTGACGTGCAGGATCGACTTGTGATGGTTCGAGGCTTCCTGGCCGCAGGCGTGGCAGAAATGGCCGACCAGCTCGGTCTCGCAGTTGTCGCACTTGGTCCCGGGCGGCGGAGCCGAATGGGTCGAGCGCCCGTCCGACCGGAAACGCGCCATCCAGCCGCCCAGCGCTCCGCCGGTGATCGCCTCGAGTTCCTTCACGCCAGCCCCCAACGCACGATTCCGTCGCCACTCGCATAACGATGTACGACAGCTTGCACGCGAGCGCACGTGGGGGAACGCGGGTACGGTTCAGACGCCCAGACGTTGGGCGCCCTTGCCCTCCATCAGCCCCCCAAAATGAAGTCATCGCCCGCTTCATGCGGGCGACCCAAGCTGAACTCGCCCCAGTCTGACAGGACGCTTGGGTCGCCCGGACAAGCCGGGCGATGACTTCTGAACGGGGCAAGGTGGAAAGGAGGGCGCGGCTAACGCGCCGGGCCGAAGCGAGCCACCAGGTCATAGGCCTCGCCGGGGAACAGCTGGCGCACGTGGGTGACGGGCTCGCCGGCCCGCCAGGTGCGGCGCTCAACGGCCAGCAGGGCCGTGCCGACGTCCAGGGCCAGGAGCTCGGCGACGGCGGCTTCCGCCCCCACGGCGCTGATCCGGCTTTCCGCTTCCGTCCACGGCACGTGATGCAGCAGCCAGGCGCCGGGCGGCTCGGCGGCGAAGTCGGCGGCGGCGGCCTCGGGCACGGCGGCCAGGCTGATCAGGCGGTCCTCCAGGGCGAAGGGCCGCCCGCCGGCCACGTGCAGGCCGCGCAGGGCGATGAGGTCGCCCTCCCCCGCCAGCTCGACCTCGTCGGCGTCATCCGGATCGGCGGCGCGGCGCGCGGCGGCCAGCAGCACGAAGGCGTAGGTCTCGCCGCGCGCGGTGATCTCGGCCTGGATGTCGGGGATGTCGAGGACGGTAGAATGCACCTTGGGCCGGGCCACGAACGAGCCGGCCCGTCGGCGGCGGACGATCAGGCCGGTGTCGGCCAAGGCTGACATCGCCTTGTTCACCGTCATCCGCGAGCAGCCGTACTGGGCCATCAGCTCGCTCTCGAACGGCACGCGATGACCCGGCGCCCAGGCGCCCGAGCGGATCAGGCCCTCGATCTCGTCGCGGATGCGCTGGTGCAGGGGGGCGGCGGTCAAGACAGCAGGGCCTTCAGGGTCTGGCGATAGCGTTCGGCGATGGCGTCGCGATGCCGGTGGCGGCCGCCAGAGACGACGGGACGACCAGCGCGCCAGACGCTGTCGATCGCCCCGTGGCGGCCGGCGAAGACCAGGCTGTCGATCAGGGCGTCGCCGCCGCGCCCGACGATGGCCGGGTGCTCGCGGTCGAGGGTGACGAAGTCGGCCGGCGCGCCCCGGCGCAGACCCGGCCGGCCCGCGCCCAGGGCCTGGGCCCCGCCCGCCACGGCCGCGCGCCACAGCTCGCCGCCGGTCGAGCGCTTGGGACCGCCGGCCAGCACGTTGCGAGCCCGGCGGGTCAGGCGCTGGGAATATTCCAGAAGCCGCAGTTCCTCGGCCGCGTCGATCAGCACGTTGCTGTCCGAGCCGATCCCGAAGGCGCCGCCGGCGGCCTGGAAGTCGTGGGCGGGAAAGACGCCGTCGCCCAGATTGGCCTCGGTGATCGGACAGAGGCCGGCGACCGCGCCGCTCTTGGCCAGGCGCTCGGTCTCCATGGCGTTCATGTGGGTGGCGTGGACCAGGCACCACGACTTGCCGACGTCGGCGTGGTTCATCAGCCAGCGCACCGGACGCTGGCCGGTGGCGGCCAGACAGTCGTCCACTTCCTTGGTCTGCTCGGCGATGTGGATGTGGATCGGACCGCCGGCGGCCAGGGGTGTGATGGCCGTCAGTTCCTCAGGCGTCACGGCGCGCAGGCTGTGGGGCGCGATCCCGACCACCGCCTCGGACAGGCCCGCGACGGCGGCGCGGCTGGCCTCCAGCAGGCGGGCGTAGCCGTCGACATCGGTGACGAAGCGCTTCTGGCCCTCGCCCGGCGCGGCGCCGCCGAAGCCCGAATGGGCGTAGAACACCGGCAGCAGGGTCAGGCCGATGCCGGTCTCTTCCGCCGCCGCGGCGATCCGCGCGCCCATCTCGGCGGGATCGTCGAAGGCCGCGCCGCCCCGGTCATGATGCAGGTAGTGGAACTCGCCGACGCGGGTGAAGCCGCTTTCCAGCATCTCGACCTGGCCCATGGCGGCGATGGCCTGCAGGGCGTCGGGATCGAGCCGCTCGACGAAGCGGTACATCAGCTCGCGCCAGGTCCAGAAGCTGTCGCCCTCCTCGCCGCGCGCCTCGGTCAGGCCGGCCATGGCCCGCTGAAAGGCGTGGCTGTGCAGGTTGGGCATGCCCGGCAGGGCGGCGCCCAGGCGGGGCTCGCTACCGGCGACGACGTCGGTGTCGATGCGGGCGATGCGGCCTTCCGACAGGGTCAGGCGCACGCCCTTGGCCCAGCCGTCGGCCAGCAGGGCGCTTTCGCACCAGACCACGACGTCGCGAGAAGCCTCGGGCGCAGGTGCGCTCGGGGCTTCGACGAGCACCTCCTCGGGCGCCGGTTCGGGGGCTTCAAGATTCTCGGCGTCGCTCACTGGACAATCCTCGTCGCTCGCGAATATGTCTATACATATTGAACCGGGCCGCAAGGGTCGCGGGGAGCGACTCAAGACGGATCGGGAGGCGTTGGCGATGCGGTGCGATCGGGTTTGGATCAAGGCCCGCCTTGCGACCCTCGCCGAAGCCGCGCCCGGCCTGGGCGTCGTCGAGGACGGCGTGATCGCCGCCAAGGACGGCCGGATCCTCTATGCCGGCCCCGCCAGCGGCGCCCCGTCCTTCGAGGCCCCCGAGACCATCGACTGCGACGGCCGCTGGATCACCCCCGGCCTGATCGACCCGCACACCCACCTGATCTTCGGCGGCGACCGCGCCCACGAGTTCGAGCTGCGGCTGGCGGGCGCATCGTACGAAGAGATCGCCCGGGCCGGCGGCGGCATCGTCTCGACCATGAAGGCCACCCGCGAGGCGACCGAAGACCAGTTGGTCGCCGCCGCCCTGCCCCGCCTGGACGCCCTGATCGCCGAGGGCATGACGACCATCGAGGTCAAGTCCGGCTACGGCCTCTCCCTCGAACACGAGCTGAAGAGCCTGCGCGCCGCCCGCGGCCTGGCCAAGGCTCGGCCGGTTTTGGTGAAGACCACCTTCCTCGGCGCCCACGCCCTGCCGCCGGAATATAAGGGCGACGCCGACGGCTACATCGACCTTGTTTGCCGCGAGATGATCCCCGCCGTAGCCGCCCCTGAATTCGGGGGGGAAGGCCTCGCCGACGCCGTAGACGGCTTCTGCGAAGGCATCGGCTTTTCCCCCGCCCAGATCCGCCGGGTGTTCGAGACCGCCCGCGCCCACGGCCTACCGGTCAAGCTGCACGCAGAGCAGCTGTCGAACCTCAACGGCGCGGCCCTAGCCGCCGAATTCGGGGCGCTGTCGGCCGACCACCTGGAGCATCTCGACGAAGCCGGGATCGCCGCCATGGCCAAGGCCGGCACGACGGCGGTGCTGCTGCCCGGCGCCTACTACTTCGTTCGCGAGACCAAGTTGCCGCCGATAGAAGCCTTGCGCGCGGCCGGCGTGCCGCTGGCCCTGGCCACCGACTGCAACCCCGGCACCTCGCCGCTGACCAGCCTGCTGCTGACCATGAACATGGCCGCCACCCTGTTCCGCCTGACGGTGGACGAGTGCCTGGCCGGCGTCATCCGCGAGGCCGCCCGGGCCCTGGGCGTGCTGGCTGATCGCGGAACCCTGGAAGCCGGCAAGGCCTGCGACCTCGCCATCTGGGACGTCGAGCGTCCCGCCGAACTTGTCTACCGCATGGGCTTCAATCCGCTCCATGCGCGCGTCTGGAGCGCCGTTTCGTGATCACTGAAGTCCTCATCCCCGGCGAAGTCAGCCTCGCCCAGTGGAAGTCCGTCTATCGCGGCGCGGCCGCCCGCCTGGCCGACGGCGCCTGGCCGGTGATCGCGGAAAGCGCCGCGGCGGTGACCCGCATCCTGGCCAAGGGCGAGCCGGTCTACGGCATCAATACGGGCTTTGGGAAACTGGCCAGCGTGCGCATCGGCGACGAGGACCTGGCGACCCTGCAGCGTAACATCGTGCTGTCCCACGCCGCCGGCACGGGCGAGCCCTCGCCGGTTGCGGTGATCCGCCTGATGATGGCCCTGAAGCTGGCCAGCCTGGCGCAAGGCGCCTCGGGCGTGCGGGTCGAGACGGTCAAGCTGCTGGAAGCGATGCTGGAGCTTGGCCTGACGCCGGTGGTGCCCAGCCAGGGCTCGGTCGGCGCCTCCGGAGACCTCGCGCCGCTGGCGCACATGGCCGCGACCATGATCGGGGTCGGCGAGATCGACGTCGGCGGCGTGCGAAAGCCCGCGCTCGAAGCCCTGAGCCGCGCCGGCCTCGCCCCCGTCGAACTCGGCCCTAAGGAAGGCCTGGCCCTGCTGAACGGCACCCAGTTCTCGACCGCCAATGCGCTCGCCGGCCTGTTCGAGGCCGACCTGCTGTTCCAGTCGGCCCTGGTCACCGGCGCCCTGTCGACCGAGGCCGCCAAGGGCTCTGACACGCCGTTCGATCCGCGCATCCACGCCCTGCGCCGCCACGCCGGCCAGATCGAGACCGCCGCCGCCCTGCGCAGCCTGATGGCGGCCTCCGACATCCGCGCCTCGCACCTGAAGGAGGACGAGCGGGTGCAGGACCCCTACTGCCTGCGCTGCCAGCCGCAGGTGATGGGCGCGGCGCTCGACGTGCTGCGCCAGGCGGCGACCACCCTGGCCACCGAGGCCAACGGCGTGTCGGACAACCCACTGATCTTCCCGGAAGCGGACGAGGCCCTGTCCGGCGGCAACTTCCACGCCGAGCCCGTGGCCTTCGCCGCCGACATGATCGCCCTGGCCGTCTGCGAGATCGGCTCGATCGCCGAGCGCCGCATCGCCATGCTGGTGGATCCGGCGCTGTCGGGCCTGCCGGCCTTCCTGACGCCCAAGCCGGGCCTGAACTCCGGCTTCATGATCCCGCAGGTCACGGCCGCGGCCCTGGTCTCGGAGAACAAGCAGAAGGCCTATCCGGCTAGCGTCGACTCCATCCCGACCTCGGCCAACCAGGAAGACCACGTGTCGATGGCCGCCCACGGGGCGCGCCGCCTGCTGTCGATGGTCGAGAACGCAACGGCGGTGATCGGCATTGAACTGCTGGCCGCCGCGCAAGGCTGCGACTTCCATGCGCCCCTGACCTCCAGCGCCGTCCTTGAGGCCGTGCGCAAGGCGGTGCGGGCGCGGGTGCCGCACCTTTCGGACGACCGCCACTTCCATCCCGACATGGAAGCGGCCAACACTCTGGTGCGGACTGGCGCGGTGATCGCCGCGGCAGCCGGCGTTCCCTTGCCCGGAGCGACCTGATGAGCAGCGACTGGCTCGAAGTCTGGCGGGGCGACGCCCCCTTGATCGTCAGCATTCCCCATTCGGGGTCGCATGTGCCCGAGGAGATCGAGAAACGGCTGGTCTCGCCGTGGCTGGCCCGCAAGGACGCCGACTGGTGGGTCGAGCGGCTCTACAACTTCGCCGACGACCTGGGGGCGACGACGGTGCGCACCTGCCTGTCGCGCACGGTGATCGACGTCAATCGCGACCCGTCGGGCGCCTCGCTCTATCCGGGCATGGCCACCACCGCCCTGTGCCCGACCGACACCTTCGACGGCGAGCGGCTCTATGCCGAAGGCCAGGAGCCGGACGAGGCCGAGATCGCCGCCCGCCGTGAGCGCTGGTTCATCCCCTACCATCAGGCCCTGCGGGCCGAGATCGACCGCCTCTTGGCCCTGCATGGCAAGGTGGTGCTCTACGACGCCCACTCGATCCGCTCGCGGGCGCCGCGGCTGTTTCCCGGCGAGCTGCCAGTGTTCAACATCGGCACCAACTCGGGGCAGAGCTGCGACCCGGCCCTGGCGGCGGCGGTCGAGGCGGCCTGCGAGACCTCGGGCCTGCCGATGGTGACCAACGGTCGCTTCAAGGGCGGCTGGATCACCCGCCACTACGGCAAGCCCGAGCGCGGCATCCACGCCGTGCAGATGGAGCTGGCCTGCCGCGGCTATATCGACGACCCCTCGCCGCGCATCACCCCGCAGTCCTGGCCCTCGCCCTACCGCCCGCCCAAGGCCGCGCCGATGCGCAGCGTCCTGACCGACGTGCTGAAGGCCTGCATCGATTTCGCTTCCAGCTGAGCGAACGAAAACCTCGTCCTTCGACAGGCTCAGGATGAGGTTTTCGAACGACCCGCTGCGTCTGAATTAGCCCTCATCCTGAGCTTGTCGAAGGACGAGGGCGGCCCCGCCGAAAGACCCGCATGACCCGCCTCGACAACACCCGCGTCATCCGCCCCGCCACCGGCACGGAGCTCACCGCCAAGTCCTGGCTGACCGAGGCCCCGCTGCGGATGCTGATGAACAACCTGCATCCCGACGTCGCCGAACGGCCGGAGGAGCTGGTGGTCTATGGCGGCATCGGCCGCGCCGCCCGCGACTGGGAAAGCTACGACAAGATCGTCGAGACCCTGCGCCGGCTGGAGGACGACCAGACCCTGCTGGTCCAGTCCGGCAAGCCGGTCGGGGTGTTCCGCACCCATGCCGACGCGCCGCGCGTGCTGATCGCCAACTCCAACCTCGTGCCGCGCTGGGCGACCTGGGAGCACTTCAACGAGCTCGATAAGAGGGGCCTGGCCATGTACGGCCAGATGACCGCCGGCTCTTGGATCTATATCGGGGCCCAGGGCATCGTGCAGGGCACCTACGAGACCTTCGTCGAGATGGGCCGCCAGCACCATGGCGGCGACCTGTCGGGCAAGTGGCTGCTGACGGCGGGCCTGGGCGGCATGGGCGGCGCACAGCCCCTCGCCTCGGTGTTCGCCGGGGCCTCGTGCCTGGCCATCGAGTGTCAGCCTTCGCGGATCGAGATGCGGCTGCGCACCGGCTATCTCGACAAGTCGACCACCGATCTCGACGAGGCCCTGGCCTGGATCGCGGAGGCCTGCGCGGCCAAGACCCCGATCTCGGTCGGCCTGCTGGGCAACGCCGCCGAGCTGCTGCCGGAGATGTTCAAGCGCGGCGTCCGTCCCGACCTGCTGACCGATCAGACCAGCGCCCACGACCCGATCAACGGCTACCTGCCGGCCGGCTGGACCCTGGACCAATGGGCCGACGCCAAGGCCCGCGACCCGGCCAGCGTCAACAAGGCCGCCCGCGCCTCGATGGCCGTGCACGTCCAGGCCATGCTCGACTTCCAGGCCGCCGGTGTGCCCACCGTCGACTACGGCAACAACATCCGCCAGATGGCGCTGGAGGAAGGCGTGACCGACGCCTTCGACTTCCCCGGCTTCGTGCCGGCCTATATCCGCCCGCTGTTCTGCCGGGGGATCGGGCCGTTTCGCTGGGCGGCGCTGTCGAGCGATCCGGAAGACATCGCCAAGACCGACGCCAAGGTCAAAGAGCTGATCCCCGACAATCCCCACCTGCACAACTGGCTCGACATGGCCGGCCAGCGGATCAAGTTCCAGGGCTTGCCCGCCCGCATCTGCTGGGTGGGTCTGGGCGATCGCCACCGCCTTGGCCTGGCCTTCAACGAGATGGTCGCCAAGGGCGAGCTGAAGGCCCCGGTCGTCATCGGCCGCGATCACCTCGACTCCGGCTCGGTCGCCTCGCCCAACCGCGAGACCGAGGCGATGATGGACGGCTCGGACGCCGTCTCCGACTGGCCGCTGCTGAACGCCCTGCTCAACACCGCCTCGGGCGCCACCTGGGTGTCGCTGCACCACGGCGGCGGGGTCGGCATGGGCTTTTCGCAGCACTCGGGCATGGTCATCGTCTGCGACGGCACGCAGGCCGCCGCCAAGCGCATCGAGCGGGTGCTGTGGAACGACCCGGCCACCGGCGTCATGCGCCACGCCGACGCCGGCTACGAGATCGCCAGGGACTGCGCGCGGGAGCACCAGCTGGATCTGCCGGGGATCCTCTAGTGCGCCTGCTGCGCGCCGCCGATCGCGCGCCCGCCCCGTGGAAGAACGGCGGCGGGACGACCTGGGAGATCGCCGCCCAGCCGCCGGGCGCCGGGCTGGACGCCTTCGACTGGCGGCTGAGCATCGCGGAGGTGGCTTCGGCGGGGCCGTTCTCGGTGTTTCCCGGCGTCGACCGGGTGCTGACGGTGATCGCCGGCGAGGGCCTGCGGCTGAGCATCGACGGCCAGGGCGAGGCCTTGCTCGACGAGACCGCCGCGCCCCTCGCCTTCCCCGGCGACGCGCCGGCCTCGGCTGCGCTGGACGCCGGGCCGATCCGCGACCTCAACCTGATGGTCCGGCGCGGCGCGTGGCGCGGACGCGCGCGACGCCTGGCGAACGGCGAGCAAATCGTCGCAAAGGCGGATGTCACGGTCCTGGCCGCCCTCGCCCCGGCGCGGGTCAAGGGCGAGACCCTGGCCGCGGAGGACGCCGTCGTCGTCGAGCCCGGCGAGACCCTTGCCGTGGAAGGAAGTCTATTACTGATCGAGATCGATAGAGCCTAACCTCCCGATCAGATCAACTCAATCAAAGCTGGCGCGAAACTATCGACGCGAACAACGTTCGGCAGTTTTTCCAAGCACAAGCTTGAGCACAAATGAGTGGATGCGCGTCGTCCTGACGCAGCAACCCTGCCTTTTCATCGCCTTATCTGGATGGTTAACGACGCCCAACGCGAGAGCGGGCGAAACGATCCATAGGATGGCGATATGCACTTTTCGGCGATGAAGACCCTCCCTCCCCAGGCGCGCGTGGCCCTGGGTCTGGCCGTGCTCTTCGCGCCGATGGCGGGCCTGGCGATGGAAAGCCCGCATGTGGACATGAGCGCCCGCCCGGCGGTGCAAAAGCTGCTCGACCGGATCGAGGCGGACGAGCCCAAGCCCGTCCGCATGGAGACGGTCTGGAAGGGCGCCGACGTCGACGGCGACGGCGCGGCCGACTTCGCCAACCCGACCGGCGCGGCTCCGCGTGAGCATGACGACTTCGGCGACGGCGCGTTCGGGGCCCGCCGCGACGGCGGCTCGCGCCGGCACGAGGGCGTCGACTACACGGCCGTCGCCGGCCAGGCCGCCAAGGCCCCGATCTCCGGCTACGTCACCAAGATCGGCTACGCCTATGCCGACTCCACCGACCTGCGCTTCGTCGAGATCACCAATCCCGCGCTGGGTTATGTGGCGCGGGCCTTCTACGTCGATCCCAGCGTCGAGGTCGGCCAGACCATTCACCTGGGCCAGACCATCGGCCACGTGGCCAGCCTGCAGAAGCACTATCCGGGCATCACCAACCACGTGCACCTGGAAGTGATGAAGCCCGGCGGCCGGCGGATCAACGCCGCGGCGCTGATCCAGCCTAAGCTGGTGGCGGCGGCTTAAGCCGCTTCGCGGCTCCCCCTCAGTCGCTCCGCGACAGCTCCCCCAGAGGGGGAGCATCTGACGGCGCGCACCAAGATCCTCCCCCTCTGGGGGAGGTGGCCCGGAGGGCCGGAGGGGGTGCGCGAAGCGCCCCTACTTCTCATCCGCGTAGATCGCCGTCCCCTTGCCCTTGGCGCTAGCCCAGCCGCGGTACATGCCCGAACTGTTCATCGGGAAGGCGGCCTCGCCCTTGGCGTTCATGGTGATCATCCCGCCGTCGCCGCCGATGTCGCCGATGGCCTTGATCGTCGCCTCGCCGGCGGTCTTCAGGTCCTGGCCGGCGAAGGCGATGCGGGCGCAGACCTGGTGGGCGGCGCTGGTGCGGATGAAGTATTCGCCCGAGCCGGTGGCCGAGACGGCGCAGACGCCGTCCTGGGCGTAGGTCCCCGCGCCGATGATGGGGCTGTCGCCGACCCGGCCCCACTTCTTGCCGGTCATGCCGCCGGTCGAGGTGGCCGCCGCCAGATGACCCTTGGCGTCGATCGCCACCGCCCCGACCGTGCCGTAGAGGTGGGTCGGATCCAGCGCGGCCTTCTGCTTGGCGCGCCAGGCCTCCAGTTGCTTCCAGCGCTCCTCGGTGCGGAAGTAGGACGGATCGACCTGCTCTAAGCCTTGCGCCAACGAGAAGGCGTCGGCGCCCTCGCGGGCCAGCATCACGTGCGGCGACTTCTCCATCACCGCCCGGGCCAGGCTGATCGGGTGCTTTGTGCGGGTGACCCCGGCCACCGCGCCCGCCTTCAGGGTGGCGCCGTCCATGATCGAGGCGTCCAGCTCGTTCTTGCCGTCGGCGGTGAAGACCGCGCCCTTGCCGGCGTTGAACAGCGGATTGTCCTCCAGCACCTTCACCGCCGCCTCGACGGCGTCGAGGCTGGAGCCGCCCTTCTCGAGCACCGCCGAACCGGCCTTCAGCGCGTCGTCGAGCCCGGCGCGATAGGCCTTGTCCTTCTCCGGCGACAGGTCCCCGCGATTGATCACCCCCGCCCCGCCATGGATGGCCAGCGACCAGTCGCCAGCAATGGCGGCGGGCGCGGCCGCCAAGGAAGCCGCAAGCGAAGCGGCGAGCAGGACGGACTTGGACATGGCGACTCTCCGGGGGATCACCGCCCGATAAGAGCACCTTCGTCGCCCGGTTTCACTGGCGCTTAAGGTGAAGCTCGTTCTAGGGTCGCGTCATGATCGGCGGCGTAGTGCATCGGATCGGCCCCTCGGACCGCTCCATCGTGGCGGCGGGCTGGCTGGCCGTATGGTCGATGGCGGTCGCGTTCTGGCTACTGTTCAAGCCCTGGCCCTATCCGGTCGTCATGATCCTGGCGGCCCTGACGCCGTGGGCGACGATCTGGCTGGTCAGGCGCGATCCGGAACTGTCGCTGTTCGAGTCCCAGCGCCAGCCGGGTTCGGGAAACCTCGCCCTGGCCTGGGGCCTGCCTTCCCTCGCGCTGGCCATCCCGAGCTTCCACCAGCATTTCGTGGATTACGGCGGCCTGCTCGTCGTGGCTATCGGCCTGGGCGCGGTGCTGTGGACGGCCATGGTCGTGGCCGACACGCATGGGCGAAACCGGACGGCCATGGCCTTCGCGGCGGTCGTCGCCTTCGCCTGGGGGTGGGGTGTCGTGACCGCCATCGACCTTGCCCTCACCCGGAACAATTTCACGGTCGTCAAGGGCGTGGTCGAGGATGCGGACTGGCCCCGGCGCGGCGGTCCCAGCCTCTATGTCGGCGCTACGGTGGACGGTCGGCGCGAGACCTTCGACAATCTGAACGTGACGCAGGCGATCTACGGCCTGCACCCGATCGGCGCGCCGATCTGCGTCGAGATCCACAAGGGTCTGCTGGGTTCGCGTCACGTCTATGCGGTGACCTGCCCGCTGGTCTGAAGCCCCCGTGGAACGACGAAGGGCCCGGCGTCGCCGCCGGGCCCTCGCTGGCTCATCGAGAATGAGCCCTACTTCCGGGTCAGCACCACCGGCTGGCCGTCGTATTCCACGGTCAGATCGGCGGCCGCGTCGAAGTCGGTGGGCTTGGCGCCCTTGCCGATGAAGCGGACCTTGAAGGTGCGCTTCTCGACCAGGCCCTTGAAGCTGCCCGAACGGGCGCCGATGGTCACCCGGCCGCTGGCGTCGTCATAGGAGATCGGCGTGCGGGCCCAGGCGCCGCGGGCGTAGCCGTTGGACAGGCCGTCGTCTTCATACAGCTCGTACTTGCCGTCCTTGCCGGTGAAGACCAGCAGGGTGATCGGCGCGTCGGGCTTCTCGCCGACATACTGCTGAACGTCGGTGGTCGGCACGATGGCGCCGGCCTTGACGAACAACGGCATGCGGGCCAGCGGCGCGTCGGCCTTGACCGTCTGCCCGCCCTTGAAGGCCTTGCCGGTCTCGAAGTCGTACCAGGTCCCGGCCGGCAGGTAGACGCCGCGCGAACGGGCCTTGAACGCCGTCACCGGGGCCACGAGGAAGTCCTCGCCGAACAGGTACTGGTCGTCGACCGTGCGAGCCTTGGCGTCGGTCGGATAGTCCATCACCAAGCCGCGCATCATGCTGCCGTCGCGGTGATAGGTGTCGGCCGCCAGGGTGTAGACGTAAGGCATCAGCCGGTAGCGAAGCTCGTCGTACCAAGCCAGCGACTTGTAGACGTCGCTGCCTTCGTCGGCGAGTTCGTAGATCTCGCGGAACGGCAGCTCGCCGTGGCTGCGGAACAGCGGGCTGAAGGCGCCGAACTGGAACCAGCGCAGGTTCAGCTCCTGCCACTCGGCCCAGTGGGCGGGGTCCTTGCTCTCGTAGCGCTTCTCGACCGAGAAGCCGCCGATGTCCGTCGTCCAGTTGGGGATGCCCGACATCGACAGGTTCACGCCGGCCGAGATCTGGTCACGGAAGTCGTCCCAGCGGGCCACGACGTCGCCGCTCCACACCGCCGAGGCGTTGCGTTGCAGGCCGCCGAAGCCCGAGCGGGTCAGGATGAACGGACGGACGTCCGGGTTATCCTTGATCTCGCCCTCATAGACGCCGCGGGTGTGCTCAAGGGCGTAGCTGTTGAAGTACTCCGCGCCGGGGCCGAGCGCCGTCGGGCTCATGCGCAGGGTGCGCTCGGGCACGTCGACGTTCGAGTGCAGGTCGGGCTCGGAGGCGTCCATCCACCAGGCGTCGACGCCGTAGACCTTCAGGTTCTTCTTCACCTGGCGCCAATAGATGTCGCGGGCTTCCTGGGTGTAGGGGTCGTAGAACGAGTTCAGGTAGCCGGGGCCCACCCAGTCGAGCGCGCCCTGCTCGACGTTGCGATGGTACATGTGACCGGCCGCGTCGAGCTCCTTGTAGTTATCCGTGGTCGGATAGAACTTCGGCCAGATCGAGATCATGAAGTGGGCGTTCAGCCCATGGATGTCGTCGATCATCTTCTGCGGATCGGGGAAGCGCGTCTCGTCGAACTTGTGGGTGCCCCACTCGGGGTCCTTCCAGTAGCGCCAGTCCATGACGATGTTGTCGAGCGGCAGGCCGCGCTTGCGGTATTCCTTCACAACGCCGACGATCTGGTCCTGGGTCTCGTAGCGCTGGCGCGACTGCCAGAAGCCGTAGGCCCAGCGCGGCATCATGACCGCGGAACCGGTCAGGTCGCGATAGCCGGCCACCACCTGATCCAGGTCGTCGCCGCCGACATAGTAGTAGTCGATGGCCTTGCCGACTTCCGAGGTGAATTGCAACGAGTGACGGTCTGCGCTCGCCATCGGGTCGTTGTGCAGCAGGCCGATATAGCCGTCGTCCGGCGTCCACTCGACGCGAATCTTGTGCTTCTTGCCCGGCGTCAGCTTGGCGTCGAAGTTGTGGTACCAGGGGTTCCAGTTCTGGCGCCAGCGGTCGATGACCAGCTGGCCGTCCAGCCAGACCTTGGCGTAGCTGCTGGAATAGAGCTTGAAATTGTGCTCGCCGGCCTTGTCGGTCTGGATCGCGCCTTCCCACACCACCGTCTGGCCGGGCTGGAGCTTCTTCTCGGCGGTCTGGAGCTCAGTCGGCCAGTTGGGCAGGTCCTTGAGGAAGCGGTAGTCGATGTCCTTCTCGACCCGCGTCACCTTCAGCTGGCCGTTCTGATAGTACTTGGCGGTGAAGCCGCCGGCCTTGCCGTCGGCGTCGAAGATCTTCAGGTCGCGCGAGGCGACGTCATAGGGGATCGGGTTGCCGAAGCGGGTGATCGAGTTGTTGTCCCACAGCAGGCCGTAGCCGCGCGAGGACAGCAGCATCGGCACCGCGATGGCGCGGTTGTACTGCAAGAGTTCGACGTCCTGGCCATTGTAGTCCATCTGGCCGTTCTGGTGCTGGCCCAGGCCGTAGAAGGCCTCGTCCGTACCCGGATTGAACTGCTGGCGAACGACGTAGAAGTCCTTGCCCTCGACCTTGGTCGGGGTGAAGGCGCCGCGGTCGCGCTCGGCCAGGGTCTTGCGGCCCTTGGCGTCGAGGAAGTCGACCGTGCCGTCGCTCAGCGAGACCTGCGCGGTGGCCTTGGCGGTCTTCAGGGTCAGCACCCCGCCCTTCTCGGCGACCGTGAAGCTGGTCGCGACGGGCTTGGCCGTGACCATCAGGCTGGGCGGGGCGTCGAAGGTTTCGGTCGGCGAGGCGGTGACGTGGATGATCCGCTCGCCCATCACCTGCAGCCGGACCTTCTTGGCCGGACCTGAGGCGGGGGTGACGATGACGCCGTCGGCGGTCTTCTTGAACGATCCGTCGAGGGCGAAAGCGCTGGTCGAGGCCAGCAGGGAGAGGGCCAGGCCCGCATAGAGGCTGCGCATGTCTTCGTTCTTCCCTGTTTTCGTTCTTTTGTTGGGGCGAAACCCTCGTCCTTCGACAGGCTCAGGATGAGGGTTTGGGTAGGTTCGGGGCCGGCAATGATCCTCATCCTGAGCTTGTCGAAGGACGAGGATCACGCAGCGACCAAGGACTTCAGTAGGTCGCCAGCTTCACCTTCAGGATCTGGGGCAAGGTGGTCAGGTTCAGGCCGTAGTCGACCTGATCGCCGTTCCAGACGCGGTCGAACACCCACTGGCCCGCCTCATTGAAGTGGCCTTCCTCGACCCGCGAGACCATGAACTGCTCACCCTTGGCCGAGCCGAAGGTCAGGCGGGCGCGGTAGCCGGTGATCAGGAACTCGTCGGGGCCGAGCTGGGCGATCAGGGCGCCGGCGTCGGGGATCTCGCGGTCGGGCTGCTTCTCGGCCTTGGCCATCCACGGGGCCTCGATCGAGCCGAACTGCCATTCGCCGTAGGTGATGCGCACGTTCCAGCGGCCGCCGAGGTCGAGGGTCTCGGGCTTGCCGCCCTCCTGCTCGCCCACGCCCCAGACCTTGCCCTCGAACGAGAGCTTGGCCCACTCGCGGGCCATCGGCGACAGCAGGCGGTAGTGGACGCCGAAGTTCTCCAGCGTCTTGGCGTCGACCGTCTTGGCGCCGAGCGGGTAGTTGGAATAGCCGGTGTAGTCGAGGCCGAACGGGGCGAAGCCGATGCCCTGATGGCCCAGCACGTCGTAGATGTAGCGGGCATAGGCCTTGTCGCTGCCGATCTCGGGCACGAACAGGGCGTTGTCGGGCCGGCCGTACTGCTCCAGCGTCTTCCGCACCTTCTCGCTCTCGCGCATGTAGATGTCGGGGGCCAGGGCGTCGATCGACGGGGCGGCGGCCTTCCAGACGTCGAGCACGTTCCACGTCGGGCCGCCCGACGAGTAGGTGAACGGGTCCTGGTCGTGGAAGGGGTCGCGCAGGGCGGCGTTGACGTACATCGGCAGCGGCAGCTCGCGCTTGCCGGCCTCAGCGATCTCATTGACGTAGCGGCCGATCGACCAGGCGTAGAAGAACTCGTCGGCGTCCTTGCCGAACACCGCCTTCCAGGTCCCCGGCTTCTTGCCCAGGGCCTTGACCAGTTCGCTGGGAACCGGCCCGTCGAAGATCTTCTGGGCGGTCGGCGAGAAGTCGCGGATGGCGCTGTAGGCGCCGACCTCGTTCTCGGGCTGGACCATGATCACGGTGTGGTCGGGGTCGGCCGCCTTCAGGTGGCGCATCAGGGCGACGAAGGCCTTCTTGTCGGCCTCCAGCGTCGCGCGGAAGTGCGGCGACAGCGAGTTCTTCATCTCGCCCTTGCCGTTGATCAGCCGGGGGAAGCGCTTGTTGTCGAGCTTGACCCACTCGGGGGCGTATTGCGGGCCGTTGTTCTTCCAGGTGGCGAACCACAGGATGACCAGCTTGGTGTCGTTCTCGCGCGCCTGCTTCAGCAGCAGGTCGACATAGGAGAAGTCGAACTTGCCCTCGACCGGCTCGATCTGCTCCCAGGCGACCGGGATCTCCAGCGTATTGGCGCTCATGGCCTTCACGGCCGGCCACACCTTGGGCAGCTGCGAAGGATAGTTGGCGGCGTTGTTCGCCTGGACGCCCAGCATCAGGAACGGCTTGCCGTCGACCAGCAGGGCGTGGCGGCCGTTCTTGGTCACCAGCTTGGGCAGTTGGCCTTGCGCGAAGGCCGGGGCGGCCAGCGACAGGCTGAGGATCGCGCCAAGGGCGGCGAGCCCGTGCTTACGGGTTCGAAACGTCACGCGAAAACCTCCTGCTGGCCAGCCGGTCGGACCTTAAGCCTGCATCGAGCGTTCGCCGCGGAAGTAAGCGCTGTCAAAGAGAGCTTTCATGCCCCTCGCCTCCTCCCGATCCGGCGGTCGCGCGAGAGACTTCAGCCCCGCCAACTCGTTACCGCTACCATTCTTATAAATACGACAATTAGCCGAGGCGGCCGTGATTGCAACCGGTTTTCATCGGCGACCTTGCTGGGGCCAACTCAGCAACAGTTTGTAAAATTTGAGGAAAAGACAAAAAAATCCGCGCATCGCCCGCAGGAGGCGATGCGCGGTTGAAAAGACTCGCGCGAGACCGGGGAGGTGGTTCGCGCGGCGCGCTGGCAGACCTCGCAGGAAGTCCGCACGGCCGAACAGTCGCTTTCGCGACCCCGGCGCCACGGGTCATATGTATAATCATACAAATGAAGACGCAAGGGAATTGATAGCGTTGTCAGCCCATTTTTTAGAGAGTCATGCCCCTCGCCGCCCTCAGACCGGATCGGCCTTGCAGGTCGCGGCGATGAAGGCGCCCTGGGTCGGCAAACGCGACGCCAATCGGCGGATCGAGTCCCGCAGCGAGTCGAGCTTGGCCGAGACATTGGCCTGCGAGGCCACGTCGGCCAGGCGGTCGTAGTCGCGCGGCTCGATCCCCTGCCCCAGGAACACCGCCAGCCAGCTGGGCTCGGCGAACAGCTGCTCGTCGTAGCGGGCGATCTTGGCCTTGGCCCGGAACAGCTCGATCTTGTGGCGCAGGCTGTCGGGGATCTCCATCTCGCGGCAGTACCGCCACAGCGGCGCGTCGTCCCGCTCGGTGGCGTGGTAGTGCAGGACAATGAAGTCGCGGATCTGCTCGTACTCGATCTGAGTCAGGCGGTTGTATTCGTCGGCCACCGCCGGCTCGTGAGCCCCGGTCGGCAGCAACGACAGCAGGCGCATGATCCCGGTCTGGACCAAGTGGATGCTGGTCGACTCCAGCGGCTCCATGAAGCCGCTCGCCAGGCCCAGGGCCACGACGTTCTTGTTCCAGGTCTTCTTGCGGCGGCCGGTGACGAAGCGCAGCGGACGCGGATCGGCCTGCGGCGCGCCGTCCAGGTTGGCCAGCAGGGTGGCCGCCGCCTCGTCGTCGCTGATGAACTGGCTGCAGTAGACATAGCCGTTGCCGATGCGGTGCTGCAGCGGGATGCGCCATTGCCAGCCGGCCTCGCGAGCGGTGGCGCGGGTGTAGGGCGTCAACGGCGTGACGCCGTCGCACGGCACCGCCAAGGCCCGGTCGCAGGGCAGCCAGCGCGACCAGTCTTCATAGCCGGTCTGAAGAGACTGCTCGATCAACAGGCCGCGGAAACCCGAACAGTCGACGAAGAAGTCGCCCTCGACCCGGCGACCGCCGTCCAGCTCCAGCGCCTCGACGAAGCCGTCCTGCGGCCGCAGCTTGACCGCGTTGATCTTGCCCTCGATGCGCCTGACACCCCGCGCCTCGGCATAGGCACGCAGGTAGCGGGCGTAGAGCGCCGCGTCGAAGTGGTAGGCGTAGGCCAGTTGCGGCACGCCGGGCGGCAGCTCCTTGGGCGGCACGGCGAAATGGTCGAGGCTCGCGGTTACGGCGGCCATCGAATAGTCGTCCAGCGAGCCGGTCCGCCCCTGGGCCTTCATCCGCAGCCAGTAGTGATGGAACGACACGCCGTCGAGCGTGACGCCATAGGGCCCGAACGGGTGGATGTATTGCGAGCCGAGCTTGTTCCAGTCGCGGAACTGGATGCCCAGCTTGAAGGTCGCCTGGGTCTTCCGGATGAAGTCGAACTCGTCGATGCCCAGCAGGCTGTTGAGGAACTGGATCGGCGGAATGGTCGCCTCGCCCACCCCGACCGTGCCGATCTCCTCGGACTCGACCAGCTCGACCGATCCGACCTGGCCCTTGGTGGCCTGGATCAGGGCCGCGGCGGCCATCCAGCCGGCCGTCCCACCGCCGACGACGACGAACTTGCGCGCAGGTTGCTCGCTCATGTTTCCCCCTTGGTGAGGCAAGGCTAGCCGCCCACCCCACAAACAGAAAGGCCCCCGCCCGCTGGCGATCCGAGGATCGGGCGGACGGGGGCCGGTCTATTCCGACCTGGTGCGGACCTTAGAAGGTGCCGCGCAGGACGATCGAGTAGCGACGGTCGGCCACCACCCAGTTGTGACCCGTCAGGCCCTCTTCAGGCTTGCCCGGATAGCTGACCAGGATCTTGGTCTTGGTGTTGGTCAGGTTCACGGCCTGGAAGCCGATCTTCAGGCTGTCGTCGACCGTGTAGAAGATCGAGCCGTCCAGCTGACCGTAGTCGTCGTACCAGGCCGGGATGTTGATGTTGGCGGCCGTGGTGGTCAGCAGGTAGCGCTCACGCCAGTTGTAGGCCAGACGGGCCGACACCTTGCCCAGGTCGTACAGGGCGGCGACGTTGTAGCTCTTCTTCGACAGGCCCTCGAGCGGCAGCTCGTCCTGGTTGGCGGTGATGTTGCCGACCGAGCTGCTGTCGTACGGGTTCGAGGCGGCGTTGCGGGCGCCCTTGCTGTCGACATAGGTGAAGTTGGCCTGCACGCCCAGGCCGCGCAGAGCGCCCGGCAGCTGGTCGTAGTACTGCTGGTAGGCGACTTCGAAGCCTTTGATCTTCCCGTGGCCGGCGTTGTACGGCTGGGTCACCAGGACGTCGCGGGTGACGCCGTTGTTGGTGAACTGGATCGTCTCGGTGCCGTTGGTGATGAAGTTGTAGACGTCCTTGTAGAACAGGGTCGCCGTCAGGCTGCCCGTCGAAGCGAAGTACCACTCGTACGACAGGTCGTACTGGGTGGAACGGATCGGCTTCAGGTTCGGGTTACCGGCGGTGGCCGTGTACTGATAGACGCAGTTGGCCGAGGCGTTGGACGGGATCGTGGTCGAGCAGGCGCCGCCGGTCGTGTACCCGTTGGTGGCCGAGATCGTGTAGAACGGCTGCAGTTGGCTGAAGTCCGGACGCACGATCGACTTGCCGGCCGCGAAGCGGACGAACATTTCCGGCGTCAGCTTCAGGCGGACGTTCAAGCTGGGCAGGACGCTCAAATAGTCGCGGCCGCCGGTGTAGTCGCTCTTGGCGCCGTTGGCGAAGTTGCGGTCCGCCAGCGGGATCGAGGTCAGCGTGATCGGGCTGAACAGCTGGATGCCCTTCGAGGTCGACTCCGTCTGGACGACGCGGACGCCGAAGTTGCCGTCGATCTCACGCTCGTCGCCGAACAGGCTGACGTCGTGGCCGAAGCGCAGCAGGCCGTAGCCGGCAAGGGTCTTTTCCTTCTGACGGTTCACGCCGCCGCTGGCGCCGCCGGCCGTCAGGTTGTCGTAGTCGCCGTTGAACACGGTCCACCAGCCGCCGCTGGTCGACGAGATGTTGGCCAGCAGGGCCGCGCCCTGGGCGTAGTTCTGCACCAGCGACGCGGTCGGCAGGACGAAGGTCGCCGGGAGGTGGACCTTGCCGCGGAAGTAGTTGTCGAAGCTGTAGAGCGAGTAATAGCCCTGGTAGGTCGGCAGCTTGTCGATGGTGTTGCTGGTGCCCCAGCTCGGAGCCACGGCCGCCCAGTTGTAGTTCGTCTCGCGGGTGGTGGACTCGCGGTAGGTGTTGCGAACGCCGAAGCGGAACGACTTCAGCCAGCCGCCGTCGTCGAAGGTGTAGGCGCCGTCGAAGCGCTGGGCCCACTCGCTGGCATCGTTGCGGTCGTGGTGGTCCATGGCCGCGTTGAGGTAGTAGCTGGCCGGATTGGACGTGTACGACTCGTCGTTGTTCATCGTGATGAGCGGCATGTCGCCGGTCAGGTCCAGCGTCGCGGCCGCGGCGTCGCCGCTGAGCGCGTTGAACACGGTGAAGTCGACGGTCTTGGTCTTGGCGTAGATGTACTGGACGTCGCCGGTGAACGACCACTTGTCGTTCGGATTCCACTTCACGTTCAGGGCGTAGTCCGACGTCACCGAGCTACGCTCGGCGTAGCGGGTGTCGAGGGTCGACGACCCCAGGCTGGTGCCGCCCAGGCTGCTGGCCAGGGTGCCGCTCACGAAGCGACCGCTGGAGTCGTAGGTGTAGGAGGTGCCGGCGGCGGGATAGTTGCTCGAACCGGCGTTGAAGCCGACCGCGTGCTCGGTCGAGGCCGCGGTGGCCGACGAGCGCAGGAACTGCAGGCTGGCTTCCCACTGGTCATTCGGGCGCCATTGCAGCGCGGCCGCGATGCCCTTGCGCTCGCGTTCGAAGTCGAGGCTGCGGTAGCCGAAGCCGCCGGGGACGTAGACGGTCTTGCCGGGCACCAAGTCGGTGCGGGCGTAGTAGGGATCGACCGAGATGGTGTCGGTGCGGCTCGACAGTTGCGAGTCCGACAGGTCGATCAGGAAGCCCAACTCGCCGATGTTGGTGTCCCAGCGGTCGCTGTACAGCACCGAGCCGCTCGGCTTCCATTCCTTCGACAGGTCGCCGATGCTCATGTCGGCCGAGTAGGCGATGATGCGCTTGTTGCTGTCGAACGGCAGGCGGGTGCGCAGGTTGACGGTGCCGCCCACGCCGCCTTCGACGATGTCAGCCGACGGGTTCTTGTAGACGTCGACGCCGGCCATCAGCTCGGGCGGAACGTCTTCGAAGCTCAGGGTGCGGCCCGACTTGGCCGAGAAGTTGTCACGGCCGTTCAGTTCGCCGCGGACCCAGCTCAGGCCGCGCACCTGCACGCCCGAACCTTCGACCGACAGGCGGTCGGCGTCGCGGCCGTCCGAGGTGCGGCCGATGGTCACGCCGGCGACGCGCTGCAGCGCTTCGGTGACCGAGCGATCCGGCAGGGCGCCGATGTCGGTGGAGGTGATCGAGTCGACCAGCTGCTCGGCGTTCTTCTTCAGGGCCTGGGCCGACTGGATCGAAGCGCGCTGACCGGTGACCACGACCTCTTCGACGGTCGTGTCGGCGGGCGCAGCGGCGTCCTGCGCCAGCGCTGTCAACGGAGCCACGGCGCAAAGCGCCACGACCGAAGCGCCGAGCATGAACCGATGTGAGTTATGGAGGCGTCGCATGCCTGTTTCCTTCCCCAGTGAGTCAAACCGCCCCGGCGTTCTCATAGGCGCCGGTGACGTGCGGAACTCTCGCCCCACACAATCTGATTGGTAGCTATAGTCATATAATTATGGTCATCAAGACAAAATTGATAGCGCTATCATTTCACCTACCGGCGCGCCTTTTCGGCCACAGGCGCAGCCGTGAACGCCCTAAACCCCTAGGCGAAACAATGGTCTGACCACACCCGCAAGAGGCTGGACCACCCTGCCGTTTGCGCCCATCATTATTATATTATAAATGCGTTGCGACCCTGGCCGGAACATCCCGCCGGGCGCGCGTTTAGGGACGAACATGACGCAGGCTGAAGACTCCGGACGGCTTCACCAGAGAAGCGATCGTGACGGAGGAGCCTGCTGATGGTCGCGTCCGATCCGTCCATCACCATCTTCGGCGACTGGGGCACCTCGCGCCTGCGACTGTATCTGCGCCAGGGCAAGAGCGTGCTGCACCGTCGTGACGGCCCGGGCATCGGCTCGCTGACCGCCTCGCCCGAGCAGACCTTCCTCGATCTCGTCGGCGACTGGCGCGAGGCCGGCCCCGAAACCATCCTGCTGTGCGGCATGGTCGGCTCGCGCAACGGCTGGATCGAGGCGCCCTACGCCCCCTGCCCGGCCGACGCCGCGGCCATCACCCAGCGCCTGGTCAAGGTCGAGGCCCAGGGCCTGACCGTCTCGATCGTGCCGGGCCTGTCCTGCACCAACCCGCTGGGCGGCCCCGACGTGATGCGGGGTGAAGAGACCCAGATCCTCGGCGCCCTGGCGCTGAACCCGGAACTCAAGACCGGCCGCCACCTGCTGGCCATGCCCGGCACCCACACCAAGTGGGTCGTGGTCGAGGACGGAGCGATCAGCAGCTTCCTGACCGCCCCGGTCGGCGAGGTCTTCGCCATCCTGCGCGAACACTCGATCCTGGCCAAGGCCGCCGCCGGCGACGCGCCCGCGACGCCGGAAGGCTTCGATCTGGGCCTCTCGCGGATCACCGACAAGGGCGCGGCCCTGCTGCCCCACCTGCTGTTCGAGACCCGCAGCCGCCAGCTGATCGACGGCCTGCCCAAGGCCGACGCCATGGGCTTCCTGTCGGGCCTGCTGATCGGCGCAGACGCCGCCGGCGCGGCCGGCTGGTTCGGCCAGCTCGGCAAGGTCGCCCTGATCGGCGCTCCGGCCCTGAACGTCCTCTACGCCAAGGCCATCGCGGCCGCCGGCGGCGACAGCTTCGAGATCGACGGCGACGCCGCCGTTCTCGCCGGCCTATCCTCCCTGTCCACCTCCTTGACGCGTGATGCCCATGTCCTTGCCTGACGCCCCGCCCATCGTCGCCATCCTGCGCGGTGTGAAGCCCGACGAAATCGTCGCCATCGCCGGAGCCCTCGTCGAGGCCGGCATCGGCTACATCGAGATCCCGCTGAACTCGCCCGAGCCGCTGGTCAGCATCGGCAAGCTCTGCGAAGCCTTCGGCGACAAGGCCCTGTGCGGCGCCGGCACCGTCCTGACCCCGCAGGCGGTCGACGACGTGGCCGCGGTCGGCGGCAAGCTGATCGTCACCCCCAACATCGACCCCGAGGTCATCGCCCGCGCCGTCGAGCTGGGCCTGACCGTCATGCCGGGCTTCTCCACCCCGACCGAGGCCTTCACGGCCGTGAAGGCCGGCGCCAAGGCGCTGAAGCTCTATCCGGCCGGCTCGTTCGGCCCGGGTCACCTGAAGGCCGTGCGCGACGTGCTGCCCAAGGACATCCAGGTCTATGCCGTCGGCGGCGTCGGCGCGGCCAACCTCAAGCCGTGGCTGGACATCGGCGTGGCCGGCATCGGCGTCGGCGGCGAACTCTATCGCCCGGGCTACACGGCGGCCGAGGTCGGCGAGCGGGCCCGCGCCCTGGTCGCGGCCTGGACTGCGCAGACGGCCGGCTGAGCCGTCTTACGATCATAACGAAGAGCAGCCCTAAAGGGGGGAAGCCCACGTGACTCTAGCAACCATCGACCTCGCGATCCTCGCGATCTACGCCGTGGCCATCTTCGGCCTGGCGCAGTGGGTTTCCCGCGACAAGGGCGGGCAGAAGAAGACTTCGACCGACTACTTCCTCGCGTCGAAGGCCCTGCCCTGGTGGGCGATCGGCGCCTCGCTGATCGCCGCCAACATCTCGGCCGAACAGATCATCGGCATGAGCGGCTCGGGCTACGCCATCGGCCTGGCCATCGCCTCCTACGAGTGGATGGCGGCCCTTACTCTGCTGATCGTCGGCAAGTTCTTCCTGCCGGTGTTCCTGAAGAACGGCATCGTGACGATGCCGCAGTTCCTGGAGCAGCGGTACGGTCCCAGCGTGCGGACCATCATGGCCGTGTTCTGGCTGGGCCTGTACGTGTTCGTGAACCTGACCTCGATCCTTTGGCTGGGCTCGATCGCCGTGCACACGGTGACCGGCATGGACCAGATGTGGGCGCTGGCCGCCATCGGCGTCTTCGCCCTGGCCTACCAGCTGTGGGGCGGCCTGAAGGCCGTGGCCCTGACCGACATCGTTCAGGTGGCGCTGCTGGTCATGGGCGGCCTGATCATCGCCTGGCTGTCGCTCGACAAGATCGGCGGCGCGGGCGGCGTCATCGGCGGCTTCCACCACTTGACCACCCAGTTCCCCGAACACTTCGACATGATCCTCGACAAGGCCAGCCCGCACTACAAGGACCTGCCGGGCCTGAGCGTGCTGTTCGGCGGCCTGTGGATCATGAACATCAGCTACTGGGGCTTCAACCAGTACATCATCCAGCGCGCTCTCGGCGCCAAGGACCTGCCCGAAGCCCAGAAGGGCATCGCCCTGGCCGCCTATCTGAAGCTGCTGATGCCGGTCATCGTGGTGCTGCCGGGCATCGCCGCCCTGGTGCTGGTGCCGGGCTCGATCAAGCCCGACCAAGCCTATCCGGAGATGATGAAGCTGCTGCCGCCGGGCCTGCTGGGTCTGGTGTTCGCCGCCCTGGTGGCCGCGATCGTCGCGTCGCTGGCCGCCAAGATCAACTCGATCGCCACCATCTTCACCCTCGACCTCTACGCCAAGGCCAAGCCGCAGGCCTCCGAGCAGCACCTGGTGCTGGTCGGCCGCATCACCGCCGTCGTGGCGGTGATCATCGGCATCCTGACCGCCAAGCCGCTGCTGGGCGGCGCCGAGCAGGCCTTCCAGTTCATCCAGGACTTCACCGGCTTCTTCACGCCGGGGATCGTGGTGATCTTCATGCTGGGCCTGTTCTGGAAGCGCGCGACCACGGCCTCGGCCCTGGTGGCCGCGATCGGCGGCGCGGGCCTGTCGGGCCTGTTCTTCTTCCTCAACAAGCTGGGCATGTTCGGCATGCCGTTCATGAACCGCGTGGGCCTGGTGTTCCTGCTGACCCTGGCCGCGGCCGTGATCGTCTCGCTGGTCGCCCCGCAGAAGAAGGAGGTCAACGTCGTGACCCTCGAGGGCGTCAGCTACAAGACGACCAAGGGCTTCAACATCGCCGGCGTGGGCGTGATCCTGATCCTCATCGCCCTGTACGCCACGTGGTGGTGATCTCCAGCCAAACGCCGGCCGCGATCATCGCGGCCGGCGACGTGCTCGGCGAGGGGCCGGTGTGGGACGCCGGCCGCCTGCTGTGGACCGACATCCAGAGCCGTCGCCTGCGCGCCTTCGACCCCGCCACCGGCGCGGTCGAGACCTTCGCCGCCCCCGAGCGCATCGGCTCGATCGCCCTTCTTCCGGGCGAGACGAACCGGGTCATCGCCGCCTTCGAGACCGGCCTTGGGCTGTTCGACCTCGCCTCGGGCCAGGTCGACTGGCTGCACCGCGTGGAGGCGGAGGCCAACGGCCGCCGCTTCAACGACGGCCGCGTCGACCGCTCGGGCCGGTTCTGGGCCGGGACCATGGTCGAGGACGAGGCCATCCGTCACCAGGCCGAGGCCAGCGTCTGGCGGCTGGACCATGCCGGCGCCTTCGAGGCGCAGTTTAGCGGCGTGCAGATCGCCAACGGCCTGGCCTTCAGCCCCGACGGCAGGACCGCCTATTTTTCGGACAGCCCGCTGCAGACGATTTTCGCCTTCGACCTCGACGAGGACGGGACGCTGAGCGGCCGCCGGGTGTTCGCCGAGGTGACCGAGGGCTATCCCGACGGCGCCACGGTCGACTCCGAAGGCTGCCTGTGGAGCGCCCGCTGGGCGGCCGGAACCGTTGTGCGCCATGCGCCCGACGGTCGCGTGCTGGAAACCCTGCACGTTCCCGCCAGCCAGCCCACCTGCGTGGCGTTCGGCGGCGATGACCTGCGCACGCTGTATGTCACTTCGGCTCGCGATGAACTCTCCGAGGACGAATTGGTCAGACAACCACGCGCGGGCGATGTATTCGCATATGACGTGACCGTTCCGGGTCTCCCCGAACCACGGTACACAGGGGCGATTCGTTTCGCGTCCGACGTATAGAAAAGAAGACTTTGGCGATGCGCACCCAGCCTGGACTGAGCCTCACCTACGGCCTCGTGGAATCGCTTGGTCAGGCCATCGTCACGGGCGAGTACGTCGAGATCGGCTTTCCCACCGAAGGCGAGCTGTCGAAGAAGTTCGGCGCCAGCCGCACGGTGACGCGCGAGGCGGTGAAGATGCTCACCGCCAAGGGCCTGCTCAGCGCCCGCCCCCGCCACGGCACGGTGGTCGAGCCGGAAGCCAACTGGAACCTGCTCGACCCCGACGTCCTGCGCTGGCTGCTGGAGCGCAAGTTCTCGCTGAAGCTGCTGTCGGACTTCACCGAGATGCGGCTGGGCATCGAGCCGGCCGCCGCGGCCCTGGCCGCCCGCAACGCCGACGAGGCGGGCCTGGACGCCATCCGCAAGGGCCTGGCCCGCATGAAGGCGGCCGGCGAAGGCGAAGACGACCCCCTCGCCTCGGACATCGCGTTCCACATCGCGATCCTCAGCGCGACCAAGAACCCGTTCTATATCGAGCTGCACGAGCTGGTGAACACGGCGCTGCGGATCTCGATCCGCTTCACCAACCGCATCAAGGGCCGCACCGCCTCGATCCCTTCGCACGAGGACGTCGCCAACGCGATCATCGCCCGCGACGCCGTGGCCGCCCAGACGGCCATGCAGGCGATCATCGTCGACGTGCTGGAACTGATCCGCGCGGCCTCGGCGGTCGATCCGCAGGCGGCCCGCAAAGAGGCCTGAGCCCCGCCCCGGCGCGTCTTACCCCGATTTAACTCGTCGAACCTGGTTTCTCGTCTAGAAGACCCAACTGGGAACTAGACGAAAAAAGGGGCAGGTCGTGGGGTACGGGTTCAAGGGGTCTTTCGGGCGCACGACGGCGCTGGCCCTGGTTCTGACGGTTTCGGCCGCCGGCCTTTCCGCCTGCGGCAAGGACAAGAAGGCCGAGGCCAAGGGCAAGAAGCCCGTGGCCGCCCAGACGGTCAGCGTCGCGCCCGTCGCCGTGCTGCCCCTGCCCCGCGTCGTCAACGCCTCGGGCACGATCTCGGCCTGGGAAGAGGTGCCGGTCGGCGCAGAGACCGGCGGCCTGACCGCCGTCGCCGTCAACGCCGAGGAGGGCCAGTTCGTCCAGCAGGGCCACGTCCTGGTCGCGCTGAACGACACCCTGCTGCGCGCCCAGCTGCGCCAGCAGGAAGCCGCCGTCACCAGCGCCCGCGCCACCCTGGCCGAGGCCGAGGCCTCGCTGAAGCGCTCGCGCGAGCTGCAGGCCAAGGGCTTCCTGTCGGCCTCCTCGCTCGACACCGCCACCGCCAAGCAAGGCACGGCCGCCGCTCAGCTGGCCTCGGCCCAGGCCTCGCTCGGCGAGACCACCGCCCGCCTGGCCCAGGCCTCGATCCGCGCGCCCGTCTCGGGCCTGATCGTCCGCCGCAGCGTCACCAAGGGCCAGATCGTCAGCGCCGGCAGCGAGCTGTTCCGCATCGTTCGCGACGGCCGCATGGAGCTGGACGCCGAGATCCCCGAGACCGATCTCGGCGTGGTCAAGGCCGGCATGCCCGCCCGCATCGCCTCCGAGCAGGTCGGCCAGGCCGACGGCCGCGTGCGCCTGGTCACCTCCGAGGTCGACGCCCAGACCCGCCTGGGCGTGGCCCGCATCGCCCTGTCGTCGATGGGCGCCTTCCGCCCGGGGATGTTCGCCCGCGCCCAGATCCTGGCCGGCGACCAGGCCTCGCCGGTCGTGCCCAGCGCCTCGATCCTCTACCGCCAGAACCAGGCCGGGGTGTTCCTGATCGACGCGCAGCACAAGGCCCAGTTCCGCAAGGTCGCCATCCTGGCCCGCACCGGCGACGTCACCGCCATCGACGGCGTGCAGGCCGGCGAGCGGGTGATCGTGCAGGGCGCAGGCTTCCTGGGCGACGGCGACGCGGTGCGGGTCTCGGGCGTGCTGCCCGCCCCGATCCTGCCCGCCAGCAAGCGCTAGGGCCCGGCGATGGACACCAACAACATCTCGCGCTGGGCGATCAAGAACCCGATCCCCGTCCTGATGCTCTTCGTCATGCTGACGATCACCGGGATTTCCGGCTTCGCCAGCATGCGGGTCAACAACAACCCCGACGTCGACCTGCCCCTGGTGCTGATCTCGGCCTCGCGGCCGGGCGCCGCGCCCAGCGAGCTGGAGACCCAGGTCACCCGCCTGATCGAGGATTCGGTCGCGGGCCTGGGCCAGGTGCGCCACATCACCTCGACCGTGGGCGACGGCTATTCCTCGACCATGATCGAGTTCGAGCTGGGGGTGGACCACGAGCGCGTCACCAACGACGTGCGCAACGCCATGTCCAACCTGCAGTCGGCCCTGCCGTCCGACATGCAGATCCCCAACGTCACCCGCATCGACATCTCCGGCGATCCGCTGATCACCTACGTGGTCAAGGCCCCGTCCATGACGCCGGAACAGCGCAGCTGGTTCGTCGATAACGACGTGGCCCGCACCCTGCTGGCCATCCGCGGCATCGGCGAGGTCAATCGCCTGGGCGGCGTCAGCCGCGAGATCGAGGTGGCCCTGGATCCCGACCGCCTGTCGTCGCGCGGCGTCACCGCCGCCGCCGTCAGCCAGGCCCTGGCCAGCACCAACGCCGACCTGCCCGGCGGCCGGGTGACCGTCTCGGGCTCCGAGCGCGCCATCCGCACCCTGGGCGCGGCCGGTTCGGTGGACCAGCTGCGCGAGACTCGCATCCCGCTGTCGTCGGGCGGCACCGTCCGCCTGGGCGACCTGGGCGAGGTCACCGACCGCTGGGCTGAGCCGCGCAACCGCGCCCGCGCCGACAACCAGGAAGTCGTGACCTTCAACATGGTCCGCTCGCGCGGCGCCAGCGAGGTCAAGGTCGCCGAGAAGGTGCGCAAGGCGATCGAGAAGCTCGACGCCGAGCACCCCGAGCTGACGATCTCCGAGATCACCTCGAACGTGAAGTACATCGAGGAAAGCTACTGGGCGTCGCTGGAGGCCCTGGGCCTGGGCGCCCTGCTGGCGGTGCTGGTGGTGCTGCTGTTCCTGCGCGACTGGCGCGCCACCTTCCTGGCGGCCGTGGCCATCCCGCTGTCGCTGCTGCCGACCTTCGCGATCATGGCCCCGCTGGGCCAGTCGCTGAACGGCGTCACCCTGCTGGCCCTGTCTCTGACCGTCGGCATCCTGGTCGACGACGCCATCGTCGAGATCGAGAACATCGTCCGCCACATGCGCGGCGGCAAGTCGCCCTACAACGCGGCGATGGAGGCCGCCGACGAGATCGGCCTGGCCGTGGTGGCCACCACCTTCACCATCGTGGCGGTGTTCGCGCCCACCGGCTTCATGCCCGGGATCATCGGCCAGTTCTTCAAGGCCTTCGCCCTGGCCGCCTGCGTCTCGGTGCTGTTCTCGCTGCTGGTCGCCCGCATGCTGACGCCGCTGATGGGCGCCTACATGCTCAAGCCCCACAGCAAGCCCGACACCGACCCGTTCTGGATGTCGGGCTATCTCAAGGCCCTGAACTGGTCGCTGAACAACCGGTGGAAGGTGCTGGTCATCGGCTTCGTCAGCTTCGCCGCGTCGCTGGCCCTGATCCCGCTGCTGCCGTTCGAGTTCCAGCCGGCGGCCGACCGCGGCCGCGCGCCGTTCTCGATCGAGCTGCCACCCGGCTCCACCCTCGACGAGACCGACGCCATCGTGCAGCGCGTGTCGCGCGAGCTGAAGGCTCGCCCCGAGGTCAAGAGCGTCTACGCCTCGGTCGGCAACGACGGGGTCAACAAGGCCCGGATCACCGCCGACCTGGTGCCGAAGGGCGAGCGGATGAACCAGCAGCTGTTCACCCGCCAGATGGTCGACCAGTTCAAGGACATCCCCGGCGCGCGCATCGGCGCGGGCAGCAACAGCGGCGGCGGCCCCGGCGACGGCGGCAGCTATACCCTGCGGCTGGTCGGCGACGACGGTCCCGAGCTCGAGGCCGCCGCCCGTAAAGTCGAGGCCGAGATGCGCACGGTCCCGGGCCTGGCCAACGTGGTCAACACCGCCTCGATCGCCCGTCCGGAGATCATCGTCACCCCGCGCCCCGACCAGGCCGCCCGCATGGGCGTCTCGGCCGGCGCGATCTCGCAGGCCGTGCGGGTGGCGACCATCGGCGACATCGACCAGTCCCTGCCCAAGTACAATCTGGGC
Organism: Caulobacter hibisci; assembly: GCF_016135805.1. Classification (GTDB taxonomy): domain Bacteria; phylum Pseudomonadota; class Alphaproteobacteria; order Caulobacterales; family Caulobacteraceae; genus Caulobacter; species Caulobacter hibisci. The sequence continues at coordinate 219,369 of NZ_JADWOX010000005.1, forward strand.
GACCGCCAGGTGCCGATCCGCCTGCGCCTGACCCAGAACGCCCTGCAGGACCTGTCGGTGCTGGAGACGCTGAAGGTGCCTTCGTCCAGCGGGGCCTCGGTGCCGCTGAATGCGGTGGCCGACATCCGCTTCGGCGCCGGCCCCTCGCAGATCAACCGCCAGGACCGCTCGCGCGTGGCCGAGATCACCGCCGAGCTGGACGGGATCGTGGTCGGCGACGCGTCCAAGCGCGTCCACGCCCTGGACTCGGTCAAGAGCCTGCCGACCGGCGTCAAGGAAGTGGCCGCCGGCGACGCCGAGTTCATCGCCGAGATGATCTCCGGCTTCGTCATGGCCCTCGTGACTGGCCTGCTGCTGATGTACGTCGTGCTGGTGCTGCTGTTCCGCAGCTTCGCCCACCCGGTGACCATCATGGCCGCCCTGCCCCTGGCCATCGGCGGCGCCTTCGCCCTGCTGAAGCTGGTCAACAGCAGCTTCTCGATGTCGAGCCTGATCGGCATCCTGATGCTGATGGGCATCGCCGCCAAGAACTCGATCCTCCTGGTCGAGTACGCGATCATGGCGATGAAGGACGGCATGACCCGGCGCGAGGCCCTGATCGACGCGGCTCACAAGCGGGCCCGGCCGATCCTGATGACCACCGTGGCCATGGGCGCGGGCATGGTGCCGGTCGCCGTGGGCTTCGGCGCCGACGTCGAGTTCCGGGCCCCGATGGCGATCACTGTCATCGGCGGCCTGATCACCTCGACCTTCCTGTCGCTGCTCTACATCCCGGTGGTGTTCGTGTTCATGGACCAGGTGAAGAACTGGTCGAACAAGGTGATGGGCAAGGTGTTCGGCCACTCGCACCACCATCCGGCGCCGGGCGCGCACGAGCAGCCGGTGCTGGTCAGCAAGGATCACTGATCCGGCTGGCCAGAGACGATCGAGGGGCGGACTTCCGGGTCCGCCCCTTTTTCGTGCGCGTCAGGTCAGCGACGCCGCGACGCGCCGCAGCGCCGACGCGAGCACGCTCCGCTTGCCCGGCGCGCCCAGCGACAATCGCGCGCCATCAGTGAGGATCTCCGGCGCGGCGAACAGCGAGGCGGGCGCCAGCGACAGACCCTCGGGCGCCGTCGCCGGTCGGTCCAGCCAGACGTGCAGGCAGCCCGCCGGTCCTTGCGCCGAGGGCAGGAGTTCGGCGGCCAGGACGCGGCGGGCGGTCGCCTCGGCCCGCACCCCGGCCAGGATCGCCTGCGCCGTCCCATCACGGATCCAGGCCGTCGCCACCGCGGCCATCAGCGGCGCAGGCATCTGGCACAGGGCGTGGCCGGCAGCGGCCAGACGCTCGGCGGACGCCGCGTCAGGGGCGGCGACATAGGCGATGCGCAGGCCCGGGGTCAGGGCCTTGGCCAGGGTAGCGACGTGCCAGACCCGCTCGGGCGCCAGGCTGGCCGGCGCCGCCGGCGCCGGATAGGGCAAGCGGCCATAGGCGTCGTCCTCGACGATGCGGGCGCCGGCCCGCGCGCAGGCCTCGACCACCGCGGCGCGCCGGGCGGGGCTCATGGTCGCCGTGGTCGGGTTCTGCCAGGTCGGGGTGACGACCACGAGTCGCGCGCCGCTAGTCGCTAAACGCTCGGCCAGGGCCTCGGGAACGATCCCCTCCCCGTCCATCGGACAGGCGATCGCGCGCAGGCCCCGCGCGGCCAGGGCCGCCAGCAGGCCGGGATAGGTCAGGGCCTCGACCACCACGGCGTCGCCCGGAACGGTCTCGACCGCCAGGATCGCCGACAGCGCCGCCTGGGCGCCGGCGCAGACCACGATCCGCTCAGGATCCACCGCGCCAACGCCCGGCGCCAGCCAGGCCGCGCCCGCCGCCCGCTGCGCCAGCGAACCGGGGCCGGCGTGATAGGCCATCAGGGTGGCCGGGTCGGTACGGGCCAGCACCGCCGCCGTCGTCTCGCGCAGCAGGGCCGCCAGCGACAGCCCCTCGGGCTGCGGCGGCAGGTTCATCGACAGGTCGATCAGGCCGGCCTCCTCCTCGCCCGCCCGCCGGCGCACGAAGGTGCCGCGCCCGGCCGCCCCCTCCACCAGCCCCTGCTCGCGGGCCAGGGCGTAGGCCCGGGTGACCGTGGTGAAGTCGACGCCCAGCAGGGCCGCCACCGTCCGCTGCGGCGGCAACTGCTCGCCGGCCGAAAGCTCGCCGTCCGCGACCGCCCCGCGCAAGGCCTCGAACAGCCGCCGATAGATCGGACCCTCGCCCGCGTCCACGCGCCGCAGCCAGGTCGCCCCCGGCGGCAGCGCGGCCTCTCTTGCGTCGCCCATCATTGATCCATACATTTACGCGGTAATGTATGGATCAATTTTCGGATTGTAGGTAGGGGTCATGACGACCGGTCACCAGGTTTTCGATCCGCCGCCGCCGGTGATCAGCGGCCTGCGCCAGCGCTGCCCGCGCTGCGGCGAGGGCAAGCTGTTCAAGGGCTTTCTCGGCCTGGCCCCGGCCTGCGACCGCTGCGGCCTCGACTACGGCTTCGCCGAACCGGCCGACGGCCCGGCCTTCTTCGTGATGAGCGGCGTCGGCATCCTGGTCATCGCCGTCTTCGCCTGGATCGAGGTGGTCTACCGGCCGCCGATCTGGGTGCACTTCGTCACCGTCTTCCCGGCCCTGATCGTCGGCTGTCTGGCGACCCTGCGGCCCGTGAAGGCCTGGCTGGTGGCCGCGCAGTTCGTCACCAAGGCCGAGGAAGGCAAGTTCGAGAGCCTGGGCCGCCACGACCACGATCCCAGAAGGCTCTGAACGGAACACCGAGCTGTGGCGTTTGACAGCAAACGCTGGAGCCCGCCGTTGGACAAGTTCTTCGCCAAGTTCGCCAACGCCACCGCCCAGGTGACGGGCCGCCCCGTCACCTTCCTGGCCTGCCTGGGGCTGGTGATCCTGTGGGCGGTCTCGGGGCCGATCTTCAAGTTCTCCGAGACCTGGCAGCTGGTGATCAACACCGGCACCACGATCATCACCTTCCTGATGGTGTTCCTGATCCAGAACACCCAGAACCGCGACAGCGAGGCCGTCCAGGCCAAGCTCGACGAGCTGATCCTGACCTCGACCGCCGACAACGACTTCGTCGGCATCGAGAAGCTGTCGGAGAAGGAGCTCGACGCCTACCACGCCCAGTGCAAGGCGGCCGCCGAGCGCGCGCACGACCGGCTGGAGCAGGTCACCGCCCTGCGCGAGAAGAAGAACAAGGCGCCCGCGAAGAAGCCCGCCGCCAAGACCTCGACCGCGAAGGCCGCGCCGCGCAAGCGAGCCTCAAGAACATGAACGGCAGCTACCGTCTCTGGCCTTAAACTGGCCTGGGTTCGCCATTGAGCGTGTCGGATATTTGAATCAAACGCTGGACTTCGGCGCGCGAGGGTTCGCGGTCCAACAGCCCATGAGCGACGGCGTTACGCATGTCGGCCATCTGTCTAAGAAATTGGAATTCTGTTTGCGGCAATCGGCCCGTCGAGATGACGACATCGATCAACGATCGAGGACTGAGGCTCCGAGCCATCAAATTCGGCTCGAGCCGACGGCAAATCGCTTCAAGAATCGACCAGGCCATCAAGAGCGCGGCACGAGGTGCGACATCTGTAACGCGACGCACCTCGTCCAACGCGACCCGCACCTCTTGGTTTGTCGCGATCGTCATCGGCACGCCTTCCGGCGAAGCATAGATGACTTCCAGACGCCATTCGGGATGATCTGCGAACAGACTTTGCAGTTGCCTTACCTTAGTGTCGGCGGAGGGACTGCGGCTACGCATGACCTCGATCACCAAGGAGGGTGCACGGCCAACCGCGATAGCGTCGGGCTGAAAACCTCGTAAGAACGCTGGGAGTTGCTCTCGTTTCGGTTCGCGGATCAGCTGATAGCCCTCGCTGGCCCAACGGGCTTCGAGGCTGTCGAGCATCGCTTGCTCATTCAATACTGCCGACGCCATTACGATAGCTCCTCATGAACATCGTCCGTGATCCGGACGTAGATCACTGGGTCATCGGCTTCTAGGGCTGTAACCAGGGTAATGGACGGACTTTGAAAGGCGAAGACGCGCCCCGGCTCAAATTTTTGCACCACCACTCGCTCGACGATTTCGTCATCGCTGTAAACGCAGCGTACCATGGCATCCAAGATCGGCTTCACTCGATTATCGACGTCGCCTTGCATCTCAGCGCCGGGGAAGATGAAGATCGTAACAGCAAGGGGATCGGTCAAAAGCCAAGATCCTTCAGGGAGCGCGGCCCGCGCTGCTTCCTGAATCGTTTGCTTCCAGTCACGCCTAGATCCGCTTGAGCCCTGGAGGCTGATAGCGGTGCCATGAACTACGAACTCAAAGGGCAGATTGGGTTCTAGCGACACGGCTGAATCCACGGATCGATCAAGCTTCGCCATTTAGCGAGCTCATCGGCGTAGAAACAACCGAAGATTGCCCCCCGCCCCCCATTCCAATCCTGCGCGCGCCCTACTTCTTCTCGAGCAGCAGCGTGCCCTGCTTCTTCACCTGGCCGGTGATCTTGCCGGCGATCATGCCCAGCAGGCCCGGCAGCACGATCTCGACCAGCACGACGTTGGCCGCCACGTTCAGCTTGCCGGTGATGTTTTGCCCCATGACGATGGCCGAGAAGTCGAGCACGTCGTCGCGCCAGGCCTTGGTGACGTTGGCCAGGCCGCCGGGGATCTGGGCGCCCAGCTGCTCGAAGCCGCTCTCGATCCGCCGCTTGGCCTCGGCCACGCCGAGTTCGTGGGGGATGTTGATGGTGACAGGCTTCGACATGGGAACTCCGACAGAGGTATTTCGCCCCTGACATAGGGACGACATCGGCGTTCGGCTATACGTCCAGTTCTGACGCACCTGCGGCGCAGGTTGGCGAGGTCCACGGAGGAAGCCATGACCGACATCGCCATGACCCAGTACTTCGACGCTCCCGTCCGCAGCGCCCGCCGTGTTCGCGCCGGCCGTCCGGGCCGTCCGACGGGGGTCTGGGGCTCGATCTCCTATGCCGGCGTGCTGCTTGTCTGGGCCGGCCTGTTCGTGATCCGCCCGCGCCTGGCCTTGCAGGTGATGGCCCAGCGCCGCGCCGACTCGCCGATCCCGCGCTTCGACAAACGCTGAGCCTCTCCCCCCTCTCGCCAAAGCGTTCGAACGGCGCCAAGCCAGGGGCATGAGCCGTCTCGTCGCCGTCCGCCCCGTCAGCCACCCGCTCGCCGCCCCGTTCCGCATCTCGCGCGGGGTCAAGACCGCCGCCGAGGTCGTGGTGGTCGAGATCGCCGACGGTGGACACATCGGCCGCGGCGAGAGCGTGCCCTACGCCCGCTACGGCGAGACGGTCGCCGGCGTCGAGGCGCAGCTGGCCCCCGCCGCCCGCCTGATCGCCATGGGCGGCGGCCTCGCCGAAGCCCTGGCCCTGTTGCCGGCTGGCGCGGCGCGCAACGCCCTGGACTGCGCGATCTGGGACCTGCGGGCCAAGCAGGACGGCGTCTCCGTCGCCGCCCGCACCGGCCTGGCCGTCCCGGCGTCGCTGGTCACCGCCGTCACCGTCAGCCTGGATACGCCGGACGCCATGGCCGCCGCGGCCCGCAAGGTCGCCGACGCGCCGCTGATCAAGATCAAGCTGTCGGCCGAAGATCCCGCCGCGCGCCTGGCCGCCGTGGCGCAGGCCGCCCCCGACGCCGCCCTGATCGTCGATCCCAACGAGGGCTGGACCTTCGAGATCCTGCGCGGACTGGAAGACCAGCTGTCGCGCCTCAACATCGCCCTGGTCGAACAGCCCCTGCCGGCCGGCGAGGACGCGGCCCTGGAAGGCTACGCCCCGCCCTTCCCGATCTGCGCCGACGAGTCGGTGCACACCGCCGCCGACCTGCCGGCCTTGCGCGCCCGCTACCAGGCGGTGAACCTCAAGCTCGACAAGTCCGGCGGCCTGACCGAGGCGCTGGCGATGCTGCGGGCCGCCAAGGACCTCGGCTTCACCCTGATGACCGGCTGCATGGTCGCCTCGTCCCTGGCCATCGCGCCGGCCCTGCACCTGGCCGCCGACTGCGCCTTCGCCGACCTCGACGGACCGTGGTGGCTAAAGGAAGACCATCCCGGCGGCCTGCGGGTCGAGGCCGGACGGATCGTGCCGCCCGCCGCGGGGTTCTGGGGGGATGGCGTCGACGCCGAGGAGCTGTGGCTGTGAGGGCTTGACCCACCTCGCATAACGCCGTGCTCTGGCAGGCATGACCGACGCCCTCGCCGCCGCGCCGCCCCCTCCATCTCGCAAGAACCCGCTGCAGGTCTGGTTCGGGATCTCGCTGTGGAAGCGGATCCTGGCCGCCCTCGTGGTTGGGGCCGTGGTCGGCTATGTCTGGGGCGAAGGGGCGACCAGCCTCAAATGGATCGGCGAGATCTTCGTGCGGCTGATCCGTATGATGGTGGCGCCGCTAGTGTTCGTGATCATCGCCTCGGGCGTGGCCCAGCTGGGCGACGCCAAGCGGCTGGGCGGCATCGGCGTCAAGACCATCGCCATGTACGTGCTGACCACCCTGATCGCGGTGACCATCGGCCTGATCGTCGCCAGCCTGCTCGGTCCCGGCGTCGGCGCCGATCTGCACAACGCCGCCCCCCAGGCGGTGGCCACGCCCAAGTCGCCGGCCGAGCTGTTCATCGGCATCGTGCCGCTCAATCCGATCAACGCCCTGGCCGAGGGCGAGACCCTGGCGATCATCTTCTTCGCCGTGCTGGTCGGGGCCGGGGTGATCGTGGCGGGAGAAAGCGGCGAGCCGGTCGCCAGGCTGCTGGCCAGCGCCAGCGAGGTGATGCTGCGCATCGTCGGCTTCGTGATGGAGACCGCGCCTTTCGGGGTGTTCGCCCTGATCGCCGTGGTCATGGGCACGAACGGTCCCGAGACCTTCCTGCACGTCGCCAAGCTGGGGGTCTGCGTGATCATCGGGGCGGCGATCCAAACCTTCGTCACCCACGCCGCCGTCGTGCGCCTGGGGGCCTGGCTGCCGCTGCTGCCGTTCTATCGCGGCTGCATGGACGCGATCCTCGTGGGCTTCTCCACCTCGTCCAGCTCGGCCACCCTGCCGGTGGCGATCCGGGTGGCCGAGGACAATCTGGGCATCAAGCCGTCGGTGTCCTCCACCGTCCTGCCGCTGGGGGCGACCATCGGCATGGACGGCACGGCGATGTACGTGGCCATGCTGACCCTGTTCGCCGCCCAGGCCTTCGGCGTGCACCTGACCCTGGCCGACTACGCCCTGGTGGCGGTGACCACCACCATCGTCGCCATGGGCGTGGCCCCGGTGCCTTCGGGCTCGCTATTCGTGCTGGCGGCGGTGCTGGCGACCATCGGCATCGGCCCGACCCAGACGGCGATCATCGTCGGCTTCATCCTGCCCTTCGACCGCATCCTCGACATGATCCGCACCGTGCCGAACGTGACCTGCGACCTGTCGATCGCCACGGCCGTGGCGCGGTGGGAGAAGGAGATCGATGTCGAGGCGTATCTGTCGAAGAAGGACGTGTGAGGCCGGCGAAAGCCCCCTCCGGCCCTCCGGGCCACCTCCCCCAGAGGGGGAGGATCTAGAAGCGCCGCGCCAACAAGATGCTCCCCCTCTGGGGGAGCTGTCGCGGTGCGACTGAGGGGGCCGGCCGTCAGGCCGGACGCCCGATCCGCTTGATTTCCCAGTCCAGCTGCCCCCCGGTCTTGGCCAGCACGTCGGCGCGGACGGTGTCGCCCAGGCCTTCCAGGTCGGCCGCCGAGGCCTCGCCGGTGTTGATCAGGAAGTTGCTGTGCAGCGGGCTGAACATCGCCCCGCCGAACGGCTTGCCGCGCCAGCCGGCCTCGTCGACCAGTTTCCACGACGAGTGACCCGGCGGGTTCTTGAAGGTCGAGCCGCCGGTCTTTTCGCGGATCGGCTGGGTGGTCTCGCGACGCGACGTGATCTCGCTCATGCGCGCCTTGATCGCCGCCGGCTCGTCGGCGGCTCCCTCGTAGATCGCATCAAGCACGATGACCGTCTCGCCGTCCTGCAGGGCGCTGTGACGGTAGGTGTAGTGCAGGTCCTCGACCGGCAGTTCACTCACCTGGCCGGCGCGGTCCATGACGCGCACCGACTTGACCACGTTGACGGTCTCCGAGCCGTAGCAGCCGGCGTTCATGATCACCGCGCCGCCGATCGTGCCGGGGATGCCGGCGTAGAACTCCAGCCCCGCGATGCCGGCTTCCGCCGCCTTGCGGGCGAGGATGGCGTCGGGAACGGCCGAGCCGGCCTTGATCCGATTGTCGCCCAGGGCCTCGACGCCGTTGAAGCCCTTGCCCAGGCGGATGATCACGCCCTCGACGCCGCCGTCGCGGACCAGCAGGTTCGAGCCGACGCCGATGGCCATCACCGGCACGGCCGGATCCAGGGCCTTCAGGAAGTCGGCCAGATCCTGCTCGTCGGCCGGCAGGAACACCACGTCGGCCGGCCCGCCGACGCGGAACCAGGTGAACGGGGCCAAGGCCTCGTCGATCAGCAGCTTGCCGCGTACGGCGGGGAGATTGACTTTCCAGGCGGTCATTTGTCGAAGAAATCTTGAATTTGTTGAAGACGTTGAAGGTTCTTAGCCGATTGGCGCGATCTCCAAGCGGCATCGACGCGGCCGAGGAGTTCCTCTTGCACCCGACTCGTAGAGACATGATGCGCTAAAGCCATGAGGCCTATGTCTGTGCTCGGCTTTGTCAGCAGCTCCAAAACGCCCTCCGGATCGATCACGACGTCGCCTTGCTCGACAAGGCTCGGCGCCCAGCTTTCCGTGACCTTCACGAACAGTGCTTCGAGCACGACTGCTGGGTCAGAGCTCTCGACGAGAAGATCGACATCGTCCTTCTCGCTGTAGGTCAGCCTCAAGCTTTCGGCGTCCGCGCCCAGGCTAATCCTGTAGCCGCCGCGATCAGGGCCATCGCAATTCGCTAGAAGGTCGATCGGCGCTCCCATGACCGTGGCGATGCGGTGCATTTCATCGCGTAGGTCGGTCAGGGAGATCGTTTGATTCACTTCGCCAGCGCTTCCAGCTGGCCCGGCAGGGCGTAGGCCCAGGAGGTGATGTCCCCGGCCCCCAGCAGCACCACCAGGTCGCCGCTCGTGGCTTCCGCCGCGATCAGGGCCGGCAGGGCCGCCGGGCTTTCCAGCGGCAGGGCCCGGCGGTGGCCGAACTTCTTGAGGCCCTCGACCAGGTGGTCGCGATCGACCCCCTCGATCGGCTGCTCGCCGGCCGTGTAGACGTCGGCGACGACCACTGTGTCGGCGTCGTTGAAGCAGCTGCTGAACTCGGTCATCAGGTCGCGCAGGCGGGTGTAGCGGTGCGGCTGGACCACGGCGATCACCTTGCCCTGGCTGACCGCGCGGGCGGCCTTGAGCACGGCGGCGATCTCGACCGGGTGGTGGCCGTAGTCGTCGACCACGCGGATGCCATTGGCGACGCCCGTGGTCGTGAACCGGCGCTTGACCCCGCCGAAGGCCGCCAGACCCGCGCGGATGCCCTCGGCGTCGACGCCCAGCTCGCGGGCCACGGCCACGGCGGCGGTGGCGTTGAGCACGTTATGGTGGCCAGCCATCGGCATCTTCAGGCCTTCGTAGCGGATCGTCTCGCCCTCCAGCGGCGAGATGGCGATGTCGAAGCTGGCGCCCTCGGGGCCCATCTCGACGTTGGAGACGCGCACTTCCGCCTGCGGGTTGGTGCCGTAGGTGACCAGGCGGCGGTTCTCGATCCGCGAGGTCAGGGCCTGCACTTCCGGATGGTCGGTGCAGACGGCGGCGAAACCGTAGAACGGGATGTTCTCGATGAAGTCCTGGAAGCCCTTCTTCACCGCGTCGAAGTCGCCCCAGTGATCCAGGTGCTCGGCGTCGATATTGGTGACGATGGCCACCGTCGACTTCAGCTTCAGGAACGAGCCGTCGCTCTCGTCGGCCTCGACGACGATCCAGTCGCCCTCGCCGACCTTGGCGTTGGTGCCGTAGGCGTTGATGATGCCGCCGTTGACCACGGTCGGGTCCAGGCCGCCGGCGTCGAGCAGGGCCGCGACCATCGAGGTCGTGGTCGTCTTGCCATGCGTGCCGCCCACGGCCACGGAAAACTGAAGGCGCATCAGCTCGGCCAGCATCTCGGCGCGGCGAACCAGCGGCAGGCGCTTGTCGCGGCCGGCGGCCATCTCGACGTTGTCGGCCTTGATCGCCGTCGAATAGACGATCGCCGAAGCGCCTTCGACGTTGCTGGCGTCCTGGCCGATGAAGATGCGCGCGCCCAGCTTCTCGAGCCGCTCGGTGTTGGCGCTGGCTTTCGCATCACTGCCCTGCACGGTGTAGCCGATGCGGATCATGATCTCGGCGATGCCGGACATGCCGATGCCGCCGATGCCGATGAAGTGCACGGGGCCGAGTTCGAAGGGGACGGGGCGTCGACGCTGGATCATGGGGTCGGATTAGACGATTTGGCGCGCCGCGTGAACGGGGTCGATGACGCAAACCCGTCACGGGCCCTCGCGAAGCGGGCCAAATGTGATAGACGCACGCGAATGAGCTCTACGCCCCTCGACAAGATCCGCAATTTCTCGATCGTGGCCCACATCGACCACGGCAAGTCGACCCTGTCCGACCGCCTGATTCAGACCACGGGCGGCCTGACCGCGCGTGAGATGAGCGCCCAGGTTCTCGACAACATGGACATCGAGAAGGAGCGCGGCATCACCATCAAGGCGCAGACCGTGCGCCTGAACTACAAGGCCAATGACGGCGAGACCTATGTCCTGAACCTGATGGACACACCCGGGCACGTCGACTTCGCCTACGAGGTGTCGCGCTCGCTGGCCGCCTGCGAAGGCTCGATCCTGGTCGTCGACGCCTCGCAGGGCGTGGAAGCCCAGACCCTGGCCAATGTCTACCAGGCCATCGACAACAACCACGAGATCGTCCCGGTCCTCAACAAGGTCGACCTGCCGGCCGCCGACGTCGAGCGGGTCAAGGCCCAGATCGAGGACGTCATCGGCCTGGACGCCTCGGACGCCGTCGAATGCTCGGCCAAGACCGGCATCGGCATCCCCGACGTGCTGGAAGCCATCGTCAAGCGCCTGCCCTCGCCCAAGGGCGACCCGAACGCGCCGCTGAAGGCGCTGCTGGTCGACGCCTGGTACGACGCCTATCTGGGCGTGGTCGTGCTGGTGCGGATCTTCGACGGCACGCTGAAGGCCGGCCAGCAGGTCCGCATGATGCAGACCGGCGCCACCCACCGCATCGACAAGGTCGGGGTGTTCACGCCCAAGGCCACCGACGTCTCGGTGCTGGGCCCGGGCGAGGTCGGCTTCTTCACCGCCTCGATCAAGGAAGTGGCCGACGCCGCCGTCGGCGACACCATCACCGACGAGAAGAAGCAGACGGCCGAAGCCCTGAAGGGCTTCAAGGAAGTCGTGCCGGTGGTGTTCTGCGGCCTATTCCCGGTCGACGCCGCCGACTTCGAGGACCTGCGCGCCGCCGTCGGCAAGCTGCGCCTCAACGACGCCAGCTTCACCTATGAGATGGAATCGAGCGCCGCCCTGGGCTTCGGCTTCCGCTGCGGCTTCCTCGGCCTGCTGCACCTGGAGATCATCCAGGAGCGCCTGAGCCGCGAGTTCGACCTCGACCTGATCGCGACCGCCCCGTCGGTGGTCTACAAGATCAAGATGCGCGACGGCGAGCAGATCGACCTGCACAATCCGGCCGACATGCCGGACGTCATGCAGATCGAGGAGATCGCCGAGCCCTGGATCAAGGCGACGATCTTCACCCCGGACGAGTTCCTGGGCGGCGTCATCAAGCTCTGCCAGGACCGCCGCGGCGTGCAGCGCGAACTGTCCTACGTCGGCAGCCGCGCCATGGTCGTCTATGACCTGCCGCTGAACGAGGTGGTGTTCGACTTCTACGACCGCCTGAAGTCGATCTCGAAGGGCTATGCCAGCTTCGACTACGCACTGGAGGACTATCGCGCCGGCGACCTGGTGAAGATGTCGATCCTGGTCAACGCCGAGCCGGTCGACGCCCTGTCGATGCTGGTCCACCGCAGCCGCGCCGAGAGCCGCGGCCGGGGCATGTGCGAGAAGATGAAGGACCTCATCCCGCAGCACATGTTCGTCATCCCGATCCAGGCGGCCATCGGCGGCCGGATCATCGCCCGCGAAACTGTGAGAGCTTTGCGAAAGGACGTAACGGCGAAGTGCTACGGCGGCGACGCCAGCCGGAAGCGCAAGCTTCTGGACAAGCAGAAGGAAGGCAAGAAGCGGATGCGCCAGTTCGGCAAGGTCGAGATCCCGCAGGAAGCCTTCATCGCCGCCCTCAAGATGGACGAGGATTGATCGGCGGGGCTTTCGCCCCTCCCCTGTGTAAAACCAGATCCGACGACCGCGGCCATCCCTGGATGAGCCGCGGTTTTCGTTTCGGTCAAGACTTGCGGGCGACCAGGATCGTCAGGGCGGCGTCGCCGGCGCCGGAGATCTGCACCACATGGTCGCCGGGCGTCAGGTCGAAGCTGACGATCTTGCGGACGCTCGAGCAGGCCGGCCCGTGGCCGTGGCCCACCGAACGCAGCGCCGCGCCGTCCTTCAGCACGTCGATCCAGGCGGCCGAGCCCAGGGCCACGGCGTAGACGCCGGCCGTTTCGACCCGCAGGTAGAACAGCCCGCCCCAGCTGGCGACGTCGCCCGCCTTTTCTGGCGAGCTGGGATAGGCCACGTCCGGCGTCGGCGACAGGGCCGCGGCATAGGCCTGGCCGGGGACGAGCGCCGCTTTGGACAAGCCCGCAGTCGAGGTCGCCGCCGCAAGCGGGGCCCGGGCCGACCAGGCGGCCAGTTCTGGCGGCAGGCTGGCCTCGGCGCCGGCGCCGGCGCAGGCAGGCGCGGCCGGGGTCGGCGTGGCCTGGGCGAACGCGGCCGGCCCGGTCAGGGCCAGACCGGCCGCCAGCAGCGGCGCGGCGAAAGAAGCGAACCGGGGAAGCATGGCGATCTCCGTTATGCAGCCCCAATACATAACGAGTCGCGCCGGCGCATCCGACCATTTTTCAGCAGCGCACCCGGCGGCGGCGGTGCTAGGTATCGCGGCGATTGCAGGAGGACCGCATGCTCAAGATCCTCGGCCGCACCTCGTCGCTGAACGTGCGCAAGGTGCTGTGGACTTGCGACGAGCTGGGCCTGGCCTATGAGCGCGAGGACTGGGGGGCGGGCTACGCCTCGACGAAGGATCCGGCCTTCCTGGCGCTCAATCCCAACGCCCTGGTGCCGGTGATCCTCGACGAGCACGGGCCACTGTGGGAATCCAACACCATCTGCCGCTACCTGGCCTCGCGCCACGATATCGGCCAGGCCTTGCTGCCCAATGAGCCCCGCGCCCGGGCCGGGGTCGAGCAGTGGATGGACTGGCAGGCGACCGAGCTCAACACCGCCTGGCGCTACGCCTTCGCCGGCCTCGTGCGCCGTATGCCGGGCTTCGACGATCCCGAGCAGATCGCCGCCAGCGTCCGCGCCTGGAACGCCGCCATGACGGTGCTGGAGCGCCAGCTCGACCGCACCGGCGCCTTCGCGGCCGGCGAGGCCTTCACCCTGGCCGACATCGTGCTGGGCGTTTCCGTCCACCGCTGGGCCGCCTCCCCCATCGACCGCGACATGCTGCCGGCGGTCGCAGCCTACTATGTGCGCCTGCGCGGTCGCGCCGCCTTCGGGCCGTGGGCGCTGGACGAGGTTCCCTGAGGCCCCTCGCCTCGGCGCCGCTTCCAGCAGACGGGACGCGGGGCGCCTGGGCGTGCTAAAGCGCCCGGATGACCGACGAGATTAACGACGCTCCGCCGAACGAAACCCCGATGCAGCGCGCCCTGCGCCTGAAGAAGGCCGCCCAGGGCCGCCATGGCCATGGCGCCAAGGCCTCCAGCGGCAAGGTCGATCGGGCCGACGCCGCCGCCCCGACCGGCAAGTCCCGCCCCTGGATGACGCGCTAGGGTCCAGATTCCATGACCATCCGCCTCGAACGCCCCGAAGACATCGCCGCCATCGGCGCGGTGACCACGGCCGCGTTCGAGGGCCGCCCCTACAGCAGCCAGACCGAGGCCCTGATCGTCGACGCCCTGCGCGCGGCCGGGGCCCTGTCGCTGTCGTTGGTGGCCCAGGCGGACGACGGCGAGATCGTCGGCCATATCGCCTTCTCGCCGGTCGACATCGCGATCTCGGCCGGCGACTGGTACGGCCTGGGCCCCGTCTCGGTGGCGCCCGGCCGCCAGAAGGAAGGCCACGGCCAGGCCCTGATCCGCGAGGGACTGGAGCGACTGCAGGCCATGGGCGCGGCTGGCTGCGTGCTGCTGGGCTCTCCGCTCTACTATGCCCGTTTCGGCTTCGAGACCGACGAGGCCCTGACCTACGGCGGCGAAGCCTCGCCCTACCTGCAGCGCCTGGTCTTCAAGGGCCGCCCGCCGCGCGGGTCGGTGACCTATCACATGGCGTTCGGGGCTTAGGGCCCTCCCCTACTTCCCCACGAACCACGCCTTCAGCCGCTCAACCTCCGCCGGGCTGACCGGGATCACCGCCCCGTGCTTGGGGCTCTGGAAGTTGGTCGCCTTCATCGGCGAGCCCGGGTCGTTGAAACGGCCCAGGTTCCTGTAGTGAACGAAGTCGGTGGTCTCCGAGAAGCCCATGTTGTTCGGCTTGGCTCCGAACACGTCGTACATCAAGACATAGGCGCCACTCCCCGCCCGCCGCCACAGGGTCGGGGCCTCGGCGGCGACGGCTTCGGGATCGATCTTGCCGGGCTCATAGACATAGCCGCCGGTCAGGCTCTTCGACGTCGCGTGGCGGATGCCGGCGGGCTTGTCGTAGCCCACCGCGAACAGATGGTAGGTGTCGCCGACCTTGGTGATGTCGCCGTCGATCAGGCTCTGGGCCGGGTCGGGATGGGCCAGCAGCGGCTTGGGCTGGGTGGTCAGGGTGGTGAAGGCCTCATCGGCATAGGCGTAGGCCAGAGAGTTGCGGCCCGCGCCGACCCGGGTCGTGAAATAGACCATCATCGCCTTGCGCTCGGGATCGTAGATCGTCTCGGGCGCCCAGGCGCAGCCGATGTCGCCCAGCTGCGGAAACAGCTTGTCGACCCGCACGATGGCGTGGGTCCAGTGAACCAGGTCGTACGACTTCATCAGGATCAGGGCTCGGTTGTTGCCCCAGCCGTAGTCCTTTTCCGGCCGCTCCCACGGATCGGCGCGCAGGCCCTTCTGCTTGGCGTAGATGTGCAGGTCGGTCAGGGCCAGGTAGAAGGCGCCGTCGGGGCCGCGCACGATATGCGGATCGCGCACGCCCTTCTGCTCGGCCACGCCCTCGCCGCGCAGCACCGGCTCGCCATTGTTGACGTCGGTGAAGACGTAGCCGTCGGGCGAGGTGGCGAAGTGGACCGAGTGGGTCTCGTCCTTGAAATAGACCATCAGATAGGCGGTCTGGGCCGAGGCGGGCGGAATGGCCTTGCGGGCGGAGGGCTTGAGGCTGGAGACGATCTCGACCTGCTTGCCCGTGGGAGCGGCCAAGGCAGGCGTCGTGCCCAGCAACGCCAGCGCCAGGGCCGATGCGCAGATGCCGAGCGAGCGCCGGCGCCAGGCGTTGAAGCCCATCGGTAGTCCTCCCCTGACGCGTGGGCTTTCCCACCGCGGGGCCATTTGTCTGACTTATTCCCGGAAGCGCAAGCGCCGACGTTGTGGGCGTGCTCGCGGGGCGCTAGCTAGAGAACCGCATTTTGCAGGAGTCGGCTTTGCGCCTCACCCTTTCGCTCGCCGTGCTGCTGGTCATGACCGGCTGCACGACCATCACCTACAACTGCAATGTCCCGGGCAGCTGTCCGGGCGTGCAGAAGGCGGGGCTGTCGGCGACGCTGATCAACAAGCCTGAGGCCCGGCCGTAAAGCCGGCCTAGACCATCCCCACCGTCTTCAGACGGGCGCGGGGGTGGATCTCGTTCTGGCTCATCACCACGGTCTGGCCGCGGAAGCGCTCGATGATCGAGCGCACGTAGGGCCGGATGGCCGGGCTGGTCAGCAGCACCGGCGACTCGCCCTGCAGGGCGGCGCGCTCGAAGGTGTCGCGGACGCCGCGGATGAACTCCTGCAGGCGCGAGGGGGCCAGGGCCAGCTGCTTGTCCTCGCCGGGGCCGATCAAGGCTTCGGCGAAGGCCTGCTCCCAGTCGCCCGACAGGGTGATGATCGGCAGGGCGCCGTCGTCGCCGCGATTG
Organism: Caulobacter hibisci; assembly: GCF_016135805.1. Lineage (GTDB taxonomy): Bacteria > Pseudomonadota > Alphaproteobacteria > Caulobacterales > Caulobacteraceae > Caulobacter > Caulobacter hibisci. The sequence continues at coordinate 235,629 of NZ_JADWOX010000005.1, forward strand.
ACCCAGCACAGCTGGCGGGCCAGGCGGGCGCGGACCTGCTCGACCAGCTGGGTGACCGAGCTGGTGTGCGGGGCGGCCTCGCCGATGCCTTCCAGGATCTGCGGCAGGTCGCGGATCGACACGCGCTCCTTCAGCAGGGCCTGCAGCACGCGCTGGATCGTGGCGGCGTTGACCACCGACGGGATCATGTCGTCGACCAGCTTCTTCTGGTTCTCCGGCAGCTCCTTCAGCAGCTTCTGCACCTCGGCGTAGGAGAGCAGGTCGGCCATGTTCTCCTTGAGGATCTCGGTCAGGTGCGTGGTCAGCACGGTGGCCGGATCGACGACGGTGTAGCCGCGGAAGGTGGCTTCCTCGCGCAGGTCGTCCGAAACCCAGGTGGCCGGCAGGCCGAAGGCGGGCTCGCGCACGTGCTCGCCCGGCAGCTCCACCTGGCCGCCGCGCGGGTCCATGGCCATCAGGTGGCCCAGGCGCACTTCGCCCAGGCCCGCTTCCATCTCCTTGATGCGGATGGCGTAGCCCTGGTTGGCCAGGCGCATGTTGTCGAGAATGCGCACGGGCGGCATGACGAAGCCGAACTCGGTGGCCAGGGTCTTGCGCAGGGCGCGGATCTGGTCGGTCAGGCGGCGGCCTTCCAGGTCGTTGATCAGGGTCAGCAGGCCGTAGCCCAGCTCGATCTTGACGTCGTCGATGGCCAGGGCCGCGCTGATCGGCTCTTCCTCGGGCTCGGACGGCGCGTCGGCGGCGGCCTGGGCCGCCGCCGCGGCCGCCTCCTTGGCCGGGGCCAGCTTTGCCGCCTGGGCCCTCCGATAGGCCAGATAGCCAGCGCCGACCGCCAGGCCGGCGAAGGGCAGGATCGGCATGCCGGGGATCAGGGCGATGACGCCCGACGAGGCCGAGACCATGCCCAGGGCGACCGGGTTCATGGCCAGCTGGGTGGTCAGGGCCTTGTCGGCGCTGCCTTCGACGCCGGCCTTGGAGACCACCAGACCGGCGGCGATCGAGATGATCAGGGCCGGGATCTGGCTGACCAGGCCGTCGCCGATGGTCATCAGGGTGTAGGTCGAGGCCGCCTCGCCGATCGGCACCTTGTGCTGCACGACGCCGATCAGGATGCCGCCGACGATGTTGATGCCGGTGATGATCAGGCCGGCGACGGCGTCGCCCTTCACGAACTTGCTGGCGCCGTCCATGGCGCCGAAGAAGGTGCTTTCCTGCTCCAGCTCCTTGCGGCGGAGCTTGGCGCCTTCCTGGTCGATCAGGCCGGTCGACAGGTCGGCGTCGATGGCCATCTGCTTGCCGGGCATGGCGTCCAGGGTGAAGCGGGCCGCGACTTCAGCGATCCGGCCCGAACCCTTGGTGACGACCATGAAGTTCACCACCACCAGGATGATGAAGACGATGACGCCGATGACGAAGTTGCCCTGCATCATCAGGTTGCCGAAGGCGGCGATGACCGCGCCGGCCCCGTGGCCGCCCTCGTGACCATTGCCCAGGATCAGGCGGGTCGAGGCGATGTTGAGGCCCAGGCGATACAGGGTCGCGACCAGCAGGACGGTCGGGAACGAGGTGAATTCCAGCGGCTTCTTGATCAGCACCGCCGTCATCAGGATCAGCACCGAGCCGGTCAGCGACACGGCCAGCAGGATGTCCAGCAGGAACGGCGGGACCGGCAGGATCAGCAGGACGATGATGCCGACGACGCCGACGGCCAGGCCCATCTCGCCGCGCAGAATGCCTTCCCACAGCGACTTGGCGCTGGGCAGGGAGGTTCCGGCCTTGGGGGCGGCGGCGTCAGCCATGGAGAGCCTTATCGCAGTCTATGGGGTCGAACCGTCCCGCTTGAAGCGATTTGGGGCGGCTCGCCATCTCCTTAATCCAAATTAGCCATGTTCGGCGCCGGACCGATCGTCGCGGGCGCCGAACGGCGTTACGCACTTAAGGTTTAGGCGGCGGCGCCCACGCCACCCTGCGGCGGCGGGACGCTGACGCCAGCGTCGCCGTATTCCTTGAGCTTGTTGCGCAGGGTGCGGATCGAGATGCCCAGGATGTTGGCCGCGTGGGTGCGGTTGCCTAGGCAGTGCTCCAGGGTGTCGATGATCAGGGTCTGCTCCATCTCGGCGACCGTCTGGCCGACGAAATTGCGCGTCGCCGCCGAGGCCACGGCCTCGGCCGCCGCCATCGAGGCGCCGCGGGCCACGGCCGCATCCGGCGCGGGGGCCAGGGGCTGGCCGTCCGGCAGGCGGATAGCGAATTCCTCGATCTCCGGGCCGGTCGACAGCAGCACCGCGCGGTGCATGGCGTTTTCCAGCTCGCGGACGTTACCCGGCCAGCGGTGGGCGATCAGGCGGCGCTTGGCCTCGGCCGAGATCGACTTCAGGTCGATGCCGTTGGCGGCCGAGTACTTCTTCACGAAGTGCTCGCACAGATTCAGGATGTCGCCCGGGCGCTCGCGCAGGGGCGGCAGGGCCAGGTTCACGACGTTCAGGCGGTAGAGCAGGTCTTCGCGGAACACGCCTTCCTTGACCGCATCGACGAGGTTGCGGTTGCTGGTGGCGAGGATGCGGATGTCGACCTTGACCGGCTTGGTGCCGCCGACGCGGTCGATCTCGCGCTCCTGGATGGCGCGCAGCAGCTTGGCCTGCAGGCGCACGTCCATTTCGCTGATTTCGTCCAGCAGCAGGGTGCCGCCGTTGGCTTCCTCGAACTTGCCGATGCGGCGCGCCAGGGCGCCGGTGAAGGCCCCCTTCTCGTGGCCGAACAGCTCGCTTTCCAGCAGGTTCTCGGGGATGGCGGCGCAGTTGACGCTGATGAACGGCGCCTTGGCCCGACGCGACTTGGCGTGGACGTGGCGGGCCATCACTTCCTTACCCGAGCCGCTTTCGCCGGTGATCAGGATCGAGGCGTCGGACGGCGCGACCTGGTCGGCCAGCTTGATCACCTGCTCCATGTTCGGGTCGCGGGCGATCATCGGGCGGTTGTCGTCGGTCACCGCGGCCAGGACGGCGGCGATCAGCTCTGCGTCCGGCGGCAGCGGGATGAATTCCTTGGCCCCGGCCTTGATGGCGGCGGCGGCGCGCATCGGGTCGGCGTCGACGCCGCAGGCCACGACCGGCACCCGGATGCGCTCGCTCTCGTTGGCTAGGATCAGGCCGGCGATGTCGAGGCCGTAGTCGACCATCATCAGGTCGGCGCCCTGCCCCGCCCGCAGCGCGTTGGTCGCCTGCTCCGTGGTCTCGACGTGCGAGACCTTGGCCCCCGCGTTCATCGCCATCTTCACGGCGACCGAGAGCTGACCGTTCAGTTTACCAACGACCAAGAGGCGCATTGTCTTGTCTCCGGGCGGCCCTTCCGGACCGATCTTCTACTGCTTCGCCCTGTTTTCGAAGGGCGCGGACTACGAGGGACTTCGAAACCGGGGCTTAGCCCGCGGCGTCGCCGTCCTTGATGATTTCCGTCATGGTCACCCCCAGGCGCTCGTCGACGACGACGACCTCGCCCCGGGCGACCAAGCGGTTGTTGACGTAGATGTCGATCGCCTCGCCGACCTTGCGGTCGAGCTCGAGGATCGAGCCGGCCTGCAGCTGCAGCAGCTGCGCCACCGACATGTTGGAGCGGCCGAGCACGGCCGAGATGTTGACGGGAACGTCGAACACCGGGGCCAGGTCGGAAGCGATCTTGTCGCTCAGCTCGACCGGGATCTCCGAGGCCAGCATGCCGCCGTTGAAGTCGTTCAGGGTGAGGTCGTCGGACATGGCGGTCAGCCTTCGCTAGGAAGCAGGGGTTCGGCATGGAGCCCTTCGGCCGCGATGGCGGCTTCCAGGGCCTGGGCGACGCGTTGCGCCGCCTCGTCCGGATTGAATTCCGCCCGGCCGTCGCCCCAGTCGAGGACGAAGGCGGCGGGCGGCTGGGCCGGATCGGCCCGGGCGACGATCGCGCCTGGGAAGCCGACGGCGTGGGCGGTCTGTTCCAGGGCGGCCTGGGTGCGCTCGACCAGATGCGGCGCGACCCGGACCGAAAGCTTGGGCGAGGCCTCGACCTCGCGGGCCAGGGCCAGCAACGCCGCCGAAGCCGGGGCCTCGGGGAACTGGTCCAGGGCCGCGTCGGCGATCTTGTTGGCGCAGGCCAGGGCCAGGCGCGCCGAGCTTTCGCGGTGCTCGTGGGCGACGGCGGCCAGGGTCGACATCGCGCCGTGCACGGCATGGGCGATGGCGTTCATGGCCTGGGCGGCTTCCTGCTCGGCGCGGGCCACGGCCGAACGCTCGCCCTGGGCGAAGGCCTCGGCCTTGGCTTCCTCGAGCTCTTCCGGCGTGAAGCTCTTCTTCACCTTGGGAGCCTCGTAGGCCACCCCGCCACGGTCGTCGAAGACCGTGTCGAAGGCGAAGCGCTGATAGTGGGTTCCGTTGGTCATCGCGCGCGCCTCAGTAAATCAGTTCGTCGTCGGTGCCGGAGCCGACCAGCATGATCTCGCCCTTGGCGGCGAGGTCCTTGGCGATCTGCACCATGGCGACCTGGGCCTGGTCGACGTCCTTCAGACGCACCGGGCCCATGCTTTCCATGTCTTCGCGCATGATCTTCGAGGCGCGTTCGGACATGTTGGAGAAGAACATCTCGCGCAGCTTGTCCGAGGCGCCCTTCAGCGCCAGGCCCAGTTGCTCCTTGCCGGTGGCGCGCAGCAGGGTCTGCACGCCGCCCGGATCCAGCTTCGACAGATCCTCGAACACGAACATCAGGGCCCGGATGCGCTCGGCCGCCTCGCGGTTGCGCTCTTCCAGGGCCGCGATGAAGCGGGCTTCGGTCTGGCGATCGAAGTTGTTGAAGATCTCGGCCATCATCTCGTGGCTGTCGCGCTTGGAGGTGCGCGCCAGGTTCGACATGAACTCGATCCGCAGGGTCTGCTCGATCTTGTCGAGGATCTCGCGCTGCACGGGCTCCATGCGCAGCATGCGGGTGACGCACTCCAGCGCGAAGTCTTCCGGCAGGCAGGCCAGGACGCGGGCGGCGTGGTCACTCTTCACCTTCGACAGCACGACGGCGACGGTCTGCGGATATTCGTTCTTCAGGTAGTTGGCGAGCACGGCCTCGTTCACGTTGCCGAGCTTGTCCCACATGGTGCGACCCGCCGGACCGCGGATCTCCTCCATCAGGGCGTCGACCTTCTCGGGCGGCATGAACGACTGCAGCAGGCGCTGCGTCTGCTCGTACGAGCCCATGATCGCGCCGGTCGAGCTCATGCCCGAAACGAACTCGACCAGCAGTTCTTCAACCACCGACGACGAGACCGTGCCCAGGCTGGCCATGGCCTGGGAGACTTCCTTGATCTCCTCGTCGTCCAGAGCTTCCCAGATCCTGGTGTGCTCTTCGCCCAGGGCGAGCAGGACGATGGCGGCCTTTTCGGGCCCGGCCAGCTTGGAGATGTCGTTGACGGCGGCTTTCATTCCGTCACTCCGACTCGTGCAGCCAGTTGCGCAGGATCGCGACCGACTCTTCAGGGTGGCGCTCGACGAACTCCGAGACGCGCTTGATCGAGGACGCCTTAACCTGGCCTTCGATCTTGGCGATGTCGATACGCTGGTCGATGTCCGAGGTCGGGCCGGCGATGGCGATCGGCTCGCCCGACTGGTCGATCACGACCTGCTGGGTGCTGCCGTCCGACAGGGTGACCATGCGCGTCACCTGGCCCTCGTGGCCCAGGGCCATCTGGATCGGATGCGAACCGCCGGGCTGGCTCAGGCTCTTCAGGAACGGACGGACCGCGAACAGCAGGATCAGCAGGGCGACGATCGCCAGCACGCCGATCTCGGCCACGCGCATCAGGTCGTTCTTGTCGAAGCCCGACATCAGGCCCGGCTCGGTCAGGCCCTGGTCCTCGGCGGTCGGGAAGCGGATGTTGGTCACCTTGACCTGGTCGCCGCGGGCGGCGTCGTAGCCGATGGCGGTCTTCACCAGCTCTTCGATCTGCTGGATTTCCTCGGCGGTGCGCGGGGTGTAGGCGCCCGACTTGCCGTCCTTGCCCGGAGCGGCGGTGGCGCCGTCCACGGCAACGGCCACGGCGACCTTCTTCATGGCGCCCGGCTCGGTGACCTCGGTGCGGACCGACTCGGAAATCTCGTAGTTGGTCGTGGTCTCGTTGCCGCCCGAGCTGGAGCCGACCGGCTGGCCGGCGCCGGCCTGGCCGCCGGGGATGTTCTGGGTGGCGGTGACGCCGCTGTTGTCTTCGTTCTTGGTCTCGGAGCTGTTGTTGGCGCTCGTGCTTTCCGAGCGAACGACCTGGCCGTCCGGATCGAACTTCTTTTCCTGGGTGGTGACGCGGTTCAGGTCGAGGTCGGCGGTGACCGTGACGCGGGCCTTGCCCGGACCCAGGACGCCATCCAGCATGTCCTTGACGCTCTTGGCGATGCGGGCTTCGGCTTCCGACTTGCGGTCCTGGGCCAGCTTGCCGGCCAGGCTCTCGTCGCCGCCGGCCGACAGGGTCTTGCCGCGCTCGTCGATCACGTTGACGCGCTCGCCCTTCATGCCCGGGACCGAGCCGGCGATCAGGTTCTGGACGGCGGCGACCATCTCGGAGGACGGTTCGCGGCCGGCGGTGCCAATGGTGACGGCGGCCGAGGGTTGCTCGGCGTCTTCCTCGAACAGCTGACGCTTGGGCAGCACCAGGTGGACGCGGACGTCGCGGACGCCCTGCCAGCCGCGGATGGTGCGCTCCAGCTCGCCCTGCAGGGCGCGCTGGCGGTTCAGCTGCTGGACGAAGTCGGTCTGGCCGATGGCGTTGGAATTGTCGAAGATCTCGTAGCCGATCGAGCCCGAGGTCACGAGACCCTTGCCCGAAACCAGCAGGCGGGCCGAATTGACCTTGTCGCGGGCGACCATGATGGTCGAGCCGTCGCCCTTGGTCTCGTACTTGATGCCGGCCTGGTCCAGCGCCTGAGTGACCGACGAGGCTTCCTTGAGGTCGAGGTTGGAATAGAGCAGCTCGCTCGGCTGCTTGCCCAGCATCATGACGACCGCGGCCAGCACGGCGATCGAGCCGACGGCGACGCCCGCCAGGGCGGCCAGCCGGCCAACGCCGAACCTCTGAATCGCGCTCAGGAATTTATCCACTGGGCCTGTCCCTCAAACCGCGTCCTAACGGGGCGCAAACGAGACAGACCGGAGCCCGCCGTCGCTAGGCAGGATTTACCCAGTCGATGGTTAACGCGGACTTTAGATTTGGGGCCGGACGAAGTTGGCGAAGGCGCCAAATGGTCGCGGCCGCGCCCTTGGGGGCGCGGCCGCTGGCCAGACCGTTCGGGCGCTTTCGGAGCATAACTCCTCGCGCCCGCTTAGTTCTGCACGCGTTACCGGTACTGCTGGAGCCGAGTGGTCCGCAGTCCCGCCAGGCCGTGGCGATCGATCGACTGCTGCCAGCTGAGGAACTCGTCGTTCGTCAACTTGTAGCGATCGCACGCCTCGTCGAGCGAGAGGAGACCACCGCGAACGGCGGCCACCACCTCGGCCTTGCGCCGGATCACCCAACGCTGGGTTTCCGGGGGCGGTAGATCCGACAGGGTAAGAGGCGCACCGGTCGGACCGATGACGTACTTTTCACCCCGGCTGTTCGTGCGCTGCTGCTGCAACATGGCTTTACGCCTTTCCCACAACCATCACTGTTGACGAGGAATATAGGCGCCGGGAAATAACAGCGGCTTAATTCCAATAGTAAAGAAAGACCTAAACATGGGACTTTCTCCTGCCATCAGAGTGTCTCGATGTGAAACACCCTGATTAAGACCAGTTAATACCTATGATCAGCGCTTAATGCTCAGAAGTTCTTCCAGCATCTGATCAGCGGTGGTGATGATTTTCGACGAGGCCGAGTACGCACGCTGCGTAGTGATCAGCCCGGTGAATTCAGTCGACAGGTCGACGGTCGAAGCTTCCAGCGTCGACGGAGCCAGAGAACCGGCGCCGCCAGAGCCCGGGGTCTTCAGGCTATAGGTGCCGCTTTCGTTGGTGACGCGATAAGCGTTGCCGTTGACGCCCTTCAGGCCGTTCGGATTCGAGAAGGTGGCGACGGCGACCTGGGCGATGCGGCGGGTGACGCCGTTGTCGAAGATGGCCGAGACGTAGCCATCCTCGTCGACCTCGATGTTGGTCAGGTTGCCGAACGCCGTACCGTTGGTGTTCACCGACTGCACGACCGACTGGCTGTTGTACTGGGTCAGGCCGCCGGCGGCGTTGGCCAGGTCGATCTGCACCGACTGGCTGTCGATGCCGAGGCTGTCGGCCCAGCGGGGGCCGCCGCCGGTGGCGGTCGGATCCGAGGCCGCGACGGTGATCGAGGTCGGATCGGTGCCGCCGAACAGGTTGCCGACCGAAGACAGCTTGCCGTCGGTGGTGAAGGTGATCTTGCCCGAGCTGATCAGACCGTTGGCGTTGTTGTCCAGGTCGCCCGGCTTGGCGCGCAGTTCGGCGTACCACTCGTTCGGGCCGGGGCCCTTGAGCAGCGACAGGGTGACATTGCGCTGGCCGCCCTTGGAGTCCGAGATCGGAACCTGGATCTCGAAGTCCGGCTTCACGCCGGTGGTGCTGTCGAGCGCGTAGTCCGACATCGAGTTGCTGGTCGGGTCATAGACGCCGCCGGCCGCCACTTCGGTCTTGGTGTTGACGCCCAGCGAGGCGAAGGAAACCGTCGTGCCGCCGCCGATGCCGATGGCCGCCGACGGGGTCGTCGTGCCGCTCGGGGTGTAGGTGGTCAGGGCGCCGGTGGTCGGGTCGTAGGCGGCCGTGCCGGTCGAGACCAGGTTCGTGCCTTCGTACAGCTTGACGTCATAGGTGTCGCCCGCGCCCGTCGGGGAATAGGCGACCGTGTAGTTGTGCGAGGCGCCGGCGCTGTCGGTCACAGTCTTGACGCCCGTGGTGAAGCTGGCCGAGGCCGAGACCGGCTGTTCCGACCGCAGGTTGGCGTTGACGCCGACGCGGGTGGTCTTCTCGGCGGTGCCGCCGACGCTGCCGACGTTGATCGACGACAGCTGGGTCAGGTCCGACGGGTCGGGCGTGATGGAGCCGGTGACCGGATCGGCCAGCCAGCCCTGCAGGTACAGGCCGGCGTCGTTCTTCAGATAGCCCAGGTTGTCCAGCTGGAACGAACCGGCGCGGGTGAACGAGCGGGTGTCGGTGGCGGTCAGGCCTTCCGGCTTCTCGGTGGCGACGAAGAAGCCCGAACCCGAGATCGACAGATCGAGGTTCGAGGTCGTCGACTGGGTCAGGCCCTGCTGGCTGATGAACTGGTGCGTCAGCGCCTTGACGCCGCCGGCGCTGTAGGTGCTGTTCTTGCTCTGCGAGGTGACCAGGGTCGAGAAGTTGGCCGACGACCGCTTGTAGCCGACGGTGTTGACGTTGGCGATGTTGTCCGAGATCGCGGCCAGGGCCGACGAGTTGGCGACCAGGCCGGAGACGCCGGCGAGCATGGCGCTGTTGATGGACATGACTGAATTCCTGCTCGTGAAGAGTTGTTGGCGAGGGGTTCAGCGCTGTTTGCGTTTGGGTCCGGAGGGCCGCTCGGGCTGGGGGACCGCGTCGGCGTCTTTCTAACGCCCGGTTCATTCGGTGGAGGCCGGCGGGGCCTAGCTGGTGGTGGTCGTGGTCGCCGGCGGGTTGGTGACGCCGATCACCGACGAGATCGGGACCTTGACGCCGTTGATGGTGACCATGTTCTGGCCGCTCTCGTTGGTCACCGCGGTCACGATGCCTTCGATCCGGCCCTTGGAGCTGGTGGTGATGTTGGCCCCGTCCGCGTTGATGGCGGTGATCTTCAGGGTGTATTCGCCCCCCTCGGCCTGGGCGGTGCCGTTGTCGGCCTTGCCGTCCCAGGAGAAGGTGTGGTCGCCCTTGGACATGTCGTCCGGGTACTTGGTGGCGATGGTCTCGCCGTACTTGTCGAGGACCTCGATCTTCACCGAGGTGCCGGCCTGGGCCTGGGTGTAGCTCCAGTCGGCCTTGCCGTTCTTGATGGTGGCCTTGGTGGTCTCGGCGGTGGCCAGCTTGTCCATCATGTTGAGGGCGTTGGTCAGGCCGCCGTCGTTCATGCCGACCAGGGCCGCCAGCAGGTCGTTGGTGACCAGCTGCTGCTCGACGCCGGTCATCTGCACGATCTGGCCGGTGAACTCGTTGGAATCCATCGGCGACAACGGATCCTGGTTCTTCATCTGCGTGGTCAGCAGCTTCAGGAACGTCTCCTCGCTGCTGGCGAGTTGGTTCCTGGAGTTGTTGATCTTGTCGAGCACCGAAGTGCTGCTGGACGTCGCGGTCGTCGTGGCCATGACGCTTGCTCCTAGATTTTGACGTCGACGCCGCTGGCTTCCGCGAGGCGGTAGCCAGGGATCAGCGACGAAGCCGAAACGGTGGGGATGTCCTCGACGGCGGCGCCCGCGAAGGCGCGACCGGCGAAGGCGCGGCGGCCGTTCTCGCCGCCCTGGAAGTCGAAGAAGGCGTTCTGCTGCTGGCTCTGGCCGCCGTTGCCGCCCTGGCTCGACACGTCGAACTTCAGGGCGTTGTCGGCGACGTCGAAGCCGGCCTGGCTCAGGGCCTGGCGCAGTTCGCTGGCGCGGTTGCGCAGGTCGTTGGCGGCCTGCGGATTGTCGAAGGCCAGGGTCGCGGTCAGCTTGCCCTCGGCGCCGATGCGCACCTGCACGTCGACCTTGCCCAGGCCTTCCGGCGTCAGGACGATGTCGAAGCGGGTCGACTTGGCGTCGAGCTTCTTGCTGATCTCGGCCGACAGGGCCGCGACGGTCTCGGGCGAGCCGCGGACCAGGGTCTCGGCCGGCGCCTGGGCGGTCGAGGCGGCCTGGGCCTGCAGGGTCGGAGTGAAGGTCGCCTCGGCCTTGACGGCCGGAGCGTCGGTCGGAACGGCGTCGGCGGCCATCTGGGCGAAGGCTTCGTCGCCCTTGTCGCCGCCGCTGTTGGTGGCGGCGTCGTTGGCGGCCTGGTCGGCGGCCACGGCCTGCGGCGTGACCACGGCCTCGCCCTTGGCGGCGACCTCGGTCTTGGCGGCCTGCGGAGCGACGGGCGCGGCCTCGGCCGGCTTGGCGGCCTGGGCCTGGACCTGCGTGGCCGCGGCGGGAACTTCGGTGGCGGCCACGGCTTCCGGCGCGACCGGAGCGGCCTCGTCGCCGGCGGTCTGCACGCCGGTCAGGCTGACGATCTCGTCGCCGAGGCCAGCGTCGGTCGGCTGGGCGGCGACGTCGGCGGCCTTGGCCTTGTCGGTGGAGGCGGTCTGGGCGGAGGCCAGCTTGGCAAGCTTGGTCAGGTCGGCCGCGACCGGCGCGTCCGCGGCCTGCGGCAGGGCCTCGAGGGCCGAAAGATCGGCGGCCGCGGTCGCCGCGGCGTCGGCCTGGGCCGTAGCTTGAGCCGCAGCCTGTGCGGTCGAGGCGGCGGCCTCGCCCGTCAGGTCGGCGGTCAGGTCGGCGGCGGCGCCCACGGCCTGGGCCGCGGCGGCGAGCGGGGCGGCGCCGGCCAGCTTGGCGGCGTCGGAAACGATGTCGGCGGCGTCGCCCACCAGGTCGGCGGCCTTGCTCACCAGACCCGCGGCCGAACCGGCCTCGGTGGAGGCGACGGCGTCTTCGGCCTTGGCCGGAGCAACCGGTTGATCCTGTTGGACGGACATGGCCGCGACGATGGCGGCGCCGGCCTGGGCGGCGGCGTCCTTGTCCGACACGGACGCGTCGTCCTTGTCGGCGGCTTTATCGGCGACAGAGGCGGTGGCGTCGGTCTTGTCCGAGACCTTGGCGTCGGCGTCGTCCGAAGAGTTGGCGTCGGCCTTGGCGACGGTCTTGGCCTGAGCCTTGCCCGAAGCGGCCGGGCGAGCGGCCGGCTGGTCCTGCGTCGTCTCTTCATTGGCCGCCAGCAGCGCGCCGAAAGCGTCGCCCGAAGCGTCGGTCGACGCGAAGGCGCCGCCCTGGGCGGGCGTCGGAAGCGGAAGGGAGGCGGCGATCGCGGTCATGCGGGTCGGTACGCTCAGGCTGGATGACGGCTCGAACGGAGCACGCCTTGATCCGCCGTCCTCTGAGCAATCACCGGGCCAACCCGGAAAATTCGTTCAAATTATTGATTTAAAACGTTTTAATCTCTGATTTACCCTTTTATTTCGACCCCTTGCGGCGCTTTTTGCCGAGCGGAAACGGAAAGAATGACCCGTCGTTTGCCGCGTCGGCGCGTCGCAGCCGGTCTGGGAGCGGGGTTGGCGCCATCCTTGCGCTCACCTTTTCGTCGTCCGCACGGCGCATGGAACCCAACGCCTTGTATTTCAACGGTTTGCACATCGGTAACGAGACGCTCTCGCACGGCGCCCGGCAAGTTTCGCCGGGCAAGGTCGCGTCGCGTGGTTCGTGCTTTGCCGGGCGGACAGGAGACTTCTGATGTCCCTCAACACCATCCTGAACACCGCGACTTCGGGGATGATGGCCGCCCAGACGGGCATGCGCGTCGTCTCCGACAACATCGCCAACGTCAATACGGCCGGCTACGTCCGCAAGACGGTCAGCCAGTCCAACCTCGTGTCGAACGGCATGGGCGTTGGCGTCAATATCGACGCGATCAAGCGCGCGACCGACCGCTTCCTGCAGTCGGCCAGCCTGAACGCCGCGTCGGATTCGGGCCGGGCCAGCGCGCTGTCCAGCGCACTCGACAACGCCCAGAAGCTGTTCGGCGACCCCAGCGCGACGACCAACTTCTTCTCGATGCTGGACGACGTCTATTCGTCGTTCTCGCAAGCCGCCGACGAGCCGTCCTCGTCGCTGCTGCGCTCGCAGGCGATCACCAAGGTCGACGACTTCCTCAGCGAATCCAGCCGCATCACCGCGGGCCTGTCGAACCTGGGCAAGGACGCCGACACCAAGCTCTCGGCTGACGTCGACCGCGTCAACGTGCTGCTCAAGCAGATCGACGAGCTCAACAGCGACATCACCCGCGCCAAGACCACCGGCACCGACGCGACCGGTTCGGAGAACATCCAGGGCGGCCTGATCGACGAGCTGTCGGGCCTGATGAACGTGCAGGTCAGCCAGCGCGCCAACGGCGGCGTGCTGATCCGCTCGACCGAGGGCCTCAGCCTGGCAGGCGACGGCGCGGCCACCGTCAAGTACGAGCAGTCGCCCACCGCCAACGGCTACCTGACCGTCACCCTGCCCAACAGCGGCGGCCAGCCCAGCCCGCTCTATATCAGCAGCGGAGAGATGAAGGGCCTGCTGGAACTGCGCAACACCGAGCTGCCGGCCCTGTCCGACCAGCTGGGCGAGTTCGTCACCCGCGCCACCGAGGAACTGAACCGCGCCTCCAACGCCAATTCGTCGGTCCCCGCCCCCACCAGCATGACGGGCCGCAACACCGGCCTGGACGCGACGACGGCCTTCTCGGGCTTCACCGGCAAGACCACCATCGCCCTGACCGACTCCAGCGGCGTCATCCAGCGCCGCATCGACGTCGACTTCACCGCCGGCTCGATGACCGTGGACGGCGCCGCCGGCCCGGCCTTCACGCCCGGCAACTTCCTGACCCAGCTGAACAGCGCCCTGGGGACCGACGGCCAGGCGACCTTCTCGAACGGGACGCTCAGCCTGTCGGCCAACGGCGGCCTGGGCGTGGCCATCGCCGACGACGCCACCACGCCGTCCACCAAGGCCGGCAAGGGCTTCAGCCAGTTCTTCGGCATGAACGACATCGTCCGCTCGACCGGCTACTCGCCGTACGAGACGGGCATGACCACGACCTCGCAGCACGGCTTCACCCCGGGCGACACCATCACCCTGCGCCTGACCGACATCGAAGGCGGCCGCATCCGCGACGTGAAGGTGACCGTGCCGACCGGCGGCACGATGCAGGACCTGCTGACCTCGCTGAACTCGCGCAGCGACGGCGCTGGCCAGTACGGAACCTTCTCGCTCGACTCCAAGGGCGCGCTGAACTTCAGCTCTAACAACGCCGCCCCGGTGACCCTGTCGGTGGTCGAGGACAAGACCCAGCGCGGCGTCGGCGGTCCGTCGGTCAGCCAACTGTTCGGCCTGGGCCCGTCGGAGCGCAGCACGCGCGCCTCGAGCTACACGGTCGATGCGACCCTCGACCAGAACCCCAACCGCCTGGCCTTCGCCAAGCTGGACCTGAACGCCACGGCCGGGACCTCGGCCCTGGCGGTCGGCGACGCCCGCGGGGCTCTGGCCCTGGCCAAGGCCGGCGACAGCACGGTGACCTTCTCGGCCGCCGGCGGCGTCGGCGCGGCGACCAGCACCATCCTGCGCTACGGCGCCGATTTCTCCGGCTCGATCGCCCGCAAGGCGGCCGCCGCCGAGTCCAAGAAGGACGCCACCGCTTCGGTCCAGACCGAGGTCGATACCCAGCGCCAGTCGCAGGAGGGGGTCAACCTCGACGAGGAACTCATCAATCTGACGACGTACCAGCAGGCGTTCAACGCCTCGGCCCGCCTGATCCAGGCGACCAAGGACATGTACGACGTCCTGACGAACATCATCTGAGGCCCGCCATGACCCGTGTCTCCACCTCCGGCAACTACGGCGTGATGACGTCGAACCTGATGCTGGCCCAAGTCCGCCAGAACCAGCTCGGCGAGCAGGTCTCCAGCCAGAAGATCGCCAGCGACCTGAAGGGCTACGCCAAGAACGCCGAAATGCTGACGGCGATGAAGAGCGCCCAGGCCAAGATCGACGGCTTCCTCGACCAGACCAAGCTCGTCTCCAATCGCCTGGAGATGCAGGACATGGGCATCGAGCGGATCGCCGGCTCGGCCACCGGCGCCCGCGAGGCGATCGCCAACGCCCTGGCCGCCGGCAACGCCACCACCCTGATGCAGCAGCTGAACAACGCCTTCGGCGATGCGGTCCAGGGGCTCAACACCAAGTCCAACGGCCAGTACGTCTTCTCGGGCGCCAGGAACGACACCGCCACGACCACGGCCACCACCATGGCCGACCTGACCTCGGCCCCGAGCACGGCCTCGCTGTTCCAGAACGACCAGTACATCGTCAGCAACCGCATCGACGAGTCGACGACGGTCAGCACCGGCGTGCTGGGCGACAAGCTGGGCACGGGCCTGTTCGACGCCTTCAAGCAGATCCAGACCTATGTCGACGCCAACGGCCCCTTCACCGGCAACCTGACCGAGGCCCAGACCACCTTCCTGAAGGGCGTGCTGCCGGCCTTCGACACCGCCCAGAAGGACCTGACCACGGCCCAGGGCAAGAACGGCCTCAACCAGAAGCGCTTCGAGGACGCCCAGGTGTCGCTGCAGGACCAGTCCGACAGCCTGACGGTGATGATCGGCGGCGTCGTCGACGTCGACATGGCCGAGGCGGTCACCCGCCTGGAGGCCGCCCAGCTGGCGGTCCAGGCCTCGGCCCAGGTGTTCTCGTCGCTGCAAGCCTCGTCGCTGCTCAACGTTCTGAAGTAACTGCGACGCTGGTCGCCCTCGCAAAGTCGGGCTTCAGGGCCTAAATAGCCGCGATGGACGCCGACCTCGCCCGTTTCGACCCCGCCCACGCCCCCCTAGCCGAGGGCGACGCCCTGATCGCGCGCGCCGCCCAGGCCGTGAAGCAGGCCGTTGGCCTGCCGGAGGGAACGCGGATCGTCGCGGCGATGTCGGGCGGCGTCGATTCCACCGTCACCGCCGCCCTGCTGGCTCGCGCCGGCTACGACGTGGTGGGCGTCACCCTGCAGCTCTACGACCACGGCGCGGCGATCTCCAAGAAGGGCGCCTGCTGCGCCGGCCAGGACATCATGGACGCCCGCATGGCGGCCGAGCGCATCGGCATCCCGCACTACGTCCTCGACTACGAGAGCCGCTTCAAGGAGCAGGTCATCGAGGAGTTCGCCGACGCCTATCTGCGCGGCGAGACGCCGATCCCCTGCGTGCGCTGCAACCAGACCGTCAAGTTCCGCGACCTGCTGGACGTGGCCCGCGACCTCGGCGCCGAAGCCATGGCCACCGGCCACTACGTGCAGCGCGGCTTTGCCGGCGGCGGCAACCGCCCGCAGCTGCGCCGCGCCGCCGATCCGGCCAAGGACCAGTCCTATTTCCTGTTCGCCACGACGCGCGAGCAGCTCGACTTCTTGCGCTTCCCGCTGGGCGGCTTTTCCAAGCCCGAGGTGCGCGCCGTCGCCGCCGCGCTCGGCCTGTCGGTGGCCGACAAGCCCGACAGCCAGGACATCTGCTTCGTGCCCGAGGGCAAGTACACCACGGTGATCGACCGCATCCGCCCGCAGGGCGCGGAGGCTGGCGACATCGTGCATCTGGACGGCCGCGTGCTGGGCCGCCACGAGGGCGTCACCCGCTACACCATCGGCCAGCGCCGAGGCCTGAACGTCGCCGTCGGCGATCCGCTGTTCGTGGTCCGCATCGACGCGGGCAAGCGCCACGTGGTGGTGGGCCCGCGCGAAGCGCTGCTGACCAAGTCGCTGACCCTGAAGGAAGACAACTGGCTGGGCGGCGAGGACGACCTGATCGAGGCCGCCAAGGCCCACGCCCCGGTCCTGGCCCGCGTCCGCTCGACCCGCGAACCGGTGGCCGGCCGCCTGTCGCTGGAAGACGGCGGCGTGCGGCTGGTGTTCGACGGCCTGGAAGAAGGCGTCGCCCCCGGCCAGGCCTGCGTGCTCTACGACCCCGCCGATCCCGAACGCGTGCTCGGCGGCGGGTTCATCGCCACAACGCAGCGAGTGATGGACTAGGCCCGGAGAAACCTCCCCCTATGGGGGAGGCGGCCGAAGGCCGGTGGGGGGACGTTTTCAGCTTCCGAAGCGACGGCCGAGTTCGCAGCCACTCCCCCCTCCGATCGCTGCGCGATCGCCTCCCCCACGGGGGGAGGTTCGCTGCAAACGAAAACGCCGCGAAAGCTGGAGAGCTTTCGCGGCGTTTTTCATCGGAGATGGGCCGAACTCAATCCAGCGCGCCGATATACGGCAGGCCGCGGCTCTTGCCCTCGTCGTCGAGACCGTAGCCGACGAGGTAGCGGGCCGGGGCTTCCCAGGCGACGAAGTCGGGCTCCATGCCGCGCGAGGTCGGCCAGGGCTTGCGGGCGAAGACGGCGGTCAGCACTTCGCTGGCGCCGGCGTCCTTGACCAGGCGAGCGGCTTCCGACAGCGACAGGCCGGTGTCGAACACGTCGTCGACGACTAGAGCGCGGCGGCCGACCAGCGGGCGCTGCAGGTCGGCGCGGACCTCGCAGCGGCCCGTGCTCTTGCGCTCGTCATGGTACGAGGCCAGCCACAGGGCGTCGAAACGGACGTTGCGGCCGACTTTCCAGAGGGCGCGGGTCAGGTCGGCGGCGAACCACAGGCCGCCGGTCAGCAGGCAGACGGCGACGGTGTCGTCGTCGATGCGCGGGGCGATCTGACGGGCCAGGGCCTCGACCCGCTCGGCGATTTCTTGCTCGGAAATGAGCACTTCGGGGCGGGCGAGTTCGGTCATGTCAGGGGATCTTGGTCAATGATGGTCGGCGGGGGCCGGTTCGGCCGTTCCGGTCTCATGAGCGGGGGCGTCATGTCCAGCCCCTTCCGCCGCGGATTCGTCCGCATGCCCCTCGGCGGCGGCGTGATCCTCGGCCGGCGTGTCCTGGGCGCCGCGCAGTTCCGGCTCGCCGTGGCCGTCCTTGGCCGCGTCCAGCCCGGTCTTGACCGCATGGCCCGCGCCCTTCTCGACCGCGAAGGCGACTTCCAGGATCTGGGCGCTGGACGGCGGGTCCAGCAGGGTGACCGAGAAGTGGCGGGTCTGGCCCGGCGGGATCATCGGATCGGCGGCGGCGGCCAACTGGCCGGCCACGCGCTTCTGGGCCTTGTTGAGCAGGGCGATGCGCAGCGGCGGCGCGGCGACCGGCTTTTCGGTGATGTTGCGGATCACGCCGGTGATGGTGATGGCGGCGTGGCCGTCCTTCATCGACGGTTCGGCGCGGATGCTGCTTTCCTCGACGATCAGGCCGATGGTGTTGATCGGCGCGCCGACCATGGCGTAGGCGCCGGCCGTGCTGGGCCACAGCTTGCCGATGTTCAGGCGGAAGACGCCGGCCCCGACCAGGATCACGACCATGACGGCGACCATGCCGCCCCAGACGATGCCGGTAGTCTTGGCCTCCTTCAGGCGGCGCTCGGCGTCGGCGCGGGCGCGGAACACCTTGGGCAGTTCCTCGCCCGGCAGGGCGCTGACCGGCGGTTCGGCCTCGGGCGTGTCGTCGAGGGCGTGCAGGGGATCGAGCGTCGCGGCCGGAGCAGCGACTTCACTGGCCGGCGTACTGGCCGGCGGCGCATCGAACAGCTCTTCGTCGGCGGCCGCCTCGTTACGGGCGGTCCAGCGCGCGCCGCATGAGGCGCAACGCACGACGCGCCCGGCCGACCCGACCTTGGCGTCGTCGACGAAATAGCGGCTGGCGCACTCCGGACAGGTCAGTATCATGGCCGCGAATCGGTCGCCCCCGCTTTACAGCATTGGAGGTCGCCGATTTTAACCCTGATGTCCAGAAACCCCATCGACACACCCTTGCGGACCGGCGCTGATCAGGATCCCGACGCCGTGCCCGTGGTCCGCTTCGAAGGCGTGTCGATGCGCTATGGCCGGGGCCCCGAAACCCTGCGCGACGTAGGGTTTTCCCTTGCCCCAGGCTCGTTTCACTTCCTGACCGGCGCCTCGGGCGCGGGCAAGAGCTCCCTGCTCAAGCTGATCTATCTGGCGCACCGTGCGTCACGGGGTCGCGTCGAGCTGTTCGGGCGCGATATCAGCCTCGTCCACGCCGGCGACCTGCCTTTCCTGCGCCGCCGCATCGGGGTGGTGTTCCAGGAATTCAGGCTGCTGGAGCACCTGTCGGTGTTCGACAACGCCGCCCTGCCCCTGCGCATCGCCGGCCGCAAGCCCAACACCTATCGCGACGACGTCGCCGAGCTCTTGCACTGGGTGGGCCTGGGCGAGCGGATGCACGCCCTGCCGGCCACCCTGTCGGGCGGCGAGAAGCAGCGCCTGGCCATCGCCCGCGCCGTGGTCGACCGTCCCGACGTGCTGCTGGCCGACGAGCCGACCGGCAATGTCGACCCGGCCATGTCGCTGCGCCTGCTGCGGCTGTTCGTCGAGCTCAACCGCCTGGGCACCACGGTGCTGATCGCCACCCACGACGAGGAACTGGTGGCCCGCGCCGCCCGGCCGGTGCTGCACCTGGAGCACGGCCGCCTGATCGAACCGGGCGAAGCCGAATGAGCGGCCCCTTCGACCTCAACCGCTGGAAGCCCGGCCCCCTGCTGCCGCCGCGCGACGCCCGCGACGGGGCCCTGGTGTTCGTCGTCGCCGTGCTGTGCTTCCTGGCCTGCCTCACCGCCCTCGCCGCCCTGGCCGCCAACCGCGCCGCCGACGGCTGGAGCGCCCAGCTGAGCGGCTCGGCCACCGTCGTCGTCCGCGCCAAGGCCGGCGAGACGCCCGACAGCGCCGCCGCCCGCGCCGCCGAGACCCTGGCCGGGGTCAAGGGCGTCAGCCAGGCACAGGCCCTGACCAAGGACAAGGCCGAGGCGCTGCTGGAGCCGTGGATCGGCCGCGACGCCCTGGTCGCCGACCTGCCGACCCCGCGCCTGGTCACCCTCGACCTCGATCCCAAGGCCCCCGCCAGCGCCGAGGCCCTGACCAAGGCCCTGCACGAGGCCGCCGTCGACGCCGTGGTCGACGACCACAGCCGCTGGATCGCCGACATCGAGCGCGGCGCGGGCCTGGCCCGCTGGGCGGCGCTGGGCGTGTTCGGCCTGATCGCCGCCGCCGCCGCCGCCGTCATCACCTTCGCCACCCGCGCGGGCCTGGCCGCCCGACACGAGGTGATCGAGGTCCTGCACCTGTCCGGCGCCGAGGCCGGCTTCATCGCCAAGCTGTTCCAGAACCGCTTCGCGGCCATGGCCGCCAGCGCGGGCTTGCTCGGCGGCGCGGCGGCGGTCATCGTCGGCGTGACGGCGCGGCTGGCGGGGGGCGGCGCGGGTCTGACGCCGGTGCTGCCGCTGGCCTGGATCGACCTTCTGGCGCCCCTGCCCTGCCCGCTGATCGCCGCGCTGGTCGCGGGGCTGGCCGCGCGCGCCGCGGCCCTCCGCCTGCTGAGGGACATGCCGTGAGAAGCATCGCCGCCTTCCTGATCGTGGTGATGATCTGGGTCCTGGGCCTGCTGGCCTTCACCTCGCGGGTGGAGCGCTCGACCCCGGCCGCCGATCCGCCCGTCTCCGACGGCGTGGTGGTGCTGACCGGCGCCTCGAACCTGCGGCTGGAGGCGGCCACCAAGCTGCTCGAGGCCGGCAAGGGCCAGCGCCTGCTGATCTCCGGCGTCAACCGCGAGGCCACCCGCGCCGACGTGCTGGACGTGACCAAGGCGGTCAAGCCGATCTACGACTGCTGCGTGGACCTCGGCTTCGCCGCCGCAGACACCGTCGGCAACGCCCGCGAGACGGCCGAATGGGCCAAGGCCCGCGGCTACAAGAGCCTGATCGTCGTCACCGCCGACTACCACATGCCGCGCTCGATGCTGGAGCTGCACGCCACCCTGCCCGACGTCGAGCTGCACGCCTATCCGGTCGCCACCGAGAGCCTGAACGCCCGCCGCTGGTGGAAGCGCAGCTACACCGCCCGGCGGATGATCGTGGAATACTGCAAGTACCTGGCGATCCTGGGGCGCGAGGCGTTCCTCAATCTCGGCCCCAAGGACAAGCCGGCCGACGGTCCGGCAAAGGGACCCGCCGACACGTCGGCTAAGGAAAAAGACTCTTGATCTATCTGCGCTCGATCCTGTTCCAGGCCTTCTTCTGGGTCTGGTCGGCCACCCTGGCCATCCTGATGCTGGTGACCCTGGTGCTGCCGCGCGCGGCCAACCGCGCCGTGCTGAGCTTCTGGTCGCACGGCGTGATCCAGGGCCTGCGCTGGCTGGCGGGCGTGCGGATCGAGGTGCGCGGCAAGGAGCACGTCCCGACCGGCCCGGCGCTGATCGCCGCCAAGCACCAGTCGATGTTCGACGTCTTCAGCCAGTTCGCCATCCTGCCCGACGCCTGCTTCGTGATGAAGAAGGAACTGCTGATGGTGCCGCTGTTCGGGTGGCACGGGCTGAAGGCCAAGATGATCGTCGTCGACCGCAAGGGTCACTCGACGGCTCTTAAGAAGCTGGTCCGCGACTCCATCGACCGCATGAAGGAGACCCGCCAGGTCGTGATCTTCCCGGAAGGCACGCGCGGCAAGGTCGGCCAGCCCGGCGACTACAAGCCCGGCATCGCGGCGCTCTATCGCGAACTGGAGCTGCCGGTGACCCCGCTGGCGCTGAACTGCGGCCAGCACTGGAAGCACAAGAGCCTGCTGGTCGAGCCCGGCGTCATCGTCTTCGAATACCTCCCGCCCATCCCCGCCGGCCTCAAGCGCGGCGAGTTCATGCGCGAACTGCAGACGCGGATCGACACGGCGACGAAGGCGCTGGAGGATGAGGGGATCTGATCCTTCCATCCTGAAGGAACCTCCCCCTGTGGGGGAGGTGATCGCGAAGCGATCGGTGGGGGGAGTTGGTGCGAGACGTGCAGACGCCTCGAAAGCTGAGAACGTCCCCCCACCGGCCTTTGGCCGCCTCCCCCACAGGGGGAGGTTCCTTGGCGCCAGGGCGGCTCAGCCCTCCCGAGCCTCCACCATCTTCAGCAACTGCTCCATCGCATGGTCCCGCACCCCGTCCTCGCGCAGGTGCATCACCAGATCCCGCAGATAGTCGATGTTCGGCCCCGACAGCCCCCGCGCCCCGGCGATCAGCTCCGCCTGCTGCTCCAGGCTCAGCGCGCCCGCCCACTGGCCGTGCTTGCGGTCGGACAGGAACACCAGGGCCGGGACCTCGCCGTTTCCATCGATGCGCAGTTTCGACCAGGCCTCGAAATAGG
This sequence comes from Caulobacter hibisci, assembly GCF_016135805.1. Taxonomy (GTDB): domain Bacteria; phylum Pseudomonadota; class Alphaproteobacteria; order Caulobacterales; family Caulobacteraceae; genus Caulobacter; species Caulobacter hibisci. Next base: position 257,520 of record NZ_JADWOX010000005.1, read on the forward strand.
TCTCGGTCGGCTGCTCGCGTTCGCGCAGATAGGCGTAGACCTCGGGCCAGGCGTCCTCGGCCACCCGATAGGCCACGCCGCGCACCGCCCCGCCGGGGGCCAGGCCCAGCACCAGGCCAGGACGCTCGTAGGTGCCGCGGTGATGCACCGAATAGATGCAGAAGGCCCGCCTGCGCCCATGGAGGACCGCCGTTCTTCGGTCTATGAACGGGAACCCGGGCCGCCACATCAGCGATCCGTACCCGAACACCCAACGATCGCCCTCTTCAGGCCGTTCGCTCGTCACGCCCAACACCCTCACCGACCGGAAGCCCCTTCGCCCATGACCCATAACGACCCGACGCCGTCCCGCAAGCCCCGCCGTCGCGGCCTCGTCTTGCCTTTCGTGCTGGCGGCCCTGGTCTGCATCGCCTGGAGCGTCGGCTGGTTCTGGCTGCGCAACGAGATGGTCACGCGGATGGACGCCACCGCCGCCCATCTGAAGGCGCAGGGCTACGACCTGTCCTGGACCCGCCGCGAGGTCACCGGCTTCCCCTTCCGCCTCGACGTGCAGCTGGAAAACGCCCGCGTCGCCGAGCCCTCGGGCTGGGCCGTCCGCGCGCCGCAGCTGAAGGGCGAGGCGATGATCTATGGCGTCGGCCACTGGATGATCGTCGCCCCGGCCGGCGTGGTGCTGACTCGGCCCGAAAAGGGCGACGTGGTCGTCACCGGCGAGGCCCTGCGCGCCAGCCTGGCCGGCTTCGACCAGTATCCGCCGCGCATCTCGGTCGAGGGCGCCAAGCTGGTGTTCACCACGGCGGCCGGAGTCGAGCCGTTCCCGATCAGCTCGACCGACGCCCTCCAGCTGCACCTGCGGGCCGGTCCCGACGACCAGGGCGCGATCCTGTTCAAGGCCGACGGCGCCAAGGTGGCCTTCACCGGCCTGCTGGGCCGCATCGCCCAGGACCGCACCGCCTCGCTCTATTGGGACTCGCGGCTGTCGAAGGCCTCCACTCTGCGCGGCGACAACTGGACCGACGCGGTGCGCGACTGGACCGCCGCCGGCGGCGCGATCAGCGTCGAGAGCGGCAAGCTGACCGCCGGCGACGCCCTGATCGAGGCCAAGTCCGGCGCCCTGACCGTCGATCCGGACGGCCGCCTGCGCGGCGCCCTCGACGTCACCGTGCGCGAAAAGCCCAGCCCGGCCGAGGCGATCACCGACGCCCGTTCCGCCGTGGCGGCGGTCGCCGCGGCCGCCGGCCAGGACCCGACGCTCAGCGCCACCCTGAACTTCCAGGACGGCCGCACGCGGCTGGGCCCGTTCGACACCGGGCCTTCGCCGCAAGTGTACGTGCCGCGGTAAGGAAAACCCTCTCTCTTTGAGAGAGGGAGGGGCCCACCGCGAAGCGGTGGGAGGGTGAGAGGTTTCACCGTCTGCCGGCACATCCCAAGGCGCGCAGCCGTTGGCCCATTGGCTCGGAGAGAGAGAGAGAGCGACGACCCAAGCTCCCGAGCACTCCGGCTACCAACTGTAGCCCGCCGACGTCGCGCATCATCCGGACAGTTTGTACCCACTCACCCTCCCACGCCTTTGGCGCGGGCCCCTCCCTCTCTCCATGAGAGAGGGAACTTAGAACGGCGCAATTTCCTTCCCCGGTGATGGGGCTATTGCGCCCCTCGCCGCAAAGTCTATGTTCCGGCCCTCATTTTCGGGGATAGACATGGGTCGCGACGCGGACGAGACGCCGCCCTCGCTGGACGAGGTCCGATGGCGCATCGACGCCATCGATAGCCAACTGCTCGCGCTGATCGACGAGCGGGCCGGCCTTTCGCGCGCCGTGGCCACGGCCAAGCGCGCCGCCGGCGACACCGGCTTTGGCCTGCGTCCAGGCCGTGAGGCCCTGATCGTCCGCAAACTCCTGGCCTCGCCGCGCAACGACGCCTCCGACGCCCTGCTGATCCGCATCTGGCGCGAGCTGATGGCCGACAGCCTGTCGCGCCAGGGTCCGTTCCACCTGACCGTCTGGGGCGACGGCCGCACCGTCGAGCTGGCCCGCCTGCGCTTCGGCGCCGCCCCGCCGATGGCCGTGGTCGCCGCCGACAAGGACGCCCTGGCCGCCGCCAAGACGCCGTGGGGCGTCTCGGTGCTGGGCCTGCAGCCGGGCAGCGCCTGGTGGGGCCGGCTGCTGGCCGAACCCACGTTGAACATCTTCGCCGCCCTGCCCTGCCTGACCCGCTGGGGGCCGCAGGCCGCCTTCGCGGTGGCCCAGGTCGAGGTCGAGCCGACCGGCGGCGACCAGACCTTCTGGGTGACCGATAGCCCCAAGAGCGCGGCCGCCGTCGTCGAGGCCCTGGGCGCCGACGGCGTCGCCGCCGAGCCGGTGGCCGAGGCCGGCGGGCTGAAGCTGTTCTCGCTGTCGGGCTTCTACCAGCGCGACGACGAGCGCCTGACCCGCGCGCCAGGCCAGCTGTCGGGCGTGGTCGGGGCTGCCCCCGTTCCCTTCGACGTGTAACAAGGCCGACTTCGTACAGGGTCCCGTCGGGCCCGCCGGGACCCGTGATGACCGCTTCCGACCGCTCCGCCTCGCCCCGTCCGCTGCCCAAGCCGGGGATCCTCGACATCGCCGCATACGTGGGCGGCAAGTCGAAGATCGAGGGGATCGCCCATCCGGTGAAGCTGTCGAGCAACGAGAACGTCCTGGGCTGCAGCGAGCAGGCCAAGGCCGCCTATCGCGACGCCGCCGACCGCCTGCACGTCTATCCCGATGGCAAGTCCAGCGGCCTGCGGGCCGCCGTGGCCCAACGCTACGGCCTGGAGCCCGAGCGCCTGACCTTCGGCGACGGCAGCGACGAGATCTTCGCCCTGCTGTGCCAAGTCTATCTCGAGCCCGGCGACAACATCATCCAGGGCGAGCACGGCTTCGCCGCCTATGCGATCGGGGCGCGCGCCTGCCAGGCCGAAGTCCGCTTCGCCGCCGAGCCGAACCGCCGCATCGATACGGCGGAAATCGCAAAGCAGGTCGACGAACGCACCCGCATCGTCTTCGTCGCCAACCCCGCCAACCCGACCGGAACCTGGCTGACCGGCGAGGAAATCCGCGCCCTGCACGCGGCCCTGCCGCCGTCGGTGATCCTGGTGCTCGACGGCGCCTATGCCGAGTTCTGCACCGATCCGCGCTTCGAGGACGGCCTGGCCCTGGCGCGCGAGGCCCGGAACGTCGTCGTCACCCGCACCTTCTCGAAGATCCACGGCCTGGCCGCCCTGCGGGTCGGCTGGGGCTATGCCGACGCCGACATCATCGATCCGATCGAGCGCATCCGCCCGCCGTTCAACACCTCGATCCCGGCGCAGGAAGCGGCGATCGCCGCCTTGGCCGACCGCGCCTTCGAGGCCGCTTCGGTGGCCCTGGTCGAGCAGTGGCGGCCGTGGCTGGCCCAGCAGTTGGGCGGCCTTGGCCTGCCCGTCACCCCGTCGGCCGCCAATTTCGTGCTGGTCGACTTCCCCACGACGCCGGGCAAGACCGCCCTCGACGCCGAGGCCTTCCTGGCCGGCAAGGGCTATCTGGTCCGCGCCGTCGCCAATTACGGCCTGCCCCATTCGATCCGCATCACCATCGGCCGCGAAGAGCACAATCGCGCCGTGGTAGACCTGCTGGCGGAGTTTATGAACCGATGAGCCCCACCGGCCTGCTCTATCCCAAGATGACCGTCGTCGGCGCCGGCCTGATCGGCGGCTCGGTGATCCTGGCCGCGCGCGCCCACGGCGTTGTCGGTGAGATCACCATCGCCGACGCCAGCGAGGCCCACCGCGCCCGGGCCCTCGAGATCGGCCTGGCCGACCACGTCACCGGCGACCTGGCCGAGGCCGTCAAGGACGCCGACCTGGTGGTCATCGCCACGCCGGTGCTGTCGATCGGCGACGTCGCCGCCGCCGTCGCTCCCCACCTCAAAGCCGGCGCCACCCTGACCGACGTCGGCTCGACCAAGGCCACCATCGCCGAGGCCTTCCGCGCGCCGGAACTGGCCAAGGTGTTCGCCATTCCCGGCCACCCGATCGCCGGCACCGAGCAGTCGGGTCCCGACGCCGGCTTCGCCGAGTTGTTCGAGGGCCGCTGGACCATCCTGACCCCGCTGGCCGACCGCGACGACGAGGCCTACGCCGCCGCCGTCGCCAAGCTGGCCTCGTTCTGGCGCGCCTGCGGGGCCCAGGTCGAGCTGATGGAGGAAAAGCACCACGACCTCGTCCTGGCCGTCGTCTCCCACCTGCCCCACCTGATCGCCTACACCATCGTCGGCAGCGCCGCCGACCTGGAGAACGTCACCGAGAACGAGGTGATCAAGTATTCGGCCTCGGGCTTCCGCGACTTCACCCGCATCGCCGCCAGCGATCCGACCATGTGGCGCGACATCTTCGTGGCCAACAAGGACGCGGTGCTGGAGATGCTGGGCCGCTTCACCGAGGACCTGCAGGCCATGAGCCGCGCCATCCGCTGGGGCGACGCCGACACCCTGCACGCCCACTTCACCCGCACCCGCGCGATCCGGCGCGGCATCGTCGCGGCCGGTCAGGAAAGCGCCGAGCCGAACTTCGGGCGCGACCGCGGGAAGCACTGACATCTGATCCCTCTCTCTTTGAGAGAGGGAGGGGCCCGCGCCGCAAGGCGTGGGAGGGTGAGAGGTTTCACCGTTTGCAGGTGGAACCTCCAGGCCCGCGCCCAGATCGGACAGTTTGAAACCCCTCACCCTCCCACCGCTTCGCGGCGGGCCCCTCCCTCTCCCTACGGGAGAGGTTTTCCGCGCGCCGCTGGACTATTTTACACCCGTATAGCAACCTCCTCTCCAGATGCCTCCTGGGGAGAGAGACGATGCCTGACACCCGCGACGCCGTGATCATCGGCGGGGGCCACAACGGCCTCGTCTGCGCCTTCTATCTGGCCAGGGCCGGGATGAAGGTGACCGTCTGCGAGGCCCGCGGCGTGGTCGGCGGGGCGGCGGTGACCGAGGAATTCCATCCGGGCTTCCGCAACTCGGTGGCCAGCTACACGGTCAGCCTGCTCAATCCGCGGGTCATCGCCGACATGGACCTGCACGGGTTCGGCCTGACCTTCCTAGAGCGGCCGATCTCCAATTTCCTGCCGATCAGCGACGACAAGTACCTCAAGCTCGGCGGGGGTCTCGAACGCACCCAGGAGCAATTCCGCAAGTTCAGCCGCCGCGACGCCGAGGTGCTGCCGGCCTACTACGCCATGCTCGACGAGATCGGCGACGTGCTGCGCGATCTCGCCCAGGAGACCCCGCCCAATCTCGGCGACGGCCTGCCGGGCATCCTGCGGGCCCTGCGCCAGGGCGGGCGGCTGGCCATGCTGTCGCGGGAGCGCAAGCGCGACCTGCTCGACCTGTTCACCAAGAGCGCCCGGGATTTCCTCAACGGCTGGTTCGAGAGCGAGCCCGTCAAGGCCGCCTTCGGCTTCGACGCCGTGGTCGGCAACTACGCCAGCCCCGACACGCCGGGCTCGGCCTACGTCCTGCTGCACCACACCTTCGGCGAGGTGAACGGCAAGAAGGGCGCCTGGGGCCACGCGGTCGGCGGCATGGGGGCGATCACCCAGGCCATGGCGAAAGCCTGCGAGAAGGCCGGGGTCGAGATCCTGCTCGACGCGCCGGTCGAAGGCGTCCACGTGGATGGTGGTAAGGCGGTCGGCGTGCAACTGGTCGACGGCCGCCAGATCATGGCCCCGATCGTCAGCGCCAACGTCAATCCGGCCCTGCTGTACAAGAAGCTGGTGCCGCCCTCGGCCCTGCCGGCCGATTTCCGCAAGGCGATCGACGGCTACAAGAACGGCTCGGGCACCTTCCGGATGAACGTGGCCATGTCGGAACTGCCCGACTTCACCAGCCTGCCCGGCAAGGCGGCGGCCGAGCATCACCAGAGCGGGATCGTCATCGCCCCCAGCCTCGACTACATGGACGCCGCCTATCGCGACGCCAAGGCGTTCGGCATGAGCCGCGCCCCGATCGTCGAGATGCTGATCCCCTCGACGCTGGACACCAGCCTGGCCCCGCCCGGCCAGCACGTGGCCAGCCTGTTCTGCCAGCAGTTCGCGCCGCAGCTTCCCGACGGCCGCTCGTGGGACGACGAGCGCGAAGCCGCCGCCGACCTGATCATCGACACGGTCGACAAGTGGGCGCCCAACTTCAAGGCCTCGGTGCTGGGCCGGATGATCCTGTCGCCGCTGGACCTGGAGCGGAAGTTCGGCCTGATCGGCGGCGACATCATGCACGGCCACATGTCGCTGGACCAGCTGTGGGCCACGCGCCCCCTGCTCGGCCACGCCAGCCACCGCGCGCCGATCAAGGGCCTCTACATGTGCGGCGCGGGCACGCACCCCGGCGGCGGGGTGTCGGGCAATCCCGGCCGCAACGCCGCGCGCGAGATCCTGCGCGACACGGACTTCACCACGGCGGTGAAGCTGGCCGTGGTGGGGCGGTGAGCGGCATGACCGCCCTTCCCAACCACGACCCCCAAGCCGATTGGGGCCTGCCCGGCTGGATCTACGGCTCGGAGCGGTTCTTCCGCGAGGAGCAGGACAAGGTCTTCCGGCCGTCGTGGCAGATCGTCTGCCACCTCAACGACATCCCCAAGGCCGGCGACTTCCACACCTTCGACTTCGTGGGCGAAAGCCTGGTCGTGGTGCGCGGCAAGGACGGCGGGGCCAAGGCCTTCGCCAACGTCTGCCGGCACCGGGGCGCGCGGCTGCTGGACGGGCCCACGGGCCGCTGTGGGCGGATCGTCTGCCCCTACCACGCCTGGACCTACGACCTGGACGGCCGGCTGATCGGCGTGCCGATGCGCGATGACTATCCGGCCCTCGAGATGGACAAGCAGGGCCTGGCCAGGCTGGACTTGGAGATCTGGCGCGGCTTCGTCTTCGTGCGGTTGGAGGGAGACGGCCCGTCCGTCGCCGACATGATGGCCCCCTACGAGGCCGAGGTCGCCCACTACCGGTTCGAGGAGCTGCAGCCGTTCGGCCGCGTCACCCTGCGGCCGCGCGACGTCAACTGGAAGAACATCAGCGACAACTATTCGGACGGTCTGCACATCCCCATCGCCCACCCCGGCCTGACCCGGCTGTTCGGCAGGGGCTATGGCGTGGAGGCCCAGGCTTGGGTCGACAAGATGTGGGGACAGCTTATCGACGAGCCGTCGCACGCCCCGTCCGAGCGCCTCTACCAGGACCTGTTGCCCGACGTTCCGCACCTGCCGGACGATCGCAAGCGCCTGTGGACCTATTTCAAGCTGTGGCCGAACTTCGCCTTCGACATCTATCCCGACCAGGTGGACTTCATGCAGTTCATCCCGGTCTCGGCCACGACGACCATGATCCGCGAGATCGCCTACGCCCTGCCCGACGACCGGCGCGAGATGAAGGCGGCGCGATACCTGAACTGGCGCATCAACCGCCAGGTCAACGCCGAGGACACCGAGCTGGTGGCCCGCGTGCAGCAGGGCATGGCCTCGCGCACCTTCACCGCCGGGCCGCTGGCGACCAGCGAGGTGTCGTTGCGCAGCTTCGGCCGCAAGCTGCGGGCGCTGATCCCGGAAAGCCGCCTGCCGCGGCCGCCGGAGGGGTGGTGACCGGGCCTCCCTGTCCAAAACAGTTTCGTCATCCCGGCCGCAGCGAAGCGGAGAGCCGGGACCCAGGGGCCGCCGCATCGCGTCGGCAACCTCTGGGGCGGCGAACTCAAGCTCGACGCCCAGTCCCCTGGGTCCCGGATAGCCGCTGCGCGGCTTCCGGGATGACGAGCTTATGGGAATTTTGGGGACGATGACCCGCGCCCCCTTCACCCGCGAAACCGCCGACGTGCGCCGCCAGGCCCTGGTCACCGCCGCCGAGGCGGTGCTGGCGCGCGAGGGCGTGGCCGGGACCTCGGTGCGGGCGATCTGCGCCGAGGCCGGGGTCTCGCCCGGCCTGCTGCGGCATTATTTCGAGGGCGTCGACGAGTTGATCGCCGCCGCCTACGAGGCGGTGGACCAGCGGATCGACGCGGCGCTGGAGGCGGCCGTGGCGGCGGCGGGGCACGATCCGCGCGCGCGGCTGTCGGCCTATCTGGGCGCCAGCTTCGCCCCGCCGGTGCTCGACGCGAACCTGCTGGCGGCCTGGATCGGCTTCTGGGGACTGGTGCGGACCAAGCCGCGCATCGCCGCCATCCACGCGGCCTCGTATGCCGCCTATCGGGCGCGGCTGGAAACCCTGCTGGCCGACTGCGGCGCGCGCGAGCGGCGCCTGGCGGCGATCGGCCTGACGGCCATGGTCGACGGGCTGTGGCTGGAGCTGTGCCTGGATCCCAGCACGTTCTCAGGCGCGGAGGCCGTGCGGGCGCTGGAAGCGGCGGCCGGAGCCTGGATCCAATAGAAAAGCGTCCCCGAACCGCTGGGCGCCGCCAAGGCGGGATCACATCGGCCGGTCGGACGGCTTCAGAGTCGGCTCTCCGTCCCCGCCTGAACGGGGACGCAGGACCAATCCGGAGACTTAGGCCGCGACGGCGGCGGAAGCGGCCAGACCCTTGCGGCCCCAGGTCGGACGGCGGACTTCCGGCTCGGCGACATGCACTTCGGCGTGGCGGCCCTGGCTGGTCATGTGGCGGGCCAGAAGCTGGGCCAGGGCCACGGCTTCATGCTGGCTCGGGCAGGAGCTGATCAGGTCGGAAGAGTCGTTCCAGGTGACGTGCCAGACGCCCGAGACGGGACGGACGTAGTAGTGGTTCGAGTCGGCCATGGGGAGGCTCCTTCAGCGCGTATCGCCAGCATTCCCCCACGGACCGCTTCGCGACAGCTGTATCAATGCTGCACAGCAACATCGAGTTGCACCGCACAATGCATATGCCGCGCCAACCGCCAAGTGGTTAATTTTTCAGCTACGGTTCGTTCTTGTAGACAACCCCGCCCTTCATGACCTTGGCCACGCTCTGCAAGAGGCCGACGTCGGACAGTGGATCGCCGGCCACGGCGATCAGGTCGGCATAGCAGCCGGCGCCGTCGCAACCGACGTCCTTTTCCTTGCCCATCAGGGCCGCGGCGCTGGTGGTGGCCGACTGGATCGCCTGCATCGGCGTCATGCCGTACTTGACCATGTAGGGCAGCTGCCGAGCGTTCCAGCCGTGCGGAAAGACCCCGGCGTCGGTGCCATAGGCGATCTTGACCCCGGCCTTCACCGCCTTGCGGAAGCCCTCCCTCTGCGCATCGGTGGTCTCGCGGTTCTTGCGCAGGGTCTCGGCCGGCCAGCCGTTCTTCGTGCCGATCTCGTCGATATAGTCGCCGTTGTAGATGTCGGCGACCAGCCAGGCGCCCTTGGCCTTCATCAGGGCGATCCCCTCGTCGTCGATCAGCGAGCCGTGCTCGATCGAGCGCACCCCCGCCCGCACGGCCACCTTGATGCCTTCGGCGCCGTGGGCGTGGGCGGTGGCGTAGGTCCCGCGTTTGGCGGCCTCCTCGACGGCGGCCTCGATCTCTTCCTTGGAGAGCTCCAGCTGGCCGGGCTCGGTGCCGACGGTCAGGACCGCGCCGGTGGCGATCAGCTTCAGGAAATCGGCCCCGTGCACCAGGATGTCGCGGGTCTTGCGATGGGTGTCGGCCACGTCCTCGACCACGCCGCGGCGCATATCGGCCGGGATGCCGACGTCGGCGGCGATGCCCGTCACCTCCCCGCCCCCGCCCGGCGTGGTGACATAGGCCCCGGCCACCGACATGCGCGGCCCGGGCACATAGCCCTTGTCGATGGCGTCCCTCAGCGCGACGTCACCGAACGCCCGCCAGGTGCCCACGTCACGCACGCTGGTGAAGCCGGCCATCAGGGTCGCCCGAGCGTGGGCCGCGCCGATATAGGCCTGCTCGGCCGCCGTGGTCAGCAGCGGCTCGGCGATGTTCTCGGTCTGCTCCTGGTCGACGATGTGGGTGTGCATGTCGATCAGGCCGGGCAGGACGGTCAGGTTCGACCAGTCGAGCACCGGCCCGTCCCTCGGAATGTCGGCCGGCGCGCCGGTCCAGGCGGTGACGGCGACGATGCGCTCGCCCTCGATGCGGATCAGCCGGTCGGCCAGCACCTTGCCGGCGACAGGATCCACCAGCTTGCCGGCGCGGACGTAAGAGACTTTGGGCGCCTCGGCCGCCAGGGCCGGAACGGCGGTCAAGGCCGCGAGGGCGACCAGGGTCGAACGCAGGATCATGCGAAAGTCCTCAAGCGCGCGCAGCACGACGCATCAGAAGGTGGGCGGGAATCCCCGCGGCCAGCAGCACCAGCCCCCACAGCACGGCCTCCTTGCCGGCGCCGAACAGGGTGAAGACCGCATAGAGCCCGGCCAGGATGGCGATCATCGTCAGCAGGCGCGAGCCCGGAACCCGGCCGTCGCGCTGCAGCTTCAGCGCCGCCAGCGCGCAGGCCAGGTAGGTGAACAGCGAGGCCGTGGTCGCCAGCAGGGCGATGAAGGTGAAGAGCTCGGCCATCGACTTGGCGTAGTTCATGGCCACCAGCACGGTCAGGAAGGCGCCCGAGACCAGGTGCGCCCGCACCGGCGTGCCGCGCGGCGAGGCCTTGCCGAGGAAGGCCGGGAACACCCCGCCCCGGGCCATGGCGTAGGGCATCTCGCCCTGCAGCAGCACCCAGCCGTTCAGGGCCCCGAAGGCGCTGATGGCAGCGAAGGCGGCCACGGCCATGGCCGCGCCCGAGCCCCAGAACCGGCCGACGAACTCGGCGATCGGGGCGTTGGAGCCCTTCAGGGCGTCGGCGGGCGACAGCAGCACCACCGCCGAGCAGACCAGCAGGTAGATCACCCCGGTGAAGGCCGCCCCGAACAGGGTGGCGCGCGGGATGGTGCGGGCCGGGTCCTTGACCTTGTCGGCCGGCACCGTAGCCGACTCCAGGCCCAGCAAGGCCCAGAGCGTCAGGGCCGAGGCGGCGACCAGACTCTGGCCGCCCAACTCGGACACCCGCAAAGGCGCGGCCAAGGCGGTAGAACCGGATCGCGTCAGCAGCCAGGCCGACAGGCCCAGCACCGCCGCCAGCGGCAGCAGCTTGAGGAGCGTGGTCACCACCTGCACCTCGCCGGCCAGTTTCGCGCCGAAACAGTTCACGCCGATCAGGCCCCAGATCAGGCTGAGGGTGACCAGGGCGTGCAGGCCGGGGACCTTGGCGATGGCCGGGACCAGCACCGACAGGTAGCTGACCGCCCCCGCGGCGATGGCGGCGTTGCCGACCCACAGCGAGATCCAGTAGGCCCAGGCGACGATGAAGCCCGCCGTCGGCCCGAAGGCCTCCTGGGTGTAGGCGTAGGGGCCGCCCTCGCGCGGCAGGGCCGCCGCCAGTCGCGCGAACACGAAGGCCAGGCACAGGCCGCCGGCGATGGTGACGATCCAGCCCAGCACCCCGTTCCAGCCGTAGGGGGCCAGCGAGGCGGGCAGCATGAAGACGCCCGAGCCGATCATGTTGCCAACCACCAGGGCGCAGCACATCCAGAAGCCGAGGGCCTTGGGCGCGGGCGTGCTCATAAGGTCATGCTTTCACCAGGACGCCGAACATGCAACCGCCCCCGTCCCGGAGGACGGAGGCGGCGCGCGGGTCTTCCGTGATCAGAACTTCTGGCCGAACTTCAGGCCGAAGGTCCGAGGCTGGATCGGGATGATGTAGACCTTGTCGGCGCAGGTATCCTCGTCGCACTGGACGAAGCGGGTCTGGCTGGCGCGTTCGTCGGCGACATTGGTCATGTAGGCCGTGATCGACCAGCTGTCGCGCGACACCCCCCCCGACAGGTCGATCGTCGAGTAGCCGCCCTGGTAGCCGAGGATCTCGCGCTCGTGCAGGCGCAGGTCCGACCAGTTGCCCGACTGCCCGACCAGCGAGCCCTGCACGAAGGCGTCGAAGTCGCCGAAGTCGAACTCGTAGCGGGCCGTGACGTTGGCCTTGACCTTCGGCGTCACCGGCAGGCGCGTGCCGTCCGGAGCCTCGGGCGAGGCGCAGTCCGTCACCGGATTGCCGGCCGAGTCGGTATAGCCGCAGTAGTTCTTCGACAGCTTGGCGTCGGTGTAGGCGGCCGAGGCGTTGATGGTCAGGCCTCGGGTCGGACGCCAGGTGACGTCGGACTCGATGCCCTTGATGTCGGCCGCGCCGGCGTTCTTGATCTCGGTCAGGCCGTTGGCCCCGAGGATCGAGAACTGGAACTTGTCCCACTTCTCGAAATAGACCGAGCCGTTCCAGCGGAAGCGGTTCTGCGCCCAGCTGGTCTTCCAACCCAGTTCGTAGTTCTTCAGGTAGTCAGACAGATAGGGCGGCAGGGTGCCGCGGCGGTTGATGCCGCCCGGCCGGTAGCCTTCCGAATAGGTGGCGTAGACCAGCTTGTCGGAGTCGATCTTGTAGGTGAGGTTGAACTTGGGCGTGTTGCCCGTCTCCTTCACCCGCTTGTCGAGGTTGGTGCAGGGCGAGCCGGCGATCACCGCGCCCTTGAAACAGGCCCGCTCGCCGGTCGAGCCGTAGCCCGCGCCATAGCCGTAGAAGCCGACCAGCGAGTTGTCGGCCTTGAAGAACCGCACCCCCGCCGTCGCCGTCAGCTTCTCGGTGATGTCGTAGGACACCTCGCCGAAGGCCGCGGAGTCGCGGTCGACCCGCTTCTGCTCGGTCAGCCAGACGGTGTCGGGATGGCCTGGCACGGTCAGCGACTCGCCCAGGGCGTCGATGCGGTAGTCCTGGTGAATTCGATGCTCCTGGCGCTGGTAGAACAGGCCGCCGACAAAGCGGAAGCGGTTCTCCTGCGGCGACGAGAAGCGCAGCTCGTGGCTGACCCGGGCGTAGCGGTCCTTGCCCTGGATGTACTGCGACGGATCGACCGGGTTGCCGGCGTCATCGGTCCAGTACGCGCCGTAGCCGTACAGGGTGTCGTAGAAGTAGGAGTAGTCGGTGTAGTCCTGCTCGGTGTCGACCGTGCGCTCCAGGTACGAGCCGGCATAGACCACGTCGAGATTGCTGATCTTGCCCTCGACCGACATCGAGGCCTGAACCCAGCGGTCGTCGGAGCTTTCCGGATAGTAGTGGCTGATCTTCAGGTCGCCGATGTCGGGATCGTAGCCGAAGAAGCCGCCGCTCTTCTGCACCTGGCCCATGAGCTGCGGCGTGACCGTCCAGTTCTCGCCAAGATCGACCTTCATCGCCGCGCGGACGCCGTAGGTCTCGACCTCGTTGTAGTTCTTCTTGGCGACGCCGGCGTTGTTGATCGTCACGCCCGAGGTCGGATAGGTGCGGGTGGCCGGCACGTTGTCGATATAGCCCGCCTCGCGCTCCTTCCAGCCGACCAGGCGCACGGCGACCGTGTCCGACAGGGGCTGGTTGATGAAGCCCTCAGCCACATAGCCCGTGCCGCCGCCGTCGACCTTGTTGACCTCCAAGTCGTAGCCGGCCTTGAAGCCCGCCGTGCTGGGCTTGTTGGTGATGATACGGATCGTGCCGGCCTGCGAGCTAGCGCCGTACAGCGTGCCCTGCGGCCCGATCAGCGATTCCACCCGCTCGATGTCATAGACGTGGATGTCGAGCGCGCCCTGGATCGTCGTGATCGGCTGCTCGTCGAGATAGATGCCCACGCTGGGCAGCGAACCGGAGTGGTTGCCGTCGCCGCCGCTGGCGACGCCGCGCATGTAGACCTGGTTGAAGCCCGGACCCGCGCCGGTGAACGACACGCTGGGCAGGAACTTCACATAATCGGAAAAGCCCGAGACCTGCAGCTGCTCTAGCTTTGCCTCGCCCAGCGCCTGAATGCTGATCGGCACGTCCTGCAGGTTTTCCGAACGCTTCTGGGCGGTGACCACCACCTCTTCCAGCGCCACCCCGCCGTCCTGCGCCAGCGCCGCGCTGGCGAGGGCGCTTGACGACATCAGGGCCGTGACCAGCAGGCCCGACCTCATTGTTTTTGAACGCATAATCGACACGTGTTCACTCCTTGGCCCCAGAGTGAACAACGTTCTTTCAGTTAATCTGCGGTCGCAAGCAGCAAAGCTTAAAGACGCTGCAATTCCGAAGACTGTTGCAAAAACGGCAGTCTCGGAGCCCGGTGGTCAAATAGCGGGCGCGGCGGGATAAGCGGTCAAGACCGGCCCAAGGGCCGCCTTCAGCGGATCCAGCCAGGGTTCATAGTTGCGCCACTGATCGACGCCGTCCTTGAAAATCGGCTGGCGAACCTGTTCGGAGCTGGCGGTGCGCACGGCGCGGTCGTTCTGGTGGAAATTCAGGCAGCCGTCCTCGAACGGCAGGCCGCAATGATCGAGCAGCCGCCGAATCTCGGCCTCTGGCGATTCGACCATCGCCTCGTAGATCACGCGATGGATTCGGCCGGGCAGCACCGAATCAAAGTGGGCCATCAGCGCGACGTAGTCGGCGTAGTAGCGGCCGATGTCGGTCAGGCCGTAGCTGAAGGTCTGGCCCCGCGCGAAGTGCTGCTTGAAGCCCGAGAAGCAGCAGCCCAGCGGATGGCGCCGGGCGTCGATGATCCTGGCGTTCGGCAGCATCAGGTGGATCAGCCCGGCGTGGGCGAAGTTGTTGGGCATCTTGTCGACGAAGAACGGCCGGTCGGTCTTGCGCTGCACCCGGGTGCGCTCGAGATACTCCTCGCCCAGGGCTCGCAGAGCCTCGGGGTCGAGATCGGCGAGCGCTTCGGGATAGGCCCCGCCCCTGCCGCCCAGCCGTTTGGCCAGGGCGATGACATCAGGCAGTTCCATTGTGCCCTCGACCTGCGAGTGGCTGGCCAGGATCTGCTCGATCAGGGTCGAGCCCGAGCGCGGCAGGCCGACGACGAAGATCGGATCGGGCGCGTCGCTGCCTCGCCCCGCCCGCTCGGCGAAGAAGGCCGGCGTGAACAGCGCCTTGCTGCGCGTCACATGGGCCGTGGTGTCGTCGGCGTCGTAGCGGACCTGGGCGCGGCGTTGCTCGGCCCCTCGCGCGTAGTGCTCGAACGACTCCCCGTAGCGGCCGGCGTCCTCCAGCGCCTTGCCCAAGGCGTAGTGCAGGTGGAAGCGATCCTCGTCGGCAAGACCCTCGCCGGCCAGCTGGCCTTCCATGGTCGCCAGGTCGTCATCGGTGAAGCGCAGGGTCTTGAGGTTGGCCAGGCTCCACCAGGCCTCGCCCAGCATCGGCGCCTGCTCGACGGCCTTGCGATAGGCGGCCTCGCACTCGGCGCGGCGGCCCAGGGTCTTCAGGGCGTGGCCATAGCTCATCCAGCCCTTGGGTTGGTGCGGGTGGCGCTCGAGCACGTCGCGGTAGATGGCCGTGGCCGCCTCGTACTCGCCGATCCGCACCAGGGCCGCGGCGCGCAGGTTGGCGTAGGCCGGATGGCGCGGGTCGGCGGCCTGCAGCAGGTCGAGCTGCTCCAGGGCCTCCAGCGTCTTGTTCTGGCGATAGAGAAGGGTCGCCAGATTGTGCCGCGCCGCCGTGAAGCCGGGGGCGAAGGCCAGGGTCTGGCTCAGAATCCGCTCGGCGTCCTCGTAGCGGCCCAGCCGCGCGGCCACCTCGGCCAGCATGCGCAGAGCGGCCGGCTCGTCGGGACGCGCCTTCAGATAGGCCCGCAGGCCATGCTCGGCCTGCGCCAGCCGGCCTTCGATCAGCGCCGAGCCGGCGGCGATCAGGTCCGGATCGCGCGCCGAGGCCCGCATCTGCCGATCGCTGGCGGCCTGCGCCCCGGCTAGGTCGCCCAGCACCGTCAGCCCGACCGACAGCGCCCGCCAGGCCTCGCCCAGGTTCGGATCCAGCGTCGTCGCCCGGTGCAGGGCGGCCACGGCCTCCTGGGTGCGGCCAAGGTCGAGCAAGACGAGGCCATGCTCGAGCTGCACCTCGGGCGCCTGGACCAGGGCGCGCGACAGCGGGTCGATCACCGGCAGGGCGGCCGCCGCGTCGCCCGACAGCCGCAGGGCGGCGGCCAGGATCAGGGTCGCGCCGGGGTGGCGAGGTACGGCGTCGAGGATCGCCAGGGCCTGGTCTCGGGCCAACTTCGGATCGTGCGACAGCAGCCGGCCGGCATGCGCCAGGGCGGTGGCCAGACTGCCCGTCGGCTCCGAAACTTGACCCTGCCCCCGACCCTGCATGCTGCCCCGCGACGCGTTTACCAGCGGGTATCGGAGGGTGGCGGGGGACGGGTGTCAATCGGGGTCTCGCCGACAGGCGCGCAACCCGACGACCTGCCCCTTGGCGGGCTCTAGAGCCTATCCCGCATCGCGTACCAGCTCAGCCCCGCCACCGTCAGCGGCCAGCGCAGCAGGCGCCCGCCCGGGAACGGCGGAGTCGGCAGGCGGGAGAGCAGCGCGACGCCGCCCGTCTCACCCAGTGCCGCGTCGGCCAGCAGCTTGCCGAACCACGGGGCCAGCATCACCCCCTGCCCCGAATAGCCGGCCGCCACCCGCACGCCCGGCGCCAGTTCGCGGACGAACGGCGCGCGGTGGACGGTGATGCCCAGGCTCCCGCCCCAGGCGTGGGTCACCTTCATGTCGGCCAGGTCGGGGTAGATCTTCAGCATGTGCCGACGCACGAAGCCCGGCAGATCCGGCGGAAAGCCCGGCCGATAGTTCTCGCCGCCGCCGAACAGCAGCCGGCCGTCCGGCGTCTTGCGGAAGTAGTTCACAACGAAGCGGCTGTCGGCCACGGCGGCGTTGGAGCGGATGATCGTCTCGGCCCGCTCGCCTAGCGGCTCGGTGGCCAGGACGAAGTTGTTGATCGGCATCACCCGGGCGCGGGCCTGCGGGCCGGCCAGTTCGTCGAGATAGCCGTCGCCGGTCAGGATCAGCTGGTCGCACAGCACCCGGCCCGCCGCCGTCTCGACCACGATCTTGCCGCCCTCGCGCCGCCAGGCCCTGGCGCGACTGCGCTCGTGGATGACCGCGCCCTTGGTCATGGCCGCCTTCGCCAGGCCCAGGGCCAGGTTCAGCGGGTGCAGATGGCCGCCGCCGTTGTCGCGAACACCGCCGTGATAGACGTCCGTGCCCAGCTCCTCGGTCAGCGCGTCTTCGTCGATCGGTTCCAGCTCGTGATAGCCGTAGCGGGCGGCCATGAAGTCGATGTGGTCGAGGTCCTCGCCCTCCCCGCCCGGCTTATGGCGGGCGTGGATCATGCCCGGGACGAAGTCGCAGGCGATGGCGTGTTCGGCGATCGTCGCGCTCAGGTGCGAACGAGCGTCCAGCGACATCTTCCATAGCGCCAGGGCGTCGTCGCGGCCGAGCGTCCTCTCCAGCCAGGCCTGGTCATTGCGCTGCCCCGCATGCACTTGGCCGCCGTTGCGCCCCGAGGCGCCCGAGCCGACCTGGGCGGCCTCCAGCACCACCACCGACACGCCCCGCGACGCCAGCTCCAACGCCGCGCCGAGGCCCGTATAGCCCGCGCCGACGACGCAGACGTCGGCCGTGGCGTCGCCGTCCAGGGCCGGAAGCGGCGGCAGGGCGTGGGCCGAGGCGGCGTACCAGGAGGTGGCAGGGTGGCCGGTATTCATGCCCTCTGCCCCTCTGGGAGAAGATCGCCCAGCACGGCCCTAAACATTCAGCAGCAGGAACTCCCGCTCCCACGGGCTGATGGTGCGCATGAAGGTCTCGTACTCGGCCTGCTTCACCCGGACATAGGCGCTGCAGAAGGTGACGCCGAGGATCTCGACCAGGGGCTTGGCTTCCTCGAACAGGGTCACCGATTCCAGCAGGCTGCGCGGCAGTTCGATGCCCCGGACGCTGGCGTCGCTCTCCACCGGCGCGGTCGGCGCGAGGTTCTGGGTCATGCCCAGATAGCCGCAGGCCAGCACGGCGGCGATGGCCAGATAGGGGTTGGCGTCCGACGAGGGGATGCGGTTCTCGACCCGGCGGTTGGCTGGATCGGACGGCGGCACCCGCAGGCCGCATGTGCGGTTGTCATAGCCCCACTGGGTGTTGACCGGCGCGCCGCTGTCGCGGGCGATACGGCGGTAGGAATTCACGTAGGGGGCCAGGATCGCCATGATCGCCGGCAGATAGCGCTGCTGCCCGGCGATGAAGGCGTAGAACGACGGCGTCGCCTCGCCGGTCTTGGGATCGGAGAACAGGTTGTCGCCATCCTCGGTCAGGATCGACTGGTGGATGTGCATGGCGCTGCCGGGCTCGCCGGCCATCGGCTTGGCCATGAAGGTGGCGTAGATGTCGTGCTCCAGCGCCGCCTCGCGGATGGTGCGCTTGAACATGAACACCTGGTCGGCCAGCTCCAGCGGCGTGCCGTGGCGCAGGTTGATCTCCATCTGGGCCACGCCGCTCTCGTGGATCAGGGTGTCGATCTCCAGCCCCTGGCGCTCGGAGTACTCGTACATGTCCTCGAACAGGGCGTCGAACTCGTTGACCGCGCTGATCGAATAGCCCTGGCGGCCGCTCTCGGGCCGGCCCGAACGGCCGATCGGGGGTTTGAGCGGATAGTCCCAGTCGATGTTCTTCTCGACGAGGTAGAACTCGATCTCCGGCGCGACGATCGGGTTCCAGCCCTTCTCGCGATAGAGCGACAGCACCCGGCGCAGCACCTGGCGCGGGCTCTCCTCCACGGGACGGCCGTCGGGGTGGAAGGCGTCGTGGATCACCTGGGCGGTCGGGTCCTGGGCCCAGGGCACGGTGGCCAGGGTCGCCAGGTCGGGGGTCAGAAAGATGTCGGTGTCGGACTGCACCGCGTTCACCGCCCCCTCGAACTGGGGGAAGTCGCCGGTGATGGTCTGGTAGAACACCGCCAGCGGCAGGTTCATCGAGGGTGTCCCGAGGAACTTGCGCACCGGCATGATCTTGCCACGGGCGACGCCGGCCAGGTCGGGCACGACGCACTCGATCTCTTCGATGTTCTGGCTGCGGAACCAGGACTGGGCCTCGTCCAGGGTCTTGACCCCCCGGGTGACCTTGGGACCGTCCTGGTTCTTCTTGTGCTTGGGCTTCATGGGGGCGCTCCTCGCGCTTGCTGAAGTCTGGGCTAGTGGGACTTGCGCTGCTTGGCGGGAATGTTGGGGACAGGCCCGTCTTCGGGCTCGATCCGCCAGACACGCACCACGCCGTCGATCGAGCCGGTGACTAGCACCCGCCCGTCGCGGCTCAGCGCGAAGTCCCAGATATCGAAGCGCTCCGTGTCCAGCAGGGCCACCACCGCGCCCGTCGCCACGTCCCAGACAGCCGAGCCGGTCTGGGTGTTGGCGACATACCGTCGACCGTCCCCTGAAACCGCCTGCTCCGTGATCGCCGCGCCGCAAATGCGGGCGATCGGCGCGCCGGTGCGCGCATTCATCGCCAGAACGTCGCTGCCTTCTTTGGAATTCAGACGCTCCACCAACAGGATGCGGCTGTCCGGAGAGAAAATCGGGTTCTGGATCGCGCTATGATCGCGCCCCATGGCGACGTCATAAAGCTTGCGGCCCGTTTCGGCATCCCATGCCGCACGTTGATGATAACCGATGCGGCCATCCGCCGAGAGCGCCACCTTCGCCGAGCCCAACCTTTTGGGCTGAGTGTCCAGAGGGCGCTCGCCACGAGCATCCGCGAAACGTGCGGAGCCGTCGTCGTTCGAAACCAGGACCATGGGTCCGGCGGGCCCGTGAGCATAGGCCCAGGCATTCTCATAGAAGCGCGGCGTCCATCGCGCCGCCATGCGTCCATCGATCAGGTCGACGAAGCCCACAGCAAGAGGACTTTCCGGCAATTCTGTCGCTATGAAGGTCGAACTGTCAGTCACTAGGCCGAGATCCCCGCCGCGTCGACTGACGATCTTCGCGCCGGTCTCCACCTCCCAAAGATTGGTGGAGAAATTACCTTCCCCCGGCCCCATCGGCCCAGTGGCCAGGACCCTTCGGCCATCGCCAGTGAAAGCCACCGACCAGACCGGACCGTCCATGGGCGTGGAATGCATCACAAGCTTGCCATCGGCGATACGCCAAACGCGTACAGAAGCGTCATTGGACCCCGCCAGCACCAGGGTTTCGTCAGGCGACAGCGCGACGCCGCGCACCTCCCTGTCGCCGGCAGGCAAGGCCTGGGCCAGAACCAGGTGATGCGTCGGCGGCGCGACGGAGCATGCGCTCTCGGCCAGGGCCGGACTCGCGCCCAGCCCCAACACCGCAACCATCAGGGTCGAAAGTCCTTTTTTCACGCTTCGGCCTTTGGCTTCAGCGCCCGCAGCACCGGCTCGGCCTCGTCGAGCGACTTGCGGATGATCCCCACCAGCTCGTCGATCTGCGCCTTGGTGATGATCAGCGGCGGGCAGCAGACGATGCTGTCGCGGATGGCGCGGACCATCAGGCCGTTCTTGATGCAGAGATCTCGCACGATCGGCCCGGCTTCGCCCTCCTTGTCGAGAAAGCGATGGTTGGTGCCCTTCTCGCGCACGATCTCGACCGCGCCGATCAGGCCCAGCGACCGGGTCTCGCCGACCAGCGGGTGATCGTTCAGGCCGGCCAGGGCCTGGGCCAGATAGGGGCCGGTCTCGTCGCGGGTGCGCTCGACGAGGCCCTCGCGCTCCATGATCTCGATGTTCTTCAGGGCCACGGCGGCGGCGGTCGGGTGGCCCGAATAAGTAAAGCCGTGGATGAAATCACCGCCCTTCTCGCGCAGTTCGGCGACGATGTGGTCGGCCACGCCCACGGCGCTGATCGGCAGGTAGCCGGACGACAAACCCTTGGCCATGGCGATCAGGTCGGGCTTGATGCCGTAGTGCTGGTGGCCGAACCATTGGCCCAGCCGGCCGAAGCCGCAGATCACCTCGTCGCAGACCAGCAGGATGCCGTACTTGCGGCACAGGGCCTCGACGGCGGGCCAGTAGCCGTCCGGCGGAATGATCACCCCGCCCGCGCCCTGCACCGGCTCGCCGATGAAGGCCGCGACGTTCTCAGGCCCGACCTCGAGGATCTTGTCCTCGATCGCCTGCACCGCCCGGTCGCGGAAGGCGGCCGGGTCCTCGCCGAAGCCGTCGCCGAACGGATAGGGCTGCATCACGTGCTCGACGCCGGCGATCGGCAGGTCGCCCTGCTTGTGCATGTGCTTCATGCCGCCCAGCGACACGCCGGCCACGGTCGAGCCGTGATAGGCGTTCCAGCGGCTGATGAAGACGGTGCGGCTTGGCTCCCCCTTCAACTTCCAAAAGTGGCGCACCAGGCGGAAGACCGTGTCGTTGGCCTCCGACCCCGACGAATTGTAGAAGACGTGGCTCAGATGGCCGCCCATCTTCTGCGCGATCTTGGCCGCCAGCTCGATCGGCGGCGGCGTCGCCGTCTTGAAGAAGGTGTTGTAGTAGGGCAGCTCCAGCATCTGGTCGTAGGCGGCCTTGGCCAGCTCTTCGCGCCCGTAGCCGACATTGACGCACCACAGCCCGGCCATGCCGTCGAGGATCTGGTGACCTTCGCCGTCCTGGATATAGATCCCTTTGGCCCGCGTGATGATCCGGCTGCCGCCCTGCTCGGCGATGACCTTATGGTCGGCCTGGGCCGGCAGGTGGTGGGCCAGGTCCAGGCGCTTGAGCTCGGCGATGTCGTGGTTGCGGAGGGGGGCGGTCATGTGTGGGTTTCCCGTACGACGAGCGGCGAGCCTCTGAGGGCCCGTCCGAAAAGCTGGAAGAAGGTCTGCGACTGCGGATTGGCCTCCGGCTTCCATTCCGGATGCCACTGCACGGCCAGCACCGGCGCACCGTTGACGCTGGTCGACACCGCCTCGACGACGCCGTCCTCGGCGCGGGCTTCCACGGTGAGGCCTTCGCCCAGCCGATCGACGCCCTGATAGTGCACCGAATTGACCACCGCCCGCTCGGCGCCAAAGGCCGTGGCCAGCACCCCGCCGGGGGTCAGGTCGACCGGATGGCGATGGTTGAACATGCCGTCGAAGTCGACCTCATCGGGCGCGTGGTGGGCGATCAGGTCGGCGCTGGCCGCCATGTCCCGCCGCAGGGAGCCGCCTAAGGCGACGTTGATCTCCTGGAAGCCCCGGCAGACGCCGAACACCGGCCGGCCGAGGTCCAGCATGACCTCGATCAGGTCGCGGGTCATGGCGTCGCGATCGCGGTCGAACGGACCCGGCGCGTCCTCCACCTTCTCGTCGTAGAAGGCGGGATCGAGGTTCGACGGGCTGCCGGTCAGCAACAGGCCATCGAGCCGCGCGGCGACCTCGGTGGCCTTCATCAGCCCCGGCATCGACGGCACCAACAGGGCCGCGGCGTCGGCGTATCTCATCGCGCCGGCGACATAGCGGTTCATCACCGCCTGGGCCGGTTCGATCCCGACGGTGCGGGTGCAGCAGATGACGCCGGCGACGGGACGGGTCATGGGGTCACGACAGTAGCACCGCCGGCGAGCAGGCGTGCCAGGCGATCCACACCGCCTCGCCCAGCCGGAAGTCTTCCTGGTCCCAGCGCGTCAGGTTGGGCCGCTGCACCTTCACGCGACGGCCCCCCTCGATCTCGATCTCGTAGGTCGAGATCCCGCCCAGATAGGCCTCGTGCTTGATGACGCCGGCCACGGCGTTGGCGCCCTTGGGCGCGTCGCCCAGGTTCGGCGGGTCGCCGTCGTCGGGACGCTTGTGCAGCTCGATCTTCTCGGGCCGGATCGCCGCCCACACCGTGCCGCCGCGCGGGCCGGTGACGCCGTGGTCGAGGAAGATGTCGGTGGGCAGGCCGGGCGACTTGATCACCGCGTGGCTCGGCTCGTCCACCGCCAGCACGCCCTCGAACAGGTTCACGCTGCCGATGAAGTCGGCCACCAGCCGGCTGTTGGGAAACTCGTAGAGATCGTTGGGCGTGGCCACCTGCTGCAGCAGGCCCTTGCTCATCACCGCGCAGCGGCTGGCGAGCGCGAGGGCCTCGTCCTGGTCGTGGGTGACCATGATGAAGGTGATGCCGACCTTTTCCTGCAGGGTGCACAGCTCGGTGCGCATCTGCTCGCGCAGCTTGGCGTCCAGGGCCGACAGCGGCTCGTCGAGCAGCAAGACGCGCGGACGCTTGACCAGCGCCCGGGCCAGGGCCACCCGCTGGCGCTGGCCGCCCGACAGCTGGTCGGGCTTGCGATGGCCAAGGCCGCCCAGTTGCACCAGCTCCAGCGCCTCCTCAACCCGGCGGTCGCGCTCGGCCTTGCTGACGCGGTCGACCTTCAGGCCGTAGGCGACGTTGTCGGCCACGGTCATGTGCGGGAACACGGCATAGGACTGGAACACCATGTTCACCGGCCGCTTGTTCGGCGGCACGTTGGAGATGTCCTGGCCGTCGATCAGGATCCGGCCCTCGGTCGGCGTCTCGAACCCGGCCAGCATGCGCAGCAGCGTGGTCTTGCCGCAGCCCGACGGCCCCAGCAGCGCGAAGAACTCGCCCTCCTGGATGCTCAGCGAAACGTTGTCGACCGCCGCCAGCTTGCCGAAGCGCTTGGTGACGTTCTCGAAGGTGATGATGGGTTTGGGTTCGGTCACTTCGTCTGCCCCCGAGCGACGTACAATTCAGAAGTCATCCCCCGCTTTATGCGGGGGACCCAAGCCGAGCCGGCCACAGCCTCACCTCGCACCGCCGCTTGGGTCCCCCGAACAAGTCGGGGGATGACGGTGGTTGGGGTGGCGGCAAACGATGAAAGGGGCGGACTCACTTTCCGTCGCCCCCATGCGCCCCGGCCGTCGCCGCGGGATCGCCCTGCAGCTTCAGCGCCACGGCGGTCAGGATCACGGTCAGCACTATCAGGATGGTCGAGGCCGCATTGACCTCGGGCGTCACCGAGAAGCGCACCATCGAATAGACCTTCACCGGGAAGGTCACGGTGTCGGGTCCCGCCGTGAAGAAGGTGATCACGAAGTCGTCCAGGCTCAGCGTGAAGGCTAGCAGCGCCCCCGCCACTAGCGACGGCGTCATGTGCGGCAGGATCACGTCCTTGATGGTGCGAAACTCGCCGGCCCCCAGGTCGCGGGCGGCCTCCTCCAGTTCGCGGTTGAAGCTGGCCATGCGCGCGCGCACCACCACCGCCACGAACGGGAACGAGAAGGTCACGTGGGCGATGATGATCGCCCCCAGGTTCAGCGGCCAGATCATACCCTGCGGCCAGGGCAGCACCTTGGCGAAGAACACCAGCATGCCCACGCCCATGCAGATCTCGGGCACCACGATCGGCAGGGCCAGCGCACCGTCGACCACCGTCTTGCCCGGAAACCGGAACCGCCACAGGGCCAGGGCCACCAGGGCGCCGAGCGCCACGCTCAGCACGGTCGAGACCGCCGCGATGGTCAGGCTGTTGGCGAAGGCCTCGATCAGGCCGTCGTTGTTGAAGGCCTTCTCGTAATATTTGAGGGTGAAGCCCTTCCAGACGATGTTGCGCCGGCTGTCGTTGAAGCTGAAGGCCATCAGGGCGATCAGCGGCGTGTAGAGGAACAGACCCACCGCGGCCAGCCACAGCTGGATCGGCCAGCGGCGCAGATATTCGAGCGGCCCGGGCGGCGAACGCTTGGTCATCCCACGCCCTCCTTCTTGTTGCCGCGCGACAGCAGGGCCTGCACGGCGATGGCGATGAAGGTCAGGTACATCAGCAGGAACGACAGGGCCGCGCCGAACGGCCAGTCGTTGGCGCGCTTGAACTGGCGCTCGATGACGTTGGCGATCATCTGGCTGTCGGGGCCGCCCAGCAGGTCGGGCGTGAGGTACGCGCCGAGCGCCGGGATGAAGGTGATGAGGATGCCCGAGGCGATGCCCGGCAGGGCCAGCGGCACGACGATGCGGAACAGGGTGCGCAGGTGCCCCGCGCCGAGGTCGAGGCTGGCCTCCAGCAGCGACTTGTCCAGCCGATCCAGCGCCGAATAGAGCGGCAGCACCATGAACGGCAGATGCACGTAGACGAGGCCCAGGATCACCGCGAAATTGTTGTGCAGCAGCTCCAGCGGCTGGAACGCGCCCAGCGGCGCGATCTTGGAAACGAGGGTCCAGATCCACTCATAGCCCTGGTTGATGTAGCCCTCGGTGCGCAGCACCGCGATCAGGGCGTAGGTGCGGATCAGGAGGTTGGTCCAGAACGGCAGCATCACCAGCAGCAGCAGCCAGGTCTTGGCTTTCTGCGAGGCGAAGGTGATGGCCAGGGCCACCGGGAAGCCGATCACCAGGCACAGGGCCGTCGTCAGCGCCGCCACCCAGGCCGACTTGAGGAAGATCTTCAGATACAGCGGCTCCAGCGCCCGGGCGTAGTTGGCGATCGTGCCGGTGAACGAGATCTCGGTCAGCCCGACATTGTGGCCGAAGCTGTAGGCCCAGACGATCGCCATCGGCGCGACGAAGAACACCACCAGCCAGACCAGCGGCGGCCCCAGCGCGGCGGCGAACACCGCCTTGGCCTTCTTCCAGCTCTGTTCCATTGAGCGCTCCAAGATCCTCCCCCTCTGGGGGAGGTGTCGGCGAAGCCGACGGAGGGGGGAGTGGCTGCGAGGGCGAGACGCTCAGCGGAAGCTGAAAACGGGGGGGGGGGGGGGGGGGGGGGGGGGGCGGGGGGGGGGGGGGGGGGGGGGGGGGGGGGGGGGGGGGC
>NZ_JADWOX010000006.1 GCF_016135805.1 Caulobacter hibisci
CTCAAGCAAAGTCCAAAGTCCAGAACCCTACCTACGATACATACCTCTGCCGCGGGGTGGAGCGGCCCGGTAGCTCGTCAGGCTCATAACCTGAAGGTCACAGGTTCAAATCCTGTCCCCGCACCCAAATTCTGCAAATGGCCCCCGCATTCCGGGGGCCATTTGTCGTTTCAGACCACGTAATCTTCCCGCGCGAGGTTTTTGTTGCTAAGGAAAGTTGCGTTGCCGGCTTGGAGCGCCGGAGTCCGAAGATGTCCATCGACCTACCTCTGTCGCCGTTAGGCGACCATCTTGAGTATTGGCTGCGCTCGGTTTCCAACTATGCCTCTCATGCCTTGGGCCAACGCTTGCAGGCCGAGGGCGTAACGACCGCCGAATGGTCAGTCCTGCGCGAACTCTACGACGTCGCGTTCCTTAGCCCCACCCGGCTGGCCAAACGTCTGGGGTTGTCGGTTAGCGCGATCACCAAACTAGCCGATCGCCTCACGGCGAAGAACCTGGTGGCGCGCGAAGAGGACGAAGATCACGGGCGACGGCAGCGCCTGGTGCTCACGGCTCACGGGCGCGCTTTGGTGCCGGCGCTTGCCGCGCATGCGCACGCCAACGAGGTTTCGCTCTTTGAGCATATCTCTTTGGAGGACCAATCTCGCCTGAAGCGCCTGCTCATTGATATTCTCGAACGCCGCGCCGCGGGCGGACGCGCAGATAACGCTCCGTAGCGGAGTTTGACCGTCGGCGGGGCGCTTTGGGTTCAGAGTGGCGGGCTTTTGCGCGCCGCTAAGCGCGGCTTTGCCGGTCGCCGCGTCCGGACCCAGGGTGTCGACCACGACGCTGTCCCAATAGCTGTGCAGGTTCACCGTGCGCGGTCCGCCCAGGGCCAGGGGCACGCAGTTACCGCCCTTGTCGGGATTGTCGCGTGCAGCGGCTGATGCAGGTCGCCGACCAGATGCAGCACGAGCTTGAAGGCGATCAGCCGTTCGGCCGGATCCGTGGCCGGGTCGGCCAGCTCGCTCTCGAAGGCCTCCAGCTTGCCGACCACGCAGTCTTCCGCCGGTCCCTGTCTGGCCCGTCCGTGCGGATCGGGAAAACCGTGACAGGCCCCGGCGAGGTCCTGATGATCAAATCGGGTTGTTCACGAAATGCCAGCTGGCGGTGTCCTTGCGCTGCGCGCGCCAGGCGTCGGCCCACGAGGCCCGCGCGGCCAGGTCCTGCGTGGTCAGGGGATCGGCGTCGCTGGCCAGGATGGCGTCGACGGCGGCGGCCTTGGGCGTCAGATAGCCGCGCGCGATGTCGGCGACCACGGCGTGACCGGTCCGGCCCCAGGCCAGGGCCGAGGTCGGGACCAGCAGCAGCGAGACAAAACCCGCGGCGAAGGCGCGTGCTGGCAAGACGCGAGGCGTGGCGAATCCGTTAAGAAGACAGGCCGCTGATGCGCCCTGGCGCGCTGGGCCGCAACCATCCCTATGGCGCGCGCAGCACGGCGATGACCGTCAGGACGCCAGCGCCGGCCAAGCCCACGGCCAGCGCCAGGCTCACCCAGCCGGCGGGCGTCAGCAGTTGGGCGGTGGGACGGCGTCTGGGGGACATGAAGCAACCTTAAGCGGGGCAGGGCGTCTTGGCGACGGGGCATGTGACGGACAGGTCGTCCAGCGACAGGCCCATCTGCTCGGCCTTCAGAGACACCGCCTGCTCGAAATTGGACAGGGTCACCCCGACGAGGCGGACGCCCAGTCGTGGCGGGAAGACCGAGCGGATCAGCCCCAAGCTGGCGCTGGCGAGGGTCTGTGCGTCGGTGATAGGCGCAGGCAACGAGCGGCTGCGGGTGGCCTGCTGGAAGTCGGTCCATTTGATCTTGACCGTCACGGTGCGGGCCCGTGCGCCGGTCTTCTCGCACCAGGCCCAGACCTTGTCGGTCAGGGTCTGGACCTCCGCCTCGATGGCCAGGGGATCGGTCAGGTCGCTGTCGAAGGTGGTCTCCGAGCCCGAGGACTTGCGCACGCGGTCGGGATTGACCCGCCGGTGATCCTCACCCCGGGCGATTGCGTAGTACCAGGGGCCCGATTTGCCGAAGTGCTGCTGCAGGAAGACGAGGCTCTGGCGATGCAGGTCTTCGCCGGTGTGAATACCCAGGCGCTTCATCTTGGTCTCGGTGACCTGGCCCACGCCGTAGAACCGGCCGATCGGCAGGGTCTGGACGAAGGCCTCGCCCTTGCCCGGCGCCACCACGAACTGGCCATTGGGCTTCCTTTGATCCGAGGCGAGTTTGGCCAGGAACTTGTTGTAGGACACGCCCGCCGAAGCGGTCAGGCCCGTGGTTTGCAGGATGCGGGCGCGGATCTCGCGGGCGGTGTCGGTGGCCGTGGCGATGTTGCGCCGGTTCTCGGTGACGTCGAGATAGGCCTCATCGAGCGATAGCGGTTCGATCAGGTCGGTATAGTCGGCGAAGATCGCGTGGATCTGGCGCGACACGGCCTTGTAGACCTCAAACCGGGGCGGCACGAAAATCAACTGCGGGCATTGGCGCAGCGCCGTGGTCGAGGGCATGGCCGAGCGCACGCCAAACTGCCGGGCCTCATAGCTGGCCGCCGCCACCACGCCGCGCCGCGCGCCGTGTCCGACCGCCACGGGCTTGCCCTTCAGATGGGGGTTATCGCGCTGCTCGACCGACGCATAGAAGGCGTCCATGTCGATGTGGATGATCTTGCGCGGGGCGGTCATGACGACTTCCGTCTAGCATGTCTGGAACGGAACGAGAACTACGCCTGACCAAGGTTGGCGAACCAGTCCGCGTAAGGCGTATTGCAGGCCATGTGGCGATTGAGATCCCGCGCGCCGTCGTCCCACCAGACGGGGCCGCGCTCGCCCAAGGCGATCTTGGCCGCGTCGACGCGGGCCCGGGCGGACTTGAGGGCCTCTGCGTCTTTGCCCTTCAGGGCCTCGCGAACGGCCCGGCGGCCGGCCATCAACGCGGTGACCAGATCTTGGCGGGCGGCGTCCGAGAGGCGCGGATCGGAGGTCCGCCATAGCCGCCCGCGCACGACAAAATAGCGCCCGTCGGGGGTGACCGGATAAGCGCTCGCCATGGCTACGAGGCGCTGCAGCGGAAGACCGCATCGCCGCCCTGACGGCGCGCGAAGCTGGCGGCCTTCTTGAACCTGGCGCAGTGGGCGACCGCCAGCGGCAGGGCGTCGCCTGGGGCCATGGCCATCACCGTCACGCCGTCGGCGTCGCCGCGCATCCGGTCGCGGGTCAGGATCTGCATGGGCGAGGCGCAGGCGGCCAGCAGCAAGAGCAAAGCGAGGCCGGTGTGGTGGGCGCGCATGACTGATCAACGCCCCGGAGACGTGATCGGGCGCAAGAGAGGCGGCTCGCGCGTCGCGCCAGGGTCAGCTGACGACGCGGAGGCGAGCGACCGTATAGGCGGGAACGAGCGCCAGGGGTTCGCGCTCCCCGGCCGCGGAGGCCAGCCAGCGCGCGAGGGGCCTTAAGCCTACGGGCGCACGAAAGGCCCGACCGTCCTTGGAAACCGCGATCGACGGGGCGTCGTCGCCCTGGAACTCGATGTCGAGGTCGAGCGCCCGCGGCGCGCCGCCCGTCTTGGCCGGGGCCCAGTCGATGCTGCTGGGTCCCAGCCGGCTTGGCCGATCCAGAACCAGTCGCTCGGGCGCATAGCCGGCGCCGCGCAAGGCGGCGATCGCCAGAAACAGCTTTTCCTCGTAGTCGATGGCAAGTTTGCCCATAGCGCCCCTCCCCAGAAGCCTGGCCATGGCGCCGGGGAACGGGCTTTGTGTCAACCGCACTCGCCCGCGGCGGAGCGTCTCAGTCGGCCGACCACCAGAACGGCTCTCCCGCGGTGACCTCGCCCAGGCGGCGGCCGTCGGGCATCGCGGTGTCGGCCCACCAGGACGACTCGATGGTGGGGGCGGCGCTCTTCATGCATGCCGAGGCGCCGCGCAGCGCCGCCACAACCAAAAGCCGGCCGGTCCGGCCGATCCGCTCGAACGCCAGCACCCTGCCGGCCTGGCTCCCCTGCAGGCTCACCACGCTCACCGGGGCCTCGAAAAGGTCAGGTCGCGCGCGACGCGCCCCCAGCAGTCGCGCGATCAAAGCCTGCTTGCGCGCTCCGGCGCGCCAGTTCGAGGGCGGCGATCCCGCCTCCAGGGCTTGCTGCCGCGCCGCGTAGTCCACCGGACGGCGATTGTCTGGATCGACCAGGCTGAAATCCCAGAACTCCGCGCCCTGGAAGAGATCGGGCACGCCGGGCAGGGTCAGCTTCAGGCCGGTCTGAACCAAGCTGTTGGCCACGCCGGCCGGGGCGATGGCGTCGACAAAGTCGGCGCAGGACGTCCTGAAGCGCGCGTCTTGGCCGGTCAGCAGCCCTCGCAGATAGGTCTCGCAGGCGGTCTCGTAAGCCTCGTCGGGCAGCGTCCACGAGGTGCGAAGCTTGGCCTCGCGCAGGGCCTTGCGTTGCCAGTCGGCCAGGCGGTCGGCGAAGGCGGCCAGACCCGCGGCGTCATCGGCGTCGAGATCCAGGGGCCAGGCGCCGACGATCATCTGATGGAGCTTGTGCGCATCGCCGGGATCGACGCCGGCCAACGGAACATCGTCGAGCCAGGCCCGGGCTTGCTCGGCCCAGCGGTCGGGGATTTCGCTGAGCACGGCCAGGCGCGCGCGCACGTCCTCGCCGCGCTTGTGATCGTGGGTGGCGGTGGCCAGCAGGCTGTTGGGGAAGGCCTTCCCGCGCGCGGCCGCGAGGTCCGCGAACGCCGCCGGCGAGGTTGAGAACCGCCCCGGATCGAAGCCGACGTCGTTGCGCGAGAGCAGGCGGCCGTAGCGATAGAACGCCGTATCCTCCACGGCCTTGGCCGCCACCGGCGCGCTGAGTTGCTCGAACCGCCGGATCGCTTCGGCCCGCAAGTCGGCGGGAGCTTCACCTTGGCCGGACAGCCAGCGGCCGATCTGGTCGAGCGCGGCGCCGGACGCCGGCTCGGCGGCCTTGGCCTTGGCCAGCGCCGCTTCCGGAGCCAGCCCGGTGTCGGCGGCATAGGTGCGATAGACCCCGAACGCGACGATCAGCGCCGTCAGGGCCCGCCGCAAGGCCGGCAACGTCACGTCGCGCGTGGCCAGGTCGCGGACCGCCAGCCGATGGAACGCCGTCGCCGCGGCGTCCAGTTGGCCCGCGAAGTCGCGCGTCAGGATCTCGCGTCGCGCCGCGTGCTCTTCGACCTCGAACTCGGCCGGACGGCCGCTGATGCTCGTCCAGAGCCGGGCCAGGGGCGCGGCGCCGGCGGGATCGTGCTGCAAGGCCGAGATCTCGTTCATGACCTCATAGCCGGTCGTGCCGTCCACGCCCCAATCGCGCGACAAGGCCTCGCCCGCGCCGAGAATCTTCTCGATGACCAGCCAGGGCGTGCGTTGCGGGTCGGCGGCCTTGAGCGCCTGCCGCAGCCGTCGGCAATAGGCGGGCGGATCGGCCAAGCCGTCGACGTGGTCGACCCGCAGGCCGTCGATCAGGCCGTCTTGATAGAGCCGCAGAGGCAGAGCGTGGACGGCGTCGAACACCGCCGGGTCTTCGATCCGCAGGCCGGCCAGCTCGGTGATGTCGAAGAACCGCCGCCAGTTGATGGCGTCCCCGGCCGTGCGCCACCAGGCCAGGCGATAGTGCTGGCGCTCGAGCAATTCGTGCAGGCCGGCGGGGTCATAGGCCTGGGCCAGGTCTTGCCCGGCGACATCCTCCACCCGGGCGGCGCCGACGGCGGCGAGGACCTGCGCGTAGTCTTCGGATCGCAGCGGGAAGCGGTGAGCCTCGTGGGCGAGCACGGAAAGACGGCCTCGCTCGGACTCGACGTCCAGCCGCAGATCGCCTGCCGCGAGCGCCTCGCCATAGGGCTTGCCGAGGAACGGGGCCAGGATCTTGCCCGCCAGTTCGGGATCGCTCGGGCTCCAGTCGATGTCGAAATAGCGCGCGAAGGGACTTTCCTGGCCCTTTTCCAGCACGTCCAGCCACCAGGCGTTGTCGTCGCCGCCGACGGCTACGTGGTTGGGGACGATGTCGAGCACCAGGCCAAGGCCCTGCGC
The DNA here is from genome assembly GCF_016135805.1 of Caulobacter hibisci. GTDB lineage: Bacteria > Pseudomonadota > Alphaproteobacteria > Caulobacterales > Caulobacteraceae > Caulobacter > Caulobacter hibisci. The sequence goes on from NZ_JADWOX010000006.1 coordinate 6,079, forward strand.
GCGCAGCGCCGAGACCAGGGCGCGGAAGCCCGGCTCGCCGCCCAAGGCGGGGTTGATCGTCGCCGGATCGACCACGTCGTAGCCATGGGTCGATCCGCGTCGCGCCGTGGCGATCGGCGAGGCGTAGAGATGACTGATCCCCAGCTTGGCCCAATAGGGCGCCAGGGCGGCTGCGTCAGCGAAGGTGAAGCCGGCGTGGAACTGGACGCGGTAGGTGGCGGTGGGGATCATCGGGGTCTCTGAGCGTTCAGCCGCGCCAGGCGCCCGGCGACGATCGGTTGCGACAACAGGGCTTGCGCCGCAGCGGGGAGGCGCCGCCGCCAATTGGGGTGCACCTCGACCACGCCGGGCAGGTTGGGCGCCTCGTCCAGGCCCAGCAGGTCCTCGATCGGGATCAGGGCCAGTTCGCACGGCGTCTGAGCGACCCAGGCCAGGGCCGCATCGACGGCGGCGTCTGGCGTCTCGATGTCCGGCGCGGGGCCGTCGGCGACGCCGGCTTCCACGGCCGTTTCCCAGAAGGCTTGGCGATCCTCGGCGCGGTCGGCCTGTTCGGCGGCGCGGTCTCCCGGAGCGTCCAGCCGCTCGCGCCAAGCGATGTCGCGCCCGCGCCACCAGCCGGCCGTGGGCGACAGGTCGTGGGTGCTGGTCATGGCCACGGCCAAGGGATCCCAGTCCGACGGCGGCTTGAACGCGCCGCTCGCCGTGCGCTCGAACGGCAGGACGCGCATGCCCAGCAGGCCGCGTTCGGCCAGGCTGGCGCGCAGGCCTTCGGGCACGACGCCCAGGTCCTCGCCGATGATCACGGCCCCGGCGCGGCGCGATTCCAGCGCGATCAGGTTCAACAGGTCGTCGAGGGGGTAGCGTAGATAGGCCCCGTGGTCGGCGGGGGCGCCGTCGGGCACCACCCACAACCGGCCCAGGCCCAGGGCGTGATCGATGCGCAGGCCGCCGGCATGACGCAGCGCCGCGCGGATGGTGGCCAGAAACGGCGCGTAGCCGGACCCCCGCAGCGCCCCCGGCGAGAAGCTGGTGATGCCCCAGCCCTGGCCGGCCGCCTGGAAGGCGTCGGGCGGCGCGCCGAGCGTCAGGCCGTTCATCAGGTCCTGGGGACGGCGCCAGGCATGGGAGCCGCCGGGGTCCAGCCCCACGGCCAGGTCGGAAATCAGGCCCAGACCCATGCCGGCGGCCTTGGCCTCGGCCTGGGCGCGTTCGAGGCCAAGATCGGCCAGCCACTGGGCGAACAGGAAGAAGCCGACCCGTTCGCTGAGGCCGAGGGCGTCGGCGGCGGCCTCGGCGCCGGCGGGGTCGCGGAACGGGGCGGGCCAGCGTCGCCAGGCGCCGGGGCCCAACGTCGGCGCGAAGTGCTCGTCTAGGGCTTCAAACAGGGCGTGGCGTCGCAACTCGACGCCGCCAGCGGCGATGAAGTCGTCCAGGCGCGGATCGCCCGCAAACGCCTGGTAGGCGCCGGCGAGGCGGGCCAATCTGGCGGCCGCGGCGACAGGCCAGTCGATCAGGTCGGGCCCGGCGGGTTCGAGCGGCGCGGCGCCGCCAGGATCGGCGAACAGCAGGTTCAGGTGGTCGCGGCTCGACGGTGAGTAGGGACTGCAGCGGCCCGGCGCGCTGGGAAAAAGCGCGTGGGTCGGGCTGATCGCCAGGGCGTCGGCGCCGACCGCTCCGGCGGCCCTGGCCACGGCCGCCAGCCCGGTGAAGTCGCCAAAATCGCCGCCTTCGCGCGAGGCGTAGAGCTGAAGACCCAGGCCCCAGGCGCGGCGGCCCAGGCGGTCGCGCGGCGTCAGGCCGCGGGGCGGACAGACCGCCACGGTGATGCGGCGGTCGTCGAGCTCCAATGTGTGATAGCCGGGTTCCTCGATGCTGAACGCCAGCGTCCCGTCGGCCGTGGCGACGTCCAGGCGGCGACCATCCTCGAACAAGACCGCGCCATGCCTGTCGCGGCTGCGCACGGTGATCGACGCGCCGGCCTGCGACACCAGAAAGTCCGCCGGGGCGCGCGCGACGGCGGCGGTCCCCGCGCTCGGCGCTTGGGGATCATACCCCAGGGCGGTGAGGACCGCCCGGATCGTCTCGTCGCCGACCTGGCGGGCCTGGCCGTCGAAATCGACCCAGTCGATGATGATCCCAGCCTCTTGCGCCAGGGCAGCAAGCCGATCCTGGCTCATGCGCCGTCCTCTAGCCAGGCGGCGAAGGACGCCGGCGCCAGCCGGCCCTCGGCCGGCTCTCGACCGACAACCGCGAGCGGCGGCCCTTCCGGGGCCTGGGGCAGCACGACCGCGTCCTCGCCGAGATTGATCGCCAGAGTGTAGGTCTTGGCCTCGAGGCGCCAGCGCGCGAGCACCGCCTTTGGGCCGACGGCGGTCGCGCCCAGGCTGACGGCTGCATCGAGATAGGCCGCGAGATGTTCACGCCTTAGCCGCAGCAGATGGCCGACGAGCTCGCGCCAGGCGTCGGCGTTTTGCCCCGGCGCGGGGCGCGAGGCGTCGAAGGTGGTCAGGGCGTTCGGATCGGGGATGGCCTCGCGGGCCCGGGGATCGGCGAAGGCGGGAAACTTGGCGAACTCGCGGCGCCGGCCTTCGCGCACGGCGTCGGCAAGCGTGTCATGAAAGTCGGTGAAGAACAGGAACGGGCTGGTCGAGCCGTCCTCCTCGCCCATGAACAGCATCGGGATCTGTGGCGCGAGCAGCAGCAGGCCCATGGCCGCGCGCAGGCGCTCGGGCGCGACCAGCGTGGTCAGCCGCTCGCCCAGGGCGCGGTTGCCGACCTGGTCGTGGTTCTGCAGGAAGGAGACGAAGGCCGTCGGGGGCAAGTGGCCGCTGGGTCGGCCGCGAGGTCTGCCGTCGTGGTTGGGCGAGCCCTCGCCCTGATAGATGAAGCCCTCGGCCAGGCAGCGGGCCAGGCGCTCGGCCGGGGCTTGGGCGAAATCCTGGTAGTACGCGCCCGTCTCGCCGGTCAGCAGCACGTGCACGACGTTGTGGAAGTCGTCGTTCCATTGAGCGTCGAAGAGGCCGGCCAAGCGCTCGGCGTCGTTGTTCTCGTTCTCCAGGACAAGGTGGATCTGGCGGCCAGGCGTGGCCGCGCGGATCTCGGCGGCCATCGCGTCCAGGAAGCCGTTGTCGCCGATCGCGTGGACAGCGTCGAAGCGCAGGCCGTCAAAACGGAATTCGGTCAGCCAGTAGAGGGCGTTGTCGATGAAGAACCTGGCCACGGGCGGGCGGTGAAAGGCGATGGCCTCGCCCCAGGGCGTCTTGGTCTGGGCGTCGAAGAATTCCGGCGCGTAGGCCGGCAGATAGTTTCCGTCGGGCCCGAAGTGATTATAGACCACGTCGAGCAGCACCATCATGCGCAGGCCGTGGGCGCGGTCGATCAGCGCCTTCAGCTCGTCCGACGATCCATAGGCAGGGTTCGGGACGTAGGGAAGCACCCCATCATAGCCCCAGTTTCGGCCCCCCGAGACGGCGTTGATCGGCATCAGCTGCAGCGCCGTGACGCCCAGTTGCGCCAACTGAGGCAGACGTTCGGCCACACCGGAGAAGCCGCCCAGCAATCCGGCATGGGCTTCGTAAAGCACCGTTTCGGACCATGACCGACCCGGCCAGTCGTCGTGGCGCCAGCGATAGCTGTCGGGGGCGACCAGCACGCTCCACCCATGGACATCGCTGGCCTGCGCGCGGGCGGCCGGGTCGGGCACGGCCAGGTCCTCGCTCACGCGGAAGCGATAGCGCGCGCCGGGCGCGGCGGCGGCGTCGAGGCTGAACCATCCTTCGCCGGCCGGGGTCATCGGCTCGGCCGGCGCGTCGTTCAGCTCAAGACCGATCTGCGCGCAGCCCGGCGCCCAGAGCCGGAACCGCACCTGGCCATCGGCCAGCCACAGCGGGCCGAACGCCATGCTCACGCCACGACCCCCACGGCGCGCAGGACGACCGCGGCCCCGCCGGGCGCCTGCAGGGTCTCGCCCACCGGGCCGGGCGTCGCGTCAGGCTCGGCGCTGTCGATCAGCCGCTCGAACACCAGCCCCTCGCCCGGGAGGATGAAGGTCAGGGGTTCGGCCGCGCCGTTCAGCGCCAGGGCGACGAGCTCCAGCTCGCCGCCGGGGAGCCGGCGCGCGCGGCGCATGAGCAGCGCGCGGCCCTCAGGGTTCTGCCAATCCTCGGGCGACAGGCGCAGGCCGCGCTCGTCGAACCATTCGATGTCCAGCACGCCCGGCGCGACCTCGTCCTGTCCGTAAAGGAAGGCGCCCGCCCGCAGCAGGGGGTGGGCCTTGCGCAGGGCGATCAGGCGGGCGGTGAACGCGGTCAGCGCCTGGGCTTCAGGGCTTGCGGCGGCCGTCCAGTCGAACCAACTGATCGCGTTGTCCTGGCAGTAGGCGTTGTTGTTGCCGTCCTGGGTGCGGCCGAACTCGTCGCCGCCCAGCAGCATCGGCGTGCCCAGCGAGGTCATGAGGGTGGTCAGCATCGAGCGGCGCACGCGGTCGCGCGTCGCCTGGATGGAAGCATCCTCGGTCGGTCCCTCCGCGCCCCAGTTTCGCGAATAGTTCTCGCTGTGGCCGTCCTGGCCGTTCTCGCCATTGGCCTCGTTGTGGCGGCCGTCATAGCTGACCACGTCGTTGAGGGTCATGCCGTCGTGGGCGGTCAGCATGTTGACGCTGGCCCAGGGGCGGCGGGCGCGACGGTCGAAGAGATCGCCCGAGCCCGACAGGCGGGCGGCCAAATCCGGACGCTGGCCGGCGTCGCCGCGCCAGAAGCGGCGGCTGGTGTCACGAAACTTGTCGTTCCATTCGGCGAAGCTCGGCGGATGCTGGCCCAGCTGGTAGCCGCCCGGCCCGATGTCCCAGGGCTCGGAGATCAGCTTCAGCCGGCCCAGCACCGGGTCCTGCCGCAGCACGTCGAAAAACGCCGCGCCCGGCGAGAAGCCATCGTCGCCCTCGCGGCCCAGGGTCACGCCCAGATCGAAGCGGAAGCCGTCGATCCGGAAGGACTGGGCCCAATACCGCAGGCTGTCGGCGACCATCTGGATCACCCGGGCCGAGGCCATATTCAGGCTGTTGCCGGTGCCGGTGTCGTTGATGCAGTGGCGTCGATTGTCGGCCAGCAGCCGGTAGTAGGTGGCGTTGTCGAGGCCGCGAAGCGACAGGGTGGGGCCCATCTCGCTGCCTTCGGCGGTGTGGTTATAGACCACGTCGAGGATCACCTCGATGCCGCTGGCGTGCAGCCGCCGCACCGCCAGGCGAAACTCGTCGGCGCTGCCGCTGGCCAGATAGCGGGCTTCGGGCGCGAAGAACGCCAGGGTGTTGTAGCCCCAGTAATTGGAAAGGCCCTTTTCCTGAAGGAAGCGGTCCTGGGTGAAGGCGTGCACCGGCATCAGCTCCAGGGCCGTGACGCCCAGGCGGCGCAGATGGTCGATGACCTTGGGGTGCGACAGCGCCGCGAACGTGCCGCGCTCGGGTGGGCTGACCTCTTCGAGCAGCGCCGTCAGCCCCTTGACGTGGGCCTCGTAGATCACCGTCTCGGACCAGGGCGTGTTGGGGCGACGGTCGCCGTCCCAGTCGAAGGCGTCGGCCGTGACGACGGACTTGGGCATGGCCGGGGCGCTGTCACGGCGATCGAAGGACAGATCGCCGCGCGGCGAGCCGACATGGTAGCCGTGAAGGGCGTCGGTCCATTTCAGGGAGCCGGCCAGACGCCGCGCATAGGGGTCCAGCAACAGCTTGTTGGGATTGAACCGATGGCCCTGTTCGGGGGCGTAGGCGCCGTAGGCGCGGAAGCCGTAGAGCTGGCCAGGGCGAGCGTGGGGCAGGTAGCCGTGCCAGACCTCGTCGGTGCATTCGGGCAGGGGAAAGCGGGCCAGCTCCTTGCGGCCGGAGGGGTCGAACAGGCAAAGATCGATGCGCTCGGCATTGGCCGAGAACACCGCGAAATTGACGCCCAGGCCGTCAAAGGTCGCGCCGAGCGGGTAGGGGGAACCGGCGTCAAGACGTTCGGGAAGCGTGGTCAAGCTTGGGATCCTTCGTGGCGGAGGAAGACCGCGGCCAGCGGCGGCAGGGTCAGTTCGATCGTTTCGGCGCCGCCACGCGAAGAGCTCGTCACCCCGCCCTGGTTGCCCAGGTCGCCGCCGCCGTAGAGCGCCGCGTCGGTGTTGAGGATTTCGGCCCAGCGTCCGGAGAGCGGAACCGGAACCGATCGGCCGTGGCGAGGCTCGGGCGTCATGTTGACCGCGACGATGATCGGCGCGCCGCCGTGGAACGAGCGGCGCTCGAACAGGAACACGCCGTCCTGGTCGTGGTTCTCGGCGATCCAGGAAAAGCCGCGCGCGTCCGCGTCGGTATGGTGCAGGGCGCCCTCGGCGCGGTAGACGCGGTTGAGGTCGCCGACCAGGCGCTGCAGGCCGCCGTGGTCGGCGTCCTCCGCCAGCGCCCAGTCCAGTTCCTTGTCGTGGTTCCACTCGCGCCACTGGCCGATCTCGCCGCCCATGAACAGCAGCTTCTTTCCTGGATGGGCCCACATCAGCGCCAGCAGGGCGCGCAGGTTGGCGAACTGGCGCCAGCGGTCGCCCGGCATCTTGGAGATCAGCGACCCCTTGCCGTGCACGACCTCGTCGTGGCTGAGCGGCAGGATGAAGCGTTCGGAAAAGGCGTAGCTCAGGCCAAAGCCGATGTCGCCGCCATGCCAGCCGCGATGGACGGGATCGCGCTCGATGTAGCGCAGGGTGTCGTTCATCCACCCCATGTTCCACTTGTAGGAGAAGCCCAGGCCGCCCTCGCCGACCGCAGCGGTCACGCCCGGCCATGCCGTCGATTCCTCGGCGATGGTGATGGCCGACGGAAAGCGCTGGGCGACTTCGCCATTCAGCCGGCGCAGGAAGGCGATCGACTCCAGGTTCTCGCGACCGCCGTGGATGTTGGGCGTCCATTCGCCCGCCTTGCGGCTGTAGTCGCGATAGAGCATCGAGGCCACCGCATCGACGCGCAGGCCGTCGATGTGGAACCGATCGAGCCAGTGCAGGGCCGAGGCGATCAGGAAGGTAGAAACCTCCTGGCGACCCAGATTGTAGATCAGGGTGTTCCAGTCGGGGTGGAAGCCCTCGCGCGGATCGGCATGCTCGTAGAGGGCCGTGCCGTCGAAGCGCTCCAGCCCGTGGCCGTCGTTGGGGAAGTGGGCCGGCACCCAGTCGAGGATCACGCCCAGGCCCGCCTGGTGGCAGCGGTCGACGAACCGGGCCAGGGCCTCGGGAGCGCCGTAGCGCGCGGTGGGGGCGAACTGGCCTAGCGGCTGGTAGCCCCAGGAGCCGCCGAACGGATGCTCCATGATCGGCATCAGCTGCAGATGGGTGAAGCCCAGCCCCGTCACATAGGGGATCAGGTGGTCGGCCAGGGCGTCCCAATCGTGGAAGGCCCGCCCGTCCCAGGGGCGCTTCCACGATCCGGCGTGCACCTCATAGATGCTGATGGGCGCGCCGGGGTGATGACGCTGGGCGCGTGCGGCCATCCAGGCGTCGTCGTTCCAGGCGTGGTCGAGCAGTGGCGCGACGACGGAGGCCGTAGCCGGCGGGGCCTCGCTGGCTCGGGCCATCGGATCGGCCTTTCGCCGCACCACGCCGTCGGCGCCGTGGATCTCGAACTTGTAGCGCGCGCCCGGTTCCAGGCGCGGCACGAAGATTTCCCAGACGCCCGCGTCATGGCGCAGGCGCATGGGATGGCGGTCGCCGCGCCAGCTGTTGAAGTCTCCGACCAGACTCACGCGGCGCGCGTTCGGAGCCCAGACGCTGAAGGCCACGCCCTGGACTCCCTCGAGTTGTCGTGGAACCGCGCCCAGGCGCTCGGCCAGGCGCAGGGGCTCGCCGCCGATGATCTTGGCGAGGTCTTCGTCGGACAGAACGGGTCCGAAGCCATAGACGTCCTCGGTCTCCTGCGGGCCATCGGGCCACAGGATGCGCAGGTCGTGGGCCGAACCACTCTTGACCACGCCTTCGAAGAGGCCGGGGGCGATCTCGCGGAGCGTCGCCACGCGACGTCGGGTCTTGCGGCCGATCACCTCCACGGCCGCGGCGCCGGGCTGGTAGGTGCGCACCATCTCCCCGTGACGCCCGAGGAATCCGAACGGGTCGGACGCCCAAGACCCCGTATCGTCGAACCCCACCCGCCGCCTCCGGTTTGCTGCAGGTGCACAACGGGCAGGCGTTCGATCTGTGCCGTGGCGAAGAAAAAATAATCATCGGAACTCTTGGCCGCGCACGCGGTTTTCCGCACATCTCCAAGGAGTTCGAGGCGATGACGGTCGGGGCGTGTCGAGGTTTTGTGTGCGGTAGCGAACATTTCTCGCCGCCTGCCGGCGACGGCGCACGGCGATGAGCGGCCTCGAAGTCCTCTCCGTCGCCTCCGAAATCTTTCCGCTGATCAAGACCGGTGGTCTCGCCGACGTCACCGGCGCCCTGCCGCTGGCGCTGGCGCGGGAGGGCGTCCACGTCACGACCCTGGTTCCCGGCTATCCGGCGGTGATGGCCGCGCTGGAGCCATCGGAACCGGTTCATCGCTTCGCCAGCCTGATGGGCGGCCCCGCGCGCCTGCTCAGGGGCCGGGCGGGGGCGCTGGATCTGTTGGTGATCGACGCCCCTCATCTCTATGACCGCCCTGGCAATCCCTATCTCCAGGCGCCAGGCGTGGAGTGGGTCGACAACGGCCCACGCTTCGCCGCCCTGGCCAAGGTCGCCGCCGATCTGGGGTTGGGCCTGCTGGCCGACTACAGGCCCGGCGTCATCCAGGCGCACGACTGGCACGCGGGGCTGACGCCGGCCTATCTGCACTATGCGCGGCGCAAGGACCGACGCCTCAAGGCGCCCCCGGTCGTGCTGTCGATCCACAACCTAGCCTTCCAAGGCATCTTCCCGGCCCAACTGCTGGACACGCTGGGCCTGCCGCCGGAAGCCCTGGCGATCGACGGCGTGGAATACTGGGGCGACATCGGCTTCCTCAAGGCCGGCATCCAGTTCGCCGACCAGGTCACGACCGTGTCGCCCAGCTACGCCGCCGAGATCATCGGGGACGACGGCGGCATGGGCCTGGGAGGGCTGCTGAAGTCGCGCGCCAAGCGCTTGATCGGCATCCTCAACGGCATCGACGACGAGGTCTGGAACCCTGAAACCGATCCGGCTATCAGCGCCCGCTACACGGCCGCCACGATCGAGCAGCGCGCGATCAACAAGCTGGCGCTGCAGGCCAGGTTCGGACTGCGGCCCGATCCGGAGGCGCCGCTGTTTGGGATCGCCAGCCGTCTGACCGACCAGAAGGGCGTCGACCTTCTGCTGGGCGCCCTGCCGGTGCTGTTCGCCGAAGGGGCCCAACTGATCGTCTGTGGCCAGGGCGAGCCGCGCTACGAGGCCGCCTTCGCCGAGGCGGCCGAGCGCTATCCCGGCGCCATGGGCCGCTTCCTCGGTTACCGGGAAGATCTCGCGCACCTGCTTCAAGCCGGAGCCGATGCGATCCTGGCGCCGTCGCGCTTCGAGCCGTGCGGCCTCACTCAGCTTTGCGCCATGCGCTACGGCGCGGTGCCGGTCGTCTCGCGCACCGGGGGCCTGTCGGACACCATCATCGACGCCAACACCGCCGGAATCGCGCGCTCTGCGGCGACGGGCGTTCAGTTCGCGCCGCCCACCCAGGACATGCTGGAGGACGCCATCCGGCGCACCTGCGCCCTCTACCGGGATCCGGCGAGCTGGCGGCGGGTGCAACTCAACGCCATGGCCTCCGACAGTTCCTGGCGGGTCTCGGCGGCCGAATATGCGGCGCTGTTTCGCAGGTTGTCGTCGCGTTCGGCGACCCGTCCCGCCAACGATGTCGCCGCCAAGCCGGCGCCTGAGGGCGAGCCGCGCAGCTTTGCCGGCTACGGCGTCGGCGCGCCCGACAAGCCCAAAGCCACGGCGCGCGCGCCCTCTCGACGCGCGCTTGCCCGCGCCCAAGCCGCGTCCGCCGCGCAGAGATGTGCAGGAGAGACATGACGGTCGAAGAACTCGTTGACCTTTTGCAGGGCTTCGATCCAAGGGCGGTCGTCCTCATCCCCATGCGGTCGGGTCGGGGTGAACGTTGCGTGCCTGTCGTCGAAGCCGCGCCGGTCGCCGGCAGTCATTTTGCGAACGGCGCTGTCCGTTTGTGCTCGTTTCCCACGGTGCTCATGGCGGCGGACCAAGATCTCGCGGACTGGCGACCGGGTCTGGCGGACTGAGGGGCGCAGGGATCCAGTTTCAAGCTTATCCACGCGCTGGCCATGACCGAGCAGCACCCAGCATCCCCAGACACGCCATCCGGGCCGCCATGGCGTCGCGCGGACGCACCCCATGCCGCGCCGCCGCCCGACCCCGCTCATGAGAGCAAGCGGCCGGAGCCATTGTTCCGGCTTGGCGTCGCCTTCTACGTGATGGGAATGGCGACCGGGCTCGCGGGCCTGGCTGTCTTTGGCCGCCTCGTGCCCCTTTCCGGCGATCCCATCCGCGATGGGATACTGCTGTGCCTCGGCGGCTTGATCCTGATGGTCGTGGGCCGGCTTCTGCGCAACAACACGCGTGGCCGGTAGGGAAAGGACGATCGTCTGCGGGCCGATCTTGCGTCGCCGCTGATTGCGATCCTACGAGGACGACATCAAGTCCGCGGGAGAGGTCAAGCCTGCGCCGGACGGCGCCAAGGTCTGGAACTGGCCGCGATCGCCCCTGGCGCGCATGAAGTGGAACCGAACCGCGCCTGCGCCGCTTGGCTCGACAGCAACAGGAGTTTCCATGTCTGACGACAAGACCCGGCCCGGCCCCCAGGACGCCTCACGCATCAGCTTGGGCGAAGACTATGAAGTCGCCTATTGGACCAAGGCCCTGGGCGTCACGCGCCAGCAACTCGAAGAGGCGGTCGGCAAGGTCGGCAACGGCGCCGAAGCGGTCCGGGCGTTCCTGCAGCGCGGCGCGCACTGAGTGCAGTTCGGCCGCCGAGCCCGGGGCCGGCGCAGGCGATGGGCCGCCCTGGCGATCATGGTCCTGGCGATTGACGGGGCGCCGGTCTTCGTCCTGGGCGACGGCGGCCGTCCTGGCGACGGCTTGCCCCTCTGCGCGTCCCGCTGACGGCCAAGCCGGGCACGGGCTTCTCCTCAGATCGCGATGGCGTCCGCTTCCTCCGTCAGGCGTCGGGAGGCCTCGAAGTCCCGGCGCTTGAGCGCCGTCGCCGCGCCCCGCCGCAGCAGGCGATGGGCGGCGCCTTCGAACCGTCGGCGCAGCTTGGCCGCCCACGCTTCGGCCAGGTCCGGGTCGATCTTGGCGTCCTCGTCGCGCTCGAGGATCATGCGGCTGGCCTCGGCGTAGGCTGGCCAGTCCATCAGGACCGCCAGACCGCGTTGGACGTCCCGGTGGGCGGCTGCGTAACTGAGGACCTGTTCTTCGGCCTCGACGTCGTCAAAGCCGTCCAGGCCGCCCACGAACGCCCTGGCGCGAGCCAGATCGAGCGTACGCTGGAAGGACGCCCAGCGCACCGCCTGGGCGGCGGCGGTCTGGCCCGAAGCCTCCAGATAATCGATCCAGGCGCTTTCCCAGTCGAAATCCGGCGCGGCCAGGCGGCCAGACGATCCCTTCGGCATGGGTGCGGCGCGGCGCAGGGCGTGACCGGCGGGTTCGATGTGGCCCGCGGCCAGCCAGCGGCGGGCGATCTCGACAGCCACCGCCGGCGTCTCCAAGGCCGCTTGGCCGTAGGTGGCCCCGTAGGCCTCGACGTCGGCGGCCGCGTCAGCCAGGTGCCGAACGACCTGGATCCAGCCTGGAGCGTGCTGGGCGCGCGCCTGAGCCACGGCCAGGGCAATGGCGGCGGTCTTATTCATCCCGTCGGCGAAGACCGCCGACGTCCATTTGGCCCAGGACAGCGGCGCTGCGGCGGCGGCGTCGATCAGGGCTTGGGCGGCCAGATGCGGGTCATGGGCGGTCAGCAACGACCCAAGATCGCCCGCCGCGCGACGATAGATCGCCTCGAAGGCCTCATCGTGATCGCGCAGGCGGGCGCTGGTCTGGGCGTGCGTCGCCAGAAACCGCCACATCCGTTCCAAGGCCGTGTCGGGCGCCTCCGCGGCCAGGCGGTGGGCGACCAGACCACGCAGCGCGTCGAGATCGCGCAGGAAGGCCGGCTTCTGGCGCCAGGCGACTTGGCCGCGGCTGGTTTCCAGCGCCGCGAGGCGCTTGTCGATTTCCGGAACCAGGTGGGCGGGTCCCAAGCCCGCAGCCAACTCCATGCGCAGGCGACGCTTCAGATCGACGCGGGTGTCGGCGACTTCGACAAGGATTTCGGCGAGGCGATCCGCGCCCAGGCCTCGCAGGTTTTGGGCGGTGACCCTCTTGAGGCTGGCGGCGCTGGGCTTGGCCATGGGGGCGCCTAGGATCGACCGGCGAGCAGGGCGATGACTTCGAGCCGAGCGCACGCGGCGGTGTGCGCCAGGGCCGTGTCAGCCGACTGGGCGTAGTCGATCTGAAACGCCGTCAAGGCGGAACGCAGCGCCATGCAGAATGGCACCCGATAGCGCGTCGACACAAAACCGGCCTCGGCCGCCAGATCGTCGAACAGGAACCGCGCATGGTCGGCAGGTCCGCCGATCATCGCGTTGAGCCGGGCGATCTCGGTGTTGAATTGCGTGTGAACGGCCCTGATCGTCATCGGCTTCGGCGGCTGCGCGGGCCATGGCGACCCCAGGGCCTAGGGAACGAGCCGGGCAGGCAAAGCGATCCGTGGAGCGCGGCGTCGGATCGTCTTGCTGGCGCCGATTGGCCAGCCGGCGAGGCGCATCCGGCAAAAAGCGGCGCCGCGCCGGCCACGCCCGATGTTGGCCGCGGTTTCGACAGACAGGCTCTGTCATACCCCTTCAGTTGATCGCCGCGCCCCATATCAGGCCGACGACCGCCACCACTCCTAAGGAAAACGCGATGCGCGCCGCGCGACTGCGGACGCGCCAGGCGAAAACTTCACAGGCCAGGCCGCCGCCTATGAGCAGGATCGCGGCCGCTGCGAAGTCCAGAGCGGTCCAATGGACCTCAGGCGTCAACCGCATCGCGATGGCCGGCGCGGTCAAGGCGACGGCGACGAGGGTCCAGGCAAGGGGACGGGCCAACGCCCATAGGCGATCCGACATGGCTGAACGGGTCATCATCATACCTCCAGATGTCCGGGCCACAGGAAGCACGATCATCGTGCAGGCAGGATGCAGATTGCGTCAAATCGCCGATGACCCCCGCGAGACATCGGAACCGGCCGTCTCGGCGAGCGCCCGTCTCTTCCAGATCCGATGCGCGCCGGTGATACAGTCATCGATCATCGGTCCGATGGATAGGCGAAGCGATTCGGACACGCGACCCAAGTCCAGCGTGGTGTTCGCGCCGATGAACACCGCTCTTGGCCGCAAGGATGCCTGGCTTCGAAAAAATGTGCTTGCGGGTGCTTGACGAGGCATCGGCCCGTCTTAAATTCCCGTCGTGCCGAACGCCTTAGGGGTTCGGTTCTGGGGCGCCGAGCGCTTCGGGCGCCCCTCATGTCCAACTTGCTTGCGAGGAGATGGAAATGAGCACTGCCTTCGACCTTTCCCCCCTTTATCGTTCGATGATCGGCGTTGATCGGATGGCCGACCGCGTCGCATCGGCGTTGAGCAGCCCCGTCGACGCCAGCTATCCGCCCTTCGACGTGGAGAAAACTGGCCCGGACAGCTACCGCGTCACCATCGCCGCCGCGGGCTTTGCGCCGACGGACCTCGAAGTCGTCGCCCAGCCCAACCTGCTGGTCATTTCCGGCAAGAAGCCCAAGGCCGAGGAGGGCGAGCGCAACTTCCTGCATCGGGGCGTGGCCATGCGGGGCTTCGAGCGTCGTTTCGAACTGGCCGACCACGTGGTGGTCCGTTCCGCCAGCCACGCCGACGGCCTGCTGACCATCGACCTGCAACACGAGGTCCCCGAGGCGCTGAAGCCCCGGCGCATCGAGATCGACCAAGCCGACCAGCAACGTCTTGCCGGGCCCGACGCGGCTCGCAAGGCGGCCTAAGCGGGAGGCGGCCATGCTCGCCCATCTTGAAGGCGCTAGGCGTCCTGGTCCCTGGCCGTGCAGGCCGGCCGTGGGATTTCTCCATCCGCTTGAAGTGGTCAAGGACCAGGACCTGGACGCCAGCGCCAAGCGCGAGATCTTGGCGGCCTGGGCGTCGGATGCGAGCAGCGTGGAAGACCATCCCACCCAACGCTGGCTGCTGGGGACGCTCGCGCCGGTGCCGTTGAGCGAAGTGCTTGCGGCGTTGCGGCGCCTCGACGCCAAGGCCGCTTCGTGACCTTGAGGCGGCCGGTCGCTGACCGGCCGCCACTGTCGATCATCTGAGTTTGGAGTTTGCATGCCGACGGTGATTTCGGTCGCCCCGGAGGGCCCGGCCTGGGCGGTGCGCTGTGCGGCCCTCTTCGATAACGTCATCATCCACAAGAGCGGGGGCAGGGCGGAAGCGGCCGCGCGCGGCTTGGCCGAGCGGCTCAGCCAGGCGGGCGTAGATTGCCTGCTGGAAGTGCGACTGAGGGATGGGGCGCTGGCCGGGCGGTTCGTCGCTCCGGCCCGGTCGGCGACCATGAACGCGCTGGGCCAGGCCGCCTAGGGCAACCGGCGACGCTGGCCAGCAGGGCGCGTTCGATTGCAGGGCCGGCGGCCCGCGCTCCCTGGCTATCGGGGCAGGATGCGCGTGGCCAGGGGGGGGCGGCGGGCGACGGAGGTCGCCGTCCACACCAGCACGGCCGTGGAAAGCAGGACGCCCGTCACCAGCCCGCCGATGGCCAGGATGCCCTTTGGGGTCAGCCGCACCTCGGCCCGGAATCCGACGGGTCCGCCTTTGAACTCGAGCGTGGCGGTCTGGTCTCCGTTGGCGGCGCTCGCGGCGTCGATCATGGGGCCTCCTTGGTGATGTGAAAAATGCCATCGGCGCCTAGGCGGTTCCGCGAGCTCCAACTGGGCGCCTTATGCTGCTGGACCATCCGCTATTTAGGTTCAGGGCGCTCGCCATGGGCGTTGGAGAGCTCTTGGGCGACAAGATGAGATCGGCGCCCGACCGGACGGTTTTTCTCGGCCTCCTGGCCCGGGTGATGAGCGCCGGGATCGCCGGCGGCGCCCTGGCGCCCCGGGGCAAGGAAAAGATCGGCGCGGCGGTGCGGTCGCGACCGCCGTCCCCTGGCCTACCTCACGCTGGCCGGCCCCAAGCGCGCCATGGCCAGGTTTGGGCAGACGCCCAGTCTGGTCGAGGGCGCGCTGGTCGTCGCCGGGCGCACAGGCTTGGCGACGCTGGCCCTTTTCCTCGCGGTCGTGAGGCGCCAACGCGACGGGTTGGGCGTTGGACACGACATGTCAGAGCCTTTCCTCCGCGCGGGCGGTTGCGCCTGTGGCGCGGTTCGCTTCACCACCACGGGCCGCCCCAGGCGCGGGGGCCTTTGCCACTGCCTGACCTGCCGCAAGGCCCATGCCTCGGCTTTCAATCCGTTCGTCGTGTTCGCGCCCGCCAGCGTGGAGGTGGTCGGCAAGGTCACGGCGTGGGAGAGCTCGCTCGGCTATCTGCGCTACTTCTGCGGCCTGTGTGGCGCGCGGGTGTTCGCCGAGAATCGTGACGAAAGCGGCGACACGGAGTACGAGCTGTCCCTAGGCAGCTTCGATGAGCCGGGCTGGTTCACGCCCGAGTACGAAAGCTGGACGATCCGCCGCGAGCCCTGGCTCAGGCCGATGGACGTTCCGCAGAACCGGCGCGAGCGGCGCGACTGACCATGTTCGCCCGATGCGCCTGCGAGGCTGCTCGCAGAGCCGGTCGCCTCGAGCGGCCCAGCAGATAAGGGGGGTGGTTTGCGGCCCTTGGCCAAGGAACGTTGCTGGCTCCCGCGCCGTTCAAGCCACGTTCCAATTCCTCGGAGAGACGCCTCATGGCCCGACACACTCTTCTGGCGGTCGCCGCGCTTTCGGCCCTGTCGCTCGTCGCCTGCCAAAAAAAGGACGCCGCGCCGGCCGCGACCGATCCGGGCACGTCCAACGCCACCGTGAACGCCGCCCAGGACGCGACTTCGACGGCGGTCGGCGTGGCGTCGGCGGTGACCGGGCCGGTTTCCACTGACGCCTTCGTGGCCAACGCCGCGATCAGCGACATGTATGAGATCCAGGCGGGCCAGATCGCTCAGACCAAGGGCCAGTCGGCGGCGGTAAAGGCGTTCGGCAAGCAGATGGTCACCGATCACACCGCGCTTTCCAACGCCATGAAGCCGCTGATCATCGCCGCCGGCAAGACCGCGCCCACGGGCCTGGACGAGCGTCGCAAGGGCTTGATTGACAACCTCAACGCCGCCACGCCCGCCGATTTCGACAAGGCCTACATCGCCCAGCAGGAAGCCGCCCATAACGAGGCCCTGACCCTGATGCAGGGCTATGCCGACCATGGAGACGACGCGGGCCTGAAGGGCGGCGCCGCGAAAGCCCTCCCCAAGATCAAGGCGCACCTCGAACACGTCCAGGCCCTGGCCTCGGGCGCTCATTGATCCTCATCTGATAAGGAGCGCCGGATGAGTTTCTTTTCCAAGATCGTCGACAGGATCTTCCACCACGACAAGGCTGAGCGCGCCGCGCCGGCGCCGCAGGCCGCGCCGGCCGCAACCGCGCCGCCAGCCACACCCGCGGCGACTGCGCCGGTCCCCGCGCCTGGCCCGGTCGACGTCGAGGCCGTCCTAGTGTCCATGGCCGAGATCGAAGGCGGCGGCGGCAACTGGCGCACGTCGATCGTCGATCTGCT
Organism: Caulobacter hibisci; assembly: GCF_016135805.1. Classification (GTDB taxonomy): domain Bacteria; phylum Pseudomonadota; class Alphaproteobacteria; order Caulobacterales; family Caulobacteraceae; genus Caulobacter; species Caulobacter hibisci. The sequence continues at coordinate 22,875 of NZ_JADWOX010000006.1, forward strand.
GAAGCTTCTAAAGCTGGATTCCAGCCTGGACGCCCGAAAGGGGCTGGCCGATGAACTGGGCGTGCATGCCGGTGAGCCCGGCAGCGCTGAACAGAACATCGCGTTGCACAAGGCCGTGATGAGAAAGCTAGCGGAAAACGGCGGCCAAGTCCCCGAAAGCCTTTATCGATGAGCCCGCGCGCCGGTCCGTCCGCGGGCCGGCGCGACCGCGCCCGCGCCGGCCAGGGCTCCGTGGGGTCTGAATCATGACGCCCCAAGCGGCCGCCGTCGGCGTCGCCGGGGGGCTCCTTTCGCGACATGGCCGCCCTTACGCGCGCCGGTTCGTCGAGGTCGATGGCGGCCCGATCGCCTATGTCGAACTCGGCGGCGGCGAGCGTGTGGTCGTGCTCGTGCATGGGGTCCTGACCGCCGCGGACGACATGCTGCTGGCGCTGGCGCACGCCCTGGTCGATTGCCGGATCATCGCCTTCGACCGGCCAGGCTTTGGTCAGAGCCCCAGGCGCACCGCAGCGGATAGCGGCGTCCTGCGCCAGGCTCGGCGACTGACCCAGGCGCTTGATCGCCTTGACGTCGCCTCCGCTGTTCTAGTTGGGCACTCCTTCGGAGGCCCCGTCGCCCTGGCCATGGCCATGGCCGCGCCTGATCGCGTGGCCGGGCTCGTTTTGCTGGCCCCGCTCGTGATGCCCGAACCGCGATTGGAGCAACTTGTGTTCGGACCCCGCGGGCTGCCGGTGCTGGGCGGTTGGATCTCCGGCTGGTCACACCAAGCCGTAGATAAAGCTCTCCTGCCGCTGCTCTGGCGGGCGATGTTCCTCCCGCAGAGCATGCCTGCGCGCGTCGAGGACGCCTTTCCGTTCAGTTGGGCGGGGGACCCCGGCGCGACGCGCCGGGTGGGTGAGGACAGCCTTTCGGTCGGGCCCGATCTGCTGGCCCTGCTGGCGCGCGCGCCGATGCTGCAGACACGCCTGCATGTCCTTGGCGGATCGGCCGATCTCGTCGTCAATAATCTGCTGCACGGCCAGATGCTGGCGGCGCTCGCGCCCAATGGGCAGTTCAGCCTTGTGACGGGCGTCGGCCACATGATCCACCATGCGCGGCCGGGGGCCGTCGCGGCCGCGATCGAGGCGTATACGGCGCCCTAGCGACAACGGCGGCTTAGGTGTTTCGGCGAAAGGCGAGGTCCACCGAAGATCTTGTTGTCGCGTCCGCGGTCCCCTGCTCGATGTCTCGAACGTCACCTGGCGTCGGGTAAGAGCGTCACGGCGTCGGTCATATGCTGGAGGCTGTATGGCTTTTGCAAATACCTGCCGTTGACGGGCAACGGCTCCGCTAGCCCAGCTCCCGACGTGATGACCAGGCGGATCGCCGGCCACTGCCGGTGAACTAGACGCGCCAAGCCGAGGCCGTCGAAAGGTCCAGGCATATCGATGTCGGTGAACACCACGCCAACGTCAGAGCGACCGCGGAGCACCTCCATGGCTTCCTGAGCGTTGGCGGCTTGCAAGACGGCGGCGCCGACCTCTTCCAGGGCCGCCAGAGCTAGCTCCCGGACGAGCGGTTCGTCCTCGACGATCAAGACGACAGGGATGCGGGCGGCCATGCAGATCAAACCGCGTGCTGCTTACGTCTGTTCCGGCGCGAAACGTTGTTTTTCAGAGGGTTGTAGGGCGCCGCCGGACTCTGGCCCAAGGCTCGACGCCGAGCTGACGGCCCTGCTGGCCGAGCCCTGATCCAGGCTGGAGGGGCGCCAGGTCTCGCGTCGGCAAATGGATCCTTCCACCGCCTTTTTGGACGATGACTTGCGTCCTATGCCTTCCGCGCTCCGGTGAGGGGGGACGTCCCCAGGGTGCTCGTAACGGCGCCGCTGATAGTGTCACCGCTTACGGAAGCTTCGAATTTCAGCGTCATCGGCATGGGGATCATGGGCTGGAGGATCCAGGTCAGCTTTTCTCCATCGACCAGGCCTTCCTTGAGGGGCGTGGAGCCGAACTGATTCAACAGTTCGCCGCTCAGGGTCTGACCGTCCGTCGCCAAGCTCAGAACCGATTTCTGCACCCCCATGGGCGTGTCCACGGCGATATCCCACTGACCGGCGATCGACATTCAAACTCTCCATTCCGTCGGCCCCCTGGGTACGCCGCAGGCTTGCCCTGTCGGCAATGAAATCGGCTGATGGCGCCATAAGCCCAACCTATTTGGCGGCGCCCCGCGACCCGGCTCAGCTTGAGCGCCCGTAAGCTCCGGAGGCGCCATGGCCGTTCAGAACATCATTCCCGTCCTCGCCACGACAGATTTGGCCAAGGCCGTCGACCTATGGACCGCGCTGCTGGGCGCCAAGCCGACCTTTGTCGATGGCGACCGGTGGGCGCAGTTCGATGTGGCGGGAAAGCGTCTGGCCTTGGCGGGATCGGACCGGATGAGCGACGTCGACGGGGTCATGATCAAGGTCGATGATCTCGACGCGGCTGTCGCGCGGCTGCTCGCGATGGGGTTCGAGGTCGATCCGATCGAACGGGGCGCGCACGAGCGGCGGTGCCTGGTCTTGGTCCAAGGCGCGTCGGTCGTGCTCTACGGGCCGCTGTGATTGGCCCCGTCGTTTATGCGGCTATTGGCCGATTTCATTCGGTCCAGGCCCCTTCGGCGACCTAGCTTGTTCCTAACGACAACAGAACGACTGGCGCGGGCGTCGAGCTGCCTCCCCGGCTTGACGCCGCCTTCGTCGTCTGGCGACGCCACCCCTGATCGGAAGATCTAGGTTCTACTCGAGGGCGCCGTTTCGGGGGGAACGGCGCCCTTCCTCTTTTGATGCGTCATCGGCTCAGGCCGGAGACATTGGCTCGGTTTATGACCCCATTACCCGAAGCAATTTCCGCCCGGGGCGCCCGACCGTTAAGCCGCCAAGGTGATGGCCGCACGGCCAATAAGCGTCCTCGGGGAGGTACTGATGTATGTTTCGGTGTTTATGGGTCCGTTCGCGCGCGGGCCCGGCGAGGACATTCCGCTGATCGATCTGTGCCTGGAGCAGGCGGCCCAGGCCGACAAGGCCGGCTTCGCCATGGTCACTTTCGGCGAGCAGCACTTCAACAACTACGAACCCTACTGCAATCCGTTCATGATGGGCGCGCGTCTCGCGCCGGAATTGAAGCGGGCCTATTTCGGCACCACGATCTGCCCCTTGCCGCTGCAGAACCCGCTGCGCCTGGCCGAGAACGCCAACATCCTGGACGTTCTGATGCGCGGAAAGTTCATCCTGGGCCTGTCGGCCGGCCGCGTCGGCTTCACGCCTGATTTCGAAAACTTCGGCCTCGACCCCAAGGACCGCGACCAGATCTTCGCCACCAAGTACGACGCCCTCAAGCAGATCTGGGCTCACAAGTACGGCGATCCGCCGCTGGCCTTCGATACGCCGTGGTTCAAGGGCCAGCTCTTTGGCCGGATGATGCCGATGAGCTTCCGGACGGGCCGTCCGCTGCACGCCATCGGCACCAACACCGACGCGACGATCAAGCTGATCGCGGCCAGCGGCACGCCGGTGTTCCTGGGGCCGTGCCAATTGAAGGATGCGGCGCGCAAGTTCGCCCTCTACCGCCAGGCCGCCGCCGAGGCCGGCTATGACGCGGCGACCATCGAGGATCTGATCAACCGCTCGATCGTCCTGCACCACGTGATCGTCGGCGAGACCGACGCCGAGGCCTGGGAGCGGACCGAGATCATGATGGGCATGAACCCGCTGATGAACCGCCGCGACGATAGCCGCTCGCTGCGCCAGATCAGCGAGGCTGACGAGACCGATCCGAATCTCAGCGAGGTCGAGCGCAAGAACACCGAATATGTGAAGAGCTGGGTCATCGCCGGCTCGCCCGAGACCGTGGCGCGCCAGATCCTCGCGCATGGCGAAGCGGGCGTGCCGCACGTCCATACCCGCTTCACGGTCGGCGCCTACAACCCCGATCACATCCGCGCCTCCTTCACGCTGTTCAATGAAGAGGTGATGCCGCGGCTGTCGCCCAAGCAGTTCGCCGCGCCGACGGGCGAAGGCGTTCGCGAAGAGTACCGCGCCGCCGTGGCCGGCGAGGTCGCCTGATGGCCGTCGGGGATCACCGACGTGCCGATCATCCGATCGATCCGCAGTTCCTGGAGCGTTGGTCGCCGCGCGCCTTCAGCGATGCGCCCCTGTCGCCGGACCAACTCCTCATCCTGTTGGAGGCCGCCCGCTGGGCGCCATCGGCGTTCAACAGCCAGCCCTGGCGGTTCGTCTACGCCTTCCGCGACGGGCCCGGCTGGCCGGCGCTGCTGGACGCGCTGGTGCCGTTCAACCGCCAATGGGCGGGCCGGGCGGGAGCGCTTGTGGCGGTCGCCTCGAAGACGACGATGCTGCGTCCAGGCCAGTCCGCGGCCGAGCCGTCCCACAGCCATTCCTTCGACGCCGGCGCGGCCTGGGGCTATCTGGCCCTCCAGGCCGCCCGGCTAGGCCTGGCCGCCCACGCCATGACCGGCGTCGATTTCCAGGCCGCCGGCTCGGCCATCGGGCTTCCGGCCGACCATCGACTGGAAGCGGTCGTGGCGATCGGCGCCGCGGGCGAGGCTCAGGACCTGCCGGACTTCCTGCAGGCCCGCGAGGCACCAAGCCCGCGCGCGCCGCTGGCGACCTTCGCGTTCGAGACCCGTTTTCCTCCGGACGAATAGGAAGGGGGCTGGGACAACCCGGAACTGAAAAAGGCCCCGCGAAGCTCGCGGGGCCTTTCTTGTTGTCGGTCCCGCCGGTTCAGAACGGTTTCAGCTGCAGCAGCTTCTGGGCGTTCTCGTCGAGGATGGCGGTCTTTTCGGCGTCGGTCAGGTAGGGGTCGTTCTTGATGTAGGCGACCGCTTCGGTCAGCGAGGCGAAGATTTCGTCCGAGCCCAGCACCAGGCGATCGACCCCGTAGCTTTCCTTGACCAGCAGCATGGCGTGAGGAACATCCTGCACCGAGGTGTCGTACCAGAACCTCTTGTAGGCGCTCATCGGGTCGGCATGGTCCAGCGGCAGCTTCTTGACCCAGCCGAAGAAGCCAGCGCCGACCGCGTCGGTGGCGGTCATGTCCAGACCCCGGCGCAGGTTCTTCTCCAGCCGCGACCACATGAACGGCAGGTAGCCGCCGCAGACGGCGAACACGAACTTGATGTTGGGGTAGCGAGACTGGACGCCCGAATAGATCAGCCGCGTGGCGGCCGTCGAGGTCTGCAGCGGGCTGCCATAGGCGGTGTGCAGCCCATACTCCTTGAGGCCGAAGTGGCAACACGAGTGCTGGCCGACCGGGTGGACGTAGGCGACGGCCGAGCGCTTGTCGAGTTCGGCCCAGAAAGGCTCGAAGTCGGGATCGTCCAGGGGCCGCCCCTGGTAGAAGCAGGGGAAGGCCAGGCCCGCGAACTTCAGCTCGTCCAGGCAGTAGATCGCTTCTTTGATGGCCTCGTCGACATAGGGCAGGGGCAGCCAGCCGAACGATCGGAAGCGGCCGTTGTGCTCGATCTCTAGCGCCTTGTAGCGGTCGTTGATGTAGCGGGCGGCCTTGGCGGCCTTCTCCGGATCCGGAATCTGGGTGTCCAGGCCCACCGCGCTCAGGACCTGGGCGTCGACCTGGTTCTCGTCCAGCGTGGCCAGGCGACGCGAGACGTCCGCGGCCTGTCCGAAGCCGCGCACCGGCAGGCCCAGATCGGCGAGATACTCGACGTAGTCGGTGGGAAAGAAGTGGGCGTGGACGTCGATGCGCATGGTTTCCTCCGGCGCGGACGCCGCAACGCCGCGCCATCATGTTTCTGATTGAGCGTCTGGCGCGCAGCCAGGAAGCCGAGCCGTTCTAGGAGGGGGAAAAGCAGGCGGACCAATGAATAAGGGGCATGCCCCCATCAGCCGTTTTCATCGTCCCGTGTCATCGTCCGGGACAGGCGGCATGGCCGCCGCGGCGGCCTTCAACTGGTCGAGCAGCCAGGCCAGGGCTGGCTCGCCGGTCCGATACGGCTGCCACTGGGCGACGAAGGTCATGACCGGGGTGGGGGCGGGGATCGGGAAGCAACGCAGCGGCAGGGTCTCGGCGCTGGCGCGGGCGAACCGGGCGGGCATCGTCACCAGCAGATCGGTGCCGATGATCACCTGCGGCAGGGCCGACAGGGTGCTGGTGCGGACCGTGACCTTGCGCTGGCGGGCGATCTCGCCGAACGCGGTCTCGGCCTGGCCGCTGGTGGCCACGTTCATCCGCTGCGTGGCGCCCGGACCCATCGAGGCGTGGGAGGCGTGATTGAGCGAGAAGAACTGCTCGCGGGTAATCTCGTCGGCCTTGCCGACCACCGAATTGCCCTCCCAGGCCACGCACAGGAAGGTGTCGGAAAACAAGGGTTCGCGGGGGAATCGATCCGAGGCGAAGGCTTCGGCGACGATGGCCACGTCGACATCGTCGCGAAACAGCGTCTCGACCGACTCGTAGTTGAACGGCTTGACGATGGTGGTGACGCGCGGCGCATCGCGAGCGATGCGGCCCAGGACGTCCTTCATGTAGGTCAGTTCGAGAATGTCGGTCGTCACCAGCCGGAAGGTCTGGTCGGTGGTGGCCGGGTCGAAGTCGAGCGTCAGCCTCAGGGCGTCGCGGGCGGTCTGGATGAGCTCCTTCACACGCGGCCGCAAGGCGACGCCCAGCGTGGTCAAGGTCGTCTCGCCGCCCGAATAGACCACCAGCTCGTCGTTGTAGTGCTGGCGCAGCTTCTTGAGCGCCACGCTCATCGCCGGCTGGGTCAGGTACACCGACTTGGCCGCCTCGGTGACGCTTCGGGCGTTCAACACCGCATCGAGGGCAACGAACAGGTTGAGGTTGAACCGGTCCAGATGCATCGACGCTACGCTCCCCGCTCCCGGTCGAACCGCCGGGCGACCCAGGGTTTCCTGTAAGCTCGCGCTTCGCAAGCGTCCTTGCGCCCCGGCAAGCCGACACTTCGGTTTATAGCCCCATAAAACCGTTTGATTTGTGTAGGGCCGCGACTGCTGAAACCTTCCCCAGCAAGCAGTTGCCGTCCGACGCCGCCATCACGCGGAGCGGACGAGCAGCCGGATGGCCCCTCCGCCGGGGAGAGGCCGTCACGTCGAAGGGCGCCGAAGGGCGCACCAGCTGCATCAGGGGGAGACACATGTCGCTGCGTTCCAGAATACTCGTCTGCACGGCCATGGCCGCCGTGCTCGCACCCGCCATCGGTCATGCGCAAGCCGCGTCCACGCCGGCAGAGCCCGACGTGATCGGCGAGGTGGTCGTCACCGCGCAAAAGCGCGCCGGCCTGGTGCAGGACATCCCTATCGCGATCTCCACCGCCGACGGCGAGACGCTGCAGCGGGCCGGGGTGAGCAACGTCACCCAGATCAACAAGCTGATGCCCAGCGTCCAGATCCAGGACAACGGCGGCGGCGGGGCCAACCTCTATATCCGCGGCGTGGGCGCGGGGGTCCGCAACGCCTTCGGCGATCCGGCCAACGCGTTCAGCCTGGACGGCGTCTATTTCTCGCGTCCGGTCGGTCCCAGCAACGTGCTGTTCGACGTCCAGCGCATCGAAGTGCTCAAAGGCCCGCAAGGCACGCTCTATGGCCGCAACGCCACCGGCGGCGCGTTCAACGTCATCAGCAATCGCCCAGGCCACGAGTTCGGCGGTTCCGTTTCGGCCGAGCTCGGAAACTACAACCTTCGTGAGTTCAATGGCGCGGTGAACCTGCCGGTGGCCGACAAGCTGGCCCTGCGGGCGGCCTTCCGCTCGCTGCGCCGCGACGGCTATGCGGACGACGGCTATGATGACGCCAAGGGCGACTCCTTCCGCATCAGCGCGCTGTTCGAGCCGAGCGACACGGTCTCGCTCTTCCTGTCGGCCGACTACGCCACCCAAGGCGGCATGGGCTCGGCCAATGTGCCCGTCGGTATCGGCGACGTAAGGTCGGGGCCGTCCAGCCCGGCCAACGTCGCCCTGGTCCAGAGCATCGTCGCCGCCAAGAACACGGCCTCCGGCCTGGTCAACGCACCGTTCGGCAAGCTCTGCACGGCGGTGTCGACCGCTCAGGGCGTGAGCCCGTTGTGCGCCAATCCCTACGGCGTGCCCGGCGTCGGCAAGGACGGCTATGTCGACAACACCGTCAGCGGCGCGATGGCGACGCTCGACGTCGATCTGGGGTTCGCGGCCTGGACCACCATCGCCGGTTACCGCGGCACCGACGCCGACACGCGGTTCTATCTTGGCCCGGTGTCCCAGACGGCCGCATCGAAGGCCGATCAGACCTCGCTGGAAAGCCGCCTGGCCTCGAAGGGGAAGGGGCCGCTGGAATGGCTGGTCGGCGGCTTCTATCTCAAGGAAGACCAGAGCTACCGCGGCTACATCGACTCCAACGACCGCGCGCTCGCCGGCAGCTGTCTGTCGCCCGTGGTCGCGGGGACCTGCACGGCCCTGGTGGTCGCTGTTCAAAACAGCTTCTCGATCAACTGGCCCGACGTCAGCGACGAGACCTGGGCGCTGTTTGGCCAAGCCACCTACGCCTGGACCGAAAACCTCCGCGTCACGCTGGGCGTGCGCCGCACCAATGAAGACAAGTCCAGTCTCGCCGGCACGGTCACGACCAACCTGACCACCCCTGGCGGGGCGACGACCAGCAGCTACGCCTCGGTGGGCTCGGTCAGTCTCAAGTCGACGGACTACCGCGCGGGGCTGGACTACGACGTGGCCAAGGACTCGCTGCTCTACGCCAATGTCAGCACCGGCACGCACGCCGGCGGCCTCAACAGCGGCACGGCCGGGATCCTCCCCTCGACCTACGAGCCCGAGAAGCTGACGGCCTATGCGCTGGGATCGAAGAACCGCTTCTTCGATCGCAAGCTGCTCCTGAACGTCGAGGCCTTCTACTGGGACTACAAGGATCTGCAGGTCCAGGGCCTGGGCCTGATCAACACCGGTCCGACCACCACCACGGTCGCACTGCGCACCAACAACGCCGGCAAGGCCCACATCGCCGGCGTCGAGGCCGAGTTCGAGTGGCGGGTCGTGCGTGGCGGATCGCTCGGCGGCACGGTCCTTTGGACCGACAGCGAGTACGAGCAGTTCGACGTGCCGGGCATCACGGGGGCGACCTCCGCAGCCGGGTTACGCGTGCTCGGCGTGCCTGAGTGGACCGTCAATCTCGCCTACGAGCAGCGCTGGGACGTGGCCGGCGGGCAGTTGATCGGCGCGGTGCGCACCAAGTTCCAGGGCGATGCGTGGATGTACTACACGCGCGAGCCGGCCAACTTCCAGGAAGCCTACGCCCTGACCGACCTCGACCTGACCTGGCGCTCGCCGAGGGGCTGGAGCGTCACCGGCTATGTGCGCAACATCGAGGACAAGGACGTCCTCCTGCAGGGCTACGCGCCCAGCCAGGAAACCGGCCTGGTCTGGGCGCCGTACCAGCCGCCGCGAACCTACGGCGTGATCCTGCGCGCCCAGTTCTAGTCGTGATGTAATCGTGGCGCGCGGAGCCTAACGCTCCGCGCGCCCTTGGCTTATCTGGCGTCCGGCGTGACCATGCCGCCGCCAAGGGGGATGGAATGGGTACGAGTGTCGATTTGAACGCTGGTCGTCGACCGGGGACGGCGCAGGGCGTCGCCCTGCTGGCCGCGACGGTGCTGCCGATCATGGGAGTGGTGTCGCTGGCGCCGGTGCTGCCGCGCCTGCTGGAGGTGTTCGGCGACCAGCCCAACGTCCACATCCTGGTGCCCGTGGCGCTGACCGCGCCTGGCCTCTGCATCGCCCTGCTGTCGCCCGTAGCCGGCGTGCTGACCGACTGGTTGGGGCGGCGAACCCTGCTGCTGGCGGGGCTGGGTCTCTATCTGGTCTGCGGTCTGCTGCCGTTCTTCCTGTCGACCCTGCCGCAACTGATCGCCAGCCGGGTGGGACTGGGCGTCGCCGAGGCGATCATCATGACCGGCACCACGACGCTGATGAGCGACTATTTCACCGACGGCGAACGGCAGAGGTGGGTGGCCATCCAGGGCGGCCTGGGCTCCTTGGCCGGGTCCGTCCTGTTCGTGGCGGGCGGCGCGCTCGGCGCGATCGGTTGGCGCTGGCCGTTCGCCCTCTACGGGCTGGCCCTGCCGATCATGATCGCCGTCGCGGCGGTGATCTGGGAGCCCAAGCGCCGGCAGGTCCTCGACGTCGCGCGCGACGCGGCCAAGGCTCCGTTTCCTGGCCGCGCCATGGCGGTGCTCGCCCTGACCACGGTGCTGTGCGCCGTGGTGTTCTATCTGGCCGTGATCCAGCTAGGGCTCGTCCTTCAGGGCATCGGCGTCACCTCGCCGGCGACCATCGGGGCCGTCACCGCGCTGGGCAGCCTGGGCGTGCCGATCGGGGCGTTCGTCTACAGCCGGCTGGGACGGTGGTCTCTCGGCAAGCTGTTGGCCCTGGCCCTGGTCTGCACGGGCGCGGGCCTGGTGGGTCTGGGCTTTTCCAAGAGCGTTCCGGCCGTCTTCGCCGCGACGGCCCTCAATCAGTTCGGTTGTGGGATCCTGCTGCCCACCCTGATCCTCTGGGCCATGAACACCGCATCGCTGCGCTGGCGAGGGCGCGTTATCGGCTTGTGGAACGGATCGTTCTTCATCGGACAGTTCCTGAGCCCGGTCAGCGCCGCCCTGATCGCCAAGGGCGCGGGCCTTCCCACGACCCTGGCGCTGTTTGGCGGCCTGACGGTTCTCGGCGCGATCCTGGCCTTCGCGCTTGGCCGGCGAACGGTGATGGTCGGCGCGCATCCCAAACCGATCTAGGCGCGACCGCCACGGCTTGATGGAGCGGCGGCGTTCTCAACGGAACGCCGCCGCTCTTGGATTTGTGTCGTGGGCGGGTTCGTTTATGCCCCCATCAAGCCTTTGAATTGGCCAGGAAAAAGCGGGTGCGCTCTAAGGGCGGCGGGTTTGGAGACCGCCTTCGTGACCATTGATCCCGACCGTTTCAAGCTGGGCATGCGCCAGTTGGGCGCCAGCGTCTGCGTCATCACCACGCTACAATCCGACGGCGCCCGGGCGGGGTTCACCGCAACGGCCGTCTGCTCGCTCTCGGCCGATCCGGCCCTGCTGCTGTGCTGCGTGAACCTCTCGAGTCGGTCCTTGGGCGTGATCCGCCGCACGGGCCTGTTCGCCGTCAATGTTCTGAGCGCCAGGGACGAGCGGGTCGCGCGCCAGATGGCCAGCTCCCGATCCGACGAACGCTTCGCCCTGGGAGCGTGGAAACGGCTTGCAACAGGGGCTCCGATCTTGAGTTCGGCCCTGGCGAGCTTCGACTGCGCCTTGGACCGCGTGGTCGAAGCCGGCACCCACGCCATCTTGATCGGCGCGGTGCGCGAGGTGGCGGTCGCGTCGGCGTCCGCTTCGCCCTTGCTCTACCACGATGGAAACTATGGGGCCTTCGAGGTGATGTCGCCGACGCTGGCCTGACGGTCCCGAACGGGCTGATCGGTCCGCTTATGCGTCGTGTCGACGGCCTCATCCAGAGGCGGCGTCTGTAGCGTCCGGTCGGGACGACGGCCAAGCCCGCCGGAAATAGCGTTCGAGAACAAGGTTCGACGTATTCACCGCAAGGCTTCGAGCTATTCAAACAATCGGTTTTGTCGATAGCGCTCGTCTTCCTACCCTGGAGATAACGCGAATTGTCGAACGCTTCGCGACCTCGGGAGGACAGTATGAATTTGGACCAGGTGCTGATCGTTGGCGGGGGTATCGCCGGGCTCACCTCGGCCATCGCGTTGCGCGCCAAAGGCTTCGATGTCGACGTCGTGGAGCAGGACCCCAACTGGTCCGTCTACGGGGTGGGGATCATTCAGCAGGGCAATGTGGTCCGCGCCGTGGCGCAACTGGGCGTTCTCGAGGACTACCTGGCCGCCAGCTACCCCTTCGCGGGCCTTGAGATGTTCGCCCCCAACGGGGCGCATCTGGTCAGCATCCCGACGCCGAAGCTGGCGGGCGAGGACTATCCGGCCAATCTCGGGATCTCGCGTCCCGCGCTGCACAAGGTGCTCGGTGACCGCGCCCTGGCCGCCGGCGCCAAGATCCGCCTGGGACTGACGATCGAGCATTTCGAGGACCAGGGCGACCAGGTCAGCGTCGTGTTTTCCGATGGAACGACCGGCGTCTACGGCCTGGTGATCGGCGCCGACGGCCTCTACTCCAAAACCCGCTCGATGCTGTTTGGCGATCGCTACGCGCCCGCCTTCACCGGCCAGGCGGTGTGGCGCTACAACCTGCCAAGACCAGACGACGTGACCGCGCTGCATGTCTACACCGGTCCCAACAGCGTGGGCCTGGTGCCGTTGTCTGACGAGGCCATGTACCTCTTCGTCACCTCGCCGGAGCCGGGAAATCCCTGGTTCGCGCTCGAGGATCGCGCCGCGGAGATGCGCTCGCGGCTCGCCTTCGCCGGTGGTCGCATCGGCGCGCTGCGCGAACAGATCGTCGATGACGCTGCCGTCGTCTACCGACCGCTCGAAGCCCTTTTCGTCGATCGCGACTGGTTCGAAGGGCGCGTGATCCTGATCGGCGACGCGGCCCACGCCACCACCCCGCATCTGGGCCAGGGCGCGGGCATGGCCATCGAGGACTCCCTGGTCCTGGCGGACGAGTTGGCGAAGGCCAAGGACCTGCCGACGGCCCTGAGCGGCTTCATGGCGCGGCGCTACGACCGTTGCAAATTCATCGTCGAGGCCTCGCTGGAGGTCGGCCAGTGGCAGCTGGACCGCCGCACCGACGTCGACAACCCCGGCATGGTCCATCGGATGTTCGAAGTCACATCCCAGCCGATCTGATCGGACTGGCGCAACACCACGCGGTCCTGCCGCACCTTGGAGAATATTGGATATGGCGCGCGTTTCGGAAATCCGCTTCGTCGGATACGCGGTCCCCGGTCTTGAGGCCGAACGAAAATTCTACACGGACGTCTGGGGGCTGACGGAAGTCGCCGCCGAGGACGGCCTGGCCTATTTCGCGGCCGCCGGAACCCCGGAAAAGTACGTCGTGCGGCTGCGCCAGGCAGACGAGCCGCGCATCGACGTCATCGCTTGGGCCGCGCAGAACAGGGCCGATGTCGACGCCCTGTTCGAACAGGTCCAGGCTGAGGGCGGCAAGATCATCAGCCCGCCCGCCGAACTGACGTCCCTGGGCGGCGGCTATGGCTTTCGGTTCTTCGACCCCGACGGCCACACCCTGCAGATCTCGGCCGAGGTCGAGCAAGGACCCTCGCGCGACCTGAAGCGCAACGAGGCGATCCCCACCAAGATCAGCCACGTCGTCATGCACGCGCCCAATCACAAGGCGACGGTGGCCTGGTACGAGAAGGCCTTGGGCTTCAAGGTCTCCGACTGGCTCGGCGACTTCATGTGCTTCCTGCGTTGCAACAGCTGGCACCACCGGCTGGCCTTCCTGCCGGGACCGCCGTGTCTCAACCACGTGGCCTATGATGTCCTGACCGTCGACGACATGATGCGCGGCATCGCGCGGCTTAAGAAGAACGACATCGACATCCAGTGGGGGCCTGGCCGCCACACGGCCGGCAACAACACCTTCAGCTATTTCATCAGCCCGGGCGGCAACGTCGTCGAATACACCTCGGAGCTGGAGTCCGTCGACGACGAGACCTGGCAGATGACGGTCCACAAGCCGACCCCCGACACCATGGACCAGTGGGGCGTCGGCGTCGGCGGCCCGCAGACCATGCCTCATCCCGCGCCCGACAAGGGCCTCTGGAAGGCCCCCGCGGCTTAAGGACCTCAGTGATGTTCGAGTATTTCAAGAACTACGTCTGGAACCTGTCGGTCGACATCGCCATCGAGAGCGGCGCCCAGATCGGCGAGATCGACGAGATGTGCCGGCCGATGCGCGACGCGGTCGATCGCGGCGACGACGCGGGCACCGGCGAGTTTCTCAAGCACTGGGTGGCCATGGCCGACAAGCTGTCGGACCTGGCGGCCGAGGACGAGGCCCTGGGCCGCGATTTCAGCGCCGGGACCAAGCTGCAGCGCGCCAGCCTCTACTACGTGACCGCCGAGCGCATGCAGGGCCACGGCCATCCGGGCCGCCAGGAGACCTACGCCAAGGCCCGCGCCGCTTTCGATCGCGCCATGGCTCGGGGCCGCGAGAACGCCGAGCGCGTCGAAATCCCCTATGAGGGCGGCGTCATCGCCGGCGTCTTCGTCAAGGCGGCCGGCGAGGGGCCCAAGCCGGTGGTCGTCTATGTCAACGGCCTGGATAGCAACAAGGAGCTGCTCTACTGGAGCGGCCTGCCGGCGGCCCTGCTGCGCCGGGGCGTCTCGACCCTGTGCATCGACCAGCCGGGCTCGGGCGAGGCCCTGCGCCTGCACGGCCTGCACGCCACGCACGAGAGCGAGCGTTGGGCCTCCAAGGTCGTCGACTATCTGGAAACCCGGCCCGAGGTCGACGCATCCCGCATCGGCATGACCGGCATCTCGCTGGGCGGCTACTACACGCCGCGCGCGGTGGCCATGGAGCCCCGGTTCGCGCTGGGCGCGGTCTGGGGCGCCAATCACAATTGGGCCGAGGTTCAGCAAAAGCGCCTGGCCCGCGAAGGTGAAAACCCCGTGCCGCACTACTGGGCCCACGTTCAATGGGTGTTCGGCGCGACCGACATGGACGACTTCCTGGCCAAGTCCGCGGGCATGACCCTCGACGGGGTGGTCGAGAAGATCAAGGTGCCGTTCCTGGTCACCCACGGCGAGCGCGACCGCCAGATCGGCCTGACCTACGCCCACCAGACCTTCGACCAGCTGACGGGCAGCCCCAAGCGAGAGTTGAAGATCTTCACCGACCGCGAAGGCGGGGTCGAGCATGTCGGCGTCGACAACATGAGTTACGGGCGAGATTTCATCGCCGACTGGATTGCCCAGACCTTCGGGGAGAAAACCGCATGAGCCCGCGTCCCGTCCGCGTCGTCGTCACCGGCCACGATCCGCAAGGCGTGGCGTTCATCCAGTCCGACGGCCCGGCCGGCCGTGTCTTCGACAAGCTTGGCCAAGAGGGCCTGGTGTTCCACGAGATCTGGAATACCCCGCAGACCCCCGTGCTGATCGACAAGGCCGGCGGACAGCCGCCCGAGGACAAGCTCGCCCTGGCGCCGCCCAAGGGCGGCGCGCGTATCCGCGTGCTCGATATCCCGCCCGACGATCCGGCGGTCGTGCTCGACGAGGTGTTCGAGGCCATCGATGCGGCGGACAACTACAAGGGCGCGACCAGTGACCGGCACGCCAGCTTCCATCGCACCGAGACGCTCGACTACGGCATCGTGCTCGAGGGCGAGCTTGTGCTGATCATGGACGAGGGCGAGGCCACCGTGCGGGCCGGCGATATCGTCGTCCAGCGCGGCACCAACCATGGTTGGGCCAACCGGACTGACAAGAACTGCCGCATCGCCTTCATCCTGATCGATGGGCAATACACGGACGGCCTGGAAGGATGAAGCTCGCGACCTTGCCCGACGGCTCCCGCGACGGCTGGCTCGTGGTGGTGTCGCGCGACCTCAAGGGCGCGGCCTCGGCCGGCAAGCTGGCCCAGTCGATGCAGGAGGCGCTCGACGGATGGGACGAGATCCACGCCGATCTCCAGGCCCTCTATGAGGATCTCAATCTCGGCAAGGCCGCCGGCTCGTTCAGGTTCGATCCGAAGGTGGCCTTGGCGCCCTTGCCGCGCGCCTATCAGTGGCTCGACGCCTCGGCCTTCCTGTCGCACGGTGTCCTGATGCAACGGGCGCTCGGCCTCGAGGTCAGTCCTCAGGTCGACGCCAAGCCGCTGATGTATCAGGGCGGCTCTGACGACTTCCTGGGCCCCTGCGCGCCGGCGTGCTTCCCCAGCGAAGCGCACGGCATCGACTTCGAAGGCGAGTTCGGGGTGATCCTGGCCGACACCCCCATGGGCGTATCGGCCGAGGCGGCCGAGGCCTCCATCCGCCTGGTGGTCCAGCTCAACGACTGGAGCCTGCGCGGTCTGGCCAAGCGCGAGATGGCCTCGGGTTTTGGGTTCCTGCAGGCCAAGCCGTCGACGGCCTTCGCGCCGGTCGCCGTCACGCCCGACGAACTGGGCCCAGCCTGGGTCGATGGGCGGATCAAGCTGCCGTTGAACGTGACCTGGAACGGCGAGACCTTCGGCAATCCCGATGGCGGCAAGATGGACTACCGGTTCGGCCAACTGATCGCCCACGCTGCGGCCACGCGCCGGCTGCGGGCCGGAACGATCCTTGGCACAGGCACGGTCTCCAACGCCGACGCCGAGGCGGTCGGATCGGCCTGCGTGTCCGAGCGCAGGGCGCTGGACGCCATCGCCGGCCGGGAACCGACGGCGTTCCTGCGCTATGGCGACCGGGTGAGGATGGAAGCGCTGGGGCCGGACGGCCAGGCGCTGTTTGGCGCGATCGACCAGGTCGTCAGCGCCTGACATCAAGATCGGGACGTCGAGACGGCGGCCGGGGCGACACCGCGCCGGCCGCTTCGTCTTGTCGACGCGACGTCAGGCGGGGTTTCCGCGTCGGACATTTACCGGGGCTGGCGAAGGACAAGACGGTTGAGTCTTGGGCGGCTGGGGGAGGGGTGTCGCGACAGAACCTCCGTCGCGCGCAATAGACGAGCTGGTATGAATTCATGCCATAGATAGTTCAAAGCCTCGAAAACAGAGGCGCCGGTTCGCCGTGGGACCGGCGATCGTAGGGAGCGACGGCATGCGGTTCCAAGGCCTTGACCTCAATCTACTGGTGGCGCTGGACGCCTTGCTGACCGAGCAGAACGTCTCGGCCGCGGCGGAAAACGTCCATCTCAGCCAGTCGGCGATGAGCAGCGCCCTCAACCGCCTGCGCGACTATTTTGGCGACGACCTGCTGAGCATCCAGGGTCGGCGCATGGTTCTGACGCCGCGCGCCGAAAGCCTGGCCGATCCGGTTCGCACGGCGCTGCTGCACATCCGGTCGACCATCACCACCCAGCCCACCTTCGATCCGGCGACGGCGAAACGGGCTTTCACGCTCTCGGCCTCGGACTACGCCCAGACCGTCGTGGTGGCGCCGGCCTTGGCCAGGGTTCGCGAGATCGCGCCGGGGCTGTCGTTCGACATCACCGCGCCGGGGCCGGCGGCCCAGCGCGCGCTGGAGCAGGGGGAGCTGGACATCTATCTGAGCCTCGAACAGTTCGCCGTCGCCGACCATCCGCACGCGGCCCTCTTCGAGGACGACTACGTGGTCGTCGCTTGGAAGGACAACCCGCTGACCCAGGGCGGCGTCGACGCGGCGCTCTATTTCGATCTGGGGCACGTGTCCGTGCAGTTCGGGCCCGCTCGACTGCCAGCGTTCGACGAGTGGTTCATCAAATCGGCGCGCCAGCCTCGCAAGGTCGAGGTCACCGTCCCATCGTTCGTCATGGCCCCGCAGTTCCTGATCGGAACCAGCCGGATCACCACCATGCACCGGCGCCTGGCTGAAACCTTCGCCGCGACCCTGCCGATAGCGGTCTTTCCCGTGCCGTTCGAAATCCCGAAGGTTCGCCAAGTCGCTCAATGGCATCGTTTCAACGAGCGCGACGAAGGCATCCGCTGGCTGGTCGCCCAAATGAGAGAGACGGCCGGGGAAGCTCCTCATAAATCCAACCTATCCAATCTATTCACGGTGTGAATAGAGCCTATCCAATCATTGCGTTTGTCCGGTTCTCTGTTTCGCCGCCCAATGGTTTTCGCAAGGCTGAGGGCCGCGTCTCTCAGTTGCACGATCAACGACCGCCAAGAGCTCAAAAGGGCCGGCGGCAACTGGCCCTAGGCCAGTATGGGGAGCGAAATGAACCGGAAGCACCATCGTCTTTTGGCGTCCGTCGCCACGATCGCCCTGAGCACGTCGGCCGCCAGCGCCGCCTTCGCCCAGGACACGCAGCAGACCGCGGCCAGCCAGAGCGTCAGCCTCGAAGAGGTGGTCGTCACCGCCCAGCGGCGCGAAGAAAATCTCCAGAAGACCGCCCTGGCGGTCAGCGCCGTGACCGGCGACACCCTGACCCGGTCCAGCGTCACCCAGGCGACCGACCTGACGCGTCTGGTGCCGGCGATCCAGATCGCCCCGGCCGCCGCCTTCACCCAGATCTATTTGCGCGGGGTGGGCACCTTTGGGGCCAACGCCTTCGCCGAACAGGGCGTGGCCTTCAATCTCGACGGCGTCTACCTGTCGCGTCCGGCCGCGCCGGCCGGCCTGTTCTACGATCTGGAGCGGATCGAGGTGCTGAAGGGCCCGCAAGGCACGCTCTACGGCCGCAACGCCACCGGCGGCGCCGTCAACGTCATCACCGCCAAGCCCAAGCTGGGCGAGACCGGCGGCAATCTGTCGGCCGAGTACGGAAACTACGCCGCGACCAAGGCCTCGGGCGCGGTCAATGTGCCGATCGGCGAGACCGCGGCCCTGCGGGTCTCGGGTCAATACGCCAAGCACGATGGCTATTTCAGCGACGGCTATGACGACGAGGACACCAAGGCCGTTCGCGCCCAACTGCGCTTCCAGCCGGACGGGCCGATCGACGTGCTGCTCAGCGCCGACTACGCCGACGTCGGCGGCAAGGGCTCGGGCGGCGCGATCATGCCGCTGGTCGATGGCGACGCGCGCCTGGGTCCCAGCGATCCCAGGGTGCTGGCGGCCTATCTGGCCCGCACGCCCACAGCGCCCGTTCCGCAGCTGATCGCCAAGGACGACGGCTATCAGGACAACAGGTTCAAGGGCGTTTCGGCCACGATCAACGCAGACCTCGGCTTTGCCAAGCTGACCATCATTCCAGCCTGGCGCAAGACGGACCTGGATTTCCGCAGCTACGCGTCGAGCTTCCTGATCGACATCACCGAGGCCTCCGAGCAACGCTCGCTCGAAGCGCGGCTGGGTGGTTCGACCGATCGCCTGAACTGGGTGGTGGGCGCCTACGGCTTCTCCGAGGACGTCGACGCCGATCAGCTGTTCGACCAGGCCAGCAACGCCTCCTATATCCGCTCCAAGCTGAAGACGAGGAGCTTGGCGGCTTTCGGCCAGGCGACCTGGTCGCTCAGCGACCAGCTGCGGGTGACGGGCGGTCTTCGCTACACCAAGGACAACAAGAAGCAGGACAGCTACTCCGAAAACCGGCCCTTCGTCGGCTTCGCGCCGCCGGTGGGGCCGACCTTCACCCCGATCATCCTGGTGGTGCCGACCACGGCTGCCACCGACGTGGACTTCAAGAAGGCCACCTGGAAGGCGGGGCTGGAATATGACCTGGCCGAGCGCTCGCTGCTCTATGCCAACGTCGCGACCGGCTTCAAGTCCGGCGTCCTCTTCGCCGCCAGCGGCAAGAACTATTCCCAGCCCGAGATGCTGACGGCCTACACGATCGGCTCCAAGAACCGCTTCCTCGACAACCGGCTGCAGCTGAACGTCGAGACCTTCTACTGGGACTACAAGGACCAGCAGATCTCCCACCTGGGCGCGGTGCAGGTGGCCACCACGCCGGGCGGCCCGATCTACGGGCCGCTGTTCACGACCGAGAACGCCGGCAAGGCGGCGATCTACGGCGCCGAGGCCGACGTGATGTTCCAGGCCACCGCCAACGACCTGGTCACCGCCAATCTCCAGTATCTGCACGCTCAGTATGACGACCTGAAATACCAGGCCTATTCCACCACCGGCGCGGCGCCCGCGGTCGGCTGCGCGGTCGCGCTGACCTCGCAGACCGGCACCAGCGCCGCGGCCAAGATCTACAATGTCGACTGTTCGGGGCGGCCCGTCGTCAATGCGCCGCGCTACGTGATCAACCTGGGCTACGAGCACCGCTTCCCGCTCAGCAACGGCGCCAGGATCGTCTTCGGCGTCGACACCCGACTGGAAGGCTCGCGCTACCTGTCGACCGACTACCTCGCCGACGGTCGCCAAGGCAGCTACAGGATGTCCAACGCCCGGGCGAGCTACGAGACCGAGGACGGGCGCTACGTCTTCACCGGCTTCGTCAACAACATCGAAGACGAGGTGGTCTTCGCCAATTCCCTGCAAAGCCCGGTCAAGTCCGGCACGGTCTACAATCAGGTTCGGCCGCCGCGCACCTACGGTGTTCGCGTCAGCGCCAAGTTCTAGTCCTTACCGAGACTTCCGCGGCGTGGTCGGTGAGAGCCGGCCGCGCCGTCCTTTTCCCGCTTGGTCGGAGACCGCCCATGAGCCTGGCGCATCGTCGCTACGTCGCTGTCGAGACCGCGGTCAGCGTGGTGATCAACATCATCCTGAGCGGCGCTTTCACCTGGCTGTTCTTCGGCGGGCGCACGAGCATCGCCTATGCAGGGCCGCACGGATACGGCGTCGACGTCTTCCCGCAAACCTTCGCGATCGCCCTGATGAGCGTGCTCGTACCGAGCTTGCTCACCCGCAAGCGCCTGGCCAGCGGCAAGGCCCAACCGCTTGCCGGCGCCGGCTGGCTTCCGGCCAGGTTGGTCTTGCGCGCACCCTTGCTGGCCGTGGCGGCGACCACGCTGCTGGGCGGAGGCTTCTATGGCCTTGGCCAGTTTGGTCTGCCGCAAACGGTGACCGTCTCGACCTTGCTGGCCATCAAGCTCGTCTACGGCGCGCTGGTGGCGGTGGTGGTCACGCCGATCGGCCTGATCGCCGCCTTGAAGGAGCCCGCGCGTCCGGTCGCGACAGACGCGCGGCCAGGACAGAGACTGGCCTGAGCCGGCCGCGCGCCTTGCTGGATCGCACCGACATCATCGGGCTTTGACACGGCGCCAAGCCTAGGCAACCTTCAGCGGGCGTTTATTTCCCCTATTCCTGCGGCCGAGCTTGGTTCGGGGGTGTAGCGACCAGCCCTGGGTCGCATTGAACCGTGCCCGGCGCGATCAAGGCGCCTGTTCCGTGCGGTCGCCCATCTGCAGGGGACCTGCGCTGTTGCGGCCGATCTCCTGAAGATCCGACTCGGCGTCGGCCTCGCCCATGAACGAGCGCGGCTCGGCGACCTCAGAGTGGCTCGAGGACTGCAACTGGCCCCCGGCCTCTGAAGCGCCGACGCCGAAAACGTAGCGGCCGTATTCCTCGGCGTATCGCCGGGTCAGGAAATCCTGGTCGGGGGCCTTCTCCTTCAGCTCAAGGAACCAGGTCCCTTCTTCCTCGAACATGTGATGCAGCACCGCGCCCTGGATGTGCTCGAGCTTCTCTCGCCAGGCGTCCTCGGCCGGATCGATGCGCTCCAGCTCGGCCATCTGCATCTTGGCGGTCGTCTGCTCGGTATAGGCTTGGCCCGCGTGGCCCTTCTCGCCAGTCTTGGCCAGCGCCGGATAGAGCACCACCTCCTCGGCCAAGGAATGGCCGTTCAGCACGGTGGCCAGGGCCTTCAGAGCGGCGATGCGATCCTGCGGCGACGCGGCGCTTTGGGCCTGCTCGAAGGCCGAACGGATCTGGCCGTGATGACCGAGCGCCATCGAAAGCCAATCCCCCGGCGTCGCGGCCGCGCGAGCCTTGGCTGTCGCCTTGTCCCGGGCCTCCTGGCTTTCTGGCGGCGTGATGGCCCCCAGCACCTTGTCCACGATCGACATGTCCTGCCTCCTCCAAAGCTCGCTGACACAAGCGTCCATGGGCGCGCCGGTTCCTAAGGCCAGGCTAGTTGCAGGGCGTTCTTAGGCGGCGATGGCGGATCAGCCGGCGGGCTTGGTCGTTAGGTCCGCAAAGGAATCGCCATGGCCAGCTCCAAGCCCCAGACCACAGCCCATCCCAAGCTCGCCAAATATCAGGAGATGCGCGACTTCTCGCGCACGGCCGAGCCGGCGGGCAATGACAAGGTCAAGCCGTCCCAGGCCCTGCGGTTCGTCATTCAGAAGCACGCGGCCAGCCATCTACATTTTGACCTGCGGCTGGAGTTCGAAGGCGCCTTCAAATCCTGGGCCGTGCCCAAGGGGCCGTCGATGGACCCGGCCGAACGGCGCCTGGCCATGGAGGTCGAAGACCATCCGCTCGACTATGGCGACTTCGAGGGCACGATCCCGAAGGGCCAATACGGCGGCGGCACGGTGATGCTGTGGGATCGCGGCTATTGGGCGCCCGAAAAGGGGTTCGAGAAGATCGGCGCGGCCCTGGCCAAGGGCGAGCTGAAGTTCGTCATGGAAGGCGGACGCCTGCATGGCTCCTGGGTCATCGTGCGCACCAAGCGCGACAGCAAGGGGCGCGCCAGCTGGATCCTGATCAAGCACCGCGACGACGCGGCCCAGCCCGGCAACCCCGCCGGCCCGACCGACCAGGACCGCTCGATCGCCTCGGGGCGGACCATGATCGACATCGCCAATGGCAAGGGCAATGCTGCAACGCCGTTCATGACCGGGGAGGGCGCCGACGCCGGCGCGGTCTGGCAAAGCAACCGCGACGACAGCGCTTCGGCCGGCTTGACCAAGCCGGCGAAGACAACCGTCACGGGCAAGGCCCCAGCCAAACCCCAAGCCAAGACCAAGACCGTCAAGGCGTTGCCGGACTTCGTCGAGCCGCAACTGACCAAGCCGGCGGAAAAGCCGCCCGCCGGCCCGGGCTGGGCCCATGAGATCAAGTTCGACGGCTACCGGATGCAACTGCGAACGGTGGGAGGCAAGGCGACCTTGCGCACGCGCAAGGGGCTGGACTGGTCGGCCAAGTTTCCGGAGATCACGAAGGCGGGGGCGGGCCTTGCCGATGGGATCATCGATGGCGAGGTCTGCGCCCTGGACCATACCGGGGCGCCGGATTTCGCGGCCCTGCAGGCGGCGATCTCCGAGGGCGCGACCGCCGACCTGGTGTTCTTCGTCTTCGACCAGCTGTTCGATGGTAAGGCGGACCTGCGCGACCTACCCCTGGCCGAGCGCAAGGCGCGTCTGGCCGACCACCTAAAGGGGACTGGGCCGAACCTGCGCTATGTCGATCACTTCATCACCGCCGGGGACGCGGTGCTGCTGTCGGCCTGCCGCATGGACCTTGAAGGGATCATCTCCAAGCGCCTGGACGCGCCCTACCGCTCGGGACGAGGCGAGACCTGGACCAAGTCCAAGTGCCGAGCCGGCCACGAGGTGGTGATCGGCGGCTACACCACGACCAATGGCGCTTTCCGCTCGCTGATCGCCGGGGTCCACCGCGACGGCAAGCTCTTGCACATCGGCCGCATCGGCACCGGGTTTGGCCGCGACAAGGTCGCGGTGATCCTTCCGAGGCTGAAGGCGCTCGAGACGCCAAAGTCACCGTTCGAGGGCAAGGAAGGGCCCAGCCGGGCGTGGCGGCTCGGGGAGGTCCACTGGGTGCGGCCCGAGCTTGTCGCCGAGATCGAATACGAAGGCTTCACCGCCGAGGGCCAACTGCGCCAGGCCGCCTTCAAGGCCCTGCGCGAGGACAAGCCCGCCGCCGAGGTGGAGGCCGAGACGCCCGCGCCGGCCGACACCGCCCTGGCCGAGCCCAAGGCCCAGAAGGCCGTTCCCGCTGCCGCAGCGGTGAAATCACCGACCGTGAGCGCCAAGGGCTCGGCCGTGGTCATGGGGCAGACGATCTCCAACGCCGGCAAAACCCTCTGGCCAGACGCCAATGACGGACGCCCCGTGACCAAGCTGGAGCTTGCGCAATATTACGAGACGATCGGCCCCTGGATGATCGAACATCTGCGCGGCCGGCCATGCTCGATGATCCGCATGCCCGACGGCGTCGACGGGGCGCAGAAGTTCTTCCAGCGCCACACCAGCCAAGGCCAATCGGCCCTGATCACCGAGGTCGAGGTCTGGGGCGATCGCAAGCCCTACCTGCAGTTCGACAAGGTCGAGGCCCTGGTCGCCGCCGCCCAGGTCGGGGCGCTGGAGCTGCATCCCTGGAACAGCGAGCCTTTTCTTCCCGAGCAGCCGGGGCGACTGGTCTTCGACCTGGATCCTGCGCCCGACGTGCCGTTCGAGCGGGTGATCGAGGGCGCGCGCGAGGTGCGCGACCGCCTGCAGGATCTGGGTCTCGTGTCGTTTTGCAAGACCACCGGCGGCAAGGGCCTTCACGTGGTGACCCCCCTGTCGGCCGAGGGCCTTGATTGGGATGTCGCCAAGGCCTTCGCCCGCGACGTCTGCAAGGCCATGGCCGCCGATGATCCCGAGCGTTACTTGATCACCATGGCCAAGAAGGATCGCGGCGGGCGGATCTTCCTGGACTATCTGCGCAACGACCGGATGGCCACGGCCGTGGCGCCGCTGTCGCCGCGCGGGCGACCCGGCGCGCCGGTGTCGATGCCAATCACCTGGACCCAGGTGAAGAAGGGCCTGGATCCGGCCCGATATACCCTGCGCACGGTCCCAGCCTTGGTCGCCAAGCTGACGGCCTGGGAAGACTATTGCGATGGCGAGCGGCCGCTGGAGCCGGCCATCCGCCGACTGGGCAAGGTGTGACCCATGGCAAAGGCGGCCAGGCGACGGCTGAAGGTCTTCCAGGCCCAGTTCGGATTTCACGACTCCGTGGTGGCCGCGCCGTCGCAGGCCGCGGCCCTGGCCGCCTGGGGCATTCGCCAGAACCTCTTCGCCGAGGGACGAGCCAAGCTGACCGACGACCCGGACGCCGTGGTCGCGGCCCTGGCGCATCCCGAGGTTCCGTTGCGCCGAGCGGTGGGGTCACGTGATCCGTTTACGCTCGACCCGGGCCTCCCTGACCTTCCGGCTGGGCCGAAGATCTCGCGGGCCAAGCCAAACCTGAAACTTGTGCCCAAGGCGGATGCGGCGCGGCGTGTGCTCAAGCCGGAGCCGGAGCCGGAGCCGGAGCCGGAGCCAGCGCCACCCAAGCCGCCGCCGGACCGCGCGCCCCTTGTCGCGGCCGAGCAACGGCTTGCCGCGATCGAAATCGAGCGCACGGCTCAAGCAGCGGACCTCCAAGCGCGGCGCGACGCCTTGGAGGCCGAGGCGCTGGCGGCCCGTCGGGCTTGGGCCAAGGACCGCAAGGCCGCGCAAGAGGCGCTCGACAAGGCCCGGCGGGCCTATCGCGCCGAGGGCGGCGAGCTCTAGCTGGCTTTCTTGTGCGCGGTCTTGGTCGGAGCCTTGACCTTGGCTTTCGTCGCCGGCTTCGCGGCGGCCTTGGCCTTGGTGTCGGACTTGCCGCTGTTCTTGGCCGGCGCCTTGGCGTCCGGCGCGCCCTTGGCCGACAGGCTGGCCCGAAGAGCGGCCATCAGATCCACCACATTGGTGTCCTCGGGTTCTTCGACCTTGGCGACCTTGTGACCCTTCTGCTTGGCGGCGATCAGATCTTTGAGCGCTTCCTCGTAGCGATCCACGAACTTGGACGGATCGAAGGGACCTTCCTGCTGCTCGATGATCTTCTGAGCGATGGCGATCATTTGCGGGTCCGGATCCTTGTCGCTGATCCCGCCGAAGATCTCGTCCTCCTTGCGCACCTCCGCATCGGTGCGCAGCGTATAGGCGAGGATGCCCTTGCCGCGCGGCTCCAGGGCCACGATGCGCTCGCGACTGGACATCACCACCCGGCCAATGCCGATCTGGCCAGCTCGGGCCATGGACTCGCGGATCACCGCGAAGGCCTCCTGGGCCAGCTTGCCGTCGGGGACCAGATAGTAGGGATTGTCCCAATAGACCCGGTCGATGTCCTCGGCGGGCACAAAGGTCTCGATGTCGATGGTCTTGGTGCTCTCCAGCTTGACGCTATTGATCTCTTCCTGGGTCAGCAGGATGTACTCGCCCTTGGAGACCTCGTAGCCCTTGACCAGGTCTGACCGCTCCACCGGCCCGGTGTCGGGGTCGGTGGTGATCATCTTGATGCGGTTGTTGGTCTTGGGATTGATCAGGTTGAAGTGCACCTCGCCGCCGGCGTTGGTCGCGGTGTAGAGCGCCACCGGGCAGGTCACGAGCGAGAGCCGAAGATGTCCTTGCCAGGTCGGGCGGTAAGCCATGTCCGTTGATCCTTGTCGCCCGCGGGTCCGCGACGGAGAGGGGCGTGGGGACTCAACGACGGCCCGGGTGATTCGTTTCGCTAGCCGCAGGCGGCGGTCTCGCCGGTCTCCAGGTCGATGCGGAAACAGTGCTCGTGATGGGTGTCCAGGTCGCGCACGATGACGCTGACCTCGCTGCCCTCGTCCGGCGCAATGGCCAGGTCCTCGACATAGGCCACGGCGGCGGCCTCGAAACTGGGCTCCTGGACGATGCGCGCGTGGTGCGGCCCGGCGTGACGGGCGTGGACGCTGAAGCGGCGATCGTCGTTGGCGGCCTGGGTCATCTGGATCTCCTTGGCCTTCTCAACGCGCGGCGCCGGGAAAGGATTCCTGGCCGGGTCTCAGGAGATCTTGCAGGCCCGAAGCATGGCCGTGGACCTGGCCACGGCCTCCTGGCTGGGCAGGCCCTTGCTGGCCCTGGCGCGCCTGAGGGCCGCAGAGCATTCCGCCGTCGGTGCCGGCCCGGCGGCGGCAGCGCCGATCGGTCCGCCCGCCTCAGGACGCGTCGGCCCCGTTCCAACGAAGACAAGTGCGGCGACGCTCAAGATCAGGACCAGGATCACGCCGACCCGCATCGCCAGGAGCCTTGGGACCTGGCGGTTGTCATGGGTTGGGGCGAGGCGCAGGGCGAGGGTCATGGAGCATCCGCAAACGCCCTAGAGTTGAGGCGATCAGGGCGCGGTTGCAAAGTGTCTTTGGGACTAAACCTAAAGAACGTCGGCCATCGTGTCCTGCCCGCCACGGTCTGCGACTGCAAGGGCGGCGTCGGCCGCCACAAGCCCGTTTAGGCCCCTAAGAGGGACGGCGGCGGCCGAGCAGATCGTCATCAACACATCGCTCGACCCTTCGGCAACGCCTAGCGCTCGGGCGGATTCTCGTCAGGCTCCGCTGAAGCTGTCGATCTGGCACGGCGACGCCGATGCCGTGGTCAACGCCGCCAACGGCGCCAACGGCGCCGCCCTCGCGGCGCAATGGGCGGGTCTTGCCGCAACGCCACGCCAGATCGAACCGCTCGGTGCGAGGACGCGGACAGTGTGGCGCGGCGCAAGCGATGGCGCGGCGGTCGAACTCAATGTCGTTCGTGGCATGGGCCTGGCGTTCCCCTGTCGACCCAAGGACAGGATGGCCTTTTCCGTGTCGCCTCCTACATGCTGAAGGTGGGGATGTCCTCGACCCTGGAGATCGCGCGCTTCTGGGACGCGCTTCTGGGATCTGGGAGCCGCGGCCGTCCACGGGGCGGCGGTCCCGACCGTGTGGGCGACTAGGCCGCGCGATAGATCCAGCCGGCAACATGGGCTCTACCGGCTGGGTGTGGCGCATGGGAACGAAGATAGAACATTTGTGCGCGGCTGGCGAGTCCGGCGTCTCATCGCAGCTGGCTGTCCTTGCTGCCGCGGCGATTGATGCCGCCGATCACCAACCGCTTGTCACGGCCCGACTGGCAATCGACGCAGGTGCGCGCCCCGGGCAGGGCCTGGCGGCGGGCGGGCGGAATGTCCTCGCCGCACTCCACGCAAAACGGCGAGCCCTCGCCAGCCGGCAGGCGCGCACGGGCATGCAACACGCCGTCTGTGACGGTGTCTTCGATCTGGTCCAGGACGCCGCCATCGTGGGTCCAGCCGCCTGCCATAGCCTTCAACACCCTCAAGCCGACAAGGACTTAGATGGGAATTGCCAACACGCGCGCCAAGCCCGGACCACGCCCGCGACCGGCGGGCGAATTGTCGCGGGCCTGGTCGGGACCGGCGGCGCAGGGCCCCGGACGGATGTCTAGATGCGGACGCGCGCGCCCGCACCTTTTACAATAGACAGAGCTTTGGCTCCGGTTGGGCCAGGCAGGTCAAGCTGCGGTCCGTCGACCAAGCCACGTCCTGTAGGTCCGCGTCAGCTTACGGCGACGGATTTGGTTCTGGATCAAGGACACCAGCGGTGAGGCCGTAGGCTTGGGTGAGCGGCCCCGGCTCATGCGCACCAGCTGGCGAACCACGAAGGCTTGGCCGGCCATGGAGGCCAGGCCGCTGTTCTTGGTCTTGAGGCGGGGCGGCGGCGCCACATCATGGTCGCCCGTCCGCCACAGGGCCGGCAGGCTCGGCTCGATCGCCAGCGCCGTGGCGACACCGACAACGGCCACGCCGCTGTCCAGGACGTTCTGGGCGATCGAGCGCCGGCGCACGCCGCCGGTGGTCATCAGCGGCATCTTCGCTACGGCGACCATCTCGGCGGCGAATTCCATGAAGTAGGCTTCCCGCCTAAGCGTGCCCTCGCTGGGCGAACCGCGCATGGCGGGGCTTTCGTAGCTGCCGCCGGACAGCTCCACTAGGTCCACGGCCTCAGCGTTGAGCCATTCCACGACGGTCCTGGCTTCATTGGCGCTGAAGCCGCCCTTCTGGAAATCGGAGGAGTTCAGCTTGACGGAGACGGCGAAGCCCGGTCGCACCGCCGCACGCACCGATCGAACGATCTCCATCAGCAGCCGTGCCCGGTTCTCGAGCGGTCCACCCCATCGGTCAGTTCTGCGATTGGAGAGCGGTGAGAGGAACTGCGATAGCAAATAGCCATGCGCGGCATGGACCTGGACGCCGTCGAAGCCGGCGCGCTCGGCCTGACGAGCTGTGTCGGCAAAGCGAGCGATCACCTCGTCGATCTGGGCTTGGCTCATCGCAACCGGTTTGGCGAAGAGCTTGGAGTGCTCGCCAAGATCCAGGGGAACGTCCGAAGCCGACCAGGACACCCCGCCCATGTCTTCGAACACCTGGCGGCCCGGGTGGTTGATTTGCATCCAGACCTTGGCGCCGCCGGCCTTTGCGGTCTTGGCCCAGGCCAGGAACCCGGCAAGGTCCGTGTCCGCTTCGAGCACCGTGCCGCCGGGGCCGGTCAGCGCCCGACCGTCGACCATGACGTTACCGGTCAGCAACAGCCCCGCGCCCCCTTCGGCCCAGCGCCGGTAGAGCGACCACAGCGCCGGCCCGGGCGTTCGGTCCGGCTGGGCCAGGTTCTCTTCCATCGCCGCCTTGGCGATGCGGTTGGGCAGGGTCTGGCCGCAAGGCAGGGGGAGGGTATCAAAGAGCTGGGTCATGGTGGATCCTGATGTGTACGGTGCATACATGATCCTAAAGTATGCGATGTCAACATGGACCTTTGCCAAGCCGCGTGAGACACAGGGGCGATGAACAATCGCGATCTCAGCCCGCCCGGGCCTGCCCGTGAGGCCTATCACCACGGAGATCTCGCGACGGCCCTGTTGGACGGCGCCCTGGCGCTGCTCGCCCAAGGCCATGAGCCATCGCTTCGCGCCGTCGCTCGCCAAGCCGGGGTGTCGACCATGGCTCCCTATCGCCACTACGCCGACAAGGACGCCTTGCTCGCCGCGATCGCGGTTCGCGGCCTGACCCAGCTCCACGACGCCGTTTTGGCGGCCGATCGGGCCGCGGCTCCCGGACGGGCGCTGGTCGCCCAGGCCCTGGCCTACGTCCGCTACGCCCACGACAACCCAGTGCTCTTTCGACTGATGTTCGGGCCCACGCGGCCAAGGGCGGACGAGGCGGTTTGCGATGCGGCCCAGGCGGTCAAGACCTTGATGCTGCAACGGCTGGTGAGCGAGGCGCCGGAACAGTTCAGCCCCGACAGGGCCATTGGTTGCTGGTCCCTCGTCCATGGCCTGGCCATGCTCGTTCTGGACGGCCTGCTGGACGACACCGACCCCAATCCGCTCGACGGCCTGGTCGAGCGCGTCGTCCAGACCATGCTTGAGGGACGACAGGGCTAGGCGGCGAGAAGCCGCACTCAACGGTCGCGCGCGGTGTGGGTCGAGACCGCCACCTTGAGGGGCCTTCGGCGGCGGCGCGCCGATGGATTCGTCGCCCGGCGTCAGCCCACGCGCTTATGTCCCCAGCTGCTCATCTTGTCGTGCCGGGCCACGCGCCAGGTGGCTGCGTCGACCTCCACGGCTCCTTGGCCGTACTCGACTTCGAAGCCTGACGGGGTGCGGGCGTAGAACGACACCATCTGGTCGTTGGTGTGCCGCCCCAGGGTCTGGACAAGCGTCCCCTTAGCGCGCTCCAGACGATCCAGAGCGAATCCGACCTCATCCAAGGTCCGGGTCTGGACCATGAAGTGATGCATGCGCTTGGGCGCTGGAAAGGGCAGGGGCACAAGGGCCAGCGTGTGGTGACGCCGGTTGCAGTGAAAGAACTCCAGGTCGATGGCGAACTCCGGGCTCAGCGCCATGCGGATGATGTCCGAGAGCGCAAAGCCCAACGCTTCGCAATAGAACCGCTTGGCCGCGGCGATGTCGCTGGTGGTCAGGACGATATGGCCCAGACCCTGCTCGCCGGTGATGAAGCCGCTGACCCCGGCCGGCGAGACGAACGGCTTTTCGGTGCGCAGGGTGGGGCCGTAGTAGATCTCGATCGCCAGACCTTCCGGATCCTGGCAGGAGATCAGTCCCGTGACCTGGCGCTCGGCCAATTGTTCGGGCGAGGCGGGGGTGAACGGAATATCGTGCGCGACCAGGCTGGCGCTCACCGCGTCCAGCGCCGCCGCATCGCTGACCTCGAAGCCGGCGAAGGCGATGTCGTCGGCCTCGCCGGCCTGGACGGCGATCCGCCAGGCGTGGTCATCGATCCGGAACCGCAGACCCTCGTCGGGTCCCTCGATCGGCATCATGCCGAGGACCTGTCCGCCATAGGTCTTCCAGGCCTCCAGGTCCGATACCGCAAAGCCGATATAGCCCAGGCTCGCTACGCTCATCGAAATGCTCCTTCTGGACGGACAACTTCGCCGATCGGGAAGGCCGTCGAAATCAAACAAGGCAGGGCGAGGTATCGATCGCATCGATAGGCGCTCACGGCGTGCTGCCCCCGTTGGCGACGATCAGCTGGCCGGTGATCCATCGCGCCTCGGGAGAGGCGAGGAAGCCGACAACGTCGGCGATGTCGTCGGGCGCGGCCAGGCGGCCCAGGCTGGTCTGGCTGGCGGCGTGCTGTTTCATCGCCGCTGGCATGGCGGCGGTCATGTCGGTCTCGACCACGCCGGGCAGGACGACATTGACGGTCACGCCCCGGCCCCCGACCTCCTTGGAAAGCGACCGGGAAAACTGCTCGATGGCGGCCTTGGAGCCGGCATAGAGCGCGGCGTTGGCTGCCCAGGTCCGGGTCAGGCCCGTCGAGAGGGTAATGATGCGCCCCCCGTTGGCGATCCGACCGGCGGCCGCCTGCAATAGGAAGAATACGCCCTTGGTGACGCCGAACAGGGCGTCGAACTGGGCCTCCGTGGCGGCCTGGAACGACCCCAGCAGTCCGACGCCTGCGACCGCCACGACGATATCGACCGCGCCGAAACGCGTTTCAGCGCGATCGAAGATCGGCGCGATGTCGGCCAGTTGCGTGATGTCGGCCCGGACGAGCTCGATCTGGCCGCCCGCCGCTTCGATCTCGGTCTTGAGCTGGTCGGCCGCGGCAGTGTCGCTGTGGTAGGAGACCACCAGGCGAACCCCGTCGCGCGCAAGCCGCCGGGCGACGGCCGCGCCGATTCCGCGCGAGCCGCCGACGATGATCGCCGTCTTTGCCGGGGTGCTCATGGGGTATCTCCTCGAGAAAGAGCGCGGCGGCAAGTCGCCTTGGCCGCCGCGCGAGGTAGGACCCTAGAACTGCTTGGTCAGGCTGATCCCGTAGGTGCGGGGGTCAGTGAAGAAGCCGTTTCGGAACAGCGCCGAGTCCGACAGGTAGAGATCGGTCACGGCCGTCTCGTCGGTGGCGTTCTTGACGTAGGCTTCGATGGTCAAGCCCTTGGGCTTGTTAGCCACCACCAGAGACAGGTTGACGTTCTCCCAGCCCTTCAGGCGGTCGGCCTCGGTGTTGTAGACCCGTGCGTAGGTGTGGGTCTGGCGGTAGTAGTCCCCGCGCAGCGAGACGCTCCAGTCGTTGGGCAGCACCCAGTCATATTGGGCGCCCAGCGATAGGGTCATGCTCGGGGCGTTGGGCAGTTCCTTGCCCTTGAGCTGGGTGACGAAGCCTTCGCTGGCCGCGGCGTTGTTGCAGATCGTCAGCAGCGCCGTCACCGGAAGGGTCCCGCTGTTGATGGCCGTCAGATAGCCGGCGATCAGGGCGGTGGGGGCGATGCAGGTCTGGCCGTTCGACGCCTTGACCACGGCATAGGCGGTGTTACCGGCCGTGCGGTTGAAGGTGTCGATCGAGCTGCCGGTCTTGATCTTGGTGTCGAGCAGACCCAGCGTGCCGTTGATCCGCAGGGGCGTGGTCGGCTTCCAGACGAACTCCAGTTCGGCGCCCTTGACCTCGGCGTCGACGTTCTCGACCACCGTCTGGCGGTTGGCGACCTTGGCGACCTGATAGTTCTTGTAGTCGTAGTAGAAGGCCGTGGCGTTCAGCTGCAGCGAGCCGCCCAGCAGGGTGTTCTTGGTCCCGATCTCATAGGCGTTGACGAACTCGGGATCGAACGAGGCCTTGGTTCCGGCAAAGCCAACCGCCGACGGCGGGTTCACGCCGCCGCCTTTGTAACCCTTCGAATAGAAGGCGTAGACCAGGGTGTCCTGGGTGAACGGCACGACCGGCTTCCAGTCAGCGCCGAAACGCCCGGTGACGGCCTTGTAGTCGGCCTTCTGCTGGGCAGGCGTGCCCACCGGATAGCCGCTGCCGGCGATAAGGGTCTCGGAGGGGATGTTGTCGACGGTCTTGTCATCGTGCGTCCACCGCAGGCCCAAGGTGAACTTCAGGCTGTCGGTGGCCTTGTAATAGGCCTCGCCGAACGCCGCGCTGGCCTTCAGGTGATAGGGCTGGCGCGACAGGAAGTAGTTGTGGCCGCTGCCGTCCGGCTCCTGGTTGGGGTCGATATAGATGCAGGTGGTCGAGGTCGCCGCGCAGGGGACGCCGCCATTGCGGGCGACCGCCAGGGCCGTGATGCCGTTGGAGACGACCTGGTAGGAGGTGTCGGTCTTGTAGTCGACGTAGATGCCGCCGACGTTGAAATTGAACGGCCCGTCGAAGTTGGACTGCAGCCGAAGTTCCTGGGTCCACTGTTTGAAATTGCCGCGCGAGATGTCGTAGGTGGCCAGGCGGTTGTAAGCGCCGATCTGCGGGTCGGTGAACACCCCGCCCGGCGAGATCGCCGTGCTGTTGAAGGTCCCCGTCGGCTGGGCCCGCGTATAGTCCTCGGACGAATAGACGTCATAGGTGCTGTAAGAGGTCAGCGAGGTCAGGGTCAGGCTGTCGCTCAGGGCATAATGCAGGTTCAGCTCGGCCACGTCGTTCTTGGCCCTGTACTTCGGATCGAAGCGGGACTCGATGTCACGCAGGCCCGGGGTCTGCATCTTGCCGGCGTAGGGGTCGCTGGAGATCAGGCCGGCGGCCAGAGCCGTGATGCCTTCGAGCGAGGCCAGGTAGTTGGGCGTGCCCAGGGCGCTGGCCGAGTAGATCGAGGTGGCCGAACAGCCCTGGCTCAGCAGACCGCGCTCGACATTGGCCAGGGCCGCGTTGCCCGAGACGGCCACGCCGCCGACGCTCGTGGGACCCTCGTCCTTGGTGCAATACATCTTGCCGATGCGCGAGCGACGGTCGTTTTCTTTGAAGTGCTCCCACATCAGGGTGGCGCCGAACTTGTCGTTGGGATCGAACGCCAAGGTGCCGCGCACCGAATAGAGGTCGCGGTTGTCGACGTCCGAACCCGTCGTCAGATTGGTCCCGAACCCATCGCGCTTGAGATAGGAGCCGGCCAGGCGCAAGGCGAACGTCTCGCCCAGGGGAAGGTTGATCATGCCGCGCGCCTTGCGGGCGTTGTAGTCGCCGACCTCGCCGCGCAGCATGGCCGAAAAATCGTGCGTCGGCTTGGCGGTGATGATGTTGACCACCCCGCCCGTGGCGTTGCGGCCATAGAGCGTGCCCTGCGGACCGCGGAGCACTTCCACGCGCTCGACGTCGTAGAACTCAGCTTCGAAGAGGCTGTTGGCGGTCAGCGGCGCGTTGTTGAGGTGGAT
Source organism: Caulobacter hibisci (assembly GCF_016135805.1). Lineage (GTDB taxonomy): Bacteria > Pseudomonadota > Alphaproteobacteria > Caulobacterales > Caulobacteraceae > Caulobacter > Caulobacter hibisci. The sequence goes on from NZ_JADWOX010000006.1 coordinate 56,810, forward strand.
GCCGGTGGCCGTGTCGCCCGAGGCGGTGTTGAGCTTGGAGCCGATGCCGCGGATCTGGAAGTTGTAGCCGATGGTGTTGGACTTGGAGAAAGTCACGTTCGGGATGGCCAGCTGCAGATTGGAGCCGCCGTCGATCTTCTGGCGCTCCAGCGTGGCCTGACTGAAAGCCGAGACCGCGATCGGAACGCTCTGCAGCGACTCCTCGCGCTTCTGAGCGGTGACCACCACCTCTTCGATGACCGTGCCCGGATTGGCGGGCGCCTCCTGAGCCGAAGCCTGTGAGACGAAGGCCGCGGCGGACGCGCCGGCAGCCAGCAGTAAGCGCAAGGAAAGCCCTTGTGACATCGTTTCCCCCTCAAACCATCGCGCCCCGACGGGCGACGTGGCCGGCTCTTTGTCCGGATTGGTGATCACGGCGTTGAGCGCCGTGACCCCATGCTGCGTCGGGATTGGCTGGGGGATCAGTCGATAATCCATATGCAGCCATCGATCCGGCTGATGGATCGCCGTTCGGCGAGCCGGACCTATCGATCAGGCGGAAGGCTGGCTTTGCGAAATCGATTTGCCTGAAGGGCGGCGGCGGCGGCGACTGAGCAAAAATTCGGGACGCCAGGAACGCCATGACCAACACGCTTGAGAGCCGCTTCGCTGACGCCGGCGCGCGGCAGATCCACTACCATGTGACCGGCCAGGGCCCGGCGGTGATGCTGCTGCATGGCGGCGGACCGGGCGCGGCGGGCTATTCCAACTACCGCCGCAACATCGAGATCCTCAGCCAAGTCTTCACGGTCTACGTCCCCGATCTGCCCGGCTACGGTCAGTCGACCAAGGGCCTGAACATGGCCGACCCCTTCGGCGATATCGCCCAGGGTCTCGCCGCGTTCATGGACGCCATCGGCCTGGACAAGGCGCACATGGTCGGCAACTCGCTGGGCGGGGCGGCGGCCCTGCGCCTGGCGCTCGACCACCCCGCCAAGGTCGACCGCCTGGTGCTGATGGGACCCGGTGGCGGTCAGGGCCTTTTCACCCCGACCCCGACCAACGCCCTGATGCAGCTTCTGACCTACTACCACGGAGACGGCCCCAGCCAGGCCAAGCTGAAGGCCTTCATTCAGCAACTGGTGTTCAATCCCGGGGAGATCGGCGACGACACCATCGCCGAACGTTTCGAGACCAGCGCCCACCCCGACATCCTGGCCGCGCCGCCGCTGCGGCTGGCCCCCGAGGCGATCAACGCCCCGGTGCTATGGCGTGACCCGCGCCTGCCGGGTCTCAAAGCGCGCACCCTGATCCTGTGGGGAATGGATGACCGGGTGAACCCGGTCGACGGGGGCTTTGTGTTCCTCAAGTCCATCCCCGGCGCGGAGATGCACCTGTTCACCGGCTGCGGTCATTGGGTGCAGTGGGAAAAGGCCGAGGCGTTCAACGCCCTGGTGGCCGAGTTCCTGGCCAGGGGCTGACCTATCAACCGGGTGGATGCCTGGGTTCAAAACTATCGAATTTTCTAAAGTGTTGGGTGGGTCGATGGTCCGACCCAACACACCCCGGGGAGGGAACATGACCACGGATTTGACCTCCATCGTCGATGAGGTCGCCGACGCCCTGTTTGAGGCGCGGGCGACAGGGCGGGCGATCGATCCCGTCCGCAAGCGCCTGCCGTCCAAGGACATCCAGGCCGCCTATGCAGTTCAGCAGCGCAATGTGGCGCGCCAGCAGGCGGCCGGGGCCAAGGTCGTCGGCCGCAAGATCGGCCTGACCTCCAAGGCCGTGCAAACCCAGCTCGGCGTCGACCAACCCGATTTCGGCGTGCTGTTCGACTTCATGGGCGTCTATGGCGACGAGGTGGAGCTGCCCCTGACGGGTCTGATCTCACCGCGGATCGAGGCGGAAATCGCCTTCGTCCTGGGCCAGGATATCACCCAGGCCGGACTTTCCCGCGAGCGCCTCGAAGCCGCGATCGCGTCGGTCGCCGCCTCGGCCGAGATCGTCGACAGCGCCATCGCCGGCTGGGACATCGATATCGTCGACACCGTCGCCGACAACGCCTCCAGCGGCGCCTTCGTGCTCGGCTCGCCTGAACCCTACGTTCCCGGTTGCGACCTGCGATCGCCGACCATGCGCCTGATCCGCGGCGGCGAGATCGTATCCAGCGGCGTGGGCGCCGCAAGCCTCGGCGACCCGTTGATCGCGCTGGCCTGGCTAGCCGACACCGCCGTGGCCTTGGGGGCGCCCCTGCGGGCTGGCGACGTGATCCTGGCCGGCGCGCTGGGCCCGATGATCCCACTTCAACCTGGCCTGCACACGGTCGAAATCGACGGGTTCGCGCCCGTCGTCATCAAGGCGATCGCCGCATGAGCCAGACCACGAACGAACGCAAAGCGAAGGTTGCGATCATCGGGTCGGGCAATATCGGCACGGACCTGATGATCAAGGTGATGCGCCTGTCCAAGAGCCTGGAGATGGGCGCCTTCGTCGGCATCGATCCGGAATCGGACGGCCTCAAGCGCGCCGAGCGCCTGGGCGTGCCGATCACCGCCGGCGGCATCGACGGCTTGGTCGCCCTGCCGAACTTCGCCGACATCGCCATCGTCTTCGACGCCACCAGCGCTGGCGCCCACAAGCACCACGACGCTGTGCTGCAAGCCCACGGCAAGCAGGTGATCGACCTGACGCCCGCCGCCATCGGCCCCTATGTCGTGCCGCCGATCAATGGCGTGGCCAATCTCGACGCGACCAACGTCAACATGGTCACCTGTGGCGGCCAGGCGACCATCCCGATGGTCGCGGCGGTCAATAGTGTCGCCAAGGTGCACTACGGCGAGATCGTCGCCTCGATCGCCAGCAAGTCGGCTGGCCCCGGCACCCGGGCCAATATCGACGAGTTCACCGAGACCACCTCACGGGCCATCGAGACCGTGGGCGGGGCCACGCGCGGCAAGGCGATCATCGTGCTCAATCCGGCCGAGCCGCCGCTGATCATGCGCGACACCGTCTATTGCCTCTGCGACGACGCCGACACCGCCGCCATCGAGGCCTCGGTCGAGGCCATGGTCGCCGAGGTCCAGGCCTATGTGCCCGGCTACCGCCTAAAGCAGAAGGTGCAGTTCGAGCGCCTGGGCGCCAACGACCCGCTGTTCATTCCCGAGATGGACCAGGCCTTCACCGGCTTGAAGGTGACGATCTTCCTCGAGGTCGAGGGCGCGGCCCACTACCTGCCGGCCTATGCCGGCAACCTGGACATCATGACGTCGGCGGCCCTGAAGACCGCGGAAAAGATCGCCGCCAGCCGGGGCTGGTCGCAGGTGGCGTCGTGAAGCGGCTTCGACCAGAGCGTTCGAGCATCGAGCGGGCCAGGCTCTCGCGACAGACCATCATCGCCCGTCATCCCAACCACGAGGTCGGCCAATGACCACGCCCTTCCAGCCGAAGTCCAAGCTCTACGTCCAGGACGTCACCCTGCGCGACGGCATGCACGCCATCCGCCACAAGTATAGTCTCGACGACGTGCGGGCCATCGCCCGGGCCCTGGACGAGGCCAAGGTCGACGCCATCGAGATCGCCCACGGCGACGGCCTGTCGGGCTCGTCGTTCAACTACGGCTTCGGGGCGTGCACTGACTGGGCCTGGATCGAGGCGGTGGGGGAGGTGATCTCCCACGCCAAGCTGACCACCCTGCTGCTGCCCGGCATTGGGACGGTGCATGACCTCAAGCGCGCCCATGACCTGGGCGTGCGCTCGGTGCGGGTTGCCACCCACTGCACCGAGGCGGACGTCTCGCGCCAGCACATCGAGTACGCCCGTGGCTTGGGCATGGATGTCTCTGGCTTCCTGATGATGAGCCACATGAGCCCGCCCGAGGCCCTGGCCCAGCAAGCGGTGCTGATGGAAAGCTATGGCGCCCATTGCGTCTATGTGACCGACAGCGGCGGGGCCATGACCATGGACGACGTCGCAGCGCGTCTGCAGGCCTATGACCAGGTGCTCAAGCCCGAGACCGAACGGGGTATTCACGCTCACCACAATCTGAGCCTGGGCGTGGCCAACTCGATCGCCGCCGTCCAGAACGGCGCGATCCGCGTCGACGCTTCGCTGGCGGGCATGGGGGCCGGGGCCGGCAACGCGCCGCTGGAGGTGTTCATCGCCGCCGCCGACGTCTACGGCTGGAACCACGGCTGCGATCTGTTCAAGCTGATGGACGCCGCCGAGGACCTGGTCCGGCCGCTGCAGGACCGCCCGGTCCGCGTCGACCGCGAGACCCTCAGCCTGGGTTATGCCGGGGTCTATTCCTCGTTCCTGCGCCACGCCGAGAGGGCCGCGGCCGAACACGGCTTGGACGTGCGCTCGATCCTGCTGGAACTGGGGCAGCGTCGCATGGTCGGCGGCCAAGAAGACATGATCGTCGATGTCGCCCTGGATCTGAAGGCGCGGCTTGATGGAGCCGTCGCGTGACCGCTCCAGTGATCCGGGACATCAAGGTTGGACGGCGGGTCATCCGGCTGGCCGAAATCGGGCAGGGCCCCGCGCTTCTGATGCTTCATGGCGGCGGTCCGGGCGCGACGGGACCGTCTAACTACTCGCGCAACCTGGCGGCCCTTTCCCAGTCCTATCGCCTCTTGATCCCGGACATGCCGGGCTACGGCGGTTCGACCAAGGGCGTCAGCCGTTCCGATCCGTTCGGCGACTTGGCTGGCGCCATGCTGGAGCTGCTGGACGGCCTGGGCGTCAAGCGCGCCCACGCGATCGGCAACTCCCTGGGCGGGGCCTGCGCGCTGCGCCTGGCGCTCGACCATCCCGACCGGGTCGACCGACTGGTGCTGATGGGCCCGGGCGGGGTGGACACGACCCGCAGTCTGCCGACCAAGGGCCTGCAGAAGCTGCTCAACTACTACAAGGGCGATGGACCAAGCTTGGAGAAGCTACGCGCGTTCATCGACGACCTGGTCTACGAGCCCAGCGACATTCCCGACACGCTGCTACGGGAGCGCTACGAGGCTAGCATCGATCCCGAGACGGTGGCGAGCCCACCGCTCATGCGGCCCAAGGGCTTCAAGCTGCGCGACGTGGACTTCACTCGCGATCCGCGCCTGGCCGGTCTCAACAATCCTGTCCTTGTGCTCTGGGGCCAGGACGACCGCGTCAATCGCCCCAGTGGCGGGACCTCGCTGATCCGCCGCCTTCCCAACGCCGACCTGCACCTCTTCAGCCGCACGGGCCATTGGGTCCAGTGGGAGCGGGCCGACACGTTCAACGCCATCACCCTGGCCTTCCTGGCTCAGCGCAGCCTCTAGGATTTCAGAACATGACCCCGTCCCATACTTCCCCCGTCGTGGTGGCGGGCGCCGGACCCGTCGGCATGTCCACCGCCATCGCCCTGGCCTTGCGCGGCGTCGACGTCATCGTCGTCGAACCACGCACCGCCGGCCAGCCGCCCAGCGCCAAGTGCAACACGGTCGCGGCCCGGACCATGGAGATCTTCCGCCAGTTCGGCGTCGCCGACGCCGTGCGCGCCGCCGGCCTTCCCGACGATTATCCGACCGACACCATTTACTGCACCAGCATCAGCGGGCCGGAGCTGACCCGCCTGACCATGCCGGCGCGAAACGAGCGCGAAAAACCGGGCTTTCTGGACAGCGCCTGGCGCACGCCCGAGCCCATGGTGCGGGTCAGTCAGCTCTATCTGGAACCGATCCTGTTCGAGCGCCTCAAGCGCACGCCCGAGATCACCGTCCTCAACGAGACCGCTGTGGAGCGCTACGAGCAGGACGCAGAGGGTGTGACCGTCCATTGCCGCCGCCAGCCCGACGGCGAGGCCTTCACCATTCGCACCCAGTATCTGGTCGGTTGCGACGGCGGACGCAGCCCGATCCGCAAGGCCATGGGCGTCAAGCTCGTCGGCGACGCCGAGTTGGGCCGCACGCGGAGCACCCTGATCCGGGCCCCGGGCCTCAAGGCCCTGTTCGGCAAGCGACGGCCCGCCTGGATGAGCTGGGTGGTCAACGACAAGGTGCGCGGCAATGTCGTGGCCATTGACGGCAGAGACACCTGGCTGGTCCACCGGTCCATGCCCGCAGGCGTTAGCGACTACGACGCGCTGGACTTCGACCAGTCGATCCGCGACGTGCTGGGCGTAGGTCAGGAGTTCACCTGGGAGGTGCTCAATCACGAGGACTGGATCGGCCGGCGCCTGGTCGCCGAGCGCTTCCGCGACGGACGGGTGTTCATCGCTGGCGACGCGGCTCACCTCTGGGTGCCTTTCGCCGGTTACGGCATGAACGCGGGTATCGCCGACGGCGTGAACCTGGCCTGGACCCTGGCGGCGGCCGTCAATGGCTGGGCCGAGCCGGCTATCGTCGACGCCTACGAGGCCGAGCGCCACCCGATCACCGAGCAGGTGTCGAAGTTCGCCATGCGCAAGGTGATCGAGAACGTCGAAGCCATGGGCAAGGGCAATGTCCCAGCGGCGCTGGCGGCCAAGGGCCCGGTCGGGATGGGCCTCAGGGCGCTGCTGGGCAAGAAGCTCTATGACATCAACGTCCCGCAGTTCGCGCCCGAAGGACTCAACTTCGGCTACTTTTACGATCGATCTCCGATTATCGCCTATGATGGCGAGGCCCCGCCGACCTACACGATGGGCGAGATTACGCCCTCGACCGTGCCGGGCTGCCGGATGCCCCACTTCTGGCTGGGCGAGCGCTCGGTCTATGACGAACTGGATCTCGACTACACCTTGGTGCGCTTCGATCCATCGGTCAGCGTCGAGCCGCTGGTCGCCGCCGCGGCGGCCGCGGGCCTGCCGCTCAAGGTGCTCGACGCCCCCAAGCCGGATTTGCCCAAGGCCTTCAAGACCGCCCTGTTGATCGTCCGTCACGATCAACAGGTGGTCTGGCGCGGGGACGCCGTCCCAGGCGCTCCGGGCGATCTCGTCCAAGTCCTGCGCGGCGCGATGTCGGCCCAGCCGTCGCAACTTGTGGCTTCCACCGGTTGAGGGTGCGCGCGACAATCAGGCGCCTCCATGGTTTTTGAGGCGGGGATTCGAACGGTGCTGCTCAGACGCCACAATCTCAACCAGTTGCCCATCCTGCGAGAGCTGCTGCGCACTCGCAGCGTCAGCCGCACCGCCGAGCTGGTGGGCCTCAGCCAGTCGGCGGTGAGCGCGGCGCTCTCGCGCCTGCGTGAGACCTTCAACGACGATTTGCTGGTGATGGTGGGCCGCCGGCTGGAGCTGACCGAGCGCGGGGCCGAGCTGATCGAGCAGACCGAACGGGCTTATCTCGAGGTCGAGACCCTCCTTCGACCACCTCAGTTCGATCCGCTTGAGGAAACGCGCCGCTTCATCGTCGCCACGGCCGACTATGTGTCGCTTCTGATCGCCCCGCCGCTGACCCGCCTCCTGGCCCAACAGGCCCCCAATGCTTCGGTGCACTTCATCGACGTGCCGGGCAACGTCGCCTCGGAGGTTATTCGCGGCACCATCGACCTGGTCATGGTGCCGTCCGACACCGCCGAGGGCGTCTATGACGGCAGCTCGATGCCGCTGTTCGACGACGAGATGGTGGTCATTTCCTCGCGCGCCCACCGCGGCTTCGCAGGACCGCTGACGCGCGAGATCTACGAGACCAGTCGCCACGCGATGTTCCAAATGTCGCCCAAGATCGAAACCACCCATCAGATCCTGGGCATGCGCGAAGGCGGGATCGAGCAGCACAACCGTGTCATCGTCCAGCAGTTCACAGCCCTGCCGGCGATCGTGGCCAGCACCGACTGCCTGGCCCTCGTCCAGCGACGGATCGCCGAACGCTTCGCCCGAGTGCTCGACATCGAGATCCACACCCCGCCGTTCGAAATGTCGCCAGTCCATGTCTGCGCCTATTGGGGGCGGTCGATGGAGCGAGATCCGGCCCATGCCTGGTTTCGCGGGCTGCTCAAGGAAATCCATCCCTAGGGCGGCACCTATCGAGCCGCCTGATACCTCGCCGTGAACTATCGAATTATCGCCGGGCTCGGGGTCGGTCAGCTTCTTCGTCAAGTCGCAGACGACGACGAACCGAGGCGAGGCCATGCTCAAGACCCCCAAGTCCACCGATCGTATCGATACCCGCATCGGCTACGTGGTGGTGGAATCCAATCGGCTGGATCGCTGGCGCGTCTTCGGGGCCGAGGGCCTGGGGATGCATGTCGATACACTTGAGGACGGCGCCCTGGTGTTCCGGCTCGACGACCGGCAAGTGCGCATCCTGGTCCGACCGGGCAAGGCCGAGGACGTGGTCGCCCTGGGCTGGGAGTTCGAGGACGAGATCGAGCTGGCGGCCATGCGCGAGCGTCTTTCGGCCCACGGCGTGTCCTACGAGCGCCAAGCCGGATCCGAGGCCCTGCAGCGCGGCGTCGACGACTACTGGGTCTTCGACGGTCCCAAGGGCCTGCGGATGGAGTTGTTCGCCGGGCCGCGCAAATCCAACCAGCCGCTCCGGATCAAGGGCGGGGGCTTCGTCGCCGGCGAGTTGGGTCTGGGGCATGTGGCTATCCTCACCCAGAGGCCCGAGGCGGTGATCGACCAGTTGCAGGCGCTGTTCGACGCGCGGCTTTCCGACAACATCACCGATCGCCTGTCCGGCATCGAGATGGAGTTCACCTTCCTGCACATGAACCCCCGCCACCATTCCGTCGCCGTAGCCGCCACCGCAGGACGCCGGGTCGATCCAATCGGCAAGCGGGTGCAACACCTGATGATCGAGGCCGCGAGCCTGGACGATGTCAGTCAGGCCTATCGGCGCTGCAAGGACCTGGGCTTCCGCATCGCCATGAGCGTGGGCCAACATCCCAACGACCAGAACATTTCCTTCTATGTCGTCACCCCGTCCGGCTTCGAGATGGAACTGGGCTGGAATCCGGTCCTCATCGAGGACGAGGCCAGCTGGGTCCCGGAAACCTACCGGGGCATCAGCAAGTGGGGGCATCGGCCCGAGGGAAAACCCTCCCTGGGCGAAGTCGCCGCGGCCCTGGGGCGCGTTGTCGGCTCGATCATCCGGCCCGCCGGCTAGGCGCCTGTCCGGCCCGGGCCAAGACCCCAAAAACAACTCAAAAAATGATCCCAGGGAGGGACGCATGGATCGAACCCAACAGGGCGCAAGCCCCGGCGCCGAGCAGGATTCCGGCCAGGCCTGGCGCATGGCGGTCGCGGTCGCCGTCTGCTTGGTCGTCAGCTCACCGGCGCTTTCGCTCTACACGTCCGGGGTTTTCATGAAGCCGGTCGTCGAGGCTTTGGGGTGGTCGCGGGGCGGGTTTTCCGCCGCCTCGGCGATCGGAGGGCTGACAGCCGCCTTCGCCGCGCCGTTCATCGGCCGACTCGTGGATCGCAAGGGCGCGCGGTTCACTCTGCTGCTGGGCGTACCCCTGATGGCCTGCGGGTTCTTTCTGACCGCGGGGCTGGCCCACTCGCCCGCGACCTACATGGCCTTCGCCGTGTTGGGCGGCCTGGTGGCGCCTGTGCAGTCGTCCATGCCGTATGCGCGGATCATCGTGGGCTGGTTTACCAAACGGCGCGGCCTGGCGCTCGGCGTCGCCCTTAGCGGCGTTGGCGTCGGCGCCGCGGTCGCGCCCCGGATCAGCCAGATCCTGATCGAACAGCATGGCTGGCGCTTCGCCCACGCCATGCTGGGCGTGGCGGTCCTGGTCATCGCCTATCCGGTCATCCTGCTGGCGCTCAAGGCCCCGACCCCGCAGGCCAAGACCGCGCCATCAGCCGCGCCGGCTCCAGGGGCGGGCGGAGTGAGCGTGCGCCAGGCGCTCAAGAGCCGGATCTTCTGGGTCATGGCGTTTGGCTTCTTCACGAACGCCGCGGCCGTCAATGGCGCGGTCGTCCACCTTCCAGCTCTGATCACCGACAGGGGCCATTCACCGGGGCTAGCCGCGACCATCGCGGGCCTGTTTGGCGTCACCATGCTGCTGGGGCGGTTGATGGCCGGGTGGTTCGTAGACCGCCACGCCGCCTCGAAAGTCGCCTTCTGGCTCTTCGTTCCTGTTACCGCCGCGCTCCTGGTCCTGGCCACCGGAGTGGGTGGGGTGCCGGTGATCATCGCCTGCGCCGTCTGCGTCGGCATCGCCATGGGCGCGGAGATCGATCTGGTGGCCCTGCTGGTCTCGCGCAATTTCGGCCTGGCTCATTTCAGCGAGATCTACGGCTACCAGCTGCTGCTCTTCACCATCGGCATCGCTTTGGGGCCGGCGATCCTTGGCCGGGTGTTCGACCAGCATGGCGGTTACGGACCGGGCCTGGTGGGCCTGGCGGCCGCTTCCCTGGTCGGTGCCCTTGCCCTCCTGTCGCTGGGCGAGCCTGCGCCGCCCGCACCGATCTGACGACCCAACCGGCTCGCACCTAGCCAGCCCACCCCCATCCTTGAACAGCCCGGAGACCGCCATGTCCCTGCAAGACACCAACGCCTCGACGGCCGCCGCGCCGACGCCGACGCCGGAGGACCTGCTCGCGCGCGCCTTGGCCCTGGTGCCGGTCCTCAAGGGGCGGGCCGCCGCCTGTGAGGCCAATCGCGCCGTGCTCGACGACACCGTCGCCGATTTCTTGCAGGCGGAGTTCTATCGCATGCTGCAGCCGGCAGCCTATGGCGGCTACGAGATGCACCCGATGAGCTTGTTTCGCGTCGCCATGGCGCTGGCCAAGGGCTGCCCGTCCAGCGCTTGGTGCTTGAACCTCGTCGCGGTGCATAACTGGGAACTGGCCCTTTATCCGCCGCAAGCGGCCCAGGACGTCTGGGGCGCCGATCCCGACACCCGCATCTCGTCCTCCTATGCGCCGTTCGGCAAGATCGAGCGGGTTGACGGCGGCTTCAAGGTCAGCGGGCGTTGGCCGTGGTCGAGCGGCAGCGACCACTGTCAGTGGGTCTTCCTTGGCGGCATGGCGCCGACACAGGAGGGCGCCTTCATGCCCGACATGCGCGTCTTCCTTATCCCGCGCAGCGATTACCGGATTGATGACACCTGGCACGTGATGGGGCTCAAGGGCACCGGCAGCAAGGACATCGTCGTCGACGGCGCCTTCGTGCCCGAGCATCGCACCCACAAGTTCCTCGACAGCTTCATGATGCAGGACGTGGGGCTGGAGACCTTCACCTCTCCGAACTACCGCTATCCGTTCGGCGTCATCTTCGCCTACTGCCTGTCGGTGGTGACCCTGGGGATGGCCGACGGGGCGCTAGAGGAGTTCCGCGCCCAGATGCGCGAGCGCGTCGGCGCCTATGACGGGGCCAAGGCGCTGGAAGATCCCTTCGTGCGCCAGCGCCTGGCCGAGGCCGAAGCGCTGATCCGCGGCGCCCACGCCAGCCTGGAGGCGGCCTTCGCCGAGATGGATGCCCTTCTGGCGGCGGGCGCGCCCTTGCCCGTCGAACTGCGGGTGCAGAACAAGTGGAACGCCCAGCACACAGCCAAAACCGCCATGCAGGCCATCGAGCTTCTGTTCAAGGCCACCGGCGGGCGCGGCATCCGCGAGGAAAACCCTATGCAGCGTTACTTCCGGGACGTGCACGCCGCCTCCAACCACGCCTATCTCAACGCCGACAAGGGCGCGATCAACGCCGGCGGCGTGCTGATGGGCGCCCAGACCATGGACTTCGCCCTGTGAGCGTCCTGCCGCCCGTCGACGCCGGGCGGTTTCGCCGGGCCATGGCCCGCATGCCGGGGGCGGTCTCGGTCGTCACCGTGCAGGCGCCCGAGGCCCGGTATGGACGGACGGTCAGCGCGGTGATGTCGCTGAGCGCCGATCCGCCCAGCCTGCTGGTCAGCCTGCTGGCCACCGCGCCGATCGCCGAAGCCGTCGTCAGGGTCGGAGCGTTTTCCTTGGCGGTAGGCTCTGAGGCCAACCTGCAGACCGCCATGGCCTTCGCCGGTCAGCCGCCGATGCCTATGGAGCAGCGCTTCACGGCGGGGCGGTGGCGCGCCAGGGGCAGCGGTCTGTGGCTCGACCAGGCCAGCGTCAATCTCGACTGCCGGGTGACCCAGATCATGGACATCGCCACCCACCGGGTGATCGCCGCCGAGGTCGTGACCCCAGAAAATACCGATGCTCCGTGCGCCCGACCCTGGTGGTTCCCCACTACATGGTCCTGGCCCCGATCATCGAGCAGGGCGATCTGGTGGCGGTGGTGCCCAGCCGGGTCGCCAGGGCTCTACAGCGCCACCATCCCCTGGAGATCGCCGCTTTGCCGATGGAAAGCCCGATCGTGGCCGTCAACATCGTCTGGCACCTGCGCCAGCAAAAGGACGAAGGCCGACGCTGGCTGCACGCCCTCATCGACGAAGCGCTGGACGCCGCCCCGCCAGCCTAGGCCGACGTTCAGACGCCGAGCGTCTCACCGTTTGCGGAGCGTATCGGCCAGATTGACGATCGGCTTGGTCACCGCGCGCTTGAGTTTGCGGCCGGCTCCCGAGACGTGGGCGGCCCCGCTGAAGGCCGCCAGGCGCGGAAAAAGACCAAGGGCGTTGGTGCGATTGATCTCCGACTTGGCCGGGCCGTCCAGAACCCGCAGACCGTCCAGCGACTTGACCTCCATGCCCACCGCGGGCGCGGGCGCGAAAGGAAAGTCGCTGCCAAACAGGATGCGGCTGGGACCCACCAACTCCTTCAGTCCGGCCATGGCGTAGGGCGAGGGTGACAGCGCCGTGTCGAAATAGAACTTCCGGATGGCGCCCATCACCCCTTCGCCCGCCTTGGAGGCCAGCGCCGGCTGGTCGTTGGCCAGCGACAGCCGCCAGGCGATGTAAGGCAGGAAGCCGCCGGCGTGGGCCAAAATCCAAGTGATCGATGGATAGCGATGGAGCACGCCCTGGAAAATCAGGTTGGTGGCCGCTCGCGTCGTGTCGCAGACGAATTCCACCAGGTAGCCCGGGATCTGCAGATCCAGCTGTGAGCTGGTCGGGTGGAGATTGGGGTGGACGAACACCTTGGCCTTGCGCCTATTGAGTTCGGCCATGAGCTCGTCAAAGCGCGGATCGCCCAGGAAGACGCCTTCCGTGCTGCCCAGCAGCACCACGCCGTCGGCGTGCAGCACGTCCAGCGCATGGATGGCCTCAGCGCAGGCCGCCTCGGTAAAGGGCATGGGCAGGACGGCGAAGCTGCCAAAACGGCCCGGGTGCGCCGCCGACATCTCGGCGGCGAATTCGTTGCACGCCCGGGACAGGCTCTTGGCCTCCGGCAGGTCGCCGAAATAGACCCCCGGGGCGGAAAGCGAGACCAGGGCCGTCTGAACGCCATAGAGGTTCATCACGTCGAGCGACTTCTCCGGCGTCCAGTGGGGCAGGGGGGCGCCGGCCACCTCCTTGACCCCGTGGCGCTCCATCGCCGCGAGGAAGGCCGGCGGCACAATGTGATGGTGGACGTCGATGCGGTCGCGACGAAACCTGCCGCCGCGCGACGGGGGGGCAGGAGCGGGGCGGCCCTGGACCTCCGCGGCGAGCGCGCCCTGTGCCCCCGCGGCGCCCGCCGCCAGCAATCCGGAAAACACCATGCTCCGCCGATCCATCGTCATTCCGCCGTCCTTTGAGTGTCGCTGCATTCGTCGGCAGTGACAACGAAAAGGAAACCCGTTGGTTTCCTTAAGGCGACGGATTGGGCGTGAGGTTTGGCGCGGGGCCGCTATGGTCGGCCGATGCCGCGTCGCTCCGAGACCGCCCATGCCGAGATTCGTGATCGCCTCCTGGCGGTCGCCGCGGAAATCTTCGCGCGCGAAGGCTTCGCCGCCGCAAAGATCGGCGAGATCGCCGCAGCCGCCGGCGTGTCAAAGAAAACCATCTATCGCTACGTGTGCAGCAAGGAGGACCTTTTCGTCGAGGTCGTCCGCGCGCGCCTTGGCCAGGTCGCCTTGGTCCTCGCGCCAGGCGGCGCAGGCGGCGAACCGCGCGAACGGCTGAAGGCCTTTCTCCTGGCGTTCGGGGGAGCGGGGTTTTCGCCGGAAGGCGTGGCGTCGTACCGCCTGATCCTGGCGGAAGGGGCGAGGTTTCCGGAGGTGGCCCAGGCTTGGACTGCCGCGATCAGTCAGCAAGCCATTCAGGCGCTGGGCGTCTGGCTGGCGCAGGTGGCGCCCGAGGCCGGGCTGACGATCGAGGCCCCAGAGCAGGCGGCGGGAATGTTGCTGGCGATGATTTTCGCCGAGCCAATGCGTGACGCCGCCCTCGGCGTGGCGCCGGTTCTGTCGTCGCAGGACCTCGACCTGCGCATCGAGCGGGCCATCTCCATCTTCCTAGGCGGAGCGTTCGACCGCCCGACGAATTTGGCCGTCGGCCGCACAACCCAGGCCCCCTAGGCCAGCGGGCCCGTTGCCTCGGGCGAACCACAACAACCACACCGCGCAACCCATCCATCGCCGCGATCGACCTATCGATCGAGTGAATGACAACGTTGGCATTTTGACATGGTGACGATTCGGCGAGGTTTGTAGCCAGGGCTTGCAGCGGCCCGCGCGCGCCAACGACATACCTATTGGGCGGTCAGCAACTGGTCGCCGCCGGCGTCACCAATCCGACCGCTTTGGGCGACCGGACCCCCAACATCTCCATCGATCGCGGCAACGGCCTGCAGATCACCATCCGCGGCGTGACCAGCGCCGACGCCACAGAGAAGGGCGACCCCTCGGCGGCCTTCATCCTCGACGGCGTCTACATCGCCCGTCCGCAGGCCCAGGAGGTCAGCTTTTACGACCTTGATCGCGTCGAGGTTTTGCGCGGACCGCAAGGCACGCTGTTTGGTCGCAACACGACCGCTGGGCTCTTAGACGCGGTCTCGGCCCACGTCGCCTGACATCCACGACGTGATCGCCAAGGCCTTGCGCGCCGCCGGGCTTGTGACCTGAACGGCGGGATCGGGCGGTTACCGCGTCAAGGTGGGCAAAGCGGCGGAACATTGGTCGAACGTCGATTGTTCCCTCCGGGAAAAGACAATTGTTTGATGGGTTTAGGCGTGCAACGGCTGCTGCGGCGCGGCGTTGGAACTGTCCGCAGTTCACAGAGTGCGCTATGAACGATCCCGTCCAGCCGGCCACCATGCTTCATGGCGACCAACCCGCCGCCTCCACCGCCCAAGGGCGCGTCGATCGCAAGGAGTTGGCGTTCATCGCCGTCGAGCGCACGCGCATGCCGATGGTGGTTACGGACGCGCGCCACGGCGACCATCCGATCGTGCTCGCCAACCAGGCGTTCCTGGACCTGACCGGCTACGACGCCCAAGAGGTGCTGGGCCGCAACTGCCGGTTCCTGCAAGGCTCGGACACGGCTGTCGAGGCGGTGGACAAGATCCGCGCGGCGCTGGCGGCGGGCCAGGATTGCGACGTTGAACTGCTCAACTATCGCAAGGACGGTTCGGCCTTCTGGAATCAGCTCCATATGAGCCCGGTCCACGACGACGCCGGCCAGATGCTCTATGTCTTCGCCTCGCAGCGGGACATCACCGCGTTTCGTAAGGTGGAGGGCCTGGAGGCCGCCGAGCATCGCCTGTTGCGCGAGGTCGATCACCGGGCGATGAACGCGCTGGCCATCGTCGAAGGCATCGTGCGCCTGACCCGGGCCGATGATCCGTCCCATTACGCCGCCGCGGTTCAACGACGGGTGCAAGCCCTGGCCGCCGCCCATGCGCTGCTGGGCCGCGCGGGCTGGCGGGACATTCGCCTGGAGCAATTATTGCGCGCCCAGATCGAGCTCTACGCGGACCAGCGCCTGACCTTGCACGGCCCGGCGATCGACATCGGCGCCGCCTTGGTGCAGCCGCTGGCCCTTGTCCTGCATGAGATGGTCGCCAATGCGAGCCGGCACGGGGCGCTGTCGGCGGTGAACGGCGCGCTTGCTTTGGGATGGACGCAGACCTCCGCCGGCGGGCTTGAGCTCACCTGGACCGAGACCGGCGGCCCGGCTCCCGCCGCCGCCCGACCGCGCGGCTTTGGCGCGACGATGATCTACGCCATCATCGAGCGGCAGTTGCGGGGCCAGGTGTTGCTGGAATGGCGGCCTCAGGGGCTGGCGGCGAAGTTTGTCCTTCCGCGCCTGGACCGCGTCGACGCCTTCAGGCTTTCGGCGGCCAATGAGGATTCCAACCCTGAAGTCCCAGGCGCCTAGAGCGGCTCGAGGGCGGCCAACTGGCCCTGGCGGGCGCTCAGCGCCATCGGCTTGCCCCTTATCCAAAGGCGGTCGACCTCGATCGCGGTCCAACCGGCGGGAAGGTTTACCGGACGACGCATCCAGGCCTGCGGATCGTCCGAACCCGGCTCCATGCCCGTGAAGCCAAACAGCAAACCGGTCAGGAAGCCGCCGATGTTGGCGAAGAACGGACCGGCTTGCGGCTGTTCGGGAAAACGGTCGGCGCGGTACTCCAGGGTCTGCAGGAACCGGCCTACGCAGAACTGACCGTAACCTTCGTCCAGCAGGCGCAGCGCCAGGGAACGGTCTCCCGCGCGGGCCGTCCACGCGCCATAGAGCGCCGACAGCATCGGACTGCCGATATAGTCCTGGGCCAGGCCCAGATAGAGCGCCAAGGTCTCGCGCTCCTGCGCCTCGTCCAGCGGGAAGCCGAACGGGAAAAGACCCATCAGGGGATCGGGGGTCGCGCCCTTTTCCTCATCGACCCGGTAGGCGTCATGGGAGATGACCGCATTTCCCCGGAACGGGATTTCCAAGCGATCGGCGATACGCGACCAGACCGGATCGGCATCCAGCCCCAGGGTCTGGGCCGCCTTGATCGCCGCGCGCAGCACCACCACTGCCCCCATGTTGGTGAAAGCGGCGTTGTCGACCGGTTGCTCTCGCTCGGCGATGCCCATCGACGCGTTGATCGTGTAGCCCGCCGCGGTCTTGGTCACGCGGGTGGAAATCCATTCGCTCACCCCCGCCAGCACCGGCCAGGCTCGTGTGCGCAGATACTCCCGGTCGCCGGTGGTGTCGGCGTAGAGCGCGAACGCCCGGGCAACGTCGAGCGAAACATGGTCCTCGTGCCAGGCGGCCGTGCCGGGGAGGGGCGCGGCTTCCTCGCCGCTGCCCGGCGCGCTCTCCCAGGGAAACTGCAGGCCGCGCCGGCCCATCAGCTGGGCGTTGCGGCGGGCGGCGGGAAGCTTGTCGACGCGGTAGGCCAGCAAGGCCTCGGCGGCCGTCGGCTGCAAGACGCTCAGCGGGGGGACCGCGAAGGCTTCGATGTCCCACATCACGTGGCCGAAATAGTAGTGATAGTCGTGCCAGGTCGCCAAGCCGAAGATCGAGGTCGAGGCTGGCGCGGACGGGTGAACCGAGCAGTTGAGATAGAAGAACGCCGCGTCGATCAGGCCTTGCCAGTGACGGCTGGCGCCCTCCACACGGATGCGGCCCTTCCAGAGTTCGGCCCAGGCGGCGCGGTTGCCTTTTCGGATCGCCTCGAAGCCGTCGAACCGGGCCTTGGCGGCCAGGCGGGCGGCCTGTTGGTCGGGCATGGCGTGCATGGCGCTGGGGATGACTGAGGCGATTTGCCGAAGGCGCACGGTCCGTCCTGCTTGGGCCCGCAGTCCGTACTCGCTGACCAGCCGATGGTCGCGCAGCGGCGGCCTCGACGGGGCGATTTCGCCGGCGCCCGTCACCTGGGTGACCAGGGCCAGGCCGCAGGTAGACAGACCGCCAGCCGACTCCCAAAGCAGCGTCCCGTCGGTGGCCGGCTCGGGCTCGCCCGGGGTGAGGCGGTCATGGCGCATAGCCCGGCCGTCCGCGCCGCTGGCGTCGATCGTGGCGCGCAGGCCCAGGGCGCAGGCCGCATCGACCGATACGCTGACTTCCTGGCAGACCAGGGTGGGATCCTGGCGACTGCAGAAGGTGATCACCTCGACCTTGGCCAGGCGGCCCCCGGCGCGGAATTCGAACCGGGTGGTCAGCTCGCCGCTGGAAAAGTCGTAGTCCTGCTCCAGCTTGGCCGCCTGCTGGGGCACATCCGAAAGCCACACCCCGTCCAGGGCGATGTCGCCGGCGATCGGGTAGGGGGCCACCGCGGCCGCCTCGATCTGACGTTCGTAGTGCTGGCCGCTGTAGCCGCTGACCAGGGCCATGCCAGTCGTCAGCGGCAGTTCGCGCACGCGCAGACCGACGAGGCCGTTGCTGACATAGGCAGGGAGCTCTTGGCGGCCGGATCCGCGGACAGTGTCGGGATTGATCGGTGCGCTCATGGCTTTGGGCTCGCAGCTGGCGGCGTCGACGGCGTCACGGACGCTGAAATGCGCGTCAACGGCGGGGGTTTCGGCTCAAGTCTCGGTCGCCATTGGCTCGCGCGGTCTGTTGCCCGGCCGGGTGACCAGATTGAGCTGGCAGAAGCTTTCGATCTCGTCGTTGTAAACCTGCGAGCGCTCCAGAAAGCCCATGTGGTTGGCGTCGGAGATCACCTCCAGCCGGCCGCCGGGCGTGGCGCGCGCCAGGGTCTCGCTGGCCTCGCACTTGGTGACCAGGTCGCTGTCGCCGGCCAGGATCAGGGTCGGCACAGTGATCGCCTGCAGGGCCCCGTCCGCGTCCCAGCGGAACATCGCCAGATTGCCCCGCGCCAGGGCGGCCGGCGGATTGCGGGTGGCCAGCAGGGTGTTGTGCTCCAGTTGGCTGCGGGTGACCTGGCTTGCAAAGCCGATGCGGTTGGCCAGGTGGGCCGAACCGCTCAAATAGCTTTGCCAGGCGCTGAGCCAGGCCAAGGGCTGAAGCCAGATCGCCAAGCGGAACATCGGCTCCAGCAGCGGCCAGCGCAGCGCTTGAGCCGCGCCGCTGAGCACCATGGTGCGCAGCGGGTTGGTGTAGGTGGTGTTGACCAGGACCAGACCGGCCACCGCTCCGTCCAGTAGCTGCGGATGGTCCCGCACCAGGGTCTGGACGGTCATGCCGCCGATGCTGTGTCCTACCAACACCGCCGGCTTGCCTTCCGTCAAAGCCAGCACAGCCTTAAGGTCCTGGGCAAAGTGGCTCAGGTCGATGGCCCGTCCGTTGGCCGCGCGCGAGCGGCCAAGGCCTGGAAGATCCCAGACGATCACCCGATACTGCTGCGAAAGGCGGCGGCGCAGATAGTACCAGATGGTGCTGTCCAGGCCCCAGCCATGGGTGAGGATCACCGGCGGGGCGTCGGCCGGCCCGTGCATCTCGACATAGAGGCGCGAGCCGGTGGGACTGCTGATCATTTGATGGTCGCCGCGCTCGGGCTGGGTCGGATCGGTGTCGGGCTTGGCCAGCAGGGGCGTGACGATCAGGCGACCCAGCATCGACCAGGCCAGCAGCGCCAGCGCCGTCCATAGCCGCCACGGTTCGTGTTCTTGATGGCCCACGCCATAGGCGTCCCAGACCCAATAACCGTCGTGCCAGGACCACAGCAGGTAGCCAGCCGCACCGAGAATGGCGAGCGAGACCAAGGATAGCGCCAGGCGCGCGAAGACGATCAGGGGCATGCGGCGGTCCAAGGTGAGGGGAAGCGAAGGTAAACCTAATGGCCCGCGGGTGCGGCTGTTCCGAAGAGGGCGCGCGTTGCGCACCGTGAACTGAGGCGCGCCCCGCGTGTTGGGTCCAGGCGACCCGAGCCGGAGACCCTCATGCAGCCGCCAGAGCGCTTGTGCGGTGACGACAGCGACTCTCCCGCGACCGATCTGGCGGCGAGGCGCCAGGCCGGCGTGGCCGCAGGAGAGCCTTGGTGGAAATCAGCGGTGATCTACCAGATCTATCCGCGCTCGTTCCAGGACTCCAACGGCGACGGCGTGGGCGACCTGGCGGGGGTTCTTCAGCGTCTGGACGCCCTGGTCGCCTTGGGCGTCGACGCGATCTGGCTGTCGCCCTTCTACCGCTCGCCGATGGCCGATTTCGGTTACGACGTGCGCGATCACGTTTCCGTCGATCCGATCTTCGGCGACATGGCCGACGTTCGGGCCCTGGTCCGTGGCTGTCGCCAGCGAGGGTTGAAGCTGATCGTCGACTACATTCCCAACCACACGTCCGATCGTCACCTGTGGTTTGCCGAGAGCCGGTCCAGCCGCACCAATCCCCGCCGCGACTGGTACGTGTGGCGCGATGCGGCCCCCGATGGCGGGCCGCCCAACAACTGGCTGTCGGAGTTTGGCGGACCGGCCTGGACCTGGGACCCCGGCCGCCAGCAATACTATTACCACGCCTTCCTCAGCTGCCAGCCCGACCTCAACTGGCGCTGCCCCGACGTGGTCGAGGCCATGCTCAACGTCATGCGCTTCTGGCTCGACCGCGGAGTCGACGGGTTTAGGGTCGACGCCATCCATCATTTGATGGAGCGCGAGGACCTGGCCGACAATCCCGGCAACCCGCTGTGGCGTGAGGGCATGGATCCGGCCGATCGCCTGGTGCGGGCCGGCACCGTCGATCAACCCGACGTCCACGCCGCCGTCAGCGCCATGCGCCGGGTCCTGGACGAGTATCCCGGCGAGCATGTGCTGATCGGCGAGGCCTATCTGCCGCTCGAGCGCCTGGTGACCTACTACGGCTCGCCCGACGCGGGGTTCCATCTGCCCTTCAATTTCCACCTGATGTCGACGCCCTGGACGCCGACGGCGGTGGCGGCGTTGGTCTCGGCCTATGAGCGGCAGCTGCCTGACCATGGATGGCCCAACTGGGTGCTGAGCAACCACGACCGCTCGCGTCTGGTCAGCCGGATCGGCGGGTCCCAGGCCCGGGTCGCGGCCATGCTGCTGCTGACGCTGCGCGGCACCCCGACCCTCTACCAGGGCGATGAGTTGGGCATGGCCGACGTGGACATCCCGCGCGATCGCGTGCGCGACCCCCTGGAGATCAACGTGCCGGGGTTGGGGCTGGGCCGCGATCCGGCCCGCACCCCGATGATGTGGTCGCCGGAGCGGCACGCCGGGTTCAGCAGCGTCGAGCCCTGGTTGCCGTTGAGCCCGGATTGGCGCGACCTCAACGTCCAGAACCAAGCCGCCCAGCCTGGGTCGGTGCTGAGGCTCTATACAGCGTTGCTGGCGCTGCGACGGGCCGAGCCGGCGCTAAGCCTGGGCGACTACCACCCGTTCGCCGCCACCGACGGCCTCCTCGCCTACGAGCGCCGGCTTGGGACGGCGCGGCTGCTGATCGTCTTGAACATGGGCGCTCGCCCCGAGCGGATCGAGGCGCCGGCGGGCCAGGTCGTGATGAGCACGCAGGGCGAGCCCGTTGGGACCCATGCCGGCGGCCTGCTGCAGGTGGCGGCGCATCAAGGTCTGATCCTGCGTCTGGCCTGAGGGGGGGGCTGGAACGGCCCGCCCGGAACAGCCCCCGACGGCGGCCGTTAGCGATGGCCAAGCTGAGGTGACCCCATGACCGCCCAACCGCTCGCAGCGCTTCTGCAGGCCCTGGCCGACAGGCAGTACCGGTTCACAACCCCGACGCCCTCGACCTGTCGGCGCATGGCCGACAAGCCGATCGCGCGGGCGCCCGGCCTTCGCGACATCTTCGGTTGGAGCCGAGCTTTCGTCACCGCCGATCTGGAGCCGGCCCTCCTGAGCCTGCTGCAGGAGGCGAACGCCCTGGCGCAGGACGACGGCGGACGCTGGCGCTGCACGCTGCGCGTCTCCGACGTCCACGGGCGGCTCTTTCTGCACTCAGCCTTCCCCGCCACGGCGCCAGACGCGGTCTTCCTGGGGCCCGACAGCTACCGGTTCGCCGACCTGATCGCCGCGGAGTTGGCGAGCGGCGGCCAGATCCGCACGATCCTGGATGTCGGGACCGGCGCGGGCGTGAGCGGCCTGGTGGCCGAGCTTTCCGCGCCCGGAGCCCGGGTGATCCTCGGCGATATCAATCCCAAGGCCTTGGACCTTGCCAGGATCAATGCGGCCCATGCGGGCGTGGATTTCGAGGCGCGCCACGCCGCGGGCTTGGACGGCGCGCCGCAAGACCTGGATGTGATCGTCAGCAATCCGCCTTACGTCGCCGGAGAGTCCGGCCGGGCCTACAAGGACGGCGGCGACCTGCACGGCGCGCGCCTGTCCCTGGACTGGGCGATCGCGGGCATGGGCCATTTGGCGCCAGGCGGGCGCTTCATCCTCTACACCGGCAGCACCATTCTTGACGGCGGCGCAGACCCGTTCCGCCACGCCTTGGCGCGGGCCGTCGAGGCCCAAGGGCTTGCGTTGCGCTATCGCGAACTGGACCCCGACATCTTCTCCGGCGAACTGCGCCGTCCCGCCTATGCCGACGCCGAGCGTATCGCCGCCGTCGGCGCGGTGATCACGCGGCCGACCTAGGCGCGTCGACCGGCGTCGGGTGCCCGAGGGGACGGCGGGTGGTGAGGTCCAGGCCGTCGCCGCTGGACAGCACATGCAGCCGCACATCGAACATCGACAGGGTGTTTTCCGGTCGAGCCTCGGCGATGTTGGAGGCGGTCACGCCTTTGGCGTCGACGACGTAGACCGCGCCGCTGCCGATGACCTTGAAGGCGTCGCCCTCGACGATGATGGCGGTGTCCTCGTCGATGCCCACGCCGAGCACGCGTGGACTTTGGGCGACGGCGCCGAGCAGGCGGCCGATGCGGCCACGCTCGGCGAAGTGCTGATCGATGATGACGTCCCGCACCAGACCCAGACCCGGCGCCATACGCAGGTCGCCGATCCTGTGGGTCTCGGCGCTGGCGCCGCGCACCATCATCGTATCGCTCATCACCGAAGCGCCGGCCGACGTGCCGGCCAGCACGCCGCCTTGCGTCCAGATCTGGCGAATCCGCGCCTCGATCGGGGTGTCGCCGATCTGGCTGCTGATCCTCAGCTGGTCGCCGCCGGAAAAGAATACGCCCGCCGCGCCGTCCAGGAGGGCGAGCTTGTCGTCGTCGTGCGTCTCGGCGCGGTCTTCGACATAGAGCTCGACCAGATCGGTGACGCCCAGCGAGGCGAACGCCTTCTGATAGGTCTCGAAATAGCCGTCCGGCGCGTGCGACGCGATCGTCGCCAGCACCAGCCGCCCGCCCTTCAGGCGCTCGGCGACGGCCTTGAGGATGACCCTGTCGCCCTCCTTGTCCTCATGTCCGCCGATGATGATCAGCGGTCCTTCAGTGGGGCGAGCGTCGGTCATGCGAAGTCTCCAGGCGCGTCCTGCGCACGTTCGATGAAAGCGCGCGCGGCTCGGCCCGACGCGGCGTGGGCGACGGCGAACTGCGGGCTGTTGTGGCCCCAACCGACGCGGCCGTCGGCGTCGATGACGATCAACCCGGCCTTGCCGCCGACCTCGGCCAGGCGAGCCAGGCAAAGGTCGATGGCCGCGTCCGGCGCGACCGCTTCCAGGCTGTGGATCAGGCGGGCGGCCAAGGTCGCTCGGATCAGGCTTTCGCCGTCGCCCGACAGGGAGACCGCCCCGACGGCGTCATCGGCATAGAGGCCGCAGCCGGGCAGGGGCGAGTCGCCGACCCGGCCCTGGGGACTGCCCGCCAGTCCGCCCGTCGAGGTGCCGGCCGCGACGTGGCCATGGCGATCCAGCGCCACGCAGCCGACCGTGTCGCAGCCGCGATCGCCGGGCCGCGCGACGACCAGGTCGGAGGGGGCGCAGAGTTCGCCGCCATGGTCGCGCGCGAAACACTCCGCCCCGCGCCCGACCAGCAGGACCGGCGTTTCGGCGAGCATGGCGGCCGCCACCGAGATCGGATGGCGCAGGGTCGAGACCGCGGCCACGCCGCCGACCGACAGGTCGCTGCCGTCCATGATCGCCGCGTCGCATTCGACCTCGCCGCGGGCGTTGAGCACCGCGCCATAGCCGGCGTTGAAGGTCGGATCGTCCTCCAAGGCGCGAATGGCCATTTCGACCGCGTCGACCGCGCTGCCGCCAGCCTCCAGGATCGCGCTGCCGGCCGACAGGGCCAGGAGGCATCCGCTGCGATGGGCCTCCTCCTGTTCGGGCGTGATCGCCTTGGCCCCGCCGTGGACGATGATCGACCACGAGCGCGGGGTCTCCCGTGAGGACTCAGGCAACGGCGTCTCCGAATTCCAACAAGGACTGATTTTCAAGGGGGGCGACATTGGCGGCGGGCGTGAACGCGGCGACCTGACGCCAAGCCGCCTCGACACCGCTGGGGAAGACCAGAACCAAGTCGCCGGGCCGCGCCATCCGCAACGCCGCGTCGATCGCCTCTGTCTCGCTGAGGATGCGATGCAGGTGGTCGGGCGCAAAGCCGGCGGCCAGGGCGCCGTCCGTCAATAGCGACACCACCGATCCGGCCGCGCGACCGCGCCCATCGGGGCGCTCGCGGAAGATCAGCTCATCGAAGAGCGCCGCGGCGATCTGGCCCATTTCCAGGATGTCCGCATCGCGCCGATCGCCGGGAATGCTGACCACGCCGATCACTTGTCCGACGGACGGCCGCAGCCGAGCGATCAGGTCCCCGACCGCGCGCATGGCGGCCGAATTGTGCGCGTAGTCGACGATGACGCGGAAGCCGTGGCCGTCGTGGACATTGAACCGCCCGGGATTGTCGGCGTGCGAGGACTTGAAGGTCCGCAGGGCGGCGGCGATGGTCTCGAGCGGCACGGCCTGGGCGTGGCCGATGGCGATGGCCGCCAGGGCGTTGGCGACGTTGAATTCGGCCAGACCCTGCAGGGTCGCGGGGATCTCGTCGGCGTGCAGAACCCTGGAGCGGCGGCCGCGCTCATGGATCACAAGCTCCCCCCCGCGCGACGAGGCCTCGCGCGCGACGAGCAGACCGCCGCTCTCCACATGCCGGCGCAAGTCCGGCGATAGCGTCTCGCCGCCGTGCAGGGTGAAAAAGCAGATCCGGCCGCCGGCATGGCGCGCCATGCGCAGGGTCAGCGGATCATCACCGTTGAGCACGCTGACGCCGCGACGGCTCACCGCCTCGGTGACGATCGACTTGACCGCCGCCAGGTCCTCCAGCGTGTCCACGCCCTTGAGGCCCAGATGGTCGGCGCTCACGTTGAGCACGACGCCCACGTCGCAGCGATCAAAGCCCAAGCCCTCGCGAAGCATGCCGCCGCGGGCGGTCTCCAGGACCGCGACCTCGACGGTCGGGTCACGCAGGACCATGCGGGCGCTCTTGGGACCGCTGGCGTCGGCCTCCAGCAGCCGCTCGTCGTCGATATAGACGCCGCTGGTGTTGGTCAGGCCGACCACCTTGCCATGCTCGCGAAAGATCCTGGCGGCCATGCGCCCG
The DNA here is from genome assembly GCF_016135805.1 of Caulobacter hibisci. GTDB lineage: Bacteria > Pseudomonadota > Alphaproteobacteria > Caulobacterales > Caulobacteraceae > Caulobacter > Caulobacter hibisci. Next base: position 81,942 of record NZ_JADWOX010000006.1, read on the forward strand.
ACGGTGGACTTGCCGTTGGTGCCCGTGACCGCGACGATCGGGATGCGCGAGCGCGATCCCGGCGGATAGAGATGAGCGATCACCGCCTTTGCGACGTCGCGCGGTTGCCCCTCGGAAGGCTCCAGGTGCATGCGAAAGCCTGGCGCGGCGTTGACCTCGACAATCCCCCCGCCAGTCTCGCGGACGGAGCGCGTGATGTCGGGGGCGATGAAGTCGATGCCCGCCACGTCCAGGCCGACGGTCAGGGCCGCGCGTCGGGCGATGGCGGCGTTGTCGGGATGGATGTCGTCGGTCCGGTCGATCGCCGTTCCGCCGGTCGACAGATTGGCCGTGGCCCGCAGCGCCACGACTTGGCCCGCGCCGGGGCGGTCTTTCAGGGCAAGGCCTACGCGGCCGAGCATCTCGTGAACATGGTCGTCCACGACGATGCGGGTCATCACCTGTTCGTGGCCCGCGCCTCGCCGAGGATCAGCGTTGGTCTTGTCGATCAATTCAGCGATCGTCGACGCCCCGTCTCCGACCACTTGGGCCGCGACGCGCTGGGCGACGGCGACGACCTTGCCGCCGACCACCAGGATGCGGTGGTCATGCCCCTCATATTGCTCCTCGACCACGACGCGCCGGCCGTGCTTGACCGCCTGCTCGAAGGCCCAGCGGACGGCGTCGGCCGTGCGCAGGCCAACATTGACCCCGCGGCCGTGATTGCCGTCGAGCGGCTTGAGCACGACCGCGCTGCCCAGGCGCGCGGCTTCGACGACGGCTTCTTCGGCGGTCCTGACAACCGCGCCGCGCGGGGTGGGCACGCCGACCGCCGACAGCACCGCCTTCGTCAGGGCCTTGTCGCCGGCGGTCTGCACGGCGATCTGCGATGTTTCGCCGGTGATGCTGGCGCGCAGCACCTTGCGTCTTGCGCCTTGACCTAGCTGCACGAGGCTCTGGGCGTCCAGCCGCTCGGCGGGAATGCCGCGGCGGCGCGCCTCGGCCACCAGGGACCGGGTGGTCGGGCCCAGGGTCTCGCCGCGACGCACCTGCCGCAACGCCAGGATCGCGGCGTTCAGGTCGAACGGCGCCTCCACGCCGCCGGCCAGGGCCGGAGCCACCAAGTTGAGGTTCGACAGGCCTTGCAGGTCGCGCGGCAGTAGGCTGTGAACGGCCTCGATCGCGACGCGGCCGGCCGCGCGGCCAAGGCCTTCGGTCTCATTGACGTAGAGGATGTTGTAGACCCCCGGCCGCCCCTTGACCGAGCGCGTCTTGCCGCGACTGACCTGGGCCCCGGCCAGACATTGCAGCTCCAAGGCCACGTGCTCGATGACATGGCCAAGCCAGGTGCCCTCGCGCAGCCGCCGCACGAAGCCGCCCGGCGTGCGAAAGCAGCAGCCGTGGCGCTCAAGGCCGGGCAGGGCGACCAGCAGCCGATCGGTGAACCCGTGGAGCCGATGGGTCGGCCAGGCTTCCAGGGCCCCAAGATCCAGTTGGACCCGAATCATCGGCCGGTGGCTGTAGAGATGCGGGCCACGATAGGTGGACGTCTCGATGACCCGCATGTTCAGGCCGCCTTGGCGCTAATCAAATGATCATCGCCGGCTCGGGTCTGAGCCGCGCAGATGTCGCGGATCACCATGGCCGCGGCGATCGCTCGGGAGCGCACGACGCCGCCCGCCCGGCGCCGCCCGGCCATGTCCACGGTCTCCCAGCGCCAGCCGTCGGCCTGGGGCCGAATTGAAAAGCGCACCATGTCTGCCAGCTCGTTCATGATCACCGCCCTGCTGAGAAGGATGCTCAAACGAGACCTGCTCGGCGTTGTTCCAGGGGCGGGTCGCCGACACTGAGCCCTAGACGGTGTGACGGGGCGCCCACGCGGCGAGGAACTGGGGGACGGGTCGAGGCTTTTGCAGTTCTTGTTCAGGCCTGAGGCTCCCATGCAAAATCCGACCGCGCCCATGTCCGACCCCACAGCCCCGGACGACATGCTGAGCGCCGAGACTCAGCAGCGCCTTTCCAACTGGAACCATGTCCGGCTCGAGCCGGGCGCGCCGACGGCGGACTGGGAACAGGGGTTGGCCGATGAGCTGTCGATGCGCAGACTTGAAGGTCGCTTCGTCGAAAGCCAGCGACAGGGGATTATCTCGCGCGCCGAGGCGGCGCCGCAGGATGTCGAAGGCTTTGTCGCCTGGTTCGAGGCGCTGAAGGCGACCGGTCCCGGGCAGAACGATCCGCTGTTTCCGTGGCTGGCCCAAAGCGCGCCTCTCGAGGACATGCGCTGGTTCCTTCAGCAGGAGGTGGCCGGCGAGGCGGGGTTTGACGACCTGGTGGCCTTGACCCAGGTGAAGATGCCGGTTCAGGCCAAGCTGGAGCTGGCCCGCAACTACTGGGACGAGATGGGCCGCGGCGCGGCGCCTGGCATGCATGGGCCGATGCTCGACGAACTGGCCGGCGCGCTGAACCTGAACCCCATCATCGCCGATACGGTCCCTGCGTCCTTGGCCCTGGGCAACCTGCTGGTGGCCTTCGCCACCAATCGTCGCTACGCCTATCATGCGATTGGCGCGCTCGGCGTCGTCGAACTCACCGCGCCGTGGCGCGCCGATCTTGTCGCCAAAGGTCTCAAGCGCCTGGGCGTGGGCAAGGAGCGCAAATATTTCGCGTTGCACGCGACGCTGGACATCACCCACTCCGAAGCCTGGAACGCCGAGGTTCTGACGCCTCTGGTCCAGGAGCGCCCGCACTGCGCGCGCTTCATCGCCGAGGGGGCCTTGATGCGCCTGGAGGCGGGCCGACGCTGCTTCGAAGCCTATCGCCAGCAACTCTGGTCACGCGAGATCGTCGCGGCTTGAAGTCCTGCGCCGTTGAGGCCGTGTATCCTTTGGTCACAGGCGTGACGCTATAGGCGGAACGAAAGTCTACGCCGCGTCTTATTGCTCATGACCGACGCGCAGGCGCGTCATTTTCTAGGGAGGCGGATATGTCTATTCTTGCATGGGTAGTCCTTGGCCTTGTCGCCGGCTTCATCGCGAGCAAGATCGTCAATCGTTCGGGCGGCAGCCTGGTGCTGGACCTGGTGCTGGGCATCGTCGGCGCCGTGGTCGGCGGGTTTCTGTTCAATCAGTTCGGCGGCGCCGGGGTCTCCGGTCTCAACCTCTACAGCCTGCTGGTCGCCACGATCGGCGCCGTGGTCGTCCTGTTGATCTTCCACATGCTGTCGGGCCGCCGCGCGCTGTAACGCGACGTCCAAGCCGCCGCCAGAACGCCCCCTGGAGACAGGGGACGTTTTGCGTATGCGGTCCGCCCATCAAATGAGGGGACCAGTCGTCCTATAAGCGTTGGAAGACATGGAAGATGGCCCCGTTGGCCCAGGGGACGGAACAGGGACGCGCGCCTGGTATTCAGATGACAGGCGATCGGCATCCCATGACCCACTTCTACTTTCACACTTGGCGAGGCGACCAGCGGCTCGCCGACGACGTCGGTCTTGAATTGCGCGACTCGGAGCAAGCCCAAGACCTGGCCGCCCGTGACCTGGGGGAAATGGCCCGGGATCTTCTCCATGGGTCGTCGCAGGCCGCGCGCTTGGGCATCGACATCGCCGACGCCGGGGGCGTGGTCCTGGCGCGGCTGACCCTGGTCTTCACGCTCGAGGAGCGCCCCTGAACTCTTGGCGGGTCAGCCGAAGGCCTGGGCCATCGCCGGATCCGCGACGCCGGCGGGCCGTGCGGGCACCGTGGCCCGCGGATCGTGCAGGGGCCGCAAGCCTTCGGGGTCGAATTCGGCCAGAGCGGCCAAGCCGTCCCAATCGTGGATCACAAGCTCGCCGTCACGGACGGTGGCCAAGCCGGACTTCGTCAGGCTTCGCAGGACGCGATGGGTGTGAACCGCCGACAGACCCAGCGCATCGGCGATATCCGACTGCAAGGCGGGGAAGGGGCAGCGGTTGTCTCGCGCCACGGCGACCACGGCCTGGCGCGCGTAGATTTCGCAAAGGAGATTGGCCGTCCGCGCCAAGGCGGTGCGCCGTCCCAGGCCAACCATCCAGTTTCGCTGAACCCGCGCCTCGGTCATCACCGCGCGACACAGGGCCGCCAGCAGGCTTGGATGGCGCCGGATCAGGAGCCTGACTTCGTGGGCCGAGATCTGCCGGATTTCGCATGGGCCGAGCGCGCGGACCTCGTGATCGGCGCCCGTGAAAAGGCCGCTCAGATCCAGCAGGTCTCCCGGGGTGGCGAAGCCCAGAATCTGCCGCCCGCCGCCGGCCAGGACGTGTTGGCGAAAGGCGACGCCGCGCGATAGCAGTCGCAGGCGCGAGGGCGCGCCAGGCGAGACAATGGTTTGTCCCGCGGCGATCACCTCGACCTCCTGGGCGACATCATTAAGACTGTCGCGGACGTCGTTTTGCAGAGGACCGAACCGGTCGATGCTGGCGATCAGCAGCCGGCTCATGACGCATGGGCCTGTGAAGGGCGGGAGATGACGCCGATGCGCTCGTCCTCGCGCCAGATCTCAACCCGCTCACAGCTCATATGCTCTGCCAACAACTGGCGTGCATGGGCGGCGGGGTCACGCCCGCTGTCCATCGCGTCGATATCGACAAAGGTCGCGCTGTCGTCCTTGGCGACCCCTACATAAACGTAGCTTGTCATGATCAATCCCTGGATCACGGTGTCAGGGATGCTAGGCGCTCGTGCGGGCCTTCGCCCTGACATAGGTTAGGACGGCCGCGAAAGCGGTTTTGGTTTTGGCCGCTTCGCTGACGCGCTCGGCATCGCGCTGGGTCGCCGCGCGATGGGCTATGCGTGAAGCAGCGCCGCCGTCGCTGCACGCCCGGCGCTTCGAAAGCCGGTCGTCGCAGCCGGATATCGCGCGCTACACATCCACCCGTCGCGCAGACAAATCCGCACCTCAGCGCTCTGACCGCGTCGAGCGCTGACGTCGGCCAGGACACGGGCGGCGGCCTCTGCGGCCGCCCCGCTCTGAAACACCATGTCCTCGCCCAGCGTCTCGTTGTGAACCCGCCAGTCCCGACCACAGGGTTCGACCTTGATGATCCGCGTCATGACGCCTCCGCTGCCTGTTTCGTCTCGCTTCCTGGCCTTGAGGGCCGCAATGTCGCCGGGTCCGGCGGCCGCATCCGAAACGTCGGGTGCGCGTTCAGGTTTCAAGCGCCTGGAGGGCTTTCCATCCGTCTAGGTTGACGGAGTCATGCGGCGGAAGGGGGCCTTGAGTGACGTTGAAGGACACTGCGCAATGATCGGGGCGCTGGTGCAAAAGCTGCTGCGCCGCGACGACCTTGCGAGCGACGAACGCGAGGCGCTGAGCGTTCTGCTGGGTCCAGATCGACGCGTTGCGGCGGGCAGCCTTATCATCAAGCCGGGCGATCGCCCGACCCACAGCACCTTCCTGGTCTCAGGCTTCTGCGCCCGCTATTCCCTGACCGTGAGCGGCGATCGCCAGTTGACGGAAATCAACGTTCCCGGTGATTTCATCGATCTGCATAGCCTGCTGATGAAGCAGATGGACCATGGCATCGTGGCGCTGTCGGACTGCGTGGTCGCGCCGGCGCAGCATGATGATCTTCGCCGCCTCAGCGGGCGCCACGCGCATCTGACACGGCTTCTGTGGCTGGAGACCGTGATCGACGGAGCCATTCACAGACAATGGCTGGTGACGATGGGGCGTCAGAACGCCGCCAGCCGATTGGCCCATCTGATTTGCGAACTCTACATGCGGCTCGAAGCCGCCGGCCTGGCGCAGGATCATCGCTTCGCCGTTCCGCTGACCCAGGTCGACCTGGGCGACATCCTCGGCTTGACGCCCGTTCACGTGAACCGGGTGATGATGGAGCTTCGCCACCAGGGTCTGATCGAATGGAAGGGCCCGCAGGTGCTGATCCTGGACTGGGCCCAACTGGCCAGCTTCGCCGAGTTCGACGAGACCTACCTGCGCCTGCGGCGCGATCCGGTCTGACGCGCCGGTTTGAAGGGTCGCCGTCCTTCGCCCCTGCGCCGACTCTCGGCGCGGGGGCGAAGGCCGCCGTGAGGCGGGCTAGAAAACCTTCCGGACCATAGGCTCGCGCGCCCAGATCCGACCGCTCTCGGCCGCAGCGATGAAGTCGGCCACGGCGGCCTTGGGGAAGTTGATCAGGCCGGCGTCGACATCCGGGTTGGCGTCCGACAGCCCGCCCTTGACGAACAACGGCGCGGCCGACGGCAGATAGCCGATGACCTTCAAGTGGCCGAACGCGTCACGAACGAAGTTGACGGCCGTCGCCTCAAGGGCGAGAGCCGCGCCGCCTTCGTCCGACGGCATCAGCACGACGGCGTCGAACAACACCGACGGACCCCCATCGACCCGGAAGTCGGCCGGTAGGAGCGCGCCGCCCGCCGTCACGACGCCGGTGATGGTCGGCGCGACGATGGCCAGCTTGGCGCCCGCCGCGGTCACGGCTTGCCGGACCTCCTCGAGCAAGGCGTCATCCACGCCATCGGTCACCAGGCAACCGACCTTCCGGCCGACCAGGCCCGGCGCCGACTTGGCCAGGATGCTGAGCGCCGGCGACGGCTCCATCTCGCCGGCCGGAACGGGAGCCGGCGCCGGGGTGATCTCGCCCCGCAGGCCAAGACCCGCGGCGACCCGGGCCGCCAGCGTCTCGTCGATATTGACCAGGCGCGAGAGCACGGCCTCGCGGACGGCGGCCAGGTTGCACTTGCTGAGTTCGAAGATCAGGGCGGCGACGATGTGGTCGCGCTCCGGTTCGGTCTGGCTGATGAAGAACATCCGAGCCTGGGTGTAGTGGTCGGCGAAGGCGTCCGGCCGCACGCGAAGCTGCTCGCCCGTTTCCAGGGCGGGGAAAGTCCGATAGCCCGTCGCCTGGGATTCCCTGGCGACGTCGGCGCCCAGGCTGGACGGCTCGTAGTTCACCTGGCCCTTGGGGATGCCCATCTGCATGTGGCCGTCACGCTGCAGGTTGTGGAACGGGCACTTGGGCTGGTTGATCGGGATCTGGTGGAAGTTGGGCGAGCCCAGGCGCTTGAGCTGGGTGTCCTGGTAGGAGAACAACCGGCCCTGAAGCAGCGGGTCGTTGGTGAAGTCGATGCCGGGCACGACGTGCGAGGCGCAGTAGGCGACCTGTTCGGTCTCGGCGAAGAAGTTGTCGGGGTTGCGGTCCAGCACCATGCGGCCGACCACGCGCAGCGGGATGACCTCTTCGGGAATGACCTTGGTCGCGTCGAGCACGTCGAAGGGCAGGGCGTCGGCCTGGTCCTGGGTGAAGGTCTGCAGGCAGAACTCCCACTCGGGGAAGTCGCCGGTGTCGATCGCTTCCCATAGATCGCGACGGTGGAAATCGGGATCGGCGCCGTTGATCTTGACCGCTTCATCCCAGACCACGGACTGGGCGTTGAGCTTCGGGCGCCAGTGGAACTTCACAAAGGTCGAGGCGCCGGCGGCGTTGACCAGTCGGAAGGTGTGGACGCCGAAGCCTTCCATCATCCGGTAGGAGCGGGGGATGGTGCGGTCCGACATGATCCACATGATCATGTGCATGCTCTCGGGCGTCAGCGAGATGTAGTCCCAGAAGGTGTCGTGCGCGGTCTGGGCCTGCGGGAACTCGCGATCGGGATCCTGCTTGGCCGCGTGGATCAGGTCGGGAAACTTGATGGCGTCCTGGATGAAGAACACCGGGATGTTGTTGCCGACGAGATCGAAGTTGCCCTGCTGGGTGTAGAACTTGACCGCGAAGCCGCGCACGTCGCGGGCCAGATCCATCGAGCCCTTGTTGCCGGCCACCGTCGAGAAGCGGGTGAACACCGGGATGCGCTCGCCAGGCCGCTGCAGGAAGTCGGCGCTGGTGACGTCGGCGCAGGAGTCCAGGCACTCAAAAACGCCGTGCGCGGCCGAGCCTCGCGCATGGACCACGCGCTCGGGAATGCGCTCGTGGTCGAAGTGCATGATCTTTTCGCGCAGGATGAAGTCCTGCAGCAGCACGGGTCCGCGCGCGCCGGCCTTCAGGGAGTTCTGGTTGTCGCTGATCGGCACGCCTTGATTGGTGGTCAGCTGGCTTGCCGGCTCGCCAGCCTGCTGATGCAACTCGCCGCCGGGGGCGACGAGGGTCTCACCGACCACGCCGGCGCGGTCTTGGCCGCCGTTGACGGGAGATTTGGCGGCAGGGGTCTTGTTGGGGCTTTTGGCCATGGGGTGTCCTTCGAACCGCGCGGGCTCGTCGTGGGGGAAAAGAAGCGGCGTCAGATCGGGGTCGACGGCGGCGCCAGCAGGGCCATCAACTCGGCTTTGCGGGCGGCGAGCTTGGCGCCCAGGGCGTCCAGGTCGATCTTGGTTTGGCGAACCTCGGGGAAGAGCTCTTCTTCTTCCTCCTTGACGTGGTGGCGGACCTGCTCGCCCAGCACCTTGATCTTGGCGTCGTAGAGCGGCTGTCCGGGCGCGCCGGCTTCGATCTGGGCGATCAGGGTTTTGGCCCCCATGTGCTCGACGATGGCCTCGTCGATCAGGTCGCCGTCGCCGGTTTCCTCGCGGGCCGGCGGATAGAAGAACTCTTCCTCGATCTGGGCGTGGACCTTGAGCGCCAGGCAGATCTTGTCGGCCAACGCCTTCTTGGCCGCGTCGTCGGTGAGGGTCTCGTACTCGTCGAAATAGTCGTCCACTTCGCGGTGGTCGGCGGTGAGCAGCGAGAGGGCGTCGGGGCCGACGGTCTTGGGAGCCGCTGACGCCTTGGTCGCCGCGCGCGTCGATGTCTTCCTGGCTTTGGTCTTCGCCGTGGTGGCCATGGGGGATGTCCGGAGGGAATGAGACCTGATCAACCGGGTTTGCCGGCCCACGTTCCCCCGCGCGATCCAGCAAACATCAAATGATGGTCGTTCCGATCTAGGCCACCCGAACGCCTTGGTGTGCGTCGGCGTGGGTCTGAGCGCCGCGGCGCGGCCGGCCGACGATCCGCGCCACCACCAGATCGGTGGTGACGTTGCCCAAGGTCCGAAAGATGTCGGGCACCGTCTCGACCGCCAGCAGGACAGGCAGGGCGTCAAGCGGTACGCCCATCGCCAGGCAGACCGGGCCGATCGTCGCGAAGAACGAGACCTGGGCGGGCAAGCCCACGGCCGCCAGGCTCACGGCCGCCGCCACCAGGATCGCGACGATCAGGTCCGTCGGCGAGAGGGCGATGCCGTGGAGATGGGCCAGATAGATGGCGACGCTGACATTGGCCGCGGCGCTGGCGGCCCTGAAGATCGAAACCGAGAGCGGCAGGACGACCTCGGCGGACCCGGGCGAGGTTTTCAGCGCGCCCGTCGCGGCGATCATCGTCGGCAGGCAGGCCAGCGACGACTGCGTCCCCAGGGCCACCACCTGAACCGGCAGCGCGGCTTTGAAGAAGGTCACGGGGGAAATCCGACCGGCCACAGCGACGAGCCCATAAGCCGCTAGGGTGATCGCCAGGCAAGCGGCGACCACGACGGCGACGTAGTGGGCCAAGGCGCCGGCGGCGCCCAGGCCCATCTTGGCGCCGACGCCAAAGCCTAGCGCCATGACGCCGAGCGGTCCGGCCAGCAGGACCCAGCGCACGATCACCAGCATTGTCGCCACGACCGCTTCGAAAACGGTCATCAAGGGGTCGCGCAGTCGCGTTTCGATCCGGCTGGCCGCGAAACCGAAGAACAGCGCAAAGACCACCAAAGGCGCCATGCTCATCTCGGCCGCGGCCTTGATCGGGTTGGCGGGAATGAGACCGCTGAACCACGCCCCGCCGTGGGCCACGACCGGCGGCGTCGAGCCTGCGGCGTTAAAGGCGTCGCCACCCACGGGAATGGGCACCCAGGCCAGGACCACAGTCGTCAACGACGCGCTTAGCGCGCATGCGGCGATCAGCAGAACCACGAACCAGAGCATGGCGCGTGCCGCCACGCCGCCCGCCGCGGCGCTGGAGGTCGCCGAGCCGACGCCTGTGACCAGGAGACCGAAGACCAGAGGCACGACCGTCATCGTCAGGGCGTCCAGCCATAGCTGTCCGATCGGCGCGGCCACGGCTTCCAGCAGATCGAGCGTCGTCGACGCTCGCCCGCTCAGGGCCGCGCCGCAAGCCAGCCCGACGACAAGACCCAGGAGAATGCGCGTGGACAGGGTGTTCCATCGTCCCATGCTCGACCCCGGTTTTTTCTCGCTCATCGTCTTACCCTCCGCTGAGCAACGCAAACGGCGAGGCGGCCCGATGGCTCCGTCGCAGGAACAAGGGCGAGGCGGCGGGGGTTTGAGGGGGGCTCGTGATCGACGAGCGTCGATACAATGGGAACCTGTGATGAACGAGCAAGTGACGGGCGTGGCCAACCAGGGCGTGGGACGCGTCCAAGACGCTGTTGGCGGCCTGACCGGCAATGCCGAACTCCAGGCCAAGGGCAAGATCAAGGAAGCCGTCGGCACGGTGCAGCAGGCCTTTGGCCAGGCCAAGGGCGGCGTGAAGGACGCCTTCGAGGAGACGCTGGAAGGCGTCCGGGGCCACGTCCACGAACAGCTCGACGCGGTCGAGACTTATGTGGTCTCCAAGCCGCTGCCGGCGGTGGCGATCGCCGGCGCCATCGGCATCGTGGTGGGGCTTTTGCTGAGCGGCCGCAGCAAGACGATCTATCTGCGCGACGCGCGCTAAAGCCTGTCGACGACGCGCATCACGCCCCCGGAACCTGGCTCCGGGGGCGTTTCTTCTATGCGGCTAGGGCCAGCAGCAAGCGCTCGACAAGCTCGCGTCTCTGCGCGTCGCTGTCCGTCGCCTCGGTGATCACGATCTTGCCGTCGTCCAGCGAGATCTCGGTCGCCACGCGCGCCAAGCGCTTGGCTGCGGCCTTGGCGGCGCGCGGCGGGAGACTCAGGGCCACGCCCTTGGGTCCTGCTCGCACCTGGCGAACCTCCGCCGCGCGAGCCAGCGCCTGCAGACGCGCCAAGGACAGGAGCGTCGTGGCCTGGACGGGGACCGGGCCGAACCGGTCTTCCAACTCCTCCTCGAACGCATCGATCTCGTCCAGAGTCTCCATTCGGGCGAGGCGACCATAGAGGCCGATGCGGGTGACGGCGTCAGGGACATAGTCGATCGGGATCGAGCCGGCCTCGCCCAACACCAGGTCCGGGGTCCACGCGCCGGCCTCGACCTCGCCGCGCGCTACCCGCACCGCGCGTTCGAGCAGGCGTTGATACAGCGCCGCGCCGATCATCTTGACGTGGCCGGCCTGGTCCTCGCCCACCAGATCACCGCCGCCGCGCAGGTCGAGATCGCGGGCGCTGATCGCCAGGCCCGATCCGAGGCGGTCGAACGCCTCCAGCGTTGACAGCCGCGCGCGTGTAGCGTCGGAGAGATCGTCTTGGGGGTCTGACAGCAGGTAGGCGATCCCCTGCGTGCGACCTCGACCGACGCGACCTCGCAGCTGGTGCAACTGCGAAAGTCCGAAGCGGTCGGGCCGCCAGACGATCATGGTGTTGGCGCGCGGGACATCCAGGCCGCTCTCGATGATGTTGGTCGCCAGCAGGACGTCGCCCTCGCCATCGGCGAACCCGACCATGACCGCGTCGGCCTCGTCGGCGGACAAGCCGCCGTGCGCGATCCGCACGGAGAGCTCCGGGGCCAATTTCGCCAGGCGCTCGGCCAGGGGGGCGATGTCTTCGATGCGCGGAGCGACGACGAAGCTCTGGCCGCCGCGCCGCTTTTCGCGCATCAGGGCGGTGCGCAAGCTGGCTGGGTCGAACGGCGCCAGGAAGGTGCGGATCGGCCGGCGGCGGGCCGGCGGACTGGCGATGACGCTGACGTCCTGGATCCCGACCATGGCGGCCTGCAGCGTGCGAGGGATCGGCGTGGCCGTCAGGGTCAGCAGGTGGCCGTCGGCGGCCAGGCCCCGCAGCTGGTCCTTCAGCGCCGCGCCAAACTTTTGCTCCTCGTCGATGATCATCAGGCCCAGGTTGTCGAAGGCCAGGTCCTTGCCGCCCAAGGCCTGGGTGCCGATGACGATCCGAACCTCGCCGCTTTCCAGGCCTTTCTTGACGGCTCGCGCCTCGGACGGGGTGACCAGGCGCGAAAGGTGAGCCACCCCGATGCCGCTGCCGGCGAACCGTCGCTTGAACGTCTCGACGTGCTGGCGGGCCAGCACGGTGGTCGGCGCCGCCAAGGCGACCTGCCGGCCGCTCAGGGCCACGGCCGCTGCGGCGCGCAGGGCGACCTCGGTCTTGCCGAAGCCGACATCGCCGCACACCAGTCGGTCCATCGGTCGGCCGGACGCCAGGTCGGCGAGGACGGCTTCGATGGCGGCGGACTGATCCGGCGTCTCCGGATAGGCGAAGCGCGCGGCGAACTTGGCGTAGGCGGCCTTGGGCGGAACGATCGGCTCACAGACGCGCGCTTCGCGCGCCTTGGCCAGGGCGACCAACTGCTCGGCGGCCTCGTCGACATGCCGACTGACCTCGGCGCGGCGCTTGATCCAGCCTTCGCCCTTCAGCCGGTCGAGCGTCACGGCGCTGGCCTCCGCGCCGTAGCGCCAGATCCGGCCGATCTCCTCGATCGGCGCCAGCAGGCTGTCGCCGCCGTGATACTCCAGTTGCAGGGTGTCGTGTTCGACACCGTCGATCTCGACGGTCTTGAGGTCACGCAGCACGCCGACGCCATGGTCCTCGTGCAGCACCACGTCGCCGATCCGCAGATCCGGCTCGGCCAGGAGATCCGTTGCGCTCGCCGCGCTTTTGGCCGCGATGCGGCCGCCGACCACGTCGCTGGCGGCGATCACCACCAGGCCCTCGGAGGGATCGAGAAAGCCGGTGTCCAGATCGACCTGCAGGCTGACGACCTCGCCCAGCGGCGCAGACAGGGCCGCCTGCCAATCGGCCACCGGTTCGGGCTTCAAAGCCAGGCCCCGGGCCAGCGCCTTGGCGAGCGTTCGCTGCTCGTGCTTGAGGCCGGTCAGCACGACGCGATGATGGGCGTCGCGATGGGCCTGGACGTAGTCGCAGAATGCCCGCCCCGGATTGCGTTGCAGGGTGAGGTTCGGGATCGACTCGATCGCATCCAAGTCCAGAACCACCGTCTTCCAGCCGGCCAAGGCGTCCTGCAGGTCCGAGCCCAGCAGGTAGAGCGCGCCGGGCGCCGAAGCGACAGGACCCTCCAAACCGCCTAGGCCGCGGCGCGCCTCGAAGGCCTCGAGCACATGGTCCTCGACGTCGGCCAGCCGCGCGGGCGCCTTCAAGTCGATCGACAGGCGGGCTTTGGGCACGAAGTCGAACAGGGTTTCGAGGGTGTCGTAATGCTCGGGAAGGCCGTGCTCCACGCCGGGCCATCGCGCTTCCTGGGCTTGAATCAGATCCTGCTCGGTTTGGATCGCCGGCAGGATCACCTCGCTGGCGGGGCCCAGCGACAGGCGTTCGATGTCGCCTTCGGACCTTTGGGACAGCGGGTCGTAGGTCCTGATCTCGTCGATGAGATCGTCGGCCGCCAACACGATCCGCACAGGTCGCGCCGCGTCGGCCGGAAAGATGTCGATGACCTCGCCCAGGAAGGCGATCTCGCCGGGCTCGTCGATGCGGTCGTCGCTGACATAGCCGGTCCGGGCGGCGAAACGAACCAGGGCGTCGCGGTCGAGCCGCCGGCCGCGCTCCAGGACGAGGAAGGCGTCGGTCAGCATTGCGCGCGGCGGCAGCTTCTGCACCAGGGCTTCGGGCGAGGTGATCACCACGCACCCTCCTCCGGCGTCGCGCGACAGTCGCCGCGCCACGCGCATGCGCCGGCCCATGATGTCCCGCGATGGCGAGGCGCGGTCATAGGGCAGGCAGTCCCACGGCGGCAGGACCAGGACTTCGAGATTCGATGACAGGCCCGCCAGGGCGCGGCCGATCTCTTCGGCGCGGCGCTCGCTGGACGCCACGTGCACGCTTGGCCCGTCGGCGGTGGAGGCGCGCGCCAGGGCGGCGGCGATCGCGGCCGCGGGAGCCTGAATAGGCGTGCGGACAACGCGCTGCTCGGGCGCCGCGCCCGGCGTCAGGGTCTCGCCGACGGCGGGGACTTTGGGATCAACGGCCGGGACCATGGGAAGCTCTTGAATAAGGAACGGGACGAGGGAGGGCCAGGCGATCGCCTGGAGGCCAAACCCGAGCTGGCGCTGGAAGTTGCAGCGCTTGGCGACGGCTTTCGATTTGCAGCTCAGGCGTCGATCTAAACTGCCGAGCGGCGCGACATCATTTGATGATCGGGCGATGATGTGGCGGCGTAGCGCTCGACATCCCGCCGTAAGCTGTGGCCACGCCGCCTGTCGCCCTTCGAAATGTTTTCAGCCTGATCATCGGCGCTCAGGCTTGTCTCGGGCCGAGCGTGGATGTGGCTGCTGGTCGTCGTGAAGCGGCGGGTCGACCTAACAGCCGCGAACGTCTCGCAAGTCCCTGAAAACTTGGAATGGCGGCCCCGGGTCGTCGTTGCTGTGTTTCAAATTCACGATCCTTCAAGGACCCGCTCATGGCCACCGCCGCCCCCAAGCTCGACGCCGTCGCGCTGTTGAAAGCCGATCACCGCAAGGTCGAGGACCTGTTCGCCCAGTTCGAGGCCGCCAAAGCCGATGGCCGCAAGAAGGCCCTGGCCGAGCAGATCTGCATGGAGCTGACCGTCCATACCAAGATCGAGGAGGACATCTTCTACCCGGCCTGCGAGGGCAAGGTTGAAGAGGACCTGCTGAAGGAAGCCTATGTCGAGCACGACGGCGCCAAGGTGCTGATCGCCGAGATCGAGGCCGGCGGCCCCGACGACGAGTTCTACGACGCCAAGGTCAAGGTGCTTTCGGAAATGATCGAGCACCACGTCAAGGAAGAGGAGCAGCGCGTCGAAGGCATGTTCGCCCAGGCCCGCAAGGCCGGCCTCGACATGGACGCGCTGGGCGAGCAGATGGCCGCCGAGAAGAAGCAGCTGATCGCCACCTACAAGACGGGCGGCCTGCCGGTTCCCGAGACGCCGACCTTCGAAGGCACGACGCTCGCGGCCCACTGATTATGGAAAAGCTGTTCGCGAAGTTCGCGAACGCGACGGGGAAGGCGACGGGCAGCCCCGTCGCCTTTCTGCTGTGCGTCGCCTCGGTGTTGATCTGAGCCGTGACCGGTCCGACCTTCAGGTTTTCTTAGACCTGAACGGCCGCCTTGCGCTGTGTCGAGGATCGAGGCCAGACATTGCCTCCCGTCGTGCCGGGCTTGGCGCGGGAGGACGCAGTGTCGCAGGCGCCATTGCAACGCGTAAACCGTCCGGATTCATGAGACCCTGTGAGAATGTACTCAGCGGCACATAGAATGTGGCAAGCGAGCGTCTGCGCTCGACAAGCAGCCGCGGCGAGCGATCCGCAGGAACGCAACGAGTTCCTGGTCCTGGCCTGTGAATGGCGCCTGTTGGTCTCGTTCCACGACCGCGTCCCCCAAGGGCCGCGGCTGGTTTGGTCACGTCCAACCCAGGCGAGCCTGGATCCGGCGCTCGACGGCCCACTGAGCTAAAGGCCGCGCTTTTTATCGCCCTGCGCTCACCTGAGTGCGGGGCGCCGTAACGTCGCCTCGACACTTCTTTTGCAGCAGAGAAACCTTGGCTTTAGCTCGGGGGTTATCCCCCGGTGGATCGCCGCGGGGGCGTCCGGTTGGGGTGAAGCCCGCCGCCAGGAGCCTGAATGTCGATTGATCTGACACCGCCCAGAGCCGAGCCCCGTGTTGTGACCGGCGTGCCTGGCCTCGATGAGATCCTGGGCGGAGGCCTGACGCGCGATCGCATCTACCTCGTCGAGGGCACGCCTGGCTCGGGCAAAACAACCCTCGCTCTTCAGTTCCTGCTCAAGGGGCGGGAACTGGGCGAGACCGGCCTCTACATCACCCTCTCCGAAACCGAGACCGAATTGCGCGCGGCCGCGGCCAGCCACGGCTGGTCGCTCGACGGCATCGATCTCTTCAAGCTCGTGAGCGAGGAGGGCCTCGATCCCGACAGCGAGCAGTCGGTGCTGCATCCGTCCGACGTCGAATTGGGCGAGACCACGCGCGGCGTCATGCGCCAGGTCGAGCAGACCAAGCCGATGCGCGTGGGTCGAGCGGGCCACCAAGCTGACCGCCCAGCTCCTGGCCTTCTCGCGCAGCCAGCAACTGGACCTGCAGGCCGTTGAAGTCGACGCCCTGATCGCGGGGATGGATGATCTGCTGACCCGCACTCTGGGTCACACCGTCGAGGTGCGCGCCGATCTTCAAGCCGGCGCGGCCCGGGCCAACGCCGATCCCAACCAGCTTGAGTTGGCTATTCTTAATCTGGCGATTAACGCACGCGACGCCATGGGAGAGGGCGGGACGGTTACGGTGTCCAGCCGCATCGCCCACGACTGGCACGAAGGCCTGGAGCCCGGCCGCTACGTGGTCATCGCCGTCAGCGACACCGGGCACGGCATTCCCGCCGAGCTGCTGCAGAAGGTCTTTGATCCCTTCTTCACCACCAAGAGCGTCGGCAAGGGTACGGGACTTGGCCTCAGCCAGGTCTATGGCATCGCCACGCAGTCTGGCGGCACCGTTCGGATCGACAGCACCGTTGGCGTGGGCACGAGCATAGAGATCTGGCTGCCGATCAGCGACGCGGCCGAGCGCCTGCGACCCAGCGAAATTCCCTCCAGCGAAACCCCGCTTAGCCAAGGCGAGCGCATTCTGGTGGTTGATGACGACGCGGGGGTACGGCACTTTATCGTTCAGTGCCTCAAGTCTCTGGGCTATGTCGTCACCGAAGCCTCCGGCGGCCAGGCGGGCCTCGACCGCATCGCTGGAGACCATCCCGACCTGATGGTGGTGGATTTCGCCATGCCGGGGGTCAACGGCGCTCAGGTCGCTACCCAAGCGCGCCAGCTTGCGCCCAACCTGGCCGTACTCTTGGTCACCGGCTACGCCGACGCTCAGGCTATCAAGGATCTGGTCCAGTCAGAGGCCGTGCTACGTAAACCGTCCAAGGTCAGCGATCTGGCGGTCGCCGTCCGACGCACGCTCGAAGAGCGCGCGAGCCTGCCGGCATAGGGGATGGTGCGGACCGTCAATGCGCAATTGAGCAGGCCTAATCTTGACCTTAAAACGAGAGCCGAAGGTTTTTGAGCAACGCCTCAACCGGCTGATCGTCTCTGCCCGCGCTTGGCGCCTTTATCGCGTCGTGGCGTACGAACGGATTGGATAACGAAGTGGGCCTGAAGACGCGGCCCCGCCGACCCGCCACCTGGGACGATGAAACCTATCCGCCGTCCAGGGATTGGACTTGCCGTGCCAAGGCTTGGGGTGGAGGGGCGAATGCCGAATACGGAAACCAGTGGAGGCGGGGCGACGCTGCATCCCCTTCATGCGATCCTCCTGGCCTTTCCCCTGGCGCTCTTCAGCGCCGGGCTGATCAGCGACATCGCCTATCTGCGCACGGCCGTGATCCAGTGGTCGAACTTCTCGGCCTGGCTGATTACCGGCGCCCTGGTGTTCGGCGGCCTTGTCCTGGCCTGGGGCGTCATCGCCGCGGTGTTTCCGCGCCGCAGTTCCCGCAGGCGGGCTCTGGCGTTCCTGGCCGCCGTCGCGGTCATGTGGCTGGCCGGCCTGATCAACGCCTTCCAGCACAGCCACGACGGCTGGCCGTCGGTGGGGGCGCTGGGCCTGACGCTGTCGATCCTCTCGTCGCTGTTCGCCCTGATCGCCGCCGCGATCGGCTATTCCAGCCCATCCGCCCGGGGGATCGTGCGATGAGCGCGCGTTGGATCATCGTCGCCGCCGCGGCGCTCACCCTGCAGGCCTGTGGGCGTAGCGATCCGGGCCTGGACCAGACGGGCGCGGGCAAGCCGCCGCTGCCCGGCCAGCAGGAGACCCTGCTGCCGCCGATGAAGATCGCCACGCCCAAGGGCTGGGACGGCAAGACGCCGACCGTTCCCAAGGGCTTTTCCATCACGCCGCTGGCCACGGACCTGAAAATCCCGCGCCAGATGCTGGTGCTGCCTAATGGCGACATCCTGGTGGCCGAGGGCTCGGGCGGGACCGAATCCAAGCTGCGGCCCAAGGATTTCATCGCCGGCTATATCAAGGCCAAGGGCAAGACCAAGGTGAAGGGCGGCAACCGCATCACCCTGCTGCGCGACGCCGACGGCGACGGCAAGGCTGAGTTGAAGACCGTGCTGGTCGGCGGCTTGAACGCCCCCTACGGCCTGGCCTTCGTGGACGGAACGCTCTACGTCGCCGATCAGGACGCCTTGCTGAAATTCCCGTTCCAGCCGGGCCAGACCAAGATCACGGCCAACCCCCAGACGGTCACCGACCTGCCGTCGCAGATCAATCACCACTGGACCAAGTCGCTGGCCGCCAGCGCCGACGGGGCCAAGCTCTATGTCGGCATCGGCTCCAACAGCAATATCGGCGAGCGGGGCCTGGACGTCGAGCAGGACCGCGCCCAGGTCTGGGAAATCGACCGGCTGACCGGCGCACACCGGGTGCTGGCCAGCGGCGTGCGCAACCCCACGGCCCTGGCGATCGAGCCGCAGACCAAGGCGCTCTGGCTGGTGGCCAACGAGCGCGACGAACTGGGGCCGCAACTGGTGCCCGACTACCTGACCAGCGTGCGCGATGGCGGCTTCTACGGCTGGCCCTACAGCTACTGGGGCCAGAACGTCGATCCGCGCGTGCGGCCGCAGGATCCCCGCAAGGTCGGCAAGGCGCTGGTTCCCGACTACGCCCTGGGCTCGCACGTGGCGGCCCTGGGCGTGAGCTTCGCAAGCCTGGGGGGCTTTGGCGGCGCTTTCGCCCAAGGCGCCTTCGTGGGCGAGCACGGCAGTTGGAACCGCCAGGACCTCTCCGGCTACAAGGTCGTCTGGATTCCATTCGCGGGTGGTCGACCCAACGGCAAGCCCGTCGACTTCGTGACCGGCTTCCTGGACGGCCAGCATGCGCGCGGCCGTCCCGTCGGCGTGGCCTTCGATCCGGCCAAGCGCATCCTGCTGATCGCCGACGATCTCTCCAACACCGTCTGGCGCGTGGCGCAGGCCCAATGACGCCGTCGCGGCGCTCGTCACGCCGTCTGACCTTTCTCGAGACCGGAATGTTGAGGCAGCATGAAAGCCACAGACCTTGTTCCCTCCGCGCTGATCGGCGCCGTCGCCAGCGCCCGCTCGATGACGCCGATGGCGACCCTCGCGACGGCGAGGCTGGCGGGCGGCAAGACGCCGGGCCACCTGGTCCTGCTTGATCATCCCCTGTTCAAGTTCGGCGCCCTGGCCATGGGCGTTGGAGAGCTCTTTGGGGACAAGATGAAGTCCGCGCCTGATCGCACCGTCTTCCTGGGCCTGCTGGCCCGGGTGATGAGCGCCGGGATCGCGGGCGGCGCCCTGGCCCCGCGCGGCAAGGAAAAAGTCGGCGCGGCGGTGGCGGTCGCAACGGCGGTCCCGCTGGCCTATCTCACCCTGGCCGGGCGCAAGCGCGCCATGGCGGCCATCGGCCAGACGCGGAGCGGCTTGATCGAAGACGCCCTGATTGTCGCGGCCGGCGCGGCGGTCGTGGCTCTGACGGTTCGCGGACGGCGCTAGCCACTCGCCAACGCCTTCGCGATCCTGCAGGCGAGGTCTTCGTGGTCCTAGACCCGGAAGCCCGAAATCTCTTAGCCTCCTTGGCGGTGGAGTGACCCGGCAAAAGCCTGGGCCATGGTTTGTCGTTGAGTTCGGGGATGATGTTGCAGGGGGACGCGCCGACAGGACCAAACACGCCCAATTTCCTGCGCGGCGGCGGGGAGATGGGCGCGCTGATCCGCGCGTTCGACTGGAACACGACCTCGCTCGGGCCGCCGGCCGGGTGGCCTCAGTCGCTGCGCACGGCGATCCGTTTCCTGCTCAACTCCGGCCATCCGATGTACGTCTGGTGGGGACCAGACCTCCTGTCCTTCTACAACGACGCCTACAGCCAATCGATCGGCCCCGAGCGCCACCCCGGGTCGCTCGGCCGCCCCGGTCGCGAGGTCTGGGCGGAGATCTGGGACATCATCGGCCCGCAGATCGACCAAGTCATGTCCGGCGGGCCACCAACCTGGCACGAGAACGCCCTGGTGCCGATCACCCGCAATGGGGCGCGCGAGGACGTCTACTGGACCTACAGCTACGGTCCGATCGACGATGATGACGCGCCGCACGGCGTTGGCGGCGTTCTCGTGCAATGCACCGAGACCACGTCGTCGGTGCTGGCCCAACGCAGCCGGGCCGATGAGACCGAGCGCCAGCGACGACTGTTCCAGCAGGCGCCTGGGTTCGTGATCATCATGCGCGGCCCCGACCACATCGTCGACTTCGTCAACGACGCCCACCGGCGGGTGTTCGGCAGCGACAGCTGGCTGGGCAAGTCGATCCGCGAGGCGTTCCCGAGCATCGAGGGGCAGGGCTATTTCGAGGAACTCGACGAGGTCTATTCCACCGGGACGATCTATCAGGCCCACCAGGCGCCGGTGACCTACCAGCGTGCGCCAGGCGAGCCGATGCAGGCCCGGTTCATGAACTTCATCTACGCCCCCGTTTTCGACGACCAGGGCCAGATCAGCGGGATCTTCTGCGACGGCTACGACGTCACCGACGGCAAGGCCGCCACGGAAGCCCTGGAACGCAGCGAGCAGCAACTTCGCCTGGTCGTCGAGGCTTCAGAGATCGGCTTCTGGGACGTCGATATGGTCCAAGACCTCCTCTATTGGCCGCCCCAGACCAAGGCGATGTTCGGGATCTCGCCAGCGGCCTTCGTCTCGCTCACCGACTTCTACGCCGGCCTGCATCCGGAGGATCGTCCGGCGATCACCGCGGCCTTCACCGCCGCCGCCGACCCGACCCAACGCGCGCTCTACGATGTCGAGTCCCGCACGATCGGCAAGGAGGATGGCGTCGAGCGGTGGGTCGCCGCCAAGGGGCGTGGTCTGTTCGAGGCCAATCGCTGCGTCCGGGTCGTCGGCACCGCCATCGACGTGACGGCGCGCAAGCACGCCGAGGCCGCCTTGCGCGACCTGAACGAGACCTTGGAGCAGCGGGTGGCCGCCGCGCTGCAGGAGCGCAAGGTCCTGGCCGACGTGGTGGAGTCGACCGACGCCCTGATCCTCGTCGCCGACCTCGACTATCGCTACTTGGCGATCAACCGCGCCAGCGCCGATGAGTTCGAGCAGGTCTATGGGGTGCGCCCCAAGGTCGGCGACAACATGCTCGACCTGCTGGCCGACCGCCCCAACCATCAGGCGGAGGTCCGGTCGCTGTGGTCACGGGCTCTGGCCGGTGAGGCCTTCACCACCATCCACGAGTTTGGCGATCCGGCCTTCGATCGACGCGCTTACGAGATCAAGTTCAACATCCTGCGCGATCGCGATGGCCGCCAGATCGGCGCCTTCCAGTTCGTCTACGACGTCAGCGACCGTCTGCGCGATCAGGCCCGGTTGGCCGAAGCCGAATTCCAGCTTCGCCAGAACCAGAAGATCGAGGCCATCGGCCAGCTCACCGGCGGCGTGGCCCACGACTTCAACAACCTGCTGATGGTGATCCTGGGCGGCCTTAGCATGGTCGATCGTCCGGGAGCGCCCGAGCGCCGGCAAAGGATCCTCGACGGCATGCGCCAGGCCGCCGAGCGTGGCGCCTCCCTGAGCCGCCAACTCCTGGCCTTCGCCCGCCGCCAACCGCTGAAGGCCGAGCCGGTTGACCTTCGCCAGCAGCTCGCCGGCATGCGCGACTTGCTCGATCGCGCCTTGCGCGGCGACGTCCATGTCGAAACCGTGCTGGCCGACGATCTGTGGGCGATCCAGGTCGATCCCGCGGAACTGGAACTGGTGCTGCTCAATCTCTGCGTCAACGCTCGAGACGCCATGCCCGAAGGCGGCACGATCTCGATCGTCGCGGAAAACGCGCCGCGGGCGGACGGGCAGGGCGATTTCGTGCGGCTGACCGTGCGCGATACGGGCGTGGGCATGGCCAAGGAGGTCTTGGCCCGAGTGTTCGAGCCGTTCTTCACGACCAAGGAAATCGGCAAGGGCTCCGGCCTTGGCCTGCCGCAGGTTTATGGGTTCGCCGAGCAGTCGGGGGGATCGGTGAGCGTCGACAGCACGGTCGGCCGCGGGACGGCTGTGACGCTGCTGCTACCCCGGACCCTGGAGGCGCCCGCGGCCTCGGCTGCGGCCGCGATTACAAGCCTGGAAGGCCTGCGCGCGCCGACCGCCGAAGCCGTGCTTCTGGTCGAGGACGACGACGAAGTGGCCGCCTTGGTCTGCGAGATGCTGCGCGAACTGGGCTATGTCGTCACGCGCGTCAGCGGCGCCGAAAGCGCTCTGGGCGCCATGGCCAATGATCGAGCCATCGACCTAGTGTTCTCCGACATCATGATGCCGGGCGCCATGAACGGCGTTCAACTGGCGCAGGAAATTCGGCGGCGGCGGCCCGGACTGCCTGTGCTGCTGACCTCGGGTTACGCCGAAGCGGCCATTCGCGAGACCGAGATCGAAGGCGTCGCGGTCCTGCCCAAGCCTTACGACATCGACACCCTGGCCCGTCGCCTGTTGGATCTGCTCGGCGCGACCTAGCTTGTTAGGTCGGAGCCGCTTCCGGGCAGAAACGCGCCTTTCCAAGGCGGGATTGCTCGGCGTGATCGCAAGTTGGCCGCCGCGCCGCCGCGCCGCCGATCGCTCCGGTCTTGCTCAGGCGCGATCGGACTTTGAATCTTTCTTGAAGGTGTCGCCAACGGCCGCGGCCGATCCTCCATCTGGACCAGCCTTGGACTGCGACGCCTTCCCGGTGCGTTCGACCGCCTTGCGTCCGCCCAACGCCGTGAACGCGCCCGGCGCCTCGGCCTCATTGGCCTTGCGGCCCGGGGTGTTCTGATCGTCCATGGTTAGGCTCCTTGGTAGGGCTGGCCGCCAGATCATGACTTGCTCGGCGACGGCGCCGCGCTTCAGGTTCAATCAACGCACAGGGCTGACGCTGGACCCATCTCCAACGGGTAGGGAGGCCGGTTTGTTTCTGACGCGGTTTGCCATCGGCTTGGGCCTGGCACGGCCCACTTCGGATTGTCTTTAGCGTCCTCCGGCTCCTGCAGCGTCTCGCCCGGTGAGCAGGCCTGTTCCCACTCAGGGGGCTACCGATGGCCACGAATTCTCCCCGCGCCCTGCGATGCAACCTCGGGAGCCTGGGGGTTGTTTGCAGTGCAGCATGGAGGACAAGCGATGCGGATCGCGCAATGCCGATGCGGAGCGGTCTCGGTTCAGTGCGCGAAGGAGCCGGTGGGCGTTTCGGTGTGTCACTGCCTGGCCTGCCAGCAGAGAACAGGAAGCGTGCTGGCGGCCCAAGCCCGGTTCGAGGAAGGCTCGATCCTCATCAGCGGTCAGACCAACAGCTATATTCGGGCGGCCGATAGCGGGGCGCGGGTGCTCTATCTGTTTTGCCCGCGTTGCGCCGACACCATCGCTTACGTCAACGAGCGCGAGCCCGATCTTGTGGCGATCCCGCTGGGCGCTTTCGCCGATCCCCATTTCCCTGCGCCAACGGTGTCGTCCTACGAGCATCGCGCTCATTCATGGGTTTTGGTGGCCGGCCTGGGGGAGACCATCGCCCCTGAGGGTCTGAAGGACGATGTTGCCGGAACATAGTTCGACGCGAGACTGCGGCCTCCGGGGCTAAGGATCGACGACCGACAATGGCAAAACGATGCGTGCATCCCGTGGAATTCACGCTGGGACCGGGGCGCATTGCCTGGGTCGGTTACACCTCTCATCGCGCCGTGGCGTACGAACGGGGGAATTTCGTAGGAATAGTTCCGAACTTTCGACAGGGCGCCTATTCCCAAGATCTTGGCGGGCAAGTCCGAGGCGCGGGCCGGACCCTTGATCGCCTATCTCGTTTCACTGAAATTGGACGGGTTGGCGATCGCCACGAAGGGGGCGCAAGGCACGGATGCGCGGGGCCCTGTCGAACAGACCGCTCGGCCAGGCGTTGGTTCGTGGACGCAAAACCAGGAGGCCGACGATGAGCACGGGCAAGGATCCGCAAACCGCTGACGGTCTGGGCGGCGTCCACAAGGTCAACACACCGCGACCCAGCGCCCCGGTGGCCCCTTCGGATGCGGAGGCGGTCGTGGTGGCGCGCGGTCCGCTACCCGGGTCGGACGGCTTGGTCGACGATCCCGATCAGATCGCCAAGGTGGTTCACACCGTGCCCGCGCCCGTCGAGACGGCGTCGGACGCCAATGCCCGCGAGTCGACCTTGCGACCGATCCAGACCCCGGAAGCGCCATTCCAGGACGCGCGCATCGCGCCCGAGGGTCCGTCAGCCTGGTCGGCCGAGAAGAAACCGGGCGCCTAGGCGGCCAGGCGCGAGCGTTTGCGGCGAACAGCGAACCTTCCGGGGCGTTCAAGCTGACACAAGGTAGGAGGCAGACATGACCAAGTTGACCGAGACCAAGCGCGACAAGCTGCCCGCCAAGGATTTCGCCAAGCCGGACAAGCGCGCCTATCCGATCGAGGACAAACCCCACGCCAGGAACGCCAAGGCGCGGGCGAGTCAGGCGGTTAAGGCTGGCCGAATGTCCAAGGCCGAGGCGAGCAAGATCGCCAAGAAGGCGGATGCGGTGCTCAAAGCGTAGCCGCGCCGGGAGATCACCCCGCGAACGACATCATTTGACTGTTGAGGCCGCCTAAGCCTGCGCATTAAACCGCTGGCCGTTACGACGCGAATATTTCGGGCCAATCCCGCTGGCGGACTTTGTTTCCCCACGTCGCCCGAGAGTCGTTCCGACCCTTCGCGCCGGCGGAGGAAAAACGCCATGTCCAATCTGACCTTCGCCGTCGCGGCCGCGATCTTGCTGACGGCATGCTCCAAGCCCGTACCAGCGCCGACGCCCGAGAGCAGCGCCGACAACGCGGCCGCCTCCGCGCCGGCTGGTGTGGGCGCAACGCGCGAAAAACTCCCCCGACCCGGTCAATGACGGAAAGCCGACCGCGAAGTCTGCCCGAACCGAAGCGGCGCGCCAGCCAGGAACCTGAGGCGTAGCGACGCCAGCCTGGCGTTAAGGCGCCTCGCCTCAGGGAACGCGCGGATGTCGTCGATTGTTGTCTTGTGGATCGGCGCGCGCCCGTCCGCGGGTTGCGCGCATGGATGATCGCTTCCCGCGTTTTGTTTCCCGAAGATGCCCGCCGCGCAGCGGATCCGGACGCCCATGCCTATTCACTTTCACGGACTAGACGTCGGCGGCGTGGGCAACCTCGCTCAGGTTCTGGAATCCAGTCCTGACTGCGTGAAGATCCTGGACCTCGAGGGACGGCTGTTGTCGATCAACGCCGCCGGCTGTGCGTTCCTCAGCCAATCGAGCGGCGCGCTCGAAGGACGCCTGTGGACCGACTTTCTTCCCGTCGAGGTGCGTCATGACGCTGAAGGCGCCGTGACCGGCGCTGGCCATGGTGCGACGTTGCGGCTTTCCACGCCTTGCCAAACGCCCAGGGGCGTTCGCCACTGCGACCTGACGGTCTCGCCGCTGCGTGACCCGCAAGGCGATGTAATCGCCATCCTGGCGATCACCCGCGACGTCACCGATCTCGTGCAAGGCCGGCTGGCGGCCGAGCAAAGCGCGCGCGACATGGCCCGGCAGTCCGCGGCCTTGCGGGCGGCGGGTCTGGTGGCCAAGCTTGGCGCGTGGGAAATCGACTATGGCCGCGGGGAGATCTTCTGGTCCGACGAGATCTGGACGCTGATGGATCTACCGCCTCGCGGCCTCGCTCTCGAAGACGCCGCGGCGGTCTTCACCGGCGAGAACCGCGAACAGTTACGCGCGGCGATGCTGCACTGTCGCGCCACGGGCGAGCCCTTCGCCCTGGACCTTCCGGTGACCCGGGCCGACCGATCGGTGCTGTGGGTGCGGTTGTTTGGCGAGAAGGACGTCTCGGGCGACGTCCTTCGCGGCGCTGTGCAGGACATTACCGCCCAGCGCCTGGATCAGGCCGAGCTCATTGCGGCGCGGGACGCCGCCGAGGCCGCGAACGCCGCGCAAAGCGCCTTCCTGGCCAATGTCTCCCACGAGATTCGAACGCCGCTCCACGGTATCCTGGGCATGGCGCAGGTCATGGAGACCGAAGCGCCGACGCCACTGCAACGCGAGCGCCTAGGGGTCATCCGCCAATCAGGCGAGACCCTGATGGCCTTGCTCAACGACATTCTGGACCTGTCCAAGATCCAGGCCGGCCGCTTGGACCTGCGCGAGCGCGAGTTCGACCTTTCAGCGGCGCTCCAGGCGGCCTGCGGGCCCTTCGTCTATCTGGCCGCCCAGCGCGACCTGACGCTCGACGTCAGCGTGGAGCCCTCGGCCGCCGGACGCTGGCTGGGCGATGACCTTCGTCTGCGCCAGGTGATCTCGAACCTGGTCTCCAACGCCGTGAAGTTCACCCAGGCCGGCGGGGTGAGCGTTGTCGCCCGTCTGGACGGCGAGGCGCTTTGCGTGGCGGTCATCGACTCCGGCCCAGGCGTCTACCCGGCCGAGCTCTCGAAACTGTTCGACAAGTTCAGCCAGGGCCGCGCGGCTTCGGGGGGGACAGGTCTTGGCCTGGCGATCTGCCGGGAACTCGCCCGGCTCATGGGCGGCGACGTCGAGGTGCGCAGCACGCTGGGCCAGGGTTCGACCTTCGAGGTCCGCGTTTCGTTCCGGCGCGCCTCGTCGCCGCCGGCGGAGAGGCCGGCCGAGCCGGCGACCGCGTTGGCCGAGCCGGGCGAGCCCCTCCGCGTGTTGGCCGCGGAAGACAATCCGACAAACCAACTGATCCTTCGATCGATGCTGGCGCCGCTGGGCGTGGATCTTCGCGTGGTGGGCGATGGGGTCCAAGCCGTGCAGGCCTTCCAGATCGACGCCTTCGACGTCGTCCTGATGGACATCCAGATGCCGGGCCTCAACGGCATGGAGGCGACGCGAGCGATCCGCGCCTGGGAGGCCGAGCAAGGCCGTGCGGCGACGCCGATCATCGCGTTGTCAGCTAATGTCATGGCCCACCAGGTCGAGGCCTATCACCGCGCCGGCATCGATGACGTCGTCGAAAAGCCCATCGACCTCGCACGCCTATACGGCGCGCTCGGTGGTCTGGCCGAGCGCCGGGCCTAGGCGCGTTCTAAGCCGTGATCGGTCGCGCGCCGTGGCGGCGGCGAAGCCGCTGGATCGGTATGAGTCGTGCGGGCCCGGTCAGCCGAGCGGCTTCTGGTAGATTTCTCCGCCGCCCGCTTGGCGGCCGCCGGCTTCCTCGGCGACAGCCTTCAGGCGCGCGGCCGATCGCAGGGCGGCGTCCACGGTCAGGGAGCCGACCGGCCCGTCGGGTCCGGAGATGACGATGTCGCCGTCGCTTAAGGCGACGTCCAGGGGGGTGTCATAGGCAGCTTGGGTCATGGACGAGAAATACCAACAAGGCGGCCCAGGTTCCGACGATTGCGCCGCAAAGGGACTGGCGGCGGCGTCCCTCAGCCCTTCAGCGCTCCGCCCACCACCTCCCGGGCTTCGGCTTGCACTGACTTCAGGTGATCGGGACCCAGGAACGATTCTGCATAGATCTTGTAGACGTCCTCGGTCCCCGAGGGCCGGGCCGCGAACCAGGCGTTCTGCGTCGTCACCTTCAGCCCGCCGATCGCCTCGCCGTTGCCGGGGGCCTTGGTCAGGGCCGCGGTGATCGGCTCGCCGGCCAGGGTGGTGGCGGTGACGTCGCTGGGACTCAGCGCGGCCAGACGGGCCTTCTGCTCGCGGTCGGCCGGCGCGTCGACGCGGGCGTAGGCCGGGGCGCCGTACCGGTCAGGCCGGCATAGAGCTGGCTGGCGCTCTGGCCCGTCTTGGCCTGGATCTCGCCGGCCAGCAGGGCCAGCAGCAGGCCGTCCTTGTCGGTGGTCCACACCGTGCCGTCGCGGCGCAGGAACGAAGCCCCGGCCGACTCCTCGCCGCCAAAGCCCACCGAACCATCCAGCAGGCCGGGCACGAAGTGCTTGAAGCCGACCGGCACCTCCAGCAGGCGACGGCCCAGGCCCGCCACCACGCGGTCAATCATCGAGGACGAGACCAGGGTCTTGCCCACGGCCACGTCCGCGCCCCAGCCCTCGCGGTGGGCGAACAGGTAGGCGATGGAGGCGGCCAGGTAGTGGTTGGGGTTCATCAGGCCGGCGTCGGGCGTGACGATGCCGTGGCGGTCGGCGTCGGCGTCGTTGCCGGTGGCCACGTCATAGCCCGCGCCGCCGGCCATAGCGCCGATCAGGTTGGCCATGGCCGCCGACGACGAGCAGTCCATGCGGATCTTGCCGTCGTTATCCAGCGGCATGAAGGCCCAGCGCGGATCGACCGCGTCGTTGACCACGGTCAGGTCCAGCCGGTGGCGGTCGGCGATCTCGCCCCAGTAGCCGACGCTGGCCCCGCCCAGCGGGTCGGCCCCGATCTTCACGCCGGCGGCGCGGATCAGGTCCAGGTCCAGCACGCTGGGGAGGTCGTCGATATAGGCGGCCAGAAAGTCGTAGCGGCCGGCCGCGGCGATCGCCCGCTCGAACGGCACGCGCTTGACGTCCTTGAGGCCACCCTCGATCAGCTGGTTGGCGCGCGCGGCGATCGGACCGGTGGCCTCGCCGCCGGCCGGGCCGCCGGTGGGGGGATTGTACTTGATGCCGCCGTCGCGCGGCGGATTGTGCGAGGCTGTCAGCAGGATCCCGTCGGCCTGGGCGCCGCCCGCCCGGTTGAAGCGCAGGATGGCGTGCGACACCGCCGGGGTGGGGGTGAAGCCGTCGCGCGCGTCGACCAGGGTCTCCACGCCGTTGGCGACCAGCACCTCGATGGCGGTGCGCCAGGACGGCTCGGACAGGCCATGGGTGTCGCGGCCGACGAAGACCGGGCCGGTGATCCCCTGGGCGGCGCGATATTCCACGATCGCCTGGGTGATCGCCAGGATGTGGGTCTCATTATAGGCGCCGTCCAGGCTGGAGCCCCGGTGGCCGGAGGTGCCGAAGGCCACGCGCTGGGCGGGGTTGGCGGCGTCGGGGCGGACATCGAAATAGGCGCCCGTCAGCGCGTCCAGGTCGATGAGGTCTTCCGGTCGGGCCGGGCGGCCAGCGTGTTCGTGCATAGGGGCCCCCTGCAGGCGATTGGCCGGCTAGAAGGCCCCGCCACGGCCGATTGTTCCATCATTCTTCGGCCGTGGGACCGGCTATCGCGCGTGGAGACATGGTCGGAGGGGGAAAGCCACGACTGAGATAGCGCGAACCCAGCAAGCCAAATCGCCAGGGCCTGTCGACCGCCTTGGTGATGCCGATGCGCGGGCCGACGGCGACAACGACGCCGCGCGGCCGCCGGCGCGAGATGGAAGGGCGGTTGGGTCATCACCATCTGGTTTTGCTCGCGCCCGACGCCCAGGGCCTGGCACAGCCGGCCGGGACCAGCCGCCAGCCGGCGTGGGTCCATGAGCCCCCGCCGCGCGATCATCACCTCGACCCCCGCCGTCGGCTCCAGCGCGCGAAACAGCACCGCTGCGCCGGGCCGTCGCCCGCAGACAAGGTTCAGGCACCAGTGCAGGCCGTAGGATCGGTAGACATAGGCCCGGCCTGGCGGGCCAAACATCGGCGCGTTACGCGACGTGGGACCGGCGAAACTGTGGGAGGCCGGATCATCGGCGTCGTAGGCCTCGGTCTCGACGATGATCCCGCCGACGCCTTCGAAGAAGAGGCTTGCCCCGATGAGCGCGCGCGCCACCTCCTCGACCGGGCGGTCAAACAGGTCGATCATCGCGCCAGGACAGCCGGCCCGAGCACGACGCCGCAGGCGA
Source organism: Caulobacter hibisci (assembly GCF_016135805.1). Classification (GTDB taxonomy): domain Bacteria; phylum Pseudomonadota; class Alphaproteobacteria; order Caulobacterales; family Caulobacteraceae; genus Caulobacter; species Caulobacter hibisci. The sequence continues at coordinate 111,727 of NZ_JADWOX010000006.1, forward strand.
TCGCCGCGAAATGCAAACCGGCTCCGGCGCAGACAAAGCCGTGCCAGACGGCTCTGCGGTAGGGCAGGCGCGGATTGAGAAACAGCAGGGCGCCGCCAGTGTAGGTCAGGCCGCCGGCGACCAACAGGGCGAAGGCCGCGACCGGAAGGCTGTGGCGCAGGGGCTCGAGCACCAGCACCGCGACCCAGCCGAACACGACGTAGACGCCCGTCCAGGCGCGCTCGGAAATCGTCGGCCAGGCCAGCTTGCCGAGGATGCCGGCAAGCGCGATCGACCAGACCAGCGCGGTCATGCCGATCGCCCACGCCCCGTCCAGCCGCTGGGTGGTGAACGGAGTATAGGATCCGGCGATCATCAGGAAGATTCCGGCCTCGTCGAGACGCCGCAAGGCCGGGCGGGCGGTCGAGACGTGGCTGAGATTGTAGATCGCCGAGAAGGACAACATGCAGATCAGGGCCGCGCCATAGAGCGCGGCGGCGATGACCATGCCAGGCCTGCCGGAGGTCATCGCCCGTTCAACGAGCCAGGCCGCTCCGATCGCCGCCACGAGCAGAGCGACAAGATGGATCCAGCGGTCGGCGGCGCGTTCGAAGGCGTTGGGGTAGTGTTCGGCCAGATATTCGTCGGCCAGGCGGACGGTCGGAGCGGGGCGAGGCGTGATCATGCCTGGGTAAGCCGCCCCGCGCCGTGCAGTTCCCCGGGCGCCGGAGCCAGCACCCGCGCGTTGGTCGGGAGACCGTCGCACCAGGAGCGCCCATGTCTCCAGTCCCCACCAAATCTGTTTGGCGCTCCGCCGCCGCCGCGGAGGGCCGCGCGTGAAGATCGCCACCTACAATGTCAACGGCGTCAATGGGCGCCTGCCTGTGCTGTTGCGGTGGCTGGCCGAGGCGCAGCCGGACGTCGTCTGCCTTCAGGAGTTGAAGGCGCCGCAGGAGAAGTTTCCGCTTCCGGCGATCCAGGCGGCAGGCTACGGCGCCATCTGGCTGGGCCAGAAGAGCTGGAACGGCGTGGCGATCCTGGCCAAAGGGGGCGAGCCGCATGAGACGCGCCGGGGCTTGCCCGGCGACGTCGACGACCTGCACAGCCGCTATATCGAGGCGGCCGTCGGCGGCGTGCTGATCGGCTGCCTCTACCTGCCCAACGGCAATCCGGCGCCGGGCCCGAAGTTCGATTACAAGCTGCGCTGGTTCGAGCGCTTTCACGCCCACGCCGCCGCGCTGATCGCCCAGGACATTCCGGTCGTCCTCGCGGGAGACTACAATGTCATGCCCACCGAGCTGGACGTCTACAAGCCCGAACGCTGGCTGGACGACGCCCTGTTCCGGCCGGAAGTTCGCGCGGCCTACCGACGTCTGGTGGCGCAAGGCTGGACCGACGCATTGCGCCATCTTCATCCCGACGAGCGCATCTACACCTTCTGGGACTATTTTCGGAACGCCTATGCGCGAGACGCGGGCCTGCGCATCGATCATCTTTTGCTGAGCCCTGGTCTCGCGCCTCGCCTCTTAGACGCAGGCGTCGATCGCCACGTCCGCGGATGGGACAAGACCAGCGACCATGCCCCGACCTGGGTTCGGCTTGGCGATCCAGGCTAGGCGCCGGCCCGGCGGGCGTGCTGGCGGCGCAGTGAGTTGTCGGAGCGGGCGAGCCGCGGATCTCTGCCTCTGCCTTAGGAACTGCCGGGTTGGCGAGCAGTTCAGACCGGGCAGGAGGAGCATTCCCATGTCCGATGAGACCATCGCCCGCGCGCTGGAAAGCGACGCGCCGCTGACCGCCGCCGTCCACCAGCGCGACGTCGCCCACGCGGTCGCCGAGGAGCACGACTGGCATGCTGCGGCCCTTGTCGGCCGCACCGTCACGATCAATCGGCCGCGCAATGAGCTCTACGCCTTCTGGCGCGACTTCCGGAACCTGGCCCTGTTCATGGAGAACGTCGAAAGCGTCACCCCCGGCGAAGGCGGTCGCTCGCACTGGGTCGTCATGGCCCCGGCGGGCAAGACCGTCGAATGGGACAGCCGTCTCACCGAGGACGTCGAGAACGAGGTCCTGGCCTGGGAGTCGGTCGAGGGCGCCGATATCAAGAACGCTGGCCGCATCGAATTCAAAGACGCTCCGCCCGGTCGAGGGACCGAGGTTACGGCCACCATCGTCTACGAGCCGCCCGGCGGCGACCTGGGCAAGCTGATCGCCAAGCTCTTCCAGAAGGAGCCGAAGATCCAGGCCCGCCGCGAGCTTCGCCGCTTCAAGCAGCTGATGGAGACCGGCGAGATCTCGACCACCAAATCCCCCGAAGCCGCGCCGCAAGGCTGAGCCGAACCCTCATTTGATAAGACGGAGACGCCCATGCGCGCCCTGACCTGGCACGGCAAACACGATGTCCGCATGGACACCGTGCCCGACCCGAAGATCATCAATCCCCGCGACGCGATCATCAAGATCACCTCGACCGCCATCTGCGGCTCGGACCTGCACCTCTACGACAGCATGATCCCCTCGATGGAGCGGGGCGATATTCTGGGCCATGAGTTCATGGGCGAGGTCGTCGAGACCGGTCCGGGCTCGACCCTGCAGAAGGGGCAACGGGTCGTGGTCCCGTTCGTGATCGCCTGCGGCAAGTGCTTTCACTGCGAAAAGCAGCAGTTCTCGGGCTGCGAGAACTCCAATCCGGCCGAGACCCAGGACCTGGGCGAGATCGCCTACGGCACGGCGATGACGGGACTGTTTGGCTATTCGCACATGACCGGCGGCTATGCCGGCGGCCAAGCGGAGTATGTCCGCGTGCCCTATAGCGACGTCGGCCCGATCGTCATTCCCGACGGGCTGGAGGACGACAAGGTGCTGTTCCTGTCCGACATCCTGCCCACCGGCTGGATGGCGGCCGAGAACTGCCAGATCGAGCCGGGCGACACCGTCGCGGTCTGGGGCTGCGGTCCCGTGGGCCTGTTCGCGATCCAGAGCGCCCTGATCATGGGCGCGCACAAGGTCATCGCCATCGACCACCATCCTCACCGCCTGGACCTGGCCAAGGGGATGGGCGCCCAGGTGATCAACTATCATGACGTGAAGGTGCGCGAGGCCCTGATGGCCATGACCGGCGGCATCGGGCCGGACGCCTGCATCGACGCGGTCGGCATGGAGAGCCACGGCTTCTCGATCGACAACGTGCTCGACGCGGTCAAGGTCGCCACCCGCCTCGGCACCGACCGGCCCCATGTGCTGCGCGAGGTTTTGATGGCCTGCCGCACCGGCGGCCGCGTCTCGATTCCCGGCGTCTACGGCGGCATGGGCGACAAGATCCCGATCGGGGCCCTGATGGAGAAGGGCCTGCAGATCCGCACGGGCCAGACCCACGTCCACAAGTATCTGAGGCCGCTGTTGGACCTTATCGGGGAGGGCGTCATCGACACCACCTTCCTGATCAGCCACCGCCTGCCGCTCGAGAGCGCCCCTGACGGCTACAAGATGTTCAAGGAAAACCAGAACGAGGTGACCAAGGTCGTCCTCAAGCCCGACTGGCAGAAGGAAGCCGCGTGATGATCGAGGATCTTCGCCCCCTGGCCGTGGTCACCGGCGCCTCGTCGGGCATCGGCTACGAGCTGGCCCGGCTGGCGGCCGAGGACGGCTATGACCTGATCATCGCCGCTGACGATCCCTCTATCGTCGAGGCCAAGGCCGGGCTCGAGCAGCACGGCGGCCGCATTGACGCCCTGCAGGTGGATCTTTCGACCACCGAGGGCGTCGACGATCTGGTCGAGATGATCGGGGACCGGCAGGTCGACGCCCTGCTGGCCAACGCCGGCCGGGGCCTGGGCCACGGGTTCCTCGACCAGGATTGGGCGCAGGCGCGGCGGGTGATCGACACCAACATCACCGGCACCGTCTATCTGATCCAGCAGATCGCCCGGGACATGCGCGAACGCGATCGGGGCAAAATCCTGATCACCGGATCGATCGCCGGCCTGATGCCGGGCTCATTCCAGGCGATCTACAACGGCACCAAGGCCTTCCTCGACAGCTTCGCCTGGGCCCTGCGCAACGAGCTGAAGGACACCAACGTCACCGTCAGCTGCCTGATGCCCGGCCCCACCGACACCGAGTTCTTCGAACGCGCCGACATGCTCGACACCAAGGTCGGCGCCGATCCGAGGAAGGCCGACCCCGCCGACGTCGCCCTGACCGGCTGGCGCGCGATGCAGAAGGGCGATGGCGATGTCGTGGCCGGCTTCAAGAACAAGCTGCAGGCGGCCATGGCGGCGGTGACGCCGCAGAGCGTCCTGGCCGAGCAGCACCGCAAGATGGCCGAGCCCGGCTCTGGAGAGCGCTGATGACCCAGGATCCGTCGACCGCTGCGCAGCAACGCTCGCCAAAGAACGAAGCGGGCCTGGAGGCGCCGCCAACGCCCGCTTTGGACCCGACCCGCAAGACCGGCGAGACGGGCGATCCGTCAGCCGAAGACCCGGGAAACGGCGCGGACTGACCAAGGCCGTCACGCGGGCGCTTTGCGGACGCGCGTCAGAGCGCCCGGAGCGTCCGGCGGGACGGTGGATTGCGGCCTCAGGGCCTTGGGTCGCTCTGGCCGAGGCGTTCGATCAGGGCCTTCGCGTCGCTCGGTGCGGCGCTTTTCACGTCATTGTCGAAGTAGCTGAACACGGCGACGCCGCCCCGGCGCTGCTCGTTGATCCAAGTCGCCCAATGGTCCAGCGCCGTGGCTGAGTAACGCCCATGATAGCGGCCGCCGGGGCCGTGACCGCGTACATAGGCGAAGTCGGCGGTGACGTCCCAGGGCGAAGGCGCGTCGTGGTGATCGGAGATGCAGAACGCCGCGCCATGATCGCGCAGGATGTCGAGCACGGCAGGCGCATACCAGCTGGCGTGACGAAACTCCACGGTGACGCGCTGGCCTTTGGGGATCCACGACAAAAAGCGCTTGAGACGCTCGTCGTCGCGGTGAAGCATCGGCGGCAGTTGGACCAGGGCCGGGCCAGCCTTGTCGCCCAGCGGCGCCATCCTGCCGAAGACCAGATCGACGCTGTCCTGGCAGTCCTTGAGTTTTTTGTTGTGCGTGATGTAGCGCGACACCTTCCAGGCGAAGACGAAATCGTCGGGCGCTTGCGCGGCCCAGGCCGTCACCGTCTCTTGCTTGGGCAGGCGGTAAAAGCTGCCATTGATCTCGGTGGTGTTGAACGCCGTGGCGTAATAGGCCAGCCGGTCCTTCTGCCGCACGGTTGGCGGATAGAACGGACCGCGCCAATCGTCGTAGGTCCAGCCCGAGCAGCCGATACGCAAAGTCGCCGGCATCATCCTGTCCTTGTTAATCGATCTGCTCCATCCGGCACTGCGCCGGGGCCTTGTCGGGCCGAAAGCGGATCAATCTGGTCCCGTGCCGAAAGCGACCGGCCGACACGTGATCGAACGAGACCTCCACCACGATTTCGGGGGCGAGCGGCGTCCACTGGGCCGAGCGCTCGGTCGACCAGCGGCTGGGGCCGCCGGGCGCCTCGCCCGTGAAGCCGCTGCCGCCGGCCAGGGCCTCAAGACGCGCGGTGAGCGCCGGCTTGTCGGCGGCGGCCAGGCCCGAGGTGAACCCGACGTGGTTGAGGCGGCCGGCGTCGTCATAGAGGCCCAGAAGGAGCGAGCCGACCCACGCGCTATCCTTGCCATAGCGAAAGCCGCCGACGACGCAGTCGGCCGTGCGTTGCCGCTTGACCTTGATCATCGCCCGCTCGCCCTCCGCATAGGGACCGTCCAGGCGCTTGGCGACGACGCCCTCCAGCTTTCCTTCGTCCAGCCAGGTCTGGGCCAGCGATGGATCCGCCGTTCCCGGGGTCAAGCTCAGGCGAGGGCTCTGATGGCGCTCGACGAAGGCCGCCAGCGCCGCATGGCGCTTACGATGGGCCAGGGCTCTGAGGTCAGCGCCGTCCGGGGCTTGGAGCAGGTCGAAGGCGGCCAGCACCGCGGGCGTCTCGCGCGCCAATCGCTGGATGCGGCTGGCCGCCGGGTGGAGCCGCATCTGCAGGGCCTCGAACGAGAAGGCGCCGTTGGTGTCGATCAACAGCTCGCCGTCGAGCACGAAATGCGCCTCGGGTAGGGCCTGCAGGCTGGCGACGATCTCGGGGAAGTAGCGGGTCAGCGGCTTGCCGGACTTGGCCTGGAGGAGAATGCTCTGGCCATGCCGGAAAGCCAGGCAGCGAAAGCCGTCCCATTTGGGTTCATACCACCACCCTGGATCCGTCGGCAGTCGATCGGCCGACCGCGCTTCCATCGCCGTCGCCGCGGTGAGGTCGGTCATGCAAAGTCCCTTCGATCACCAAGCGCGAGGCGTCGCAACCCGTTCCCAACCGGCCGCGCGGTGACTGAAAGCCGCACGCGCGATCATCGCGACCGGTGGGCAGGTTGGCGCGGGGAAGGGCTTTCCCCCCTTCGATCCCAGGCTTGCGACCTCCAACCCGACGGGCGGGGCGCGAGGCAACTGAAGCTTTGCTTTGGCGTTTGGGATATCGGGCTCTATGCGAGAGGTCCTCGCCACCCACTGGATTGTTCGCGAAATGAGTCTTGCCAGTTTTCCGGTCGCGGCTCGCGGCGACGTCGCGGGGCGACTGGAAACTGGCGGCTGGTCCGACGCGCGCCTGGGAAGCGTCGCGTCCTGGCCCACCCCTCTACGGCAGGTGGCTGGGGTGGTGCTGAACGCGGCCTTCCCGATGTTCCTGGTCTGGGGGGACTCGCGCGCCCTGATCTATAACGACGCCTACCGGGCGATCTTGGGCGAAAAGCATCCATGGGCGCTGGGACAAAGCTTTTGGGACGTCTGGCCGGAGGTTCGCGATCAGATCGAACCGGTGATCGACCGGGCGTTCGCGGGCGAGGCCAGCGTCTTTGAAGATCTGGAGGTGACCTTGCTGAGGGCGGGCAGGCCTGAGCGCGCATGGTTCACCTTTTCCTACAGCCCGGTCCCCGATGACCACGGGGTTCCAGGCGTGCTTTGCGTCTGCGTCGAGACGACCTCCAGCGTGCTCGAAGGCGAGGCTCGCCAGGAAAGCGAAAACACCCTGCTCTTTCTCGACCGGTTGACCCGCACCGTCACCGGGCTTGGCGGCGCCGATGCGGTGATGGCGGCGACGACGCGGCTGCTGGGCGAACATCTCGGCGTCGCGATTTGCGCCTATGCGGACATGGATGAGGACCAAGACGGCTTCACCATTCGTGGAGACTGGTCCGCGCCAGGCTCGCCCTCGATCATCGGACATTACAGTCTCGCCGATTTTGGCCAGATGGCGGTCGCGAACCTGTCGCGCGGCGAGCCCCTGGTGATCAACGACAACCGCGTCGAGATCGCCCCGCATGAAGCCGCCACGTTCCAGGCCATCGGCATCGGGTCGACGATCTGCATGCCGTTGCGGCGGGACGGGCGGCTTCGAGCGCTGATGGCCGTCCATCATGTCGGTCCCCATAGCTGGACCGAACGGGAGTTGGCGCTCGTGCGCGAGGTCACCGAACGGTCGTGGGCCGTCGTCGAGCGGGTCGGCGCCGAAGCTGAGCTGCGTAAGAGCGAGGCCGAACTGCGACGGGTCACCGACGCGGCGCCGCTGCTGATCTCCTATATCGACGCAGACCAGCGCTATCGCTTCGTCAACCACACCTACGAGGCGTGGTTCGGACAACACCGCGACGTCATTCTTGGCCGGACCGTCGCCGACGTGCTGGGGGAAGGCGCCTATGGCGGCGTCCGCGGACATTTGGAGGCGGCGCTGACAGGCGAGCGCGTCTGTTTCGAAAGCCACATGGCCTATCCGGACGGCGGCGCCCGGGACATACAGGTCGACTACGTCCCCCGCCACGGCGAGGCCGGCGAGGTCCAGGGTGTCTACGCCATCATTACCGACATCACCTCGCGTCTGGCCGCCGAGCGGGCGCTCCTGGAAAGCGAGACCCGGCTGCGCCTGGCGACCGAGAACGCCGAAGTGGGGCTCTGGGACGTCGAAGGCGGCGACGGCGCGCTCTACTGGGACGATCGCGTGCGCGCGATGTTCGGCGTTCCAGCGGGCGCGCCCGTGTCGATGCGCGACTTCTACGAGGGCCTGCATCCGGACGACCGCGCGGCGACCTCGGCGGCCTATGCGGCGGCGGCGGACCCGCGCCAAAGGGCGCTCTATGACGTCGAATATCGCACGATCGGCGCGAGCGACGGCGTGGAACGCTGGGTGGCGGCCAAGGGGAGAGGTGTGTTCGACGAGGCCGATCGGTGCCAGCGGGTCGTCGGCACGGCGATCGACATCAGCGCTCGAAAGCACGCCGAAGGGGCCCGCGACCTCTTGATCCGCGAGGTCGATCATCGCGCCCGCAACTCCCTGGCGGTCATCCAGTCGGTGGTGAAGCTGACCAAGGCCAAGGATCCCGAGGCGTTCCGGCAGGCCCTTCAGGGGCGCATCGAATCCATGGCCCGGGCCCAGAGCGCGCTGGCCGAAAGCCAATGGCGCGCGGGCCTGATCGGCGAGATCGTGCGCAACGAGCTGTTTTCCTCCGTCGCCGGTGCCGCCCGCCTGCGTCTGGCTGGAGGCCAGATCTCGATCCCGGCCGAGAAGGTCCAGCCCCTGAGCATGATCCTGCATGAACTGGCGACCAATGCGACGAAGTACGGGGCGCTATCGGCTCCCGCAGGCGTGGTCGACGTCCGCTGGTCGACCACGCCGGTCGGCTGGTCGCTGAACTGGCAGGAACGCGGCGGCCCCCCGGTCGCGGCGCCCGAGCGCAGGGGCTTTGGCTCGCGCCTGATGAACAGTCTGGCGCGTCAGCTTCACGGCGTGATCATTTTCGATTGGGCGGCCGAGGGGTTGAGCGTCGAACTGCGGGTGGGGTCGCCGGAGTGAGGCGGTGGGAGGACTCTTCGGATGGTCCCGCCTAGCCTACGTTGAGCACGCGCATCTGGCTGTCGGCGTCCTCCACCAGCACCCGGACCTCTTCGCCGCGTTTCTGAGCGGCGGCCGCGAGCCTCAGGGCTTCTTCTTCCGCGTCGACGCGATAGTCGAAGCGACGCAGCGGTCGCGCGTTCGAGATCACGTTCCAGCCGCCGGAACAGCGTACGACGGCCCATTCGCAAGCCTGACCCATGGTCCTGACCTCCGCTTCGGGTTCATCCAATCCCTCTGGCCGCGACGCGTCAACGCGCGTCGCCGGTTCTAGGCGATGCCCGCGCCGCCGGTGACGCCGTAGACCTCTCCGGTGATGAAGCTGGCCTCCTGCGAGGCCAGGAGCACATAGACCGGCGCGATCTCGACGGGCTGGCCTGGTCGTCCCAACTGCGACTGCTCGCCGAAGTGCTGGACCTTCTCCTGGGTCTGGCCGCCGCTGGGCTGCAGCGCCGTCCAGAACGGACCCGGCGCCACGGCGTTGGCCCGCACGCCCTTCTTGACCATCTGCTTGGCCAGGGCCTTGGTGAAGGCGACGATGCCAGCCTTGGTGGTGGCGTAGTCGAGCAAGCCCTCGGAGGGCTCGTAGGCCTGGACCGAGGCGGTGTTGATGATCGCCGCGCCGGGCTTCAGATGCGGCTCGGCGGCCTTGGTGATCCAGAACAGGGCGTAGAGATTGGTCTTCAGCGTCTGGTCGAATTGGGCGCTGGAAATGTCCTCGATCTGGGCTTGCGTGACTTGCTTGCCGGCGTTGTTGACCAGGATGTCGAGCCCGCCCAAGCCCGCCACCGCCTGGGCGACCAGGTCGCGGCAGAAAGCCTCGTCCTTGATGTCGCCGGGCAGGGCGACCGCCTTGCGGCCCTCGGCCTCGATCAGGGTGATAACCTCGCGGGCGTCGGAGTCCTCGCTGGGCAGATAGCCGATCGCCACGTCGGCGCCCTCCCGGGCGAAGGCGATGGCGGCGGCGCGCCCGATGCCGGAATCCGCGCCCGTGACCAGCGCCTTGCGGCCCGCCAGCCGGCCCGAGCCCTTGTAGCTGGTCTCGCCGTGGTCGGGCCGGGGCTCCATGCGGCCGGCCAAGCCCGGCGCGACCTGCGGCTGGGCCGGGAAGGGCGGCTTGGGATATTGCTCGCGCGGGTCCTGCATCGTCAGGCGTTCGTCGGGGGTCATGCTGGGTCTCCGGCTGAGAGCCATGAACGGCAAGCCCGACTCCCCGTTCCCTTCGCCCTCATTCTGGCCGATCAAGGCGCGCCAGGGCAGGTTGGCAGGTCGCTGCGGGTCAGGGCGGAAAATGACGAGCCAACTCGCCTAGGGCGCCGTCGCGGCCTCTCGCCACAGGGCTCGTCGTCTGTCTAGGTAACCCGCTCGCGATCAATGCGCGACGGCCAATAGAGATCGAGCCGCGATCCGCCGGCCGGCGCAGGGCGCTTCCTTGACGAGGTTCGGCTAAATCGCCTCGCACTGATCGGCGGCCGCGCCCTATACTCTGGCGATGACCACGTCAGGCCGCAAAACGATCGATAGGCTCAACGAAGGGCTTGCGACGGTGACGCTGGCCGGAGCCTTGATCTTGGCGCTGATCTGTGGCGGGCTCTGGGTGGCGATCGTCGGGGGCGGCGCTCCCGAATTTATCCGGTCTGATTTGCCGCACGTTATCACCCGGCTGAGGTCTGTTAGTGCTTGGGCGCTGGGGGTCGGCGCGGTGGCCTGGGTCGCCCGTCGGTGTCTGACCCGCGCGCGGGCGGACGCCCCGTAAGCCGGTCACTCGGTTCGGCGTCTGACAGGCGAGCGTCGCTAGCGTTCAAAGCCGATCCTTTTGCGGACCAATGCGTTCAAGGACCTCGCAAGCGGGACCATTTGGTCAGGCGGGGTTCTTAGATGTCAGATGTTCAGCAGGCGCTCGCCGGCCGCATCGTCGCGGTGTTCAACACCGGCAGCGGCAGTTGCGACGCCGAGGCTCATAGCCAGGCGCAGAAGATCTTCGAGGAGGCCGGGCTCCACGACGTGGAGATGCATGTGGTCGAGCCGTCCGAGGTGGCCAGGGCGCTCAGGACGGCCGTCGCGAACGCCGATGTGCTTGTGGTGTTGGGCGGCGACGGCACCATCGGCGGCGCAGCGACCCTGTGCGGCGCCGAGGGACCCTTTCTGATCCCGCTGCCGGGCGGGACGATGAACATGCTCCCAAAGGCGCTCTACGGCACGGCCGATTGGCCGTCGGCCTTGAGGGCGACGCTGGCGGACCCTCAAATCAAGGTCGTCAGCGGCGGCGAGGCCGAGGGACACAGATTCTATTGCGCCGCCATCTTCGGAGCGCCGTCCCTTTGGGCGGACGCGCGGGAGGCGGTGCGCGAAGGCGATCTGGTCGAAGCCGCCAAGAGAGCGGTCACGGCGACCCGCCGCAGTCTTTCGGACGCCATCGACTACGAGTTCGGGGCGATGGCGGGCTCGGCTGACGCCGTGGCGGTGATCTGTCCGTTGATCTCCCAGGCCATGGCCGGGGAGGAAGAGGCGCTTGAGGCGGTGGCCCTGGATCCGGGGACCGCCGCGGGGCTGTTCGGTCTGGCCTTTCACGCCGCCTTCGACGGGTGGCGCAACGATCCGTCCGTCACGCGCGCCAAGGTCAAATGCGTCGACGTCCTGGCCCATGGGGAAATCCCCGCAATCCTTGACGGCGAGAAGGTCGAAATCGAAAGGCACGCCAAGGTCACCTTCCTGCCCACGGCCTTCCGCGCGATCGTCGCCGCGGCCCGTCAGGATTAGCAACGCGCCCGCTTCGCCTTGTTCGCCAGGCCATCACCTCGCGCCTGTGGCGCGAGGTGCGCAGGGTCTTCCTACGAGACGGAGCGGTCTTCGGCGGATGGGAACCGGGCCTGGTCGATCTTGGCGACGAGAGTGGTGGCGCTGACCGGCTTGCGCACGATCGGCACTTCGGCGAACCGCTGCGGGATCATGACCGAGTCGCCATAGCCGGTGGCGAAGACGAACGGGATGCCACGGGCCATCAGGTCGTTGGCGACCGCCTCGGAGGTCTCCGCGCCCAGGTTGAAATCCAGCACCGCGGCGTCGGGCATGAAGTTGACCAACATGTCGATCGCGTCCGAAGCGGTTGGCGAGGCGCGCACGTCACGAACCCCAAGGCCCCTGAGCGTTTCCTCGATATCCATCGCGATCAGCGCCTGGTCCTCGACGACCAGGATGTTGAGATTGGCTAGAGAGCCTTGCGTCGTCGATTCCTCCTCGACCGGCGCCTGATCTCTGTCGTCGAGGACCGCGTGCGCCGATGGAATGACGAAGCGGGCCCTGACGCCGGACGGCTCGTAGTTGACCTGCGCCTGACCCTTCAGGTCGTAGGTGAGGGTGGTCTGGACAAGTTTGGTGCCAAATCCGGAACGCGCCGGCGTCTTGACGGCGGGACCTCCGCTCTCCTCCCAGATAATCTCGCAGTCCCCGGCGCTATCGAACCTCCAGCCAATTTTCAGCCGACCTTCGGGCGCGGACAGCGCCCCGTACTTTGCGGCGTTGGTCATCATCTCGTGGAGCACCAGGGCCACGGTGCTGAACGCCTGATCGTCCAGCCGAGCCTTGGGGCCGGTCGCCACGACCCTGTCGGGCGTCGCGCCGTAGCGATAGAGGCTGGCTTCGGCCTCGACCAAGGTCGCCAGGTCCCCTGCGCTCTGGCCGGTCAAGGACTGGTCGTGGGCGAAGGCCAACGCGCGCAGGCGCCCTTCCAGCGAGGCGGAATAGTCAGCGACGCTTGAGGCGTGGGCCCCTGTCTGCAGCGCGATCGACTTGACCAGGGCGATGATGTTCTTGACCCGGTGATTGAGCTCGTCATTCAAGACGCGCCGCCGCTGCTCGGCCCTTTGACGCTCGTCGGCGGTCCGCTCGCTATGGCGAAGCAGGACGTCCCGCAGATAGGTGCGGATGGCCTCGGCCACCGCGTGCTCGGCGTTGGTCCATGGCTTGGAGCGGCCGCGGACGTCCTCGCGCCAAGTCGCGAAACTGCCGCGCGGCGTCAACCGCTCGCCCTGGTCGGTCTGGACGACCGTCTTGACCGGCTCGCCCGCCCACTCGATTGCGTGGGCTTCCTCGCTCCGGAAGAACAGCAGGTAGTCTTGCGGCGTCGACGACAGGGGGACGGCCAGCATGCCGGCAAACGCCTGTCCGTAGAGCGGCGCGCCCGTGACCTCGCGCAAGTCCTGAGTGTGCCAGACCGCCCCGGCCGCGCCGGTCTTGATCGCGTCGATCAAGCCGGGGACCGCGTCGACGGGCGGGGTCTGGCCCAGGGCGCTCCAGACGCCGTCCATCCACAGCGCCACGCCGTCGCTCTCGACGAGTTCGGCCAAGCCCTCGAGGTGGCCGCGGAGATTGTCGGCCAGAGAGTCGGTGGCGCTCAGGTGGGTGATGATCTTGTCGAGGCGGTCGCGCGCGAGATTGGCCGCGCCGATCTGCGCTCGCCGCTCGGCCAGCGAGATCTGCAGTGAGAAATATTGGCCGAAAAGCTCCGCGCCGATGCGAAGGGGAAGTGGGGTGATCTTGGCGGCGTCATGATGGCAGGAGATCAGCCCCCAAAGCTCACCGTCCGCGATGATCGAGATCGACATCGAGGCGTAGACGCCCATGTTCTGAAGATATTGGCAGTGAATGGGCGAGACGCTGCGCAGTTGCGCGAAGGACATGTCGATCGGCGGCTGCCCGGGCGCCAGCGCGGGCTGGAGCGGGACGGGCGCGTAGCTGACATCGCCGATCATTCGGATCGTGTTGGCCAGATAGAGGCGCCTGGCCTGATAGGGAATGTCGGCTGCCGGGAAATGCTGTCCCATGAAGCTGCCCAGGCGCGCGTGCTTGGCCTCGGCGATCACCTTGCCGGCGCCGTTGTGCAGGAACTGGTAGATCATGACCCGGTCGTAGCCGAGCATGCCGCGCACCAGCTTGGCGCCGGTCGTCACGATGGCGCCCACGTCCGACTCCAGCCCGATCCGCCGGATGAGAACCTGGGTCGTGTCGAGCGCCGCATGTCCGCTGTTGCCCGGGTCGCTCGGCTCGATCTCCACGAACGCGCGGTCTTTATAGCGGTGGACAACGATATCCATCGGCGCGCTGGACCCTGGCAAGCAGGCGGCCAGGACGACGCCGGCGATCTCCGAGCCGCCCGACTTGGCCGCGGCGTTGCGGATATCGTGCGCGGCCTCGACGCCGACGACCGTCGCCAGATCCAAGCCCGTGGGATCGGCCTGGGCGCCAGTCAGGGCCTGGAGGTTCTGGGAAGCGAACAGGATCTGGAAGGTGCTCGGGTCGCAGACCAGCATGGCCCCGTGCGGCTGGATGCTCCCGGGGATGTGGATGGGCTCGCGGTCGCAATTGGTTAGATCAACAGGGGTGGTCATGTCTGGCGGTCGTTCATCGAAGCGTAGGCGCGATCAAAGCACGCGAAGGTCGCGATCGCACTATCGAGACAGGCTGTCTCCTGCAGCGCGGTCATTGGGGCCTCGTCAAGCGCCGAGACGAAATGCCGCCACCACGGAAGTCCGGACGTCTGCTGAGCAAGGTGACGCGCGCCAAACTGGCCCGTGAAACCAAGACCAGCGGCTCGGCGCAAGAGCAGCCGAGCGCCCATGGCCGATCCTTCAAGGACATAGAGCGCTCCCCAGATCCCTGCGACGCCCAAGGGCGTCGGGGCCGGCGCGCCTGGATCGCCAAAGGAAGGCTTCTCGCCCAGATCGGCAACGTCCTGCCGAAGGGCCGCGCTGATCCTTGACCACGGTGCGTAGACCTCGGCGGCCCCGCTGGCGTCCAACAACGCTTCGATCTTGGCGCGGGCGGCAAGCGTCGCGTTCAGATAGGCGACGTAGCCGTCGCGGGTCGTCATCAAACCCGTCCGGCTGATCTCCGAATCGATCGAGTCGTGGAGGTCTGCTGTCACCGCGCGCAGGCGCGCGCGTCGGGAAATCGCCAGGGAACAGCTGGCCGTCATCAGCAGGACCTTCAGGGGAGTTATGTTCGCCAGTAACATATCGGCCGAGCGCCGTCCGTCCACTAGTGGACCCTTCCGGACGGATCGGCGTTTCCAGTCGGCCAGGAGGAAAGCCTCGTATGAGCCAGCCCAGATCGGTCGATTTTGCCAGCAATCTCTTGCTCGCCAAGCTCACTGAAGCCGATCGGGCGCGGCTGACGCCGCACATGTTGGCGTTCGATCTTCAGGCGCAGGATATCTTGCAAGAGGCCAGTGCGGAGGTCATCGACACCTGGTTTCCGTGCGGTTCGGCGATGGCCGCCTACTGCGTAGGGACCAACCACAATGCCGACGCCGTCGAGGTCGCGCTGGTCGGGCGTGAAGGCGCCATCGGCGGCATCGTTTCCAATGGCCAGGTCCCGGCCTATGCGACCGCGCAGGTGCGATTTCCAGGACGCTTCCTGCGCATCAAGACCTCGGCGCTCGAACAGGCCAAGCTGGAGTCGATCGCCTTGCGCCATTGGTTCTCGCGCTATTCGGACTGCCTCTTGGCCCAGGTGTTCCAAACCGCGGCCTGCAACGCGACCCATACGATTACCCAGCGGACCGCCAAATGGCTGCTGGCCGCGATCAGCCGCACGGACGGCATGGAATTCGCCATGACGCAGGAGCAGTTGGCCGAGATGCTCGGCGTTGGCCGAACCTTCGTCACGCGGATTGTCCGTAAGCTGCGCGACGATGGCGTCATCACCACCCGGCGGGGGGTCTTTATCGTCCAGAATGAGGCTGCGCTGCGTGCGGCGTCCTGTTCCTGTACGACAGCCATCGAGAACCACTTCGACACCGTCCTCCACGGCATATATCCGGCGGCCTGAAGCCGATATCCGTCATTAGGGCGTTGGAGCATGATGAGCGCCTTGGACGCAGGCGTGTCTCGCGCCGAACGACTCGACATCGATCTCAGCGCCCTTCGTCGGCGTTGTTCCAGACGCCACGAAATTCGCTGGCGCGCTCAAGTTTCGGCGGTGTCGAGAGAGTCGTTTTGATCGCTGTCAGGGCGCGATGGGCTCGAGGTAGCGAGCAAACCTTGAGCAGAACCCTTTGAGCGCCGGCGCGTCCCTACGCCGTATCGGGCGGGTCCGCCTCAAAATCGCTAGAACTTTGCCTTCAGGCCCCCGTGGCCGAATTTGTCGCGGCGACGGCCTTGGACTCCGGCGAGTTCTTCTCGCGCAGATAGATCGACAGGACCACGAGGACGGCCGTGGACAGGAACTCGCTCTGCCAGTTCTGAAACGACTCGAACCACATCTGCGGATCGCCGAGATAGGCGAGCGCGGTCAGGGCGGCTTGACCATGTTCGGCCGCTTCCTTGGCGGCTTGCCTGGCGCTGAAGATCCAATGCAGGACAAAGGAAGCGACAAACAGCACGGCTAGAGCAATGCCCAGCGAATGGCCGTAGATCCAGCCCAAAGCGCCCGTCTGTCGCGCCAGACGCGGCGCCTGCGGGTCGTCGCTTGGCAGGACATCCCGTTCGGGCTCGTCTGGATCTTTCGACTCCGACGAGCCGCGCTGAACCAGATAGGCGGTCAGGACCACATAAACCGACATCTGCAAAAACTCGCTCTCCCAGTTCTCGAACACCGTGGAGATGAAGGCGGGGTCGGCTAGATAGGCGAGGGCGGTGATGGGGGCCTCGCCGTGGCGCTGGAGGTCTTCAAGCGCCACGCGCCACCCGGTCAACCAGTGGCCGATCAAGCTGGCGGCGAACAGCGCCATCAGCACGAGCGTCAATGCGTTGTTCTTCAGAAACTTGGCCATGCTGCTCAAGGCTGGCGGACAGGGCTTGGTTCCCCACAGGCTCGCTCGTCGTCATTTGGCGAATGGGCCGTGCATAAGGGCCAGGTCGTCCCGACGCATTCGGCGTGAATCCTCAGTCTGGAACCTCTCCGCGAACGTCCCTCAACGCTTTGGAAGCGGGAGCAAGCGCCGCCGTTGTGGTTTTTTCGGAAGCCCTAGCCCGAGGAGATCTCGTCATGGCCCCTTCCACCTCCCTCGCACGCACGACGCTGGCGGCGAACTGACCGTGGAAAGGCTGTTCGCGCGGTTCGCAAGTGCGACGGCCAAGGCCACGGGAAGCCCCGTCGCCTTTCTCCTGTGCGTGGCCGCGGTGCTGGCCTGGGCCATCACCGGACCCATCTTCAAGTTCTCCGAGACCTGGCAACTGGTGATCAACACCGGCACCACGATCGTCACCTTCCTGATGGTGTTCTTGATCCAGAACACCCAGAACCGCGACGGGCTGGCCTTGCAGGCCAAGCTCGACGAACTGATCCGCGCTTCCGACGCGCTGGACGAGTTCATGGGCATCGAAAAGCTGACCGACAAGGAACTGGAGGCGCTCCACGCCCGGTGTCAAAAAGACGCCGAGCGCAGCGTGAAGATCGCAGCCCGGGCTCAGGCCGAGCGGAAATCGCGCCAGGATCCGAAAGCGGCGGGGACCAAGGTAGGCGCCGCCGAGCCAAGACTTCGGCTCGCGCCGGCGCGCGCAGACGCAAATGACTCTTCCTGACGCGCCGATTTCGAGGACAGGTGGCGACATGGCCCGGCATGTCGAAGATTCTGTTGAAGCCGTCGCCAAGCTTCATCGCGAGCACTACGGCAGCGCCACGGGACTCCAGCGATCCATCGACAAGGTGACAGAGCGGCTTGGACGGCCCGCAACGCCCTTGGTCGTGATGGCCGTCGTGATCGGCTGGGCGACATATGCGTCATTGCGGGGCGGCGGCGGTGTCGATCAGCCAGCGTTCGCCTGGCTTGAGCTGGCCGCGACCGTCGCCGCCTTCCTGGTTTCGATCCTGATCCTGGTCACCCAGCGGCGCGAAGACCAATTGGCCGACCGACGTGCTCAGCTTACGCTGGAGCTGGCGCTGCTGGCCGATCGCAAGAGCGCCAAGATCATTCAGCTTCTCGAGGAGTTGCGCCGCGATCAGCCTGACGTGACAGATCGTGTCGATACCGAATCCGACGACATGTCCAAACCGACGGATCCAGAAGCCGTCGCGGCCTCGATCGCCGACAAGTCGGGCGACGAGCGGAGCTGACCAGTCGACTGCACGTCGGCGGCCGCCGACACTTTGGCGGGCCCTGTCGCGGCGACTGTCAGGAGCAGGTCTCAGACCAGCGAAGAACGGCCGATTGCCCAATCGTTGCTGATGCTCGCCCGTCCACGCTTAAGTCTAGGCTCCAAACGCCTTCACGAAGGCGGCGACCTGGGCGGCCGGCATCGGCTTGGCGAAATGGTAGCCCTGGACTTGGTCGCAGCCATAGGCGGTGAGGGCGGCCAGTTGCTCGGGTTTCTCGACGCCTTCGGCGACAACCTTCATGCCCATGCTGGCGCCCAGATTGATCACGGCGCGGACGATCGCGTCGTCTTCGACGTTCTGGACGAAAGACTTGTCGATCTTCAGCCGGTCGACCGGAAACTGGCGAAGGTTGGCGAGTGACGCGTAGCCGGTGCCGAAGTCGTCCAGCGCGATGAGCACACCGGCCGCGTGCAACTCGCACACCGTCTCGGCCACGACGTCGGCGCCCCAACCCATATAGACATTCTCCGTGACCTCGATGGTCAGCTTGTCGGCCGGAACCTTCCAGGCGGCGAGCTTCTCGGCGATGTCCTTGGCCAGGCGCCCGGTTCTGAACTGCTCACTGGAGATGTTGACGGCCACCCGGCCAAACTCGACGCCCTCGTCGATCCAGGCGCGCATTTGGCCGAGCGCTCGCTCGAAGGCGACCTCGCCCAGCTGCAGAGATAGGTCAGTGTCCTCAAAGGCGGCCATGAAGGCGGCCGGCGGTAGCACGCCCTGCTCGGGATGGTTCCAGCGCATCAGGGCCTCAAACCCCGCGACGCGGTTGGCTTCCAGGTCCACGACCGGCTGATAGTAGAGATCAAACTCGCCCTGGGCGATGGCTAAGCGCACCTCGCGCAAGAGCTCGATGCGCTGTTCGACCTGAGTGCGCATCGACGGCTTGAAGATCACGCAGCGGTTGCGGCCCCCCGACTTGGCCTCGTACAGCGCCACGTCGGCGTTCTTGAGGAGATGCAGCGGGTCGGCGTCGGGGTCGTCGTGGATCGCCGCGCCCAGGCTGGCGCTGATTGTGAAGCTGCGGCCGGCGTGCTCCACGGGCTTGCGCAGTTGGGTCTGCAGCACCTCGATCGGTCGAAGCAGGTCGTCTGGTCCAGCGAGGCCGCGTAGCACAACGGCGAACTCGTCGCCGCCCAAACGCGAGACGGTGTCACCGCGCCGAAAGGCCTTGCCCAAGGTCTTGGCCAAGTTGAGCAGCAGCGCGTCGCCGGCGTCGTGGCCCAGGGTGTCGTTGATGTCCTTGAAGTGGTCGACGTCGATCATGATGACGCCGAACATCTCGCCGTCGCGTTCAGCGGCTTGGACCGCATCATCGAAGCTGCGCTGAAATTCGGTGCGATTGGGCAGGCCGGTCAAGGTGTCGCGGTAGGCCAGAAACTCGATCTTGGCGGACGCGGCGATCCGATCGGTGATGTCCTCATGGGTGGCGACGTAGCCGCCGTTCTCGATCGGCGTATGGGAGATCCGAATGGTGCGTCCATCAGCCAGGGCCAGCTCGCCGACGATCGATTGACCGGGCTTGGCTTCGGCGCTGCGGGCCAGATAGTCGCTTACGCCCGAGATCGGACCTTGCCCGGTCGAGAAGCCATGCGCGAGGATCGCCTCGCGCGTCGTTCCAGGCTCGATCAAGTTCTGAGGCAGTCTGTACATCGTCGCGAAGGCCGGGTTGCACAGGATGAGTCTGGCGTCGCTGTCCAGCATGCACAGCCCATGGGGCATGTTGCTCAGGGCCGCGGCGAGCAGCTCGTTTTGCTCGGCCAGCTTCGTTCGCCCGGACTCGCTCCGGCTCCGGCGGGAGACATGACGATCCAGGGCGTAAACATTGGAAGACGACATCGACGTTCAATCCTCAACTCTGACGAGGACCATGCGTGGGTCATCGCTAACAACTTGTCGCCAAGAGGACGTGGCCATCTGTCGCAGAGTTTGACAGGTAACCATGAACATCGAGGCAGAGCCGAAGCGTTGGCGTGGAAGATATTTAATGTCGGATCGTCGACAAAACCCGAAGAGTCTATGCACTTGCCGGGTTGTAGGGTTTCATTACGCCGAAAGCGCTTCCGGAGACCACGTGCGCCAGCCCGATCGCCATGTTCATCGACATGGTGATCCCCGCCATTGCCTTCCTGCCGCCGTGCGCTGTGGGCCTCGCAGCTCGGGCGCGCGACCTGGATATGCCAATGTGCAACGGTATCGAACATACGAGCTCTTCCGATAATCTTTGTTAGGCGAAAAGACTATATGCAGAATTCTCTCAATTAAATCAGTCCTCTGTAGAGAATTCTGAACCGACTCCAACTATTTTATCAGAAATTAGGCAATTGTGTGGACGCAAATTAACTTGCAAAGATCCTTGCTTAGGGCATTCTAGGCCTAAATCAGCCCCTATGTGCAGAGATGTTAAAACAGCTTCCCAAGCGCCAATACCGCATCATACAAGTCGTGTACTTGGTCATCGTGGTCGCAATCTTTGGTATTTCATTTTGTCTCATCCGCGGCTGGCCATTCAGTGCTGAAACCTTTGTTTGGGGCGCCACTCTTCGCGTTTGGGGTTTTGGGCTGACGGCCTCGGCTCTAATTCACGCGCTTTTTCTCCTATTCCGCGCTCTGCTTAGGCCAGGCAAGCCAACCTGGTGGGGTTGAACGAAACGAAGTCCTCCCAACATCCTCAGCGAACAAATCTCATCGGAAATATAGGAGCCGGACGCCCGCGCTATGTAGGCTTCTAAGCTTGACTGCGCCGGCCTGGATGATTGCCGTCTTATTCTGGGAATGAACACTCTGTCCCACGTTTTTGCTCTGAGGCTGGGGAGCGCTTGGTGGGCCAGTGATCCTGGTGGGCGACCCTCTCCCTATCCACGGCGCAACTGCCGAACGGTGTCCGCCAGCATCTCGGTCAGGTCGGGAAGATCGATGCGCGCCGCGACCGATGATAGATGATCGCACGGCGCTGAAGGACGCTCTGGAGGGGTGGGCAGCTTCATCGACACTGCGCACAGGGATGCTGCCTTCCTGACCTCGGTCGTCAAGGAGGCGGATCTGCAGCAAATGTTGGCCCAGCATCTACGCGCCCGGGACCTAGACGTGACCGAAGGCGCGGAGAGGTTGGGCGGCGAAACCGACCCGATCATCTTCCGCCGCCTTCTGATCGAGAACAAGATCGCCGGTGAAACAGCCGATCCGTTCGCCGCCAAGCCGACCGCGCCCAACCAGGGAAACCGCTACGCCACGGCCATCGCGTCTCCGCTTCATCGTGTTGACCGGCTATACTCTCAAGCTGGCCAGCCGGATTGTCGGGATGACCGATTCCTTGCGCGTGGAGCGCATTGAGGGCCTGCAGCGCACCGCCGTCGTCGTGCATGCGGTCGTGCCGTACGGCATGCCGACGCCGTCACGTGAGAAGATCTCGGGCGCCTGAAGCCTGATCTTCTGCTAGCTTCAGAGGATCTAGCTCGCCCGCGCCCCGAGCGCCTTGGCTACGATCGGCGCCAAGGCCTCGCCGATTCGTCTGGCTCCGCCCGCATTGGGATGGAGGCCGTCCCGCTGCATGAGGGCGGCATTCGTGTTCACCCCGGCAAGGATGTTGGCGTAGAGCGGCACGCCGAACTCGCGCGCAAGGCTGGCGTAGATCGCGTTGAACTCGCGGGCGTAGGCCGCCCCGATGGCCGGCGGCGCGCCGACGCCGACCAGGACCGCGCCGATCTTCCGCGCCTTCAGCTTCTGGAGGATGCCGCGCAGGTTGGCCTTGGTCTGGGCGGGTTCCACGCCCTGCAGCAGGTCGTTGCCGCCCAGGGCGACGACGCAGATCCTGGTGTCGGCCGCGACGCTGAAGCCGACCCGCGCCAGCCCGCCGGCGCTGGTGTCGCCCGAGACGCCCGCCGCCCGGACCATCGCCGGTACGCCCAGCCGGCCTAGGGCGGCCTGCAGCTGCGCGGGCATGGCGTCACGCGCCGGCAGGCCCAGGCCCGCGGTGATCGAGTCGCCCAGGACGGTTACGACAGGCGGCTTGGGAGCAGCGGCGATCTGGGTCAGCAGGCCCAGGCCGAGCAAAAAACGACGACGGCTTGGAAAACGCTGTGCGGTCGGGTCCATGCCTTTCTATGTAGGCTGACCGCCGGCCGAACAAGGGTCGGCCTCGCAGGAAACACCATGCCCGACGACGTCTCGCCCCCGGCTCCCCCCCTGGCCCTGAGCGCCGTCGCCCTGACCCTGCCTTCGGCCGCTGGACCGGTGAACATCCTGCGGGGCGTCGACCTGACGGTGAACGTCGGCGAGCGGGTGGCCGTGGTCGGCCCGTCGGGCTCGGGCAAGTCGTCGCTGATCGCGGTCGCGGCCGGCCTGGAAGACCCCACCGCGGGCGCGGCTCACCTGTTCGGCCAGGACCTGGCGACGCTGAACGAGGACGGCCGGGCCCGGCTGCGGCGCGGCCGGACCGCATTGGTGTTCCAGTCTTTCCACCTGTTGCCCAACATGACCGCCGAGGAGAACGTCGCCACGCCGCTGGAGATCGCCGGAGCCGACGACGCCCTGGCGACCGCCCGGGCTTGGCTGGGCCGCGTGGGCCTGTCGGCTCGCCTTACCCACTATCCCCACCAGCTGTCGGGCGGCGAGCAGCAGCGCGTCGCCCTGGCGCGCGCCCTGACCGTGCGCCCCGCCCTGCTGTTCGCCGACGAGCCGACAGGCAACCTGGACAGCGTCAGCGCCACGTCCGTCGCGGACCTGATGTTCAACCTCGTCGCCGAGGTCGGGGCGGCCCTGGTCATGGTCACGCACGACCAGGCCCTGGCCGCCCGCGCCGACCGCATCGTGCGGATGGCCGACGGGCGCATCGCTTCGTGAGGCCGCCCCTTGCCTTCCGCTTGGCCGCCCGCGAGCTGCGTTCTGGCGTGCGCGGCTTTCGAATCTTTCTAGCCTGCCTGGCGCTGGGCGTGGCGGCCATCGCCGCCGCCGGCTCGACCGCCGAGGCCTTCCGCCAGGGTCTGGCCAGCCAGGCCCGCGAGATCCTCGGCGGCGATCTATCATTCTCGGCCGAGAACCGCGACTTCACCGAACAGGAGCGCGCGGCCTTCGACAAGCTGGGGGTCACGACCTACGCCGCCTCGGCGCGCGCCATGGCCCAGACGCCAAACGGCGAGCGCCGCCTGGTGAGCCTTCGCGGCGTGGACGCGCGCTTCCCCTTGGCGGGCGCGGTGACCCTGGAGGGCGGGCCCAACCTTGCGACCGCCCTGGCCGACCGTGACGGCCTGCCCGGCGCGGCGGTGGAGACGGCGCTGCTGGACCGGCTGCACCTGAAGATCGGCGACCGGTTCGAGGCCGGCCCCATCACCCTGGTCGTGCGGGCTAAGCTGATCAGCGAACCCGACGGGCTGTCGCGCGGCTTCTCGATGGCGCCGCGCCTGCTGGTCCGCCGCGACGTCCTGGAACGGTCCGGCCTGCTGGCGCCCGGCGGCCTGTCCGGACGGGCCGTGCGCATCGCCCTGGCGCCGAACCAGGACCCGCGCGCTGTCGGCAAGGCCGTGCAGGCGGCGCTGCCGGACTCGCACCTGCGGGTCCGTGACCGTCTCGATAGCGCGCCCGGCGCGCGACGGCTAATCGACCAACTGGAATACTTCCTCGGCTTCATCGGCCTGGCGT
Organism: Caulobacter hibisci; assembly: GCF_016135805.1. GTDB lineage: Bacteria > Pseudomonadota > Alphaproteobacteria > Caulobacterales > Caulobacteraceae > Caulobacter > Caulobacter hibisci. The sequence goes on from NZ_JADWOX010000006.1 coordinate 135,360, forward strand.
CGCTGGTGGCCGGCGGCCTGGGCGTGGCCGGCGCGGTTTCGGCCTATCTGTCGTCCCGGGAGCCGGACATCGCCGTGCTCAAGGCCCTCGGCGCGGAGAGCGGCCTGATCCGCGACCTTCACCTGATCCAGATCGCGGCGCTGGCCCTGCTGGGCGTGACGATCGGCCTGGTTGTCGGGGCGCTGGCGCCGCTGGTCTTGGGTCAGTTGGCCGGCGCCAGCCTGCCGATCCCGGCGCTATTCAAAGTCTATCCGTGGCCCCTGGCCAAGGCTGGGCTGTTCGGCATGCTGGCGGCGGCCGCCTTTTCGCTGCTGCCGCTGGCGAGAGCCCGGGCCACTCCGCCCTCGGCGCTGTTTCGCCGTGCGCCCAAGGCCCGCCTGCCGCTCGGGTTCGAGACGCTCGGCGCGGCCCTTTCGGGCGCCGGCCTGGCGGCCTTGGCCGTGGCCACCGCGCCGACCCCGCTGGCGGCGGCGATCATGATCGCGGGCGTTCTGGTCGCCTTCGGCCTGCTGGCCGTGCTCGGCCGCTCGGCCGCGTGGCTGGCGGGAAGGGTTCGCGGCCTGACGCGCGGTCCCGCCAAACTGGGCCTCGCCAACCTGGCCGGACCGCGCTCGGCGGCGCGGACCGCCAGTCCCGCCATCGGCCTGGGCGTGGCCCTCCTGGCCTGCGTGGTGCTGATCCAATCGGCGTTGCTGGCCCAGGTCAGCGACGTGGCCCCGCGCACCGCCCCGGCCATGATCTTCACCGAGATCCCCGGCGACCGCGCCGCCGCCTTCGACGCCGCCGTGGCCGGGGTGACGGGCCCGCTGCGTGCGGACGCCTATCTGCGCATGCCTTTCGCCACGGGCCGGATCATCGCCCTCAAGGGCAAGCCGATCGACACCAAAACCATCAAGGCGTCCGAGCGCTGGGCCTTCGACAACGATCTCAGCCTGTCGCTGCTGGCCAGAGAGCCAAGCAACGGCGGCGTGGTCGCCGGCCGTTGGTGGCCGGCGAACGACGCCGGTCCGCCGAAGGTGGCGCTGAGCGCCGAGATCGCCCAGGCAGCCGGCCTCAAGGTCGGCGACACGATCACCGTGCTGGTTCTGGGCCGCGAGATCGAGGCGCGGATCGCGGTGCTGCGCAAGGTCGACTTTGGCGGCTTCGGGCCCAACTTCAACCTGATCTTCAACCCCGCGACCCTGGAGGGCGCGGAGCTGCGCAGCGTCGCGATCGCCCGCCTGAGCCGCGGCCAGGAAGCGGCCCTGACCCGCCGGCTCGGCGAGGCCTTTCCAGGCGTCAACGTGATCAGCGTCCGCGAGCAGCTGGACGCCGCGGCCGCCCTGTTCGACCGCCTGGCCTTGGCCGTTCGTGGCGCGGCAGGCGTCGCCGGCTTGGCCGGCCTGCTGGTGCTGGTCGGCGCCATCGCCGCTGGAGCGCGCGCCCGCGCCCGCGAGGCCGCGACCCTGAAGGTTCTGGGCGCCACGCGCGGTCAGATCCTGCTCGCCTATGTCATCGAGTATGGCGCGGTCGGGCTGATCGCCGGCGCGGCGGGCGTGCTGCTCGGCTTCGCCGCCGCCTGGCCGGTGGTCGTCAAGGTGTTCGAGGCCAGCTGGAGCGTCGACTGGAGCGGTGTATTGCTGCTGCTGGCGGGCGCGATCGGCCTCGCGACCTTAGGCGGCCTGATCGCCGCTGGTCTGGCGCTGTCGCAACGCTCGGCGCCGGTGTTGAGAGGCGACTAGATGTCAAATTTTTTGCCAGTGATAGTTGCCTTGCCATCCTGGATCATCAGCTCGTTTGCAGCGTGAGAAAATACCCGAGGCGCTTCGACCCGAGTTTGCGTACGCCAAGGTCCGCTGCCACTCTTAGCAGGCCTATCCACCGGCTGTTCGCGGCAATGGCAGAGCCGGACGCCGACCGCAGCGACAGTTGCCCGATCCGCCGGCTAAATGCAGGCGTGTCAGCCATAATAACCACGCCCCCTAGGAATTTTGAGCTAGCACTGGATAACATTTCCATCGGGATCGAATGATGCCTACTACCCCTGCATATTATGCAAATGAACCTTCACCATCATTATAGAAACTTCAATCACGGTGATGGGATCGACATGAAAGCGTCACGCTTCCACCCAAATCACCAGTACTTCTATAGTCGACTTGTAGGCTTTCGTTTAGGACTCGTCTCTCTCGAGAGATCCTATCGCTACCCTCACGCCACCCGTGTGCCATCCGCTTTCCGGTTGAATAGAATTTAATACTTCAGCAATATTCTCCGCCGTATATTGCTTACAGGCATGGCTGCAGGCACCCCATTTTGCGGCACCATACATTAGCAAGCGGCGGCAGCTTGTAATTCTATCGTTCCGTAACTGCACATATGAAATCCGCTTCGTAATCACGAGCGCAGCCCTCAGTACAAGGGCGGGGCGAGATATACCAAGATCTTCAAGAATGAAACGCCGGTGACTTGCAAGGACAGTTCAGGCCGTTGGCCTCCTGCGCACCAATGTTAACGAATCCGGGAACGACTCTCAATCACGGATCATTGAGCATTTCGGCCCGCTCACACCCGGCGAATACGAGGTTATCCGGGCCTGATCGGGCTATCGATAGTGACCCCCCGTCCCTTCGTGCAGCCGGTTCCAGCGGTGCTGCACGAAGGGACGAGGCTCCGACCGAGCAAAGGATAGGGTTCTTGCTCGGCCGGATATGCGCGGCCGATCCAGGGGGGGAACGGTGCGCACGCCCCACGCTAGCGCTTAGCGTGTGTCTGTACCAGGGGGACTCTCCCTGGTCGCGGACGCGCGTTACAGAATGCTGAGCGGCGCAGCTTGTTCCCGCCGCGCTCCGGCTTCGGTAAGCGCGCTTGGCGGGCGAGGCCGGGTCCGAGAACGTTCTCGTTTGGGCGAACGCAGCGCCCCCGGCTTTAGCCGGGCCATTTTCGAATTTTGAAGGGGTCTGCGGGCCGCTCCGCTCAGCCAAATTTCCCGCCTAGCGCTCTTCACTGGCCACCGTAGTTATTCGGTTCCCGCTCCTCTGGGGGTGATGGCCAAGGACACGCCCGCGGTGCCGCCAGCGTCGTATGCGTCTAGCGATACCATGCGAGTAGGGTGACGCACTGTCTCGAGCTTCAGATCGAGCCTGTCGAGTTCGGCGTAAACGACCGCTGACTTGAGAACGACAAGATGACGCCTAGCGTCGGTGTTGGCTTGATCCCGACCAGCCTTCATGGCGGTCAAATTTCTTCGCGATCGACGCCACCATTCCCAGGGTGAAGACGCATTCGCCATGTGCCGGTCTTGATGTCGAAGCTGCTGATAAAACCTGCTTGTTTTTGCAGCGGCCAAGCTCTGACCGAACGGCTAGATCGATCAGTTCGTCAGGTAGTGCGCGGCTTCGACATCAGACCGGCGACCAAAGAATACGTAGCGCGGGTCGCCCGCGGGGGTCTTTTCGCGCCAGACCCGGCAATCGCAGAAGTTCGCAACAGCGCCGATGCGCTCCTCCAGTGGTATACGCTTGTTGTGGCGTGTCCAGGCCTGTGCCGACGCCCAGCAATTCATGGGTGCGGTGCTGGTCTGCGAAGCACGAGATAGCACCCACCTCTCATCTGTCTAAAGGCCAGAGGGGATCGTAATCTGGGTCAACCGGATCAGGATCCATGTAACCCTCAGGGACGTAATCGCCCCCTTCAAACTTCACTGCGGAACCCTGCTCTAGAACCCAAGTTTGTAGCGCCGCGAAATAGTCAGATAAGTGTCGGCCTGACGCGAGATAACTTCCGTGCAATTCAATTGTCCCGTCGGCCTGGTAGTGGCCGTTGGGGCCATCCTCGAAGGCGGCATGCCAAGCCTCGAACACATCACGGCGAAGCGGGGGGATGACGGAAAACTTGAACCTATAGCCCATAACGATCTCGTTGCTTCTGAAGGCGAAGTTCGCCGTTCCGCTGCCGCAGGACTAACCGAAGTCTTTTGCCTACAATCGGACGGTCGCCGATGGGGCGACACACGAAGTAAGACCTTCGTACCAGATCTTTGTCAGGCGCGCCCTCGGCCTGGTGAACTCGGCGCCAGTGGTTGACGCTCGAAATGGCGGGACCGCAATCGGGAGATGCCCCTGAACATCGTCCCTCACTCTACGGACTTGGACTTCGGGATCGGCCCGCGACACCCACGATCTGCGTGTCCGACATCCCGCCGCCGTTCAATCCAGCGGATGAGGAAACGCTTTTTGCGCATTTCCCGCCAGGTGAATGGACCAGGGCGCTCTCTGCGGGCGGTCGCGGCGCCATCGCCTCCGAGCAGGTCAGGAAGGTGACGACCTGCGTGGGTCTCCAGACGGCCTACATGCTATGCAGTTGGGAGCAGCACGTCGGAGCCAGATGGCGAAAACTCACCTGTACGCCAACATCAGAACGGAGGGCCGCGAAGTCATCCTGATCGATCAGGTCAGGAGAGCCTCGAATTCTTTTCCGATGAGTTCGCTAGTTCATCCTACCGCGACAGCTTCAGCCGACTTTAGACAGTCTGAAGTCTCGTTCTTCTCCAACATTTAGATATGTGGCGCGTGAGCCTCTATCGGGAAAGCCGACCTTCGTCGTCGATGAGCGTCAGTCGGCTCGGCGCGGCCGGCCCCCAAGTCCAGAGCACCAGGTTGAGATCGCCGGCCCCCGATCCGGGCGCGAAGCTCCGCACGAGCAGGCCCTGAAAGCCTTCGGCGACCAGGCGCTGGCTGAAGGCCTGCGTGCGCGAAATCCCATCGATTTTCATCTCGTCGCGCCATCCATTGTCGGCCAGGATCGGCGCGCTTACGCCGTGCGCGGCCAAGGCCTTATCGTCGCGGGCGTCGAAGATGCTTTCGATCTCGGCGTCGTAGGAGACCAGGGTCGTGGGCTGGAGCGCCCCGACCTGATTGGCTTCGCGAACGGCGGTCATGATCGTCAGGGCGCCATAGAGGGCCGGCGTCCCCTTGGGATTGAAGCGACCCCCATAGAGTTGCGCCCCGCGCCCAGACATCGGGTCGCGGGCGTAGACGGGATTGAGCGCTCGATAGAGCGGGCCAGCAAACTGCATGTGGGGGGCTTAAGCGTAGACGCCGGCGTCCACCGCGTCGATATAGTCAAGCACCTCATCGCCGCGCCCGTCCCGAACCAGTTGCATGGCGGTCTGCCCCGAAAAGCCGGCCAGCGGTTCTGAGCGATACCAGGCGTAGGCCATCATGGCCGAGCCGAACCTGGGCTCGACCTTGTTGACGATCTCGACCATCTCGCGAAGTCGCCGCTGGGTGCGGTCGGACCGCACGCGTTCCTTACGCTGGACTGCGTCACGGCCAAGCCCCACCGTGCGCGCGACCTCTTCGCTGGTGGTGCGGAACACGTCGGCGATCTTGCCCGGCGCGAAGAAGCCTTCGTCGGCATAGGCCTGCAGCGCCATTGCTATTTGCTCCTCGAATTCTGACGCAATATAGCGCCAGTTGATGCGGCATTCAAGGCACCCATCGGTCGCTTGGTCTCGTGACGCTAAGGCAGGGACCCGCGTTCGGGTTTGGCGGCCCGCGGCGATGGCGCGTTCAAGACGGCGTGACGTCCCATCGGCCGAGAAATTCGTCGATGTGTCTACCGACGATCCAACAGATCACGGATCTTCACCGCCAACTGCTCGAAGGTGAAGGGCTTGCCGATCAACTGCACGCCCGGATCGAGGCGGCCCTGATGAACGATAGCGTTTCGGGAATAGCCGGTGGTGAACAGCACCTTCAGCCCGGGCCGCAGGGCCTGGGCGGTGTCGGCGATCACTCGGCCGCTCTTGCCCGGCAGCACAACATCGGTGAACAGCAGGTCGATACGCCGGTTGCTGCGCAGCACGTCCAGGGCCTGCTCGGCGTTGATCGTCTCGATGATGCCGTAGCCAAGCTCTTGGAGGATCTGCACCGAATAGGCGCGCACGTCGTCATTGTCCTCGACCACCAGCACGACCTCGCCGTCGACGCCGCTTGGGGCCGTTTCCGGGCCGGCCGCCTTTTGCGGCGCGGCGACCGCGTGGTGGCGCGGGAAGTAGAGCTTCACCGTCGTGCCCTGCCCTTCCTCGCTGTAGACCGTCACGTGGCCGCCCGACTGCTTGACGAAGCCGTAGACCATCGACAGGCCCAAACCGGTGCCGCGACCGACCTCCTTGGTCGTGAAGAACGGCTCGAACACCCGCGCCAAGGTCTCGCGCGACATGCCCGAGCCGCTGTCGCTGACGGAGATCATCACATATTGGCCGGGAATGACCTCGGCGTCCTGGGCGGCGTAGTGATCGCTCAGCTCGGTATTGGCCGTCTCGATCGTCAGCTTGCCGCCTTCGGGCATGGCGTCGCGGGCGTTGACCGCCAGGTTGATCAGCGCGCTTTCCAGCTGGTTCTGGTCGGCCTCGACCGACCAGAGCCGCGGCGCCAGCACGCCTTCCAGCTCGATCTGTTCGCCCAGGGTTCGGTGCAGCAGATCGGTCATGTCCCGCACGAGGATGTTGAGATCGAGCGGCTTGGGCTCGAGCGGCTGGCGGCGCGAAAAGGCCAGCAGGCGACTGGTCAGGCCCGCCGCGCGCTGCGCGCCCTGCAGGGCCATGTCCAGCGCCCGCTTGGCCCGGGCCTCCTCGGCCGCGCCGGCGCGCCGCAAGGTCTCCAGGCCGCCGATGATCACCGTCAGCAAATTGTTGAAGTCGTGGGCGACGCCGCCGGTCAGTTGGCCGACCGCTTCCATCTTCTGGGCCTGACGCAACGCCTCCTCGGCCTGCATGCGCTGGGCCAATTCCTCGGCGACGCGCTGCTCCAGATCGCGGTTGAGCGCCAGGAGATCCCGCTCGGCGCGGCGCAAGTCGGTGACGTCGACGATCACGCCGGCCAGCAGGCGAACCTTGCCAGGACGCGTATGCAGGTCGCCGAACGCCATCACGTCGCGTTCCTCTCCCGCGCCGGTCACCCGATACTCGGCATGGAAATGGGACCCGTGCTCCACGGCCTGGGCGATCGCGCTCTGGACGCGGTCGCGATCCTCAGAATGGATCCCGCCGATGAAGGCCTGCAACGGCAGTCCGTCGCTCTCGGCGGCGGCCGGGTCGACGCCGTAGAGCCTGGATACGGACCCCAGGACCGCGACGCTGTCGCTGTCGATTTCCCACTCGAACACGCCCACGCCACCCGACGACAGGGCCAGGCGCAGGCGGTCCTCGCTGATCCGGAACCGTTGCTCGCTGGCCCAGACGGCGCGGTCGGCCCCGCGCCGAATTGCGGCCATCTGAACGTTGGCGTTGACCCGGGCCAGAAGCTCGCGCGCGGCGAACGGCTTGACCAGATAGTCGTCGGCGCCGGCGTCGAGGCCCTCGATCTTGGCCTCATCGCCGGCCCGCGCCGACAGCAGGATCACCGGGACGCTGCGGGTGGCCGGATCGCCGCGAATGGCCGTCAACAGGCCAAAGCCGTCGAGCTTGGGCATCATCACATCGGTCAGCAGCAGATCGGGCGGGGCGGCGCGCGCGGCCGCCAGGGCCGCCGCACCGTCGGCGACCGCGTCGACGCGATAGCCTTGGCCCTCAAGCAGCCTGGCCACGTAGCCGCGCATGTCGGCGTTGTCGTCGGCCAGCAGGATCCGCTTGCCGTCCCGCGGCCTGGTCTCAGGGCTGGACGCGCGCCACGCGACGGGGGCCGGTTCGAGGCCATCGCCGCCAAACGCCGTGCCTGGAAGCCAGCGCGCGGCCTCCTCCAAGTAGTCGCCGATGCGGCTGGCGGGCGCAAGGAGCGCGGCCGCCCGGACCTGGTCGCTCGGCAGATGGGCGTGGCCGATCGGCAGGCTGACCTTGAAGGTTGTCCCCTCCCCTTCCACGCTCTGGACGGCGATTTGACCGCCGTGCAGACGCACCAGTTCGTGGACCAGCGCCAGACCAATGCCGCTGCCCTCGACGCTGCGGCCCTGGGCGCCCTCGACGCGGTGGAAGCGCTCGAAGAGCTTGGGGAGCTCGCCGGCTGGCACGCCGATCCCGGTGTCGCTTACCGACACCTCGACGAAGCGCCCGTCGCCGGTCGGCTCGACGGTCAGGGTGATCTTTCCCTGGAGTGTGAACTTGAAGGCGTTGGACAGCAGGTTCAGCAGGACCTTTTCCCACATCTCCGGGTCGACATAGACCGGATGCGGCAAAGGCTTGGCTTGAATATCGAGATGGAGACCGGCCTTCTCGATGATCGAACGGAAGGACGAGGCGATCTCGGCGCTGTAGGCGGCCAGATCCACCGCCGCGTAGTTGGCCCGGACGCGCCCGGCCTCGATGCGTGAAAAGTCGAGGAGGCTGTTGACCAGTCGCAGCAGCCGGCCGCCATTGCGGCTGGCGAGACTCACCTGTTCTCGGACCTCCGGCGTCAACGCGCCGGCGAGGAGCTCTTCGAGCGGCCCAAGCATCAGGGTCAGGGGCGTGCGCAACTCGTGGCTGACATTGGAGAAGAACGTGGTCTTGGCGCGATCGAGCTCGGCGAGGATCTCGGAGCGCCGACGTTCGGCTTCATAGGCCTCGGCGCTGGCGATCGCCGAGGCGATCTGGCCGGCCGCCAGGCTCAGGAAGCTGCGGTAGGTCTCGTCGATGGCGCGATAGGGGCTCAGGCCCACGATCAACACGGCTTGGCGACCTGTGTCCCCGGCGCTCGCGAGCGGCAAGGCCATCGCCTGGTTTGACGGACGATCCCACGCGCCCTTCTCCCTCAGGCCAGGGCCGCCAGGTCGACCGTTACGGCGGCCCCGCCCGCGAGCGCTTGGCCGATCGGCCAGATCGCCGCATCGCCCAGAGCCAACGTCGCCGGCGCGACCGGGTCGCCCGGGCTCACACCGGTGGCCGCGGCCAGTTCGGCCTGCTCCGCGCCAGGCTCCACGACATAGAGAAGGGCGAAGGTCACATCATGACGATTGCGCGCCAGGGCCTTGGCGGCCTGGTCGCAGGCCTCGCGCCAGTCCTTGGCCGTGGCCGTCTCGGCCGCCAGATCCCGCAGCAAGGCCAGCTGCCGCTCGCCGATCACCCGCTGAGTGTCGTCGCTGTTGGCGCAGATGATGCCGCCGGGCAGCCCGTCGTCCCCGCGCACCGGGCTGTAGGAGAAGGTGTAGTAGGTCTCCTCCGGGTAGCCGTTGCGCTCCATGATGAGGAGCTGTTCCTCGACAAAGGTGCCCTCGCGGCCGCCCATGGCCGTTTCGAGCATCGGGCCAATGTCAGGCCAGATTTCGCTCCAGACCTCGCGGGTCGGCCGCCCCAGCGCCCAGGGGTGCTTGCCGCCGATGATTGATTTGTACGGATCGTTGTAGAGGTAGGTCAGCTCTGGACCCCAGCCGACCCAGATCGGTTGGCGCGAGGTCAGCATGATGCCCACCGTGGTCTTCAGACTTTGCGGCCAGTGCTCAGGCGGACCCAGCGGCGTCGCGGACCAGTCGTGAGCGCGGATCATAGCGCCCAGCTCGCCGCCTCCCGCCAGGAAGCTGAGGGCGCGATTGTCCAGAGTCTTAGTGGACAGACTGTCCTGGCCGATCATGGACGGCCGATCCGCCGGGCGATGGCGTTCGCGCACGCTCGCAGCGGCGGGACCCCAGAGCGCGGACGCCCGAACGCGACCAGACCCCATAAGGCCATGCTATCCCCCTCGCAGTCACGCCGACACCTGCCCCGCGCCAAGGCGCGCAGCCTCACGGTGAAATGCGCATTGCCGCGATCCGTGCCGGATAGGCAAGCAAAATGCGGTGGATAAGTCGTCCTGGCGCCCCGTGCACGGCGGCTTGCCGGAGCCGCCGCTGGCGCGCGTCTTGAGCGCCGCGCACCGAGATTGAGCGCCTAGAGTGGCGAGCGTTGCAAGTCCAGGGGCCGCCGCCGCCTTTCGGACGCCACGGATCTGGCCAGCTCTTGGAGAAATCGAGGCCCAGGGGCGCTGAGCCATCGGCATTGGCGTCAAGCCTGGCATCCTCGGACCCTAGCCGGACCGAAAGGAACCGCCATGGGCATCGAGCAGGACATCAGAGACCTTCGCGACGATTTTCAGCTGTTGAAGGCCAGGGTCATGGGCCATGAGCTGGTCATGTCGACCACCCTGTCGCAGTTGCTCCAACTGGCCCGGAAGGGCGGCTCGGACATCGACATGGACGCCATCGTCGCGGCCATGACCGAGCGCGTCGAAAGCGGGGCGCGAGCGATTGAACGCGATGATCCCATGGGCGCGGCCGGGATCCGATCCGTGGGCGGCCAGGCCCTTCGCCTGTTGCGACCCGCCGCGGCCAAGGGGGGCGCGCGAAAAGCCGCCAGCGGCTGAGGTCGAGGTCCCCGCAGCCGGCGCAGGGACAGCGGTTCCTCGATTGACGCCAGGCGTTCGTAGGGCCGTCAGCATTGCGAATGCGCATCCCGTGCGTCGGAGCCGAAACGCAATGCGACCGCATGACCGGCCTGGGATGACAAGCCCTCGCACGGGGTGCGCCCCGGCTGATGCGGTCGCCTCCGAGCAGGGCCCAGCGCCCGCCAGCCGTGCCGGGTCGATGGCGGTCGGCGCGGCAGGCCGCGCCCAAGCGGACGTCAAGGGCCGCTTTTCGACTCCGGGACGTTGCTCTGCCTCAAGGCCGTTAGGGCCTTGTTGATTTCGGGCGCGGAAAGGGGGACGTGATGGTGGAACAAGACTTCATGGCCTGCGCGCGGGCGATCGGGCTGGAGCGACGGGTCGCCGCGTTGATCGCCGACTGCGATCGCGCGCTCGCCGCCCTGCCGAGCGGCGGCGGCGAGCGTTGGCGCGAACGGATCACCGACCAGCGCCGCCGGTTGTTGGAGCGAGACCTCGCCACCATGGTGGCCGTCACCGCGGCCCTCGCCGAGGAAACGCCGTCGCTTGCGCCGTTGGTCGCGCGCGCCATGAGCGACGCAATCCAGATCTACAGTCCGTCCAGGCGCGGCTTCGTCGGGCTGGGCGGCCAGGCGCATGATCTCCGTGGATCCAGCTTGGAGCGGGCCGCCGTCCTGAGCGTTTGGCCGCGACGCCAGGAACCCGATCATGACCAAATCCGCCGCGGCCCCGCAAGCCGATCCACCGCCGCCGGAACTCGATCCCTCCCGCGCGCCGCCGGAAATCGTCGATCCGCCGGGCCCAGACCTCGTCCCGAATGAGCCGCCGCCGCTCGATCCCGGCGATCCTCGCCCGTACGACGGGCAGACGCGCTAGCGAACCGATCCCCGCGAGCGGCGTTCAGAGCTTGACCTTGTCTTGATCGAGCGTGGGATCTGGAATGAACGCCGTCTATGTCGTGTCGCCGTTTGAGGGCGGCTGGTGCGTTAAAATCAGCCAGACGGGCGAAGTGCTGTTCTTCAAGACCGCAGGCGAGGCCGAGCGGCGGGCCAGGGCCCTGGCGTCCGCCGACCCGCAAGGCGAAGTCTGGATCCACGGCCGCGATGGCCGGCTGGTCGGTCGCTGGCTTGACGGCGCAAGCCGGCCCTCAGCGAGCCACCTGCTTGACGATGACCCCGCTCGCCAGAAGGACATGGCCGCCTAGACGTTGCGACGACGCAAACAGGCGTCGCGCCAGGGGACGCTTGCGCCCGTCGCACTCGGCCGCACCGCTCCGCAGAGGCTTTTTCGCCCCCCGGGCGCTGAGCGGGCAGTCGCGCAGACTCTGGGCGACAGCGCCGGAGCAGCGCGCTCCGAGCGTGATCATCCCGATCACGCCGGCCGACCGCTCTGCCGTCGGTTGCAGGCGCGGCTAGAGCGCGGCCTGACGCAAGCCGTCGAAGACGAACTGCACGGCGAGCGCGGCCAGCAATACCCCGGAAATCCGTCCCACGACGTCGGCGCCCGTCTTGCCCAGCCAGCGCATCAGCGGCCCGGCGATCCGCATCGCGCCATAGGTCAGGAGCAGGCAGGCCAGCAGGCTGGCGAAGACCGCCGCCTGAGCGGCAAGGGTCGTGGCCCGCCCGACCAGCAGAACCATGGCCGAAAGGCTGCCGGGTCCGGCGATCAAGGGGAAGGCCAGGGGAAAGACCGCCATGTCGTCAAGACCCTGGGCCTCGCGCCGCTCGCTGTCATTGATCGAGGACAGGCCCGGACTGGCGAAGGTCAAGGTCAAGGCCTGGAGAAAGAGCAGCGCTCCGCCGGCCACGCGGAAGGCCGCAAGCGTCACATGGAGGAGCGAGAGCACCAGACCGCCAAGCAGTCCAAAGAGGATCATCACCGCGCCGGAGATCAGCACCGAGCGTCGCGCCAGACCTTGGCGCTCGCGTCCGGATGTCGCGGCGGTCAGGCCGGCGAACACCGCGGCCGTGTCGATCGGACCGATGGTGACAAAGAGGGTGACGAAGTCGGAGGAGAGATTGGGCGTTAGAACCATGATGCAACACTGTGAAACAGAGCGTGCGGACGTGATCAGCGCCTTCAGGCCGAGGGCGCTGAGAAAAACTCGTCTCTCGGACAAGCGTTCACGAACGGAACCTGGCAGGGACGCGCGGCCGCCCGAGCTGCCTGCCGCATGCCGGGCGCCCAGTCGGGCATGGGTCCAGGCCAGCGCGACCTGCGCGAGATCGAGGCGCTAGCGCGTCGCGATCCAGCCGCCCAGGGCGCCGATGGCGACCATGGCCAGCGGCCAGGCCACGCTGGCGAGGGCGTTGGCGGCCAGGAACCGACCGCGCGGCAAGCCTGACCATCCGGCCAGACAGGGCGTCACGGTGGCCGGCGGGCCCAGGAAGCGCGCGATCAGGATGGCGGCGGCTCCATGACGCAGGAAGAGGCTTTGCGCCAACTGGCGGGCCTTGGCCGGCAAGCGCGGCGGCTGCAGGCCGCGCACGCGCAGATACAGGCCAAATTCGTAAGACGCCGCCGCGCCCAGGAAGGCGCCCGCCATCACCCAGGGCAGCAGCCCCGGTCCCAGCAGGCCGCCGCCCATGGCCGCCCCGATCGCCACCAGCACAGGGGTGATGGGCACGAAGACGCCGATGACCACCAGGGCCTCGGCGAAGGCCGCGCCGGCCAGCAAGGGCCCCAGCCAAGGCCCGCTGGTCTGGGCCAAGGCCGTCAGGCGCGCCGTCAGATCGTCCGTCACCCCCCGCCTCTCGGGTCGGGGGCCACTGCGGATCGCTCGGCGCGGCGGCGACGGGCGGCCTCGACCAGGGCCTTGAACAGCCGGCGATGGACAGGGCGATAGATCAGAAGCTCGGGGTGGAACTGAACGCCGATCCAGAATCTTCGAGAGCGATCCTCGATGGCCTGGATCACCCCGTTGTCCTGGCGCGCCGCGACCGTCAGACCCACGCCAAGCTGGTCGATCGCCTGCTGGTGGATGACATTGACCATCAGCCGACCGCGGCCGACGATCTGGCCGAACCGGGAGGTCCGCCGTACGGCCACGGCCCTGCGCGCCGTCAGCTTTTGCCAGGCCGTCGGCTTGAGGTTGGCGCCTTCAAAGGCGGCCAGGTCCATATGCAGGGCTCCGCCAGCCAGGACGTTGAGCATCTGGGCGCCGCGGCAGACACCCAGAACCGGAAGGTCGTGTCGGCGCGCCGCCAGGACCCAGGAGGCCTCCATGTCGCCACGCGCCAGGTCATAGCGATAGCCCGGCTTGGGCTGTCCTTCGAAGCTTAGCGGATAGACATCCGAGCCGCCGCCGAAGATCAGGCCGTCGATCGTCCGAGGATCGCGCGGCGCCCGCGCCGTCAAGCGAACCGCCCGTCCGCCAGCGAGCCAAACCGCCACCTTCAAGGCCAGCCACGCTGGGGTCTCGCCATGGTCGGGCATGGTGACGCCGATCGTGGGACGCCTGGAGCGGCGCGTCCTGACGCCGCCCGGGCCGGCGTCCGCGCCGGCCTCGTACGTCAGCTCATCGGGCAGGCGGCCATGCTTGACCAAGGAACTGAGCACGAACAGGGCGCCCAAGCCGACCAGGGGATCATCGTCGGCGCTCAGTTCGCTCGGCGCCTGGCGCCCTTCGGCGAGCGCCGCGCGCAGCCGCGCCGTTATCTCACCCAGGGACTGCACGCCGCTGGCTTGGCCAAGATCGCGCCGCAGGTCGGCCCACTGACCGGCGGTGAGCCGGTCGCGCAGGGCGCGCCAGGCCTGGCCCGCCGCCGCCGACCTTGGGGCCGAAGCGGCGATCTCCTCGATGGCGGCCAGAAGCCAGACACCGGGGGTCTTGGTGCGCGCGCCGATATTGGGCTGGCCCACATCGTCGAGCGGCTTGCCGATGGTTTGCAGGTAGAGGAGCCAGGGAAAATCGACCGCGGTCTGGATCGAGTGAAAAATCCCCGCCCAGAAGCGCGGATTGACCTCGATCAGCTGCGGCGCGTCGGCTGGCCCGCCGGCCCAGCGGAAATCCAGCTCGGCCAGGCCGGTCCAGGCGGTGGCGCTCAGCAATTGCTCGGTGGCGGCGCGGAAGGGCTCGGCATCGACGGTCTCGCGCATCGCGCCGGCCCCCGCCTTGCGCGGGAAGGTGGTCAGGTTGCGATAGGCCATCATGGCCGTCAGGCGTCCCTGCCTGGCCAGAACCGCTACGCAGTAGTCCTGGCCAGGCGCAAACTGCTGCAGCAAGGGCGGCGGATTGAAGCCGAGCTCCCGGGCCTGCGTGATCGCCGCGTCGGGCGAAGCGGCGATGCTGACCCCGCGACCGCCCTCGCCCGTGCTCGGCTTGACGATCAGCGGGTAGTCTCGCTCTGGCGCGATCCTGGCCAAGGCGTCGTCACTGTCGATGATCCAGGACCGGGGCGCTGGCAGGCCCGCCTGCTCGACCAGTCGTGCGAGGTGGTGCTTGGGGTGGACGAGGTCGATGCTCTTCCATTCGGGGACCGCAAGCTTGACGGTCGGTTCGAAACGGTCGCGATGGCGCGCGATCAATTCGGCTTCGGCGAACACCGGCATCAGGACATAGGGCCGGCCATCGCGCGGCGCGTAGTCCCGTACGGCCGCCTCCAGGTCGTCGAGGAATTGTTCGGGCGCGGTCCTCCAGGGCGCGACCGTGAAGGTTTCCTGCACGTGCTTGGAGAACGACAGCACCGTCAGGTCGACGTCGTCGCAGCCGATCACCTCGACCCCGCGCTGGGCCAGGGAGCGGGCGATGACCAAGGCCATCAGGCTGCGGCCATAGGTCAGGATCACTCGTCCGGCGGCGGGTGAAGCGGGTTTCTTGTCGAACACGAGGACGCCTCCAACAAAGCAACGCTTGAGCGGAAGACGCGGCCTTTGGTTCCGTGGAGCCTTGCGGCCAGAGGTCGGAAGGCCTCGCCTGCCTTGTGGCGGGGCAAGACCGACGGCGCGCCGCCGGCGGTCGACGGCCGCGCCGGACGCGAGGGCGGGGGCTGGAGGCCTGCGGCGCGATGGGCCTTTGCGGGCGCCCCCCCATCGGCCGCGGCGGGACGGCTTCTGACGCGCCTGTTCAGGGGCTCGGCGTCACGAGACGTAGGCTACAGACAGGTTTTTCTAGCGGGCGTCCCGAGTATCGCGGTATCGAAGGTAGAGCTTCTGCAAGTTGCGCAGGCCGGCGGGGCGACCAGTGAGCACAGTCCAAGATCAGGCGACCCAAATCGATCCAAGCCCCTTTCTGCTGGCGCTGCAGGACGGCCTGAACGCCCACGTCAGCGCCCGCGCCGCGGTCGATTTCGCCTGCGCTCACCTGGGGCGCCAGCTTGGCGTTGATTCGGTGGGTCTGGTGGAGCTGGAGCCCGATCGTTTCGTCGGTTACGTCGCGAGCGAATGGCTCTCGGGGAGCCTGCCCTCGATGCGCGGTCGGCACGCCGTGGACGTCTACGGACCCGAGAGGCTCGCCGCGCTCAATCGCAATGAACCCATGGTCGTGACCGACGTCGGCGAAGTCTTCGCGCGACAGACCGCCGTGCTTTCGGCGTTCGCTGAGATCGGCGTGGCGGGTTTCGTCGAGACGCCCCTGGTCTTCGAACGGACGCTGCGAGGATGGCTCTATGTCTCCAGCACGCGGCCGCGTCGCTGGAGCGATCAGGACCTCCTGTTGATCAACGAGACCGCGCGGCGCACCTGGCACGCGGCCGAGCGGGCGCGGGCCGAGGAGCGCCTGCGCGAGAAGGAGGCGCGGCTACAGGCCGTGCTGGACCAGGTCCCGGTCGGCGTCATCCTAGCCGCCATTCCTGACGGCCAACTGCTGCTCTACAACAAGGCCTCGGCGGCGATCATGGGCCACGACATGCTCGGACAGGTCCTGCCCGACTATGGCTCCTATGGCGGCGTCCACCCGGATGGGCGGCCCTACGCCGCAGAGGAGTATCCCACGGCGCGCGCGGTCCTGCGCCGCGAAACCATAATCGACGAACCGTTGCGCTACCGCCGTCCCGATGGCGAGATGATCGACCTCTCGGTCAGCGCCACGGCCATCGATACGCCTTATGACAGCTACGCGCTGTGCACGTTCAGCGACGAGACCAGCTACCTGGCGGCCCTGGAACGAGCCCGACTGCTCAACGGGGAGCTTAGCCACCGGATCAAGAACCTGCTGGCCACCATCCAGGCGATTTCAGCGCAGACCTTCGGAACCTCGCCCTTGCGTCAGACCTTCGAGAACCGCCTGGCGGCCCTCTCGGACGCCCACGACTTGATCACCAGCACCGGCTGGTCGGGCGGCCTGGCGGCGCTTGTCCGCACAGCGCTCGAACCGTTCATGGCCAGCGGGCGCATCGCGATTGAGGGCTGCCCGGTGCTGTTGAACGACGCCCAGGCGGTGCCTTTCGCCCTGGCCCTGCACGAATTGGCGACCAACGCGGCCAAATATGGCGCGCTGTCGGCGCAAGGCGGGCAGGTTGACGTCTCCTGGACTGTTCAGACGGCAGAGCAGGATCGCCTTGTCTTCTGCTGGCGCGAGTCGGGCGGACCGCTGGTCGTCGCGCCCAAGCGTCGCGGCTTTGGGTCGCGGATGATCGAGCGAAGCTTGGCTGGCGAGTTGAAGGGCGAGGTCACGCTGGCCTTCGAGCCGACCGGCGTTGTCTGTACGATTCAAGCGCTTCTCCCCCGTCCGGGACAGGCCCGCTCCTGAGTCGCCGCCGCCGTCGGCCGACGGCGGCGCCTGCGGCCCGTCAGGCCGCCAGATCCATCCCGTCCCGCCGCAGCGTGGTCACCGCCAAAGACCCCTCGGGCAGCGTGCGCAGCAGGGTCTGGGACGGCTTGGACAGGGTCAACCAGGCCAGTCCGTCCGACGGCGGCAGGATGACGACCTGCCGGTCGTGATAGGGCGCCAGGTCCGGACCCGGCGCGGTCGTCAGCAGCGTGAACGCGCCTTCCTTGACGACGCCCGCGATCCAGAAGAAATCCTGGTTCTTGAGGGTGAAAAGGTGCTTGTCCTTGAGCTTGGTCTTCGGGTCCGTCGGCGCGGTGAACTCGTAGAAACCGGTGGCCAGGACCAGCACGCGGTCGCTCTGGGTGAAGTTTCGGATCTGACTGGAGCCGGGTCTCGTCTCGGTGACGTAATTGAACACCGGCCGCCCGTTCGGCGCCTTCCAGGCCCAAGGCGTCATCGACGCCACCAGGCGCTCGCCATCGAACCGGAACACGGGCGCGGTGTCGCTGATCCTGACGCTGTCCTTGCCGTCCAGGTCGTTGGGAATCTGGTTTTCAGCCCATTCGAACAGGGGCAACTGCTTGGCCGCCAGGGCGGCGTTCAGCTTCGCCAGGGCGATCAGCCGGGCGTATTCGTTGCACATCAGGACCGACCTCGGGCGGAGGTCCGGCCGCCTATGGCGTCGAACTGGGCATGATCGGAGCGATCGACGCCGGGCCGCAGGGCGCGTTCCCAGCCCTCGTGGGTCAGCCACAGGCGCACCTCGTAGCCCTGGTCGCCGATCTCTTCGCCCATCAGGAAGGTGGCTTCGCAGCGGGCGACATCGGGATGGCGCAACCAGAACGCTTCGGGGTCGTGCATCGAGCACCAGAACCGCATGTGAGCGCCGCCGGCCTTAGGGTCGTAAAGGGCGTCGCTGATTTCCGGAGTGATATCAGTCACATCGCGCTCCTTTCGAATCCAAACTCGATGGTGGCCGAGGCGTTCCATGGGCCGGGTCTCGCCTCTGCGGCCAAAACGACGTTCGCCCGGACTCCGCTTGACTCCAGCATGGCGCAGGAAGAACAAATAAGGAACATGTTTTTCGCCCTCTCGTTCCGGACCCCATGCCCGATCCGCGGATCCCTTCTGCGTTCCTGTCCCTGCGCGCCGACATCGAGCGGATCGAGGCGGGCGGACGCGCGGTCCGCGACGTGCTGCCGTTCGGCGTCGCGGCCGTCGACGCACGTCTGCCCGAGGGCGGCCTGCGATTGGGCGCCTTGCACGAGGTGGCCGGCGGCGGCGGCGGAGCGATCGACACGACCGTTGCGGCCCTGTTCGCAGCCGGGATTGCGGCGCGCACGCGCGGGCCGGTCCTGTGGTGCATGGCGCGGCGCGACCTTTTCGCGCCGGCGCTCGACTTGGCGGGCCTGGCCCCCGACCGGGTGATCTATGGCGAAATGGATGATGACAAGAGCGTCCTGGCCGCCGCCGAGGAAGGCTTGCGCCACGGCGGATTCGGGGCGGTCGTGGGCGAGGTGGGGCGCTTGTCGATGACGGCCTCGCGCCGGCTGCAGCTGGCGGCCGAAAGCGGGACGAGCCTGGCCGTCATCCTGCGCCGCTGGCGCCGCCAGGCCGACGCGGCCGATTTTGGCCAGCCGACCGCGGCGGTGACCCGCTGGCGGGTGACCGCCCTGCCCTCGGCGCCCCTGCCGGTGGCGGGGGTGGGACGGGCCCGATGGTTTGTCGAACTGATCCGCTGCAAGGCCGGCGAATGCGCTGATTTCGAACTGGAAGCCTGTGATGAGACGGGTCGTCTCGCTCTTCTTGCCGACCTGGTCCACCGATCGCCTGCGCCGCCGGCTTGGAGCCGGCGCGCCGCCGGTTGAGACGCCGATCGTCATGATCGGTCGGGGCGGGCGACAGCGACTGGTGACGGCCGCGGACGCCGCCGCCCAAGGCCTGCGTCTGCATCCGGGGATGGCCGCCGCCCAGGCCCGGGCCCTGGCCGCCGACCTGGTGGCGCACGACGCCGATCCGCAAGGCGACGCCCTGGCGCTGGAGCGTCTGGCGCTGTGGGGCCTGCGCCTCTATTCGCCCATCGTCGCGGCCGATCCGCCGGACGGCCTGGTCCTGGACGTCACGGGCGCGGCGCATCTGTGCGGCGGCGAAGCCGCGCTTCTGGCCGACATCATCGATCGCCTGACCGTGTCGGGCCACGCGGCCCGAGCGGCCATCGCCGACACCTGGGGCGCGGCCCACGCCCTGGCGCGGTTCGCCGCCCGCGGCGCGCTGGTCGCCCCGGCGGGGGACAGCGGCCGCATGCTGACAGGGCTTCCCATCCGCGCCCTGCGGCTCGCCCCCGAGACGGTCGATGGCCTGGGCCGTCTGGGCTTTGACCGAATCGGCGAGCTCGCGACCGCGCCGCGCGCCAGCCTGGCGCTGCGGTTCGGCCCGGAGCTGACGCGACGCCTTGACCAGGCGTTCGGCCGCAGCGCCGAGCCGATCGACCCGGTTGAAAGCCCGGAACTGATCCAGGTCCGGCGGGTGTTCGCCGAGCCGATCGGCGCCCCCGAGACCCTGGCCCGCTACACCCTGCAGCTGGTCGAGGCGCTGTGCGCGGCTCTCGAAGGCCGGGGCCTGGGGGCCCGCGTCCTGGACCTGCGCTTCCATCGGGTGGACAATCGGATCGAGGCGATGCGGGTCGGGGTCGCCCGCCCCGTGCGCGACATCAAGCGCCTGACCCGTCTGCTCTGCGACAGGCTGGAGACGGTCGATCCGGGTTTCGGCGTCGAGGCCATGACCCTGGCCGCGCCCATGGCCGAGCCGCTCGACTGGCGGCCCATGGCCAGCGACCTGACCGCGCCGGCCGTCGCCGACATCGGCGAGGTGATCGACACCCTTTCCAACCGCTTCGGCCACCGGCGCTTCTACCGGGTCGCCCCGGCCCAGAGCGACGTGCCCGAGCGGGCGGTGCGCAAGATCGCCCCGACGGCGCCGCCGACCGGCGAGCGCTGGCCTTCGGGCTGGCCCCGGCCGGTGCGCCTGCTGGCCCGCCCCGAGCCGATCGCAACGGTGGCCCTGCTGCCCGACCAGCCGCCGGTGTCCTTCACCTGGCGCGGTTCACGCCGACGCGTGGTGCGCGCCGACGGGCCCGAGCGGATCTTCGGGGAATGGTGGCGGCGCGACGGGGAGCTCGACGCGGTGCGCGACTATTTCCAGCTGGAGGACGAGGCCAGCGCGCGGTTCTGGGTGTTCCGGCGCGGCGACGGCGAGCAGGCCGCCACCGGCGACCTGTCCTGGTGGCTGCACGGGCTGTTCGGATGAGCGACCAGACCCCCCTTGGCCCACGCTATGTCGAGCTGCAGACGACGTCGCACTTTTCGTTCCTGCGCGGCGCCAGCTCGGCCGAGGAGCTGTTCGCCCAGGCGGCCCTGTGCGGGATCGAGGCGGTGGCCGTCGTCGATCGCAACTCCCTGGCCGGGATCGTCCGGGCCCACGAGGCCGCCCGCGACACCGGCGTGCGGCTGATCGTGGGCTGTCGCCTGGACCTGGTCGATGGAACGGGGATCTTGGTCTACCCCACCGACCGGCCCGCCTATGCCCGTCTGTGTCGGTTGTTGTCGCTGGGCAAGCGCCGGGCCGGCAAGGCGCGCTGCAATCTCGACTGGGCCGATCTGCCGGCCTATGCGGAGGGCCTGATCGCGGTGCTGGTCGCTGATGACGCCGACGCGGTCTGCGCCCAGCGCCTGCGCCGGATCAAGGCCACCTTCTCGGCCGGCGCCTACCTGGCCCTGACGCTGCGCCGTCGGCCGGGCGACCAGCTGCGGCTGCACGCGCTGTCGAACCTGGCCGCCCAGGCCGGCGTGCCTACGGTCGTCACCAACGACGTGCTCTTCCATGCCCCGCAACGCCGCCAGTTGCAGGACGTCGTCACCTGCATCCGCCATGGCTGCACGATCGACGAGCTGGGCTTTCGGCGCGAGCGCAACGCCGACCGCCATCTCAAGCCCGCCGAGGAGATGCACCGGCTCTTTCCCCGTTACCGCCAGGCCCTGGACCGGACCCTGGAGATCGCCGAGCGCTGCCGATTTTCCCTGGAGGAGCTGACCTACCAGTATCCGGAGGAGGCCTGCGTCCCGGGCATGACGCCGCAGGCGGGGCTGGAGCGCCTGACCTGGGAAGGCGCGGCCCGCCGTTATCCCGAGGGCGTGCCCGACAAGGTGGCCCGGGCCCTGCGCCATGAGCTGCAGCTGATCCAGACGCTGGACTACGCGCCCTACTTCCTGACCGTCAATTCGATCGTCGCCTTCGCCCGCAGCCAGGACATCCTTTGCCAAGGCCGGGGCTCGGCGGCCAATTCGGCGGTCTGTTTCGTCCTGGGCATCACCAGTATCGACCCCGAGCGCAACGATCTGCTGTTCGAGCGCTTCGTCTCCGAGGAGCGTCGCGAGCCGCCCGACATCGATGTCGACTTCGAGCACGAGCGCCGCGAGACGGTGATCCAGTGGGTCTACGAGACCTATGGGCGCGATCGCGCGGCCCTATGTTCCACCGTCATCCGCTATCGGGCCAAGGGGGCGATCCGCGATGTGGGCAAGGCGCTGGGCCTGCCCGAGGATCTGACCAAGCTGCTGTCCTCGCAGATCTGGAGCTGGGCCGAAGACGGGGTGGAGGCCAAACATGCGGCCGAACTCAATCTGAACCTGGCCGACCGGCGCCTGCGCCTGACCCTGGAGCTGGCCCGCCAGTTGATGGGCGCGCCTCGGCACCTGTCCCAGCATCCCGGCGGCTTCGTCCTGACCCAGGACCGGCTGGACGAGCTGGTCCCCATCGAGCCGGCGGCGATGGAGGACCGCCAGGTCATCGAATGGGACAAGGACGACATCGAGACCTTGAAGTTCATGAAGGTCGATGTGCTGGCCTTGGGCATGCTCAGCTGCATGCGCCGAGGGTTCGATCTCCTGCGCGAGCACAAGGGCGTCGATTTGGATTTGGCCACCGTGCCGGCCGAGGATCCGCGCACCTACGCCATGATCCGCAAGGCCGACACCCTGGGGGTCTTCCAGATCGAGAGCCGCGCGCAGATGGCCATGCTGCCGCGCATCAAGCCCAGGACCTTCTATGACCTGGTCATCGAGGTGGCGATCGTCCGGCCCGGCCCCATCCAGGGCGACATGGTCCATCCCTATCTGCGCCGCCGGGAGGGCAAGGAGCCGGTGGTCTATCCCAAGCCCGAGCTGGAGGCGGTGCTGGGCAAGACCCTGGGGGTGCCGCTGTTCCAGGAGCAGGCCATGCGGGTGGCGATCGAATGCGCCGGGTTCACGCCGAGCGAAGCCGACCAGCTGCGCCGGGCCATGGCCACCTTCAAGTTCACCGGCGGCGTCTCCAGGTTCGGCCACAAGCTGATCGAGGGCATGGTCGCCCGCGGCTATACCGAAGAATTCGCGGCCAAGACCTTCAGTCAGCTCGAGGGGTTCGGCTCCTACGGCTTTCCCGAAAGCCACGCGGCCTCCTTCGCCCTGGTGGCCTACGCCTCCTCGTGGCTCAAATGCCATCATCCCGAAGTGTTCTGCGCGGCCTTGCTGAACGCCCAGCCGATGGGCTTCTACGCCCCGGCCCAGATCGTGCGTGACGCGCGCGAGCACGGGGTGGCGGTGCGGCCCGTCTGTGTGAACGCCTCGCGCTGGGACTGCACGCTCGAGCCGATCGACGCGCGAGGACGGCTGGCCCTGCGTCTGGGGCTGCGGATGGTGCGGGGCCTGTCCAACAAGGACGCCGCGGCCATCGTCACCGCCCGCGCCGACAAGCCCTTCGCCAGCGTCGACGACGCCTGGCGGCGCAGCGGCGTGCCGGCCGCCAGCCTGGTCAAGATCGCCGAGGCCGACGGCTTCCTGCCCGGCCTGAAGCTTGCGCGGCGCCAAGCCCTGTGGGCGATCAAGGCCCTGCGCGACGAGCCCCTGCCGCTGTTCGCCGCGGCCTCGTTGCGCGAGCAGCAGATCGTCCCCGAGGTCGACGAGGCGCCCGTCGCCCTCAAGCCGATGAGCGCCGGGCGTGAGGTGGTGGAGGACTACGGTCATGTCGGCCTGACCCTGCGCGATCACCCTCTCGCCTTTCTGCGCCAGGACCTGGCCGCGCAGAAGATGGTCACCTGCAAGGCGGCCGGGGCGGCGCGCGACGGCCGGTGGCTCAAGACCGCCGGCCTGGTGCTGGTGCGCCAAAAGCCCGGCAGCGCCAAGGGCGTGATGTTCATCACCATCGAGGACGAGACGGGCGTGGCCAACCTGGTGATCTGGCCCACGCTCTATGAAAAGCAGCGGCGGGTGATCCTGGCCGCGCGGATGCTGGCCGTCGAAGGCCGCATCCAGCGCGAGGGCGAGGTCGTCCACCTGGTGGCCCACAAGCTCTTTGATCTGTCAGGGGACCTGGCGGGCATAGGTCGCGACGACTCGAACCAGGCCTTTCCCCTGCCGCACGGCCGTGGCGACGAGTTCCATCGCGGCTCGGCCGGCCCGGACCCGCGCGACGCCGGCCCCCGGGGCGGCCGGAGCGCCGTGGCCGCCGCCCCGGCCCGCGACATCTACGTGCCCGATCTGCATATCGACTCCCTCAAATTGAAGACCCGGGATTTTCGCTGAAACCGGGGCCAAAAGGGCGCGCTTGGCCGGGCGTCCGCCGCCTCGAAAAGAAAATCCGGGGGTCTGGCCTAGCGTCCTCGTCATGGGGGGCGGACCGGAAGGTCCGCTCTCGCGCACGCGCGCTCCGTCGGAGACCCCACTTGGCCAAACGTCTTGCCCATCCACCCCATCCCATCGACCTACACGTCGGCCAGCGCCTGCGTTTGCGCCGGCGCGCCCAGGGCGTCAGCCAGGAGGATCTTGGCGCGCGTCTGGGATTGACCTTCCAGCAGGTCCAGAAATACGAACGCGGCGCCAACCGGATCAGCGCTTCACGGCTGTATGAGGCGGCCATCGTCCTGGCCACCCCGATCGCCTACTTCTTCGAGGGGGTGCCGCAGGCCAGCCCCGAGGGCGACTTGGCCGCCTCTCCGGTCACCGCCTTCCTGGCCAGCACCGAGGGGCTGGAGATGGCGCTGGCCATCTCGCGCGTCGCCGCCCCGGCCGTGCGCCGCCGGGTGCTGAGCCTGTTGCGCGCCCTGGCCGATACCGAACCGTCGCATTGATTGTTGGCTGGGCACGTCGCACGTCCGACCGGTCCGCCGCAGGGCCCGGGCCTCAGCCTCGCCGGCTCCACGCCGGCCGCGCCCGCGCGGATCAGGCGAGCCGGAACGGCTTTCGGCGAAAGACCAGCTGGTCGACGAGCGTCCAGTAGGGCTCGACCAGGTCCTGGCCTTCGATCTGCCCGAAATGGGCGAGCGGCGTGGCCAGGGCGGCCGGTCCCGTCACCAGGCTCAGCAGCACATGATAAAGCAGCACCGGATCGCCGGGCGGCAGATCGCCCTCGGCCTGAGAGGCGCGGACATCGGCCACCACCTGCGTCAGCATCGGCGCGACAAAGGCCTGCATCAACCAAGCCCGCCGCGGGCCAGCCTGGCGTGTTTCACGCATCATGAAATGATGGAAGCTGGGATGGTCGGCGATGAAGGCCAACAAGCGGCGGAAGAAGCCCCGCACCCGGTCGATGGCCTCGGCGTCCCGCGCCTGGGCCGAGCCAGGAGGCGGCGGAAGTCCGGCGTGGATCTGGCCGAAGAAGTGCTCGGCCGTGGCCCGCCACAGCCCTTCCTTTGTCCCGAAGTGATAGCTGACCAAGGTGTGATGCAGGCCGGCCCGCTCGCCGATGGCGCGGGTGCTGGCCCTGTCGAACCCATGATCGGCGAACTCCGCCAGGGCGGCGCCCAGGATGGCCAGTCGAGTTTCGACGCTGCGGGCCTGCTCCTTGCGCAAGTTGGCTGGCGCGCGCGCGGGCCGGGTGTCGGCGGCGGTCGGGTCGGGGGGCGCGTCGTCCATGTCGTCTCCAATCCTTCGCGGCGAGCCGAAACGGCGATATTTAAACAACCTGTCGAATATTTTTGTCCGAAAAACGGCGGTTATTGCCTTCGGATAACAACGGCCAGGCTTATGGAGACCGTTTCTAGGAATAGGCATGGCGCGATCGTAGAGCCAATGTCGGGCTTTCGAAGCTTTGCTTTAATTTGTTGAGCAGTCCGGACAATTTCAAGTTGTCTTACCGTGCGAGTTTGCTAGCGTGTCGCGATAGGAATGCCGGTTTCTTCTTCGGATCTGCCCGGCATGGGAGTGTTCGCCGCTTGAGAACGGCAGTGCTTTGCGTGCGCGCAAGTAGGCTCGAGCAGGGACCGGCTGTCGGCAGTACAGTCGGAGTTGCTTGGAATTGATGACGAGCGTTCTCACCCCGCGCCTGCGGGAGTGCCTGGTCCATGCCCGCGATGGGCTGACGGCCATCCAGATCGGCGATGCGATGGGCCTGTCCTACCGCACGGTCAATCAGTACCTGTCGGACTGCTATCGGCGCCTGGGCGCGCGCAACCGAACCCAGGCGGTGTCGATCGCCGTGCGTCGCGGCGAAATACCCATTGCCGACGAGCCCAAGCCCCCCGCCTGACCTGGCGTCGCCCGCGTCTGGCGGTTTCCAATCTCAAAAGCGCGCCGCAGGGCGATCGCGGCCGAGGCTCGCTTGGCCGGCGCCGTCGATCAGTGACGCGTGGGCAGCGGAAAATGCTCGTCGAGGAAGGCGGCGATGATTTGCGCGCCTTGGGCCCACAGCGCTTCGGCGGCCTGGCTGTCAGGGGCGTCGTCCATCCACCGGGTGATCCGCTCGACGTTGCGTCCCAGGCGGCGATAAAGCCGCACCTGGTCAGGCGTCAGACGCCCGGCCTCCAGGTCGGCGCGCACCGCCCTGATGCGCCCAAGCAGCGCCTCGGCTTCGTCGTCCATGGCCATCGGGCGATAAGAGCTCTCCGCCCCTGGCGTTGTCCACTCGGGGCCGAGGCGCGGCGTCCAGAAACGCGGGTGGGACGGGCGCTTAGCCGATGGTCCGGCGACGCGCCGGACACGCCCGATCCACCTGTCCGGCCAAGGCGTGGAACCGCGCGGCGTCGGCCTTGGTGATCCGCCAGCAATCCAGACCGGCCCCCATGGCCCCTAAGCCGATACAAGCCGTAGTCCGACCCCAATGCGGGAACAGGTCGCGCGGCTTGACCGTTCGCAGGCACACCCAGGCTGGAGATGGCGGTTTTGAACCTTGCCTCTTCGGTCAAGCCCTGCCGTGACCGGAGAGCCTCTTGAGCAAGCGACAACTGGCCCTGATTCTTGCGACTCTGTTCTGCCTTCTCTCGCCAGCCGTTCAGGCGGGATTGGGTATCGGCCTGTCGGCCGCGGCGTTCTCCCATCAGGGAGACCAGACCTTGCGCGCCGCCGGCTACGGCTTTGCCATTTGGGCGGTGATCTATCTTGGCTTGGCGGCGTTCGCCGTCTTCCAAGGCCGCCGCGCGCGACGCGATGACCCCCTGCTTGGCGCCCTGGCCGCTCCAGCGGCGCTCGCCATCGTCGGCGCCGGGGCGTGGATTTGGGCGTCGGCCTTCAACGCGCGCTGGCTGAGCGTCGCCATCATCGTGGGATCGGCCGCGGTCTTGACCTTGGGGCTGGCCCGCCAGACCAGGCGGGTCGAGCCGCTCGATAGATCCGCCGCGGTCCTGGCCTGGACGCCCCTATGCCTGCTGGCCGGCTGGCTGACCATCGCCAGCACGCTGAACATTCTGACCGTGTTGACCGCCGAGGCGCTGATCGCCCCCGGCTCGGCGCGCGCGGCGTTCGCAGGCTTGGGCGCGAGCGCCTTGATCGCCTTGAGCGTCCTGCTGCATCGCCGAATGTGGCCGTACGGCTTGCCGATCGTCTGGGGTCTGGTCGCCGTCTGGGTGGCCGAGCAGACCGTCAAGCCCGCCGTCGCCGCACTCGCGCTGGCGTGCGCGGCCGTGATCGGATTGGTTGTCGTAACGCAGGCCTGGCGCAGCCTCAGCGGCCGCATCGCTCGAGCCGTCTAGAACCTTGTGAGTCATGCCAGGCGCTACACGCGCGTCCAGGCAAAACCCGCGGTCGCAGGCCTGCGCAGGCCCCATTTTGCACAGCCCTCGAGTTTGCTTGACCTTGCAGGCGGCTCGGCGCTTGGCCTGGCCTGGGCGACGGCGAGATCGCCACCAAGCGCTGATGCTTTGGCGAGGATCCAAACTGGCCTACGGCCGAAAGCGCTGGCGCACGACGAAGGCGAAGGTGACGCCGCCGGACGACGACAAGCCCCCTCGAAGGTGACAGCGAGCCGGCCGGCTCGCGGCGGGCCGCCAGCCGCCAGATGACAAGCGTCAGCACGGCATTTCCACCGTGGGACTTCCCCCCGACAGGTCTTTCACCCGCATTTCCTCCGAATTGTCGGGCCTTTTCGGTGCGCTCACGGTCACGGCGACACAACCGGGAGAGGCCGATGTCGCACCAAACCTCGCATTTCCAAGGCTGGATCGCCGCTGGCCAGCGCCTGGCCCTGGCCGGCGTCCTTATGGCCGTCCTGGCCGAGCCGGCCCTGGCCTCCGGTTCGGGCAGCATGCCCTGGGACAACATGCTCACCACGGTGGCCGACTCCATCACCGGACCGGTCGCCAAGGCCGCGGGCGTGATCGCCATCGCCGTGACCGGTCTGGGCTTTGCCTTCTCGGAAGGCGGCTCATGGATGCGCAAGGGCATTGGCGTGCTGTTTGGCCTGGCCGTGGCCTTCTCGGCGTCGACCTTCTTCCTGGGCTTCCTGGGCTTCACCGGCGGGGCGGGGTTCTAGATGAGCGCCCTGCCTCACGGGTTCGAGCTTGAGTTCCACGGCGCGCTGTCGGAGCCGGTGACCATCGCCGGGGTTCCGCGCTTGACGGCCATCCTGATCGGGACCCTGGGGGCGACGCTGTCGCTGGGCCTGCAGGCGCCCTTCATCGGCCTGCCGCTGAGCCTCTTTCTCTACGCCGTCGCCCTGTGGATGACCAAGCGCGACCCCTACGTCTTCGACGTGCTGCGCCGCCACCTGCGCCAGCCTGGCCGCATGGACGGCTAGGGCGATGCTCTATCTCAACGAATATCGCTCCCGCGCCAGTCGCCTGTGCGATCACCTGCCCTGGGCCCTGATGATCGCACCGGGCGTGGTGCTCAACAAGGACGGCGCCTTCCAGCAGAGCCTGGAGTTTCGCGGTCCCGACCTGGCCAGCGCCACGGCGGCGGGTCTGATGGCCGCCCGGGCCCAGCTCAATAACGCCCTGCGCCGGCTGGGCTCGCGCTGGTGCGTCCATATCGAGGCGACGCGCTCGCCGTCGCGCTCCTATCCGCCGGCGGTGTTTCCCGATCCGGTCAGCCATATCCTCGACGAGGAAAGGCGCGCGGCCTTCCAGGCCGAGGGGACCCATTTCGAGACCCGCTATTTCGCCACCTTCACCTTCCTGCCGCCGGAAGACGCGGTCGGCCGGGCCGAGAGCCTGCTGGTCGAGAACCTGCCCCAAGGGCGCGGGACCGCGGCGCTCTATCGCCTGGCGCTGGAGGAGTTTCAGGCGGCCGTGGCGGGCGTGCGCGACATCCTGGCCGGCGTCTTTACGATGGCGCGGCTGCTGGGCGACGCCGAGACCCTGACCTACCTGCACGCCTGCGTCTCGACCAAGCCCCATCCGGTCGCGCCGCCGCACACCCCGGCCTATCTGGACGCCCTGCTGACCGACGACGATTTCCAGGGCGGGCTCTATCCGCGCCTGGGCGACAGCTATCTGCGCACGGTGTCGATCCGCGGCTATCCGGCCGCGTCCTGGCCGGGGATCCTCGACCAGCTCAACAGTCTGGGCGTGCCCTATCGTTGGGTGTGCCGGTTCCTGCCCCTGGACAAGGAAGACGCCCGCCGGGCGATCGTGGCCATGCGAAAGCGCTGGTTCGCCAAGCGCAAGGGCGTGATGGCCCTGATCAAGGAAGCCATCACCCACGAGCCTTCGGCGCTGGAGGATCCCGACGCGCTGCATAAGGCGCAGGACGCCGATGCGGCCCTGACCATCCTGGGCGGCGATGTCGCCAGCATGGGCTACTGCACGCCCACCATCACCTTGTTGGAGCCCGATCCCGATCGTCTGGCCGCCATGGCCCGCGTGGTGGAGAGCGTGATCAACCGGGCGGGTTTCGTGACCAAGCTGGAGGACCTCAACGCCGTCGAGGCCTGGCTCGGCAGCCTGCCGGGTCAGGCCTATGCGGACCTGCGCCGCCCGATGGTCTCGACCCTCAATCTCTGCGACCTGCTGCCGATTTCGGCCATCTGGCCGGGCCCGCCGCTGAACGCCCACCTGACGGCCGAATGCGAGAAGCGGGGCCTGGGCGGCGAGCAGCCGCCGCTGATGCACGCCCGCACGGCTGGAACGACGCCCTTCCGCCTCGACCTGCACCAGGGCGACGTCGGCCATACCCTGGTGGTGGGACCCACTGGCGCGGGCAAGTCGGTGCTGCTCAACACCCTGGCCCTGCAATGGCGGCGCTATCCGGACGCGCGCGTCGTTGTGTTCGACAAGGGACGCAGCGCCCGCGCCGCCACCCTCCTGGCCGGCGGCGCCTTCCATGACCTGGGCGGGCCGGCCGGGTCGCTGAGCTTCCAGCCCTTGGCGCGGCTGGACGCTCCGCAGGACCGCAGTTGGGCGCAAGGCTGGCTGCTGGACCTGCTGCGCAACGAGGGCCTGTCGCCCGAGCCGCGGCTGAAAGACGAGCTTTGGACGGCGCTGCGCAATCTCGCGGCCGGGCCGCTTGCCCAGCGCACCCTGACCGTCCTGGCCGCCACCATCCAGGATCAGGCCGTCAAGGCCGCCCTGGCGCCCTACACCCTCAATGGCCCGCACGGTCACCTGCTGGACGCCGCGCACGACAGCCTGGCCTCCGGCGACTGGCAGACCTTCGAGGTCGGCGAGCTGATGGCCAGCCCGGCGATCCTAGGACCGGTCCTGACCTATCTGTTCCACGTCCTGGAGGCCGGCTTTGACGGCCGCCCGACCTTGATCGTCCTGGACGAGGCCTGGCTCCTGCTGGAGTCGACCGCCTTCGCCGCCAAGATCCGCGAATGGCTCAAGACCCTGCGCAAGCTCAACGTGGCCGTGGTCTTCGCCACCCAGAGCCTGGCCGACATCCAGGGCTCGTCGATCGCCTCAGCCCTGATCGAAAGCTGTCCGACCCGGATTTTCCTGCCCAATCCAGAGGCCCGCACGCCGCAGGTGGCGTCGGTCTATGCGGGCTTTGGCCTCAACGACCAGCAGGTCGACATCATCGCCGGCGCCGCGCCCAAGCGCGAATACTATTACCAGAGCGCGGCCGGCGATCGCCTGTTCGAGCTGGGCCTGGGCCCGGTCGCCCTGGCGGCGGTGGGCGCGGCCAGTCCGGCCGATCAGGCCCTGATCAGCCGCTTGCTGGACGAGGTCGGACGCGCCGGCTTCGCGGCCGCCTATTATCGGGCCAAGGGTCTTGGCCAGGTCGGCGACTTTCTGGACGAGGCGCGCCGTGCGGCTTGACCTGGGCCCGGTCAGCGCCGCGCGCGGGCGGCGGCTGCGCCTCGTCGCCGTCCTGGTGGTCGCCGCCGTCCTGGCCATGGTCGTCGGCCCCGCCAGGCGTGATCCCGCCATGACCCTGGCGGGCGCGCTCCTGGCCGCTGGCGCCTTGGCCTGGGCGGCCCGCCGATGCGCGCGTGAGCAAGACCGCGCCCAGGCCACTCGCGCCGCGTCGCACACCCGCAAAACCCCAAATCAACACTTCCCCATTTCTCCGGAGGCCCGCTGATGTCTTCATCCCGCCGTGCGTTGCTGGGCGCGACCCTGGGTCTTGGCGTCCTGTCCGCCACGGGCGTGCGCGCCCAGCTCGCGGTCATCGATCCCACGGGCCTGGTGCAACTGATCAAGCAGGTTCAGCAGGGGCTGCAGCAGGTCCAGGCTCTGCAGAGCCAGCTCGCCCAGCAGGCCAAGATGCTGCAGGGTCTTGGGGTCGACGTGACAGGACCCGTGGCGGCCATCGCCGCCCAGGCCACCAGTCTCCTCAAGCAGTCCCAGGGCCTTGGCTACCAGGCCGCGACGATCAGCCAGGGGTTTTCGGATCTCTATCCCAGCGACCTGAAGGGGCTTTCGGCCACGGATCTGGCCGCGCGACTGTCCAGCTGGAGCCAGAGCAATCGCCAGACCCTGCAGGAGGCCCTGCAGGTGCAAAACCAGATCGCTCAGGCGCAGGCCACGACGTCCGGGGCGGTGGGCGCGGCGGTGAGCGCCTCGCAGACGGCGGCGGGCCAGACCGCGGCCGTTCAGGCCACCAACCAGTTGCTGGCCGTGCTGTCGACCCAACTGACCCAGCTCCAGACCCTGCTGATCACCCAGGCGCGCCAAGCCCAGACCCTGGAGGCCGAGCGACAGGGCCTGGCGGCGAAGGGCGAGGCCGACCGTGAGCGTCAATCGGCCCTGGCGCCTTACACGCCCACCTTCAACAAGGACCGGTTCTGATGGCCGCTCCCAAACCCGCTGTGTTTGCGCTGAGCCGGCGGCCAGGGCTGACCCCGAGTTGCAGCCCTACGCCCAAGACCGGCCCGAGCCTCGGCCTGAGCTTGGCCCTCTGCGCGCTGGCGGCCTGCGGACCCGCTCCGGCCGATCGCGCCGGCAAGCCGTCCGCCCGGCCCGTCGCGCAGGCCAGGCCGGCCGCCGGACCCAAGGCGCGCAAGTGCCCCGACCCGGACAACCGCGACGGCAGGGATCCCTGTTCGGCCAGCTACCTGGCGCCCTACAGGCCCGCCTTCAAGCGCGACCGGTTCTGAGAAGGCCCCATGTCCACCGCCTCCCCCGCCGCGCTCGACGCGTTCCTCAATCGCTACACCGCCCAGGTCGGCGGGGGCTTTGCGACGATCGCCGGCGACGTGCATGCGATCTTCTCAGCCCTGGTGGTCATCAGCCTTGGCCTGTCGGGCCTGCTGTGGGCCCTGGACGAGAACCAGAACGTCCCGGCCGCGCTGATCCGCAAGATCCTGCTGATCGGCTTTTTCGCCTGGTTGATCTCCGGCTGGCACGACATGAGCCTGACCGTGGTCAATGGCTTCGCGGCCCTGGGCCTGAAGGCTGGCGGCGGAGCGTTGTCGGTGGGCGACCTAATGCACTCGCCCTCGAAAGTCATCATCGACGGCCTCAAGGTCGCCTTCGCCCTGCTCAAATATATCGGCAAGCTGGCGTCGGAGGGGATGGGCGTGGGCTTCTTCACCCACATAGACGCCATCCTCGTGACCGCCCTGGCGGCGGTCGGCATCATCCTGGCCTTCGCGGTGCTGGGCATCCATCTGGCCGTGACGATCATCGAGTTCTACATCGTCACCTTGATCGGCTTCGTCACCGTGCCGTTCGGGATCCTCACCCAGACCGCCTTCCTGTCCGAGCGCGCGATCGGCTACGTCGTGGCGATCGGCGTCAAGGTAATGGCCATGGCCATCGTGGTGTCGATCGGCGAGACTCTTTTCGCCAGCTACATCGTCTCGGCCGAGCCCGACTGGAGCGAATCCTGCGGCCTGCTGATCGCCGCCCTGGCCTTCTGCATGCTGGGCTTTCGCATCCCCTCGGTGGCCGCGGCCCTGATCACCGGCGGGCCGCAGCTCAGCGCCGGCGCGGCCGCCTCGGCCGCGGTCGGGGTGGCGGCCACCGTCGGCGGCGCGGCCCTGGCCGGACGCTGGGCGGCGGGCGGGGCGGGGGCCGGTACGGCGGCCTCGGCGGCGCGCGGCGCGGCCGGCTTGCGCGCCCGCCTTGGCGCGATCGGCGGGGCGTCCGGCGCGCAAGGCGGCGCATCGGGCGCTGGCCCATCCGGCGGCGGCTCGCCGCCTGGCGCCCCAAGCGCCCCGAGCCCGCCTGGCGGGGGATCGGCCGGCGGATCTGGCGGCGGCCAGGCAGGGGACGGCGCGTCGCCGGCCGCCGGCCCAGGCCCTTCGCCGGGACCCGACCTTTCCGGGGTCGTGGCGCGCGCCAAGGCCTCGTTCTCACCGGCCAAGGATGATGAAGCGCCCTCGGAGGCCGGGCCAGGCTCGACCCAGGGCGCGGGCGCCGCGCGCCGGACGCGGGCCCGCCGAGGCGCGGCCGGGGTGGCCGGCGCCCCCTGGCGGGGACAGGCCGACGACGGCCCCGCCGGCATGCCCCAGATCCACCCGCCGTCCGATGACGACTGAAGCGCCGGAGCCCGATCATGCCCAACGCGTTCAAACGCGCCCAGGAGCGCTATGGCGACTCCGCCCCCAAGGAGACGCCCTATCACCGGGCCGCCCAGGTCTGGGACGACCGGATCGGCAGTCCGCGCGTCCAGGCTCGCAACTGGCGGCTGACGGCGCTGGCCTTCGCCGGCCTGGCCGCCATGGCCTTGGGCGCCTACATCTATGAGCGCCAGGACACCCACATCGCCACCTATGTGGTGCCGATCGATCGCTACGGCCGGCCCGGGCGGATCGAGCTGGCCGATCGCACCTACGCGCCGTCCCAGGCCGAGACCGGCTATTTCGTCGCCGACTTCGTGCAGATGGTCCGGTCCAAGAGCACCGATCCCATCGTGCTGCGGCAGAACTGGATGCGGGCCTATGGCTTCGTGGCCGGCGACGCCAAGGCTCGCCTGACCCAGCATGCGCGCGACAACGATCCCTTCGCCCGCGTGGGCGACCAGGCCATCGCCGTCGAGATCGTCTCGGTGCTGCCGCGCAGTCCGACCACCTACCAGGTCCAGTGGCGCGAGACCGTCTACGAGCACGGCGCGGCCCTGCCCGCCCAGCGCTGGACCGGCCTGTTCACCGTCGCCCAGACGCCCCCGCGCAACGAGGCCCAGCTACGCGCCAACCCCCTGGGCGTTTTCGTCACCGCCTTTCAGTGGAGCCGCGACCTATGACCTTCTCGTCACTCACCTGGTCTCGCCTGTCGCGCGCGGGCCTAGCGCTCGCCGCCCTGGCGTCCCTGGGCGTCGCGGAAGCCGACGCGATCACGACCGCGCCGGTGATCGCGCCCGGCCCGGTTCCAGCGCTAGCCCAGGCCAGGACCGCCGCCCCGGCCGCATCTTCGCCGCGGCTTGCCCAGGCCCGGCCGGTCGCGGACGTCGCGAGCCGCAGACCCGCGGCTCAGCGCCGCCGCCCGGCGCGCCGCAAGACGCCCCGCCGCGCTCGGCCGGCTTCGGCCTCGCTGGCCACCATCGCCCAGGCCAACGCCCAGGCCCGCGACTGGCCAAGCCCCGCGGCCTATGTCAATTCGGCCCTCTACTACGACTTCGAGCCGGGCAGGCTCTATACCATCCACACCAGTCCCAGGTTCCTGACCACCATCACCCTCAAGCCGGGGGAGAAACTGATCTCCAAGGCCGCCGGCGACACGGTGCGCTGGGTGATTGGGGAGACCCAGGCCGGGGCCGGCGAGGCCGTACAGGTGGTGATCTTCGTCAAGCCGATCCGCCCCGACCTGCGAACCAACATCGTTCTGACCACCGATCAGCGCACCTATCTGATCGACGCGGTGAGCACCGCCAGCGCCGCCTATACCAGCGTGCTGAGCTGGAACTATCCGCAGGATCTGGCCAAGGAGGTCGCCGCCGAGCGGGCCCGCCTTGCCAGCCAGCCCGCCGTCACGGTCGCCCAGCCCGTGCCCGTCGAGCGATTGAACTTCCGCTATCGGATCAAGACCATCAAGGCCAAGCCTCCGGCCTGGACGCCGGTGCGCGTGTTCGACGATGGAACGCGGACCTACATCCAGTTTCCCGCCGACCTGGCCACCCGCGAGGCGCCGCCGCTGTTCCTGCTCGGCGACAAGGACCAGGCCGAACTGGTCAACTACCGTCAGAGCGGGGTCTATTATGTCGTCGATCGGCTGATCGACCGCGCCGAACTGCGGTTGGGCGCCAAACGCCAGACGGTGGTCCGGATCCTGCGCGAAGGGGCGGCCTCGTGAGCGCCCCGCCGCAGGCCGAAGCGCCGGATCGGGGCGCCGATCGCCCCGCAAGCGGGTCCGGCGTTCCCGAGCGTCCGACCAAGGCCTCGGCGCGCTCGGTGCTGGACGCGCCGCGCCCGCCGATCACCCGTTATCGGCCGATCGTCATCGCCGCGGGGCTGTTTGTAGTCCTGGTCCTGGTGGGGTTAGGGTTCCTCATCGCCTTTGGCGGCGGCCACAAGCGCGCCAAGCCGCAAGACGCGGCCGCATCGACCGCCGAGCCCGCGGCGAGCGCCCCGCCGATCGACGAGCGGCTGCCGGCCAGCTACGGCGACCTTGGACCGCCGCCTGGCGCGGCGTCGGTCGCCGGGCTCCAACCAACCGCGGGGCGCGGCGGCGACGCGGGGGCGGCGTCCGCGTTCGCGCCAGGCGTGACGCCCGCGCCCCGCAGCGCCGCCCGGCAGCAGCGTCTGGCCGAGCAGGAGGCGGCCCGTACCTCCGCGCCGATGTTTGGCGGGCCCCCGGGAACGGCGAGCGCCCAACCTGGCGGCCAAGGGGGCGGCCCTCCGGGCGATGGCGTCGCCAGCGCCCAGGCGGCCAGCGCGCCGGCGGCCCTCAGCGCCAAGGAGGCCTTTATCGCGCGCGCCGCAGCGCCCGGGCCGGCTTATGCGCCCAGCCTGCCGCTGGCGCCGGTCTCGCCCTACGAGGTCAAGGCCGGCTCGGTGATCGCCGCGGCCCTGGTCACGGGGCTCAACTCCGACCTGCCGGGCATGGTGGTGGCCCAGGTCACCCAGCCGGTCTTCGATCATCGCACGGGCCGCATCGTCCTGATCCCCCAGGGCGCCCGGCTGATCGGCAAGTACGACAGCCAGGTCGGCTACGGCCAGGATCGGGTGCTGCTGGTCTGGACGCGGCTGATCTATCCCAGCGGCCGCGCCGTGGAGTTGGGCGGATGACCGGCGCCGACGTCAGCGGGGCGGGCGGGCTGGCCGACAAGGTCGACACGCATCTGCCGGTCCTGGCCCGGGCCATCGGCCTGTCGACCCTGATCTCGATCGGCGGGGCGGTCGCCCAGAACAGCCTGACCCGGGGCGGCGACAATCTGGTGCTGCAGGACGCCGCCGGAGGCCTCTCGGCCCAAGCCAGCCAGACGGGCCAGCGTCTGGTCGAGCGCGACCTGCAGCGCAATCCGACCTTGAGGATCCGGCCGGGCTATCCCGTGCGGGTTCTGGTCGACAAGGATCTGATCCTGCCGCCGGAAGTCGAGGCGCGACCATGATCAGCACCGACTCAGGCTGGCGGCGCGATTCTTCAGGCGAGCAAGGCGTTTATTCGCGCCCGGCCAGTGTTCGGCGTTTACCTTTATTAGTTGTCGCCGGCGGAATCGCGATCTTATCGAACACGCCATGACGACCGCACGCGACCTTGAATATCAAGCGCAGTACCAGCGCCGCCTCCGGGCCGAAGCCCGGGCGCGCGGCAAGGGTCAACTGAACGCGCTGGTGCCTGCCGACCTGATCGACCTGCTCGATCGGATGAAGCAGGCGCGCGGTCTCACCAATCGGAACGACGCCCTGGCGCTGTTGCTGCGGGAGTATTTCGAGCGAGGCGAACCGGAAAGGAACCCTGCCGTGAGCGCATAGAAAAACCCGGCTCGCCTGAACGCGCCGGGTTCTCCAGGTCATTCGCTAGACGGGATTGGCGTCCCGCCCGAGCTCTCAAGTCCTGCTCTTTCTACCGAATCACCGACATCGCTGCAATCCAAAAACGCGCGTTCGCGCGACGGGAACCTGTGTGCCCGCGGCCTCGGCAGAGGAGCGGATACAAATGCAGACCGTCCAGAACGGGACCGGCGACGTGCGCCGTCTTGCGGAGGCCCAATGGGCGGCCGCAAGGCTCGCCGACGCCTATCAGGGGCTCCCCGAGGGGATCTCCAAGGCCATGCTGCTCGATCGGTTCGAGCGGGCCGCGCCCAGGCTTGGGTTCGGCGACGGGATCGTGCGGCTGGTGCGCGCCCTGGTGCGTGTCACCCAGGAACAGGACTGGACGGGCAAGACCCATCCGATCGCCTGGCCGTCCAACGACATGCTCGGCGAGGAGCTGCAGCGCTCGCGCACGGTCATCCAGGGCCTGATCCGGACCGCCGTGCGCGCGGGCCTGGTCCACATGAAAGACAGCGGCAACGGCAAGCGCTGGGGTTACCGGGGCGAGCGTGGCCAGATCATCGAGGCCTTCGGCTTTGACCTCTCGCCGCTGGCGGTGCGCTGGGACGAGTTCGCCGACCTGGCGGCCGCCCGGAGCCGCGAGCAGGACCAGCGCCGGCATCTGAAGCGCAAGCTGGGCGAGGTCCGGCGCGAGATCCGCACGGTCTGCGCCGACGCCCTCGCCCAAGATCTCGCGGGCTTCGACTGGCCCCGGGCCATCGCCGAGGCCAGCGGCCGCCTGCCCCGCACCCCTGCCCTCGGCGAGCTGGAGGCCCTGCTGGACCGGTTTGGTCAGCTGCTGGCGGCGGTGGACGGCGCTTGGGTGAGAGGCCGCAAATCATCAGAGTCAGAGCCCAGGGGCTTGGAAAGCCGAGCCCATAAAGAACCTACAACCCAGCCTAGATCTGAAAGAGCAACGTATCTGGCTCATCAAAAAGAAGTAGCGGAGCGGCCGGCGAGAGCCTCGTTCGACCGTGAGGCCGACGGGCTCGAAGCGGCCGAGGCTCGGATCAATGAGGAGGTCATCCCGCTCTCCCTGGTCCTGGAGGCGGCGCCGGAAATCCACGCTCACCTGGACGATCCCGCGGGGGCCGAATGGGAGGACCTGGTCGACGCGGTCTCGCGGGTCGCGCCGCTGATGGGCATCAATGTCTCGGCCCTGCGCGAGGCGCGCCAGACCCTTGGCCGAAACCGCGCGGCTATCGCCGTGGTCACGGTCCTGGCCCGCTGGAAGGACGGCGAGATCACCAGCTCTGCCGGCGGTTATCTGCGGGCGATGTGCGAGCGCGAGCGGATCGGCGCCCTGCACCTGTTGCCTAGCCTCTATGGGCTGAAGGAGCGGCACACCCCACGCAGATCGGGACGCGGAAAATCGGCTCCTGGGCGCATGGAGCGGTGATCGACACGTCCCGTGGACCTTGGCGCGCGTCAGTCGACCCGCTCGTCGGGGGCGCGGTCGCCCAGACCGACGCGGTGACGATTGCGAAGGCCGCCTTGACGTTGGAGTCCGGGTCGGTCCGCGAACTGCCGGACCTCTGCTTGGACCCATCGCCGCCTGAACCCCGCTCTGAGGCTGCGCCTGGACCCTCGTCAATCCCGGCGGCGTCAGCCGCACAATCCATAGGGGCTGCGCCACCGGCTCGTTCGTGCTCGGCGCAGACGAGCGAGCGCGGTTTCGGCGGCTGGTGGCAGGCGGGTCTCCTGGAGACCTGAGGGCGGCGGCGCGGCGAGAGAAAAAGGCAGGATTGGGCGGGGCGGGCCGCATGTGGCGGTCGCTGGATCCTGGCCATGTCCCTACGCACCATTGTCCGTCGCCTCGGCGGCGATCTCTATGACGGCGGTCGTCGCGCCAACATCCCCGCGCCCGGCCATGGGCGACACGATCGATCGGTGTCGCTGTGGCTCAAGGACGATCGCCTGATCGTCCATACGTTCGGCGACAGCGACTGGCGCGCGGTCCGCGACCACCTTCGGGCCTTGGGCCTTTTGTCGGACCTAAGACCCTGCGGCACCGGTTCGACTCCGCCGACGGCGCAGCCCTCGCCTAGCGTCGAGCGGCGGCGCGCGGTGGCCCGGGCGCTGTGGGCCGACGGCGTCGCCCTGCCCCGGACCCTGTCGGACCGCCACCTTCGCTCGCGCGGGATCGGCGGCCCGCCGCCTGGTCCCCACGCCCTGCGCCATCACCCCGCCGCGCCTCTGGCGGTCTACCGGCCCACGCGCGCGACACGCCCAGCCCTGCTCGCCGGGGTCGCCGGGCCAGACGGCGAGATCAGCGCGGTGGAGATCACCTACCTGACCCCGGGCGGGAGACGGGCGTTCGATCTGCGCCTGCCGCGCAAGACGGTGGGCGTCCTGCCCGCCGGCGGCGCCGTGCGTCTGGATCCAGCCGGCCCGACCTTGCTGGTGGCCGAGGGGGTGTTCACCGCTCTGTCGGCGCGGCGGCGGTTCGGCCTCCCAGCCTGGGCCCTGCTGTCGACCTCGAACCTTCGGGCATGGCGGCCGCCGCCGGGCGTGCGGGCCGTGGTGATCGCCGCCGATCGCGGACCCGACGGCGAGACTTCGGCCAAGATTTTGGCGAGGGCGCTGCGGCCCCAGGGGCTGCGGGTCCGCATCGTCCTGCCCCCGACGCCTCATGGGGATTGGAATGAGTTCGAGGTCGCCGTCAGGCGCGGTGCGGCGGAACCGCGGCGTAAAGGAGAGAGGCAGGGCGAGGCGAGGCGCGCCCAAACGGCGGGATGTCCCCGTCCGGCGGCGCTGGAACCCGCGTCATGACCCGTTCGAAGTCTTCCGCAGCCGTGGCCGTCGAGCCCCAGGCCCGCGCCCCGGCCAAGCCCCACTCCCAATCCTACTCTCAAGCCAAGGTGCGCATCCGCCTGCGCCAGTTCGGCCTGGCTCGAGAGAACCTGCGCTATGACGAGCCGGCCGATGACGGGGTGGAACAGCTGGCCGAAACCATCCTCGCGGCCGGGGTGATCATTCCCCCCATCGTGCGCGCGGGCCGGCGGGGCGAGCAGGAGTATATGGCCCTGGACGGCCGGCGCCGGCGGATGGCGTTGCTGCTCCTGCTCGAGCGCGGCGCCATCACGCCGGACTATGCGTTCGACGTGATCCTGGTCGCCGACAAGGCCGCCCAGGCCGCGGCCGTCGTCCTGCCCAACGCCGAGCATGCGCCCGTTCACATCGCCTCGATCATCGCCGCCATCGGCAAGTTCCGAAAAGCCAAGATGGACACGGCCTTCATCGCCGCGTCGCTGGGCTATTCGGAGCTGGAGATCAAGCGGCTGGAGGCGCTCTCGGGCGTCCACCCCAAGGTGCTGGCGGCGCTCCGCGCCGGCCGCATCACGCTCAAGCAGGCCCGGATGTTCGCCCGCGTCGAGGATCGCGCCCAGCTGGCGCATCTGGCTCAATCGGCGCTGGACGGCCATTTCCAGGACTATCAGCTGCGTAACCTGATCGAGCAGGATCAGGTCACGGCCGATGATCCCCGCTACGCCCTGGTGGGCCCCGCGCTTTATGCCGGCTCGGGCGGGCGGCTCATCGCCGACCTGTTCGGCGAGATGCCCGACCGCCTTCTGGATCCGGACCTGCTCGATCGCCTCTGGCGCGCGCGCATCGCGCCCCTGTTCTATGCACTGGAGGCCATGGACCTGGTCGTCCTGCTCGGGTCCGACAGAGGCTACGGCGCGCCCGATGGGTTCGAGACCCTGCCCTATGTCTACGTTCCCGACCTCGACCCTGAGCGCCAGGCGGTCCGCGCCCAGGCGCGTGAACGGGTCGCGGCC
Source organism: Caulobacter hibisci (assembly GCF_016135805.1). Classification (GTDB taxonomy): domain Bacteria; phylum Pseudomonadota; class Alphaproteobacteria; order Caulobacterales; family Caulobacteraceae; genus Caulobacter; species Caulobacter hibisci. Next base: position 175,763 of record NZ_JADWOX010000006.1, read on the forward strand.
GCGACCGCCGCGCTCAAGGCGCTCGACCTGGGCGAGGAGAACGCCATCGACAGCGTCACCACCCTGGCGGTGGCCCAGCTGGACTATGCGCGATCGGGTCTGGTCGATAGGGATCTTGGCGCGGTGATGCTGACGCCGGGCGGCGAGCTTGGCGTTTCCACTACCTTCTACGCCCGTCCGGCCCCGACCCGGGACGAGCCCGAGGACGACGAGCAAGCGGGGCGGATCGCCGCGCCGCGTCGCCGCTCGGTCTCGGTAGCCCAGGACATCGCCATCCCCGAGGCCAAGGTCGAGGTGGCCGGGATCGGCCACAGCCTGCACGACGCCCGCACCGACCTGGCGACCCGCGGCCTGATCCGTGACCTGGCCGACCAGCCCGGCGTCGCCCTGATCGCCCTGCTGGCCCAGCTCTTCAAGCACACCGTGCTCGACGGGGTGGTCTATCAGGGCGAGTCGGCGGTCAGCATCGCCGCCACGGCCTACAAGCGCGGGAGCCTTCCGGCCCATCCGGCGTTGGATGGCGACGTCCACGCCCGGCTCGACGCGCGACGCCAAGCCTACAAGGCCTCGGGCTTGCGGCCGATCGGTTTCGTCCAGGCTCTGGCGCACGGCGAGAAGATGGCGTTGCTGGCCGAAATGGTCGCCGTCAGCCTCGACCTGCGCGAGGTCCGCACCGGCCTGATCCGCCACGCGGCCAGGGCCGAGGCCGCCGAGATCGCGCGGCTGTGCGACGCCGACATCACCGCCCACTGGACGCCGGACGCCGCGTTCCTGACCGTCCACGCCAAGCCGCAGCTTCTGGCGATGCTCGAGGCCATGGGCGTGGAGGACGATCGGGCGGCCGGGCTCAAGAAGCCGGCCCTTGTCGAGTTCGTGGCCGAAGCGGCGGCCGAACGGCGATGGGCTCCGTCGTCGGTCACCTGGTTATCGAGCGATCCTGAGAGCCAGCCCGCGGCGTCGGAAGGCGGCGGCGAGGCGCCCGGCGATCAAGCCGTCGATCCGTCCGAGGGGCCGGCGGCCGGCCGGGACGACGACAGCGTTGGCGACGAGGACACTGGCGACGCGGGCTCCGAGCCCGGCGACCCCGACGACCCGGACGCGATCGCGGCCTGACCCTGTCGAGCCTCCGCTTCTTCGGCGGGGGCTCGATCCCTGTAGCTGCGGCGCGGCCGCCAAAGGGTCAAAGCCAGGGTGGCGACGGGCGAGCCCGTCGGGTCTGGAGGGAGGAGCCCTCCGCGGCGGGTGATCCAGAGCCCGATCATGACCGCCATGCCCCTGTTCGCCGCCGCCTCGACCGATGCGGCGGCCAACATCCTCGCCGCCGCCCGCGCCCTGGCGCCTCAGCTCAACCGCTCGCGCGCCCTGGATCGCAAGCTCATCGCAGGCGTGATGACCACCAGCTTTGGCGGGACAGACGCCGAGGGCGCCTGGATCTGGCGCGACGCCTATGACGCGGTGGAGGCGGCTCTGGTCCTGCAGATCCGCCGTCTGGGCGCCCAGATCGCGCGTCTGGAGGACGCGCCGGCGGAGATCTGCGCCCTCCTCGCCGACCTCGCGGCCCTGACCCCGACCCACACCCGGCGCAGTCAGGAGCAGGTCGATCTGGACCAGTTCTCCACACCGCCGCAGCTGGCCGCCCTTGGCGTGCTGGCCGCTCAGGTTCGCGGCGGCGACCGGGTCCTCGAGCCATCGGCCGGGACGGGCCTGATGGCGGTGATCGTCGAGGCCTGCGGCGGCGTTCTCGCGCTCAACGAAATCGCGCCGACGCGGTCGGGCCTGCTCGACGGCCTCTTTCCGCTCGCCGCGCGCACGCGTCATGACGCCGTCCACCTCAAGGACCTGTTGCCGAGCGCCGGCCAGTTCGACGTCGTGGTGGCCAATCCGCCCTTCCAGCACCTGGCCGCGCACCTGCAGGCGGGGCTCGACACCCTGGCCGACGGCGGCCGGCTGTGCGCCATCGTCCCCGCAGGGCTGTTCGAGGACGCCGGGACCCTGGGCAAGCTGGCGAGCGGCGGCGCGATCCTCGCGCGTCTGGCGTTTCCCGCCCGGGCCTATGCCGGGCATGGGACGTCGGTCGAAACCGGACTTCTGGTCATTGATCGCGGCGCCGAGCCGGTGATGGCGCCTTGTCGCGCCTGCGACAGCCTGGCCGATGCGGCGTTGGCGGTCGCGGCCCTGCCCCCGCGATCCAGCGCCAAGCCCCGCCGCTTCCAACTTGTAGCCCAGTCCGCTGTCCTGGCGCCCCGGGCCCGTTCCCTGGCCGCCCCGTCCGGTCGCCTGGCCTTCCTGACCGACACCCGGCCGCTCGCCTACCGCCTGATCGACTGGACGGGCGAAGGCGCGGAAGTGGGGATCTACCAGGCCTACCGGCTGGGCCGCGTGGCCATCGACGCGGCGCGGCCGCATCCGTCGGCCCTGGTGGAGTCGGCCCCGATGGCCTCGGTGGCGCCCCCGGCCCCGACCTACCGCCCGGTGCTGCCCAGCACCCTCCTGGACGAGGGCCGGCTGTCCGACGCCCAACTGGAAACCGTCATCTATGCCGGCGAGGCCCATGCCGGCGAGCCCCCCGGCCGTTGGTCGCTTGGGGAGGCGGCCCATCTGGCGCACCTCGCCACCGCCGATGACGCCAGCGCCGTCAGCCTGCGGCGCGGCTTCTTCCTGGGCGACGGCACCGGCTGCGGCAAGGGCCGGCAGATCGCCGGGATCATCGCCGACAACATGGCCCAGGGCCGGATGCGCGCCCTGTGGCTGTCGAAGAACGACGCCCTGCTGGAAGACGCGCGCCGCGACTGGTGCGCGATCTGCGGCGGGGCGCACGACATCACGCCGCAAAGCGCCTGGAAGCAGGCCGACGCCATACGGCTGGATCGCGGGATCCTCTATTCGACCTACGCCACCCTGCGCCAGCCGGCCCGGGGCGAGAAGGGCTCGCGCCTCGACCAGATCGTCGCCTGGCTGGGCGCGGACTTCGATGGGGTGATCGTCTTCGACGAGGCCCACGCCATGGCCAATGCGGCCGGCGGCGGCAGGGGCGCGCGCGGGCCAAGGAAGGCTTCGCTGCAGGGCATGGCAGGCCTGGCGCTGCAGAACCGCCTGCCCAACGCCCGCGTGGTCTATGTCTCGGCCACCGGGGCGACCACGCCGGAAAACCTCGCCTACGCCTCGCGCCTGGGCCTGTGGGGCGGGCCGGAGGCGCCGTTCACCACGCGGGAGGCCTTTCTGACGGCCGTCGAGGCCGGCGGCGTGGCGGTCATGGAACTGATCGCCCGGGAGCTGAAGGCCCTGGGCCTCTATATCGCCCGGTCGCTGTCGTTCGACGGGGTCGAGTACGAGGCCCTGCGCCATCCCCTCACCCCGCATGACGTGGAGATCTGGGACGCCTGGGCCGACGCCTACCAGCTGATCCACCGCAACCTGCGCGCGGCCCTGGCCGCCGTCGGGGTGATCAAGGATGGGGAGGTCCAGAGTCCGCAGGCCGCCTCCTCGGTGATGTCGGCGTTCGAGGGCGCCAAGCTGCGGTTCTTCGGCCATCTGCTGGCGGGCCTCAAGTCGCCCAGTCTCCTGGCCTCGATCCGGGAGGACCTGGCCCACGGACGTTCCTCGGTGATCCAGGTCGTCTCGACCAACGAGGCGGTGATGGAGCGGCGGCTGGCCCAGATCCCCGTCGAGGAGTGGAACAACCTGACCATCGACATGACGCCCAAGGACCAGGTCCTCGACTATCTGATGGGGGCCTTCCCGGTCCAGGCGATGAGCGCGGTGGAGGACGAGAGCGGCGCGATCACCATGGTCCCGCTGTTGAAGGACGGCGCGCCGGTGCTGAGCCAGCGGGCGCTTGGTCTGCGCGACGAGCTGGTCGCCCATCTGGCCTGCCTGCCGGCCGTGCCCGGCGTGCTCGACGCGCTTCTGGAGGCTCTGGGTCCCGACCTCGTGGCCGAAATCACCGGCCGATCGCGTCGGGTGGTGCAGCGCGATGGCCGTCGCCTGGTCGAGCGCCGGGCCGCCTCGGCGGCCAGGGCCGAGACCGACGCGTTCATGTCCGGCAAGAAGCGGGTGCTGGTGTTCTCCGACGCCGGCGGCACCGGTCGCAGCTATCATGCCGACCTGGCGGTCGAGAACCAGCAGCGGCGGGTCCACTATCTGGTCGAACCGGGCTGGCGCGCCGACACGGCGATCCAGGGCCTGGGCCGCTCCCATCGCACCAACCAGGCCAGCGCGCCGCTGTTTCGGCCGGTGACGACGGATATCCACGGCGAAAAACGCTTCCTGTCGACCATCGCCCGGCGTCTCGACAGCCTAGGCGCCCTGACGCGCGGTGAACGGCGCACCGCCGGCAACGGCCTGTTTCGCGCCGAGGACAATCTGGAAAGCCCGTGGGCCCATCGGGCCCTGCAGGCCTTCTACGTCGCGCTGCACATGGGCAAGGTCGAGGCCATGAGCCGGGAAGCGTTCGAGGCCAAGACCGGGCTGTCGCTGCTCGACCATGAGGGCCAGCTCAAGGGTTCCGACGACATGCCGCCGATGAACACCTTCCTCAACCGCTTGCTGGCGCTGCGGATCGCCGACCAGAACGCCCTGTTCAGCGCCTTCGACGCGATCCTCGGGAGCATCCTCGAACGCGCCGCCGCTTCCGGCGCCCTGGACAAGGGCGTCGAGGATATCGTGCCGGACGACCTGGCGGTGCTCGACGAGGAGACCATCCGCACCGACGTCGTCACCCGCGCCGAAACCCGGCTTGTACGGTTTGGCCTGCGCACGCGCCGGGTGCTGATCGACGCCGACGCGGCCCTGGCCGGCGCCGGGGCGGCCGGCCGCCTCTATGCGGTCAACAGCAAGTCGGGCCGCGCCGCCCTCGTGGTTCAGGGCCTGACCACGACCGACGAGGAGGATCGGCTGATCCAGGCCGTGCGCCTGGTGCGGCCGGAGAAGCGATCGATCGCCTCCCTGAAGAGCTTCGAGGAATCGGCGTGGGAGAGCGTCGACGAGGCGACCTGGCGAGCGGCCTGGCAGGCCGAGCTCGCCGCCGCCGATCCCTGGGTGTCGCGCGAGCTGATCCTGGTCACGGGATTGCTGCTGCCGGTCTGGTCGAGCCTGCCGGCCCGGCAGATGGCGGTGCGCCGGGTCAAGGCGCCGGACGGCCGCCGGTGGCTTGGCCGCGTGCTTGAGCCTTCCCAGGCGCCGGCCGTCAAGGTGGCCCTGGGCCTGACGGATCTCGCCCAGGCCATGGGCGACGGCGCCACGACCAGCCGCCTGATCTTGCAGGAGAACCTCGCGCTGTCGCTGGCGACGGGGCTGTGGCTGCGGCGGGCCAAGGTCATGGACCGCTGGCGCATCGAGGTGGTGGGGGCCAGCGCCCAGCGGCAGACCATCACCCAGTTGGGCGCGTTCGTGGAGATCATCAACTACGCGCCCCGGGTGTTCGTGCCGACCGACAAGCCCGAGGTGCTCACCGCGGTGCTGGCGCGCTGGCCGGTGCAGACCATCCTGCCGGCCGCCGCCTAGGGTCAAAGGATAAAGGCGGGGGCGTTGGGGGCGAGCGATCCGGAGATTGGTCCGGCGCCGACAGCGCAGAGCGCGCCATGACCCCCTTCTCTGTCCCTTCCCAGGACCCGGGCATCCAGGACACCGTGGCCGAGACCGCCGCCCTCATGCGGTTCGACGTCGTCGATCCCGATCCGACGGCGCGGGCGCGCGCCTTGGCCCAGCGTCACGGGACCGGCGTGTTGCACGACGTCGAACTCCTGCAGCTGCATCTGGCCAGGTCGGGCCAGGTCGATGGCGTTGGCCGGGCGCGCGCCTTGATCGATCGCTTCGGGGGCCTGGCCGGCGTTCTGGCCGCCGACCCCGCCGAGCTGGCTCGGCACCTGGCTCTCGACACCATCCTGGATCTGAAGCTCGCGCGCGAGACGGCCGTGCGCCTCGCGGCCGCCAAGCTGATCGACCGTCAGCTGCTGACCAGTTTCTGGCAGGTGGCGGAGTATCTGAAGACGCTGATGGTCGGCCTGCCGCGCGAGGAATTCTGGGTGTTGTTCCTGGATCGCAAGAACCAACTGCTGGCCAGCGAGCGGCTGGGCGTGGGCACTATCGACCATGCGCCGGTCTATCCGCGCGAGGTGATGCGCCGGGCGCTCGAGCTGAACGCCTCGGCCCTGATCCTGGCTCACAACCATCCGTCGGGCGATCCCCAGCCCTCGCGCCCCGACATCGAGATGACCAAGGCGCTCATCGATGCGGGAAAGGCGCTGAACCTCACCATCCACGACCACATGATCGTCGGCGCGGGCGAGGTCAAAAGCCTGAGGGCCGTGGGCCTGATCTAGGGCCGGCCCCTGGAGAAATACGGGGGCAATTCCTCCGAGGTGCGCGCCGCGCTCGCACGCGCCATCATTGGCCTTCAGTGAAAACGGCGCGTCCGGCCTCGATCCAGGCTGGGCGCGCCACAGTTGGCGTGCTGATCAGGATCGGGCCGCCAGGAGCGGCCGATGATCGAGCGCGCAGGCACCGGCGAGCGGGTCTATCTCGCCATCAAGGCCTTCCTTCTGGCCGAGAGCGACCATCGGCCCGGTGACCGTGTCGATGTCGCCGACCTCACGCGCCGTGTCGGGGCCAGCGCCACCCCGGTGCGCGCCGCCTTGCATCGGATGGCCGGCGAGCGCCTTCTGGTCAGCCACCAGGGCGAGGGTTTTTCCTTGCCGCGGATCACCGAACCTGGACTGGCCGACCTCTATCAATGGAACGCGGCCCTGCTCGTCAACGCCTTGCGCTCGGCGCCATCGAACGCGCCGCCGCCTCAGCCGCCCCGTATCGATCCGGCGGCCGAACCGATCCTCTTTCTGGAAGGTCTGTTCGCCAGCCTGGCCGCCCACTGCGGGAACATCGAGGTCGAGTGGGCGGTGGCCGGCGCAGCCGATCGCCTGCATCGGCCCCGGCGGGGTGAACTCATGCTCATCCCCGACTTTTGCGAGGAACTGCGAGAGCTTGCCCGCCTGGTCGAGGTCGGAGATGGGTCGGGGGTGCGCCAGGCGATCGTGGCCTATCACCGCAAGCGTCTGCGCCTGGTGCCGGGCTTGGCGCGGTTGCTCGCCGGGCTGGGCGATCGCGAGCCCCGCTGAGCCGCGGGAGAATTTTCGTAGAATTCTCGTCTTATCCTCTGCGTGTTCTCTACCTCTGGTCGCATCGTTCAGCTGCCACGACTGGAGTGGCGACCTGATGAGGAGACCGTCATGGAACGGATCGAAGACCGCATCGACGATGAGCTGATCGACCTGGGCGCGGTGAGCGTCGAGACCAAGGGCGGGCCCTACGTCCTGCCGGAGATCTCCGAAGAGCAGCCGCGCTCGGGCATCGCCGCCGACTGAGCGCGTGGCGGGGCGGCCCGGGCCGCTCCGCCTGATCACCCGCCCCCTGTCGGGGCCAATCTCAACCCAGCCGCAAGGAGGCCGCCATGGAGCGGACCATTCTTCCCGTTGAGGATCGCCTGGTCGATCTCGGCGCCGTCAGCGTCGAGACCAAGGGCGCGCCCAGCACCATGCCCGAGTTTTCACAGGAACAGCCCCAGAGCGGTCTGAACCAAGACTAACGGCGCGCGGAGCCGCGGCTCGGCCGTGTGCTCCGCTTCTGGGGGGTGTGAATGACCTACGCTTTGGCCGAGGGCGTCACCTACTGCATCGCCGAAGGCCGGGGCGTGGCCCTGGATCTTGCTCGCGATCGCTATCTTGGCCTCACCGCCGGCCAGACCGAGGCCCTCGCGGTTCTGACAAGCGGGCCGGAGACGGTGAACCACGTCTCCGCGTTGAGGAGTCTGGTCGCCCAAGGCTTGCTGGTCGAGCGCGAGGAACCAGATCCTCCCTTGCCCTGCCAGTATCTGCGGCCCTCGCGCAGCCTGAGCGAGGAAGCGCACGGCCGTTCGGGCGCGACGGCCCAGGACCTCATAGATGCGGCGCTCGCTCTGGCTTCAACCTGGCTGTTGCTCAGGACGCGCCCCTTAGCCGAAATCGTCGCGCGGCGCAGACGCCGTAGACGGCGGGGACGTGGCGGAGACGCTGCAGCGGTCGTCGAGAACCTGGCGCGCCGCTTCCTAGCGGTTCGCGGCCTGACGCCGCTGGCTTCGGTCTGTCTGCTGGATTCACTGGCGCTTGCGGACTTTCTGGCCCGACGGGGGAGCGACGCGGATGTGGTCTTCGCCGTCGGAGTAGGACCCTTCGAGGCTCACGCCTGGGTCCAGGCGGGCGATTGCGCCCTCAACGAGACGGTGCACCGGGCGGCCATGCTCACACCGATCCTGGTGACCTGATGACCTATCTTTTCGCCCATTGGCGCGGGGCGACGCCTGCTCGCCTCATCGAGGCGATCAAGGCCGGCGGCCTGACCAAGACCCTGGCTCTATGCGCCCAGGGCCGACAGTGGGCGGCCTTCGCCTCGGCCGAAGCCGTCGTCTTGCCCGAGGGCGGCGGCGTGATCTTCGGGGTGCTCTTCACGCGAGAGCCCTCGCCCAGGCGTGTCGGTGATCAGGCGGATTTCACCGCACCGGCCCTGCGATCGCGCCAACGGTTGGCGAGCGACTACTGGGGGCGCTATGTCGCCGTCTTGGTCGAGGCGGAGCCCGACCTCGTCAGCGTCTCGCGCGACCCCTCGGGTCAGACACCGTGCCTGCACGCCGTGATCGACGACGTCGACTATGTCTTCTCCCACCCTGGCCTCGTGGTCGATCTTGGGCTCCTTGCTCCGCGCGTCGATTGGCGCCAGCTGGCCCACCATATAGCCTATCGCGGCGCCCGGACGCTCCGCACGGCTCTTGTCGGCGTGGACGAGCTGCCGCCGGGCGACACGCTGGTTCTGTCGGGCCGGGGTCGCACGTCGGCCGCCTTCTGGCGCCCGCGCGACTTTGTCGGCGTTGACCGGCATTTGGGCGACGACGAGGCCGCGCCACGCCTGTTCGCCGAAGTCGAGCGAACTGTCGCCGCCCTGGCCTCGGCCGAAGGCGCGATCGTTCTTGAGCTCTCCGGAGGTTTGGATTCCTCCATCGTGGCCCTGGCGTTGCGCGGTCGCTCGAACGTCCACGCTGTCAACGTGACGACCGAAGGACCCGAAGGCGACGAGCGTCGCTATGCACGCCAGGTTTCCGCCACGGCCGGCTTGCCGATGGTCGAGCTCGGTCTGACGGCCAGCGACATCGATTTCGAGGCGCCGCCGCGCGTTCGCCTGGCTCGGCCGGGGCGCTCGACGGTGCTGCAATCGGTCGATGCGGCCTTCCTGCGCGAAGGACGAGCGCGGGGCGCGACGGCGTTCTTCAACGGCGCCGGCGGCGACAGCGTCCTCGGATATTTCAATTCCGCCGCGCCCGTCGTTGATCGCCTACGCGTCGAAGGGCTTGGCCCAGGCCTTGCGACGACCGTACTGGACATCGCCGCCCTGACCGGCGCGACGGCGTGGACAGTCGCCAGGCTGGCGCTTCGCATCAGCCTGCAAAGGCCGGCCGCTCGCGGCGCCTCGCCAGACCTCGAACACCTGTCGCCGGCGTTTTGGGACTTGGAGCCGCCGGCTCGGCCCTGGCTCGAGGGGCTCGAACAGGCCACGCCCGGCCGCCGTCGGCATGTCGAGGCGGTGCTGGGCATCCACGGCCACCTGGACGGGCTCGACAGGAGCCTCGCGGGCAGGATCATTTCACCGCACGTCGCTCAGCCCGTCCTTGAGCTGGCCTTGCGCATCCCGACCTGGCTCAGCGTCGCAGGCGGTCGCGATCGAGCCGTCGCCCGACAGGCCTATGCCGCTCTGCTGCCGTCCGATGTCTTCAACCGCCGCTCGAAGGGACGCATCAACCGCTTCATCGCCCAAGCCTATCAGTCCAACTTGCCGGTGATTAAGCGCGTGCTCTTCAACGGGAGACTGGCTGAGCAAGGCGTGCTGGACCTAGAAGCCGTGGGCCGCACCATGAGCGGCCCCGTCGAAATGGATGACGCCCGGTTCATGAGCATCGTGCGGCTTGTCGATGTCGAGCTTTGGGCGCGCTCCTGGACCGGCTAGGGCTGGGCCGACGACGTTTGGCGTGCTCGCATAGACCACCAGCGCTCATATTGCTCGACCTTGGCTGGATCGGGATCGACCTGATCCTGAAGCCAGAATCGAAACCAGTCGAGATTGCGTTGGTAGACCGACAGACGGTGACGGGGTTGGGTCTTCAGATGCGGCTCCTCGGGATAGACATAGAGCTCCACCGGCGTGGTTGAGTTGGACAGTCGCGCGAAGAGCTCGAAACTCAGGCGGTACTCCTGTTCTGGCAGTTGCATCAGCAAGGGCGCTCGGATCCTCGCCGCGTTCAGGGCTGGCGAGATGAGACGCCAGCGCTCGGGGGTCTCTTCCGGCGCGCCCAGGCCCCAACTGCGCCTGAGCACGGCGTGGTTGTCGCGGCCCGCCGCACCGTGAAGCCAGTAGTAGGCCGGTTCCATCTGGGTTGAAGCGATCGATGCTGCGGCAAGCAGGTTGCTGTTCATGGCCGTCCAGGTCGTGACCTCGCTGCCGAAGCTGAAGCCGCCCATCCCGACCTTGTCGCCGTCGACGAGGCCTTGGCTGGCGAGCAGGTCGATGGCGGCCGAGACCGCCGACAAGCCGGTGCGATAGTCAGAGACCGGATCGTGGTTACTTTCGGACTGGTAGGCCTTGTTGACGCAGAGTGTCGCGATCCCGGCCTGCGCCATGGCCGCAAGCGGGAACTCGTCACCGAAGCCTCCGCGCAGGAAGCCCTCGCACACATAGTAGGTGACGAAGAGCGGGCCGCGGCGCGGTGGGCCGGGCGGCGACATCAGCCAGCCGGAGAAGGTCCGTCCGTCGGCATCGCGCCATTCGAGCAAACGCACCGGAGGCCTAGCGGTAGCCTCCAGCACGGCGTTGGGCGCGGCGAGTACACGTGGCTCGCGATCCCCGCCCAGAGCGATGAGAAGGAGTTTGGGCGGGGTTGAGGGGGCGGCGACGACGCAGACAGCCGCGACGTGGGTCAGGGCGCAGGGCGTGGCGGCCGCGCCGGCTGGACCGCCGCCGCCCACCAGCCCCTCCGCGCGTGTCAAAGTGCGCAGCGCGCCGGACGCCGGGCGCCAGGCAACCAGCCATTGTCGGCGGGCCGCATCGCCCAGCGTCAGGATGACCTCGTCAGCGCCGGGACGCCACGCCAGGCTCTTGACCAGAGCGCAGGGCTCGCCGAAGCAGTTCGCCGTCTGGCCTGATGGACGCTCGACCCGGACACCGCGGCGCTCGTCTTGGACGATCAGGGCGAGGCCGTGACCGTCCGGCGACCGCGCTCCGACGGGTTGCAACTGAGGCGACGCTGGCGCGTCCATCGGAGCAGCCGCGCCGGGAACCGCCAGGGAGACCGCCTTGCGTACGGTCGGCGTGGCGGCCAGCAGGCCCTGGCGTCGAAACCACGCGCCCGTCAGCCGCTGCGCCGAGAGGCGACCGTTGATCTCGCCGGCGGCGAACAGGCTCTGAGCCGGGTCGATCGAGGCGTCGATGCGGACGCCTTGGTCTTTCTGGCGTTGCTCCTCGGCCTCGATGGCCGTCCGACTGGGACCGACCGAAAAGGTCAGGCGCGCGCCGCTGTCGGCGAGCGCCAACTCGCTGACGTCTCCCGCTTCAGCGGTTAGGGGCCGCGCGCCGTCCCGAAGATCGACCGCCCAGGCCTGAACGCCCTCGCCGATCCGGGCCCGGATGTAGAAGGTCCGGCTGTCGGACGACCACAGCGGCGGTTCCGCCGGCAGCGTGCCGGCATAGGTCCAAAGGGCCTTGCCGCCATCGGCGACCCGGCGCGGGGGCGTGTCCCGGTCGAGTTCGGCCACCCACCAGGACAGCTCGGTCACGTTGCGGGCGAGCGACGGCTGCTCTTGGCGGAAGGCTACCCAGCGGCCATCTGGTGAGATCGCGAGGCTGGAAATGTCGACGACCTCGACCAGCTGGTCGAGCGTCGGCGGCGCAGCTGCGATCACGCTCGCGGCCGCCGCCAGGACGGCGAGGCTCACCATGCCTTGGTCAACTGCACGGCCACCGAGCGGCCAATGGGACTGGCGTTGTCGCTGTCGAAGCCGATCCCAGAGGTCGAGGTCTTCATGTTGGCGTAGGGCGGATCCTTGTCGAAGAGGTTGGAGAGCGCCAGGCTCGCCCGCAGGCCGGCCATTCGCCCCGTCTCGAAGCGGTATCCGAGATTTAGGTCGACGGTCGTCCAAGCGTCGATGTGCTCGTTCGGGGTGACCGTCTGGTTTCGATAGCCGTCGGTGAAGTTCACGAAGCCCGCCAAGTCCCAGGGACCCACGCTCAAGCCCGAGCGCAGGCGCCAGCGCAGCCGCACGGGATTTCCCACCGTGCCGACCGACTCGACGCGGGGCGAGCCGTCGGTGACGGCTTGTTCGACGCTCATCACATAGGTGGCGGCAAGGCCCAGGGACAGCTGGCCCCAGCCCAGCGCCCGGCGGTAGTCGATGTCGAGATCGACACCGTCCTCGTCGACGACCGCCAGGTTCTGGACGCGCGCGTCGACAATGACCTTGATGCTGGAGGCGGCGATGTTCAGCGGGTTGGAGAAGTACGGACTGGCGTAGTAGCCGGCCACCACGCTGGCGTCGGGATTGTCGGTCAGCAGCGCCGCATAGCTCGCACGGTTGATCAGGGCGTTGTAGATGTCGCCGTTGATGCTGCTGATGCGATCGCGATAGCGCACCTGGAAATAGGTCGCCGACAGCTTCAAGTTCGTAGCCGGTTTCCATTCAGCCGTCGTGGTCCAGGTCTTGGCCCGCTCCGGGCCGGTCCCGGGCTTGTTGCCGATCAGCGCCAGGACCACGGTGCTGCCGCTGGCGGCGTTGGGATCGCTGAGCGACACGGGTTGATAGAGCCCGCTGCCCACCCCTTGGCGCATGTCGTAGAAGCTTGGGGCGCGAAACGAGGTCCCATAGGCGCTCTTCAGCGTCACGCCGCGCAGCGGCGACCAGTCCAGGCCGATCTTCGGGTTCCGGGTGACGCCGAAGTCGCTGTAGCGCTCGATACGGCCGGCCAACGAGGCCTTGAGCTGACGTACGCCGGGCATGTTCATCGTCTCGTCGACCAACGGCAGGAGGAGTTCGGCGAAGCCGGCGTCGACCTGGCGCGGGCCCGGCAGGTTCAGCCGGCTGGCGGACGGGGCGGCCGTGCTGATGTAGTTGAGGCTGTCGAGCCGATAGCGCTCGTCCCGGTGTTCGAGTCCGACAGCTAGACGCGCCGAGCCGGCTGGGAGGTCGAACAGCGGCCCGTCCGCCTTCAGGTCGGCCGACAATGCCTGGTAGACGCCAAAATTGGCCGCGAAGCCGCGGATCGACTCGATCGTGGCGGCGTTGGTCGAACCGGCGTCGCCGAACAGATTGTACGCCGTCGCCGGGTTGGTGTCGGCCACCGCCAGGCCTAGTCGGTAGGTGTTGACGTAGTTCTTGGTCAGGGTGTCTTCGTCCTGACGGCCAAATCCCAGGCTGGCCGACGCCGACCACGATCCGAACATCTGTCGGACGCCGAACGCGCCGTCGTAGGCCCGGACGTGGGCGGCGTAGAGATTGGGGCCCAGGTCCTTGATGAAACTGTAGAGCACCCGCACCGGCTGATGCGTGCCGATGGGATCGACGTAGAAGGGGTTGGTGACTGGGACGGTGACGGCGCTTTGCGAGGTGGTCAGAGCCCGGAAACTGGTCCGACGGTCGGCGACCAGCAACTGGCCAAACACGCTTGTCCTGGCTCCTAGGTCCTGTTCGGCGCGGACATAGAGCGCCTGGCGCGTTTGCCGCGGCAGGATGTCGGTGTCGACGCGGCCGTCCTGGTAGTTGATCTTGTTGGCGATAAGCTGGTCGGCGCGAAGGCCCACGCCGTTCTGGCCGGCCGGGATCGCATAGTAGCGGCCGCCGGTGAAGATCGTGCCTGGGCTCGAATAGAGCGAGCGATAGTCGCCGCCGCCGAACGAACGCAGATCGGCGGTGACGTAGCCGCGCTTCGAGGCGGCCAGGGCGTCGCGTCGGTTGATCTCATAGCCGACCACCAGCCGGCCTCCTTCCCAGGCCTTGCCGGCGAGCAGGCCGAACTGGGCCTCTTCGGCGCCCCCCTTGGCTCCGCCGTAGCGCAACTGGGTGGTCAGGCCCTCGTAGCGATCTCGAAAGACGACATTGACCACGCCGGCGACGGCGTCGGACCCGTAGAGGGCCGAAGCGCCGTCGGCGAGCACTTCTATGCGTTCTATCGCCGTTGACGGGACCAGTGAGATGTCGGCGAAGACGCCGGTCCGGCCGCCCATTGGCGGCCGAGATCCGTTGAGCAGGACGAGGGTCGAGCTGGCGCCCAAGCCGCGCAGGTTCACGCCCGAACCCGCGGCAAGGTTGGCGCTGCTGCCGTTGCGGCCGGTGCCGTACATGGTGCCTTCGTTGGGGCCGCCGCCGAAGTTCTGCGGAATAGACTGCACGATCTGCTGAGTGGTGGCGTAGCCGCTGGCCTCGATATCCTCGCGGCCGATGGCGATCAGATTAGAGCCAACGGGCGCGGCGCCGCGGATCCGGGTTCCGGTGACGACGATCTCCGACAGGGCCTCAGCGGCGCCGGCCTGGCGCTCCCCCAGGCCGGCGTCCTGGCCGGCGGGCTGCAGCACGAGCATGTCGCCGACCGGCGTGACCTTCAGGCCCTGCCCAGCCAGCAGGGCGGCGTAGGCCTGATCGGCGGTGTATTGGCCCTTCAGCGCCGGGGCGGTCTTGCCCCGCACCAAGCTGCTGGAGACCACCACTTGGCGGCCGGAACGCTGGGCGACCTGGCCCAGGGACTTGCCCAGCGACTGGACCGGCAGGTCGTAGTCGCGCGCGGTGTCCTGGGCGGCGGCGGGCGCGGCCAGGACCAGGGTGACGGCCGCGACGCTGGTCAGCAGGCCGTGGCGAAGCGTGGTGTGGTGTTGGAACATGAGGGCCCCCAAACCCGGCGGACCGCGCCGATCGCGATCTGTCTGGGGGCCTTGACGAGGTAGGCGGGGTTCACCCCCCGAAATAGTTCATGGGACCGACGAAAATCGTCACGCCGCGTTGCGCGCCAGCACGTAGTCGCCGTCAGGCGCGGCTCGCAGGGTCAAGCCGAAGGCGGCCGCCAAGGCCTTTGACAGCTCTTCGGGTCGCGTAACCCGGAAGCCGCCGCTGACCTGCAGCCGCGCCAGGCGCGGATCGGCCAGCCGGATCTTCCGGGCGCTGTAGCGATTGGCCTCCGCCAGCACCGCGTCGAGCGGCGCGGCGTCAAAGGTCAGCAGGCCTGTGGGCCAGTCGCGGCTGGCGGCGGGCGCCGCATGGGGGGCGCTTGGGCGGCCTCTTTCCAGCGCAACCTGCTGGCCTGGCGCCAGGCGCAAGTCGCGGACCGGCGTTGGGCCGCCCACGGCGTCGACGGCGATGTCTCCGCTGATGAGGGTAATGTCGGCGCGGTCGGAATCCAGGCGGTTGAGATCGAAGACGCCCCGGCTGGCGCGGACGCGCGCCTGGCCGGCCCGCGCCGCTAGGTCGATCGGCGTTTCGACCCGGGCCCGGCCGCGCTCCAGGCTCAGGATCGGGCGACCCGAACGGATATGGGAAGTCAGGATGGAATCGGTGTCGAGGGTCACCCTCACGCCGTTCGCCAGGGTCAGGGTGCGGATCTCGCCGACGGCGGTGGCGTAGCGGTCGCTTCCAGGCGACCAAGGTGTTCGGCCTTGCGACAAGACCGCGGTCAAGCCAACCGCCGCGGCGACGCAGGCGGCCAAGGCGCCCCACCAGAGGGCCGGCGGTGAGGTTCGGCGGGCGGGGCTTTGCCGCATCCGCAGGCCGGCCAGTCGGGAATGTCCGAGGATGGCGGAGGTCTCGAAGCGCTCGACCATACGGTCGTAGGCCACGCGCCGTGCCTGGTCTTGGGCGCACCAGGCCTCGAACTCGGCGCGCGCGGCCTCCCCGCCAGGAGCACGTAGGCGAGCAAACCAGCTGGCTGCGGCCTCGCGCAGCTTGTCGTCTTCCCCGATGATCATGTCGTGCAGTCTAGGGCCGGCTCAGAGCGCGGTCGATATGGGCGATCGCTCGGCCCATCTGCTTTTCGACGCCGCCCAGGCTCATGCCGATCACGACGGCGATCTCGGCGTAGGTCCGGCCATCCAGTCGGTGCATCAGAAAGATCTCTCGGGTCTTGGGCTTGAGCGCCATGACCGCGGCTTCATAACGGGCCAGGGTCTGGCGGGCGACCAGCGCCTGGTGAGGGTCGCTGTCGCTGGCGGCGAGCGTTTCAGGATCGAAGGCGGCCAGCCGCCGCTCGTGGCGGCCCGCCGCGCTCTTGGCCCGATCGCGCAGCAGGTTGCGGATGATGAGCTTCAGATAGCCTTCGGGATTGCCGATCGGTCGACGCCGGGCCGCATCGGTCAGGCGCAGGAACGCCTCCTGGGCCAAATCCTGGGCCTCCTCGCGATTGAGCGTCCGCCTGACCAGAAAGCGCAGCAGCGCGGGGGACTGGCCGCGCACCAAGGCCTCGAGCCGGGTGTCCTTGGCCGCCTCCAGGCGGACGGACGCTGTCTGGGGACGGTCTTGGATCTCGAACGTCATCCGCGCCCGTCCCGTCGAGGGGGCGAACAGGGTGGCGCCCCGGCTCTGCTTTGCGTCGTCATATCCGCCTCCGCTGAGGCGGTGGGCCGGCGAAAGGCCGGTCCGATGAGAGCACAGGCTTGAGTGAGGGGCGGCCGTCATCGACGGCGCCGCGCGCGCAGCACGCCGGTCGCGCCGGGGCGGAGCCGGACACGAAGCGGTTTGTTCAAGCGAGGTTCTCACGCCTCGACGCCGCGCTTTCAGCGGCGTGAGCGGAGTCTAGAACGGGGTTCGGCGACTGCGCAAGAGTCCCTGACGGTGCGGCGGGACGGCGCCGCTTATCTGGACGGGCCGGAGGCGCGGTTCCCGCAGCAGCGCAGGTCGACGCCGGGAACGCTCGCAAGCCCCGGGCGCGGGGGGCCGCTGATGGTCGGTCTCTCGATCAGTTCGGCTTGGACACTGTCGATGACGGTGCCCTGAGCCAGGCCTTTCATGCGCGCCAGGTCAGCCCGCCTGGGTGGCGCTCAGTGTGCAGACCAAGCTCGGCTCATCGCCAATCTGGCAAGGGCCCGCCGACTGGCCTCAACGACTGGATAGGAAAAAGGTATTGCCGTCAGGATCTTGAAAATAGACATGGGGAAAGGGCTTCGATTCCGGCGGCCCTAGAAACACGACGCCCTTGGCCGACAAGCGTTCATATTCGTACTGAACGTTTTCGCATCCGAATGACCCGTTGAAGAAGGTGCCGACCCTGTCTTCATGGCCATCCGGTGTGAACAGCAACAGGCCTGTCTGCGCTCCGGGAATGCTAAGCTCGATCCAGCGTCGCTCTCCGACAGGTCGGTCCGTTGCGATCGTAAAGCCCATGACGCTGGTCCAGAAGACCAAGGCTCGCGCCTGATCCCGGGTTGGAATTCCGACATAGTTGAGCTTCTTGATCACATCGAGTTCCGGTTCGGCGCCGCCCAGGCTCCGCCCGGGTCCAACATGCAGGCGCGGGTGATGACCGAAAAGCACTACAAGCTAGACGGCTACGTTCTGGACACCCTCATGCGGGATCTGGTCGGTCACGACCACCGTCCCTCCGCGTTCCTCGTCTACATCGCCTTGTCCGCGCTGGGCGAGGGCGCGGTCCCCCTCAGCCATGCCCAATTGGCCGAGCGCACTGGCCTTTCGAAGCGCAGCGTCCAGGCCGCGGCGCTCCACTTGGCGGAGCGGAAGCTGATCCGCGCCTCAAGAACAAGCCCGACCGACGTCACCCGCTACGAGGTCCTGACGCCCTGGCGTTGAGTTCCGGCGACGATGTCGGGAGCCGTTGCGCTCATTTCGGCTGCCACAACTCGATCTTGGTTCCATCAGGATCTTGCAACCATATGAACCGGCCGAACGCGTTGTCGTCATCCCGAGCCAAAATCGGAACGTCTTTCGCGTGAAGCCGCATGAGCATTGCGTCCATGTCGTCCACGGCGAAATTGATCATGAAGTCGCGCGGCGAAGGCGCCATGTGATCGCTTTGTTCTGGGAACGCCATCCAGGAGATCTTGGGCGGATGCCCGGGGGCGTCGTAGGGCAGAGCAGCCCCGCCCCAGGCGGCGACCTCTAGCCCCAGGACGTCGCGATACCAGTTCGCCAGGACCTTGGGATCTTTGCTTTTGACGAACACCCCGCCAATGCCGGTGACCCGGCCAGCCGGATCAGCCATCGCGGCTTCTGCGCAACTGAGCAGGACGGCCATCGCCAGAAGCCCTCCCCTTAAGATGTTCGCCATTGAGCATTCCACCCACCCTTCGTCGCAGGCCGATCCCTGCGCTC
The DNA here is from genome assembly GCF_016135805.1 of Caulobacter hibisci. Taxonomy (GTDB): domain Bacteria; phylum Pseudomonadota; class Alphaproteobacteria; order Caulobacterales; family Caulobacteraceae; genus Caulobacter; species Caulobacter hibisci. The sequence continues at coordinate 194,134 of NZ_JADWOX010000006.1, forward strand.
CCGGCTATACCGGGAAAACCGGACGTCGGCCCATTATGGCAGTAATTGCTATGGCAATGAGCTGCATTGCGAGCGGTGGGTTCGTGGGATTTCGACCGGTGGTCTGCGGCGGGTGCCGAAGGATGTAAGAGCGCCGCGTTGTGAAGCACGGCGCTCTTCCAATGGTCAGAGATCGACCTTGGCGTTGTCGCCCATTTCCGGGGCGCCGCCGGTCACGACAGCAGCCACCATTTTCACCAGGGCCACCGCCTTGCCTGGGCTGTCCCACAACTCGCCGCGCCGAGGCGTGACCGTCAGCAGTCGGATCGTCGGGTCGGTGGCGTCATCCCACCAGGCTTCGTCGGCCTTCGTCCAGAGCTCGGTGATCTTGGCGCGGTCGTTGGTCACCCGGGCGTCGCCGGAGACGAGCACATACTTGTAGTTGCCGTTGTCGGCCCACGCGCAAGACACATTGGGATATTGCTCGAGCTGGGCGTTCTTTTCGCCGCTCTCATCCACCAGAAAATAGATGGCATGCTCTTCCTGGCGAACACGGGCGGAAAGCGGCCGGCTCTGCTGCTCGCTGCCGTCCCAGGTCGTGAACATGCAGATATCGATCTTACCGGCCAACTCCCAGATGCGATCGCGCACCTCTTCCGGCGGTTTGGGATTGTCGTCTTGCCGCTCTTTCACGGGCGCCTCCTTATGTGGAAGTGCCTCAACGTCCCGCGCGCGCGCCTGTTGCTCACTTATCGGACGGCGCTATGAGCGGACACAAGATCGCGCGCAGAAGACGACCTTATTGACGCCTCGCCCGTACGGCTTCGACGCCTTAGCGACTGGCTAGGGTGGAAGCAGGAACTCGGCGACGGTTCATATCCAGGTCCGATGTCGGGCGTGCGCCACCGACTTCCACCCTTCGCTGCCGGTCCTAGGGTCCGCGTTGTCGGCCGGTCGCGCTAACAGCGGACGCGCGGAGCGCGCCAGAAACATGACCTTCGGAGCCGCGCTCTGCCGCCGATGAACGCGCCCGAGCGACTCATTGGAGCGAAGCCCTCAGAAGTCGGTGATGTCCTCTTCCCGCAGTGGGACGAAGTCGTCGCCCATGAACACCCGCCCGCGCTTCACCGTCATCACCACGGTCTTCAGGTTGTCGATCGACGACAGCGGGTTCTTCGACAGCACGACCATGTTGGCCAGCTTGCCAGGCTCCAGGCTGCCCATGTCACGCTCTTGCCCCGCCGCTCGCGCGCCCACCAGGGTCGCCGAGCGGAGCGCGGCAGCGGGCGGCATGCCGGCGCGATCGACCAGTTCCGACAGCTCGTGGAACAGGTCCGGCCAAGGCTCCGTCCAAGGCGCGACATTGTCGGTGCCAGCCGAGATCTGCACGCCGGCCCGATAGGCCTGGCCGGTGATCGCGCCGCCCACGATGTCGTCACAACCGCCTGGCGTCAGCGGCGGCGTGCTGCTGGCCCCAGTCGGCGGCGCGGCGCCATAGGTCCAGACCGTGGCGTCGAGAATGACGCCGCGCTTTGCCATCACCGCGAAGAGGCGCGCCAGCGCGGGGTTGTCGCCGGCCCGGAACGCGGCGAGATCGACGGGGTGTCGCGGCCGCGACCACCGGGGAACATCCGGGTCGGGTTCGCGGACCAGCAGGCAGGCGTGCGAGATCGCGTCCACGCCGGCGGCCACGACCTCGGAGGGTTTGGCCGGGTATAGCGTGGCGTGCGACCAGACCAACAGGTGCTGCCGATGCGCCTCCGTCGTGATCCGGCCGGCCAGATTGGGATCAAGATCCGCATAGAGCTTGATCGCCGTGGCCGACGTCCCCGCGGCGCGAGCAACGGCCAGCGGCAGGTCGGTCTGGTCGGTGACCGCCTGCATCCATGGGACTTGCCCGGGAACGCCGCCGGCCGAGGTGTGGGCGGTGCGCGGGTCGGTGAAGAAGTCGGGCCCGGCCATCAACGCGGCATAGTAGACGTCAGGCCCGGCGATCTCGCCCACCCGACTGGCTCGCGCGATGTCGCCGAGGGCGCGAAGGTCGTCGGCCATGTCGCGAACCGCGGTGACCCCGCCATAGAGATCCCGGCGCAGCATCGCCTCGGCTTGGCGCCGGTTCGGCGGTGTGGCCAAGTGCACGTGGGAATCGATCAGGCCGGGCATCAAGTATTGGCCATGCAGATCGACGACCTTGGCCTTGGCGGCCTCGGCCGGCCGCGCCGCGTCGGGAAAGACGCTGAGGATGCGCTCGCCAGCGACCAGCACGTCCATGCGCGGCCGCGCGGGCGCGCCGGTCCCGTCAATAAGCGTGGCGCCACGGTAGAGGACGAGGTCGGCGCGTTGGAGCGGCGCGAAGGCCGTGGGCGTCCCAGCATGTGCCGGGGCCCAAGTCAACGCAGCGAGGACGGCGATGGAGCCGATCCTCTTCCAGCTCTGACGACCATGTCTGGCGCGCATTTTCAGCTCCGGCAGCGAGGCGACCTTCGCCTAGCCACGCAACGGAACATGCTTGCCAGGTGATCGGCAATCTTCATCAAGCCAACGCGCCCGGAAGCCCGATCCAACCGCCGAGCCGCGGGCAAGCCAGCGCCATCACATGCCGGCCACCGCAGACCACCAAAACTGTGGATAGCGTTGCGGCGAAAAACCGATCGGAAACCATCCTGCGCGAGAACCCAGGCATTGGATTAAGCCGTGAGGTTTGGTCATGGATTTTCAGGAACACACGCACCACCATCACCACATGCGCGAAGCGCTCGTCGCCGCGCTTCACGAGCGCCGCCCCGTCGATCCCGCCGCCTTGCGATCGGATCGACATTGCCCCCTCGGTTGCTGGATTCACGGCGAGGGCGCCCGGCGTTGGGCCGGCAACCATACCTTCCTGGGCTTGCTGGAAAGCCATCGCGCCTTCCACCAGCAGGCAGATTTGGTGGCCGACCAGATCAATCGCGGGCAATGGACCGAGGTTCAGAGATCGCTCCGCCATGGGTCACCTTTCGCCCTGGCGGTTGCGGACCTATCCGCTGCCTTGAGGCGAATGCGGGCGACGGCGGGATCGCTGGCGGCCTAGCTAAGCGCGCAGCGCCAACGCCGCCTCGGTCTGCGTCCCGTGAGGTGGAAACAGGAACCGGCCGGCGCGCGCGCCATCGCGCAGCCGGATTTCCAAGACCACGGGCTCGCCGGCGTCCGCCAGGCGATGGGCCAAGTCACGCGCGGCCTGCTCTGCGCGCGCGCCGGTGGGGAACTGGAGGGGACCGCCGCGAAAGTCGCCGCGAACGATCCAGCCGTCGCTCGACGGCTCGACAAAGATGAAACAAGGCATGGTCATTATGCAAAACAGCGAGGGGAACGAAGTGGCGGCCGGCCCTCCGCTGGCCGGCCGCCCGCCCCAACTCAAGAGAACATGTCGCGGTCCAGGCGGCGCAGCGCGGACAGGACCTCGCTGAGCGGCACAGGCCCGGGCGTTCCCAGGAGCCATCTCTGACTAGGCCGATGCTCGACCGCGCTGGCGTCGGAAGCCCAGGCCGCCAGGATTTCGCGCTTTTCGGCGAGATCGAGATCCTGATCCTTCAGCACCTCCAAGGGGTGGAGGAAGCCGACCGCCGGCCGAACGGGCCATGGCCGAGCCCGGTCGTTCGCATGGGTATGCGTGCGCATGGCCAGCTCCTTACGCGGCCTTGCGCGTCTTGGCCGGCTTGAGCTCCAGCGCCTGCTGGCGCGCGCCGACCCCGATCGCGATCTGCTTGGGCTTCAAGGCCTCGGGGACTTCGCGGACCAGATCGATCGACAAGACGCCATGGTCATGGACGGCCTCCTTGACCACGACATAGTCGGCCAGCTCGAACCGGCGCTCGAACGCACGGTGGGCCAGGCCCTGGTGCAAGAAGGTTCGCGCGCCCTGGTCTTCGTTCGCCGCCCTTCGGCCCCTGATCACCAGGAGGTTGGTCGCCCCGGTCCCCCAACACGAAAGCTGAGGCCGCGCCACAAGCGCGGCCTCCCATCTCGCAAGGGTCGCCCGAGCCATGCGCCTAATGGCGACCTTCGGCGAACTCCTCGACCATCTTGGCGCAAAACGCCGGCAGATCGTCGGGCTTGCGCGAGGTGACGAGCCCGTCGTCGACCACCACCTCTTGGTCGATCCAGTTGGCGCCGGCGTTCTTAAGGTCGGCTTCCAGCGACGGCCACGAGGTCATCTCCTTGCCCTCGACGGCGCCGGCGTTGATTAGCGTCCAGGGCCCATGACAGATCGCGGCGATCGGCTTCTTCGTCGTCACGAAATGTTTGATGAAGTCGATAGCCTTGGGCTCCAGCCGCAGGGCGTCGGGGTTCATCACTCCGCCCGGCAGGACGATGGAGTCGTAGTCCTCGGGCTTGGCGGCCGAAAGTTCGCGATCGACAGGCACGGTGCGGCCCTTGTCGTGGTGCTCCCAGCCCTGGATCTTCCCGCCCTTGGGCGAGACGACCTCGACCTGCGCGCCGGCGGCCTTCAGGGCCTCGACCGGCTTTTCCAGTTCCGACTGCTCGAAACCGTCGGTAGCGAGCACGGCGACCTTGCGGCCGGCCAGGGTTTGATCGGGCATCGGGGGGAGCTCCTTGATGGGCGTCTGGGGATCAAGTCTTCGGAAATCCGGTCCGGCGAGCGTCGGTTCCGCTCGGCGCCGGCAGCGGTAAAGCCAGGAGCCGCTTCGGGGATTTCGGCGCGGCTTAAGGCGCCAAACGCCTAGTGATGGGCGTGATGCTCGGCGTTTCGCTTGCGCGTCGCGGCCGCTTTCTTGGCCGAGGCCGACAGGTCGGCGGCGCTACGGTGGGCCGAGGCTTCGCCCCCCGCCTTGCCGCCCTTATGCGCCGCCGGATGACCCGTGGACTTGCCGCGTCCGGAGCCGCCCTCCTTCTTGCCGCCGCCGTCGTCCTTGTTGACCGTGGCCCAGGCCCGGCGCTCGGCTTCCTGCTCCGAAACGCCCTTGGCCTCATAGCCCTCGGCGATGTGGTCGGCCTTGCGTTCCTGCTTGTCGGTGTACTTGGATTTGTCGCCGCGTGGCATTTGGCGTCTCCGTTGAGAGAGGTGGTCCAACACCACAAAATTCCCGCCGCCCCACCCCGTTCCCACAGCAAAGTCAGTGGTTTAGCTCCAGTTCGGATGTCGCATTTCCGACAGGAACAGGCCGCGGATGTCCATCGTTTGCCTCTCGCCACGCCATCGGCGCGGCCAACACGATGATGGGAAGCAGACGACCATGAGCGACAACCGCGACAATCAAGGCCTGCAGCAACAGCCCAATGACGCCCAGCGCCAGCAGGCCGGCCAGCAGAACCAGCAGGGCGAGACGCGCCAGCCCCAGCAGCAAGACCGGAACCCCCAGCAGGCCCAGCCGGGCCAGCAAAACCAGCAGGCCGATCGTGAGCGTCGCCCCAATGAAGGCGTCGAAGGGCCGGGCCAGGATGGTCTGAATGACGGCGGTGTCACCGGCGGTAACGGCGACATACGTCCGGACCGCACCGGCGACGGCGGCGCTGAACGCTGAGCCTTCGGAGGGCCGCTCTCGAGCGGCCCTCTTTCCGTCCACGATCTTGATCGCACGTCCGTACGTGGTGAGCCTTCGCCATCGACGCGGCGAAATCGGAGGCGATGATGACCTGCGTTTTCGAGGTCTCCCCATTTGAAGGGGGCTGGTCGGTCAAGCTCTGCGATACCGGTGAAGTTCTGTTTTTCGAAACGGGCCGACAGGCCGAACGAGAAGCCAGGCGGCTAGCCGCAAAGCTTCCCGGCGGCGCGCGGGTGCGGGTTTTGGATCTAAGGCGACAATTGGCGGGTGAGTGGATGCCGCAAGGCGATGCGATCTTGCCAGTCGGGTCGCACGCCCAGGCCTAACACCACGCCTTTGCCGAGGCGCAGGTTCCCTAGAACGGAGACAACTCATATCCGATCAGAACGCCGAAGGCCGAAAGGCCAACGCGGCCGAGGCCCCGGGCGACTTCACGGCCCTGGGCGGGAGGAAAGCGGTCCAGCGAACGGGCAAGCGGTCACAAGCCAAGGCTGGGCCGGATGGCGGCGCCTCTGCGGACGTAGGCGACACCTTCAAGTCCGGTCCTAAACAGAGGTGAGCGGGAGGAAGAGCCATTGGCGCACAGAGAAGGGGATTGGTCATGCCTAAGCTCGCTGACGACCATGAATGGTCGGCCAAGGTCACCGAGACGAGTGACGCGCTCGACATGAAGGCCCATATCTTCGAGCAGGACGATCCGGCCGAAATCGCCGCCTCCCTCAAGCGTTCGGCCGAGCAGAGCCACCGGCGCAAGGGCACGCCGTTGCAGTCGGCGATGTCGATGCTCACCTTCTACATCAACCGCGCGGGCGACAACCTCTCGGCCGAGCGCAAGCAGGTGCTCAACGCTGCCAAGGATGGACTGCGCCAGCAGTTTGGCCGCAAGCCGGCTTAGCGACACGTTCGGCGCTCCTGCGCAAAGTCTAGCAGCGGACTTGAACGCTACTCCGGACACGTAGCGTTGGCCGGCTGGTGCACGCGTCTCGCGCCCATTCAGTTTCGCCGACTCAACAGGGGATCGGGTCGTAAGCTTCACAATTTTCACGGCCTGCGACAACCGGCGCCATGAGCGAACTTCGCGCTTCAGTATAGCGTTCTTGAAAATAACAAGTCTTCCGGGAGGCCGATGATGCGTGTTCTGGTGGCTTACGACGACGCGTTCATCCGAGAGCTCGTCAGCGTTCTTGTTCAAGGTAGCGGCCTGGACGCCGTCGAAGCCGCCGACGGCTTGGAGGCGGTCGCGCAATTCGAGAAGCAGCCGTTCCGCATCGCGCTCGTCGATATGATCATGCCCAATTGCGACGGTATCGAAACCATCATGGCGATAAGACGCCGCTGGCCAAATACGCGGATTATCGCCATGAGCGCCGGATCACGCTTCCTAAGTCGAAAGGACGCCCTGGATTGGGCGGTGGGTCTTGGCGCGGATATGGCGATCGAAAAGCCCTTTGATCCGGTATCCTTCAGTTGCGTGATGGATGAGCAGCTTGCGCTGGCGCCGCCACGGCTGATGGCCTGAAGCTGGGCCGAAAACTGGCCTTACTCCTCAACGGCACGGAGAGCCTCCCCCGTCGTGGTCACCTCCTGGATCATCGCGAGCAAGACAGACGGCGAATACGGCTTGGCCAGGAACCGGGCGCTGGACGGCAAGTCGCCGGGGGCCACCGCCGCCGCGCCGGTGGTGACGATGATCGGCAGTCGCGGAGATCGGAGGGCCGCCAAGCGCGCCAGACCAAGGCCGTTGATCTCGCCAGGCATATCGACATCGGTAAACATCACCGCGATGTCAGGGCGGGCTTCCAGAAGGATAAGCGCCTCTTGGGCGTCGACGGCCTCGATCGCGTGATGGCCGCCCTCCATCAAGATGTCGCAAGCCAGCATGCGAACAAGCACCTCGTCCTCAACGACGAGTATGATCAGCGGCGCGGCGTCTTCGCCCGCCACGATTGTGGTTTCATCGCCCGACATTCCATTTGCCCCGGACCGGCGATCCACCGTCCAAAGGCTGGCGGATTTGTCGGCTTCTCGACTAACCCGCACGATCCCGGTTTTGTTGCTTGGCGAACGTCGATCCGAGCCGGCTGGCCCCCGCCGGAGACATACACCACGCCTAAGCCTCGGCCGCGCCGAACTCCGAGGCGTTGCGGCGCGGCTTGTCCTGGCCGCGCCGCTCCAGCGCCTGGCGCACCCGATCGATCAGTTCGGTTCGCCGATAGGGTTTGCCGATCACGTCCATCGCCGGGCGGGAGGGCCCGTCGATGACCAGCTCCTCATTGTAGCCGGTGGTCAGGAGCACGGGCAGTTCCGGTCGACGCCGCTGAATCTCCGCCGCCAGGCTGATGCCGTTCATGCCACCGGGCATGACAAGGTCGCTGAACAGTAGATCGAACGCCCGCGGCGAGGCCTCGAACACCGCAAGGCCTTCATCTCCGGACGTCGCGGTGGTCACCTGATAGCCGACGCCCGTGAGGATTTCGCGGGCCAGTTCGAGGACCTCCAGATTGTCCTCCACCACCAGGATGCGCGCGCTGACGGGCGTCGCGGCGGTCGACGTTGTCAGGGCGGGGTCCGAGGCCGCCGGCGGGATCTTGGCCACATCGCGAGCGACCGGGAACAACATGCGGATGGTGGCGCCCTGCCCCGGCGCGCTGTCGATCTCCAGGCGGCCCCGCGACTGTTGAACAAAGCCGTGGGCCATGGCCAGGCCCAGCCCCGTGCCCTTGCCCACGCCCTTGGTGGTGAAGAACGGCTCGGTGGCCCGCTCGACGACATAGGCGGGCATGCCCTCCCCCTCGTCGCGGACTTCGACGGCGACATAGTCGCCGCTGGGCAGGTTGCGCGCCTCCGCGTCGCCGTTGAGATGCAGCGCCGAGGTGGTGATTGTCACCAGCCCGCCCTTGGGCATGGCGTCGCGGGCGTTGATGACGATGTTGAGCAGCGCCATCTCGAAATTGTCGGCGTCCAGCATCACCGCCGGAAGCCTGCGACGCAGGCTCAGCTGAAGCTCGACCTGCGAGCCGAGGGTGCTCTCGATGATCTCGCCAAACTCGGTGATCAGGGCCGAGATGTCGACGGCCTGCGGCTCCAGCCGGGTCTTGCGGGCGAAGGCCAGCAGCTGGCGAGTCAGCTTGGCTCCGCGCTCGGCCGCCGAGCGCGCCGCCTCGACATAGCGGACGCTGCGCTCGTCCGGGGGACGCGAGGCCAGCAGCTCCAGATTGCCGTTGACCACCTGCAACAGGTTGTTGAAGTCGTGGGCCAGGCCCGCGGTCAGCTGGCCGATGGCTTCCATCTTCTGCGACTGGCGCTGGGCCTGCTCGCTGTTGCGACGCCGGCTGACATCGAGCTGGCTGGCGAAGAAGTAAAGCAGCTTGCCGGACGTGTCATAGACCGGGCCGATGAACACCGCGTTCCAGAATGGCGTTCCGTCCCGCTTGTAGTTGATGATCTCCAACGCGACCGCCTCGGCCTTGGCGATGCTCTGACGCATCTCGGCCACGGCCTCGCGATCCGTCATCGCCCCTTGCAGGAAGCGGCAGTTGCGGCCGACCACCTCGGCTTCCTCATACCCCGTCAGATCTAGAAAGGCCTTGTTGGCGAAGACGATCGGGTTGTCCGGCACATTGGGGTCGGTGAGGATCATCGGCATGCGGGTCATCTCGACCGCCGCGAAGAACACGTTGCCGCGGCTTTCGAGGCCTGGCTCTGTGATCGTGCTCTCGCGCCAGTGACGAAGGCCGCGTGATCCCAAGGGCTCGGGCGCGCCGCTGTCCAGCGTGCCGGCGGCCGGAACGCCGCTGCTTTGCCCCCCGCCCTCGACGTCGCGCCGGGGGTTGCGATCGTGATCTTCTGGACTCAACGGGCCGTCTCCGACAAGCTTGGCTGCGCCTTCCCAATGCGCAACGCCTGGGCCCTTATCAGGTTCGTCCAATCTGTCGAGCCGGCGCCCGACCGTGGCTGTCATGTCGCTTTTCCGACAGATCGCTGCAGACGACCGAACCGATCGGGCGGCTTGGCGTTGAAGTCAGGCGCCGTCCATAAGCTTCACCGCACGCGGCGCCTGGGGATTTGAAAGCAATGTCGTTCGGCGTGGATCTACGCGAACCGGGACCGTCCTTCCTGGCGGGCGACAGCGAAATGGCGCGCCTGATCGCGGCCCACGATTGGAGCGCCACCGCGCTTGGTCCGCTCGACGCCTGGCCCGCTCATCTGAAGACCGTCACCAGCCTGATCCTGCGCTGCCACGTGCCCATCGTCACCCTTTGGGGCGAGGACGGCCTGATGATCTATAACGACGCCTATTCGGTCTTCGCCGGCGGGCGACACCCGCAGCTCCTCGGCTCCAAGGTCCGCGAGGGCTGGGACGAGGTGGCCGACTTCAACGACAACGTCATGCGCGTGGGTCTGGCCGGCGGCAATCTCAGCTTCCAGGACCAGGAACTGACCCTGCACCGCAGCGGCGCGCCCGAACAGGTCTGGATGGATCTGGACTACTCGCCGATCCTCGATGAGGCGGGCCGTCCGGTCGGCGTGATCGCCATCGTCATCGAAACCACCCAGAAGGTCCTGGCGCGCCGCGTGCTGGGCGAGTCCGAGGCGCAGCTGCGGCGCGCCCAGGAGGCCGGCGGCGTGGGCCTGTTCACTATCGACATCCGCCAAAACCAGCTGCGCGGCACCCCGGAGTTCTACCGGCTGTTTGGTCTGCCCCAGGTCGAGGTCGCCCCGCCAGAGGACATTCAGCGCTTGGTCGCGCCGGAAGATCGCCTGACGATCTCCGACGCGGCCCGCCGGGCAAGCGGCCAGGCCGCGCTCGACGTGGAATACCGCATCCATCGCGCCGATGACGGCCGTGAACGGATCATCGCGCGGCGCGGCGAATATGAGCGCGACGCCGACGGCCTGCCCGTCCGGCTCGTCGGCGTGGTGCAGGACGTCACCGAGCGTCGCGCCGAGCAGAGAGCGCTCGAACAAAGCGAGGCGCAGTTTCGGGCCCTGACCCAGGCCCTGCCCAACCAGGTGTGGACGGCGACGCCGTCCGGGGACTTGGACTGGTTCAACGCCCGGGTGCTGGACGACACCGGCTCGACCACCGAGCAGTTGCTGGGCAGCGGCTGGTCGCAGCTTGTCCACCCCGAGGACCTGGCGGCGACCGCCGAGCGCTGGAGCCGGGCGGTCGCGTCGGGCGAGACCTATGAGGCTGAGTTTCGCATCCGCGACCGCGAAGGCCGCTATCGCTGGCATCTGAGCCGCGCGGTGCCGCTGCGCGACGCCGATGAGGCGGTTATTCGTTGGGTGGGGACCAACACCGACATCCACGACCAGAAGCTGGCCGAGGCGCAAAGCACGCGTGATCGTGACCGCATGTGGACGATGTCGCAGGACTTGATGCTGGTCTGCGATTTCGAGGGCATGGTCACCACGGCCAACCCTTCGGTCACCCGTCTGCTCGGCTGGGACCTCGAGGAATTCGTCGGCAAGCCGCTGACCGATTTCATCCATCCGGCGGACCTGGAGACCACGACGGCGGAGCTGGAGAAGCTCTCGACAGGCCGCACGACCCTGGCCTTTGAGAACCGCTACCGCACCAAGGCCGGCGGCTATCGCCTGCTCGAATGGACCGCCGTGCCCGAGGCTGGGCGTATCCATGCCGTCGGACGCGACATCACCAAGGAGCGGGCCGCCGCGCGCGACCAGGAGCGGATCTGGACCCTGTCGCCGGTGCTCAAGATCGTCGCCGGCCAGGACGGCGTCATCGCCGCGATCAATCCGGCCTGGACGCATGTACTGGGCTGGAGCACCGAAGAGACGCTGGGGCGCACGCTCGGTTACTTCCTGTCGGCGGAGGACCGCGACGCCGGCCAGGCGATCCTGGAGCGCCTCGCGCGTGGAGAGCGCGTGCGTGACGAACAGATCACCCTGGACGCCCAGGATGGCGAGCGTCGACACATCGTCTGGACCTTTGCCGGCGAGGGCGACACCATCTACGGCTTTGGCCGCGACGTCACCGAGCAACGGGCGGTCGAGGACGCCCTGCGCCAGAGCCAGAAGATGGAGGCGGTGGGTCAGTTGACCGGCGGCATCGCCCACGACTTCAACAACCTGCTGCAGGGCATCACCGGCAGCCTGGACCTGGTTCAAAAGCGCATCGCCCAGGGCCGGATGGCCGAGCTGGACCGCTTCGTCACCGGCGCGATGAACTCGGCCAATCGCGCCTCAGCCTTGACCCACCGCCTGCTGGCCTTTTCGCGCCGCCAGCCGCTCGACCCGCGCCCCGTGCGGGCCAATCCGCTGGTCGCCTCGATGGAGGATCTCCTGCGCCGTACATTGGGCGAACGGGTGCATTTGGAACTGGTCTTGGCCGGCGGATTGTGGACGACGCTGTGCGATCCCAACCAGTTGGAGAGCGCCCTGCTCAACCTGGCCATCAACGCCCGTGACGCGATGCCCGACGGCGGCAAGCTGACCATCGAAACCTGCAACGCGCATCTGGACAGCCAGTACGCGGCGCGCCAGCGCGAGGTCGCGCCCGGGCAATATGTCTGCATCTGCGTCACCGACACCGGCGTGGGCATGGACGAGGCGACCATCACGCGGGCCTTCGAGCCGTTCTTCACCACCAAGCCGATCGGTCAGGGCACGGGCCTGGGCCTGTCGATGATCTACGGCTTTGCCCGCCAGTCGGAGGGCTACGCCAAGATCTACAGCGAGGTGGGCAAGGGCACGACGTTCAAGCTTTACCTCCCGCGTTTCCGTGGGCCGACCGAGGACGACCACGCGCTTCCGGAACTGTCGCACGACCACCAGGCCCATGCCGGCGAGACGGTGCTGGTCGTGGAGGACGAACCGGTGGTGCGCGGACTGATCGTCGAGGTGCTCAGCGACCTGGGCTATGCAGCGATCGAGGCCGCCGACGGTAACCAGGGCCTGGAGATCTTGCAATCCAAGCGCCGGATCGACCTGATGATCACCGACATGGGCCTGCCCGGGCTCAACGGGCGACAGATCGCCGACGCCGGGCGTCAGTTGCGTCCCGAGCTGCGCGTGCTGTTCATGACCGGCTACGCCGAGAACGCAGCCCTTGCCTCGGGCTTCCTGGAGCCCGGCATGGCGATGATCACCAAGCCGTTCGCCATGGAACTCCTAGCCACGCGGGTACGCGAGATCCTCGGAGAAGCCTAGTCTTCGCTGCTCGATCCCCAACTAACTGCGGCAGGCCGATGCGTTGGTCAATGCAGCGCCATGAGCGGACTCCCGAACTGCTCCAGAAACACGACGTTCGATGATATGCTTGGGTCAGCGCACGGAGTACGCCATGGGTCGCTGGGTATCGTCACACCCCGCCGACATTGCTTGGCGCCGTGAGCAGATGAGCATCAACAATGACATCGCAGGCCTAGCCAGATGTCCGCGGGCAGATCAGTTCGCCGCCGAGCTTGAAGCACGGCATCTCAGCCCCGCAGATCGGCGGGACGCGCTGAAAGACTATTTCCTGGGAAGGGCTCGGGAGTCGTCATAGCAAAAGTCCGCCGCACCCAAGCCGTGAAGCGACGTCAAAGGTCGATCTGCTCTGACATCTCCAGCGCGTCATCCACCTCGATCCCAAGATAGCGCACGGTGCTTTCCAGCTTCCGATGGCCGAGTAGCAACTGACACGCTCGGAGGTTGCCCGTTTTCTTGTAAATCAGCGCCACCTTCGTTCGGCGCAGGCTGTGCGTGCCGTAGGCGCAGGGCTCCAGGTCAATCATCGCCACCCAGTGATTTACGAGCCGAGCATATTGACGGGTCGTGATGTGCTCGCCAGGCCGTGACCGGCTTGGGAAGAGCCAGTCGTCCGTTCGGCGGCCGCGGCGTTGCAGCCAGACCGCCAGAGAATCTCGCGTTGGCTCGGTGATCTCGAACGGCACGGGCTGGCCCGTCTTCTGTTGGATAATCGTGGCGCGGGCGCGTAGCGAGCCACCTGGGGCGACATCGCAAATTCGCAGCTTAACCAGGTCGCATCCTCGAAGCTTGGCATCGATCGCACAGTTGAATAACGCGAGGTCCCGAACACGCCCGGTGGTTTTCAGTTGCTGCCTGATCCCCCAAACATGCTTGGGTTTGAAAGGCGGCTTAGGACCGATGAGCCGGCGATGGTTCCAGGGTTGCTTGGGTGAAAGAAAAAGGTCGAGCTGAGCCATGTCACGCCTCCAGCGTGCCAGTGTCCCTCCCCGGCATTCTACGCCCGTTTTCTGCGTTCGGGCGCCGGAGGCTGTCTTGGATGCTTTCCAGCTTCCAGACATTCAACGCGGATGGCCAAGCTTGCCTCATGTCATGCTGCATCACCGTCCAGCGAACGGCCAGACCACGGCGATGAGGCTTGGCGCCACCAGCAGGATCAGCACGGTCAGCGGCGCACCCAACCTGGCATAATCGCCGAACCGATAGCCGCCCGGGCCCAGGACCAGGGTGTTGCACTGGTGACCGACCGGCGTGAGGAAATCGCACCCCGCCCCAACCGCCACGGCCATCAGGAAAGGATCCGGGCTCAAGCCCAAATGCTTGGCCAGACCCAGGCCGATGGGCGCGACGATAAGCACTGTGGCGGCGTTGTTCAGGAACGGCGTGGCGGCCATGGCCACGGCCATCATCGCCGTCAGGGTCAACAGCGGCGGCATGCCGTGGAACGCGCCCGATAGCCAACTGGCGATCAGGTCGGTGCCGCCGCTGGCCTGGATGGTGTCGCTGACCGGTATCAGGGCGGCCACCAGCACCAACACCGGGGCATCCAGCGCCGCATAGGCCTCGCGCATGCGGAGGGCGCCGGTCACGACCACCAACACGGCGGCGGCGAAGAACCCGCCGGCCACCGGCAGGACGCCAAACGCCACCAGCAGCATGGCCACCGCCAGGATGGCCGTCGGCAGCAACGCATGGCGAAAGCCGCCCAACCGCACCTCCCGCTCGGCCAGCGGCAGGCAGCCAAGGGCCTGCAGCGCGGTCGGCAGAAGTTGTTCCGCGCCCTGCAGCACCAGGATGTCGCCGGCCTTCATTCGCACCGTGGCCAGACGACCGGCCATGCGGTAGCCAGCGCGGCTGACGCCCAGCAGGTTGACGCCATAGGTGTCGTTGAGGGGGAGGCTCTTGGCCGTCTGGCCGATCAGGTCGGATTCAGCGCCGATCACGGCCTCGACCACCCGCACCTCGTCGGTCGGCTCGTCCATCACAACGGGCCGGTCGGCGTCGTTGAGCTTCAGCCTGGCCTTGACGATCAGTTCGCTGAGCGCCTGTTGCTGGCCTTCCAATAACAGCACGTCACCGGGCAGCAGCTTGCGATTGGGATGCGGTGAGGAGATCCGCTTGCGGCTGCGCAACAGGGCCACGACCACAACCGCTTCCCCGGCCGCCTTTTGCAGGTCGGCGACCCGCGAGCGCTCGAAACTCCAGCCCTTGGGAACCTCCACCTCCGTGACATAGGCGTTGGCCGCCAGGGCCGCGTCGATGTCGATGGCCGCCGTCCTCGCCTTGGGCAGCAGGCGATAGGCGAACGCCAAATAGACGATCGCCATCACCGCCAGCGTGCCGCCCACCGGCATGAAGTCGAACATCCGGAATGGCTTGCCAAGAGCTTCCTGCCGCACTTCGGAGACGATGATGTTGGGCGAGGTGCCCACCAGCAGCGCCAGGCCGCCGACCAGGGAGCCGAAGGACATCGGCATCAGCAGACGGCTTGGAGATACGCCGGTGTTGCGGGCTATGCGCAGAGCCGAGGGCATCATCAGGGCCAGGGCCCCGACGTTCTTGGTCATCATCGACAGCACGGTCGTGGCGGTCGACAGCACCGGTACCTGGGTGCGTTCGTCCTTCAGGTGGGGCAATAGCGGCGCCATCAGCGTGTCGACCAGGCCCGAGCGCGAGATCGCCGCGCTCAGCACCAGGGCGCTGGCGATGATGATGACGATGTCGTTGGAAAAGCCATCGAACGCCGACTTGATCGGGATCAGCCCAAACACCACCCCCACGGCCAGGGCGCCCAGCGCGATGAGGTCATAGCGCCAACGTCCCCAGATGAAGAGCAAGACTGTGGCGCCGATCAGGCCGAACGACAGTCCCTGTTGCAGCGTCAAGCTTCGCTCCTCCCCCGGTCGCAGATGCGCTGCGTCGCGCAGACAACGGCGCAGGCGGCTATCCGTTCAGGGGGCGGCGCGAGTTCCACAGCAACGCTGGGATCGCTTCAGGCGGACGCCTCGACGTCCGGCGTCTTTCGCCCCGCGCCGCCGAGGATCGCCATGCCCAGCAGGGCCGACAACAGCGAGCCGACCAGCACCCCAATCTTGGTCTCGTCGATCAGGTGCGGATCACGGAAGGCCAGGCCGCCGATGAACAGGCTCATGGTGAAGCCGACGCCGCACAACACCGCCACGCCGTAGAGCTGTCCCAGGGAAGCGCCGCGCGGCAGCCGCGCCCAGCCCATCCGGATCAGGCCGAAGGCGACGCCGAACACGCCCAACTGCTTGCCGACGAAGAGGCCCAGGGCCACGCCCAGAGGGATGGGATCAAGCAGGGCCGCCAGACCGATCCCCGCGAACGACAGGCCCGCGTTGGCGAATCCGAAGATCGGCGTGACGCTGAACGCCACGGGCTTGTGCAGGGCGTGCTCCAGTCGATGAAGCGGCGAGTGGTCGCCGGCGCGCAGCGGGATGGTCAGCGCCAGGGCGACGCCGGCCAGGGTGGCGTGGATCCCCGACTCCAGCACCAGGAACCACAGGACCACGCCCAGCAGCAGATAGGGCCACAGGCTCATCACCTTCAGTCGGTTCAGGGCGATCAGGACGAGCAGCACCGCGCCCGCCCCGGCCAGGGCCATCAGGTGCAGTTGCTCGGTGTAGAACAGGGCGATAATCACGATGGCCGCCAGATCGTCCATGATGGCGATGGCGGTCAGGAAAACCTTCAGCGAAGCTGGCACGCGCGGCCCCATCAGCGCGAGCACGCCCAGGGCGAAGGCGATGTCGGTGGCCGAAGGGATGGCCCAGCCCGCGACGCTGGCGGGGTGACCCAGGTTGAAAGCCAGATAGATCAGCGCCGGAACGGCGACGCCGCTCAGGGCCGCCGCTCCCGGCAGCAGCACATCCGCCGGGCGCGAGAGCTGGCCGCCCAGGACCTCGCGCTTGATCTCCAGCCCGACGAGCAGGAAGAACAGCGCCATCAGGCCGTCGTTGATCCAATGCAGGACGCTTTCGTCCAGATGCACGGGCCCCAGCGTGAAGCCGAGGTGGAATCCCAGGCCCTTGAAATAGGCGTCGGCCAGCGGCGAGTTGGCCACGACCAGGGCCAGGGCCGCGCTGGCCATGAGCAGATAGCCGCCCGAGGCCTCGTGGGCGATGAAGGTCTTGAACGCTGATGTCGTCGTCCTGACGGCCTTGCCGATCATGCGCTGCGTCTCCGGTCGGAAGCGGCGTGGCATGTGACGTCGAGCGGGCTCGCAATCAGGCCACGACCGCATCCCATTATGGGTTTGCGTCGTGGCGCCAGGTTATCGACGGGCGCCTGACTGGATTCGCTGAAAGCGCCAGCCCGGTCGCCGGAGCGACCTGATAGCTAGCCCCACAAATAGGGGTTGAGGCCCGCTAAAACAACCAAGCCATGGCTGACGGCGGTCAAGGTTCGCGGAAAACCGCCTCGATATTGTTGCCATCGGGATCCAGCACGAAAGCCGCGAAATAGCCCGAGGGGTAACCGCCCGTTCGAGGCCCGGGCGCGCCGTTGTCGCGGCCGCCCACGGCCAAGGCTGTTGCATGGAAAGCCTGCACCTCGTCGCGGATGCGCGCCCGAAACGCCGTGTGTTGCTTCACGCCCAAGGGGTGGAAAAGGTCGATCCAGAAGATCGGGTAATCCGCGCCATAGCCGACGCCGGCCAGATCCGGATCGTCCGCGCTGGTCGCGGCCCCAAAGCTTCGCGTGATCCGCATCAGGGGACGAAGGCCAAGGGTCGCCAGGGTTGCGTCATAGAACCGGGCGGCGGCGCGAATGTCAGCGACACCGATGCCGGTATGATCGATCCGCCAGTTTGGGTCTTGGGTCATCGCGCAGTCTCAACCTGAGCCTGAACGCTAGCGAAGCGATCGCGGTTTGCCTACCGCGCGCAGGCGCCTGGCGGCGGCGACCAAGACCATGGGTAAGGCTGACGTCTCCTCGCCCCCGTCCAGTCTTCGCCTCGACTGGATTCGGCTGCCCCGCGCATGAGCGGTCGTTGAATGATTTGAAGGAAGCGCAGATTCACGTTGCGCCTGCGCGACTGAGGTCAATCGATCATTCCAAGATTGAGCGCCCTCATTGCGCTAGTCGCTCCCGGATGAACCTGTCCACGGCGTCGGTGTAGTCGCCGGGCAGACCCAGGGTGCGGTTGATGTCTGCGTGGGTCAGGACGCGGGGCAGGACCGGCATCGGGACGCCCGAGTGCTTGGTCAGGGCCTGGAAGGCGCGGGCGTCGTCGCAAGGCTTGTCGGGGCGCTTGGTCGAGCAGATCAGGAACATCGGCACGGCCGAGGGCGTCCACTGGTCCATCGGCGAGGCCTGGTCCCAGCCGGCGGGATCGCTCCCGAACGCCTCGTCGTAGAACTTCGGATGGCGGCCAGCCATGGTCGTGGAGATCTTCATCGCGGCGGAGTCCAGCACCACCGAGCCGGCCCAAGGCCTGCCGACCATGTTCGGCTTGGACGACAGCAGGGCGACGATGTGCGCCCCGGCCGAGTGGCCCATCAGGATCAGCTTGCGGTCGCTGGCACCCCAATCGCGGGCGTGGTCTTGCGTCCAGCGCACAGCGGCGGCGACGTCCTGGGCCTGCGTGTAGGCCATGGCCTGGGGCAGCATGCGGTAGTTGACGCTGACGAACACGTAGCCCTTGGGCAGCCAGTGGCGCAGCTTGTTCTCTACCGAGCCTGTATTGGCCTTGTCGCCGACCTTCCAGGCCCCGCCATGAACCATGACGATCACCGGCGCGTCGCGCGGGGCGCCCGGCGGGACATAGATGTCGAGGGCCTGGGCCGGGTCGGCGCCGTACGAGACCGTCAGCTTGCGGGCGCCGGGCAGGATAGCCTGGAGGTCGATCGGACGCTCCTCCTCGGCCTTCTTCTGCTGCAGGCGCTCGATCATGCGCTCGCGCATCTTGCCGCGCAGGCCGATCTGGGCCTCGGCGGCGCTGGTGAAGGCCACGGCGGCGGCCAGGCTCAGGGCCAGCAGATGGGTTTTCTTCAAGGTCAGTCCTCGCGCAGAGGGAAAACTGCGGCCGGCGCGCGCAAGACCAGGGGGCTGCGCGCGCCGGCCAGTCGCGATCAGGGACGGCTCACGACGCCGCTGACCGAACGGGTGTCACCATCGTAGCCGGTGCGGCTGTGGCTGTAGCTGTACGTGCCGTCGTGGTTGTCGACGACGCTGGTGGCGCGGCTGGCCGAGGCGCCGTTGTTGAATGTGCGGCTGGCGCCGCCCGAATAGACGCCATCGCCCCAGTTGGCGCCGCGCTGGCTGGCAACGCCGTAGCCGCCATTGGTCTGGGTCCCGCGCGAAACCGAGACGGCCCCGGGCTGGCGGCTGACGTGGCGGTCGTGGGCATAGCTCCGGCCGTAGGCGCCCTGGACGTGCACGGTCCGGCCGTGCTGGCCGGCCTCCGCGGCGGGGGCGAACGCGATGAACAGGGCCGTGGCGGTCATGCCGGCGGCGGCGAGAACGGACTTACGCATGGTGTGTCTCCGTCGGTTTGGGTGACGTCCCTCGTCGCCGCACAGAAAACACGCTGGGATGCTCACCTTGATGTTCCGCCATCGACGAAACGTGTCGAAATGTAATCGTCGCCCCCTCGGCCTTTTGCGCGCGCCCGGCCTGGGGCAAGGCTTTGGCCATGAACGACAACACCCTGATCGCGGTGGTCGAGGACGACGCCGAGATCCGCGACCTGACCCTGGGCCTGCTGCGCCGCGATGGCTGGGAGGCTGTGGGCTGCGAGGATGTCGCCGCCTTCGACCGCCTGGCCGCCCGCCGCCGCGTCGACCTTGTCCTGTTGGACATCATGATGCCCGGCGAGGACGGCCTGTCGCTGTGCCGCCGCCTGCGGGCTACGGGCGACACGGCGATCCTGATGGTCACCGCCAAGGGCGACGACATCGACCGCGTAGTCGGGCTGGAAATCGGCGCCGATGACTACCTGGCCAAACCCTACGTCCCGCGCGAGCTGCTGGCCCGGGTGCGCGCCATCCTGCGGCGCACGCGTGACGTCCACCGCGTGACCGCCGTCCCGCCGGGCGAGGTCTACGGCTTCGCCGGCTGGCGGCTCGACTCGGCCAGCCGCGACCTCGTCGATGCCGAGGGACGGCCGGTGACCCTGACCGGCGGCGAGCACGACCTCTTGATGGCTTTCCTGCGCCACGCCCAGCGGGTGCTGAGTCGCGACCAACTGCTGGACTGGACCCGCGGCCGCAGCGCCGCGCCGTTCGA
The DNA here is from genome assembly GCF_016135805.1 of Caulobacter hibisci. GTDB lineage: Bacteria > Pseudomonadota > Alphaproteobacteria > Caulobacterales > Caulobacteraceae > Caulobacter > Caulobacter hibisci. The sequence continues at coordinate 214,119 of NZ_JADWOX010000006.1, forward strand.
CCGCTCGATCGACGTCCTGCTGGGGCGCCTGCGCCGTAAGCTGGCCTCGGGCGCGGGCGGCCAGGGGCTGATCAAGACCGTACGCGGCGGCGGGTATCTTTTCAGCGCACCAGTCGAGCGCCTCTGATGGTGCTTCTCGACAACCTCTCCTCGCGCATCGCCGCCATCCTGCTGGCGGGGCTGACGGCGCTCTTGGTGCTGGGCGCGGCCCTGCTGATCTGGCCGACCGAGAGCGGCGGCGGGGTGCGGTTCTACCAGTTGCCCCAGCCCGAGGAGGCCCTGGCCATGGTCGAAGCGCTGGAAGCCTCGCCGGCCTCGGCCCGGCCCGCCGTGATGAAGGCGCTGGACACCGGGGTGATCCGCGCGAGCCTGGGCGACGATTTCCCCGATCCCCTGCGCCGGGCCCGGCCGGCCGACGCCCGCGATCCCGGCTACGCCGCCTATGGCCGGACCCTGGCCGGGCGCGACTGGCGGGTCGAGGTGCGGCGCAGCGGCCGGCTGCGTGAGGCCCCCATGCCTGGCCGCGCGGCCCTGCGCCTGTCGGTTCGGCTGAAGGATGGAGACGTCCTGACCCTGCGCCGCCGCGCGCCCGAGGCCGCCCGCCGCTATCTGGGCCGTATCACCCTGGCCTGCGCCGCTCTGCTGGCGGTGACCCTTTTGATGATCCTGGTGGCCGTCCGCCAGACCACGCGGCCGGTCGAGAGCTTGGCCCGGGCCGTGACCAGCTTTGGCGATGATTTGGACGCCTCGCCCCTGCCGCCAGGCGGGCCACGCGAGATCCGAGAGCTGTCAGCCGCCTTCAATACCATGCGCGGCCGCATCCGGGGCTTGGTCGACGAGCGCACCCGCATGCTGGCGGCCATCGCCCACGACCTGCGCACCTACCTGACCCGCCTGACCCTGCGGGCCGAGTTCATCGCCGACCCCCAGCAGCGGACCAAGGCGACCAAGGATCTCGCCGAGATGTCCCAACTGCTGGACGACACCCTGCTGTTCGCCCGCCAGGAGGCCAGACGTGGCGAGGGCGCGCGACCGATCGAGGTCCGCCGCGAGCTGGAGACCCTGGTCGCCTTGCGCGCCGAGATGGGCCAGGCCCTGACCCTGGCGCCCGGTGCGACGGCCACGGCGCTGGTCTCACCCGTCGCCCTGCGGCGGATGCTGAACAACCTGGTCGATAACGCCGTGGCCTATGGCGGCGCGGCGACCCTGACGGTCGAGGTCACGGCGGACGAGGTTCGCATCGCGGTGCTGGATCGCGGTCCCGGCCTGCCAGATGCAGCGCTGGCCCGTATCACCGCCCCGTTCGAGCGCGGTGAGGCCTCGCGCAACCGCCGCACCGGCGGGGCTGGCCTGGGCCTCTCGATCGTACGAGCCCTGGCCCACGCGCATGGGGGCCGGCTGGTGCTGGCCAACCGCGAGAGCGGCGGGTTGTCGGCGATGGTGGTGTTGCCGGCAGCGTACGACGATCGCAGCACCCGGCTGACGCTCTAGCGCCAATAGCACCCCTTGGTGCGCCTCCAGGATGCTGACCTTCAACACTGGCGAAGCCGCTGATCCTGCTTCGCGATAAGTGGTCGCCGATAGCCTGCCGCCCTCCCCTTGTATCGGGTCAAGCGCGCTTGCTCAGGACATCGCGCGGAAATCCGGCCGCGAGATGATCGATGAGGGCTCGGACGGCCGGGGACAGACCAAGGCGTGTCGTTAAGACGAGATGCGCGATGCGACGGGCGCTCTTTTCGTGGACGCCATAATTCCGCTTGAGGAACGCATGCTGAGCCGCCCGGTCGTGAGCGCCCTCATGCCAAGCGGCCTCGCGCTGGCAGCGTGAAGCTTAATGCTACTCGCCGTCAAACAGTCAAACAGCGACGCTGTCTTTGGGGAGGATAGAGGTAGCGCCACGCCTCTCAGCCGACCTACGGCTATCCGAGCTGCGCACTCACCCGGCCAAGCGCCGAACAGTTGTCCAGAGCTCATCTGCGCTGAACGGCTTGCACAGAGCCGCGTCGGCGCCGAGCGCCATCGCACTCGCGAGCATCTGGCCTGCAGCCAACGGGCCTGCGCCCGACGACATCGCGATGATTCCGACGCTGGGATAGGTCCTGCGGATTTCTATGATGGTTTCGATCCCCTCTTTGACGGGCATGAAGAGGTCGATCAAGACGAGATCGTAGCAGTTGACCTGTAGCAGTTCCAAAGCCTGAGCGCCGTCTGCGACGCAATTGCATCCAGCTCCCGCCAGCTGAACTGTGGAGGCGGCAAAGTCCCGGACGAGCGGATCATCGTCGACGATCAAAATATTCATTGTCACCCCAGCAGTTGGCTAAGAGCATAGTCTGAGGAGTCGCATCCAGAACGAGGCATGTTGTCGCGCCGATGCAAGCGACGGTGAACCGCCCGCTACACCTCTTCCTCGCAATGCCGGCGCGTGTTCTAGGCTAACCCGCTTACACGCTAGAAGGAAAAAAGCCCCGATAGCGTTAAGCGAGCGCCCTTCGATAACGTAGGAACTTAGCACCCGTAACCCGGACCTTCCCAAGGTCCCCAATTGGTGTCACCGGCCTTGGTCTTTGGTGTAGCGACTGAGCCCTAGCGGCTGCACCTCAGACACAGTCTAACGACTGGTCCTCCACCAATGACCTTCTCCATTTAGCGCCCGCGACCAACGGTGGGCGGCGAGGACGGAGCTGCTGCGATCAGCTTACTGATGCAAGTGGCGAGATCATCTAAGCGAAAAGGTTTCTCGAGAATCTCGGCGCCACCGGGCAGGGTCAGCTCAGGGCGCGCAAACCCGGTCAGGACGAGGATCGGCAAATCCTCGATCAACGTCCGCGCCGACCGGGCAAGATCCGCGCCGTCGCGTTCCGGCATCGAGAGGTCGGTCACCAGAACGTCCGCCCCGGCGCTCGCCAGCACTTCAAGCGCGGCTTCGCAAGATCGGGCCGTAACGACCAGGAATCCCTTTTCCTCAAGCGAGGCGGCCGTGGCCGCCAGCACCGTCGGATCGTCGTCGACCAGCAGCACCTTGGTCCCCAGGGCGGTCACGGGCGCGGCGCTGCGGGCCTGTTCGGGTTCGGGGGCGGCGGCCGGCCTTAGCCATAGGCGAACCCGTGGTACCCTGCCCCACAGCGCTGTGGACGGTGAGCGCGCCGCCAGACTGGGCCGCCAGCCCATGAACCATCGAAAGGCCCAGTCCGGTGCCCTTGCCGATCGGCTTGGTGGTGAAAAAAGGCTCGGTCGCACGGCCAAGCGTCTCCTCGTTCATGCCCACGCCCGTGTCGCTCAGAGAAACCCGCGCGTAGCGTCCCGATTTCAGCCCGTCTTCGGATCGGCCAAGGGCCATGTCGCCGCACACGCGCAGCTCGCCGCCGTCCGGCATGGCGTCGCGCGCATTGATCGCCAGATTGAGTAGCGCCAGCTCCAGCTGCGTGGGATCGATATGCACATAGAGCGGCTGGTCGTGCAGTTGCACGCTGACCCGCACCGCCCCGCCGACCGACTGCTCGAGCAGCGGTGTCAGGTCCGTCAGAAGCTGGCCAACGTCGATATTGCGAGCGGCCAGATCCTGGCGGCGGGCAAAGCTCAAAAGCCTCTGAATCAGCCCCTTGGCGCGCTCGGCGCTTTCCAGTGCCGCCAGAGCAAGCTTGGCGTTCCGGGGCTCGCCGCCGAGGCGGCGGGCCAAAATATCGAGCCCTGCGATGATCGGCGTGAGCAGATTGTTGAAGTCATGGGCGACGCCGCCGGTCATCTGTCCCAAGGCTTCTAGGCGCTGGGCGGAGAGATCTCGGGTCAGTTGCGCCCGCTGCGCCGCAAGTTCGCGACGCGCCAGCCGCGCCAGCAGTAAAGCCACTAGCAGCGTCGACAATCCCACGAGGACAAGGATGCTGACGCCTTGCGTCATGGGCCGTGCATAAAGGCTCGCCGGAAGGGCGGTCACCACGATCCAGGCGGTGTCGGCCACGGGTTGGGCCATCACCATCAGGGTGTCGCGTTCGACCGGTTTGGCGGTGTGCAGCGAAGCCCTCGCCGCCGAAAGCAGCGGCTCCGATGCGCTCTGGCCCGCGCTCTGGGGTCTGTCGGACCGCGCGACGATGCGGCCCGCATCGTCGATCAGGGTGATCGACCAGTCCTTGGGCGCCTTGGCCAAGGCGAGCAGCCTGCCCAGTTCCCCAGGATCGACCACGATCGAGACGACATACAGCACCCTGCCGTCTCTGAGGACCGGCGCGCGCACGGCGAAGGCCGGCCTGCCGGCCGGCCCGCGGATAATCGAACCGACCTGCGCCTGACCGGTTCGAACTGTGCGGGCGTGGCTGGCCAGCTCAACCACGCGCCCGCCGGGCTTGCCGCTGATGGGCCGCGGTATGTCGATCAGGCGGACCCCCGCCTGGTCGCTGACGCTCACCGTGCGCCAGAGGGGCTCGCCTGTGAGGAAACGCAGGCCAAGCGTCCGAAACCGTGGTTCGTCGATGGACGCTTCCAAGGCCGGCGAGCCGGCGATCATCTGCGCCGCGCGCCGATCGGCGCGAAGTTCGCGACTGACGAGGACGGACGAGAACTGTGCAAGATCGTCGGCGCGCCGGCTTATCGCGTGACGCTCCTGCCGTGCAAAGAGCGTGGAGACCAAGGCTGCGGCCAGCAGGGTTGGCAGCAAGACCGAGGGAAAAAGAGACCCAAAAGTCTGCGCACGCCGATCCCCCGCCCTTGGCGAAGTTATGTCACGAACGCGCGCGCGGCTATCCGAAAGAGCTCGGACGACCTCGTGATCTATGGGGCGGCGCGAGCGGGCGCTCGCGCCGCCAAGCGGCCAACGGCCGGCGTAGGGCGCCCCGCAGCGACGATACACCGCATTGGTCAGCCGATGGGACTAGCCGAGGATGCCCTGGGCCCCCAAGGGCCTCCAGCATGATCTGCTGCGCGACATTCACCGGCCCCGCCCTGTGGGTGGGGTTTGCGGCGAGGGCTACGATGGACCGCCAGCATCAAGATCATCAGGTCGACGGCGTCGTCCTTGCGCAACTGAATGCCACCGTCGAGCGGCTAAGGGCGAGCGGTGCTGCGCTGATCGAGCGCGCCGAACGCGCCGAGGCCGCCTGCTTGGATCTGCAGGCGGTGCTGGAGTACACACTGTCGCTGGTTCTCTGCGATGAAGAGACCCGGCGTGGGGCCCTTGCGGAGATCGCTTTCCGAATGACCGGGGATCCGCTGCTCGAGCCGACCAGCCAAGCCTCGCCAAAATTCGCAGAGGCGGGTTGGCGGCCGGTGGTGGTCGCTGGCGGCCGCCCGCGCGAGCGTTAAGCTCGCACAATCGCCTTCGGCTCGGTGGCTGCCGGCCCGCGGCCGCCAAGCGCTTTTCGTGGTCGATCGGGGGACTGGAGCCGCCAGCTTGTGAACCGCGCTCCAGATCACGCGGTAAGAGCGCTGAGGCTGAGCGCCTCTTGGATGCCGGCAAACAGGGCTGCGGCAGAGACCGGCTTGGAGATATGCACATCAGCGCCAGCCGCCAGGGCTTCGGCGCGATGATGATCCATGGCGTTGGCGCTCAGGACGGCGACGGGTGTTCTGGCCCCTGGATCTCGCCGCGCTTCCTCGGCCCGGATGGCCCGGATCGCGGTGAGGCCGTCCATGACCGGCATCTGCAGGTCCATCAACACCAAATCAAACGGGGCGCCTCGCCAGGCCTCAAGCCCGAGCGCCCCGTTGGCCGCGATAGAAAGCTCAACCTCGGCCTCGGCCAGGATTAGGCTGACGACCCTCTGGTTGATCTTGTTGTCTTCGACGAGCAGGATCCGCAAAGGCTGATCGAGGTCGCCTGGGGCTTCGACCGGGCGCTCTGCGGCAGGCGTATCGACGGCCACAAGCGGGATTCTCGCGACAAACAAGCTCCCCTGACCGGGCGTGGAGACGGCGTCGATCGTCCCGCCCATCTGGTCGACCAAAGCCTTGCTGATCGCCAAACCCAAGCCAACGCCGCCGAACCGGCGATTGATGCCGGTGTCGGCTTGATGAAACGGCTGGAAAAGGGCCTGCGCCTGATCCTGGTCAAAGCCAATGCCGCTGTCCTGAACAGAAAGGACCAGAGTCGAGGGTCCCTCGGCTCTTTCCACCGTTAAGGCGACGCGCACCGCGCCGCGATCGGTGAACTTGATGGCGTTGGATGTGAGGTTCCCCAGAACCTGCCTTAGCCGAACGCCATCGCCCAGGAACCGTCCTTCCAGGCCAGGGCCGCGGACGTCCTCGAACGCAAGGCCTTTGGCGCGCGCCGAGAGCGCGGCCAGTTCCAAGACCCCGCTCAGTTCCGCCGTCGGCGTGAAGGGCCCAAGGTTCAAACTGGGCGCTGAGGCCTCCACCCGCGAGATCTCGAGGATGTCGCCGACCAGCCGCTCCAGGGTCACGGCGGAAGTCTCGATCAGCGCCACCATCTCGCGCTGGCGCTTGGTAAGCTCGGTCCGGCTCAAGGCGCTGAGCACACCGACGACGCCGTTGAGCGGCGTACGGATCTCATGGCTGACATTGGCGAGGAAGTCGGCCTTCACGCGCTGGGCGCTCAAGGCTTCCCGACGGGCCTTGGGCCCCTCCGCCTCATACGCGCGCGCCGCCACGACGCGGCTCATCGCCATGTGGATCTCGCCCGGGCCGCCTTCGGCGTCCGTTGCCTGGACGGCGTTGATCATCACAGGCACCCGTTGCCCATCGGACCGCAGGACGTCCAAGACGATTTCCTCGACCCGTCCGCCCATGGCCAGTTGGGCCTGCAGGCGGCCCTGGATAAAAACCCGACTCGCCACGGTCAGCAGCCCCGTGAACTTGAGCTTGCCTGCGACCGTTTCGGCGCCCAACCCCATTAGCTCGCAAAAATAGGGGTTGGCCGTCAGGATCGTCAGCTCTGAGTCCAGGCTGAGGAGCCCGCAAGGCGCCAGGCGGTAGAGGCGATCTTGGTCGTCCAAAGGCACGGAAGGCATTCGAAGACTCTCAGCAATAGCCTGTGGGCCCCGCCCCGAAGAAGGCGCGCATAGCGCCGATCACCGCCTTGGGCGCGGTCAGATGGGGGCTGTGACCGGTCGCTTGCAGGACAACGCGTTGGCTGCTCTCGATCGCGGCGTGGACGAAGGCGCCGACTTCGGGCGGCGCGAGGGCGTCGTCGCTGCACTCAATCAGGAGCGTGGGCGTGGCCACGGCGCGGCACTGCGCCCGATGGTCCGAAAGAAAGGTGGCGCGCGCGAAGTCGTCGGCGATCGCCGCGTCGATCCGGCAAACCTTGTCGCGCCACTCGTCCTGAAAGGCGGCGTCGTCGACCACGGCCGGCGCCAGCGCGGCCGACCAGTCCAACTGGTTCTTGGCGAGGAGATCGATCAGGTCCTCAAGATCGGCTTGCTCAAATCCGCCGACATAGCCCTCATCATTGGCAAACCGCGGCGAGGCGCAGATCAGGATCAGCCTCTCGAAAAGGTCGGGCCGCCTGACCGCCGCCAAGACCCCAATCATGGCGCTCACCGAGTGGCCGACGAAGGTGACGCGGCTCAGGCCCTGGCTCTCGCAGATCTCGATGACGTCGGCCGCATAGCCTTCCAGCCCCGCGTATTTTTGCCGATCGTAGGCGCTGGCGTCGGAATCGCCGGCGCCAACGTGATCGAACAGCACCACTCTGCCGCAGACGGTAAAATGCGGCGCCACCAGACGCCACATCGACTGGTCGCAGCCAAAGCCGTGAGCGAACATCAGGGTCTGCGGGCCCTGGCCGTAGATCGTGACGTTGTTCCTGTGCCGCACATCCATGGGCATGACCTTTAAGACCGGTTCGGCGGTGCGCGGTAAAGGCGCGTTCACGCGGCCAAGGCCCGCGCGCCTTGCAAGGACGGCGCTTGAGCGCCGATCTCGAACCGGCAGACCAGCTGCGTCAAGTGATGGCTCTCGCTTTCGATACTGGCGGCAGCGGCGGTGGCTTCCTCCACCATCGCCGCGTTCTGTTGTGTGACCTGATCCATCTGGTTTACGGCGGCGTTGACCTGGTTGAGGCTAGCGGCCTGCTCTTGGGCTGAGCGCGAGATTGAGCCGATCAAGCCATCGATGTCGGTCACCTTGTCGACGATCCCCGTCAGGGCTTGGCCCGTTTCGGTGACGAGCTTGACGCCGCGCGCCACCTGTTGGCCGCTAGTCGAGATCAGCACCTTGATTTCCTTGGCCGCCTCAGCCGAACGCTGGGCCAGAGAGCGGACTTCCTGGGCCACGACCGCAAAGCCGCGGCCTGCATCGCCCGCGCGGGCGGCCTCGACGCCGGCGTTGAGCGCCAAAAGGTTCGTCTGGAAAGCGATCTCGTCGATCACCCCAACGATCTGGCTGACCTGGGTGGCGCTTTGAGCGATCTGATCCATCGCCGCGACCGCTTCGCGCATCACCTCGCCCGAAGACCCCGCGTCGACCCGCGCGCCCGATGCGGCCAAGGCGGCTTGACGGGCGCCGTCGGCGCTGGCCCGGACCGTAGCGGTGATCTGGTCCAGAGCCGCCGCCGTCTCTTCGAGACTGGCCGCCTGCTGCTCGGTGCGACGCGAAAGATCCTCGGCCGCGATGGCGATCTCGCCGGCGCCCATGCGCAGGTTGCCGGTGGTGCCGGCGATGGCCCTCATCGCTTCAGCGAGGCTCTCGGCGGAACGGTTGAAATCCTGCTTGATGCGATCGAACCCGCCAGGGAAATCGGCCTCGATCCGCGTCGTCAGATCCCCTTTTGCTAGCCGCTCAAGGCAGCCGGCCAGCGTCGAGACCACCAGGTTCTGTTCGGCTTCAGCGCGATCGCGTTCGGCGAGGCTTGCGGCCTGCCGCCGGCGAACGTCGGTAATGTCGGTGGCGAACTTGATGATCTTGTAGGGTTTGCCCTCCGCGTCAAAGAGCGGGTTGTAGGCGCCCTGGATCCAGACCTCGGCCCCGCCAGCGCCGAAGCGCCGGTAGGCGTCGGCGAAGAATTCCCCTGCCCGCAGCCGGTCCCAGAACTGGGCGTATCGGGGGCTCGCCGCATCCGCCGGCTCGACGAACATGCTGTGGTGGCGGCCTTGGATCTCGTCCAGCCGATAGCCCATGGTCGCCAGGAAGTTCTCGTTGGCGTCAATGATCGTCCCGTCCAACTGAAACTCGATGACCGCCTGTGACCGATGGATGGCCGCCGCGATCGCCTTTAGCTCCGCGATCTGCGCGCGAAGGGCGGCCGCCTGCCTGTTGCCGATGCCAAACAATGTCGCGAACTCCAAAACGGTGAATGAGCCCCTCTCTAAATGGCGATGCTTAAGACATGATTATATCGATCGCGATATTTGCGGATCTCGGTAAATGGAAAGCTACCTTTAACGAAGCCCGCCTATTGGATGGACAGGATCGAACAAGCGAGCGTCCCCCTCATGTCATCTCCCGCTATCTCGGCTACGTCGCTGTACGATGAAGCCGGCTATGGGGAACTGCACCTCGACAAGCAGTTGTGCCTGGCCCTGCAGGTTGCCAGTAGCCTCATCACCAAGATCTATCGCGGCCTGCTGGAGCCCCTTGGCCTCACCCACCCGCAGTATCTGGTGCTGATCGCGTTGTGGGAGCGTCCCGGGCGCTCCAGCATGGGCGATCTTCGCCGCGGCCTCTGCATGGACACCGGCGCGGTGACACCGCTTGTCAAGCGTATGGAGGCGGCCGGTCTGTTGCGCCGGTCACGAGACGACGCCGATGAGCGCCGGGTGTGGGTTGATCTGACCGAGGAAGGCTGGGCGCTGCGCGATCGGGTGCTTGAGGTGCGGCGCGGCGTCGTCGACCGTCTGCCGCTTTCAGCCAACGAGATCGCGGCCATGCGCTCGGGCCTCCAGGCGCTCAACGCAGGACTGCTCGAAAGGTCTCCGCCGCTACGCTGAGGTCGCGACAGCTCGTCGGACACCGGAGCGTTTCGGCTGGGCCGAAAGTCGGCGGCGGCGCGATGCTCCAGGCGCAGCATCGCTATTCAGACGGCCTTGGCGTCGTCAACGGACCGCTCGCGCTTGAGAAGCGCACAAATCTCAGAGACGAGCCCATCGCCGGTCCAGGGCTTTTCCAGCAGCATCGCGCCACTGGCGCGGATCTCGGCATGAAGGTGGCGCTTGGGGTTTGTCGCGGTGAAGATCGCCGGCCCTGCATAGCCCTTGGCCCGTATCCGCGAGAGGAGCCCGACAGGCGAGACGGCGGGATAATCGGCGTCAACGAGCAGGCAGTCCGGGTGGGCGCGACCGGCTCGCCCCAAAGCCTCGGGACCGGACTGAACCTCGACATCGAAGCCTTCCAATCGCAGGGCGAAGATCAAGGAGGCGGCCACGGCGGAGTCGCGTTCGAGCACCCAGACCAAAGGTCTTGATGGCATCACCATGGGCGTCGTCTCCGAGGGACGATGAGAGCCGGACCCTCGCGGGCCCGGCTCGTGATCGACTGTGTGGATCGTCTCAGGCGGCGGTCTTCCAGTTGGGCTCCAGGACCACGTGCGGAGGGCACGGAGCGATCGCGCCTGTCGGCATGCCGGCCAGCTCGTTGGCGAAGCTGTGATTGACGTCGCGATGGTGCGCCTCGTCCGCACGGACCACCTCGACCACGTCACGCAGCGTGGCGTTAGCGGGCAGGTTCCAATAGTCGAGCGCGATCTGGGGCGCGGCGACGTTCTCGCTGCGGCCTTCGTCGATCTCGGCCAGGTAGTGCGTGTAGCTGATCACCGCCTCTTCCTCGAAATAGCCGACGACGCGGTGCGCGGTCTTGGAGGAGACGAGATAGAGGCCGAAGAAAAACAGATAGAAGACCCATTGAGCGGCCACGACCACGAAGCGCTCGAAAAGCGTTGGCTTAGCCACCTCGATGAAGGTCATCAGGTGCATGCGCTCATTTTCCGCCTCGTCCATCAGGGTCTTGATCCACCCTTTGTCGCTTTCCATCCGGCGCAAGCACTTCAGGTGGTTCAGGGTGGCGCCGACCATCCCGGGCACGGCCGCGACCGTTTCCAGGACGACGGCGCGATGGCCGTAGCGCTTGGCGAAGAAGGTGTCGGCGCAGAAGCGCAGCGCCTTGACGAAACCAAAGGCGACGGTGTCGGACACGCCCGCCGGCTTGTGGTGGATTCTGAGATCGATGGCGGGACCAGTCATGGCCTTGAACCCTCTTGTGTGCTGGCGACCTTGTGTCACCGTGTCGAGGAGGGTTGTACGTCCTGGCCTGCCTGCGGAAAATTCTGGTCCATCCCTAGGGAAAATCCCTTAGGGTCGGCGCCGCAACCAACATGCTTCGAAGCCCGACAACACCCCTGGCCGCCCCCCTGCCCGCCCCTGACCGGCGCGAGATGATCCTGAGGACCGCCGTGGTCGCTGGCATCGCGGCCGGCGGACTTCTCCTGCGCCTCGCGTTCGAGCCGGTGCTGGGCGAGCGCGGCCTTTACCTGTTCTTCTTTCCCACCATCGTCGCGGCCGCGGCCCTGCGCGGCCTGAAGGGCGGCCTGGCGGCGATCGTCCTCACCACGGCTCTGTTCATCGCCCTGACAGCCTTGCGGCGGCCGCTGGAGGCCGGCGACTATGTCGGCGCCGCGCTTTATGCGGCGGTCGGGGCGAGCATCGGCGTCGGCGGGGAACGCTTCGTCCGCGAGCGCCGGCGCGCCGCCGCCGTCACCGACGACCTCCGAATGCGGGAGGCTCACCTGGCCTCGATCCTCGACACGGTGCCCGAGGCCATGGTGCTGATCGACGAGAAGGGGCGGATGCGCGCTTTCAGCACCACGGCGCAAAGGCTGTTCGGCTGGACCGCCGAGGAGGTCCTGGGCCGTAATGTCAGCCTGCTCATGCCCGAGCCTTACCGCTCGGCGCACGACGGCTACTTGCGGCGCTACTACGACACCGGCGAGCGGCGGATCATCGGCCTGGGCCGGGTCGTCATCGGTGAGCGCAAGGATGGCTCGACCTTTCCGATGGAACTGGCCGTCGGCGAGATCCAGACGGGCGGCGGCCGTCTCTTCACCGGCTTCGTCCGCGATCTGACCGAGACCCAGCGCACTCAGGCCAGGCTGCAGGAACTGCAGGGCGAGCTGGTTCACATTGCGCGACTGACCTCGATGGGCGAGATGGCTTCGGCCCTGGCGCACGAGATCAACCAGCCGCTCTCGGCGATCGCCAACTACCTGAAGGGCGCGCGTCGACTGGCCGAGAACGAGGCGCTCGACCGGGAGCTTTTGCGCGACGCCCTGACCAAGGCCAACGACCAGACCTTGCGCGCGGGCGACATCATCCGCCGTCTTCGCGACTTTGTAGCGCGCGGCGAGACCGAACGCGCGGTTGAGAGCCTGCAGCGCCTCGTCGAGGAGGCCGCCGCCCTGGCGCTGGTCGGCGCGCGCCAGATCGGCGTCGACGTGCGCTTTGACTACGGCGCCGACGAGAACGTGCTCGTTGATCGAGTCCAGGTTCAACAGGTGGTGGTCAATCTTGTTCGCAACGCCCTGGACGCTCTGGAAGACGCTCCGCGCCGCCAGCTCACCATCACGGTGGGTCGCTCGGGCGAAGACGCCCTGGTCGTGGTCGGCGACACCGGTGCGGGCATCGCCCCCCAAATCCGGGACCAGTTGTTCGCGCCCTTCATGACCACGAAACGGACGGGCATGGGCGTGGGTCTGTCGATCTCGCGGACCATCATCGAAGCCCATGGCGGCCGCCTGTGGGCGGAGGACAGCCCCGGCGGCGGCGCGACGTTCAAATTCACCCTGAAGACAGCGGAGGCGGACCTTGGCGCTTAACAACGGTGTCGTCCACATCGTCGACGATGACGCGGCCATGCGCGACTCCCTGGGCTTCCTGCTCCAGGTGAACCGCATCGCGTTCCGGCTGTTCGACTCCGCGCGCAGCTTCCTCGACGAATTGCCGCAGCCTGGGTCGGGCTGCTTGCTCACCGACATCCGCATGCCCGAGATCAATGGGCTGGAGTTGGTTCGCCAGTTGCGCGGCAGGGGCTGGGACGATCCGGTCATCGTCATGACCGGCCACGCCGATGTGGCCCTGGCGATCGAAGCCATGAGGTCCGGTGTCTCGGACTTCCTCGAAAAGCCCTTCGATGACGAGGTGTTGCTCGCCGCCTTGCGCACGGCGCTGGAGTCAGGGCAAGCCCGTCACCAGGCCGATCAAGCCGCCCATGAAGCCCAGAAAATGATCGCGACGCTATCACCGCGAGAGCGCGACGTCTTGGACGGCCTGGTCGAGGGTCACGCCAACAAGACGATCGCCATCGACCTGGGCATCAGCCCGCGCACGGTCGAGATCTATCGCGCCAATGTCATGAGCAAGCTTCAGGCCAAGAGCCTGTCGGAGGTCGTACGAAAAGCCCTGGTAGCGGCCGCGGGCAAGTAACTGTTTCGCTATGGCGCGGTAGATCGCCGGCGGCGCCCAAAAGCAGCGCCGCCCCTGAGTGGCGAGGTTCTCGTGTTGATCTACGGGGCTTTAGAATCGCTTGGCGCGCCGATCCGGCCTGTTGTTGAGACCAGCTCGCCGGCCTTCTCACCGCCGAGATCCAGATCGAGCGACCCGCCGGAGCTGAACTCAGCACTGGCGCCGACTTCAAGCGCCAAGCGGTCGCCTTTCCAGCCCATGCCACCCAGCTTGTAGGCCGTCCCCTCAAACCAATCGGCATAGCGAACCCGTTGCGGATCGATGCCAGCGAACTCGTGGGCGTACTTCACCCGGACACGGGGCGTGATGGCGACGTCGGCCAGGCGATAGCTCAGTCACAATCGGCCGCCGATGACGCCGACGCGGGCCCGAAGGTCACGCTGGTCGAACGCCAGGCTGAAGATTTCCGACGCCGTCTCGGCATAGGCCTTCAGGCTGCCATCGACGGCCTTACCGCGCAGATAGAGCGATCAGCGTGCGCCAGCGGATCGGAGCGGCTGCCACCTTCCTAGAGCGGACCTTCCCAAGGTCAGCCATGAGTCAGCTATTCGCCTTCACGCCCGGTCGGAAAAGCGTTCGAAGGCGGTGATGCGGCGGGTGGCCAAATGGACCTCGCCGCCGTAGATTTCCTTGTACAGGTAGTCGAGCTCGGCCTCGCGGTCGGCTTCGTTGATATCGATGTACCAGGCCTTGGGGGCGGGGCCGGGATCGCCGTTCCATTTGTAGCCGCGGGCTTTGAGCCTGTCCCTGAAGTCGAAGGGCGAGTTCTCCGCCCAGATGCGCCAGGTGGGCTTGCGGGCGGTCTCCAGCATGTGGGCCAGGGCGGTTCTGCCGCTGGAAAGCGGACGGGCCAGGATCTCCAGCCCGGCCAGGCAGTCGTTTTCGGCCCGGTGGCCGTCGAAGAAGAAGCCGCACTGGCTGGCCAGGTAGGAGAGCTTGGTCCCCTCGAACCCCTCCCCCTTCCAGTCAACCTGGCTCATCGAGCAGGCCCAGCCCTTGTGCTGGAACGCCGGGCAGAACCGTTCGGTGAAGCGGCGGTCGAAGCCGGCGTGGTGGGCGACGATGACGGCGGCCGGTTCGATGAAGGCGGCGACCCGGGCGGGGTCGATGGTCTTGCCGGCCACCATGTCGGGAGTGATGCCGGTGATCTGGGTGATTTCCTGGCTGATCGCCACCGTGGGCTCGCGCAGGGCGACGAACGGGATTCCCACTTCGCAGAGCCGGCCTTCGGCGTCGTAGGCGAACGGGACCATGGCCAGCTCGATGATCTCGTCGCGCAGCGGATCCTTGCCCGTGGTCTCCACGTCCAGATAGACGCCCTGGCGCAGGCTGGCCGGATCGCCGGCGGGGCTGAGGGTGTTGCCGGTGAACCGGCGAAGCAGGCGGTAGTGGCCGCTGGCCTCGAGCTGGTGGGCCAACAGGTCGAGCGCTTCCAGGTTGGCGGGGGCGTTAGCGGGCATGTGTAATCCGGGAATCGTCTGGACCATCCTGCCACAGCGCCGAGGGATGGGCGTCCCGCCTGCGGCGGCCGGGCTCTAGACGGCGCGGCCGTCCCAAGCCCCCCTCCCCTGCCGGGATCCGGGGTCTTGGCCCAGGCGGGTGACGATCCCTGACGCGGAGGCTCAGGGGGCGTCGGCGGCCTCGCGGCGCAGTTGGTCCATGCGTGCGTCGCAGACTTCGCGGACCAGGCTGATCAACACCTCGGCCGTCGCCTTCATGTCCTCCAGCTCGGCCGTGGTGATGTGAAAGCTGTCCTGGTTGTAGCGGGCGTCGACATAGGCGCGCTTCAGCTTCTCGAACGGCTTGCGCAGGGTCCGGGTCTCGCGTGGCCAAGCCGCGACCAGCGACGGGGCCTTGGCCTCGGCTTGGCCGCGGAGGAACTTGATGTTGTGCGAGCGCGGCGCGTAGAAGCCGGTCAGCAGCAGCACGGCGATGTAGGCCGCCTCCACGGTCTGGTGCAGGTTGAAGGCGGCTTTGTGGAGCCAGTCGAAGCCTTCAACGTCGCCTTGCGCGATCTGGAACTCCGCCGTGGCTAGCGACGTCCGGACGGTGGCGAAGATCTTCGTGTAGTGGCGTTGGGCGAGGGATAGGGCGCCAGCCGGGCTCAGCGGCCTGAGCGGGCTGAAGGCGTGGCCGGGGATCTCGTAGAGGGCGATGCCCTGGTCGATGACCTCGCGGAAGAAGTAGAGGCCCGCGTCCAGGCCCTGGTTGATGTCCTTGAGGTCGTTGACCATCAGGTTGACGATCCGGCCGATCGCCGGATCGTGGGCGATCTTCTCCTCGGTCTCGAACCAGTATTCGGCGATGTCGGTCAGCTTCTCGTCGCTGACCACCACCAGGATGTCGAAGTCCGACAGGTAGCCGTTCTCGGGCTCGTCGACGAAGTCGCCCCGGGCGTAGCTGCCAAACAGGATGATCTTGTAGATCTTGGCCCCGCGCCGCCAGGGCTGCGTGCCGCCGGCGATCGCCTGCTCGAAGCCGCGCAGCAGGATGCCGGTGATTCGTTCGAGCTCGTCCTGCTGGACGCTGGGGAGGTGATCGAGATTCGACTTCATCGGCGGGAGTCTCGCCGAGCGGGCGATGGGGAACAAGCGCTTTGCGCGCTGGGGTCAGGAGGCGGTCGCGACCGCGTCTGCGCCGGACGTTGAGAAGGTGCTTGAGGGCCGCCCGCCAACATCTTTAGCCGAGGCCTGGACATGCACGTTGGCCGTCCGGGCAGACGGCCGCCGAGCCTGTTTGGGAAGGCCCGGCGCCGGATCGGTCGCGAAACCGACGTCATTGGCGAAGATGTACGGCGCGGTGCGCGCGGCGCCAATACCGGAGAATTACAGGGGCCGACGGCGTGCGCCTTGGTGGTGAAGGGGCGCGGCGCGGAGGCGTTCGCCTGCCGTGGGCGAAAGGGGCGGACTGCGTCGATCTGCCGGTTTTCGCGGTGGGAACTTTTCCGATTTACTGCACCTATAGTCATGTCGGCTTTCGGAAGACCGCCTTTGGACCTTCTTAAGCGCAACAATGTCTCCGTCACCGGGCGAGGCGAGCGAGCCCTCGTCTTCGCCCACGGTTTCGGCTGCGACCGGGCGGCCTGGCGCGAGATCATTCCAGCCTTCGAGGATCGCTTTCGCATCGTCGCCTTCGACCATGTCGGGGCCGGCGGCTCGGACCTGGCGGCCTATGCGTCCGACCGCTACGCGAGCCTCCACGGCTATGCCGACGACGTCCTGCAGATCCTGGCGGCGCTGGACCTGGGCCAGGTGGTGTTCATCGGCCATTCGGTGTCGTGCATGATCGGCCTGCTGGCGGCGATCCGCTCGCCCGAGCGCTTCGCTGGCCTGGTCATGCTCTGTCCCTCGCCCTGCTATGTCCGCGAGCCGGGCTATGACGGCGGCTTCTCCCGCGCCGACCTGGACGAGTTGCTGGAGATGATCGACAGCAACTTCCTGGGCTGGTCGCGCGCCACCGCCCCGGCGATTATGGGCAATCCCGACCGCCCAGAGCTGGCCGAGACCCTGGGCGGAAGCTTCTGCCGCACCGATCCGGTCATCGCCCGGGAGTTCGCCCGCGTGACCTTCCTGTCGGACCATCGCGCCGACCTGGAGCGCTGCACGGTCCCGGCGCTGATCCTTCAAGCCCGCGGCGACATGGTCGCGCCCGAGGCGGTCGGCGCCTACATGGCCGCGCGCATGCCTAAGGCCGACCTGGTGGTCATGCAGGCGACCGGCCATTGCCCGCACATGAGCGCGCCCGGCGAGACCATCGGTCTGATCGAGACCTATCTGGCGGGGCCCCGATGAACTTGGGCCCGCCCGCGGTCGACCGTCCGCCGGACGAGACGCTCGACGAACTCTACGAGAACGCGCCGTGCGGCTACGCCAGCGTCGACGCTGGCGGGGCGATCGTGCGCGCCAACGCCACCCTGCTGGCGTGGCTGGGCCTGCCGCGCGAGGCTTTGCTGGGCCAGCCGATCCGCAGCATCCTGACGCCGGCCGGCCGGGTGTTCTTCGAGACCCATGTCGCCCAGGCCCTAGGCGCGGACGGCGCCGCGCCCCAGGTCGCCGTCGATCTGGCCTGCGCCGACGGGCGTCGCCTGCCCGTCCTGACCGATTGGCGGCGTGTGGTCCATGAAGGCCGCACGCTGGGCCTTCGGGTCATGCTGGTCGACGCCAGCGACCGGCGCGCCTATGAGCGCGACCTGATCGCCGAACGCGAGCACGCCCAGGAGGCGGCCGCGCGCCTGCGCGAAAGCGAGGCCAAGCTGCGCGAGCTCAATGAAACGCTCGAGCGGCGTGTCGCCGAGCGCAGCGCCGAGCTCGAGACCGCTTACGAGCAGTTGCGCCAGAGCCAGAAGCTGGAGGCCATGGGCAGCCTGACCGGCGGCGTGGCCCACGACTTCAACAACCTGCTGACCCCGATCCTCGGCGGCCTGGACATGCTCCAGCGGCGGGGCCTGGAAGACGCGCGCGCCCCGCGCATCATCGCCGGCGCCCTGGCCTCGGCCGAGCGCGCCAGGACCCTGGTTCACCGCCTGCTCGCCTTTGCCCGTCGCCAGCCCCTGCGGCCGGTGGCGGTCGATCTGGCCGAGCTCGTCTCGGGCATGCGCGAGCTTCTGCTCACCACCCTGGGGCCGCAGGTCCGGCTGGACCTGGCGATGGAACCGGATCTTCCCCACGCCCTGGCCGACGCCAACCAGATCGAGATGGCCCTGCTCAATCTGGCCGTCAACGCCCGCGACGCCATGCCCGGCGGCGGCGCTTTGACCATCGCCGCAAGGCGCCAGGCCCCGCCCGCCGACATCGTCGCCGCGCCCGGCGACTTTCTGCGCCTGTCGGTCATCGACACCGGCGTCGGGATGGACGCGGCCACCTTGGCCCGCGCCGTCGAACCGTTCTTCTCCACCAAGGGCGCCGGTCACGGCACCGGTCTTGGCCTGTCGATGGTCCATGGCCTGGCCGAGCAGCTGGGCGGCAAGCTTCGCCTGGAGAGCCGTCCGGGCCAGGGGGCGCGCGTGGATCTCTGGCTTCCGGTCGCAGAGGCGCCGGCGCTAGGCGATCCGGCCCCGGCCCCCGCGGTTGGCCACCTGGCCTCGGGCGCGGTCCTGCTGGTGGACGACGAGGCCCTTGTGCGCGCCGCGACCGCCGACATGCTCGTCGACCTCGGCTACCGGGTGGTCCAGGCCGCCTCGGCCGCCGACGCCCTGAGCATGCTGGAGGACGGGTTTGAGCCCGATCTGCTCGTGACCGACCACCTGATGCCGGGCATGAGCGGCACCGACCTGGCGCGCCAGATCCTGACCAAGCGCGATCTGCCGGTGCTGATCGTCTCCGGCTACGCCGACGTCGACGCCATCGCCCCGGACATCGCCCGGCTGTCCAAGCCCTTTCGCCGGGATGATCTGGCCGCGGCGCTTGTCGCGGCCAGATCATCCCGGCGCGAACCGGGCGCGAGGCGCGCGGCGTCCTGAAGCCCTGGCCTCTCGCGGCCGGGCAATCGCCTGATCCTTCTGCCGTGACGGCGAACCAAGCGGCCTCCCCGCGAGTTCCGAAGGCATGGAACAGCGCTGGCCCGCCCGTCTTTGGATCGTCCGTCATGGCCAGAGCGCCGGCAACGTCGCGCGCGACGCGGCCGACGCGGCCGGCATGACCCATATCGACATCGCCGATCGCGACATGGACGTGCCGCTCAGCGCCTTGGGCCGCCAGCAGGCCCAGGCCCTGGGCCGCTGGTTCGCCGACCAGCCGGCCGAGGAGCGGCCGTGCACCCTGATGGCCTCGCCCTACCTCCGGGCCGTACAGACCAGCCAGGAGATCCGCGACGCCGGCGGCCTGGTCACGCCCAACCGCAAGTTCTGCGTCGACGAGCGTCTGCGCGAAAAGGAGTTCGGGGTCCTGGACCGGCTGACGCGGCGCGGCATCGAGGCGCAGTTTCCCGAGCAGGCGGAGTTTCGGCGGCTGCTGGGCAAGTTCTATCATCGGCCGCCCGGCGGCGAGAGCTGGTGCGACGTCATCCTGCGCCTGCGCAGCCTGCTGGACACGCTGAGCCTGCATCATGGCGCAGACCGGGTGCTGATCGTCGCCCACCAGGTCGTGGTCCTGTGCCTGCGCTATCTGCTCGAGGGCCTGACCGAGCAACAGATCCTTGAGATCGACGGCCAGGCCGACATCGCCAACTGCGGCGTCACGCAATATCGCTTCGATCCGGGCAGCGGCCCGGACGGCGAACTGGTCCTCGAGCGCTATAACTTCACCGCTCCGCTGGAGCGGGAGGACGCCCCGGTCACGGCCGCGCCCGACGCCAATGTCGCGGCCCGATGAGCGCGGTGGAGACGCTCGACGCGGCCTGGATGCGGGGTCACCCGCTTCCCGATCCCGGCGATACGGGCAAGGACGGGCGCGGGCGGGTGCTGGTCGTCGGCGGCCAGGTCGAACTGGCCGGCGCGGCGATGCTGGCGGGGGTGGCGGCCCTGCGGGCGGGGGCGGGAAAGCTGCAGGTCGCCGTCGCCGAAGGCGCGGTGGCCGCCCTCAGCGTCGCCCTGCCCGAAGCCCGGGTTCTGGCCCTGCCGCAGGATGGTCCCGAACCCTCCCCGGGCCGCTGGACGCATCTGGCCGAGCAGGCCGGCGGCTGCGACGCCTTGCTGGTAGGGCCGGGCATGATGGACGACGCGGCGGGCCTGGCGGCGGCCTTGCTGCAGGTCCCGCGCGACATCGTCGTCGACGCCGGCGCCTTGCGGGCCATGGCCTCCGCGCCGCGCCATCCGGGACGGATCCTCACGCCCAACGCCGGCGAGATGGCCAGGCTGCTCGGGCTGGACCGCTCGCGGGTGGAGGCCGATCCGCTCGCCGCCGGCCGACAGGCGGCCGAACGCTTCGGCGCGGCCGTGGTCATGAAGGGCGCCACCACCCACGTCGTCCTGCCGGACGGCCGGGCCGGCCGCTATGCGGGCGGGGGCCCGGGCCTGGGCGTCTCGGGCTCGGGCGACGTGCTGGGCGGCCTGATCGCCGGGCTTTTGGCGCGTGGCGCCGGGCCGTTCGAGGCGGCCGCCTGGGGCGTGTTCCTGCATGGCGAGGCGGGATCGCGCCTGGCCTCCAGGATCGGCAAGCTCGGCTATCTCGCGCGCGAGATCGCCGACGAGGCGCCGTCCATCCTGACAAGCTTTTGAGGTTTCGGCGGCGTCCGTGGTGGGGTCGTCGCGCAGCTGGCCCTGAGGTCGGGATGCGACCGCGTCTGCGCCGGACGTTGAGAAGACGCTTGAACCGCATCCGCCAACGTCTTTAGCCGAAGCCTGGACATGCACGCTGGCCGTCCGGGCAGACTGCCGGGTCGGTCGCGAAACCGACGTCGTGATCGGACGTGTACGGTGCGTTTTGTCCGGCGCCAATACCGGAGAATCTCAGTATTTGACCTGGCGGTCTTCGGGCGTCCGCGGCGGGAAGCGGTCAAAGGCAAAGGCGGGGATGGCTGTGCGCGCCGATCGGGCGCGAGCAGAAGAGGTTTCCGCCATGTCTTCCACCGCCTGCGCCTGGAGCGCCGAACGGATCGCCGCCCTGGGCCGGCTCTGGGCCGACGGCCTTTCCGCCAGCCAGATCGCCAAATGCCTGGGCGGGGTCACCCGCAACGCGGTGATCGGCAAGATCCACCGCCTGGGCCTGGCGCAGCGGATGACGCCGTCCGCGCCGCGCCGTATCCGTCCCGCCGCCGCTCGGCCGCCCCGCAGGGTGGCCGGCCCCAAGCCCCCTCCCCTGCCCCCGACGCC
This sequence comes from Caulobacter hibisci, assembly GCF_016135805.1. Lineage (GTDB taxonomy): Bacteria > Pseudomonadota > Alphaproteobacteria > Caulobacterales > Caulobacteraceae > Caulobacter > Caulobacter hibisci. Next base: position 235,266 of record NZ_JADWOX010000006.1, read on the forward strand.
GGCCGCGCCGCGCGTGCGCGCTCCGGCCAGGCCAGCCGTCGCGGCCGTCGCGGGGCTGTTCGATCCGCTGGCCCTGTCCAGCCGGGTCTGCCGCTGGCCGATCGGCGATCCCCGTGCGCCGGGGTTCGGCTATTGCGGCGCGCCGACCCAGGGGCGCCCGCCCTACTGCCTCGATCACCGTCGAGCGGCCTATGCGGCCCCGTCTGCGGCCCGAGGCGGGGGCAAGCGTCGGGGTCGCGAGGGGCGCGCCCAGCCCGTCGGCGCGGATCCGGGACGCCGCGTGACCAGTCCCGGGGCGGGGCGCGGGCCGTCGGCTCAGGCGACCTCGCCACCGGCCGACGGCGTCCGCAAGGGACGCTGCGCTCAAAGCCCTTGCGGCCCCCGCCGCCCGACGGCGCGGGCGGTCGATGAGCCGAGCGGCTCGCCCCCGAAACCCCGGAGTTCCCGCCATGAGCGTCCCCTCCCCTACCCCGCTGACCGGGCCCATGAGCGCCCTCGAGGCCCAGGCCCTGACCCTGGACGATCCCCGGCCCCATCCGCCCGAGGACGCCCTGGCCCAACTGGGCCACGTGCTGATGACCGAGGTCCTCGACCTCCTGACCGAGACCGCCCTGGAGGATTTCCAGGCTACGATCGCCGAGACCCTGATCGGCGCCTTTCATTCGGCCGCCATGCGCATCGAGCGCGACGCCGACCGCGCCCGCGACGAGCTGCGCCGACAGGCTGACGATTTCGACGGCTCGGAGATCGGCGACGTCGACCTGCAGGCGGCGGCTCTGCGGGCCCGCGCCGCCGACGTGGCGACCCTGTCGGTGGAGATGGTCCGCGACGCGGCCGCCCAGACCTACCATGTCGCCACCGGCGAGAGCTGGAAGCCCTGGCGGGGCAATATCCGCGCCTCGCGGCTGACGGCCGCTCAGGTCGAGGCCAAGGACGTCCTGCGGGCCGCCAAGGCCCGCCGCCACCAGCTGGTCAGCCCCGGCGCCACCGTGGTGGCCTTCCGCGCCGCGCCCCAGGCCAATACCCAGGTCGATGGCGGGCGGATCTTCGACGCGCTCAACTGGGCCCGGCAGAGCTGGCCAGACATGGTCCTGGCCACGACCGGGGCGGAGGGCGGCGAGCAGCGGGCCATCGACTGGGCCAAGAGCCATCATGTGGCCGTGGTCCTGGCGCGGCCCGACTTCGACCGTTACGGCCGACGGGCGATCTTCGTCTGCAACGACCAGATGCTGGCCCTCGATCCGGTCTGCGTCCTGACCCTGCCCAATAGCCTCGATCCCCTGGGCCGGGGCGAGCGCGGCGATTTCGGGCCGGCGCTCAATCTCGGCCAGAAAGCGGCCGAGAAGGGTGTGCGCCACCTGGCCGTGCGGCTGCGGGGCTAAGGCTGACGGGGCGGCGGTTGGCCGCCCCGTTTGTCGTCTCTGCCTGATGGACGCGACGCCAGTGCGATGGAACGGGGGCGGAACGAAACCCCAGATCTGGGCGGCGCGCGTTGGGGCGCCACGAGTCCTTGGGGTTGGCGATTCGTTCGCCAGAGCCGCGATCCGCCCCTGGCGAAGGCTCTCCGGGCGGCGGCGCGGCCGGCGGTCCGGCGTCGGGAACCGCGGGCGGCGGCGAGCGCTCGGGCTGGCCAGCGCCGACCCTGGTGCCAAGGCCTGGCCCTGCTGGCGGCGGAGCGGCGTTGCGGGCGGCTCGACATAGCGGCTCGCCTTGGCGGCGGCCGTCGGCCGCTGGTCGTGAGGGGGCGCTCGCCGAATGCCGGGGTGAGGCCGCACGGGTTCTTCTGGGGCGGCGGCGGCGCGCGCGGCGACGTTCTTGCCCTGGAAGCGGCGCGGCGCGACCGCGCGGCTTGCGAGCCGTGCGCCGGTTCAGCGGGTCTTTCTCACGCCTGTCGAGCGCCAGCGCGGCGGACCGACGGTCCTGCGCGATCCATCACGCCAACCCTAGGGCGGGGCGGGCCGGGTCCAAGCCGACCTGGCCAGGGCCAGGCGCGGGCGGCGGAACCTCCGGCCTTCCTGGCTTCGCGGCGTGCAGGCCGGTGTCCACCGCCCGCGGGCTTGGGCCCGTCCCTCCTCCCCGCCCTCTCCGGTCGCGTGATCGCGGCGAGGACCGCGGGCCGCCGGGGCTTCTCCCGGCGGAAGACGGAGAAGGACCATGCTGAACAAGGTGCAACTGATCGGCTTCACCGGCGCGGACAGCGAGATCCGCACCACCCCCTCGGGCAAGAAGGTCGCGGTCGTGCGGGTGGCCACCAGCCGCTACACCAAGAAGGGCGGCGAGCGGCAGGACTACACCACCTGGCACCAGGTCGAGATCTGGAGCCCCCACACGGTCAAGTGGCTCGAGGGCCGGCCGCTGGCCAAGGGCTCGAAGGTCTATGTCGAGGGCGAGATCCGCAACGAGCGCTACACCGACAAGGACGGCCAGGACCACTACTTCACCAAGGTCACGGTCGCTGGTCCCGGTCACGAGCTGAAGTCGCTCGACCGCCCCGAGGCCAATCCCGAAGAGCCGGACTGACCGGCCGCGCGGCCGCCCCGGAGGATCTCCTCCGGGGCGGATCACTGCATGGCCGCTGACGTAACGCACAGTTTGAGATACAAAATGTGCGTCACTCGGACTCGCTGTCTGGACGCTGGAGATCGCCCGTGCTGGACCCTGCCCTCGAAGGCCTTTTCCTGGCGCTCGCCAAGGCCGAGGACACGGTGAGCCGACTCGACGCGCGCGCCCAGACCTGCTCGTTCGCCGAGGGCTGGGCCGCGCGCGTCGATTTCATCGAGGCCAGCGGCTGGGGCTGGGTCAGCGGCGAAATCGTCGACCTGGAGGACCTGGTCCTGCACGACGCCCAGATGGACGCCCGCCTGCCCGACCAGGCCCTGCGGGCGACCTACGGCCTGGTGCGCGCCCGCCACAGGGCGCGGCGCGCGGGCCCGGAGTTGCAGTCGTCGGCGGGCGCGCTGTGGCTGGCGGGGTATCGTGGCGAGCCGCCATCGGTCGCGCCCGCCCCGCTTGAGGCCGCCGAGCCGGGGTCCGCGCCCGGTGAGGCGCGCGACCTGGCGGGCGAGCTCGTCCATCAGCTCCGCGCCCTGAGCCGCGGCGAGACCGATGACTCCGGCGAGGCGGTCGAGGAATGGATGCTGTGGGTCCGGCGGCTGCCCGACCGCGCGCCGGCCCTGCTGCGCGCGGCCGTCGCCTTGGAGGGCTGGCGCCTGGTCAATCCCCTCCCCCGCCAGAGCTATGTGGGCGCGGTGATCGTCGCCCACGCCCTGCGCCAGTCGGGCCGCACGCGCGCCTGCCTGCTGGGCGTCGAGGCGGCCCGGCGCGCCTTGCCCCAGCCGCGACGGGGCTTCCTGGCCCCAACCCTGGTTCGCCTGGCCTATTGGCTGCAGGTCCTCAGCCTTGGGGCCGAGGCCGGCCTGGCGGAGATGACGCGCCTGGACCTGGCACGCCAGGTCGTTCTCAAGCGCATCGGCGGGCGTCGCGCTCATGATCGGTCGCGCGATCTTCTGGATCTGCTACTGGCCCGGCCGCTGGTGAGCGCGCCGATGGCGGCCGAGCATCTCGGCGTCGCCGACCACTCGGCGCGACGGCTCCTGACCGGCCTTGGCGCGTCGCTGATGGAGGTCAGCGGGCGCTCGCGTTACCGGGCCTGGCGGCTGTAGGCGGCGTCCGCCCAAGGGAGCAAATGGGGAAGATCCCAACTGGGGACTGGGGTGTGTTGCGCCGCCGGGCGAAGCAGCTCAAGCGTTGGCCTCTTTGACGGGGTTCATCCCCAGGAGGCGGTTTGCCCTAATGGCCTAATGGCCAAATGGCCAAAGCCCCATTTGGGTATTAGGCCCAAGCGCCCTTCAGTCAATTTGCGCATTTGCGGCTTTGGGTTAGAGTGAGCTTCCCCAGGCGGGCATTTGCGTTGATACTCGCTTGCGTAATTGCGGGCATGAGGTCTTGGGCTATTGGGGGTTTGGGGTTTTCGTGAAAGAGTGTTTTTCCGCTTTCACCCATGACCCCAAAAGCGCACTTGGGTTAAAGTCCTGTTCACCAATTGCCCATAGCCTCGCTTGGGCAAGAGGGGGCTTTCCCAGGCGCCCAGGTCCCTACTTGCGTGTTTGCCCATTGCCACAAAAGGGAGCTTCCCCATGGCGGTCATCAGCGTGTGTTCGACGAAGGGCGGGGTGGGCAAGACCACCCTGGTCATGTGCCTGGCCGACGCCTTCGCGCGTCAGGGCGGGTCGGTGGCCATCGTCGATGGCGACCCCAATGGTCACGTGGCCAGTTGGCGCGAGCGCGCCGGCGACGATTGTCAGGTCACCGTCATCAGCGAAGCCAACGAGACCAAGATCCAGGACGTCATCGCCGAAGCCGCCAGCCAATACGCCCTGGTCTTCGTGGACCTGGAGGGCGCGGCCTCCCAGGCGGTGACCTACGCCATCGCCGAAAGCGACATGGTCCTGATCCCCACCAAGATCTCGGGCATGGACCTGCAGGAGGTCTATCGTACCTACGAGGTGGTCCGGCGGGCCGAGAAGATGCTCAAGCGCGGCATCCCGGCGCGCGTCGTCTTCAGCCAGATGAACCCGCTTTACAGCCGCGTGGCCGGCCATGCGCGCCAGGAGATCCGTGACAACGACATCCCGGTGCTGAACACCGAAGTCATCCAGCGCGCCGCCTATCAGCAGATCCACTTCACGGGCCTGACGCCCAGCGCCCCCGGCGGCGAGGTCAAGGCCGCGCGGGAAATCGCCGCGGTCCTGGCCGAGTTGCTCGAAGCGCTCGCGCGCCAGGCCCAAGCGGCCTGATAGGGGAGGGGAGTTCATGACCGACAAAGCCACCCAGCGCCCAGCCTTCCAGCCGGCCCCCCGTCCGCGTCCGATCAATGACGTCGGGTCCACCGAAGCCCTGCGCAAGGCCACCGAGGACCTGGGCTTCAACCGCACCACCAGCGCGCCGGCCAATCTCGTCGAGCCGGCCGCGGCGTCCGCGTCCGCGCCAGTGATCCAAGCGCCCGCGCCGCCGAAGCCGGCCTCCACGCTGCAGGTCGCGGCGGCCGCGCCGGCCCCGCGCGCGGCTCCCAAGGCCAAGCCGGGCAAGCCCGCGCCCGTGGTCGACTTCGCCGATCGCGAAACCTCGCTGAAGTTCGTGATCGACGACACCCTGTCGACCGCGCTGAAGATGGACGCCGTACGCCGGCGGGTGACGGTCAAGTACCTGGTCCTGGAGGCCCTGGCCGAGAAGGGCTATCCCGTGGATCTGGCCAACCTTCCCGAGGACGGGCGGCGGGCCCGCAAGTAGGCAAGCGCCTGAATGGGCAAATAGGCAAATGGGGCTTTGCCCATTTGCCCTTAAGGGGTGTGGATGAAGCGCCCGTCCATCCGGCGGGGTGAGCGGGACGAATCGCGCTAACCGGAAAGACCGCAAGAATAGGGCAGGGCGCATGACGGCCCCCAAGGACCGCAACAATCAGTTCGACCTGTTCATCCCGCTGATGCGCGATATCGCGCTGAAGGATCAGCGCGAGACGATGGAACGGCCGTTCTTCTCGCTGCAGAAGCGCAAGCGTCTCAAACCCATCGAATACCGTAGCGCCGACGGCGAGGTCTCGGTCAAGGTCGAGGCGGTGCCGGCCTACGGCATGGCCACGATCTGGGACGCCGACATCCTGATCTGGGCGGCCAGCGCGCTCAACAAGCTTAAGGCCGAGGGCCGCAACGAGCTGCCGCGGGCCCTGAAGGTCACCGCCTACGACCTGCTGCGGTCGATCCAACGCGACACCGGCGGCAAGGGCTATGCCGATCTGAAGGCGGCCCTGGATCGCCTGCAGACCACGACCATCTTCACTTCTATCCGCGCCAAGCGCGGACGCGACCGGCGTTTTTCCTGGCTAGACGGCTGGGACGTCGAGGTCGATCCGATCACCGACAAGCCCGTGGCCTTGAAGATCACGCTTTCGGACTGGGTCTATGAGGGGATCATCAACGAAAAGTCGGTGCTGACCATGCACCCCGACTATTTCCAGCTGTCGGGCGGCCTTGAGCGGGCGGTCTACCGCATCGCCCGCAAGCACGCCGGCGACCAGGACGGCGGCTGGACCTGCCGGATCAGCCTGCTGCATGAAAAGACCGGCTCCGATAGCGAGCCCAAGGAATTTGGCCGCATGCTCCGCAAGATCGTGGAGGCCAACGAATTGCCAGAATACGACGTGGCGTTGACGACCGCCGGCGACGGCTCTGCGGCCGTGCGGTTCATTCGCCGATCGGTCGTCGAACGGGCCCAGATCCAAGCTGAACTGGAGGCTGAGGCCGCCAGCCTAGTCCGGCGAACGCGGGAAGATCGTCGCGCCGACGAAATTGATGGCCGGGCCGAGCCCTGGGCCAAGCGCCGCGTCCCGTCGGCCGAAGGCTAACGGTCTATCACACACCCCATCGCGAAATACTCCTTTTAATCAGGGTCTTGTCGCGAAATTCTCAACCGCCGATCGGCGCCGGATTCACGGTCTATCACCCACCAGAGCCGCGTTGGACGAGTCCCGGGGTGGTTAATAGACCGTTAAGGGCTGGCGCAAGTCGCCCGTCTGGGGGGAATTTTCGGGTTCCTGGCCGCTCTGGTGCGCCGACGGCGTTTCACACACCGTGGGGCGGGCGAGCGTTCGGGGTTTCACACACCCCATCGTCGGGGTTTCACCCACCGCCGGAGCTCCCGAGCCTCGGGGTTTCGCCCACCGGACCGCCGCTGATCCCTTTGCCTCCCCGCGGCGTCGGGGTTTCACCCACCGACCGCCCCAAGACACGCCCCCGACTGCCGCGAAACCCTTGAAATGCGGGGACTACGAGCAAATTCTTCGGGGGAACGCCCACCGACGGGGCCCGGACCCTTCGGGGTTTCGCCCACCGGACCCCGGCTGGGGCCAGCCTGTGGACGACAACGGGGGATCACACACGCTCGTCGCGGGGGAACGCCCACCTTACCTTCGGGGGATCAGACACCGATCCACGGGGTATCACCCACTAGGGGTGTCGCTATCCGACTGAACTTACTAGGGTTTCAAGAGGTCAGAGGCCCCTTAACTATCCTAACTTCTCCCATAACAATATCTCTAACGGCGCAGCTGAGGCGCCGCCGGGAGAAGCAGGGCCAAAAAGAGGGCCCTGATCCCCCGGCTCGGGGAAAAGGAGAGGCGCGGGGGAACACCCACCGTCTGGACCCCGCGCCGCCATTCGCCGCCCGGGTCCAATCACGTGACGCCACCGGTGTTGCCAAGTGGCAACCGCCACCGGCGATCCCGTGACCAACCTGGAGCGCTCGCCCTGGATTTCCTCCGCAGAAGTTCCTCCGAGGGATTTCTGCGGAATTGCCGCCGGGGCGGGGCCCTGAGATCGTCGGGGTCATGCAACCTCGCCTCGTCCTGGCCCTGGCCGCTCCCGCTCTCGCCGCCGTGGCCCTGGGTCCGCCCATCCGCCCGGCGCCACCGCTCCTGCTCAACACCTCGGCCAGCGAGCCGGTGGGGCTCTATCTTCACCAGGACCAGGTCCCTCGCGTCGGGCGGGTCATCGCCTTTCGGCCGCCGCCGGCCGCCTGGCCTTATGTCGCCGCGGCCATGCCGGCGCGGGCGCGGGGCGGGATCCTCAAGACGATCGGGGCAGGGGAAGGCGACCGGGTCTGCACGCGCGGCGGGCGGCTGGCCGTCAACGGCCGGGACGTCGCGCCGATCGCGTCGCGCGACAGCCGGGGCCGGTCCCTGCCGCACTGGGAGGGCTGCCGGGCGCTGGGGGCAGGGGAGTACTTCGTGGTCTCCACCCGCATCCCCAACAGCTTCGACAGCCGCTACTATGGGCCCGTGCGTCGGCAGGACGTGATCGGGGTCTATCGCGCCCTGGGGGCGCCCCGACGGCCCGCGGCGGCGTGACCTGGTCGCGCGCCCGCCTTGGCCGGTGGACCGGCCTTGTCCTGCTAGCCTGGGGCGGGACCGCCAGCGCCCAGACGCCTGATCCCATAGCGCGGGTCCCGCCGCCCACCGGGCAGGTCGCCGCTCTGCACGCGGCCTTGAGCGAGGCCGGCCGCGACGCCCTCACCCGCGTGGCCTACGCCGAGGCGGGCGGGCAGGGCGACAGCGGCTTGGCCGCCGTGGTCTACGCCATCCTCAACCGGCTGGCTTCGGGCCGCTGGGGCAGCTCGATCGAGGCGGTCGTCAATGCCCGAGGGCAGTTCGAGCCGGTCCTGCGGGCTGGGGGCGACTGGCGAGCCTTGCCGCCGCCGAGCCTGGCTCAGCGCGCGCGGATCGACACCATCGTCAATCTGGCCCTGGATGGCCGGTTGCCAGACCTGACCGGCGGGGCGCTCTTTTTCCAGAACCCCCGCATCGTCGCCGCCCGCGCCGCGGCCGGGACTGTGTCGCCGCGCCTGGTCGACTTCGGCGGGAGCCGTCCCAGCGCCGTGATCGGCGATCATGCCTTCTATGTCGACGTCGCCGGGCGGTTGGACGGTCAGGCCTCGGCTGCGCTTCATGCGCGGTCGGCGGCCGACATCATCGTGCCGGCGGTCTCTGCGGCGACCGGGGATCCGCCGCCCGCGCGGGCCGCACCGCCGCTGGGCGAGCGAGGCCTTTTCGTGCGCGCCGACGGCGCTATCGCCGAGGACGGCCCTTAGGGCATGGGCCAGGCAATCTTGCGGACGGGCCGGGGGACGGGGACCTCCCGATCGCGGGCAACCACCGATGGCGGGTTCGCCGTGGCGCCCGTCGGTCCGTCGGCCGGCGTGCGGGGCCGGTCGGGCTGACGAGATCCGCCACGCGATCGCGCCGTCGTCGTCTGGCTACGGCGTGGCCCGCCCTACTGAGCCTGGTGGCGACGTCGCTCACTGGGTGCGGCGGCTTGAGTTTTCACGATGTTCAGCTCGATCTTCTCCTTCGCTCCGCGATGAGCGCGCGTCCGGCAACTGCGGTCGTGCTTGGCGATCACGCCGCCGGACACGTCGATCGCTGGCTCGATCATCACGAAGAACTGCAGCACAGGTCCGATTCCGCTGCGTTCGAAGCCGAGCGCGCTCGGATGGCGGCGGCGTGGGCGGCGATGTCGGACAAAGACCGCGCGGCGGTGATCGACTGGTGCGACGGTCTCGACGCGGAGGAGCGGCTTGAGGATCATCGCTTCTTCGAACAGGGGCTGGCCCTGCGGATGCGAGCCTACGTCGGCGCGGTGCTCGCTCCCGGCGCCCGGCGGTCGGGCCTATCGGCTCCCCGACCAGCTGGGCGCGGTCGCGTCGGACGCGGCTCTAGCGACCCGTCTGCCGCCTTGGGTCGCTGGGCCTGGCCTTTGGGCCAGGCCGCCGACGGTCGGGGACCGTCGCTCGGCGCGCCGGCGTGGCCGGCGCAGGGTTTGGCGCGCTCGTCCCATCGTTCCACGGCAGCCGCCCCGTCAACCCGAGGGGCGGGTTCCCCTGCGCGGCCAACGTCGTCGGCCGCTGCGGTGACTGGGCGGCGCCAGCCGTGGACCGCGACGGCGTCGCGCCAGGCGACCGATCTCATGGAGCGTTCCGATGTTCAGGTCTCTTCTCCGGTTCTTCGAAGATTTCGATCCCGCCAGCGGTTACAGCTTGGCTTTCGACATCGATCACGTCCGCACGTCGACCGCGGTCGACGCAGGGGACGCCTTTGGTCCGCCGATCGGTGACTGGATCATCTGGGCCGATCATGGCCTGTCGGCCATCGCCGCGTTTCGTCGTCGCGACGAGGCCCAGGCCTATCTTGGGCAACTACGGCGCCAGGCGCGGACAATTGGCGGGCTGCTGGCCCACAATCGTAGTCGGGCGCGCGCGGCCGAAGACGCGCTTCGCCGCCGGCTGGGTCGCAAGCCGCACCCGCGCGACGACGCCTGGTTCTGAGCGCCGGTGTGAACCTCTCAGAGAGGGCAGCGGCGGCGTCAGCGGCGTTTCCGCATCGTGTCACGCCACCCCGGCCGTCAACCCGCCGTGCGGGTTCCCCTACGCGTCCGCCGCGCGGACGCTTCGGTGACCGCCCCGGGGCCCGGCGTGTCCCACAGCGCCAACGCCGCTCACTGGGAGCGGTCAGCGGAGAGGGAACATGGCCAAGGTGCTCAACAAGCGAAACGGCGCGGGCTCGGGCGCGGGCGCGGTCTATTGCGGGCGCGGGTCCAAGTGGGGCAATCCGTTCAGGATCGGGCCCGATGGCGATCGCGACGCAGTGATCGCCAAGCACGCGCGCTGGCTGGCGGGCCAGCACGGACTGCTGCGAGCGCTGGACGAACTGCGGGGCCGAGACCTGGTCTGCTACTGCGCGCCGCAGCGGTGCCATGCCGACTTGCTGCTGACGCTGGCCAATGGCTCGCGCGCGGTGCGGGTCGCCTGGTGGCGCTGCGTGAGCGGCTAGGCGGCGGCGTCGGGATTCAGGCCGCCCGGCGGCGGGGCGGCCGGCACAGGGCGGTGCCTCCTGAAACACCGTGGCGCGCACGTCGTCTCCGCATCGTGTCACGCCACCCTGGCCGTCAACCCGCTGCGCGGGTTCCCCTCCGCGCCCGCTGCGCGGTCGCTGCGGTGACCGCCCGGGGCCCGACGTGTCCCGAAGCTCCAACGCCGCTCGCTTGGAGCGGTCAAGCCGGAGAGACGTCATGTTCCATGCCATCGACAGCACCGTCGCCTTCACCGCTCTGAATCGCGATCAGCAGGCGGCGATCTGGTCCAGCTTCTTCGAGGCGGTCGATGGCGGTTGCGCGGGCCATCACCCGCTCTACGAGGTGCTGGCTCCGCTCTATGCGGCGGGCGACTATCCCAGCGAGGCGGCGTTGGCCTGCCTGATCCTCGTCGAAGTGGAGGACCTGGCCCTGGCGGCGGACCTGGACGCGGAGCCGCCGTTCTAAGCGGGGGCTCGTCCCCCTTTTTGTCCGCGTGGAGCTAGGATCAACCGCGTCGACGCGGCGACGGGGCGGCGTCCAGGACGGCCTTGGCCAGGGCGTCGAAGTCGGGCAGGGCGGGAACGGGCTCGCCCTTGCTGGGCGTCAACGGCAGGCCGAGCGTCTCGGTGATGGCGTGGCGATCGCGTGGCCGGGAAATGCGGCGATCGAGGATCTCCATCATCCGGGCCAGCAGCGGGTCGTCGGGATCCGCCTGCGCCTCGGCCAGCAGCGTGGCGCCCAGGACGATCTTGGCCCGGGTCTCGCGCTTGCGGCCATCCTGGTCGAGCAGGGCCTCCAGCCGCTCGACGCGAGCGCGCCAAACCTCCAGGCGATGGGCCTCATCGGGGATCTTGTGCAAGGGCGTGACGTGACCCCGGGCCCGGGGCAGGCCGCCGGTCCGAGCGGCCAGGGCGGTGGCGGCGCGATGCTCGCGGTCGGCCAGTTGCACGGCGAGCGCCTGAAGGCGGCGGCTCCTGGCCTCCGGCGACTCCGGTTTTCGGCGCGTGCGACGGGCGGGCTTGTCGGAGGGATCCATGGGCGGCGACCAGATGTCGGGGCGGTTGGCGGTTGGGCGGGGCGCGTGCGGCTTGATTTCGTCTGGCCGTGAGCGTAACCCTTGGCGTCGTGAAGTGACAATGGCGCAGTTATGCATTGCTGCGCAATGCCCGCGGCCGGGAGCGCCCGGCACCCCGTCGACGCGCCCGACCCGGGCGGGTCGGGGCGTCGAGCCAAGGGGCCAGCCCCTTAGCGATCCCTGTCGCTGCGCGAGGGCAGGTCGGGCCCGTTGGGCCTGACTGGGTTAGAAACGGAGGCGCGGCGCGTGGCCCAGTTTCGGCTGGAGGTTTCGGCGATCAAGCGGGCCGACGGACGCTCGTCCGTCGCCGCCGCGGCCTATCGCTCGGCCACCGCGCTGCGCGACCGGCGCCTGGAGATGACCTTCGACTACACCGCCAAGGGCGGGGTGGCCTTCACCGGACTGATGGCGCCGGCGGCCGCGCCCGAAGCGTTCGCCGACCGCGAGCAGTTGTGGAACGCCGCCGAGGCGGCCGACAGGCGGGCGGACTCCCGCACGGCTCGCGAAATCCTGATCTCGCTGCCGCACGAGCTGTCGGACGACCAGCGTCATGCCTTGGTGCGGGCGTTCATCGCCGACAGTCTGGTGGGGAGAGGCATGATCGCCGACTACGGGATCCACTATCCCGACGCCCACGGCGACGCGCGAAATCATCACGCCCACATCCTAATGACCACTCGCCGGGTCGGTGCGGAGGGCTTTGGCCTGAAGGGCCGCGAATGGGACAATCCCGACGCGGTCAAGGCCCTGCGGCTGGAATGGGCGCAGGTTCAGAACCTGCATCTGCGCCAGCACCTGGGGCCCGACGCGCCGCAGGTCACCCATCTGAGCCTAGCCGGCCAAGGGCAGGCGCGCGAACCCACGGTCCATCTGGGGCCGTCGGCCTCAGGCATGGAGCGCCGAGGCGAGGCTTCCGACCGCGGCGACGTCAATCGGGCGATCGAGGCGCGCAACGGCGAGCGGCGCGAAGCGCCGGCCCGGGTGCGCGCGCTCGAGGACGACTTGGCCCAAGAGGCACCGCGGCAGACCTATCCGATCGACGCGGTGATCCGGGAGTTCGCGGCGATCGGCAAGGCGATGGCCCAGGAACGCGACGGCTGGGCGCGGGATCTGGCGCGACTGGCTCCCCAGGCCGCGCCGACGGCCCGGCAGATCGCCGCCGACGTTATGGTCTCGGCGGTCGCCGAACGGCGTGAAGCGCGTCTGGCGCTGGAACGCGTCCAGCGCCGCATCGCCACCGGGCGGGCCAAGCGCGGTCAGCTGGCGCGTTGGGTCCGCGATCCCGCCCGGATGATCTGGGCCAAGCATGCCGAGCTGAACGCCCTGGCCAGGGCCCGAGTCGCCGATCGCACGGCCCAGGTCCGGCTATCGGTGCGACGCGACTGGCTGGCCAGCGAGGCGGGGCGGGCCTATGTCGCCGCGCGCCTGGACCCGGCCCGGCAGGCGGCCGAGGCGGCGCGGCGCGCGGCGCGCACCTTGGAGCGCAAGATCAAGCGCGCCGACAAGCGCATCGACAATGTCGCGCGCACGCGCACCAAGCTGATGGTGGCGCGCGAGCTTCGCCAGGCGACGATGACCGCGCCCTCGCAGATGGCCCTGGGGGTGAGCCAGGCGGTGCGGGAGGTCGACCGGCGCGTCGTTGACATCATCCAGGGCCATTCGCCGGTGGCCCAGAAGGCGGCCTTGGACAAGGTGATGGCGTTGGTCCGCGGCCGTCTGCCGGGCTTGGATCTCGATCGCTAGCCCAGGAGGCCTTCGACGGACGGTCCGCCGCACACCCGGCAGACGTGGCAGGCCAGATCCTCAAGACCGTTGAGCGGCTCCACGGCCAGCGCCATCCGGTCGGGCGCATTCGCCTGAGAGGGCGCCGCCGCCCCCATAGAACTTCCCCGGTAATTCTCCCGAATTGTCGCTTCTGACGCGCGTGGGCTCTCCTGTCGCTCCAGGAGCGCCTCATGACCCTCGCCAAAAAGCGCCGCTGGATCCTGCCCCTGGTGGCCCTGATGGCTATCGCGGGTCTGGCGGCGGCGACACAGACGATCGGCCACCTTTTTGCCTATACCGCCGGCCTGGGAGACGGGTGGGGTGCGGCCGGTGGGGTGCGGCTCTATCCGCCCTGGGCGATCGTGGGGTGGTATGCACGCCATGCCGGGCGCTATCCGCGGGCCTTCGACCAGGCCGCGCTCAACGGCCTTGCCGTCTTCGTCCTGCCGCTGCTGATACTGGCGGGCCTGACCCGGCGGTTCGTGGCGCGGCCGAGGCCGTTCGGTACCGCCGCGTGGGGCGATGCGGCCGAGGCGCGGCGGGCGGGCTTGGCCAACGGCGAGCGCCTGGGCGGGCGGGTGCTGGGGCGGCTCGGCGGCCGGCTGCTCACCTTCCTGGGCGTCGAGCATTGGGTGATCGTCGGGGCGTCGCGCTCGGGAAAGGGGGCGGGACACGTGGTGCCCACCATCGTCTCCTGGGCCGAGAGTCTCTTCGTCTACGACCGCAAGGGAGAGCTCTGGCACATCACCGCCGATCATCGGCGCAAGCTTTCCCACACCTTCTACTTCGCCCCCACCGATCCCGACACCGCCCGCTGGAACCCGCTGTTCGAGGTGCGCAAGGGCCCCATGGAGATCGCCGACATCCAGAACATAGTCGGCATCCTCGTCGATCCGATCGGACTCAAGCAGGGCAACCTCGATTTCTTCGACCAGTCGGCGGCCAATTTCTTCACCGGGGTGATCCTGCACGCCCTCTACACCGAGCCGGACGAGCTGAAGACCCTGGCCCATGTGCGCCGGCTGCTGATCGACATCGAGCCGACCCTGGACGCCATGCTGGGCACCCGGCATCGCTGGCGTCCCGACGGGGCGGCGGCCGACGGCCTGGCGCGCGACGCCGGCGGCGAGCCGATCGCCGAGGTTCATCCGGAGGTGTGGCTGGGGGCGACGGCGTTTCGCAGCATGGAGCCCCGGGTGCGCTCCAGCGTCCTGGCCACGGCCCAGAAGTCCCTGGCCCTATGGGCCGACCCGCTGGTGGCCAACGCCACGTCGTGGTCGGACTTCTGCATTGGCGACCTGGCCTGCGCGAGCGCGCCGGTCAGCTTCTACCTGATCACGCCCCAGGCCCATGCCGATCGCCTGGCGTTTCTAGTGCGGGTGATGCTGCGCCAGAGCCTCAACAGCCTGATGGAGACGATTGACGCCGACAGCCGCGGGCGGCGCAAGCGCCACAAGCTCTTGATGATGCTTGATGAGTTTCCCAAGCTCGGCGCCCTGGCGTTCCTGGAGAACGCCCTGGGCGAGATGGCCGGCTATGGGCTGGTGGCCCACCTGATCTGCCAGAGCTTCAACGACGTCTTCAAGCACTACGGCGTGCACACCTCGATCTTCGACAACTGCCACGGCACGGCGGCCTTCGCCACGTCCGAGCCCGGGAGCATCGAGCGCATCGTCAAGCGCGCGGGGCGGTCGCTGGAGATGCGCGAGAGCTTCAGCGATCCCAGGCTGATGTTCGGCAAGGGCCATCGCAGCCGCAACCAGGCCGAGGTCGAGCGCTACGTCCTGGCCGAACAGGACGTGCGCGGCCTGCCGGGCGACAAGCAGTTCCTGTTCGTCAACAACGCCAAGCCGTTCCTGGCCGACAAGCTGCGCTATTTCGACGAGCCGTTGTTCGCGGCCCATACTCGCGATTTCTTCCATGGCGAGCGGGCGCGGTTCGTTCAGACGCGCGCGACGCTGGATACGCCCGGGGCGCCGCCGATTGACTGGCTGGGCGTGCGGGCGGTCGAACCCTACGCTGCGCCGCTGCAGCGGGTGCCCGAGCCCGGGCCGCTGGCCTGCGCCGACGGCCTCAGCATCGTCGACCTGATCTACAACGAGGCGGACTGAGATGGGGCCTGCATCCGACGAGGCCCTGGCGCGCAAGCACGCGGCCCTGCGCCAGGCCATGGGGCCGGTGCTGGCCGCGGCCCTGGCCGAACCCGCCGTGGTGGAAGTGATGGTCAACGCCGACGGCGCTATCTGGATCGAGCGCATCGGCCAGGGGCGCATCTTCAGCGGGGCGCGGCTGGCGGCCGCCGACGCCGAACGGATCCTGCGGCTGGTGGCCGATCATGTCGGCGAGGTGGTCACGCGCGACCAGCCCCTCGTCAGCGCCACCCTGCCGGGGAGCGGCGAGCGGTTCCAGGGGGTGTTTCCGCCGATCGCCGTCGCACCGTGCTTTTCGATCCGCAAGCGGCCGCAGGCGGTTTTTTCGCTGCAGGACTATGTCGACCAGGCGATCATGACCGCCGGCCAGGCGCAGGCGCTGGCCCGGGCGGCCGCCGAGCGCGAAAACATCCTGATCGCCGGCGGCACGGGCGCGGGCAAGACGACCCTGGCCAACGCGGTCCTGGCCCTGCCGGCCTTCGCGCAGGACCGGGTGATCCTGGCCGAGGACACGCCCGAACTACAGTGCTCGGCCAGCGACCAGTTGAGCCTGCTGACCAAGCGGACCGAGCCGGCGGTGACCATGGCCGACCTGGTCAAGGCGTGCCTGCGCCTGCGGCCCGACCGGATCGTGATCGGCGAGGTGCGTGACGGCAGCGCGCTGGACATGCTCAAGGCCTGGAACACCGGACATCCCGGCGGGCTGGCGACCTTGCACGCCAACAGCGCCGTCGAAGCGCTCAGCCGCCTGGAGGACCTGATCAGCGAGGTGGCGCTGACCGTGCCCTATCGGGCGATCGGCCAGGCGATCGGGGTGATCGTCTTCATCCGACGTGCGCCGCACGGACGGGTCCTGGACTCGATCCTGCGGGTATCGGGCTGGCGGGACGGATCCTATGTGACGACGCCGATCGGATAGGTGACACTCGGATTTTCAATCCGCTGCTCTCATGGTCGAAACGCCGGCGACGCAGCGGTTCAGGGGGCGCGCACGACGACCAGAGCCACTATCGCGGCCACAGCCAGGCCCGCCGCCAGAGCCAGGCTCGCCCAGCCGGCGGGGTCAGCACTTGGGCCGTGGGACGTTGGCGGGCAGGCATTTGGGGACCTTAAGCGGGGCAGGGGGCCTTGGCGACCGTGTTTGCGACGGAAGCTTCGTCCAGCGACAAATCCAGCTGTTCGGACTTCAGCGGGATCTCCTGCTCGAAATTGGACAGGGTCACGCCGACCAGGCGAACGCCGGTGCGCAGAGGATAGACCGAGCGGATCAGCCCCAGGCTCGCGCGGGCAAGGGTCTGGGCGTCGGCGATCGGGACGGGCAGGGAGCGGCTGCGGGTCGCCTGCTGGAAGTCCGCCCACTTGATCTTCACCGTCACGGTGCGGGCCCGCGCGTCGGTGCGCTCGCACCAGGCCCAGACCTTGTCGGCCAGGGCAAGGATCTCCGGCTCGATGGCTTCAGGGGCGGTCAGGTCGGTGTCGAACGTGGTCTCCGAGCCCGACGATTTGCGCACCCGGTCGGGATTGATCGCTCGATGATCCTCGCCCCGGGCGATGGCGTAATACCACGGGCCCGACTTGCCGAACCGCTCGACCAGGAAGGCCAAGGACTGGCGGTTCAGGTCCTCGCCGGTGTGGATGCCCAGGCCCTTCATCTTGGCCTCGGTCACCGTGCCGACACCGTGGGACCGTCCGATCGGCAGGGTCTGGACGAGGCCTCGCCCTTTCCGGGCGGGACCACGAACTGACCGTTGGGCTTCCTCTGGTCGGAGGCGAGCTTGGCCAGGAATTTGTTGTAGCTGACGCCGGCCGAGGCCGTCAGGCCCGTGGTCTGCAGGATCCGCGCCCGGATTTCGCGGGCCGTGTCGGTGGCGGTGGCCAGGCCGCGCCGGTTCTCGCTGACGTCGAGAAAGGCCTCGTCCAGCGACAGAGGCTCGATCAGGTCGGTGTACTCGGCGATGCGAGCCTGGTCGTCCCGATCGAACCGGCGCGACAGCATCACCGGTTTGCCGGCCACCTCGATCAACTGGTGGTGGGGCGTTGCGATGCCGGCCCGATCGGCCAGGCGTAGGGCGATCTCCTCCCACAACTCGATGCTGTCCTCGTCAGTCTCCTTGGGGAATTCGGCGATCGACAGGCAGCCGTGCTGGTCGATGACGGAGGCTTTGGGACGCGCGCCGCCGAGCGAGGAGCCGGGGGCGAAAAGCAGCCGCAGGTCCTCGTCGGTCTCCTCGTCGCGCAGGACCCGTTCGGTGATCGACAGCAGTCGGCCAAGCTCGATCATGGCCGGCACACCGTCGTGGATCGGCGCCCGGAAAGTCTTTTGGCCAGGTCGGCGAAAGCGAAGGGCGCTCAGGCGGGTCTCGTCGGCCACGCCCAGGAGATGGTCGCTTTCGCTCAGGGCGCGGACGGCGCGGCCTGAGCGCTCGGCCAGTCGCCGCTCGGCTCGTCGCATCAGGCGCTTTCCCCAGGTATCGGGGGCGGAGTCGCCTTTCGCGCCGAAGATCGGCAAGCCGCCCGGCGGCGCGAAGGTCCCGCGGGTCAGGGGGAGGGCGGGCTGAGTTGCAGCGTCTTACCGAGACCCAGATGGTCTACCGTCCTGTGGACTTCACGGCATGGCGAGATGCGTTGCTAGGGAAGCTAAGCATCCACTACGAATGGGACCAAGACGTGCGGGACATGGGCCTGCGTTTGATCGCTTTGTTGGAAGCGGATCCCCAGTGGCGGATCTATGGCTGCTACAAGTAGAAGCTCGCGCCGGCGACCTTGATTGTCGGCGTGGTGGAGGGGCCCTTGGAGTTCCGCAGCGGGCGCGGGCTTGGAAGGGCTCTGTACGCGCCGACGCTGGCGAGCCGCGCGCCGGCGGATCGTGGGATTTGAAAATCATGTTTGACTCTGTCTGCGAGTCGTTTAGATAGCCGCCTCCGCCGCGACGAAGCGTTGCAGGCGGGCCGCTCGCGGAGCGGCCGGAACCTTCAGGTTTCGTTCTTTGACATTGTTAATTGGAAAGAGAAACGCAGGCGGCGGCGCTCTGGCGATGGACTGAAAA
>NZ_JADWOX010000007.1 GCF_016135805.1 Caulobacter hibisci
TCTGGTCGTTGCATTCGGTCTGTTTCCTCGCCCCTGGCTTTTCTTGGTCTTATTCTTGGTCTTGGGCCGTTGCGGACTAGTCGGACGGCGTCGCCAGCCGGCTCTCGATCTCGCCGACATAGCCGCGGGCGGCGTCGACGAAGGCCTGGGCGTTGCTCAGCAGGGCCGTGTCGCCCCGCCGGATCAGGCCGGCCGGACGCGGTCGTCCGGTGGCCGGCAGCGGCAGCAGCCGAAGCGCCCCGCGCAGCAGGTCGCCGGCCAGCATCATGTGCGGGATCACCGCCACCCCGTCGGTGGCGTAGAGGATCTCGCGGATCATCGCGACCGAGCTGGAGCGCAGCGGCTGGTGCGGCGCCACCTTCATTTCGGCCAGCAGCACGTCGATCTCCTGGCCCACCCGCTGCGACACGGTCGGCAACACCAGGGAGTAGTCGGCCAGCACCGCCGCGGTCGCGTCCTGGCGCGCGAAGATCGGATGGTCGGCGCGGGCCACGACAGAGATCGGCTCGGAATAGAACGGCGTGCGCACCAGGCCGTCGGGGGCGTCCAGCGTGTAGAGCCGGCCGATGATCAGGTCGAGTTCGCGCCGCGACAGCTGCGAGATCAGCTCCTCGGTCCGCCCCTGGATGACCCGAACCTCGATGTCGGGGCGGGCGATCTTCAGCCGGGCCAGGGCGCCGGGCAGCACGCCGGCCGCCGCCACGGGCAGGGCGCCGACCACCACCGGGCCGCCGTCGCCGCCTTCCAGGGCGTCGAGTTCGTCCTCCAGCCGGCCGATCTCGGCCAGCAGCCGCCGCGCGGCCGCCGCCACCGTCAGGCCGAAGGGCGTGGGATCCACGCCGCGGGCGTGACGGTCGAACAGCCGCGCCCCGACGATCTCCTCGATCTCCTGCAGGCTCTTGGTCAGGGCCGGCTGGCTGAGGCCCAGCGCCCGGGCCGCCTGCAGGATGCTGTCATGCGTGGCGATCGCGTCGATCACGCGCAGGTGCCGGAACTTCAGGCGCTGTTGCAGGTAGCGTCGCACTCAGGTCTTCCGCTGACGGGTCAGAGCCGTTGTCCGCTGCTCTATGGCGTCGAGCAAGTCCCCAAGCTGCGCCGCCTGGTCCTGCGCCGCCGCCAGGCCCAGCGATCCCTGGCGGGCGTGCACCTCGACCGTGGCCTGGGCCATGGGCGAGGGGAGGCCGGCGGCCTCCAGCATTAGCGCGGCCTCGGCCATCTCTTCGCTGCGCCGCTGGCCGTGAACGAGCGGCCGGGTCACCAGATAGCGGGCCAGGGCCGGCCAGTCGGCATGGGGAATGGTGTTGCTCAGCGAGGCCAGCACCTGCGCCTCGACGCCATAGTGGCGGGCGCTGGCCAGGCTCTCGGTGACGATCGCCTCCAGGCCTTTGACGAAGATGCTGCGCGACAGCTTCACGGCTGACGGGCCGCCGACCGTCTCGCCGAACACCTCGGCGGAAAAGCCCAGGCGCTCGAGCAGAGGCAGGGTCGCCGTCGCGTGCGGGCCGCCGAGCAGGACAGGGGTCTTGATCCGCCTGGGCGCGATCGGGGCCATGACGGCGGCCTCGACATAGCGTTCGATCAGCGCGGCCTGCGCCTGGCGGGTTTGGGGCGCGACGGAGTTGAGGTCGAGAAAGAAGGCCTCGCCCAGATGCGGCGCGGCTGCGCGGGCGACGTTCAGGGCCTCGCCGGCGGTGACGGCGCTGACGACGAGGTCACGGTCCAGGCAGGTCGAGGCGATGTCCGGCGCGGTTCGAGCGCCTGCTGTCTCCGCAGCCCGCGATGGGCCCGAGTGCGGATCGGCCAGCAGGCGGTCGTGGACGACGATGTCGGTGATCCCCGCCGCGACGAGGTCGGCGTGCAAGGTCTGGCCGACCTCGCCGAAGCCGATCAGGGCGAGGCGCGGGCTCATCGGCGACCGTCCCAGACGCTGGCCGGCACGAAGACCTGGCCGGTCATCAGCAGGCGCGCCGTGCGCAGCAGGGCGGCCGACACCACCTCGCCTTGCGGCGACAGCGTCAGCAGGGCGGTGAACTCGCCGGTCGGATGCTCGACGCTGACGGAAATCTCGCCGGCCAGCTCCGGCAGGCGGGCCACCGAGGCGGCGACCGATCCCTTCAGGCAGGCGGCCGTGGCGACGCTGACCGCGCCGAACACGCCGATCGCCTTGTGCACCGTGTGCGGGATGAAGCTGCGGGTCGACAGGGCGCCGCCCGCCGTCGGCGGCGAGACCAGGGTGATCTTCGGCACGGTGGCGTCGGTGACGTCGCCCAGGTTCATGCGCCGGCCGGCCTCCAGGCGGATGGCCTCGACCTTGGCGCGGAGCACGGCATAGGCCTCCAGCTCGGCCGGGGCCTCGTCGCCGGTGACGCCCAGGTCGGCGGCGCGGACCACCACCACCGGCATGCCGTTGTCGATCAGCGTCGCCTCCACGCCTTCGATGACATCGACGACGTTTCCGGTTGGCAGCAGGGCCCCGCAGGACGAGCCTGCGACGTCGGCGAAGGCGATCGGGATCGGCGCGGCCGAGCCGGGCACGCCATCGATCCGGCAGTCGCCCTCGTAGTTCACCCGCCGGCCGGGGGTCTCGATGCGGGCCGTCGCCAGGCCGTCGGTGTTACGCATGAAGATGCGCACCGGCGTCTGGCCGTCCTGGGCCGCGACCAGGCCCTGCTCGATGGCGTAGGGACCGACCCCGGCGAGGATGTTGCCGCAGTTCTGGCGGTCGCTGACCTTGGCCTCGGCCACCGAGACCTGCAGGAACAGGTAGTCGACGTCGGCGTCGGGACGCGACGAGCGCGAGACGATCGCGACCTTGCTGGTCAGGCTGTCGGCGCCGCCCATGCCGTCGATCTGGCGATCGTCGGGCGAGCCCATGGCCGCCAGCAGCACCTTGTCGCGCAGGGCCTCGTCGGCCGGCAGGTCCTCGGCCCGGAAATAGAGGCCCTTGGAGGTGCCGCCGCGCAGGACGGCGCAGGGGATGGCCGTCTGCATGGGCTCAGGCGTCCTGGCTTTCGACATAGACGAGGCCGGCGGCGGCGAGCCGCTCGCGCATCTTGTAGAGATCCAGGCCCAGCACCCCGGCGGCCAACTGGGCGCGCTTGTCGACCTCGGAAGCTTCACGCTTGGCCGAGGCCGTCAGCACCGCGTCGGCGTCCTTGCGGGCCACGACTACGACGCCGTCGTCGTCGGCCACGATCACGTCGCCCGGATGGATCAGGGCCCCGCCGCAGACCACCGGCACGTTGACGCTGCCCAGGGTCGCCTTGACCGTCCCTTGCGCCGAGATGGCGCTGGACCAGACCGGGAAGCCCATCGCCTTCAAGGTGGAGACGTCGCGAACCCCGGCGTCGATGATCAGGGCGCGAACGCCGCGGGCGATCAGCGAGGTGGCCAGCAGGTCGCCGAAATAGCCGGCGTCGCTGAACGAGGTCGGGGCCACCACGAGAATGTCGCCCGGCTGGCACTGTTCGATGGCCACGTGCAGCATCCAGTTGTCGCAAGGCGGCGAGGAGACCGTCACCGCGGTCCCGGCCACGTGCGCCCCCGACCAGATCGGACGCAGCTTCGGCGACAGCAGGCCGATGCGCCCCTGCGCCTCGTGGACGGTGGCGACGCCGAAGGCCGCGAGGCCCTCAACGGCTTCCTTCGATGCGCGCGGGTGATTGGTGACGACCTTGTGCAAGGCGAGCGCTCCGAAGCCGAAAATCATGTCTCTGCGCCGGCGCGACGAGGCCGGGGCAAGGCTTGGCTAGCACCCGGCCCGGAGGGAGCGGCTATGCAATTTGGGCGGCGGCTATAACCAAAATCGGCGGTGGCTGGCGAAATGCCCGCCGGCCAGGCCGGGACGTTATAGCCCCTGGCGATTTGTTATAGCGCGGCCGGCCGCAAGCCTTGCTACCGGCGTCGAGGCCATGGCTGAAGAAGACCGGAGACGTTGGTGATTTCGTTGCATTCTCGTGGGCTTTTGGCCCGTGGCCTCCTGGCGGCCCTGGCCGGTCTCGTCGCCCTGGCCGGCGCCAGCTTCGCCGCCGCCCAGCCGGTCCCGACCCTGGCTAAGCTCGCGCCCGTCAAGCCGGTCATCGACTGCGCGGCCCTGGTCTCGGCCGACGTCAGCGACGCGGTCGGCGCCAAGACCACCATCACCTCGGCCAAGCTCTCGGGCTCGGGCGACAAGGCCTTCTGCGCGGTGCAGGGCGTCATCGCCCCCAAGATCCGCTTCGAGCTGCGCCTGCCCACCAACGGCTGGACCCAGCGCTACCTGCAGGTCGGCTGCGGCGGCCTGTGCGGCGTTCTGAACGTGCGCACCGAGCACGCCGACGGCTGCACCCCGGTCAAGGATGGCGCGATCGCCCTGGCCTCGACCGACATGGGCCACGAGGGCAAGGGCGGCATGGCCGCCATGGGCGACGGGACCTTCGGGGCCGATCCTCAGCTGCGCATCGACTTCGCCTATCGCGGCGTGCACCTGACCTCGGTCGCCTCCAAGGCCCTGATCGCCAGGTTCTACGGCCAGGCGCCGCGTTACAGCTATTTCTCGGGCTGCTCGGACGGCGGTCGCGAGGCCTTGATGGAGGCCCAGCGCTTCCCCGGCGATTTCGACGGCATCGCGGCCGGTGCCCCGGCCATGGTCTTCACCGTCCAGAACAGCTTCTACCACGCCTGGCAGGCGGCCTCGAACACCGGTCCGGACGGCAAGTCGGTGCTGATCGCCTCGCGCCTGCCGATCCTGCACGCCGCGGCCCTGGCCTCGTGCGACGCCGTCGACGGCCTCAAGGACGGCCAGATCGACGATCCGCGCGCCTGCCGCTTCGATCCCGTAGTCGTCCAGTGCAAGCCGGGCCAGGCGAGCGACGCCTGCCTGACCGCCGCCGAGGTCGAGACCGCCCGCAAGCTCTATGACGGCCCGCGCGACGCGGCCGGCAAGCCCTTCACCCTGGGCCAGCCGCAGGTCGGTTCTGAGCTGTCCTGGGCCGGGGTCTTCGTGCCGCGCTCGGTCGACCAGGTCCCGGGCAGCTGGGGCATGGCCGAGCAGCCGGTGAAGTACCTGCTATCGCCGACCAATCCGCCGGCGAACTACGGCCTGGCCGACTTCAAGTTCACGGCGGAGCAGTTCGAGGGCCTGAAGGCCATGCATCCGCTCTACGACGCCACCGAGACCGACCTGTCGCCGTTCGCGGCCAAGGGCGGCAAGCTGATCCTCTGGCACGGCTGGTCGGACCCGCACATCTCGCCGCTGAACACCATCGCCTATCACAACGGCGTGGTGGCCCAGATGGGCCAGGCCAAGGCCGACGCGATGATGCGGCTGTTCGTCTTCCCGGGCCTCTATCACTGCTTCGGCGGCGACGGCCTCTCGCAGTTCGACATCGTCAGCCCGCTGATGGCCTGGGTCGAGGCCGGCCAGGCGCCCAACGCCGTGATCGCCGCCAAGGTCGACCTGCCGGCCATGCCTATGGGCCCGACGCCGGCCGGCGCCGACGTTCGCCAGACGCCGATGCCCGACGCCTCGGCCTTCAAGCCCAGCCGTGTGCGGCCGGTCTACGCCTATCCGCAGGTCGCGGCCTATAAGGGGTCGGGCTCGACCGACGCGCCCGAGAGCTTCGCGCCCAAGACCCCCGCGTCCGAGCCCGCCGCTCGCGACGCCTACGCCGCCCAGTTCATCGCCCCGCGTTTCCACCAGGACTGCCGCGTCGAGGCTGGCGTCCTGGCCTGCGTTCCCAGCATCAAACCCTGAGGAAGGATCCGTCATGGCCAAGCTCATCGGCGCGATCGGCGTCTCCCACACCCCCACCATCGGCTACGCCCGCGATCGAGACCTCGCCAAGGACCCCGTCTGGGCCCCGATCTTCGAGGCCTTCGCGCCGCTGAAGGACTGGCTGGCCGAGCAGAATCCCGACGCCCTGGTGATGATCTACAACGACCACGTCACCTCGTTCTCGTTCGACCACTATTCGGCTTTCGTCCTGGGTGTGGGCGACGAATACGCCGTGGCCGATGAGGGCGGCGGGCCGCGCGACCTGCCGCCGGTGCCGGGCCACGCCGCGTTCGCCCGCTATCTGACGCGGGCGGTGATGGCCCAGGACTTCGACCTGTCGGTCTTCCAGCACAAGCCGCTGGACCACGGCTGCCTGTCGCCCCTCTGCCTGCTGACCCCGCCGGAAGAGACCTGGCCGATCCCTATCGTGCCCCTGCAATGCGGCGTGCTGCAGTTCCCCGCGCCCTCGGCCCGGCGATGCCTCGACCTCGGCAAGGCCCTGCGCAAGGCGATCGACGCCTGGCCGGAGGACAAGCGGGTGGTGATCGTCGCCACCGGCGGCCTGTCGCACCAGGTGCACGGCGAGCGGGCGGGGTTCAACAACACCGCCTGGGACGAGGCCTTCCTCGACATGCTGCAGAACGAGCCCGATCGCCTGGCCGACATGACCCACGCCGAATACGCCAAGCTGGGCGGCTTCGAGAGCGCGGAGGTCATTATGTGGCTGATCATGCGCGGGGCGATGTCCGACAAGGTCGCCTGTCACCACCGCACCTATTACCTGCCGTCGATGACCGCCATCGCCACCGTCCGCTACGAGGACCTGGGCGAGGACACGGCGCAGGCCGATCGTGATCGGGTGCTGCGCGAGTCGACGCGGCAGTTGGAAGGCGTCGAGGATCTGGAGGGCACCTATCCCTTCACCCTGGAGATCAGCGCCAAGGGCTATCGGATCAACCGCTTTCTCCAGGCCCTGGTCGGGCCCGAGGCGCGCGCCGCCTTCCTCGCCGATCCCGAGGCCGCCTTCGAGGCTGCCGCCCTGAGCACGGAGGAGCGCGACCTCATTCGCCGTCGCGACTGGGGCGGGCTGATCCGCTACGGCGCGATCTTCTTCGTGCTGGAAAAGCTGGGCGCGGTGCTGGGCGTGCCCAATCCGCAGATCTATGCGGCCATGAAGGGCATGACGCTCGACGCCTTCCTGGCCACCCGCAACGCCCAGATCACCTATTCTGTGTCGCGACAGTAGTCGGCGGCCGCGACCTGAAGGCATCCGGTTATAGGTCGCGGCCTTTATCTATACCGACGTTCCCTAACCCGCCTGCTAGCTGAGACGAAGGCTCATCCGAGCTTCGAAACGGTCCGAGCCCCAGGAGATCATCTCCGGGGCGAAGAGAACGACCGATCTGTCTCTTGTAATCCTGGGAGGGAATATTGAAATCTCATACGGCCCTGAGGCTCGCCCTGCTGACGACGGCCGCCCTGGCCCCGGCGCTGCCCGCCCTGGCGCAGACGACCGAAACCACCGCCATCGAAGAGGTGGTCGTCACCGCCCAGAAGAAGACCGAGCTGGCGTCCAAGACCCCGATCGCCCTGACCGCCTACAACGGCGAGACCCTGAAGGCCCAGGGCGTGGTCAGCGTCTCCGACCTGCAGAACGTCGCCCCGTCGGTGAACATTGGCCGTGACGGCTTCGGTGTGAACGTCAACATCCGCGGCGTCACCACCACCGACACCACCAGCAAGGGCGAGCAGGGCATCTCCTTCAATGTCGACGGCGTGGCCATCGGTCGACCGACCGTGCAGGGCCTGAGCTTCTTCGACGTCGAGCGGGTGGAAGTGCTGCGCGGCCCGCAAGGCACGCTGTACGGCAAGAGCAGCACCGGCGGCGCGCTCAACATCATCACCAACAAGCCGAAGTCGCAGTTCGAGGCCGGCGCGAACCTGGAGTTCGGCAACTACAACACCCGCCGGGCCGACCTCGTTCTGAACGTGCCGGTCAACGACAAGCTGGCCCTCCGTGCGGCGATCAACAGCAACAAGCGCGATGGCTACATCTATCCCGCCGACGGCGCCGAGGCCCGCAACGACGAGGACAACATCTCTGCGCGCCTGTCGGGGCTCTACGAGTTCAACGACGACACCAGCCTGCTGGTCAGCACCACCTTCGGCCATGTCGGCGGCGTCGGCCCGGCCCAGATCCCTTACAGCAACTACCTGACCAAGTCGGGCAAGGCCGCGCGCACCGTCTACGCCAACCCGTTCGGCAGCGCGACCGACGAGGACTTCCACAACGTCAATGTCGAGTTCAAGACCGCCTTCAAGGGCGTGGCGGTGGACTATATCGGCGCGCGTCACGATTTCTCGGCCAACGACCTGACCTCGTCGACCAACGACCCTTACGGTAACTATTCCGGACCGCCGCCGGCGACGCCGCTCTACGCCTGGCGCCAGTACCGCGGCGACGTGACCACCGACGCCCACGAGGTGCGGCTGTCCAACGCCGAGAGCGGCCGCCTCGACTGGGTGGTCGGCGCCAACTGGACGCGCGAGGACATCACCGAAAGCGACCACAACTGGTACGCGCCGGTCAGCACCCCGACCCTGGCGGCCAGCTATAACGGCATAGATCCGGTCAACAATACCATCCACACCTCCAAGGGCGTGTTCGGGCAGGCGACCTTCCACGCCACCGACCGCCTGAACGTCACGGCCGGCGTTCGCCGCTCGTCCGACGAGGTGGATCGCAAGGGGACCTTCGCGGCCGGTCCTGGTCCCTGGCCGGACGCCAACGGCGGAACCTGCACCGCGCCGGAGGACTGCATCGGCGGGGCCAACAACGGCTACCAGAACGCCTCGAAGACGACCTATCGACTGGCCGTCGACTACCAGGTCGCGCCCGGGCAGATGGTCTTCGCCTCGGTCGCCACGGGCTACAAGGCAGGCGGTTTCAACGACTTCGACGCCTCGACGGGCGGGACCGGCACCTATGCGCCGGAATCCCTGACCGCCTATGAGGTCGGCTACAAGGGCCGGCCGCTGTCGAACCTGCAGATCAACGGCACGGCGTTCTACTACGACTACGCCTCGGCGCAGGTTTCGAGCCTGGTCAATATCTCGGGCAACTTCATCATCTATACCCGCTCGGCGCCGGTGACGATCTACGGCCTGGAGTTGGAGAGCAAGTTCAAGCCGACCCCGAACGACCAGATCGATCTGGCCGCCACCTTCCTGCATTCGGAATACGAGGCGCTCTACGTCGGCATCCTGCAGAACGTCGACTGGTCGGGCTACCGCCTCGACAAGACGCCCAAGGCGGCCCTGGCCGGCGCCTATTCGCACGTCTTCGAGCTGTCGAACGGCGCCTCGGTCACGGCGCGCCTGTCGAGCAAGTACAGCAGCGGCTACGTGACCAGCTCGTTTTCCGACGCCCTGCAGTTCAAGCAGAAGGCCTTCACCCGGTCGGACGCCACCCTGACCTACGCGGCGCAGGACGGCCGCTTCACCGTGGGCGCCTTCGTCAAGAACATCGAGAACGACCTGCAGATGCTCAACGCGCCGTCGAACTTCTCGGCGACCTATGCCGACGCGGCCAACATCTCGGTCAGCGAGCCGCGGATGTACGGCGTGCGGTTCGGCGTCCGCTACTGACCCTCCCGAAAGGCGCTCCCCGCGCTTTCCTGCCTGGCCCGGCGCCCCTGTGCGCCGGGCTTTTTTCATGGCCTTTGCCAAGTCCAGATGAGCCTGGCTTTGGTTATAGGTTCCCGGGTTTATCTATAACCGGAACGCTCCCGGAACGCTGTTAGCTCAGGCTTGGCCGATCTCGGCCCGTCCGGAGAAGCCCCCCGCGAGGAGGCCAAGGGCGACCAGGCTCACCAGGGAGGGGCGTATGCATAGGAAGACTATGCTTTTGGCCGCGGCTGCGGCTGTCACTGGATTCATCGGGGCGGGGCAGGGGGCGCTCGCCCAGACGGCGACGCCGCCGGCCGACCAGGGCGGCTTCGTCATCGAGGAGGTGGTGGTCACCGCCCGCCGCGTGACCGAGAACCTGCAGGACACGCCGGTCTCGGTGTCGGCCTTCACCGGCGACATGCTGGAGCGCCGGCAGATCAACAGCACGGCCGATCTCGACGACGCCACGCCCAGCCTGCAATTCGCGCCCGTCTCGCCGCTGACCGGCAATTCGGCCGCGGCCCAGATCTTCATCCGCGGCGTGGGACAGACCGACGCCACCGCCGGGGTCGATCCGGGCGTCGGGCTCTATATCGACGACGTCTATATGGGCTCGGCGGTCGGCGGGGTCATGGACTTCCGCGACATCGCCGGCGTCCAGGTGCTGCGCGGCCCGCAGGGCACGCTGTTTGGCCGCAACACCATCGGCGGCGCCATCCTGCTGACCACCGCCGCGCCGGGCGAGGAGTTCGGCGGCAGCTTCAAGGCCGGCTTCGGCACCGACAACCTGCGCGAGGGCATACTGGCGCTGAACGTGCCGGTCTCCGACACCCTGAAGACCCGCTTCACCTACGGCACGCGGGTGCAGGACGGCTATGTCACCCGCCTCTACGACGGCAAGAAGCTGGGCGACGTCAACACCTTCACCATCACCGGCAAGGCCCGCTGGACGCCGACCGAGAAGTTCACCGCCGAACTGCGCGGCGACTACACCAAGTCCGACGAGAACGGCGCGCCGCTGGTGTTCGCCGCCATCAACGAGACCTCGGCCTTCCCGCGCGCGGTCAGCTACGCGGCCGGCTGCCCGGGCATGGCCTCGGTCGGCACGGCCGTGCCGATGGTCAAGGACGCTCGCTGCGCCAATGATTTCTACAACGCCGGCAAGTACGCCAACAACGGCACCCACCCGGTCAACAGCGACCTGGAAGGCGTCGGCGGCTCGCTGCTGCTGGAATACAGGCTGGCCGACGCCCTGACCCTGAAGTCGATCAGCGCCTATCGCAGCCTGGAATGGGCCGGCAGCCGCGACGCCGACAACACCCCGTTCCCGATCCTGGCGACCGACTATGCCAGCAAGGGCTTCCAGGTCAGCCAGGAGTTCCAGGCGCTGTATTCGGGTTCGCGCCTGACCGGGGTGGCGGGCCTGTTCCTGTTCCGCCAGGCGGTGGACGACATCCTGACCGTCACCCTATCGCCGCCGACCGCGCCGACCGGCACGCGCGACAGCAACAACAACGAGGTCCGCAACAAGAACTGGGCCGCCTTCAGCCAGTGGACCTTCAAGGCCACCGAGGCCCTCAGCGTCACCGCCGGCCTGCGCTACACCGACGAGACCAAGGGCTCGCGGCCCTACCAGTTCAACTACTCGAACCCGACCGTGCTCTACGTGCCCTACAAGCTCTATGAGCGGAAGTTCTCGGCCACGACGGGCTCGTTCCAGGCCCAGTACCGCTGGAACCCGGCGGTCATGACCTATGTCAGCTGGTCGCAGGGCTTCAAGGGCGGCGGCTTCAACAGCCGCTTCAACGGCGTGGTCGCCGCCGGCCAGCCGCCGTCGTTCGAGCCGGAGACGGCCGAGACCACCGAGGTCGGCGCCAAGCTCGATCTCGGCGGCAAGCTGCGGATCAACGCCGACGTCTTCTCGACGGCCTATGAGGACCTGCAGTTCACCTACCGCGTCGGCACCGCGCCCTATCTGTTCAATGCCGGCAAGGCGACGATCAAGGGCCTGGAGGTCGAGTACACCTACGTGCCGACCAACAAGCTCGTGGTCGAGGGCGGCTTCTCCTATCTCGACGACAGCATCGACGAGGTCTCGACCATCGTCGGGGCCACCACCTCGGTCACCACCAACAGCCAGCTGCCCTATACGCCCAAGTGGCAGGGCAACGTCTCGGTGGCCTACACGGTCGATCTGCCCAATGACCTGACCCTGATCCCGCGCGGCGAGATCGTCTACATCGACAGCCAGTTCTTCGACGCCGGCAACACCAAGGAGATCGCCCAGCTCGACGCGATCACCAAGGTCAACCTCGGGGTGCTGCTGGAGAACCGCGTCGCCGACTGGAAGGCCCAGCTGTCGATCAACAACCTGACCAAGGAGATCTATCCGGTGGCGGGCAATTCCTCGCTCGGCACCAGCTCGGGCTATGCCGAGGTCGCCTACAATCGCGGCCGCGAGGTGGCGCTGTCCTTCACCAAGCGCTTCTAGGAAACCGGCGCCGGTCAGCCCATCCAGCGGCTGACCGGCACGGCGCTGTCTTCCAGCGGCTGGGAGATCACGTCGATCAGGGTCGGGCCGTCATGGGCCAGGGCGGCGCGGACCACGCCGTCCAGCTCGGCCGGATCGGCCACCGACCAGGACTTCAGCCCGAAGGCCTCGGCGATGCGGGCATGGTCGGAGCGGCCGAAATCGACCGAGAAATAGCGCTCGCCATAGCCGCTCTTCTGGCTGGCCTTGATCCAGCCGTACGAGGCGTTGGAGAACACGATTAGGGTGATCGGCAGGCGCTTGCGGACGATGGTCTCCAGTTCTCCCACGGCGAAGCCGAAGCTGCCGTCGCCCATCACCGCCACCACCTTGGAATTGGGTGCGCCATAGGCCGCGCCGATCGAGGCGGGCAGGGAGAAGCCCAGCGCGCCATGCGCGCGGTTGGTGATGAACCGCCGGCCGGTGACGTTGAAGTCGAAATAGCCGGAGAAATAGGGGCAGGGCGTGCCGGGATCGGCGACGATCACGCCGTCGCGGGGCAGGGCGGCCTGCAGCGCCGCCAGCACCCGCTCGGGCCGGATCGGGCGGTCGTTGGAGCGGGCCAGGTCTTCGAACCTCGCCCGCTTGGCTAGGCGCACCGCCTTCAGACGCTCGGCCGCGCCGGTGTCGCGGGCCTTCCCCTCCAGCCGGCGAGTGATCTCGGCGTCCAGGGCCGCCAGGCACAGGCGCGCGTCGCCGACCAGCCCGGCCTCGACGCGGTAGTTGGCGCCGACCACCATCGGGTCGACGTCGATATGGACGATCGGAACGTCGCGGCCCGGGACCTCGCCGTGCTCGGTGGTGGTCGAGCCCGCGCGGCAGCCGACGAAGATCACCGTGTCGGCGCTGGCAACGACCTCTCGGGTCTGGGCGACCCCGCCATTGGCCCCGACCACGCCCACGGCCAGCGGATGGTCGTCGGCGATCGCGCCGTGGCCGCTGACGGTCGAGGCGACCGGGGCGTCGAGCAGGCTCGCCAGGGCGGCCAGCTCGGCGCTGGCGCCGGAGATGATCACGCCGCCGCCGACCACCAATACCGGCCGTTTCGCCGCCAGGATCACGTCCGCAGCCGCCGCCACCAGATCGGGCGATGGTCCGGTGCGGAAGGCGGGGAACGAGCCGTGCTCGGCTTGGGCCCAGAGGTCGAAATCCGCCGTCTGCTTCTGAAGGTCGTAGGGCAGACCGATATGGGTGGCGCCGGGTCGGCCCGTCGTCGCCGCGCGGAAGGCGGTGCGGAAGACATGCGGGATCTGGCCGACATGGTCGACGACCGTGTTCCACTTGGTCAGCGGCCGAAACAGCGCCTTCTGGTCCAGCTCGGTCAGGGGATAGCGGCCGCGCGCGGTCACCGGAACGTCGGAGGTGATCGACAGCAGGGCGATCGACGACTCGTTGGCCTCGACCACGCCGGGCAGGATGTAGGTCGCACCGCCGCCGCTGGGGCCCTCGCAGACCCCGACCTTGCCGGTCACCCGGGCATAGGCGTCCGCCATGTAGGCGGCGCTGCGCTCGTCGCGGGTCAGCACGTGCTCCATGCCGTGATCCAGGCGCGCCAGGGCGTCGTAGAACGGCAGGCTGGTGTCGCCGCACAGGCCGAAGATGTGCTTGACGCCGTGGTGCTGCAGCATCCGCACGGCAGCTTCCGCGCCAGTGGTCATCGTCTGGGCTCCTCCCGTAGCCGTCCTTGGTACGGGCGCGCGCGATGCGCCGGCCATTCAAGACGGGCCTTCGGCTATCGGTTCTGTGAGAAACGGCGCGGGCGTCGTGACCGCGCGGGCCAAGCAGCGCTAAAGGTGCGCACGGCCGCCGTCCGATCGCGGTCAGGAGTATCCGATGGCCCAGCCGCGCCACCCCTTCGCGTTCGCCAGCTTCCGCTATTTCTGGACGGCGCGGATGTGTTCGGTCCTGGCCCAGAACATCCTGGTCATCGTCGTCGGCTGGCAGGTCTACGACATGGCCCGCGCCACCATGAACACCAAGGACGCGGCCCTCCAGCTCGGCTTCGTCGGCCTGGCCCAGTTCGCGCCGCTGTTCGTCCTGACCCTGGTGACCGGCTGGGCGGCCGACCGTTACGACCGCCGCCTGATCGTCTGCATCACCACCAGCCTGCAACTGCTCTGCGCCGCCGCCCTGGGCTGGCTGACCTGGTCGGGCGCGGCGACCATTCCGGCCCTGCTGGGCGTGGCGGTGTTCCTCGGGGTGGCGCGAGCCTTCTCGATGCCGGCCCTCAACGCCCTGGGCCCCAATATCGTGCCGCCGGAAGTGCTGCCGATGGCCATCGCTACCAACGCCATCGCCAGCCGGGTTGGCGCGATCCTCGGCCCGGCCGCCGGCGGCTATCTCTACGCCTGGTCGCCGCCCGTTCCCTACCTCGCCAGCGCCGGGCTGTTCGCCCTGTCGCTGTTCTGCATGCTGCTGGTCCGCCCGGCCGCCCGCACGATCGGCCCGCCGCGCAAGCCCTGGAAGCTGATGCTCGAGGGCCTGGTCTATGTGCGGGCCAACAAGCTGGTGCTGGGGGCGATCTCGCTGGACCTGTTCGCCGTGCTGCTGGGCGGGGCCACGGCCATGCTGCCGATCTTCGCGCGCGACATCCTGCATGTCGGCCCCGAGGGCCTGGGCCACCTGCGCGCCGCTCCGGCGGCCGGGGCCATGGCCACGGCCCTGCTGTTCTCCTGGCGGCCGCTGAAGCACGACGTCGGGGTCAAGATGCTGGTCGCGGTCGTCGTCTTCGGCGTCGCCACCGTGGTCTTCGGCCTGTCGCGCTGGCTGCCCCTGTCCCTCGGCTGCCTCGCGGTGCTGGGCGCTGCCGACATGCTGTCGGTCTATGTCCGCCAGTCGCTGATCCAGCTGTCGACGCCCGACGAGATGCGGGGACGCGTGGCGGCGGTGTCGTCGCTGTTCATCTCGGCCTCCAACGAACTGGGCGAGGCGGAGTCCGGGTTCCTCGCCGCCGCCGTCGGGCCCGTGCCGGCGGTGGTGTTCGGCGGCGTCGGGGCGATCATCATCACCGGCCTCTGGGCCTGGTGGTTCCCGGCCCTGCGCCGGGCGCTGACCTTCGAATTCGTCCAGGCGGAGGTGCAAGCCGACACCCCGCCGCGCCGAAATGGATAGGGCCGCACGCAATTCTGATCGACACGCCGGGGTCGTCTCCGGCTTAGCCTAGAAGAACAAGAAGACGGAGCCGACGCCGTCCAACCAAGACCAAGCCGCTGCGTGACAGGCGGCGCGTACCAGGAGGAACCTATGGATCGCCGACACTTCCTCGCCGCTGTTCCGGCCGCGTTGATGGCGGGCAAGGCGATGGCCGCGGCGCCCGCGTCGTCTAAAGGCGTGATGCTGATGAACCGCATCGGGCCCTCATCGTCCGAGCTCTATATCGCCAACGCCGACGGCTCCAATGAGCGCAAGCTGCTGCAGGGGGCCTCGGTGTTCGAGTACCACGCCAGCTTCGGCCCCGACGGCAAGTCGGTGATCTTCACCTCCGAGCGCCTGGGCGACGGCCAGTCGGACCTGTTCCGCGCCAATCTCGACGGCTCGGGCATCCAGCCCCTGGTCGTCGGCTCGGCGGTCGACGACTCCGGCGAGCTGTCGCCGGA
This sequence comes from Caulobacter hibisci, assembly GCF_016135805.1. GTDB lineage: Bacteria > Pseudomonadota > Alphaproteobacteria > Caulobacterales > Caulobacteraceae > Caulobacter > Caulobacter hibisci. The sequence continues at coordinate 15,551 of NZ_JADWOX010000007.1, forward strand.
CGGCTCGCGCCTGGCCTTCGTCTCGACCCGCCAGGGCTATGTGGCCAATGTCTGGATCCTGGATCTGAAGACCAAGCGCCTGACCAACCTGACCGGCGCGCCCGAGGTGCAGGGCGATCCCAGCCTGCCCAACGGCTTCTTCCGCCCCGCCTGGTCGCCCGACGGCAAGCAGATCGCCTTCTCGTCCGACCGCAACACCGACTGGCGCGGCCACCACGAGGGCAAGGGCTGGGAGCACACCCAGGAGCTGTCGATCTACGTTATCGGCGCTGACGGCAAGGGCTTGCGCCGCGTCGCCTCCAAGCCGGGCTACTGCCTGGGCTCGCCCAAGTGGTCGCCGGACGGCAAGCGCGTGGCCTTCTACGAGCTGACCACGGAAGACACCTGGTTCACCCGCCGGCCCGACACCGTCGGCGGCGTCACCTCGCAGATCGTCTCGGTCGATGTCGCCACCGGCGAGCGCGTCGAGCTGACCTCGGGACCGGGCTTCAAGCTGTTCCCGCAGTTCCTGAGCGACGACGTCGTCGCCTATCAGCGCAAGGGCGGGCCGGAGGAGGGGCTCTACACCACCGACGGCAAGCCGCCGATCAAGCGCGTCGTCCGCTCGCCCGTCTGGTCGCCCGACGGCAAGAGCGTGATCTACGAGAAGGTCGGCTTCAAGGCCCGCGGGCAGTTCAAGCCGCTCTACAGCTGGGACCCGAAGTTCGACTACCTGCACACCGACGTTTTCCCGGTCGTGGCCGGCGACGGAACCCTGGCGATCACCGAAAAGCAGCAGGGCAACTCCTCGCTGGTGACCATGAACCGCGACGGCTCCAATCGCCGCGTGGTGTTCGAGGTCGAGGGCAGGGGACTGGACCCGGTGCTGCTGAAGAAGGGCCTGGCCGGCGCCTTCATGCCGGGCTGGTCGCCCGACGGCCAGTGGCTGACCTTCGGCATGGGCGTCTGGTTCCAGGAACGGACCAAGGGCAAGGCCACCCTGATGCGGGTGCGCCGCGACGGCACGGACTACGAGCCCCTGACCGACGGCACGGTCCATTCGGGCTTCCCCAGCTACTCGGCCGACGGCAAGGAGATCGTCTTCCGCGTCTGGGGCGAGAGCGAGAAGGGCCTGCGGGTCATCAATCTCGACACCCGCCAGATCCGGGTGCTGACAACCGGCTACGACAACCTTCCGTTCTGGTCGCCGGACGGCAAGCGCATCGTCTTCACGCGCAAGGTGGACGCGGTGAACTTCGACGTCTTCACGATCCGGCCCGACGGCTCGGACCTGCAGCGCCTGACCACCAATCGCGGCAACGACGGCCACGCCGTCTGGAGCGCCGATGGCCGCATCCTGTTCAGCACCGGCATGTACGGCTTCCGCGAGGAAGCGGCGCTCTATGACAACACCTTCCAGCCCTACGGCCAGATCATGGTCATGAACGCCGACGGCACGGGCAAGCGCCTGCTGACCGACAGTCTTTGGGAAGACTCCATGCCCATGTACCTGCCGGCGAAATAAGGGAAACCGCGTTCGATAAAGCTATCGGGCGCTGCGGGTTTTTGATCCCTCTCTTCCGTCCTTCGCCTGATCTACTTCAACTCGGAGATCAGCGGGGGCGGGAGAGACCTCAGAGGATCGTCAGCAGGACATCGAGAGCGCGTCTCGGCGCAGGGCTCCGTCGCTTGTCGCGACGGGCGTGCGAGACTTCGCGCCTCGATCGCTGATGATCTTCCGAGGCTCGATCCCCGCGAAATTCAGGTCGGCGACCGGTCGCGTGCGGGGCCGTCGATCCAAAGCCAATCAACGACCCCAGTCCAAAGAGGCGGGGCGATGAAATATGAGGGAGGTTACGAATGAGGGGTCAAGCCATGCCCGGACGTCGTCCGCTGAAGGCCGCACTACTCGCCGGAGCGGGCCTGGCCATGGGCTGGAGCGCCATCGCCCACGCCCAGGCTTCGGGCCAGGCGCCCGTCGAGCCCGCCGCGCTGGAAGAGGTGGTCGTCACCGCCCAGAAGCGCAGCGAAAACGTCCAGAACATCCCGGTCGCCGTCACGGCGGTCAGCGCCGAGACCCTCGAAAAGCAGGGCGCGGCCAACCTGCAGGCCCTGCAGGGCTCGGCCCCCAACGTCGAGATCAATTCCAGCAACGCCGCCACCGGCGTCGCCATCCGCGGCATCTTCAGCACCAATGACGGCCCGCAGGGCGACCCCGCCGTCGCCTATCACATCGACGGCGTCTATCTGGGCCGGCCGCAATCGACCGGCGGCCTGGTCTACGACATCCAGCAGATCGAGGTGCTGCGCGGACCCCAGGGCACCCTCTATGGCCGCAACGCCACCGCCGGCGCCATCAACGTCATCTCGGCACGCCCGCGCTTTGACTTCGAGGCCGCCCTCGGCGCCGAATACGGCTCGTACAACCAGGTCGGCGTCAGCGGCATGGCCAACCTGCCGATCACCGACAAGATCGCCGCCCGCGTCGCCATGCGCACGCTCAAGCGCGACGGCTACGCTGCCGACGGCAAGAGCGAGGACCAGGACTCGCGGGCCTTCCGCGGCCAGCTGCTGGTCAAGCCGACCGACGACCTCTCGGTGCTGCTGTCGGCCGACTACGACCTGCGCAAGGGCGTCGGTCCGGCCGCCTACAAGCTGAACGTGGCGGGCGTTGACCCGCGCTCGACCAACACCGTCAACCCCGGCGCCCACATCGACAACCGCAACTGGGGCGTCCACAGCGAGATCACCTGGGACCTGGGCGCGGTCACCCTGACCGTGCTGCCGGCCTATCACGAGATGAAGCTGGACAACCTCTACGCCAGCGACCGCCGCATCCAGCTGAACCAGGAAGCCAAGCAGCATTCGCTGGAAGTGCGCCTGGCTTCGCCGGGCGATCAGACCGTCTCCTGGATCCTCGGCGCCTATTACTGGGACGAAGAGCAGAGCTCGTTCCAGACCCTGCTGGCGCCGCCGACCTCGGTGCGCTTCGGCTATCCCGACATCGACGCCTTCTCGCGCGCCCTGTTCGGGCAGGCCACCTGGCACGTCACCGACAAGCTGCGCCTGACCGGCGGCCTGCGCTACACGGCCGACCAGAAGAAGCAGAACGGCACGACCGAGGTGCGCAACCCCGCCGGCGTGCTGCTGTCGCGCATCGCCAACGTCGCCAACGCCCAATGGGAAGCCGTCAACTGGAAGGCCTCGGCCGAGTACCAGCTGGCCGAGCGCTCGCTGATCTATGTCACCGCCGCGACCGGCTACAAGGGCGGCGGCAACTATGACGGTCTGGCCCCGAACACCTACGAGCCGGAGAAGGTGCTGTCGTTCGAGGCCGGCTCGAAGAACCGCCTGTTCAGCAACGCCCTGCAACTGAACCTGACGGCCTTCCACTACGGCTACAAGAACTACCAGGCCAGCCAGCTGGGCTGCCTGAACCTGCCGTCCAACCTGGCCGCCTGCACCGCCTCGGGCCGCATCACCTACAACGCCGACAAGGCCACGGTGTACGGGCTGGAGCTGGAATCGCAGTGGGCGATCACCTCGAACGACCGCCTCGGCGTCGTCGGGGCGCTGACCCACTCGGAGTTCAACGACTTCGTGCTGCCGGTCACGCCCTATTCGTCGGGCGGAAACTTCTCGGGCAACCCGCTGCCCAAGTCGCCCAAGTCGACCGTCACGGTCGACTACTCGCACCGCTTCGACCTGCCCAACGGCGGGGCGCTGACGGCGGCGGCCCGGGCCCGGTTCGTCAGCAAGCAGTACCTGCTGTTCGACATCCGCAGCCCGATCATCCGCCAGGACGCCTACGGCACCGGCGACCTGAACCTGACCTACGACTCCCCCGAAGGGATGTGGTCGGTCACGGCCTTCGCCAACAACGTCACCGACGAACTGGTCAAGGCCTACGCCTTCGCCACCTCGACGGCCGGCGTCTACTACGGCACCTACCTGCCGCCCCGCACCTTGGGCCTGCGGGTCGGCGCGAAGTTCTAGCGCAAGGCCTGGCCGGAGGCGTAAGGCGTCTCCGGCGGCTTTTTCTGGAATGCAGAAAGGGCGGAGCCGGAGCGGCTTCGCCCTTTTCTTCTTGGATCCCAAAACGCCGAGCATCCCCGCGCAGGCGGGGATCCAAGCCGAGCCGCAGTAGGCAGTGCGTCAGCAGGCAATCCTGAGAAGCAGCTTGGACCCCCGCCTGCGCGGGGGACTTTCGGTAAAAGGCCTAAGCCACCACCTCTTCCGGCAGCAGCTCGGTGTCGATCTGCGCCTGGGCCTCGGCCGGGTAACGCGGTCCCCGCACGGCGTCGCCGGCGAACAGCGCGTCCACGCGGGCGATCACCTCCGCCGAAAGCACCACCCCGGCCGCGCCCAGATTCTCCTCCAGGTGCGCGACGCTCGTTGTCCCCGGGATCGGGATCACGTGCTCGCCGCGCGCCAGGGTCCAGGCCAGCGACAGCTGGGCCGGCGTCAGGCCATGCTCGCCGGCCAGAGCGTCGAAAGCCCGCACGGCGATCAGATTATGGGTCAGGTTCGGCTCGACGAAGCGCGGCATCCAGGCGCGGATGTCGCCCTTTGCGTAGGCGGCGCTGGTCACCCCGCCGGCCAGCAGGCCGCGCGCCACGGGCGAGAAGGCCACGAAGGCCACGCCCAGCCGCTCGCAGGCCTCCCGCACCGCCACCTCGGGATTGCGCACCATCGGCGAATATTCGCTCTGCATGGCGGCGACCGGGTGGACGGCGTGGGCGCGCTCCAGCGTGACGGCCGACATCTCCGACAGGCCGATCGCCCGGATCTTGCCGGCCTCGACCGCGCGGGCCAGGGCGCCGACCGAGTCCTCGACCGGCACGCTTCGGTCCAGGCGATGCAGGTAGAAGAGGTCGATATGGTCGACGCCCAGCCGCTGCAGCGAGCGGTCGAGGCTGGCGGTGATCGCCTCGGGCGAGCCGTCCAGCACGCGCCGGGTCCCGTCCATGTCGAGCACGCACTTGCTGGCCAGCACGTAGTCGTCGCGGCGATGGCCGACGGCGCGGCCGACCAGCTTTTCGTTGTTCCCGCCGCCATAGAGCGCGGCGGTGTCGAGCAGGGTCACGCCCAGGTCCAGCGCCCGGTTCAGCAGCCGCTCCCCATCCTCGGCCGGCGGCGGCGCGCCGTAGGCGTGGCTGAGGTTCATGCAGCCTAGGCCGATCGGAGCGACCTCGAACGGGCCAAGCTTGCGGGGCGGGGAAGCTTTCACTGAAACGTCCGTCGATGGGCGACCTAGCGGGCGGCGAGGAACGCGAGGCTGGTGGGCTTGCCGACCGCCAGGGACTGGTCGGTGGGGGCGAGGCGGCCGTCAGCCGGATCTCGCGCCAGGACGGTCACCGTATTGGAGCCCTGGTTGGCCGCCAACAGCCAGCGGCCGGTCTGGTCGATTCCGAAGCTCCATGGCGTCTGGCCGCCCGAGGCCACGCGCTGGATCACAGTCAGCGCGCCGGTGCGCGGATCGACCGCGAAGACGACGATGACGTTCTCGACCCGCAGCGAGGCGTAGACGAACCGTCCGTCGCGGCTGATGGCGATCTCGGCGCCGCTGGCCTTCGGAACCTCCGACAGCACCGGCGTCGTGTGAGCCAGGGTCAGACGACCCGTCTTGGCGTCCCAGCCATAGGTGCGAACCTGCGGGATCAACTCGCTGATCAGGAAGACGAACCGGCCCTTGGGGTGAAACACCAGGTGCCGTGGGCCGGTCCCAGGCGGCAGCGCGGCGGACTGCTCGCTCGCCGGACCCAGCCGGCGCGCGGCGCGATTATAGGGATGGACGAACAGGCGGTCGGCGCCCAGGTCAGCCGCCAGCACGAACTGGCCGGACGGATCCAGCGCCACGCCGTGGGCGTGCGGTCCCTTCTGGCGCGGCGAGGGGCCCGAGCCCTGGTTGGCCTGCACCGAGGCGGCCGCTTCCAGGCCGTCGTCGGCGCGGATGGGCAGGGCGGCGACGTGGCCCGTACCGTAGTTGGCGACCAGCAGGCCGCCGTCGGCCAAGCCCAGGTGGGTCGGCCCGCCGCCTCCGGAGTTCACCGTCGAGATCGTCGTCAGCGCGCCCGTCTCTGCGTCAGCGCGCAGGGCGTAGACCTTGCCCTCGGTCTTGCCGTCGTTGCCGGTCTCGCTGACCGCGTAGAGCGCTGGACGTTTCGGATGGGCCAGCACCCAGGTCGGCCGCGCGATCTCGGCGACGACGTCGATCGGGGTCAGCGTGCCGGTGCGGGCGTCGAGCCGGGCCGCGACGATCCCCTGGCCGGCGTCCGTGGCCTGGGTCCCGACATAGACGATCTGCTCGCGCCTGGGCGCGGCATGGGCGGTGCCTGTCGCCAGCAGGGCTAGCGCGCCACCCCCGACCATCCGGCGCGTCGGGAGGCGATGGGCGGGATCGGTCATGGGGTTTCCTTTGGTGGGCAACGCGTCGGACGACGGCGATGATAGCCGCCGCCCGGTCTGGGACCGCCAGTTTCGATGCATGCGGCGATAGGAACCGCGTCAGCCTGCCTGCCGCACCAGGGTCGGCGTCGTGGTGTCGGCCGTGTGCCGGCGCAGCAGGTCGATGAACGACTGGTGCAGGCCCGTGGGCAGCCAGCCGGCCCGGGTGGTCACGCCGATGGCCGGCGCCGGTCCGACCGGTCCGTAGGGCAAGGCGATCAGGTCGCTTTCGTGCATCACCTCGTACGAGGTCATCAGCGCCAGGCGGTCGCTGCGCAGCAGCAGGTGGCGGACGATCGGCAGGGCGCTGGTGGCGATCGAGGTCTTGGGGCCGGGGCCGCCCTCGAACATCCGCTCGAAACAGGCCCGGCGGCTGGCGCCCGGCGTGCCCACCACCCAGTCGTATTGCAGCAGGTCCTCGAGCCTGACCTCGCCCTGTCGCGCCAGCTTGTGGCCGCGCCGGGCGACGACGGTGTAGGGGGTGCGGGCCAGGGCCTCGTTGACCAGGTCGTCGGCGGTGGTCTCCTGCACCAGGCCGATGACGAAATCGACCTCGCCGTCGCGCAGGCGCTTCAGCATCTCCGAGGCGCTCTCGTTGACGATCTTGACGTCGACCTTGGGGTTGGCCTGGACGAAGGCGTCGAGCACCGAGGCCAGCAGCATGCTGCCGCCGAACGGCATGGCCCCGATGGCGATCTGGCTAGCGACGCTGCCGCGCGCGGCCTCGATCTCCTGGATGCCCCACTCGATCTCCTGGGTCGCCAGCTTGATCCGCCGCCCGAACTCGACGCCGGCCGGCGTCACCATCACGCCGGCGGCGGTGCGGTAATAGATCGACTTCTTGAGGTTGCCTTCCAGGTCGCGGGCGGCGCGCTGCAGCGAGGCCTGCGACAGCTCCAGCGACTGGGCGGCTTGCGCGAACGAGCCGCTCTCGACGATGGCGATCAGGCTGCGGGCCTGGGAGCGCGAGATGCGCTTGGCGATCACCGGCGCGGCCTCCTCGGCCACGCCCAGCAGCACCAGGGCCTGCTCGAACTGCTCGAACAGCCGCGTCGTGCGGCGATGGAAGATCTCGCCCAGTTCGTTGAGATAGCTCCCGCTGGCGCGGCGCTCCAGCAGGACGGCGCCGATCTGCTGCTCCAGCTTGGCCAGGGCCTGGGTCACGGCGGGCTGGGAGAGATTGCAATCTTCCGACGCCCTGCGGACGCTGCAAAGCCGCCCGACGCTTTCGAACAGCTTCAGCTGACGAAAGCTCAGCGACGCGGCCCTGTGTTCAGGATCCATGTCGATCATTTTTCTTCCTCCGATCGCCAAGCGGTAACAGGAATCAATCGGCGGGCAAGGGGCGGGGAGGGGCGTAACTGAGCCCTCGTAGCCGCAGCAGTGAGGAGTCTGCACAGGCGATCGTGGCGGGTTCGGCCGTGGAGAATCCCAAAAAACATCGGGAATTCCGCAATCATTCCCAGGCCTTGATACGGTTTTTGGTTGCCGAGAAAACGAGTGCGTTTGCGCTTATCTTGTGCGGCGAGGTGATAAGAAACCCGTTCGAAGGCGCGTGATCTATGGCGCCTGGCGACGCAAAACTTATCGCCCTTCGCATCGAACCTATCGCCGCCTTCGCGTCCCGCCGATAGGAAATGGCGCGCGCCCTCAAGGTTTCGCGGAGCGGCCGTTGCGGTTGCGCCGCGTCGCCAGCCTTTGTGCGGTCGAACCGGGGCGGAAACCGTCGCATGACCGCCGGCCGCACCCCGGATACTGATGCGTGCAAGGAGAGGAATTGTGGCCGGGAACAAGGTGCCCCTTAAGATCGCCGTGGCGGAACACCCGCATACGTCGGCCATCCGCGACGGCTCGATCCCCATCGAGGGCGTCGAGGCCGAGATCATCACCGTCAAGCCGCAGATCGGCGCCTTCCGCCGGATGGTGCGCGACGTCGAGTTCGACGTCTGCGAGATCGCGCCCACAACCTACATCATCGCCCGGGCCTATGGCGCGCCGTTCAAGGCGCTGCCGATCTTCGTGGTCCGCCGCTTCCACCACTCGGGCATGCTGGTGCGGCCCGACGCGGGCATCAAGACGCCCAAGGATCTGGAAGGCAAGAAGGTCGGGGTGCGCGCCTACTCCGTCACCACCGGCGTCTGGCTGCGCCAGGCCTTGATGGACGACTGCGGCCTGGATCCGTCGAAGGTTACCTGGGTGGTCGACGACGAGGAGCACGTCCGCGAGCTGAAGCTGCCCGGTAACGTCATCCATGCGACGCGCCCGCTGGCCGACATGATGGCCGACGGCGAGCTGTCGGCGGGCGTCGAGGGCGCGGCCGGCATCGGCCGCACCGGCGCCCCGACCGGCGGCTGGCAGGAGGTCGAGGCCGACTATCCAGACCTCTTGCCCAACGCCGCCGCGCTGGAGGCCGACTACTTCCGCCGCACCGGCGTCTATCCGATGCACGGCACCATCGTGGTCAAGGACTCGGTGCTGGAAGAGCATCCGTGGGTGGCCAAGTCGCTCTATGACGCCTTCAAGCGCGCCAAGGACGAGTGGCTGGACAAGGTGCGCGCCGAGGGGCCGCAGAACGCCACCGAGAAGAAGTACGTCAAGCTGACCGAGATCGTCGGTCCCGACCCGCTGCCCTACGGGATCGAGGCCAACCGCCCGACCATCGAGGCGCTGGAGCGCACCGCCTTCGCCCAGGGCCTGACCCCCAAGCGGATGAGCATCGACGACCTGTTCGTCGATACCGACAAGCTGTGAGCGTGAAGGACCAGACCATGATCATCGACTGCCACGGCCACTTCACCACCGTCCCCAAGTCGTTCCGCGACTGGCGCCAGCGCCAGGTCGACGCCGCCGACAGCCCGTCCAGCGCGCCGCCCGTCTCCGAGGCTCACGTGAGCGACGACGAGATCCGCGAAGGCGTCGGCAACGGCCAGCTGAAACTCCAGCAGGAGCGCGGCAGCGACCTGACCCTGTTCTCGCCGATCGCCGGCCTGATGAGCCACCACCTGGGCAACGAGCGCACCAGCCTGCAGTGGGCCGAGGTCTCCAACAACCTGGTGAAACGGGTGACCGAGATCTATCCGGACAACTTCGTGCCGGTCTGCCAACTGCCGCAGTCGCCCGGCGCGCCGCCGGCCAATTCGATCCCCGAGCTGCGCCGCTGCGTCGAGGAACTGGGCTTTGTCGGCGCCAATGTGAACCCCGACCCGACCGGCGGCTACTGGACCGGCAAGCCGCTGACCGACCGCGAATGGTATCCGCTGTTCGAGGCCCTGTGCGACCTCGACGTGCCGGCCATGGTCCACGTGGCCGCCTCGTGCAATCCGAACTTCCACGGCACCGGCGCCCACTATCTGAACGCCGACACCTCGGTGTTCATGCAGATCCTGCAGAGCGACCTCTTCAAGGACTTCCCGACCCTGCGCCTGGTGATCCCGCACGGCGGCGGCGCGGTGCCCTATCACTGGGGTCGCTATCGCGGCATGTCGCTGGAGATGGCCAACCGGCCGCTGGAAGGTCTGCTGGACAACATCTTCTTCGACAGCTGCGTCTACCACCACCCGGGCGTTGATCTGCTGACCAAGGTCATCCCGTCGAAAAACGTGCTGTTCGGCTCGGAGATGATCGGCGCCGTCCGCGGCAAGGACCCCGACACCGGCTACTATTTCGACGACACCAAGCGCTACGTGGACGCCTGCGTCAGCCTCACCGAGGAAGACCGCTACAACATCTACGAAGGCAACGCCCGGCGGGTCTATCCGCGCCTCGACGCACTTCTGAAGTCGCAAGGCAAATAGTCCAGCATATCAAGGCGCTATGAGGGCGCGGCGCGGGCGATCCGCGCCGCGCCCTTCGTCGTTATCGGCGGGTTTTCGACGGCCCGAAACTTATACCTCGCCGCATAGCTTCGACTGCTCCCAAGGCCCGATCTCGCGTTCCATGCCCCTCGAACAACGGCGGTGAACAACCCGCCGGAGGCCAGTCTAGGGAGCGCTTATGTCATCGGTGATCGACATCCATCCGCACGTGATCTCGGATGACGAGGGTCGCTATCCGCCGGCGCCGCTGTTTGGCAAGCGCTCGGACTGGTCGCAGGAGCGCCCTTGCGTGGTCGAGACCCTGATCGCGGCCATGGACGAAGCGGGGGTGGCCAAGGCGGCCGTCGTGCACTCCTCCACCACCTACGGCTTCGACAACAGCTACGTCGTCGACGCCTGCAACCGCTATGCCGACCGCCTGATCGCCGTCGGCTCGGTGGACGTGCGCGCGCCCGACGCGGTCGAGACCATCAAGGCCTGGACCGACAAGGGCCTGGCCGGCCTGCGCATCTTCACCGGCGGCAGCACGAAGGACTTCGACCCGACCGAGCTGGAGGACGAGCGCGCCTGGCCCGCCTGGGAGCTGCTGGGGGACCTCGGCCTGACCATGTGCATCCAGACCGGCCCCGTGGGCCTGCCGCAGGTGCGGGCCCTGGCCGAGCGCTTCCCGAACGTGCCGATCATCCTCGACCACCTGGCCCGCCCGGAGGTCGCCGACGGCCCGCCCTACGCCGCCGCCCAAAGCCTGTTCGACCTGGCCGACCTGCCGTCGATCTACATGAAGCTGACGCCCCGGATCATGGGCGACAGCACCAAGGGCGCGGCCACGCCGGAGACCTGGTTCCCCAAGGTGGTCGAGGCGTTCGGCGCCGAGCGGCTGGCCTGGGGCTCGAACTTCCCGACCTCGCCGGGAACCCTGTCGGAGATCCTGGCCACCGCCCGGCAGCGGCTTTCGTCGCTTTCGCAGGCCGACCAGGCCTGGATCTTCGGAAACACCGCCGCGAGCCTCTACCCGAGCCTGGCGGACTGAAGTCTAAGAACAACAGCGACGGCGCAAGACCGACAGCAGGGGATGGAGCAGGTGCAAGTGGTGACGACAACCGAAGACGCCGTCGCAGCGTCGCAGCGGGCGGCGCCGGAAGCCAAGGCAGAGGCCAGGCCGTCTCGCGCCTGGGCGCGCTGGGGCGTTCTGGCCCTGCTGGCGGTGGGGGCGCTGATCGCCTTCGTCGACCGCATCAACATCTCGGCGGCCCTGACCACCGGGCCGTTCAAGGAACACTTCTCCCTGACAAACGTGGACCGCGGCTGGATCAACTCGGCCTTCTTCTGGTCCTACGCCCTGTTCCAGGTGCCGATGGGCTGGGCGGTCGACCGCTTCGGCGTCAAGCGGCCCTACGCCATCTGCTTCGTCATCTGGTGCCTGGCCTCGGCGGCCATCGGCCTGATGCCGGCCCTGTGGGGCCTGATCCTGATGCGCCTGCTGGTCGGGGCCGCCGAAGCGGTCGTGGTGCCGGCCAGCTACCGCTGGATCCGCAACAACTTCCATCCCGACAACAGCGGCGCGGCGGTCGGCGTCTACATGCTGGGCGCCAAGTTCGGTCCGGCCATTGGCGCGCCCTTGGCCGCCTGGCTGATCGTCCACCTGAACTGGCAGCTGATGTTCCTGATCACGGGTCTTGCCGGCCTGGTCTGGCTGGTCCCGTGGATGCTGGCGGTGAAAAGCGACCTGCCGACCCGCGCGGCCGCCACGGTCGCGGCCGCCAAGAAGAAGGTCGACGTCTCGATCCTGACCATCCTGTCCAGCCCGCTGGTCTGGGGCACGCTGGTGGTCAACTTCTGCTACAACTACTTCACCTTCTTCTGCATGACCTGGATGCCGGCCTATCTGGTCGAGCAGCGCGGGCTGTCGCTGGAGCAGATGGGCCTCTACACCTTCTACAGCTTCATGGGCATCGCCCTGGTCGCCCTGGCCTCGGGCTATGCCGCCGACAAGCTGATCCAGCGCTATGGCCGCCCGGTGCTGATCCGCAAGATCTTCGTCGTCGCCGGCTTCGCCATCGCCTGCACCGTGCTGCTGGGCGCCCGCGCCACCGACGTCAACACCGCGCTGTTCTGGAACGTCGCCTCGCTGTCGGGCCTCGGCTTAACCACCGCCAACAACCTGGCGCTCTGCAGCCTGACCCTGATCCCGGCCCCGATCGTCGGGCGGGTTAAGGGCGTCCAGAACGTCGCCACGGCCCTGGCGGGCGGGGTCGCGCCGCTGATCACCGGCTGGCTGCTGCACGCCACCGGCTCGTTCGTGGCCCCGATGACCCTGATCTTCGCCTTCCTGGTGCTGGGCGCGCTGACGGTGATCGTGATGCTGCGGCCCGAATGGGCGCCGAAGGTTCCCGACGACGCCGAGGCAAAGGCCTGAGCGCCGCCTCGGACCCGTATGAGATTTAGGAGACGCGTAAGATGGCCAAGATCGTGTTCGGGATGGCGGTGCCCCACAGCGGCATGCTGGGGCAGGCGCCCGAGGACTGGCTGACCAACGGCGAGCGGGATCGCAAGAACCCCGAGCTGTGGTTCCAGAACCGCACCTGGACCTATCCGGAGCTGGAGGCCCACCGCGGCGCGGCCTTCGAGCCGTTCCTGACGATCGAGGAGCGCACCGAACGCGCCGGCCGCTGCCGCGCCGCGCTCGACAAGATGGCCGACGCCTATGGCCGGGCCAAGATCGACGTCGCCATCGTGCTGGGCAAGGACCAGAAGGAGATCTGGCCCGACCAGTCGCCGTCGATCACCATCTACACCGGCGAGGACGTCCACAACGGCCCGCCCCAGCGACCGGTCTACGCGCCCGACCACCACGTGGTGCACAAGGCCTATCCGGAGCTGGCGACCTATCTGATCAAGGCCTTCCAGAAGGAGGGCTTCGACCTCAACGACCTGCAGGCCTGGCCCGACAACGTCTGGATGGAGCAGCGCCAGGGTATGAAGCCGGACTATCCGGTGGTGCCGCACGCCTACAGCTTCGTCTATCACCAGATCATGGGCGACCAGCCGCCGCCGCACGTGCCGGTGCTGTTCAACCTGTTCTATCCGCCGACCCAGCCGTCGATGAGCCGCTGCATCGAGTTCGGCCGTGTGCTGCGCGAGGCGATCGAGGCCTGGCCGGCCGACGTGCGCGTGGCGATCATCGCCTCGGGCGGGCTGTCGCACTTCGTCAACGACGAAGAGTTCGACCGCGACGTCATGGGCAAGCTGGCGGCCTACGACTACGACGGCCTCGCCGCGATCCCCGACGGCTACTACCAGTCGGGCACGTCCGAGGTGAAGATCTACAGCATCGTCATGATGGCCCTGCAGCACACCGGCGCGAAGATGACCCTGGTCGACTACGTGCCCTGCTGGCGTACCGCCGCCGGCACCGGCGAGGGCATGGGCTTCATGTACTGGAATCCCGAGGAAACCCCCGTTCCCGCCTGACCTTCCCGATCCCCGTCCTGAAAGCGCATGGGGACTACTGGCGCGCGGGGGCTTGACCGGCTCCCGCGCGCTTTTTCTATCGGCGGGACAGGTTCATCGATCAGGGCGAGACGGCCGCGCGGGTCTAGCTCAGTCGGACAGAAACCACGGGGAAGAACCATGACCGACACCCGCCTGAACGGCGTCATCCGCGCCTGGGAAGCCGGCAAGCCCGCATTCACCTGCTTCGCCAAGGCCGACAAGCAGAGCGCCATCGACCTCTCGGACTCGCCCTATGACGGCCTGGTGTTCGAGATGGAGCACAATCCCTGGGACATGGCCGCCCTCGGCGATTCCCTGCAGTACCTGCTGAACCGCAAGCAGATCCATTCGGCGCCCACCCTGGCCCCGCAGGTCACCCCGATCGTCCGCGTGCCGGCCAACGGCGTCGAGATGAACCAGGCCTACGCCAAGCAGGCGTTGGACCGCGGCGTCTACGGCGTGATCTGGCCGCACATCAACGACGTGGCCCAGGCCTACAACGCCGTCGCCTCGTGCCGCTACGCCCGTCCCAAGAACGCCCCGCTGTACGAGCCGCGCGGCGTGCGCGGCGACGGTCCCGCCACCGCCGCCCGCTACTGGGGCCTGTCGATGGCCGACTACTACGCCAAGGCCGACGTCTGGCCGCTGGCCCCGCATGGCGAGCTGCTGGTCGGTCTGATGATCGAGAGCGTCAAGGGCGTCGAGAACCTCGACGAGATCCTGAAGGAAGTGCCCGGCGTCGGCTTCGTGCTGATCGGGGAGGGCGACCTTTCCCAGGAGATGGGCTTCCCCCGCCAGTACGACCATCCGGACGTGCGCGACGCCATGAAGAAGGTCGCCGAGACCTGCGTCCGCCACGGCGTGCCGGTGGGCAACCCACACACCAACGCCAGCAATCTCGAGCGCCTGCTGGCCGAGGGCTACCGCTGGCTGATGGCCGCCCCGCAGCGCTCCTACGGCGTGGTCGGCAAGGGCAAGGAACTGGCGGGGTATTGAGGGGGCGGGGAAGCGGGCTTTGATCCCTCTCTCATGGAGAGAGGGATCGGCCCGCGCCGCAAGGCGTGGGAGGGTGAGAGGGTAGGCGAAGCCCTTGGACGATCTTGGCGACGATCTTGGCGACGATCTTGGCGCTGTTGCAGACGACGTGCCGGCACGCCGGCTGAAGGTGTAACCACTCACCCTCCCATCGCTTCGCGATGGGCCCCTCCCTCTCTCTAATAGAGAGGGGTTCGCGCCTGAATGACGGGTGAGACCGGTTCAGAGAACATCCGGAAATCTATCGCTTTCCGGTCCGTTTGGATTGGAGCGCCAATCCTGGAAATGGTCTCCCTTCTCCCCAAGGCGAAAGGTCATTTGAAGCCGTTCGCTCGTGTGGAGGAGTTGAGATGAACGGCGCCGAAAGCCTTGTGAACACGCTGGCCGACCAGGGCGTCGAGGTCTGCTTCGCCAATCCCGGCACCTCGGAAATGCACTTCCTGGCGGCGCTGGAAAATCCCCGCATCCGCAGCGTCCTGTGCCTGTTCGAAGGCGTGGCCACCGGCGCCGCCGACGGCTGGGCCCGGATGAAGGACAAGCCGGCCTCCACCCTGCTGCACCTGGGACCCGGCCTCGCCAACGGCCTGGCCAACATCCACAACGCCAAGCGCGCCGGCGTCGGCATGGTCAACATCATCGGCGAGCACGCGGCCTCGCACCTGAAGTACGACGCGCCGCTGACCTCCGACATTCAAGGGCTCGCTCGCCCGCTGTGCCACTGGGTGCGCACCACCGACAGCTCGGAGTCCATCGCCACCGACACCGCCGCCGCCGTCGCCAAGGCCAATGAAGGCCTGGTCTCGGCCCTGATCCTGCCCGGCGACGCCAGCTGGGGCGAGGCGGGCGAGGTACCCAAGATCGCCAAGCGCGAGCCGACCCGCCGCGCGCCGCCGGCCGACAAGGTCGAGCACATCGCCAAGGTGCTGGCCTCGGGCGAGCCGACCCTGATCATCTTCGGCGGCAAGTCCATGCGCGGCCGCTCGCTGGACCTCGCCGGCCGCGTCGCCGCTAACACCGGCTGCCGCATCGCCACCCAGTTCTTCAGCGTCCGCATCGAGCGGGGCGCCGGCCGCACGCCGCTGGAGCGCATCCCCTACGCCGTGAATCAGGCCGTGGCCTTCCTCAGCGCCTTCAAGCACATCGTCACGGTCGAGACCGGCGAGCCGATCGCCTTCTTCAGCTATCCCGACAAGCCCAGCGTGCTAAAGCCCGCCGGCTGCCAGGTGCATGAGCTGGTCGCCAAGGACGAGGACAGCATCCTCGGCCTGGAAATGCTGGCCGAAGCCCTGGGCGCGTTGAAGACCGAGCCGGTCCTGCAGGCGCGCTCGGAGCAGGCGGCCCCGCAAGGGACGCTGAACCCCGTCAGCATCGCCCATGCGCTCAGCTACGCCATGCCCGAGAACTGCATCCTGGTGGACGAGTCCCTGACCACCGGCCGGGAGTCGATGGGCCTGACCGCCGGGGCGCGGCCGCACGACACCATTCAGAACATGGGCGGCTCGATCGGCTACGGCACGCCGGTGGCGACGGGGGCGGCCATGGCCTGCCCGGACCGCCGGACCTTCTGCATGGTGGGCGACGGCAGCGCCATGTACACGATCCAGTCGCTGTGGACCCAGGCCCGCGAAGGCCTGCCGGTCACGACGATCATCTTCGCCAACAACAGCTACGCCATCCTCAAGGCCGAATATTCGAACATGGGCGCGGGCGCCGCGCCGGGCCCGCGCGCCCTGTCGATGATCGACATCGGCAACCCGACCATCGATTGGGTCGCCATGGCCAAGAGCATGGGCGTGCCGGCGGTCAGCGTCGAGACGGCCGAAGCCTTCACCCAGGCCATGATCGACTCCACCCGCGAGGCGGGCCCGGTGCTGATCGAAGTCAAACTCTGAAGAAAACCGGGAGGAACCGCGTCATGAGCGACGTTGCGGCCGAAGTGCTGACTCTGAAGACCAACCTGGCCGACTATCCGGTGACCAAGGCCATGAAGGACGGCCGGGTGACGTCCGACATCGTCACCCTGGACTTCTGCGGTCCCGAACAGGCCCACAACGGCTTCAAGGACATGGTCCGCCGCAACCAGTACGACGCGGGCGAGCTGGCGATCGTCACCTACCTGCAGGCCAAGTGCTACGGGAAGCCCTACGTGCTGCTGCCGGCCCCGATCTCGGGCCGTTTCCAGCACCATTGCGCCGGCTTCAACAAGGAGCTGGGCCATCTCGATCCCAAGGACATCGAGGGCAGGGAGGTCGGCGTGCGCACCTACGCCCAGACCACCGGCCTGTGGATCCGCGGCGTGCTGCGGCACGAATACGGCGTCGACCTCGACAAGGTCACCTGGCGCACCACCGGCGACGGCCACCTGGAAGAGTACAGCGATCCGGCCAACTGCGTGCGCCTGCCCAAGGGCTCGGACATCGGCCAGATGATGCTGGACGGGCAGCTCGCCGCCACCCTGCAAGGCGTCGACCTGCCCAAGGATCCGCGCGTGCAGTACCTGGTGCCCGACCCGTTCAACGCCGCCAAGGCCTGGTTCGAGCGCGAGCAGGTCGTGCCGATCAACCACATCTTCGTGGTCCACGAAGATATCGCCAAACAGCGCCCCGACGTGGTTCGCGAGATCTACCGGATGATCGTCGAGAGCCGCGCCCTGACCGAGGGCGGCCCGCCGGCCGTCTATCCGCCGTTCGGCCTGGAGGCCAACCGCAAGGGCCTGCAGCTGGCCATCGACTGGGCCTTCGACCAGAAGATCATTCCGCGCAAGTTGAGCGTCGACGAGCTGTTCGACGACCTCACCGCCAGCCTCGGCGCCTGATCTCCATCACCTCGGTTTCTTCGACGCCGGCGCGCCCCGGACCTCACGGTCCGGATGCGCTGGCGTTCGTCGTTTGAAGTCCTTGCGAAATATTTCTTCAGATTCCGGCCGGTCGCGGCGGCGAAAAATGAATAGGCTGGCCCGGTAAAGCAATCATCGGGCGAGGCGAAGGCGCGTCATCCTCCTGACGCTGCGTCAATGAACGCGGAGAACCATAAGAACAGGCCGACCGGGCGGCGGATACGGCGTGGAGGGAACGATGAACAACCTCGGAAGGACAGCCGTCTTTCTGGCCGGGGCCAGCGCGCTCGCGCTCGCCAGCTCGGCCTTCGCCCAGACCAATCCGCCCGAAAGCCCGCCTGCCGGCGACACCGTCGAGACCACGGTCGAGGCCGTGGTCGTCACCGGCTCACGGGTCATCCGCAACGGCGACGCCAGCCCGTCGCCCGTCACCGTGGTCCAGACCGACGACGTGCTGCGCGCCGCGCCCGGCAGCCTGGCCGAGGCCCTCAACGTCCTGCCGGTGTTCGCCGGCTCGCGCGGGGCGGGGGTCAATCCCACCTCGACCGGCAGCGTCGGGGCCGGTAACGCCTCGGCCAACCAGCTGAACCTGCGCAACATCGGCGCCAACCGCACCCTGATCCTGCTGGACGGCCTGCGCGTGCCGCCGACCCTGCTCAACGGCGTCGTCGATGTGGACCTGATCCCGCAGATGCTGGTCCAGCGGGTCGACACCGTCACCGGCGGCGTCTCGGCCGTCTATGGCTCCGACGCGGTCACGGGCGTGGTCAACTACATCGTCGACAAGAAGTTCAACGGCCTGAAGATGCTGGCCCAGACCGGCGTCTCCCAGCAAGGCGACGGCGAGAAGATCGATGTCGGCCTCGCCGCCGGGACCCGCTTCGCGAACGGCCGCGGCCATGTCGAGGCCAGCTACGAATATCGCGACGAGAAGGGCATCGCCTACCGCTCCGACCGCGACTGGATGGACGTCTGGGGCGTGGCCGGGGCCGGCACGGCCGCCAATCCCTACGTGCTCTACAGCGACCTGCGCCAGGCCGGCTTCCCATTCGGCGGCCTGATCACCAGCGGCGTGCTGTCGGGCCAGACCTTTGGCGCCAACGGAACCCTGCGGGCCTTCGTGCCGGGGACCGCCACCGGCTCGTCCGCCCTCCAGGTCGGCGGCGACGGCGGCTACTACGATTCCTCGCTGCTGGCCCCGATGAAGGGCCACCAGCTGTTCGGCCGCGTCGACTACGACCTGACCGACACCGTCCACGGCTACATGCAGGTCGGCGGCAACCTCAAGACCAACGCCAACTATTCCGACTATGTCCGGCTGACCAATGTCACGCTCAGCGCGACCAACGCCTTCCTGGCGCCGGCCTACCAGGCGCAGCTGGCCGGCGCGAACCAGTCGACCTTCCGCCTCAGCGAGCTGATGAGCAGCGGCGGCCGGCTGGAGGCGCGCTCCAAGTCGCGTCAGTGGATCTACATGGGCGGGCTGAACGGCGCGCTCGGCGACTACAAGTGGGGCCTGGATTTCACCCATGGCCAGACGCGCCTGGGCACGACCCTGGCCAACAACCTCAACAATCAGCGTCTGGCCGCCGCGCTGGACGCCGTCGTCGATCCGTCCAGCAACAAGATCGTCTGCAACATCGCCCTGACCAACCCATCCCTGGCCCAGGGCTGCGCGCCGCTGAACGTCTTCGGCCCCACGGCCGCCAGCGCCGAGGCCATCGACTATATCTTCCAGGAGACCCACTACACGGCCCGCACGGTGATGGACTCGGTGTCGGGCCATATCGACGGCTCGCCGTTCAGCACCTGGGCCGGTCCGGTCGGCCTGGCGCTGTCGGGCGAGTGGCGGAAGCTCAGCTTCGAGTCCGCCAGCGACGCGGGGCCGGCCGACGTCGTCAACTGCACCGGCATCCGCTACAACTGCACCGCCGGTTCGGCCCTGTGGACCCAGACCTTCGCCGGCAGTCCCAAGGTCAGCCAGACCGTCCGCGAGGCCGCGCTCGAAGCTGACGTGCCCCTGCTCAAGGACCTGCCGCTGATGCGCGCGCTCAGCGTCAACGGCGCGGCCCGCTTCACCAGCTACGACACCAGCGGCGACTACTGGACCTGGAAGCTGGGCCTCGACTGGCGCCTGAACGACACGGTGCGCCTGCGCGCCACCCGCTCGCGCGACATCCGTGCGCCGACGCTCTACGAGCTGTTCGCGCCGGTCAATTCGGTGCCGGTCAGCACCCAGGACCTGCTGACGACCCTCAGCCCAACCGTGGCCTCGGTCGATCTGTCCAACCCCGACCTCAAGGCCGAGATCGGCGACACCGCCACGCTCGGCGTGGTCTGGAGCCCGATCCCGCGCTTCTCGGTGGCGCTGGACGCCTACCACATCACCGTCAAGGACGCGGTCACCCAGGTGAACGGCGCCACGGCCGCCTACCAGCGGGCCTGCTACGACAGTGGTGGAACCTCGCCGTTCTGCGCCTTGCAGGACCGCCTCAACGGCTATGCCGACAAGAGCGCCTCCAATGTCGTGCAGCGCTGGTACACCAAGTACTACAACATCGCCCAGGTCGAGACCTGGGGCGCGGACCTGGAGGTCAACTACGCCGCCACCGCCTTCGACCGGCCCGCGTCACTGCGGTTCCTGGCGGCCTTCCAGCCGCACGTCTATTACCGCCAGCCGGGGGTCACGACCACCGACCAGGGCGGCGTCGCCTTCGGTCCGCTGGGCGCGGCCGCCGGACCTTCGCTGCGCCTGACGGCGCTGGCCCGCTTTCAGCCGATCGAGAACCTGACGGTCGACGTCATGCAGCGCTGGCGCGACGACATGAAGCTGGGCGGCGACCCATCGCAGATCTGGGCGAACAACAGGATCGCGTCCTTCGCAACCACCAGCCTGACCCTGACCTATGCGGCCGACACCCGGGCCGGGCGGACTGACTTTTTCCTCAACATCCAGAACCTGTTCGACGCCGATCCGCCGCCCGGGGCCTACGCCCTCAATGGCACGCGGGCGGGCCTGCGCGACGGCTACGCCATCGGCGACGACGTCATGGGCCGCTACTTCACGATCGGGGCGCGGTTGAAGCTGTAGGGGGAGGGGAGAT
Source organism: Caulobacter hibisci (assembly GCF_016135805.1). GTDB lineage: Bacteria > Pseudomonadota > Alphaproteobacteria > Caulobacterales > Caulobacteraceae > Caulobacter > Caulobacter hibisci. The sequence goes on from NZ_JADWOX010000007.1 coordinate 36,259, forward strand.
CCTCGCCCTTCGACAAGTTCAGGGCGGGGATCATCTACCCCAGCGGATGACCCTCGAACCAGAAGGCGGCCGCGGCCAGCAGCAGCGCCCAGCTGGCCGCGGCCCGCCGGCGCTGGCGATAAGAGGCCAGCATGGTCTGGATGAACCCTGGCATTTCCAACCCTCATATTTTTCATGAGTAGGCCGGGGCGCGACGCCGGGAGCAACAGGCAAAAAGGCGAGGGCGGCCCGATCGTGTGGAAAACTTATCGCTCCGGGCGGGAAACCAATGTCCGGGCCCGGATGCTCGACAGGACCGGAGAGGCCGCGTAACTCAGCGGCAGGTCCGAACGTCTCGCCGGGGAGCCATGCTGCGGTCGCTGAAGCTCCTCCTGCCGGCCCTGATCCCGTCGTGGAACTTCTTCGACGTCATCGCCCCGTCGCCCCGCATCGAATACGCCGTGCTGGCCGCGCCGGACGCCGATCCCGACTGGCGTGAGTTTCGGCCCAGGCCCGATCACGTCTCCATCCCCGCCATGCTGGGCCGCCTGGCCTGGAACCCGCGCTGGAATGAGAGCCTGTTCCTGGTCTCCTGCGCCGAGCGTCTGGTCGACGAGCCGACGGCCCACAGCGAGGACGAGATCTTCGCCCGCATCGCCGCCGATTTCCCCGAGGCCGCCTGGCTGCGCTTTCGCCTGGTGTTCCTGAGCCAGGAGAGCGGGGCGCTGGTGAGCGAGGTGCTGTTCGTCTCCGCGCCGCGCAGGCGCGAGGACGTCGCCCGATGAGCCTCCACCTCGCCGCGCGCCTGACCCAGGTCCTGCTGGCCCTGGCGCTGATCCAGCAGAGCCTCGAGCACCTGTCGGTCTCGCCCCGCAACCGCCCGCTGTTTGCGCTCAGGATCGCCCTGTGCGCGGCGGTCGCCGCGGGCGTCTTCGCGCCCTGGCCGCTGGTCGGGCTAGCCCTGTTGTCGCTCGTCCTGCTGACCCGCTTCCAGGGCCCCTACAACGGCGGCAGCGACCGGATGGGCCTGCTGGCCCTGTGGTGCCTTACCCTGTCGGCCCTGGTTCCCAGCCCGCGCCTGAAGGAGCTGTTCTTCGGCTATCTCGGCCTTCAGCTGATGCTGTCCTACGTCGTCTCGGGCTGGGTGAAGATCGTCAATCCCGACTGGCGCAAGGGCGTTGCGCTGGCGCAGGTGTTCCGGTTCTCGGCCTATCCGGTCGCCGAAAGCCTGCGCGGCTGGGCCGCGCGGCCGCGCCTGCTGCTGGCCATGTCGTGGGCGGTGATGGCCTTCGAACTGGCCTTTCCGCTGACCCTGCTGTGGCGGCCGGCGCTGATCGCGGGTCTCGTCGTGGCGGCGAGCTTCCACCTGGCCAACGCCTGCCTGTTCGGCCTCAACCGCTTCTTCTGGACCTGGCTGGTGGCCTATCCGGCCATCCTCTGGCTACAGGCGCGCCTGGTCTGATCAGGCGAAGATCTTGATCACCGAGGCCAGGATCTCTTCCTTGGAGCGCACGCCCATCTTGCCGTGAATGTGCTTGATGTGGGTGCGCACGGTCAGGATCGAGACGCCCTTCTGCTCGGCGATCCTATCGGCGCTGTTGCCGGCGATGATCTCGGCCAGGATGCGGGCCTCCATCATGCTCAGGCCGAACATCGCCTCCAGCCGGGGCACATGGGCGGGGGCGTCGAAGTCCTTGAGCACGATCACCAGGGCCCGGTCGTCGCCGTCCTGCACCACGCGCATGCGCATCAGGAAGCGTTCGTCCTGGTCGCAGTCGATGATCTGGCAGACCTCCTGGCCGGCCAGGGCCTCGGCCATGCGCTCGACGAGGAACTGATGGGCCCGGCGATCGACGCCGCCGACCTTGCCGCCGCGATCGACCAGCGGGCTGTGGCCCGACAGCATCGTGGCCGCGGCTCGCGACCGCCACAGCACCGTGCCGTGGGCGTCGATGACGATGCGGGCGACCTCGTCCTCGTCCAGGCAGAAGCGCATCGCGCTGATGTCGATGAGCGAAGCGTGGGAACCGTCCATAGGCCTTTCCCTCCCTGCGGGCGCGGCTTCTATGGCCGCGCCACTTTTATGCCGTACTTAAAACAAGCTATGGCTCAGTTATCCACAACCTGAGATAATTTCAGGTCAAATAGCGTCAGTTTGACGCAATGGATTTTGATAATGACAATCATCAATAAGCAGATTGTGCATTTGTATTACTAAGCTCGATTTAGTTATCCGAATTTTGCTTCAACTCTCCTGCTGGGTGAAACTGTACTAAGTACCCAAGGTGGGGGATTTCACGTCCCCGGTTCTCTGCAATCGTTCATTAAGAACTTGTTAAGAGAAGCGGGGAGAGGGACATGGCCGGCAAGCTATCGACGCTTCCTCGCGCCGTTCGCAACCAGCGCAAACCGTCCTTGAAGGACTGGATACTCGGCGGAAGCCTGGTGGTCGGCGTGGTGCTGGCGACCGCGGTCAGTGAAGGCCGCGCCCAGGTCACCGCCTATGCTGGCGGATCGCCTCCCAACATCGTGCTGTCCATTCCGGTGACGGCCTCGGTCGGCGGCCGTTGCGGCTTCGCGCCGGGCCTGGCGCCCAGCGGCTCGACCAATGTCGGCGAGGTCAACAACGCCTTCACGGCCGACTTCCCTTTCAGCCTGCAGTGCACCGTGCCGTTCCGCGCGGCGGTGATCTCGAGCAACGGCGGCCTGCTGGCCTCCAGCGTCACCCCGGCCACCGGCTACACCAATCTCGCGCCCTATCTCGTCGACCTGAACCTGGTCGGAGACAGCGGCGTCGGCACGGCCAGCGCCACCTGCGACACCGGCGACCTCAAGACCACCTCGGGCGCGACCTGCGGCTTCAAGGGACCGGCCTCGGCCAGCCAGGGACTGCGCCTGAACGGCTCGTCCTACGAGGTCGCCGGCTCGTACCTGCGCGTCCATCGCGCCGCCTATGCCGGGGCCCAGATCCTGGCGGCCGCCAACACCTATTCGGACTCGCTCACGGTGACGCTCAGCGTCTCGCCGTGAGCCCGGGTTCCGGTCCCGCTCCCCCGGCGGCTCCGGTGTCTTTCAGGGGGAGGGGGCCTTGGCCCGCAACATCGAGAAGCCGGTCAGCCGGCGCGACATTTGGGAGTGAAGAGATGAAAAAGACGATCCTCGTGTGCGCCGCCGCCCTGATGGGCCTGGCGCTCGCCCCGGCCGCCATGGCCCAGACGGTGACCGGCACGGTCAACGTCACCGGCAGCGTCGCGGCCAAGTGCGTGGTCATCACCGGCGGCAGCGGCGGCACGTTCTCGGGCTCGATCCCGCTGGGCGAACTGGCCCAGGCCGACGGCACGCTGTCGACCACCCTGTCGGGCTCGACCAACGCCAGCCCCGGCGGCTCCACCCAGTTCCGGGTGAACTGCAACAGCGCCGCCCCCAAGGTGACCCTGAGCTCGACCCGCCTGGCCCTGACCCCCGGCGCCACCGCGCCGACCGGCTATACCGGCGTGATCGACTACACCGCCGCGCTCGACGCCGCCCTGGCCAACAGCACGACCCAGACGGTCAGCTGCGTCACCGCCGCCGCCCTGCCGGCCGCCACCGTGCAGTCGCTGTCCAACAGCCTGGCCAACAGCGCCGGCAACCTGACGGTCAAGGCCTACGCCCTGAACACCGGCTCGGGCGCGCTGCTGATGGCCGGCAACTACGCCAGCACGATCTCGATCACCATCGAGCCCTCGTGATCGCGGGAAGGGGAGAAACGCCATGCGTAGCACCCTTCTCCTGACCGCCGCCGCGGCGAGCCTCGCGCTCGTCGCCGCAGCGGGGCAGGCGCAGGCCCAGAGCGTGACAGGCACGGTCCAGGTCAACGGATCGGTGGCCAACCGCTGCCTGTTCGTCACCGACAACGTCGTGCTCGATCTGGGCGAGCTGTCGCTGCAGACCGGCGACGTCGCCGCCATCGGCCGGCTCGACGGCGTCAAGCTGACCAGCCGGACCGCGACGCTGAACGGCTGGTGCAACGGCGTGTCGGCGACCATGGCGGTCGAGGCTCAGCCGATCTTCAACACCAGCTTCACCGACGCGGCCCCGACCGGGTTCGAACGCCGGATCGACTACACCGCCACCGCTTCGGCCGCTCCGGCCGGGGGGGCGGTGTCGGCGTCCGACAGCACCCTGGCCACGGGCGGCGGTTCGGCGAGCACGACCGGCATCTTCGCCAGCGACATCGTCGTCAGCTTCGCCGACGCGGCGACGCCGGCCGGCGGGCGCCTCGTCGCCGGGTCCTATTCGGGCTCGGTCGCCGTGACGCTGGCGCCGGCCACCTGAAGGGAGGGGAGGTCGTCATGATCCAGCACCGGACCTGTCTCGCCAACGGCGTTGCGAGCCTCGCGGCGACCGCCGTGGCCCTCGGCGCCCTGGCCGCCGCGACCGGCGCCTACGCCCAGGATCCCGTCCAGGGAACCGTGGGCATGGACGCCCAGGTGGCCCAGGTCTGCGTGCTGGGGACGCCCACCCCGGGAGCCCTGGCCCTGGGCCAGATCTCCGAGGCGTCGGGAACGCGGGTGGGCCGGCTGGCGACGATCGCCAGCCAGTCCATCCAGCTGCCAGGCACCTTCTGCAACTACGCTGGCGCGGCCCTGGCCATCACAGCCTCGCCGCTGGCGGTGACCACCACCACCCAGGCCGGCTTCGTCGGCTCGGTGGACTACACCTGCACGATCAGCGCCTGGGGCGCGACCTCGGCCACGGTCCGCACCAGCGCGACCAACGCGTCCGGCGTCGGCTCGCCCTCGACCAACGCCGCGCCGCAGGAGACCGACCTGACCCTGGTGGTCTCGGACTTCGCCACGGCCAGCGACGACCTGCTGCAGCCGGGCGCGTACCTCGCGCTCGTGACCATCACGCTCGGGCCCGACGCGGGCCTGGCCGCCTCGGGGAGCTGAGCCATGCGGCGCGCCCTTTTCCTCATCGCCCTGGCGCCCTTGGCGCTCGCCGGCGCCGCCGCGGCCCAGACCTACGGACCGTCCGACAGCGCCGGGCCGATCCAGATCACCGCCACCGTGCCCGACAACGTCTGCACGATCGGCGACCTGACCGACGGCGACAACCTGTTCGACGTCGGGGTCATGATCGACACCGCCACGGGCCTGCTGCTGCCGAACCTGACGGCGCCGCCCAAGGTGCTGACTGGAACCCAGTGCGGGGCGCCCAGCCAGCTGACCATCTCGGCGACGCAGATGACGGCGCAGGCCTTCACGACCACGCCGCCGGACGGCTTCTCGCGGGCGGTCGACTACACGGCCACGGCCTCGGGCTGGACGCCGACCGACGCCAGCTTCGCCACCGGCGCGGTCGCCAACGCCGCCGCCACCCAGACCCGCGACAGCGGCGGCTCGGGGCAGATCACCATCAGCCTGTCGAGCTTCGCCACGGCTGGCGGACCCAGCCTGCGGCCTGTCGCCGACGACGCCTACCGGGGGGCGATCGTCGTCACCCTGGCGGCGGTCAGCTGAGGGGAGGGCGCCATGACCAAAGCCAACCGGATCAAGGCCGCCGCCCTGGCGGGGGCCTCCGCCGTCACCCTGCTGCTGCTGGGCCAGATCGCCCGGGCCCAGACCGACGACAACACCCGCGACTTCGTCGTCCAGGGCCAGGCGCCCAAGATCTGCACGATCGCCACGCCGACGCTCGGCGCGGGCCAGCTGGTGAACTTCCTCACCCTGACCGGCGGCACGCTGCAGGTCGATCAGCTGACCGACCCGACCACCCTGTCGACCCGCGCGGCTTCGGCCGAGGTGACCTTCGCGGCGGTGTGCAACTACGCCCACCAGATCGTGCTGGAGAGCCAGAACAACGGCCTGTGGCGCTCGGAGCTTGGCCTGACCCCGACCCCGACCGGCTTCAGCGACGCGGTGCCCTACACCGCCACCCTGGCCTGGGGCCCGGTCAACAACCGGTTCGAGGCCGACGCCAGCGCCCGCCAGATCCGCGACAGCGCCCAGGCGGTCGATCAGCCCGTGGCCGGCGACGTCACCCTGCGCCTCGATATCCAGCCGGGCGCGACCAACCTGCAGACCAATGCGCCGCTGGTGTCGGGCGTCTATCGCGACACCCTGCGGCTGACGGTGGAACCCCAATGAAGACCGTCCTGATCCTCGCCGCCGCCGCGACGCTGGGCGTCGCCGCCACGGCCCCCGCGGTTCTGGCCCAGACCGTGGCCACCAGCGGCGACCAGGCCGCCAGCCAGCTCGAACTGCTGGCCCAGGCGCCCAGCGCCTGCGTCCTGTCGCCGCCCTCGGCGGCCAGCGGCGCCAACGCCAGCTTCACCGCCCAGGGCGGCCAGGCCGGCGTGGTGCGCTTCACCCAGTTCGTCGATCCCCAGACCGCCCAGCCGCGCGACTCGTCGATCAGCCTGGCCTTTCCGCTGGTCTGCAATTCGGCTCACCGCCTGGTGGTGCGCACCGACGGCACGGGGCTGTCGCGCACCGCCGGCGCCGCGCCGGCCGCGGGCTTCCGCGACAGCCTCGACTTCCAGGTCACGGCCAACTGGGCCGGGGCCAGCGCGTCGGGCGCGAGCACGGCCCTGACCCCGATCGACCTGGCCACCGCCAACGGCGCGGCCGGGCAGATGAACCTCGTCGTCGCCGTGGCCGGCGGCGGGGCGCCGATGGTGGCAGGCGACTACGCCGGAACCCTCGTCGTCGAACTGGAAGCCGCGAACTGAACCGAACTGAACGCATGAGGAGCGGACACCGAATGACTCGTTCGAGAACCTATCGGGGGCGTTGGCTGGGGGCGGTCGCCGCCCTCTGTCTCTCGGCCCTGGCGGCGCAGGGGGCGCCGGCCCTGGGCGGCGGCGCCCTGGCCATGACGGTGCAACCCGTCGTCATCGACCTGAAGCCGACCGGTCGGGGCATGTCCCAGATCGTCACGGTGCAGAACACCTTCGCCAACCCGCTGCCGGTCGAGCTGCGCGCCGAGGAGCTGTCCTTCGACGAGAAGGGCGCCCGTCCCAGCGACACCCCGACCAACGACCTGCTGATCTTCCCGCCCCAGGCGGTGATCCAGCCGGGCGAGACGCAGTCGTTCCGGATCCAGTGGGTGGGCGATCCGGCCCTGGCGCAGAGCAAGCACTACTACGTCACCGTGGCCCAGATGCCGGTGAAGCTGCCGGAGGGCCAGTCGGCCATCCAGATCCTCTACAACTTCCAGGTCCTGGCCAGTGTCGGACCGGCCGGCGGCAAGCCGGCCCTGACCATGGCCAAGAGCGAAATCGGGGCGGACGCCGACGGCAAGCCGATCCCGGTCGTCTACCTGGCCAACACGTCCAACACGCACGGATACCTGTCCCGCGGAAAGCTGCGGATCATCGAGAAGGACGCCGCGGGCAAGGCGGTCTTCACTCGGACCATTCCCGGTCCGGAGATCCAACAGACGATCGGCTTCGGCCTGATCGCCCCCGGCCAGACGCGGCGGATCGCCGTTCCCATCGAACTGCCCTTGACGGCGGCAGCAGGAGGCTCCCTTGAGGCTCAATTCTCGTCAGACGAAGGGCGCTAGGTCGCGCGCCTACCGCCGCTGGCTGCTGGCGGGGTGCCTGGTCGGCGCGACGCCGCTCGTCGCGCCCCTGGCCGCCCTGGCCGCGCCGGTCCCCTACGTCCTGCTGGCGGCCACGCAAGAGCCGACCAGCGCGCCCTCGGCCGGCGCGGCGACGCCGCTCGGCGCCCGTCGCCAGCTCAATCCCACCGGCCGGGACATCAACCTGACGGTCCCCCTGAAGGAGGGCGACTACTATCTGGGCGACATGCCGCTGGCGATCTCGGCCGATGGCCAGCTGTCGATGCCGTCGGACCGCCTGCTCGGCCTGCTGGCCCCGCTGCTCGACACCTCGGCGATCGCGGCCCTGCGCTCGTCCCTGGCCGGCCGCGGCGTGGTCTCGCCCGAGGCGTTGACCGCCGCCAACATGAGCATGCCCTATGATCCCCGGCAGCTCGAGCTGCGGATCAATATCCCGCCCGAGCTGAAGGCCGTGCGCAGCCTGCAGGTCGCGCCGATGGACCGCACCGGCGTGGGGGCCTACGTCGCCCCGGCCGAGTTCAGCGGCTATCTCAACATCCGCGGCTCCATCGACTATGTGGAGCAGGGCTTCGACGAGGGCTTCGGCGATCCGACCTTCCTGCTCGACAGCGCCATGCGCCTGAAGAGCGTGGTGTTCGAGAACGAGGCCGTCTGGCAGCCGGGCGCCTCCAACGACTTCCAGCGGCTGGGCACGCGCTTCGTCTATGACGACGTCAAGAACGTGCTGCGCTGGACCGCCGGCGACCTGCAGGCCGTCGGCCGCGGCTTCCAGTCCGCGCCGGACATGGCCGGGCTGTCGATCTTCCGCTCCTACAGCGTGCTGCAGCCGCAGACGATCGCTCGGCCGCGCGGCCGCGAGAGCTTCACCCTGGCCCGTCCGTCCGACGTCAGCGTGATCCTCAACAACCAGCTGACCCGCCGCCTGCGCCTGGATCCCGGACGCTACAACGTTCGCGACTTTCCGTTCGCCCAGGGCGCCAACGACGTGCGCCTCGTCATCGAGGACGACACCGGCCGGCGCGAGACCCTGCAGTTCAACGTCTTCTTCGACCGCTCGCAGCTCGACCCCGGACTGTCGGAGTTCGGTCTGTTCGCCGGCGTCAAGGCGCCGCTGCTGCTCGACGGCCCCGACTACACCGAGGAATGGACGATCAGCGGCTTCTATCGCCGCGGCATCACCGACCGTGTGACCCTGGGCGTCAACGGCCAGGCGGACGACACCACGGTGATGGCCGGGTTCGAAGGCCTGTTCGGAACCAGGATCGGCACGCTGGGCGTCGATTTCGCCCTTTCCCACATCGACGTCTACGGCTCGGGCTATGCGGCGATCTTCAGCTTCCAGCGCCTGTTCCAGTTCGCCGGCGGTCGCGCCGACGCCCTGAACCTGTCGTTCGAGACCCGCAGCCGCGAGTTCGGGCCCGTCGGGACCTTCATCCCCGACAACCGCTACAATTACGAGATCGGGGTCGGCTATTCGCACGCCTTCAGCGACGCGATCTACGCCAGCTTCGACGGGCGCTATTCCGCCGGCCGCGACGAGTTCCCCGACGCCAGCGCCTACCGGGTCGGGGTCGGCTATCGCCTGACCTCCAGCCTCGCGGTCACCGCCAACGTCATGTACGACGACGTGCCCGGACGCCGCGAGACCTCGGCCCTGATCTCGCTGTCCTGGCAGTTCTCGAACAATTCCAGCCTGCGGGCCGAGTATGACGGCCGCGAGGACCGGGCGCGGATCGCCTACCAGACGATCCATGGCCAGGGCGTGGGCTCCTACAACGCCTTCGCCGAGGTCTCGCGCTCGCCCGACGACTCCGCCTTCAACGGCAGCGTCAACTACATCGCCAACCGGGCCGAGCTGGGGCTTTCGCACTTCCAGGCCTTCGAGGGCCCCGACAACGGCCGCACCTCGATGCGGGTCGGGACCTCGATCGGCTTCGCCGACGGCGCGGTCTCGGTCGGCCGGCCGGTCTATGACAGCTTCGCGATCGTCAAGGGCCACAAGAGCCTGAAGGGCGCGGACGTCGTCGTGAACCCGACCCCGTTCGGCTACTCCGCTAACAGCGGCGCGCTGGGCACGGCGCTGGAGACCGGCCTGTCGGCCTATGCCGAGCGCACCATCACGGTCGACGCCCAGGGCGCTCCGGCCGGCTACGACCTCGGCTCCGGCTCGTTCCGGATGTTCCCGCCCTATCGCGCGGGCTATCGCCTGGAGGTCGGGTCGGACTACTCGATCACCGCCATCGGCCGGATGGTCGACTCCGAGGGCCAGCCGTTGTCGCTGGTTTCCGGCCAGGCGGTCGAGGTGGCCAAGAGCGACAAGGGCGGCGGCGAGCCGATCACCCTGTTCACCAACCGCGTGGGCCGCTTCGGCGCCTCGGGCCTGAGGCCCGGCCGCTGGCGGCTCGAAATGGGGACCACGCCCCCCACCGTCTACTACCTCGACGTGCCGGCAAGCGCCGAGGGCTTCGTCAAGGCCGGGGACCTCAAGCCCGCCGCGTCCGGAGGCTGACATGAAACGCCGATCGCATATCCTGCTTCTCGGCCTGGCGGCCGGCCTCGGCGGCGGCTTGCTGGCCTCCGGCTCGGCCCTGGCCCAGTGCGTGACCTTCGACCCCGTGGTCCTGTCGGGCACCTTCGATCCGTTCAATCCGAGCGGCACGACGGTGCAGACCCTGAGCATCACCGCCCGGCGGCCGCCGGCCGTCGGCGGCAAGAAGACGCAGGAGGTCAACTTCATCTATCTGCGCCGGCCCGACACGCCGTCGACCCTGACGATCGTGCAGACCGCGACCGGCGGCCAGATCCTGGAAAACCCGCCCGGCCACGTGCTGGACCCCAACAACGTCAATCCCAACGAGATCGAGCTGAATTTCGGCGGGGTGGGGCAGCCGGACGTCCAGACCTTCATGGTCACCATCACCGTGCCCAGCGGCGCCGACCTGCCGGCCGGGACCACCGACCTCTATCTGGACCAGAAATACTACTGCAAGCGCACCGGCGGCGCGGCCGACGAGCAGGGCGTGATCGCCAACTCGCTGGACATCCGCATCAACGTGCTCAGCGCCCTGCAGGCCAGCTTCGTCGGCCCGGCGCTGGACTTCGGCGAGATCGGCTCGCTGGCCACGGCCTCGCTGCCCTCGACGCCGAACTCGGTCAAGCAGCGCACCGGCAATGTGCGCGTCGCCAGCTCGGGACCTTATTCGGTGGCCCTGACCTCGGCCAACCAGTTCCGGATGACCTATCCGGGCGGCAACCTGGCCACGGCCAACCAGCGCATCCCCTACCAACTGGACTTCCTGGGGCAGACCAAGACCACGGCCTCGCCGACCTTCAGCACCGTGACCTGCGCCCGGGCCGGCCTGTCGGGCCAGTACCTGGCGGTGACGCCGACCCTGCTGGAGGGCGGGGCGGGCAAGGCGCCCGCGCCCAACTACCAGGACATCCTCACGGTGACCGTGACGCCGCTGGCGGTGCCGACCGGCACGACCCCCGTCGCCTGCATGTAACCTCGGCCAGACTGAAAAAGCCCCGCCGGCTCGCGCCGACGGGGCTTTCTTTTATCCGGTCGCCCCTCCCTTCAGGGGGAGGTCGCCCGCGCATCCGTATCAGGAGGGATCGTCGGAACGGCTGCGCGGGACGCCAGCTCGGGCAAGCTGGGCGGGTCGGATCAAAGGGCGGTGATGTTGACCGACAGGTCGCCGACCTGGCCGGCGTCCGCGCCCGGATCGAGGCGCAGGGCGTGGCTCTGCGAGGCGGCGGTGCTGGAGCGGCTGATCAGGGTGACGCCGGTCGACGACAGCGGGATCTTCTCGCCGTCGACATAGACGGCGGCGTTGGTCAGGCCCTGGGCATGGCTGAGGCGCACCTCGTAGCCGGCGGCGCTGTTGCAGAACTCGGTCATGCGCCCGAGGTCGGTCGGCTTGGCGCTCGAGGCGGTCGAGGCGTCGAGATTGACTCGGCAGATGACCGGCACGTGCCCTTCGAGACGAAGCTCGTAGCTGGCCGGCGCGGCGGAAGCGGTGGTGGCGGCCAGAGCGGTGACGGCGGCGGCCAGGATCATCGGAAAGCGCATTGCGAACCCCAGGAGTGAGGATGATGGGAGGATCATCTCGGGTGAGAGTTAAGCAGTGCGTCCTAAAGCATGGTAAACAAAATCAGTAGTAAGAATGACAGTGTGTCGCGCTCAAATATTGGTTACGTCAAATATATAGGTTCATTGATGTAATGCATTCTTACTATGCGTCGAAACGACGGCGGCGGTGAGCGCCTTCCATCGTTTGAATGTTCGGTTGTGCTGGGGTGATGGGCGACCGGCGCCGATCGACCGGCGCCGGATCAGGACGAGGGGGTGCTGATGTCCTGATCCGGCGCTCGGCGGGCGGGGCGCACCGTCGAGGGTCGCCGAAGGCGTTGCGGACAGCCTTGGCGAACCGGTCATAGTCGCGGCGGTGACAAAACGGGGGGATTTGCCCTCGCGACTTGCAAATATTAACATACGCGGATCGACCAACAATAATCCGGACTTACTAGTCGTAAGAATAGTTGGGCGAAGTCATCTCATTCCAGAATATCGGCGGAAGAAATGACCGAGACCAGTTCGGCCTGTCTATGCACGCCGACCTTGACCATCGCCGAGGCCATCTGCACGCGCAGCGTATTGATGCTGACCTTTCGCTCGGCGGCGATCTCGGCCGGTTCGCGGCCCTGGGCCACGCGGGCGACGATCTCGGCCTCGGCCGGCGAGAAGTTGAACATCATCCGGGCCCGCTCGGCGATCCGCGCCGAGGCGCGTCCCACCTCGCGCACCGTGACCAGGGCGCAGCGGAAGCCGCTGTCGTCTGTGCTGAACGGCTCGATCAGGACGACCAGCGGCTTCTGGCTGCGCGAGCGATGGATCAGCATGGCGCCGGAGCGGCCCTGCCGCACGGCCGCGGCGATGCGATTGTGCAGGGCGTCGGACTCGAAGCCGTTCTCGGCCGTCAGTAGTCCGCCCTTTTCCGCCAGGCCGTCGCCGTGGGCGACATAGCTCCAGGCCATGTCGTTGGCGGCGTACACGCAGCCCTCGCTGTCGGCGACGATGACGCCGAAATTCAGCAGGTTGAGGATGGCGTTGGCGACGTGCGGCTCGAAGGCGCCGCGCTCGACTTCCGAATCCACCACCTCGATCATCTTGATCAGTCCCATGTGCGACACCCCGTCTGTTCGCCTATCGCCGTCCTGGACTAGATCCGCCGTGAACTTCGCGGCGCGTCCGCTGACTGTGCACCGCAATTCAAAAGCAGATTTGTTTAATCCAGGTGCTCAAGGCTTGTGTATTGGAGTGGACATTATTTCGGGCGTCGTCGCATACCCTGCCTTGGGTAGTGAAAAAGACTATGTCGGAAAGACAACGCTATCAAATCAATGTGGGTGAGCGGTGTTTCTCCTGTGGCGCGATATCCGCGTAAATGCAGTGAAGTGAAGGCGATCTACTTTCAGAGTTGTAGGTGAGTCAGGCGCTGGCTGATCGCCAGCAGGCCGGATGCGGTCCCCACCTGCAGGGCGCCGGCCGCGATGGCCACGCCGTAGGGCACGCCCGCCCGCGTCCGCACCCAGCCGCGCAGGACGAAGGCGGCCGCATAGGGTCTCGCGACCAGGGCAACCAGGGCCAGGACCCCGCCGGCGATCGCGGTCGCCACGGTCAGCAGCAGCAGGTTCTCCATGCCGGCGAACAGGGCCGCGACCGCCATCAGCTTGACGTCGCCGGCCCCGACCAGGCGACGGGCGAACATCGGCACGCCGGCCAGCATCACCAGGCCGAACGCCCCCAGGCTGGACAGCCAGTCCGGGGTCGCCCAGGCCATGAACTGGGCGGTCAGGAACAGGGCGACCAGGCCCAGCAGGGTCCAGTTGGGGATCTTGCGGCTCCAGACGTCCCAGGCCGCCGCCGTCAGGAAGAGGGCGGCATAGGCGACCGAACCGGCCAGGCGGACGAGGTCAATTTCCATCACGGCGCTCCGATCCGGCCCTCACGACCCGCCGCCGGGCAGCGGGGCGAGCTCCACCGGCGGCCCGCCGGCCAGCAGCGCCGGCGGCGTGGCGTCCTGCAGGATTTCCGCCGCCGGCTCGCGGCCTTGCAGACGGGCCGAATAGGCCATGTTGCCCAGCACGATCCGCGAGCCCGGATCGGCCTTCAGCGCCCGGTCGTAGTAGCGCGCGCTGAGGTCGAAGCGGCCCAGCTTGTCGTAGACCACGCCCTGGGCGTTCAGCACCCGGGCGTCGCCGGGCGCGCGCTGGGCCGCCAGCTGCAGCAGCTCCAGCGCCAGGGCGTAGTTCCGGGCCTTGATGGCCTGGGCGGCGCGGTCGTAGAGGCGGTCGGTCGCCGCCGCCGGATCGGGGGCCGCCGGGGCGGGCAGGGCGCGGATCTCGACCGGTCCCGGGCGATGGTCGACCAGGGCGGCCAGCCGCGTCAGCGTCGCGCAGCCTCCCAGGGCGCCCGACAGCGGAACCAGCATCAGGACGGCGGTCAGGGACTTGCGCATCGTCAGTGCCTCTTCATGGCGGGCAGCAGGTTGTGGACGACGTCGAGCCCGGCCGGCAGCAGCAGGGCGGTGATGATCACTGGCAGGATGCAGGCGACCAGCGGCAGGGTCAGCAGCACCGGGATGCGCATGGCCTTCTCCTCGCCACGCAGGAACCGCGCCTCGCGCAGTTCGCCGGAATAGGAGCGCAGGGTCTGGGTGATGCTGGCCCCCAGGCTGTCGGTCTGGATCATCAGGGCGGCGAAGGCGCGCAGGGCGTCGACCTCGACCCGCTGGGCCATCCGCCGCAGGGCGTCGGCCCGGCTGCGCCCGGCCCGCAGTTCCTGAGACACGCGACCGAACTCGCCGGAGATCTCGGGGTGGGACGGCGCGATCTCCTGGCTGACGCGGATGAAGGCCGCATCGACGCCCAGACCCGCCTCGACGCAGACCACCATCAGGTCGAGCGCGTCGGGGAACTGGTTCTCCAGCCGCTCGCGACGGCCGACCGCGCGCAGGTCGACGAAGATCGCCGGAATGACCAGCCCCAGGCCGCACAGCAGCAGGGCGCCGGCGATCAACGGCAGGCCGACCACGGGGTGCGGCGACAGCTTCTGGCTGACCAGCAGCGCCGCCGGCAGGCCGAAGGCTGCGACTACCCGCACCAGGAAATAGCCGGGGACCGCGGCCGGGGAGTCGAAGCCGGCCTCGGCCAGGGTCTTGGCCAGGCGCGAGCGCTTCTGTTCGTCTCCGCCGGCGCTCCTGGCCTGCAGCCAGCTCATCAGCGGGGTCTTGGCCTTGGAGTCCTTTAGCAGGCCGACGCCGGGCCCGGCCGTCGAGGCGGCGGGACCGCCGGCCGCCCGCTCGCGCATCCGCCGCTTCATGGCCGCGCCGGCCTCGACCTGGCGGAAGGCCAGCAGGGCCATGGCGGCGACGGCCAGGAAGACGCCGACTTGCAGTCCGAGGGAAAGGAACAGGTCCATGGCGCGACCTCAGTATTTGAAGTTGACGATCCGGCGGATCATCAGCTGGCCGACGAGATAGAGGCCGATCACCCCGGCCACGACGGGCCAGAAGGCGGGATCGGAGAACTTGCTGGTGTAGAATTCCGGCCGGAAGACGCTGACCACCCCGACGCAGAACACCGGCAGCAGGCTGAGGATCAGGGCCGACATCCGGCCTTCGCTGGAGAGGGCGCGGATGCGCTTGGTCAGCGAGGCGCGGCCGCGGATGACCGTCGCCAGGCCGGCCAGGATCTCGGCCAGATTGCCGCCGGTCTCGCTCTGGATGGCGATGCTGACCGCGAAGAAGGCCACGTCCGGCGAGCCGGTCCGCCGGGAAAGGTTGGCCAGGGCGTCGCGGAACTCGACGCCGTAGGTCGTCTCGTCCAGCACCAGGCCGAACTCGCTGCCGATCGGGTCGGGCATCTCCTGGGTCACCAGGCCGACAGCCGAGATCACCGGATGGCCGGCGCGCAGGGCCCGGATCATCACGTCGAGGGCCAGGGGAAGTTGTTCCTCAAGCTTGGCCAGGCGCGTGGCGTGGCGGTTCATGATCCACAGGGCCGCCACGGCTCCGCTGAGGGCGGCGGCGCCGAGCGCTGTCACCAGCACCTGCGAGACGGGCGTCTCGACCGGCTGTCCGCGCAGGAAGATCAGGGCCAGCAGCCACAGGCCCGCCGCGACGGCGGCCGTCACGCCCAGCACCTGCAACAGTCCGGCGGTGATCCCCGCTTGGCGCAGGTAGAGCGTCGCCCGGGCGTAGAGGGCGCCGAACCGGCTGCGGTCGATCCAGCTCCCGCGCGGGTCGCGCACCAGCGCCTCGTGGACCTTCTCCTGGCTCATGCCGCCGGCCATCAGCGTCAGGCGGCGATTGACCCGCCGGGTGTGCTCGCGGGCCGACAGCAGCAGGTCGAACAAGGTCTGGCCGGCCAGCACGGCGGCGACGAAGGCCAGCACCAGCGCCATCGGAAAGAGCAGGGTTTCCATGGCTCACCCCGAGATCCGGCCGGGCGCGAACAGCGTCGGCGGCAGGTCCACGCCGCGCGCGTGCAGCACCTCCATGAACTTGGGGCGCACACCGGTGGCCTCGTAAGCGCCGGCGACCTTGCCGTCGATGGTGCGGCCGGCCCGGCGGAAGCGGAAGATCTCCTGCATGCAGATGACGTCCTCCTCCATGCCGGTGATTTCCGACACCGAGACGATGCGGCGCGCGCCGTCCTCCATCCGCTCGGCCTGCACCACCACGTGGATGGCCGAGGCGATCTGGCCGCGCACCGAGCGGGCCGGGATGTCGAGCCCGGCCATGCCGACCATCTGCTCGACCCGCGAAAGGGCGTCGCGTGGCGTGTTGGCGTGCACCGTGGTCATCGAGCCGTCGTGGCCGGTGTTCATGGCCTGCAGCATGTCGAAGGCCTCGCCCGAGCGGACCTCGCCGACGATGATGCGGTCGGGCCGCATGCGCAGGGCGTTGCGCACCAGCTCCCGTTGCTGAACCTCCCCCTGGCCTTCGATATTGGCCGGGCGGGTCTCCAGCCGGCCGACGTGCGGCTGCTGCAACTGCAGCTCGGCGGAGTCCTCGATGGTGATGATCCGCTCGCGCTCGTCGACATAGGCCGACATGGCGTTGAGCAGGGTGGTCTTGCCCGAGCCGGTGCCGCCCGAGATCAGCACGTTGCGGCGGGCCTGGACGACGGCCTCCAGCACCAGGGCCATCTCGCGGGTGATGCTGCCCAGCTCGACCAGCCGGTCCATGGCCAGGGGCACGCGCGAGAACTTGCGGATCGAGACCAACGGCCCGTCCACCGCCAGCGGCGGGATGATGGCGTTGACGCGGCTGCCGTCGGCCAGGCGCGCGTCGACCATCGGCTGGCTCTCGTCGATCCGCCGGCCGACGGCGGCGACGATCTTGTTGATGATCCGCACGAGATGCCGGGTGTCCTGGAAGCGGACATTGGTGCGGTGCAGCCGGCCGGCCCGCTCCACATAGACCATCTCATGGGTGTTGATCAGGATGTCGGTGACGCTGTCGTCCTTCAGCAGGGGCTCCAGCGGGCCCAGGCCCAGCAGCTCGTCCAGGATCTCGTCGACCAGTTGGTCGGTCTGGGCCGGGGTCAGCAGGCGCTTCTCGTCGGCCAGCAGTCCACTGACCGCGCCGCGGATCTCCTGGCGCAGGGTCTCGCGCGGGGTGCGGTCCAGCAGGCTCAGGTTCAGCAGGTCGATCAGCCGCTGGTGCAGCCGCACCTTCAGGCCCAGGGCGTCCTCGATCGGCGCGGGCTGGCCGTAGTCGGCGGCGGCGGCCTGGGTCTCGACGCGGCGGGTTTCCTCGCTCCAGAGCATGGCGATCACCGTCCGGCCTGGGCCAGCGCGAGGGTCGACGCCGGCGAGAGGGTTTCGGTCAGGCGGCCGATGGCGGCCTCCAGCTTGCTGCCGCGGCGCACCGCGCCCAGGGCCACGCCCTGGTTGATGGCCTGGTGCATCAGCTTGCGATCCTCGGGGATCACCAGGTCGAAGGTTCGCCCGATCGCCTGCTCGGCGGCCTTCAGCGACAGGCCGCTGGCGCTGTCGGGCTCGACCTGATTGCAGACCAGGGTTAGGGGCAGGTCGTCCAGCCGCTGGGCGGCCAGCATGTGCAGCTGCCGGCGCACCAGGTGCACATGCGGCACCGACAGCCGGGTAACCAGCACGATCCGCTGCGACTGGCGCAGAAGGCGGTTGGTCCAGGCCGTCCAGACCGTCGGCAGGTCGACGAGCGTGGTCTCGAAGTCGCGGCGCAGGGCCGCCAGCAGGCCATCGACCAGGGCCGGGCTCAGGGCCTCGACCGGCATCATCTCCTGCGGCGCGCCCAGCACGGCCACGCCGCTGCGGTGGGTGGGCAGGGACGAGGAGAAGGGCATCTCCTCGACCGCGCCGCCGGCAGCCAGCACTTGGCCGACCGTCACCGCATCGCCGACGTCGAGATAGAGGGCGGCCGCGCCCATCTGCACGTCCAGGTCGGCCAGGCAGACGCCCGCCATGCCCGGGCGGCCAGCCAGCATCACCGCCGCCTGGGCCGCCAGCGAGGTCGCGCCGACCCCGCCGCCTGCCTTCAGCAAGCTGATGATCTGGCCGCTGCGCTTGTGGGCCCGGCCGGTGTCGAGCCGGCAGAAGATCCGCTCCAGGGCGATGGCCAGGGTAGTGTCGCTGACCGGGGCCGGCAGCACGTCGGCCGCGCCCTGGTGCAGCAGCCGCCGCGTGGTCTCGATGTCGGCGCCGCGCATGGCCGCCAGCACCTCGATGCGGCCGGCGCAGGCGGCGATGCGCTGGGTCATCTTCTCCATCTCGGCCGGATCACCGGCGTCCAGGCCGACGATCAGCAGGTCGAAGGTGTGGGCCGCCCGCTCGGGCCAGGCGCCGTCCAGCAGGCGGAAGGTCACGGCCGGGAACATCGCCGACAGCATGGCCAGGGGTGGATCGGCTCCCAGCCCGGCGCCGCAAAGTCCCACCCGCCAGGCGGTGGGACGTTCGGGCGGGGGCGGCGGCGCCACGGTCTTGGGACGGCCGAAGTGGAGCAGGCTCATGACAGGCTCTCTCCGCTGAGTGTCGACGTCATGGTCGGCAGGGTGAAGGGGGCGACGCCGAAGATCTGCAGGGCGGCGCTCTGGAAGGTCAGGCCCGCGACGCTGACGCTGACCAGCGGCTCCATGTCGGGCGCATAGGGGTTGCCCACCTTGCCGATACCGACATGGCGATAGGTGATGGTCACCTTGGCCGCCGTGATCTCGGGATCGTAGTGCTGCATCTTGGTCACGACGGCGGTGAAGGTGGTGTTGTCGAAGCCGGGCGAGCCGCCGCTGCCTTGCGTCTGGGTGCAGGTCGAGCCCGAGCCGGCGCAGCTGAAGGCCATGTCTGGCACGGTCCCGCCGCCGCCGTAGGTCGCCGTGCCGTCGTAAGTGGCCATGTAGGTCGACACGATCGGGCTGACGACGGCCAGCCGCGCGCCTTCGCGGGTGGCGGTCTTGGCGGTGTTGATGGTCCAGCCCAGCCGGCCCATGTCGATCACCGCCAGCAGCATGGCCACGAAGGCGAAGCACACCAGGCCGAACTCGGCGGCGGTGGCGGCGCTTTCCTCGCGGGCGAGGCGGCGCAGGAGGCGGCGGGCGCGCGTCATTCGGTCCACGCCTGCTGGGCGCTGACCGTGAACGAGGTCAGCGTCACGCCCGTCAACGGGCCGAAGGATTCGATGTAGGGCGGGGTGGCCGAGACCTGCACCCGCGGCACGCCGGTCATGCCGTCATAGCGCCCCGACCAGGCCCCGCCGGCATTGCTGACGCACGAGACCGTCACGGTCACCGTCGCATTGCTGGTCCAGGTGGCGATCAGGGGCGCGCCCGAGCCGTCGGTGGTGCCGGTGCGGGTCACGTTCTGCACCTTGGCCGCGTCGCCGGCGTTGGTCAGGCCCGCGCAGCTCATCGGCAGCCGGGCGGCGTAGCGGGCCGCGTCGCGCACCGACGAGACGGCGATGTGGTAGTTCCAGAACAGCCGTCCCGCGCCGACGAAGGCAAAGCACAGCAGCACCATGAACGGCAGCACCAGGGCGAACTCGACCGCCGCCGAGCCGTCGCGCCCGGTCAGCAGCGGCCGGTGGGAGAGGGGTGGGCGGCTAGTCATAGAGCCGCACCGAATAGAGCGTGGTCTCGGCGCCCACCGCCGAGGTGTCGGTCGTGGCGCCGACCACCTCGCCGTAGATCGAGTTGCTGACGGCCGGGCCGATCAGGAACAGGTCGACATAGGCGATGACGTGCACCGTCGAGCTGCCGTGGACGTTGTCGGCGGCGCAGTTGACCACCACGGCCGAGATCGTGCGGCGGTCGGGCGAGACCTGGGCCCCGGTCTTGTTGCACTGGGGCGCGGCGTAGTCGTGCGAGCCGCTGGTCGCGGTCTGGCTGTCGGAAAAGGCGCCGGCGGGCTTGGAGATCGTCCCGTCCAGCATCGCCAGTTCCCACTTGTAGACCTGGTAGCGGGTGGGGCTGGTGGCGCCGGCCACCGGCGCGGGTCCATAGGCGTTCCAGCCCGTGCCGGTCGCGCCGGCCGGAACCTGCGGGGTGTAGGTGGTCGGGTTGATGCCCGAATGGTTGGTGGCGAAGTACTGGGCCTTGTTCCAGACGCCGCTGCCGACCACGCTGGACTGGTTGCAGTCGCGCGGCAGGCCCATGCCGGCGGCGACCGCCGCGCTGCTGGAGCAGCTGTTGCTGGGCACGAAGACGCTGGGGGTGCAGGCGCTGTTGCCGGCGGCGGTCTTGGCCCCGACCATGGTGTTCATCGCCGGCAGGTACAGCGGGTCGCTCTTCAGCCCGCTGGCCGAGGACTTGTAGATGTCGAAGCGGACGTTGAAGTAGTCGTCGGCCGAGGCGATGTTGCCCGTCTGGGTCTGCACCGTCGTGCCGAAGCACTCGGTCAGGGGCGGGCTGCGGCCCATGGCGTTCTTGACGTCGGCCGCCCCCGATCCCACCGACAGGAAGCCGAAGTTCCCCGGCCCCCAGGCGCCGTTGCCGCCGGGCGGCGGGGTCAGGACGAAGTTCTTGCCGATGTAGTTGTCGCCGTCGAACACCAGGCTGGTGCTTTCGTTCGGATTGCAGATCATCAGCGGCGGCGACTTGCAGATCGCCGTGCCGTAGCCGGCCACCGCCCGCGCCGTGGCGTTGAAGCCGCTGGCGCCGGTCAGGGCGCCGAACACCAGGCCGCGGCTCCGCGGCGCCAGGTTGATGCGGATGAACTTGGCGGCGGCGTCGGTGGTCGCCGTGACGTCGGGATCGCGGCTCGAGAGAAAGACGATGTCGCTGGCGGCGACGGCGACATTGCTCTCGAAGCTGTCGCCCAGGGCCTGGCGGTTGCTGACCAGGCTGCCCATGGCCGCCGTCTGGGCCCGGCCCATCGCCCCGCTCGTACCGTCCAGCTGGCTGGCGCCTGCCAGGGCGGCGGCGTCGACCGCGTTCTCCAGCTCCGCCCGCAGGGCCAGGGCCCGGCTGACGTCGAAGGCCAGCCCTCCGACCGCCACCAGCCCGATCAGCGCCACCCCGGTCAGGGTGGCCACCGTGCCGGACCGGTCCTGGACGAAGCGCCGGAAGAGGGCGGGCCGGAAGAGGGAAGGGAGGGGCGACATGGTCAGTTGGCCGGCTTGGCCGCTCCCTTGTTGTCGATGCTGGAGGTGGTGGCCTGGGCTGGCTGGATCACCTGGTTCTTGCCGTAGCGGCTGGCGGCGAGGGCGGCCCTCACCCCGTCGCCGCCCGGCTGCAGCACGCTGTCGTAGCGCGCCTCGGGATCGGCGATCTGAGCGGCGAGGTTGGTCCGCACCGTCGTCCCGAAGCCGGGCGACAGGTCCTTGCGGGCGTCGGTGCAGCCGACGAGGCCGGCCAGGACGGCGGCGACGAGCAGGGGCTTAGTGCAGCGCATGGCCTTGAGGCGCATCGGCCCCTCCCTTGTCGGCTTCGGTCTTGGACTGGGTCTTGCCCAGCAGGAACAGCTCGGTGTCGGACGGCGGCACGAAGCCGTCGGCGGGCGTCGCGATCTTGGCGCGGCGCGGCTTGACCAGGTGCGGAGTGACCACGATCACCAGTTCGGTCTGGTTGCGCTGGTAGCTGGTCGAGCGGAACAGCGCCCCCAGCACCGGCAGGTCGCCCAGCATCGGGAACTGGCGGATCTGGTCCTGGTAGTCGTCGCGGATCAGGCCCGCGATCGTGAACGACTCCCCGTCGCGCAGCTCGACCGTAGTCTTGGCCCGCCGCACCTTGATGCCAGGGATCCTCAGCCCGTTGCTGACGAACGAGGCGTTGGGGTCGATGCTCGAGACCTCGGGATTGACCACCAGGTTGACCATGCCGTCCTGCAGGACGGTGGGGGTGAAGGCCAGGCCGATGCCGAACTGCTTGAACTCGACGGTGATCGTCGTCTGGCCGTTGCTCTGGTTCTGGGCCACCGGCACCGGGAATTCGCCGCCGGCCAGGAAGTTGGCCGTGTCGCCCGACATCGCCGTCAGGTTCGGCTCGGCCAGGGTCTTGACCAGGCCCTTGGTCTCCAGGGCGTCGAACAGGATGTCGAGATCCACGTCGCCGGCCCGCAGCGGAAACTTCAGCAGGCCGAAGGTGTCGGTCAGGGTCGTGGCCACCCCGGTGTCGCCGGTGCCGATGACGAAGTTGTGGTAGTTCAGCGAAGCCGGATTGGCCGTGTTCATGTTCAGGCGCAGGGCCTTGGCCGTGGCCCGCTCCATCTCGACGATGCGCACCGACAGGGTCACCTGCTGGCTGCCCTGCACCGACAGCATGTTGACCACCTGGCCCGGCGCGAAGCTGTCGGCCAGGGCCGCGGCCCGCCCGGCGACCGAGCCGCTGCTGGCCGTGCCGGTCAGCACGATCGACTGGTTGCCCGAGGCGACCTTCAGCCCGTCCTCGTCGGGCAGGGCGTCGCGCATCCGCTGGCGCAGGGTCTCGACGTCGGCGGCGACCACCACATTGGCGGCGGCCACCAGGCGACGGCCCGGTCCGTAGACGGTGAGGGTGGTGCCGCCCAGCTTCTTGCCGACCACATAGACCGACCGCGAGGTCAGGGGCAGCACGTCGGCGGTGTCGGGGTTGCCGATCATGATGTCCGTGTACGGAGCGGGAAGCTCCAGCACCTGGGCCTTGCCGACCGCGACATTGACCTCGACCTTGCGGACGGCGGCTTCGGAGACGGCGGCGGGTTGGGCGGGGGCGCTGGTCGGAAGCGTCAGCGGCAGCAGGGCCGCGGCCGCCGCCAGCAACGAGCATTTCAGGGTCATGGAGGCGGTTCCTGCGCCGCGCGCCGTCCTGGCGTCCCAGCGATTGGAAAGACGATGGGGAAGGGGGGCGGCCATGGTCACAGCCCCACCCGGTAGCCGGTGGTCTCGACGCCGCGCGTGACGCGCACTTCCGTCGAGGTCGGGTTCGGCAGGCGCGCCGGGCCGGGACGCATCGCCGGCCGGCGCGGCGCAAAGGCGCGGACGGGCGCGGCGGGCGTCGCGATCGCCGTCGGGCCCATGCCGCGCTGCAGGTCGGCCAGGGTCATGGTCCGGCGGCCCAGCGGGGCCTGGTCCGAGATCTGGCGCAGGGCCAGCGACAACGCCCCGACCGCCTGGGCCAGGGTGATGGCCTGGGCCTGGTCGGGCGTGACTTCGATGGTGATCGCCTTGACCACGACGGGTTTGTCCGCGCTCTGATCGTCGGATTGGTCCACGCCGACGACCCGCACGTTTTCGGCCAGCACCTGGGTCAGGCTGGTCTCGGGCTGGTTGTTGTCCTGGCTGCGGGTCAGCATGACATCGACCCGGTCGCCGGGCAGCACGAAGCCGCCGACCCCAGCCACGTCGTTGGCGCGCAGCGACACCGCCCGCATGCCCTCGCCCAGGGAACTGGCGAGGTTGGAGCGCCCGCCGGCCCCGGAAACCCGGTCGGCCAGGATCGGCTCGTTGGCGGCGATGTCCTTGAGGGCGATGCGCGCCCCGCCGGCGCCCGAGGCGGCCTCGGGAATGGTGCTGAACGCGCCCGGCGGCACGGCGTCGGCCGGATAGCGCGCGACCTTGAGCACCGCGGCCTGGAGCTTGAAGCCCCTGGCCAGGGGCTGGGAGGCGACGACGACGGGCGTCGATCCGGCCTCCTTGACGGCGGGAGCGTCCTCGCGTCCCGCGCCCATATAGACCCGTGCGGCGAGCACGGCGCCCAGGCCCAGCACAGCGGCCGCGCCCAGGGATATGACGGTTTTCGTCTGCATGGTTCGACCCCCTCCCCACGTCGAAGGCGCGCCTGTCCTCAGCGCGTCGTCATGGGTCGGCGACGCGGCTTGCCGCCCGCGCCGCCGACGACTTGGTTCAGCAGTTGGCGGCCGAGGGATTGGCCACGCAGGTCGCCGCGTCGGTGATCGCGGTCCCGATATTGGTGCCCAGCAGCACGGCCGCGACGGCGATGGCGCTGCCGATGATGGCCAGGATCAGGGCGTATTCCGCGGCCGCGGCGCCGTCTTCCTCGAAGATCAAGTTGCGCAGAGTATTCATTCTCAATTCCTCCTCTTGATGTCCTGTCCGCGCTTTTATTTTTGCGGACGAAGAAGAGGTTTCCCCCTTCGAAGGGAATTAAGGTCTTAATGGATTGGTAAGTAAATACAGCGCTCGGCTTAATGCAAAAGCGCTACCGCTGGCTGGGGCGCATATGTGATGTGCACTATTTTGCAGTACTGGAGGGGTAATGGTCGCGTCCCGGGTGAATACATCTTTGCGTGTGTCGTTGTTGGCGGCGTCGTAGGGTTGTCGGGCCAGCCGGCGCGGCTTTCGACGCTGAGGCCCGCCCGTCTACCCAAGTCTGGGGAGGCGATACCCAGTATGGGTGAGGCGTCGGGGGCACAGCTGGGTTTAATTGACGCTGCGGCGCGTAGCGCACTGGCGGCGCAGCGCGTTGATCTCCATGTGGGGGCCTCGAAGGATTCCCATGGACACTCTGCTCAAGACCGTCGCCGCTTTCGTCACTGAGCACCAAGCCTGGGCCGGCGTGATCCTTGGCGCCCTGACCTTCGCCGAATCCCTCGTCCTGATCGGCGCCTTCGTGCCGGCGACCGCCCTGATGCTGCTGGCCGGCACCCTGATCGGCGGCGGCGTGCTCGACCCGTTCGAGGTGCTGGCCTGGTGTACGCTGGGCGCGGTGCTGGGCGATGCGGTCTCCTACGGCCTGGGCCGTCGCCTGGGTCCGCGCGCCCTGCGCGCTCCGGCCTTCCGCTCGCAACGCCGGACCATCGCCCGCACCCGCCTGTTCGCCCGCCGCTACGGCGTGGCCTCGATCTTCATCGGCCGCTTCTTCGGGCCGCTGCGGGCCTTCGTGCCGATCATGGCCGGCATCCTGCAGATGAAGTCCTGGACCTTCCAGACCGCCAACGTGCTGTCAGCCGTCGTCTGGATCGCCACCCTGCTGGCCCCCGGCTACCTGGCCGCCCGCAGCCTGTCGGGCGTCAGCCTGGAAATGGGCCTGGCCATCGCCGCCGGCGTCGCCCTCACCGTGGTCGGCGTCGTCGTCGCCTGGCGCTTCACCGCCTCGCGCCGCGGCGCCGCGGTGGTCGTGGTAGCGCGGTCGGAGGTTTAGTTCTTTCCCTCTCTCATAGAGAGAGGGAGGGGCCCGCGCCGAAGGCGTGGGAGGGTGAGAGGTTTCACCGTTCGCCGGTAAAACTCCTTGCTTTCCGCTGCTTGTTTTTCTGAGTTCGATGCTCGAGCTGATGTTGCGGGTTCGCGCCAAACCTCGGCGTTACGACCGATAGCGCCGTCACGGCGCCTCTGTCGGAGAGTTTGTTACCTCTCACCCTCCCACCGCTTCGCGGCGGGCCCCTCCCTCTCTCAAAGAGAGAGGGTCATGACGCTCAAGCCGCCGCGCCTTCGCTGACCCACCGCCCGACCAGCCGTCCGCCCCGGTCGTGGATCCGCACCTCGACAGGACGCTCCGCCTCGGCCGCCAGCCGGCGCGCGCGGCGTTCGGCTTCGCCGCCGCCGGTGAAGCGCAGCACCTCGCCGGTATCGTGCACTCGCACGCACCAGCCGCCTTCGCACGGAACGACATCAACCAGACCAGACATGTCGCACCCTTGTTTACGCGAACTCGGCCACCCAAACGCCGCCCTAGCCGAAAGGTTCGCGAGCGTCGTGACACCGTTTTGCGACGAAGTGTGACGAGGGCTGGCGCTCGCCCAAAGTTTCCATAAAATGACATAAAATATCAAAATGTGGGACGTGCCTCTATGCGCGACCCCAGGAGCAAACGATGGTTCATCCCGCGCTGCGCGGCGTCTCGCGTCTTGTTCTGGCGGCCGTTGGCGTTGGCGCGCTCGGCCTCGCGGCTCTCCCCGCCGCCCATGCCGCCGATCGCGTGACGACGCCGCTGGCCGACGGCTGGACCTTCTTCCAGGGCGACCCCGAGGGCGCCGAGACCGCCGCCTTCGACGACGGCGCCTGGGCCAAGGTCTCCGTGCCCCACGACTGGGCCATCGCCGGGCCGTTCGACATCAAGGCCCGGGCCGGCGGGGCGGGCGGCTTCCTGCCCACCGGCATCGGCTGGTATCGCAAGACCCTCGACCTCAAGCCGCCCGCGTCCGGCCGCCGCGTCTTCGTCGAGCTGGACGGGGTCATGGAGCGCAGCGGCGTCTGGATCAACGGTCATCACCTGGGCCACCGGCCCAGCGGCTATGTAGGCCTGCGCTACGACATCACCGACTTTAGCAAGGCTGACGGCCGCAACGTCCTGGCCGTGCGCGCCGACACCGACCACGCCCCGTCCTCGCGCTGGTACGCCGGCTCGGGCGTCTACGGCAAGGTCCGCCTGATCGAGACCGCCGGCCAGCACGTCGAGCAGGGCGGGGCCTTCGTCAGCGTCACCAGGATCGACGCCGACCGCGCCACCGCTGACATCGCCGTCGACGTGATCAACGACGCCCACGACGCCGCCAAGGCCGGCCTTGAGGTCGTGCTGCGCGACCCGTCCGGCAAGGAGGTCGCCCGGGGCCAAGTCCCGGCCGTCGCCATCGATCCGGCCCGCACCGAAACCCTGAAGCTCTCCCTCGACATCGCCGCGCCCAAGCGCTGGGACCTCGACACGCCTAACCTCTACCGCGCCGAGATCCGCGTGGTGGGCGAGGGCGGGGCGGGCCTCGACGTCGAGACCGTGCCGTTCGGCGTGCGCGAAGCGGCGTTCAAGGCCGACAGCGGCTTCTGGCTCAACGGCAGGAACATCAAGCTCAAGGGCGTGGCCCTGCACATGGACGGCGGCGCGGTCGGGGCGGCCGT
The DNA here is from genome assembly GCF_016135805.1 of Caulobacter hibisci. GTDB lineage: Bacteria > Pseudomonadota > Alphaproteobacteria > Caulobacterales > Caulobacteraceae > Caulobacter > Caulobacter hibisci. The sequence continues at coordinate 63,111 of NZ_JADWOX010000007.1, forward strand.
GCCGATGGACGTCTGGCGCCAGCGCCTGGCGGCCCTGAAGGTCCAGGGCGTCAACGCCATCCGCACCGCACACAACCCGCCGTCGCCCGGCTTCCTGGATCTCTGCGACCAGTTGGGCTTCGTGGTCATGGACGAGCTGTTCGACCAGTGGAACGTCTCCAAGACGCCCGGCGACTACCACCTGTTCTTCAGCGACTGGCACAAGCGCGACGCCCGCGACATGGTCCGCCGCGACCGCAACCACCCCAGCATCGTCATCTGGAGCGCCGGCAACGAGATCCACGACACGGCCTATCCGGTCCAGGCCAAGGCGGCCCTGACCAGTCTGCTGAACGTCATGCACGCGACCGACCCGACCCGGCCGGTGACCATGGGCCTGTTCCGCCCCAACGTGACCGGCGACTACCAGAACGGTTTCGCCGACCTGCTCGACGTGGTCGGCCAGAACTATCGCGAGAACGAGCTGATCGCCGCCCACAAGGAAAAGCCGACGCGGATCATCGTCGGTACGGAGAACAGCAAGACCCGCACCTCCTGGGTCGCCGTGCGCGACTACCCGGCCTATGCCGGCATGTTCCTGTGGACCGGCATCGACTACCTGGGCGAGGCCGACCGCAGCGGCTGGCCCAATATCGACAATCCGGCCGGCATCATCGACCGCACCGGCGCCCTGAAGATCGTCGGCATGCAGCGGGCGTCCTGGTGGGCCGAAAAGCCGGTGCTGCACGTGGTGCGCAACGCCATGCCCGCCGCGCCGCCGCCGTCGTCGGACGGCGCCGGTCCCGCGCCGGCCCTGCCGACCATGATCGCCGTCGCCACGCCGGCGCCCAAGGTCGCGGTCTTCGACGACTGGACGCCGGCCGATCTGGCCCCGCACGATGAGACCATCGAGGTCTATTCCAACTGCGCCAGCGTCGATGTTTCGCTGAACGGCCGCTGGCTGGGCGCGAAAGCCCTGCCGGTCGACGCCTCGCCCCGCCAGTGGAGCGTGACCTTCGCGCCGGGCGAGGTGCGGGCGGTCTGCCGCGACGCCGGGGTCAAGCTGGAGGACGTGCTGCGCACCGCCGGCAAGCCGGCCCGCATCGAGCTGGTCGCCGAGACCGACAAGGTCGGGACCGCCTTCGACGATCTGGCCTTCGTCCGCGCCCGGGTGGTCGACGCCAAGGGCGTGACCGTGCCCTCGGCCCAGGACGCCATCACCTTCGACGTGTCGGGAGCCGGCGCGCTGGTCGCCGCCGACAACGGCGCGCCGACCGACCACACCTCGTTCGCCTCGCCGACACGCAAGGCCTGGCAGGGCCGCGCCACGGCCCTGGTGCGCGGGGCGGGGCAGGGCGGTTCGCTCAACGTCACGGCGACGGCGCCCGGGCTCTCGCCCGGCAAGGTCGCGATCAAGGCCGTTCGATGAACCTGTTCTGCGACAAAGCGTCACTTTTTAGCGGAATGCTCTTGAATTCGCCGTTGGTACCGCTAACTACAACCTCGTGAGGCGCGAGCGCCTCTGCCCTTCCTGGGCGTTTCCTCCCTAATGAACTGGCCCGGCGGGTAACCGCCGGGCCTCTTTTTTGTCTGTTCCCGGTCGACTTACTTCTGCGTCGTGAGCCGGAAGATCATCTGGTTCTTGTAGGTCTGGCCCGGGTCCAGCCGCACCGGCGCGAACTGCGGCTTGTTGGGCGCGTCGGGGAAGTGCTGCGGCTCCAGCGCGATGCCATCGCCCTGGCGATAGATCTTGCCGCTCTTGCCCACCGTCGTACCGTCGATGAAGTTGCCGGCGTAGAACTGGATGCCCGGCTGGTCGGTCAGGATCTCCAGCACGCGGCCGCTCTTGGGATCGGCCAGACGCGCGCCCAGGCGCAGGGCCCCGCCCGACTTGCCCGTCAGCACGTAGTTGTGGTCGTAGCCGCGGCCGGCGACGATCTGGGCGTCGCTGGCGTCACGGATCCGATCGCCGACGGCCGTCGCCTTGCGGAAGTCGAACACCGTGCCGGCCACCGGCGTCGTCACGCCCGTCGGGATCAGCTCGCCGTCCACGGGCGAATAGCCGTCGGCCGGGAGGGTCAGGACGTTGCCCATCGCGCCTTCCGACGCACCTTCGCCGGCGACGTTGAACAGGGCGTGGTTGGTGATGTTGACGATGGTCGGCTTGTCGGTCGTGGCGCCGTAGGTGATCGTCAGCTGGTTGTTCTCGTCCAGCGCATAGGTCGCCGTCGCCGTCAGCGTGCCGGGATAGCCTTCCTCGCCGTCCGGGCTGACATGCTCGAAGGTCACCGAGGCGGTCGGGCCGGCCTTGGCGTCACGCACCGTCCAGACCACCTTGTCGAAGCCCTTGACCCCGCCGTGCAGCGCCGCGACGCCGTTGTTGTTCAGCGCCAGCTGATAGGTCTTGGCGTCCAGCGTGAAGCGGCCCTTGCCGATGCGGTTGGCGAAGCGCCCCACCGAACCGCCGAAGTAGTTGGCGGCCTTCACATATTCGCCAGCGTCCTTGTAGCCGAGCACGATGTCGGCGGTCTTGCCGGCGCGGTCGGGGGCCACCAGGGCCTGCAGGGTCGCGCCATAGCTGATGACGGTGGCCGACACGCCCTTGGCGTTGGTCAGGGTAATCGCCTCGACCGCCTGACCGTCGGGCGTCTGGCCGAACGGCTTGCGGCTGAGCTCGACCGCGTGCGCGGCCAGCGGAGCCGCCGTGGCGGCGGCGATTGCGGCAAGGCTCGGCAGGACGTGGCGCCAGGTCTTCATAGTTTCCTCTCCGGATCGGCCCTGCCGCGCTCTGTCGGCGTTGACGGCCATTGGGTCGCCATATACTCAGACAAAAAACTAGGGCGCAACGTCAAGACGTCGTCCTTCTCAACGGGAGACCCGGGAATGCCCGCACCGATCACCATGTCCGCAGGAGCCGGCGCAGGAGCCGGCGCGGCCAGCGTGGGCGACCCCCGCGCTCAGAGGTCCGCCCTGACCCTGCTGGCCAGCCTCTTCTTCATGTGGGGCTTCATCACGGTCATCAACAACACCCTGTTGCCGCACCTGCGCTCGGTGTTCGACCTCAACTACACCCAGACGACGCTGATCGAGTCGGTGTGGTTCATCGCCTACTTCTTCGCCTCGATCCCGTCGGCCAAGCTGATCGAGAAGATCGGCTACAAGAAGTCGATGGTCACGGGCCTGCTGATCATGGCCTTCGGGGCGCTGCTGATGATTCCGGCCGCCCGCATCCCGTCCTACGGCGTGGTGCTGACCGCCCTGTTCATCGTCGCCTCGGGCATCACCCTGCTGCAGGTCGCCGCCAACCCCTACGTGGCCGTGGTCGGCCCGCCGGAGACGGCGTCTTCGCGCCTCAACCTGGTGCAGGCCTTCAACTCGCTGGGCACCACGCTCGCCCCGCTGTTTGGCGGCTACCTGATCCTCAGCCGCAGCGCCTCGGGCAACGCCGAGGCCGGCAAGGTGCTGACCCAGGCCGAGCGCCTGGCCGACGCCCAGTCGGTGCAGCTGCCCTACTTCATCGTCGCCGTGGTCCTGGTGGCCCTGGCCGTGGTCATCGCCCGCTACAAGCTGCCTGACCTGGGCGGCGCCACCCGCCGCGCCGCGGTGTCGGAGCGCAAGAGCCACTCGCTGTGGAAGCACCGCAACCTGGTGCTCGGCATCCCGGCCATCTTCATCTACCTGATCGCCGAAATCGGCGTGTCGAACCTGTTCATCAACTTCGTCTCCGACCCCAAGATCGGCGGCCTGACTCACACCGAGGCCTCGCGCTACCTGTTCCTGCTGTGGGGCGGGATGATGGTCGGCCGCTTCATCGGCAGCGTCTGGATGCGCAAGGTCGACCCGGCCAAGGTGCTGGCGATCTTCTCGACCCTGGCCTTCGTGGTCATGATCATCACCACCTTCTCCAGCGGCCCCGTGGCCATGTGGAGCCTGATCGCCGTGGGCCTGTTCCACTCGATCATGTTCCCGACCATCTTCACCCTGGGCATCAAGGGCCTGGGCGCCCTGACCGAGGAAGGCTCGGGCCTGCTGGTCATGGCCATCGCCGGCGGCGCTCTCGTGATCGTCCAGGGCAAGATCGCCGACACCTACGGCCTGCAGATCTCGTTCTTGGTCACCGCCGTCTGCGAGCTCTACGTGCTGTTCTACGCCCTCTGGGGCTGCAAGGTGACGGCCGAGGAAGAGCCCGTGGCCCTCGAAGGCCAGCCGGCCCCGGCCGCCGAGTAGTCGGGGAGGGGAGCGGTCCGCCGCTCCCGTTCTCCACGCCAAACGAAAAGGCCTCGCACCCTGCGGTGCGAGGCCTTTTTGCTGTGCGTTTCTTGACCCCTCCAGAAGTCATCGCCCGACTTGTTCGGGCGACCCAAGCAGCGTTTCCGGATGTTGCCAGTTCAGCTTGGGTCGCCCGCATGAAGCGGGCGATGACTTTCGAGAGTGTGGAGCCGGTATCAGAGCGCCTTCACCGTCACCGTGACCTCGGCAGGCGCCGCGTCCTGGGCCAGCGGGTTGCGGACCGGCAGGGTGAACGGCGCGGCCTCGATCTCGAACACGTCGCCCAGCTGCGTCTGGAAGCCTTCCGAGAACGACAGGGTGGCCGTGCCGAAGAAGTGCACGTGCACGTCGCCCGGGCGGCGGAACAGCGCGTACTTGAAGTGGTGGTGCTCGAGGTTGGCGATGGTGTGGGACATGTTGGCCTCGCCCGACAGGAACGGCTTTTCCCACACGGTCTCGCCGCCGCGGACGATCCGGCTCGCGCCGCGCACGTCGGCCGGCAGTTCGCCGCTCAGCAGCTCGGGGCCCAGCGCCGCCTGGCGCAGCTTGGAGTGGGCCAGCCACAGATAGTTGCCGCGCTCGATCACGTGGTCGGAGAACTCGTTGGCCAGGCAGAAGCCCAGGCGATGCGGCGTGCCGTCGGGACCGATCAGGTAGACGCCGGCGATCTCGGGCTCCTCGCCGCCGTCCTTGGCGAACGAGGGCGAGGTCAGGGGCTGGCCGGGACCGACCAACTGCGTGCCGTCGCCCTTGTAGAACCACTCGGGCTGCACGCCTTCCTGGCCATCGGCGGGCTTGCCGCCCTCGACGCCCATCAGGAACATGCGCATCGAGTCGGTGAGTTGTTCGCCCGATTGGGCGGCCTTGTGCATCTTGTCGCGACCCTCGGCCGAGCCCAGGTGGGTCAGGCCGGTGCCGGTCATCACCAGGTGGGCCGGGTCGGCGTGGTCGATCGGGGCCAGCACCCGGCCTTCGGCCAGGGCGGCGGCGACGTCGATCGCCTCGCCCAGCGCGCCGGCGGCGTCGACCAGGCTGACGCCCTTGTCGATGGCCAGCTGGCCCAGGGCATAGAGGGTGTCGGCCGATCCGACCTTGCGGGCGGCGCCGCTCTCGTCGATCGCCGCCAGGGCGCGGGCGCCCTCGGGCGTCTTCAGCTGCACGAACCGCAGGGACATGGTCGATCCTCTCATTGGTATTTAGTCAGACAAATAGCGATCGCCGCCGGCAAGTCAAACCCGGAAGTGAGGCGTTTGGGTCGCCTGTCGATAGGTCACGAACGGACCCGCCCGGGGCTGGTGAATAGCGCTATCACCTGATTTATCATACTTTTACAGACCCTGTCGGCGTAGCTTGAATGACGGTCTCCGGGTGAATTTCCTTGTCGTCAGACAATTAGTCTCGCTAGAGTCGGATCTTGACCGGCGGCGACGCCGTATTGGCGATCAGCGGAGGCGGCGTGGGCAAGGCGAAGGGTTCGGGCGCGGACGGCGAGTTCGAGCGCGAGGAGGGATTCTCCGGCCGAATCCACGGGTCGATCGCGCGGACCCTGGGCATCGCCATCGTCTCGGGCCAGTATCAGCCCGGCGACGTGCTCAACAACGAGATCGACGCCAGCGAACAGCTGCACGTCTCGCGCAGCGCCTATCGCGAGGCCATCCGCATCCTGGCCGCCAAGGGCCTGGTCGAAAGCCGCCCCAAGGCCGGCACCCGCGTCAGCGCCCGCTCGCGCTGGAGCCTGCTGGACCCCGAGGTCCTGGCTTGGTTCTTCGAGGCCGAGCCCAGCGAGGAGTTCCTCACCGGCCTGCACGAGCTGCGGATGATCGTCGAGCCGGCCGCCGCCGCCCTGGCCGCCGAACGCCGCGACGACGCGCAGCTGGAGCGCATGCGCACGGCCCTCATCCAGATGCAGCAGCACACCCTGGCCACCGAAGCCGGCCGCGCCGCCGACCGCGATTTCCACGACACCGTGCTCGAGGCCACCAGCAACGAGCCGCTGCGCACCCTGTCCAGCAGCATCGGTGCGGCCGTCCGCTGGACCACGATCTTCAAGCAGCGCGACCGCGAACTGGCCCGCGACCCGATTCCCGACCACTGGAAGGTCTTCGACGCCATCGCCGCCGGCCGCGCCGACCAGGCCCGCCAAGCCATGGAACGCCTCGTGGGCTTGGCCCAGGACGACACCCGCGCCGCCATCTCCCGCCGCTCGCCGTCGGCCTGACGACCCTCTCCCAGAGGGAGAGGGAGGGGCCCGCCGCGCAGCGGTGGGAGGGTGAGGGGTTACGCCGCCTGCGGCCCTACCCCCTCCGTAAAATCCCCGCGAAAGCGGGGACCCAGGCTTTTTCTGCCCCCACCGCGCTCGACGACAAAACACCTGGGCCCCCGCGTTCGCGGGGGTTTTACGGGTTTGGGCAGGCGGACGGGGATTGGCGGCCGTCTATCCCCGTTGAACTCGGCAAAGAGTTCCGCCTAATCAACGCTCTAAAACATTCTCACGCCACTGGATCAGACGCGTCGAAACCGCCGGCATAATCACAGCTGTCCCGTCGCAGGGAGAGGGCGCAAGGATCCGGCCCGAAGCGTGCGACGACGATGCGATCGAGCGGGGCCGCCGGAGCTGCGAGAGCAGGGCCGAACGGCTTAAATGAGGATGGGGGACGTAAACCCATCCATCGGGAGGCCGCCGACATTGGCCTCCCGCCCGTCCGAGGGTCCGCGCCGCATGCACGCCTGGCCGCCAAGAAACGGGGCGCACTGCATGGGGAAGGGGCACAGGGCGGAAGAGGCCCGCGCGTCCCGGCCTGAGGTTCAACGATCGCGCGGGGCGTCAGAGCTTCGTCGAAACGGTATTTGAAACACAAAACTCCGGGCGGAGCCCGGACGCCCCGCGCCCTCTCCATCCCCTCAGCGGTCTGCCGCGTGAGACCGCGCGCCCGTCCCCTCTCCCCTTGCGGGAGAGGGTGGCCTGCGCAGCAGGTCGGGTGAGGGGTCTCTCGAAACTCACAGCCGCGGGCAGCGGTCAGGCCGGGCGATGTGTCTGCCATCTGAGAGACCCCTCATCCGACGGCTTCGCCGCCACCTTCTCCCGCAAGGGGAGAAGGAACCCTGGAAATCATCCGACAAGCCTTCGTCCGCCACCACCCCACTATGTCGTTGTATTGCTGGCCCCGCCCAACCTCCCGCATCGATTGACGCTCCCCGCGCCCGAGTATACTCAGACAAATAACAAGGTTTGCGACGCGTCCGCGCGGCGCCAAGCCGGCGACCAGAGGGAGAAACGACGTGAATTCCAAGATGCTGAAACACGCCCTGATGGGCGGCGTGGCCGCCGTCCTGCTGAGCGTCGGGGCGGCCGGCGCCCAGACCAAGGTCGGCGCCACCCTGCGCGCCGACCAGCCGGGCGCGGTGATCCAGCCCGAGGTCTACGGCCAGTTTGCCGAGCATCTGGGCCGCGGCATCTACGAAGGCGTCTGGGTCGGGGAAGACAGCCCGATCCCCAACATCAAGGGCTACCGCAAGGACGTGGTCGAGGCCCTGAAGGCCCTGAAGGTGCCGGTCGTGCGCTGGCCGGGCGGCTGCTTCGCCGACGACTATCACTGGCGCGACGGCATCGGCCCGCGCGACAAGCGCCCCGTCCGCGTCAACGTCCTGTGGGGCGGCGTCGAGGAGCCCAACAGCTTCGGCACCCACGAGTTCATGGACTTCGCCGAGCTGATCGGCACCAAGACCTATCTGGCCGGCAATGTCGGCGCCGGCACGCCGCAGGAAATGGGCCAGTGGCTCGAGTACCTGACCTCGGACACCAAATCGACCATCGCCAACGAGCGTCGCGCCAACGGTCGCGACAAGCCCTGGAAGGTCGACTTCTTCGGCGTCGGCAACGAGAACTGGGGCTGCGGCGGCCAGATGACGGCCGAGCACTACACCAACCTCTATCGCAACTTCGCCGAGTTCGTGCGCGCCCCGCGCGGCAATCGCCCGGTCAAGGTGGCCAGCGGCGCCAACGCCCAGGACTACAACTGGACCGAGGTCCTGATGAAGGGCGCGGCCAAGAACATGAACGCGCTCAGCCTGCACTACTACGTCATCCCCACCGGCGACTGGGGCAAGAAGGGCTCGGCCACCGTGTTCGACGAGCAGGCCTGGGGCGACACCCTGGTTCAGGCCGAGAAGATGGAGGAGCTGGTCTCCAAGCACAGCGCCATCATGGACAAGTACGATCCCGATAAGAAGGTCGGGCTCTATGTCGACGAATGGGGCGTCTGGTACGACGTCGAGCCGGGCACCGAGCCGGGCTTCCTCTACCAGCAGAACACCATGCGCGACGCCATGGTCGCCGCCACGACCCTCAACATCTTCCACAAGCACGCCGACCGGGTGCGCCTGGCCGCCATCGCCCAGATGGTCAACGTGCTGCAGGCGATGATCCTGACCGACAAGGACAAGATGGTGCTGACGCCCACCTACTGGGTGTTCGACCTCTACAAGCCGTTCCAGGGCGCGACCTTCCTGCCGCTTGAGATCGACGCGCCGCAGTACACCATCGGCAAGTCGTCGGTCCCGGCCGTGACGGCCACGGCCGGCAAGGGCACGGACGGTTTGGTTCACCTGGCCCTGACCAATGTCGACCCGAACAAGACCGCGACCATCTCGGTGAAGCTGACGGGCCTGTCCGCCAAGACCGCCAAGGGCCGCGTCCTGACCGGCCCGGAAATGTCGTCGCGCAACACCTTCGAGAAGCCCGACGCCGTCAAGCCGGTCGAGTTCAAGGGCGCGACCATCAAGGGCGACGTCCTTACCGCGACCCTGCCGGCCAAGTCGGTGGTGGTGCTGGACCTGAACTGAGGACCTATGACCCTCTCCCAGAGGGAGAGGGAGGGGCCCAGGCGATAGCCTGGGAGGGTGAGGGGTTAGGAACGGTGACCGTTTCTAGCCCCTTCTTCTTTTCGGGATGAGGTGAGGGGACCGCCGACGGCGTAACCCCTCACCCTCCCACGCCTTCGGTCCGCCCTCTCCCTATGGGAGAGGGGTTCCAGGGCGCGGCTCGGCCGGCGGCGCAGCAGCCGCCGGCGCCGGAACCGGCACGGGCGCCGGCGTCGTCGGGGCGTTCGGATCGGCCGGCGCCTCGCCCTCGACGGGCGCGGCGGCCGGGTCGATCGGCAGGCCGTCGGGACCGATCATCGGGTCGGCCAGGCTCGGATCCTCGGCCGCGCTCAGCGCGTCGTCCTGCGGCGGCTTGGGCGCGCCGCCGGTGGCCGAGAGGGCGAAGGCCTTCCAGATCTTGGCCGGCAGGCCGCCGCCGACCACGCCGTTCATGGCGCTGTTGTCGTCGTTGCCGACCCAGACGCCGATGACCAGGTCGCCGACATAGCCGACGAAGATCGCGTCGCGATAGCCCTGGGTGGTGCCGGTCTTGCCGAAGGCGCCGGGGATGGCCGCCTCGACGCCGGTGCCGCGATGCACGGCCGAGCGCAGCAGGTCGCGGATGCCGGCCAGCTCGGTCTTCGACAGGGCGCGGGCCTTGGATGGGCGCTTCCAGTCGGCCAGGCCGTGCGGGACCACCGGGGTCTCGCCGGCGGCGACGGCGGCGTAGGCGGCGGTCAGCTGCACCAGGCTCATCGGGCCGGTGCCGAGCGCCAAGGTCAGGTCGTCGGGGATCGGTTCGGTGACACCCAGGTCCCGGGCCGTGGCGACGATGGCCTTGCGGCCGACCTGCTGGGCCAGGCGCACGGCCGCCACGTTGGACGAGCCGGCGAAGGCGGTGATCAGCGGCACTTCGCGGCCGGCGTACTTGCCCTCGTGGTTCTTCGGGGTCCAGCCGCGCACGTCGACCGGCGCATCGAGGATCGGCGAGGTCGGGGTCATGCCCTGGCGGATGGCGGCCAGGTAGACGAACAGCTTGAAGGCGCTGCCCGGCTGGCGGCCGGCGTCGGCGCGGTTGAACTGGCTGGTCTTGTAGTCGCGACCGCCGACCATGGCCACGACCCGGCCGTCGGTGCGTATGGCCACGATCGCGCCCTGGGTGACGTTCAGCACCTTGCCGTCGCGCTCGATGGCCTGGTTGAGGATCTTCTCGGCCTGGGCCTGCAGCTTGGAGTCAAGGGTCGTCCTGACGATGGTCTCGCCGTAGCGGGCGTCATAGGCGGCGCGGGCCTGCGGGAACACCCAGTCGGCGAAGTAGGAGCCGGTCGGCAGCTTGTCGCGCGGCGGGATCGGCTTCATGTCGCGCTTGGCCTTGTCGGCCTGTCCTTGCGTGATCACCGCGGTCTCGACCATGGCGCCCAGCACCACGTCCATCCGCTCGCGGGCGCCTTCGAAGTTCTCGGTGGGCGCCAGGCGGGAAGGGGCCTTGACCATGCCGGCCAGCATCGCGGCCTGGCCGACGGACAGTTGCTCGGGCGTGGTGTCGAAATAGTGCCGCGCGGCGGCCCGCAGCCCGAAGGCGCCTTCGCCGAAATAGACCGCCGACAGGTAGCGTGACAGGATTTCTTCCTTCGAAAGCCGCGCCTCCAGCCACAGGGCGATCAGCGCCTCCTGGGCCTTGCGCCGTAGGTTGCGGTCGTTGCTGAGGAAGGCGTTCTTGGCCAGCTGCTGGGTGATCGTCGAGCCGCCCTCCGACACCCCGCCGGCCTTGGCGTTGGCGCCGACGGCCCGGGCGATGGCCTTCGGGTCGATGCCCATGTGCGAGTAGAAGCGCCGGTCCTCGATGGCGATGAAGGCGCCGGGCACGTACTTGGGCAGCTTGGCCGCCTCGATCGGGGCTTCCTTGTAAGACCCTCGCCGGGCGATCGCCTTGCCGTCCGAGGCCAGCAGCACCATCGTCGGATTGCTCGCCGGCTCCAGGGCCCGGCCCAGCGGCAGCGACCACAGCAGCCAGGTCACGACGGCGACGATCGCCAGCACCACGACGGCGGCGCCGATCTGCCACGGACGCTGCTTCCAGATCGGAACGCGCGGCGGCTTGGCCGGCGGTTCGGCGGCGGGCGGAGCGGCTTCAGGCGCGGTCTCGACGACCGCCTCCTCGATCTTGGCGTCGTCTTCGGGACCGGTGTTCGGGGCGGCGGGATCGGACATGCGCGGTGAAACTCGGAAGGCGGACGCCAGGAAGGCGAGGCGCGTCAATAGCACAGGGCGGGCGCTCGCCCAGAGGCCGATGTATCGTTTCGGGATGCGTTCAGGCCGGGGCGCTTCGCCGCCGCTCCAGCAACAGCAGGGTCAGGGCCGCCAGGAAGCCGAAGGCCAGCAGCAGAAGCGACAGCTGGTGAGCCTTGTCCCATTCCAGGCTCTCGACCAGGCGGTAGATCTCGATCGACAGCACCTGGGTCTCGCTGGGAATGCCGCCGCCCAGCATCATCACCACCCCGAACTCGCCGATCGTGTGGGCGAAGGCCAGCAGGGCGGCCACGGCGTAGCCGGGCAGGGCGAGGGGAAGAGCCACCCGCCAGAAGGTCGCCGCCTTGCCCGCGCCCAGGGTCGCGGCGGCCTCCAGCGGCTCGTCGCCGATGGCCATGAAGGCGTTGCGCAGCGGCTGGACGGCGAAGGGCAGGGAATAGACCAGCGAGCCGATCACCAGCCCCTCGAAGGTGAAGGCCAGGGTCCGCACGCCGAACGGCGCCAGCAGCAGCATCAGCGGGCTCTTGGGCCCCAGAGCGATCAGCAGGTAGAAGCCCAGCACCGTCGGCGGCAGCACGATCGGCAGGGCCACCAGCGCCCCGACCACCGGCTTCAGCACCGACTTGCCACGCGCCAGCCACCAGGCCAGCGGCGTGGACAATGCCAGCAGCAGCAAGGTGACGACCGTTGCCAGCTTCAGGGTCAGCCAGACGACCTCGACCATGGCCGTCAGCGCACCTCGTAGCCGTAGCGACGGATGATCGCCTTGGCCTCGCGGCTCTTCAGGAAGGCCAGGAAGGCCTTGGCCGCCTCGCTGTCCGCGCCCGTCTTCAGCAGTACGACCTGCTGGTCGATCGGCGTATGGTCGGCCTTGGGCACCACCCAGCGCGAGCCGCCCTTGTCGTCGATCACCTGCGACAGGGCCACGAAGCCCAGCTCGGCCGCGCCGGTCTGGACGTACTGGTAGGCCTGGGTGATCGACGAGCCGGTGACGATCTTCGGCTTGAGGCCTTCGTAGAGCTTGAGTTTGGTCAGGGTCTCGACCGCCGCCAGGCCATAGGGCGCGGCCTTGGGATCGGCGATCGACAGCTTCTCGAACCTGCCCTTGGCCAGCACCGCGCCCTTGCCGTCGACGAGGCCGGGGATCTTGCTCCACAGGACGAGACGCCCGGTGGCGTAGGTGAAGCGCGAGCCCGCCACGGCCAGGCCTTCGCTTTCCGCCTTCTGCGGTCGCTCGACGTCGGCCGACAGGAAGACCTCATAGGGCGCGCCGTTGGCGATCTGGGCGTAGAACTGGCCCGACGAGCCGAAGCTCAGTGTCGCCTTGTGGCCCGTCGCCTTTTCGAACTGCGCCGCGATGGCCTTGGCCGGCTCGGTGAAATTGGCGGCCACCGCCACCTTGGTCTCGCCCGCGAAGGCCGCGCCGGCGACCAGCGATAGAGCTCCGGCCAGGACGGCGGCGATCAGCGGGCGGCGGGCGAGCGACATGCGGGGTCTCGATCAGGTTATGTAACTGGACTTCATAACGAGCTTTCGAGCGCCGTCAGACTGTTTTTTCGCGCAGCGCCGGGCGACAAGCGATCCAACGGAGTCGGAGGCCTGATCGATGAGCGGCACGGGCGATCTCAGCGCCAGCCTGGTCCTGCGGCGCGGCGCCCTGGCCCGCGTCGGCCTGGAGCGCATCGCTCTGGTCGAGGCGGTGGCCGAGCTGGGCTCGATCAGCGCCGCCGCCAAGCGCCTGGCGCTCAGCTACAAGGGCGCCTGGGACGCCGTGCAGGCGCTCAACAACCTGTTCGACGCGCCGCTGATCGCGGCCAGCGCTGGCGGCAAGTCCGGCGGGGCGGCCCAGGTCACGCCGCGAGGCCATGCGGTGATCAAGGCCTTCCGCGACATGGAGCGCGAGGTCGGGGCGGCCCTGTCGCGGCTGGAGGCGGGCCTGGCCGCGGAGGAGGGGAGCGATCTCTTTTGGAGCCTGGGCCTGCGCACCAGCGCCCGCAACGCCCTGCGCGGCGTGGTGGTCGCCCTGGTTCCGGCCGGGGTGACGGTCGAGGTTCGCCTGGATCTCGGCGGCGGCCTGGAGATCGCCTCGGTGATCACCCGCCGCAGCGCCGAGGAACTGGGCCTCGCCGTCGGCCGGCCTGCCGTTGCCCTGATCAAATCGAGCTTCGTGCGCCTGTCCGCAACGCCGCCCGCCGCCTCCGGCGACAATCGGCTGAGCGGCCAGGTTTTCGACCGCGAGGACGGCGAGGCCGCCAGCGAGGTCGTGGTCGCCCTGGCCGAGGGCAAGACCCTTGTGGCGACGGTGGCGCGCGACGCGGCGGGTCTCGCGCCCGGCGCGACCGTCCACGTCCTGATCGCGCCGTCCGACGTGATCCTGGCGGTCGACTAGCCGGCGCCACCCTTGGTCGCAGCGCCAAGGTCTCCTCGCTGCCTTACCAGTATGCAATGGCGCCTCATGCTTGGGCGGAAGCGCGTTCGAGCATGAGCTTGGCCGAAAGAGCCTCCCCCCAAAGGGCGGCGGTCCTTAGGGCGATAGCCATGCGCGTTCTCGTCATCGATCCGGATCCGGCCCGGGCCGCCCTGGTGGCCGAAGGGCTGGCGGGCGTGCACCCGCTGGAGGTCCGCCGCTCGGAACGTTTCGACGAGCGCGAGGCGATCGAGTTCGCGCCCGACGTGGTGGTGATCGCCGCCGAAAGCCCCGACCGCGATACGCTGGAGAGCCTGCGCGAGGCCAGCCAGGCCAATCCGCGTCCGGTGGTGATGTTCGTCGACCGCTCCGAGCCGGGCCTGGCCGAACAGGCCGTCCGCGCCGGCGTGGCGGCCTATGTCGTCGACGGCCTGGCCCCGGCCCGCGTCCGCCCTATCCTCGACGTGGCCATGAGCCGCTTCGCCTTGACCCAGCAGCTTCGCGGCGACCTGGCCAAGGTGAAGGCCGACCTGGAATCACGGAAGACCGTCGAGCGGGCCAAGGGCCTGCTGATGAAGGAGCGGGGGCTGGACGAGGACGGCGCCTATCGCCTGCTGCGCAAGCTGGCCATGGACCGCGGCAAGCCGATCGGCGCGATCGCGGCCGACCTGCTGGCCTTCGCAGGCGTGCTGAAGGGAGACGCCTCGTGAGCGGGCTCGCCGATCTGAAGCTGGGCTTCATTCCCCTGACCGACTGCGCGCCCCTAGTCGCTGCCAAGAGCCTGGGCTTCTTCGCCGAAGAGGGGCTGGACGTCTCGCTCAGCCGCGAGGCCTCGTGGGCGACGATCCGCGACAAGGTCGCCGTCGGCGCGCTGGACGGCGCCCACATGCTGGCGCCGATGGCCCTGGCCGCGGCGGCCGGCGCTACCGGCGGCCTCACCCTCGATGTCGGCCCGTCGCTGATCGCCCCGATGGCCCTGAACCGCAACGGCAGCGCCGTCACGGTCTCCATCGCCCTGGCCGAGGCCATGCGCGCGGCTGATCCCGAGGTGATGACCGAGCAACCGGTCTCGGCCCGCGCCCTGGCCCGGGTCATCGCCGAGCGGGCGGGGCAGGGCGCCGCGCCCCTGACCTTCGCGGTCGTGTTCCCCTATTCGATGCACAATTACGAGCTGCGCTACTGGCTGGCCCAGGCCGGGATCGACCCGGACCGCGATGTGCGCCTGGTCGTTACGCCGCCGCCGCGCATGGTCGAGCAGCTTCGGGCCGGCGACATCGACGGCTTCTGCGTCGGCGCGCCGTGGAACGCCGTGGCCGTGCTCGAAGGTTTGGGCGAGGTGCTGATCAGCGCCTCGGCCTTCTGGCCGGGTGGCCCCGACAAGGTGTTCGGCGTCACCGAAGCCTGGGCTCATCACTATCCGGACGAACTGCGGGCCGCCCTGCGCGCCATGATCCGCGCCTCGGCCTGGGCCGACGATCCGGCCAACCGCCAGGACCTGATCGACCTGCTGGCGCGCCCCGAGCACGTCGGGGTCGCGCCCGAAGCCCTGGCGCGGGCGCTCAACGACGAGATCGTCTTCCACCGCGACGGCGCCGGCCTGCCGCGCCGCGAACATGCGCTGTGGTTCCTGTCGCAGATGGTGCGTTGGGGCCAGGTCAGCGCCGACGCCGACCTGGAGGCGGCGGCCGACGCCGTCTATCGCCCCGACATGTTCCGGGCCGCGGCCCTGACCGTCGGTCCTGTGGTCGATCCCGCCCAGGTCTTCGTGGACGCTCCGCCGCAACTGGCGCCGCTGTTCGAGGGGCCCCGCTTCGATTCCAGCCTCGCCAAGCGTTACGCGGCAGGGTTCTCGATCGGCCGCGCTCGCGCCTGAGGCGCTTTTCCCTCTCGCATCTGCACAATGACTGGGCGCCTCTGGCGCCCTTTTGCTGAGCATTCATACGCTGGCGGCGTTGTGCGGGGCGGCGCCGCTCATCCCCCGTGACATCCGTCCCCGGACCGTTGTTTTGTCATCTCAAGCCTTCGGACAACGGCGTCCGTGGCTGCCAGAGACGACCGCTCGGATGCGGTCACCCGACGAGGCGACGACGCCTCGCTCTTGCAGACACGCAACATTCCGAGGCGCATCATGATTTCTCGTGACTTCCTCAAGGCCGGACATACGCCGACCCTGTTCGCCGCGTTCCTCTATTTCGACCTGTCGTTCATGGTCTGGGTGATCCTCGGCCCGCTGGGCGTGGCCATTGCCAAGGACTTCCATCTCGACCCCGCCCAGAAGGGCCTGATGGTCGCCGTACCCGTGCTGGCCGGCGCCCTGCTGCGCCTCGTCAACGGGGTGCTGGTCGACCGCATCGGCCCCAAGAAGACCGGCATGTTCGGCCAGTTGATCGTGCTGGGCGGCCTGGCCACGGCCTGGCTGCTGGGGGTGCACAACTATCATCAGGTCCTGGCCCTGGGCGTGGTGCTCGGCGTGGCCGGCGCCTCCTTCGCCGTCGCCCTGCCGCTGGCCTCGCGCTGGTATCCGCAGGAGCACCAGGGGTTGGCCCTGGGCATCGCTGGGGCCGGCAACTCGGGCACCGCCCTGGCCGCCCTGTTCGCGCCGATGCTGGCCAAGACCTTCGGCTGGCAAAACGTCATCGGCCTGGCCGCCCTGCCGCTGGCCGTCGCCTTCGTCGTCTACATGCTGCTGGCCAAGGACGCTCCCGAGCAGCCCGCGCCCAAGAAGCTGGCCGAGTATCTCGACGTGCTGAAGGTTCCGGACGCCTGGTGGCTGATGCTGCTCTACGGCGTCACCTTCGGCGGCTTCGTCGGCCTGGCCTCGTCGCTGACCATCTACTTCAACGCCGAATACGGCCTGGATCCGGTGATCGCCGGCTTCTTCACCGCCGCCTGCGTCTTCGCCGGCTCGTTCATCCGCCCGGTCGGCGGGGGCCTGGCCGACCGCTTCGGCGGCGTGCGCACCCTGACTGTCGTCTACGCCTTGGCCGCCGTCGGCCTGGCGGCTGCCAGCTTCAAGCTGCCTTCGCCTTGGCTGGCCCTGGCGGTGCTGATGTTCTCGATGCTGGCCCTGGGCGCGGGCAACGGCGCGGTGTTCCAGCTGGCCCCGCAGCGCTTCCGCAAGGAGATCGGGGTGATGACCGGCCTGATCGGCATGACCGGGGGCATCGGCGGCTTCTACCTGGCCTCCAGCCTCGGCCTCGCCAAGAAACTGACCGGCGACTACCAGGTCGGCTTCCTCGGCTTCGCCGCCCTGGCCGTGTTCGCGCTCTTCGCCCTGCACGGCCTGAAGGCCCGCTGGCGCGCCGTCTGGCCGACCCTGCACGGCGACGCCGCCCCGGTTCGCGTCTGATCCCCATGTTCCGCAACGAGCTCAAAGTCATGACCAAGGAAAAGCTGGTCGTCATCGGCAACGGCATGGCCGGGTGTCGGGCGGTCGAAGAGATCCTCAAGCGCGATCCCTCGCGCTACGAGATCTCGATCTTCGGCGCCGAGCCGCGGGTCAACTACAACCGCATCATGCTCTCGCCCGTGCTGGCGGGCGAGAAGACCTTCGACGACATCGTCATCAACGACGAAGCTTGGTACCGCGACAACGGCATCACCCTGCATGCCGGCCGCTGGGTCACCGGGGTCGACCTGGAAGGCCGCAAGGTGCTGGCCGAGGGCGGTCTCGAGGTTCCCTATGACAAGCTGATCCTGGCCACCGGCTCGGATCCGTTCCGCCTGCCGCTGCCGGGCGCCGACCTGTCGGGCGTGGTCACCTTCCGCGACCTCGACGACGTCGACGCCATGATCGCCGCCTCGGCCAAGCCCGGCGCCCGCGCCGTGGTGATTGGCGGCGGCCTGCTGGGCCTGGAAGCCGCCTACGGCCTGGCCCGTCGCGGCATGGGCGCCACGGTCGTCCACCTGATGGACGTGCTGATGGAGCGCCAGCTCGACGAGAGCGCCGGCTATCTGCTGCGCGAGGCCCTGCTGGAGCGCGGCGTCGAGACCGTGCTGGGCGCTCACTCCGAAGCGATCGTCGGAGAGGACGGCAAGGTCACGGGCCTGAAGCTGAAGGACGGCCGCACCCTGCCTTGCGACATCCTGGTGATGGCGGTCGGCATCCGGCCGAACGCCACCCTGGCCAAGGCGAGCGGCCTGCAGGTCAATCGCGGCATCATCGTCGACGACGCCATGCGCACCTCCGATCCGGCGGTGTTCTCGGTCGGCGAGTGCGTCGAGCACCGCGGCGCCTGCTACGGCCTGGTGGCCCCCATCTGGGACATGTGCCGGGCCCTGGCCGAGGAACTGACCGACGGGGCCGGCGCCTATGCCGGCTCGGTGCTGTCGACCCGCCTGAAGGTCTCGGGCGTCGACGTGTTCTCGGCCGGCAAGTTCGCCGGCGGCGAGGGCTGCGAGGACATCGTGTTCCGCGACGCCGGCCGCGGCGTCTACAAGCGCGTGGTCATTGAGGACGGCAAGGTCGCCGGGGCGGTGCTGTTCGGCGACGCGGCCGACGGCGGCTGGTACTTCGACCTGATGAAGGCCGGCACCGACGTCGCCGACATCCGCGACACCATCATCTTCGGCCAGGCGATCACGGAAGGGCTGTCCGGCCTGGACCCTAGCGCGGCCGTTGCGGCCATGCCCGATACGCAGGAAATCTGCGGCTGCAACGGCGTCTGCAAGGGGGCGATCACTTCCGCCATCACCACCCAGGGTCTGACCAGCCTGGACGACGTTCGCGCCGTTACCAAGGCCTCGGCCTCGTGCGGTTCGTGCACGCCGCTGGTCGAGCAGGTCATCCGCGCCACGCTCGGCGACGGCTTCAAGGCTCAGACGGGCCCCAAGCCGATGTGCAAGTGTACGCACCACCCGCACGGCGTGGTGCGCGAGGCGATCCTGGCCCAGGACCTGAGGTCCATGCCCGCGGTCATGCAGGCCATGGAATGGACCACGCCCGACGGCTGCGCCTCGTGCCGGCCGGCCCTCAACTACTACCTGCTGTGCGCCTGGCCCGGCGAGTACAAGGACGACAGCCAGTCGCGCTTCATCAACGAGCGCGTCCACGCCAACATCCAGAAGGATGGCACCTACTCGGTCGTCCCGCGCATGTGGGGCGGCATGACGACGCCCGACGAGCTGCGCGCCATCGCCGACGTGGCCGACAAGTACGCGATCCCCTCGGTGAAGGTGACCGGCGGCCAGCGCATCGACCTCTTGGGCGTCAAGAAGGACGACCTGCCCGCGGTGTGGGCCGACCTCAACGCGGCGGGCATGGTCAGCGGCCACGCCTACGCCAAGGGCCTGCGCACGGTGAAGACCTGCGTCGGCAGCGACTGGTGCCGGTTCGGCACCCAGGACTCCACCGGTCTCGGCATCAAGCTCGAGAAGTTCATGTGGGGTTCGTGGGCGCCGGCCAAGGTCAAGCTGGCGGTGTCGGGTTGCCCCCGCAACTGCGCGGAATCGACCTGCAAGGACATCGGCGTGATCTGCGTCGACAGCGGCTACGAGATCCATGTCGGCGGCGCCGCCGGCCTGCACATCCAGGGCACGCAGCTGCTGACCAAGGTCGCCACCGAGGAGGAGGCGATCCAGCTGATCTCGGCGGTCATGCAGATGTACCGCGAGGGCGGCTGGTACCTGGAGCGGATCTACAAGTGGATGGCCCGCATCGGCCTGGAAACCATCCACGCGGCCACCGTCGAGGACCTCGACAACCGCGCCGCGCTCTTCGCCCGCTTCGTGATCTCGCAGGAGACCGCCCAGGTCGATCCGTGGGCCGAGCGCGCCAGCAAGGGCGTCGAGGCCGGTGAATTCAAGCCGATGGCGACGCTTCCGATGGGGATGGCTGCGGAATGACGATCCAGACTTTCGACATCGACCCCGACTGGCACGACGTGGGCGCCGTCACCGACATCCCAGAGCGGGGCTCGCGTCGGGTGGCGACGGCCCAGGGCGACGTGGCTGTGTTCCGCACCAGCGACGGCCAGGTCTTCGCCCTGGTCGACCGCTGCCCGCACAAGCATGGACCGCTGAGCCAGGGCATCGTCCACGGCCACGGCGTGACCTGTCCGCTGCACAGCTGGGTCATCGACCTGAAGACCGGCCACCCCACCGGCGCCGACGCCGGCAAGGGTTGCACCCCGGTGGTGCCGGTGCGGGTGCAGGACGGCCGGGTCCTGCTGGCCCAGCCGGTGATGGCGGCCTGATCCGATGGCCGACGGCTCCGGCGTCATCGCGACGGTCAGGACCACCTGCCCCTATTGCGGGGTGGGCTGCGGCGTCGCCGGCGCGGCGGGACCCGACCGGGCCCTGGCCGTGTCGGGCGACCGCCAGCATCCGGCCAACCTTGGCCGGCTGTGCTCCAAGGGCTCGGCGCTGGGAGCCACGGTCGGTCTCGGCGGACGCCTGCTGGAGCCGACGATCAACGGCCGCGTCGCCTCCTGGGGCGAAGCGACGTCGCTGGTCGCCAAGCGCTTCCGCGACACCATCGCCCGCCACGGCCGCGATAGCGTCGCCTTCTACGTCTCCGGTCAGCTGCTGACCGAGGACTACTACGTCGCCAACAAGCTGATGAAGGGCTTCATCGGTTCGGGCAATATCGACACCAACAGCCGTCTCTGCATGGCCTCGGCCGTCGCCGCCCACAAGCAGGCCTTCGGCGCCGACCTGGTGCCCGGCTGCTACGAGGATCTCGACGAGGCCGACCTGGTGGTCTTCGCCGGCCACAACGCCGCCTGGACCCACCCGATCCTGTTCCGCCGCCTGGAGACCGCCAAGGCCCGCGGCCAGAAGCACGTGGTCATCGACCCGCGCCGCACCGACACCGCCGAGGGCGCCGACCTGCATCTTGCGATCGCTCCGCAGAGCGACGTGCGGCTGTGGAACGGCCTGCTGGCCGAGATCGACCGTCGCGGCCAGCTCGACCTCGACTACATCCGCGAGCACGTGAACGGCATCGACGCCGTCCGCGAGGCCTTGGTGCAGGACGATCAGTCGCCCGCCGCCGTCGCCGCCGACTGCGGCGTGGCGGTGGAAGACCTGCTGACCTTCTACGACCTGTTCGCCGCCTACCCGAAGACCGTCAGCCTGTTCTCGATGGGCTCCAACCAGTCGGCCCAGGGCGTCGCCAAGGGCCTGGCGATCATCAACACGCACCTGGCCACCGGCCGCATCGGCAAGCCGGGCGCCTGCCCGTTCTCGATCACCGGCCAGCCCAACGCCATGGGCGGGCGCGAGACCGGCGGCATGGCCAACACCCTGGCCGGCCATATGGACTTCGCCCCCGAAGACCGCGACCGCGTCGCCCGCTTCTGGGGCGCGCCCGACACCGCCCGCGCGCCGGGCCTGAAGGCCGTCGAGATGTTCGAGGCGGTGCGGTCTGGCAAGATCAAGGCGATCTGGGTGATGGCCACCAACCCCGCCGTCAGCCTGCCCAACGCCGGCGCGGTGCGCGAGGCGCTGGAAAAGTGCCCCTTCGTCGTGGTCTCCGACTGCGTCGAAACCGACACCACGGCCTATGCCCATGTGAAGCTGCCGGCCCTGGCCTGGGCCGAGAAGGACGGCACGGTCACCAATTCCGAGCGCCGCATCTCCCGCCAGCGGGCCCTGTTCGCCGCGCCCGGCCAGGCCCGCGCCGACTGGCGGATCATGGCCGACGTCGCTCAGGGCATGGGCTTCGACGGTTTCGGCTGGCCCTCGCAAGGCTCGATCTTCCGCGAATGGGCGCGCCTGACCGCCTATGAGAACAAGGGCTCGCGCCTGCTCGATCTGACGGGCCTGGCCGCCATGACCCCCGACGACTACGCCGCCATGACCCCGATCCAGTGGCCGGTCCGCGTCGAAGGGCAGGGCACGCCGCGCCTGTTCGTCAACGGCCGCTACCAGACGCCTGACGCCCGCGCCCGCATGGTTCCGGTGCGCCCCAAGGGGCCAGCCGACGCCGTCAGCGACGCCTTCCCGATGTCGCTCAACACCGGCCGCATCCGCGACCAGTGGCACACCATGACCCGTACGGGCCTGGCCCCCGACCTCTGTCGCCACGCCCCCGAGCCCTTCGTCGAGATCCACCCGGCCGACGCCGAGGGCCTGGGGATCAAGGACGGCGCCCTGACCCGCGTCTCCACGGTGCGCGGCGAGGCCGTGGCTCTGGCCAAGGTCACAGACCGCCAGCGACGCGGCGGCCTGTTCATGCCGATGCACTGGACCGACGCCTTCGCGCCGTCGGGCAAGTCCAACCACCTGATCGCGCCCAATCTCGACCCGACCTCCGGCCAGCCGGAGTTCAAGCACACGCCGGCCCGCGCGCGGCCTTATCGCGAGACCTGGAAGGGCTTCTTCCTCACCCGCGAGACCATCGCCGCGCCCGCCGGCCTCGACCTCGTCTGGCGGCGCATCCCGCAGGATGCGGCCCAACTGCACGAATTCGCCGGCCGGGGCGACGCCGCCGAGCGTGACGCTCTGCGCAAGCGCCTGACCAAGGGCCTGACCGGCGAGACCACGGTGTTCGAGGACGCCGGCGCCGGTTCGCGTCGCGAGGCCTGGATCGAGGATGGCAAGCTGGTCGCCGTGCTGTTCCAGACCGCCGCCGGCCGTCTGCCGCCGCGCGACTGGCTGGCCGACCTGTTCGCCCTCGACCAGCTGTCGGCCCAGGACCGCTCGTCCCTGCTGATCGGCCGCCCGCCCGGCGCGCCGGTCGACAAGGGGCCGATGGTGTGCGCCTGCCTGAAGGTGGGGGCCAAGGCCGTCGACGCCGCCATCGTCGCCGGGGCCGCTACCGCCGACGCGGTCGGCGCGGCCACCGGCGCCGGAACCAACTGCGGCTCGTGCCGTCCGGAGATCGCCCGGATGATCGCCGCCGCCGCTTCCCTCAAGGCCAAGGAGACCGCCGATGTCGCATGATGCTGGCTTGGGAGACGTCCTGCTGGTCGGCGCCGGTCCAGGCCCGGTCGACCTGATGACCCTGCGCGCCGCCCGCGCGGTCGAGGGCGCCCAGGCGCTGCTCTACGACGCCCTGGTCTCGGACGAGGCCATCGCCCTGGCGCCGGCCGGTTGCGTGCGCATCCTGACTGGCAAGCGCTCGGGCCGGCCCAGCATGAAGCAGGAGGCGATCAACCGCCTGATGCTGCGCCTGGCGCGTCGCGGGCTGCGCGTCGTGCGGCTGAAGGGCGGCGATCCGTCGGTGTTCGGCCGGGTGGGCGAGGAAGCCGAGTTCCTCCGTGCGCATGGCGTGTCGGTCGAGGTCGTGCCCGGCGTCACCGCCGCCAGCGCCGCCGCCGCCCAGTTCAACTTCCCGCTCACCCATCGCGGCGAGGCCCGCCGGGTGATCTTCACCACGGCCCGGGTCGGCAGCGGCGACGTCATCGAGGACTGGGCCGCCGCCTCGGATCCCGAGGCCACGGTTGCCGTCTACATGGGCGGGGAAGCCGCGGCCGAGCTCGGCCGTCGCCTGATCGCCGCCGGTCGTTCGCCCAGCACCCCGACCCTGGTGGTGGAGCGGGCCGGCGATCCGGCCGCCGCCCTGCGCACCGGTCGCCTCGACACCCTGCCGCAACTGCTGACGGGCGGGACCGGCGGTCCGGTGCTGATCGTCATCGGCGCTGTCGCCCGTCGCGCCCAGGACCTGCGCTGGACGCCGGAACTGGCGCAGATCGAGGCCAGCGCCCGCCGCGCCTGACGGGCCTCAGGCCGCGACGGTTTCCGCGGTCTCCACGAGTTCGGGCAGCGCCTCCGCGGGACGCTTGTAGGCGTGCCGCAGCAGGCGCGACGGGTCGAGCTCGCTGGGCACGATCAGCAGGCCGCGTCGGCGCAGGGCCAGGCCCCAGCGCGCGCTGCCCGTCACCACCGACACCGCCGGCGCGATCGCCAGGCCCAGGGCGGCTGGCAGGATCCAGATCCCCAGCGAGGGACCGGCCAGCACCGCGCAGACCAGCAGGGCCAGGCCGGCGATGACTTCCGGCGTGTGCCGCCGCAGCGCCTCGCCCCAGTCCGTACCGGCGGCGTCGCGCCGCTGTACGGCCCAGCCGGAGTCGCGGCCGGCCACGATGTCGAGCAGGGCGCGTGCATGGCCGAACAGCATAGCCGGCGCGGCCAGGGTCGAATGGACGGTCTCGACCGCCACCGACGCCCATAGCCGTCCAACGCCGCCGTAGCCGTCGGCATGACCTTCTCGGCAGGTCAGGATCACCGCCAGCACCTTGGGCGCGGCCAGGAAGATCAGGGAGACAGCGAAGGCGCTGGCCGCGCCCTCGACCAGGAAGAACTCGGCGTCCTCCGCACCGGCGACGGGGAAGGCGGCCAGCAGGGCGCTCAACACCACCAGCAGCAGCCAGACCGGGGCCAGGGCGTAGGCCAGGGCGCCGCGCAGCAGGTGCAGGCGGCTGATCGGATGCAGGCCCTTGACGCCCAGGATCGCCAGGTGCTGCAGGTTGCCCTGGCACCAGCGGCGGTCGCGGGCCAGCAGGTCCGACAGGGTCGGCGGGGCCTCCTCGTGCACGCCTTCCAAAGTCGGCGCCATGCGCACGGCCCAGCCGCCGCGCCGCATCAGGGCAGCCTCGACGAAATCGTGGCTGAGGATCGCGCCGCCGAACGGCGCCTTGCCCGGCAGATGGGGCAGGCCGCAGCACTCGGCGAAGGCGCGGGTGCGGATCATGGCGTTGTGGCCGAAATAATTGGCCTCGGCGCCGCTCCACCAGGCCAGGCTCCAGGTGGCCAGCGGGCCGTAGACCCAGCTGGCGAACTGCTCGGCGCGGCTGAGCAGCGTGCTGCGGCCAACGATGGTGGTGCCCGCCTGCAGCACGCCCAGGGTCGCGTCGGCCTCCATGGCTCCCGCCATGCGGCGCAGCGAACGGGCGTTGATCAGGCTGTCGGCGTCCAGCACGACCATGCACTCATAGGCCCCGCCGAACCGGCGCACCCATTCGGCGATGTTGCCGGTCTTGCGGTCGATGTTGTCGACCCGGCGGCGGTAATAGACCGGGGTGGGCGAGGGGCCAGCCCTGGCGACCAAGGCGGCCTCCAACTCGGCCGCGGCGATGGCCTCGTTGCGGGTGTCGCTGAGCACGAAGATGTCGAAGGTCGCCGACAGCCGCTCGCGGTCCAGGTCGACGCGCATGGCCTCCAGTCGGGCGAACACCGAGGCGACGTCCTCGTTGTAGATCGGCGCCAGCAGGGCGACCCGTCCTTTAAGGTGCGATGATGGAGGACCCTCCAGCCGCCGCTCCCAACTATATTTGGCAAGTGCAAGCTGAAAGCCGCCTAGCGAAGCTGAGAACGAAAAACCCGTCCAAGCGAGCAACGTCGCCACGAGCAGGGCGTCGATAAACTCCAGCAGGCTGACACCCCCCGCCGCGAAGGCGTCTAGCATCGAGCTCAAACCAAACACAAAAGCCAGCATCGTGACGCCAAGCAATGTGAGGCGCCGGCTCAACCGTGATCGCGCCAGCCGCCGCCGTCCCCTGGCAGGCGCAGATAACACGCGCACTGGCATCGAGAGCGGCGCTTCGGCTGGAAGCCAAGCTTCCGGTCCGGCCTCCCGCTGAGCGGCTTCTACATCGTTACAGGGCTGAAGCCGATCGGCGAGGCGAGCGTCCATTGGGGCTCCTTTCGCGCGAAGAACCCCTGACGTAGCAACGGGTTGCGACGTGACGGAAATATAACGGCGGTCGCGTTTCGAGCGCTTCCACGCGGGCGAAAGGCGCCGCGACAAACAGCAAATTCGGCCGTTCGGCCGCATTTGGGTCACGGTTGCGGCGACCGTGCGGCGCGCCGCCTCAAGCCGTCGCCAGGGCCGCGCAACCGCGCTCGAGGTCGGCGATCAGGTCGCCCGGCGCCTCCAGGCCGATGTGCAGGCGCAGCAGTGGTCCTTCGAAGTTCAGCGGCTTCGAGCGGCTCTTCAGCTGCGGATCGCAATGGATCGCCAGGCTCTCGTAGCCGCCCCACGAGAAGCCGAGGCCAAACAGGGTCAGGGCGTCGAGGAAGGCGTGCACGGACTTCTGCGAGGTCGGTTTCAGCACGACGCCGAACAGCCCGCAGGCGCCGGAGAAGTCACGCTTCCAGATCGCATGGCCCGGATCCTCGGGCAGGGCGGGATGCAGCACCCGGGCGACCTCGGGCCGCTGTTGCAGCCAGCGGGCCACGGCCAGGCCGTTCTCCTCGTGGCGCGGAAGGCGCGTGGCCAGGGTGCGCAGACCGCGCAGCATGGCGTAGGCGTCGTCGGGCGACACCGACCAGCCCACGTCCCACATGGCGTTGCCCAATTCGTCGCCGATCACCGGGTCCATGGTCGTGGCGCTGCCCATGAAGCAGTCGGAGTGGCCGCCGACATATTTGGTCAGGGCCTGGACGCTGATCGTCACCCCGTGCGCCAGCGGCTTGAACAGCAGGCCGGCCGCCCAGGTGTTGTCGATCAGGGTCAGGATGCCCCGGGCGTTGGCGGCCGCGGCGATGGCCGGCACGTCCTGCATCTCGAAGGTCAGGGAGCCGGGGGCTTCCAGCAGGATCAGCCGGGTCTTCGGACCGGCCAAAGCCAACAGCGCGTCGGCGTCCAGCGAGGGATCGTAGTAGCGGGTGGTGACGCCGAAGCGGGTCAGAAAGCGGTCGCAGAACCGGCGGGTCGGCTTGTAGGCGCTGTCGACCACCAGCACCTCGTCGCCGGCCTTCAGCACCGCCATCATCGCCCCGGTGATCGCCGCCAGGCCCGAGGGATACAGCGTGACGTCCGGCGAGCCCTCAAGCTCGGCCAGGGCCGCCTGCAAGGCGGCCGGCGAGGACAGGCCGGTGATGCCGTAGGACAGCTGGTTGTCGTCGTACAGCGCGGCGGCGTTGGGCATCAGCACGGTCGAGCCGCGCTGGATCGGCGGGTTGACGGTCCGCGCCAGCGACTGGGCCTGCAGGCCCGAACGGATCAGGCGGGTCTTCTCGTCCATGGCGGCGGGACTCGTGAACACGGAAAGGAACCCGTCGTTTAAGGTCGCCGGTGGCCGCGGTTCAAGCTTTCGATCGTCGGCGTGGCGGCGCGGGCGGAGAATCTGCCATCTAGGCGCGAGCACGTCGGCCTAGCCGGCTGCGCGAGGGGATCAGATGAGAATTTCGGTTTTGTTGCTGGCGAGTGCGGCTCTGGTCATGGGCGGCATGGCCTTCGCCGAAGAGGCCCCGGTCGGGCCTCCAGCCCAAGTGCGGGCTTTGACCGGCTGCTGGCGCGGCGAGGGGGCGGTGATGGGCAAGCCCGTGACCATCGCCCTGGCCGTCAAGACCACGGCCGGCGACGCCATGGTCCTGGTCGAGGCCGACAGTCACGCCAAGGCCGATCCCGCCGATACCTACGCCGCTCACCTGCTGTTCGGCGGCCGCACGACCAAGACCGCGGAACCGGCCGCCGTCATCGGTCTGTGGGCCGACAGTTTCGGCGGCGATGGGGCGTCCATGGGAACCGGCGCGGTGACCGCCGAAGGTTTCGAGGTCGCCTATCCCTATGATCGCTCCAGCTTCGTCAATCGCTGGACGGTGAAGGCCGACAAGGTCGGCTGGACCATCGTCGTCCGCGACGCTGGCGGCAAGGAGCAGGCCTTCGCCAGCTATGCGCTGGCCAAGGCGGGGTGCGCCAAGGGCCGGTGAAGTCATCTAGCCCTTCCTTCTCCCTTTGCGGGAGAAGGTGGCGCCGAAAGGCGACCGCTCGCGATGGTGCACGTGCACCTTGGCCGGGACCTCAGGACGACTTTTCGGCTTTGGCGATTTCGACCTTGAGGGCCGCGAGCAGGGTCTGGAGGTCGCCATACTGCTGCAGGTGGGCCTCGGCCTCGGCTTTGAGCTTTTTCAGCTCGTCCAGGTCGCCGGCGGCGATGGCGTCGCTGATGGGGGCCGCATAGAGCGGACGGAAGGACGACATGGCGTTTTCTCCCCACGAACGCGCCGGCTGATCCGCCGATCGCGCGGTTGCGTGCTCGGCGCCACGATGGTCGCGCCGAAGGTCTTTAAGCTAATGGGCACTGGCGGGGAGCGACGTACGGCCTGGCCGTCGTCCATGGCGGCTTGCGGCCGACCCGCAACACGTCGAGCGTCGGCCACGCGGTGCATCTCGTCAATTTCAGATTGTATTCGAAATTAATATAATCCTGGGTGTTTTTACACGGCCAGATCGGCCACTGGGCCGGTCGCGACCGGCGCGTCGTCGCGGCCGCCCCATTCGGTCCATGAGCCGTCATAGACCGCCGCCCGGGGCTTGCCGAGGCGATGCAGCGCCAGGGCCGTGACCGAGGCGGTGATGCCCGAGCCGCAGCTGGCGGCGATCGGCTTTTCGATGTCCAAGCCGGCGTCGGCGAAGACCGTCCTAAGCTGCTCGGCCGGCAGCATCGTCGCGTCGGCCGCCAGCATCGCGGCCAGCGGAATGTTGCGCGAGCCGGGGATGTGGCCGCTCTTGAGGCCCGCGCGCGGCTCGGGAACCTCGCCGGTGAAGCGGCCGGCGGCGCGGGCGTCGATCACCTGCTCGCGGCCGGTCTCCAGGTTGCGCTTGATCTGGTCGAAGCTGCGGACAAGGTCGGCCTGCAGGCGCGGCGTGAAGTGACGCTCCTGCGGCGCGGCGGGACCGTCTTCCAGCGGGCGGCCCTCGGCGACCCACTTGGGCAGGCCGCCGTCCAGCACCACGACGTCCTCGTGGCCCATGACGCGGAAGTTCCACCACACCCGGGCGGCCGGCAGGATGCCGGTGCTGTCGTAGACGACGATGCGGGCGCCATCGCCCAGGCCCAGCTTGCGCACCCGCGAGGCGAACTTGACGCCGCTGGCCAGCATGTGGGGCAGGGGCGAGGTCTCGTCGGCGATTTCGTCGATGTCGAAGAACACCGCGCCGGGGATGTGGCCGGCCTCGAACTCGACCTTGGGATCGCGCGGCGTGCCGGGCATGAACCACGAGGCGTCGACGATCCGCACGTCCGGCGCGTCGAGATGGTCGGCCAGCCAGGCGGTCGTGACGAGCGGATCGACGTGGGTCATGGCTGGCCTTTCGAACTAAAGCGAGGGCGGCAACTTCATGTGCGCCGCGCACAAGCGCAAGCAACGAAAACCACGCCCTTCGACAAGCTCAGGGTGAGGTTTTCGACTGCGAGGTCTTTGCCCTGTTCCTCATCCTGAGCCTGTCGAAGGACGAGGAACATGCACGGTCTTACAGCCAGGGCGGCGTCGGCAGGCCCTTCTCGGCCAGGAACTCGGGATTGAACAGCTTGCTCTGGTAGCGCGAGCCGTGGTCGCAGAGGATGGTCACGATGGTGTGGCCGGGACCAAGATCCCTGGCCAGGCGCACGGCGCCGGCGACGTTGATCCCGGTCGAGCCGCCCAGGCACAGGCCCTCGTGCTGAACCAGATCGAAGATCTGCTCCATCATCTCCTCGTCTGAGACGCGGTAGGGATGGTCGATGGCCAGGCCTTCGAGATTGGCGGTGATCCGGCCCTGGCCGATGCCTTCGCTGATCGAATTGCCCTCGGCCTTCAGCTCGCCGGCCGCGTACCAGTTGTAGAGCGAGGCGCCGCCCGGGTCGGCCAGGCCGATCTTCACACCCGGCTTGCGCTCGCGCAGGGCTTGGGCCACGCCGGCCAGGGTGCCACCCGAGCCGACGGCGCAGATGAAGCCGTCGACCTTGCCGCCGGTCTGTTCCCAGATCTCGGGGCCGGTCGTCTGGTAGTGAGCCTGGCGGTTGGCGACGTTGTCGAACTGGTTGGCCCAGATCGCGCCATTGGGCTCGGTCTTGGCCAGTTCCTCGGCCAGCCGGCCGGAATAGCGGACGTAGTTGTCGGGGTTGGAATAGGGGACGGCGTCCACCTCGACCAGCTCGGCGCCGAGCAGGCGGATGGCGTCCTTCTTCTCCTGGCTCTGGGTGCGCGGGATGACGATCGTCGTCTTGTAGCCGAGCGCCGAGGCGACCATGGCCAGGCCGATGCCGGTGTTGCCGGCCGTGCCCTCGACCACCCGGCCGCCCGGCCGCAGCAGGCCTCGCGCTTCCGCGTCGCGGATGATGCTGAGCGCGGCGCGGTCCTTCACCGACTGGCCGGGGTTCATGAACTCGGCCTTGCCCAGGATCTCGCAGCCGGTGGCCTCGCTGGCCCGGTTGAGGCGGATCAGCGGGGTGTTGCCGATGGCGTCGAGAACATTGGCGGTGACGGGCATGGTCGAAATCTTGGGTCTTCGCGCGAGGGTGCGCCTTCTGGAGCTAGGGTAGATCGCGATGCGGCCGCCCGGATCAATCCAGTTTTCCTGAAAGCCAGGGTTTGGGCCGCAGCTTCAGTGCGTGGTGGGCTCGGTTTGGATGACGTTGAGCAGGGCCAAGCCCCCGGCCGTGGCCGTCGCCGCGCACCAGGCCCCGCACAGGCCCTCTATTCCCACAAGGCTGTTCTCGACTGCATCGGCCATGATGCCCTCGGCCACGACCGACGACGGTTCGCCCAGCAACTGGTTGTCGTGCAACTCGCGGCACCAGGCGCCGACCGCCTCGACCGGCGTGTCGGCGTCGAACTGCGAGAGGTAGGTCCCGCCGTGATAGTCCAGCACCAGGGTGAAGAGCGACACGGCGAGATCTCCTAGCTGCGGCTCATCCTAATTTCGGCTCAGGCCCAATTGAATGACATTGGTCCGCTCCGTGCGAAAGCCCGCTTCGCAATAGGCGAGGTAGAACTTCCAGAGCCGGCGGAAGCGTTCGTCGAAGCCGAGGGGGCGGATGTCGTCCCAGGCGGTCTCGAACCGCCTGTTCCAGTCGGCCAGGGTGTCGGCGTAGTCCTGGCCAAAGCGGCGGACGTTCTCCCACGACAGGCCGGCGCGATCGGTCTCCTGCTTCAGGCGGGTCTCGCTGGGCAGCATGCCGCCGGGGAAGACGTAGCGCTGGATGAAGTCGGTCTGCTTGCGATAGTGGGCGAAGAGCTCGTCCCTGATGGTGATGATCTGCAGGCCGGCGCGGC
The DNA here is from genome assembly GCF_016135805.1 of Caulobacter hibisci. Taxonomy (GTDB): domain Bacteria; phylum Pseudomonadota; class Alphaproteobacteria; order Caulobacterales; family Caulobacteraceae; genus Caulobacter; species Caulobacter hibisci. The sequence goes on from NZ_JADWOX010000007.1 coordinate 93,802, forward strand.
CGCTGGGCGCCAGCAGGTCGTGGACCTTGTCGAAATAGGTCGGCCAGTATTCCTCGCCGACGGCCTCGAACATCTCGATCGAGGCCACGCCGTCGAAGCGGCCCTCGACGTCGCGATAGTCCATCAGCCGGATGTCGACCTTGTCGGCCAGGCCCAGCGCGAAAAGGCGCCGGCGGGCGAAGTCGTGCTGGGCCTTGGAGATGGTCACGGCGGTGACCCGGGCGCCAACCTTCTTGGCCGCGTATTCGACGAACCCGCCCCAGCCGCAGCCGATCTCCAGCACGTGCTTGTCGGGCGTCAGGCCGATGGACTGGGCCAGGGCCTCGTACTTGCGGGCCTGGGCCGCCTCGAGCCGGGCGTTGGGATCCCGGTCGTAGAGGGCCGACGAATAGGTCATCGTCGGGTCCAGCCACTGCGAATAGAAGGCGTTGCCCAGGTCGTAGTGGGCGTGGATGTTGCGCTTGGAGCCCTCGCGGTCGTTGCGATTGGTGCGGTGGAACAGCAGGTTGGCCAGCCGCATCAGGGGATTGCCGCGCACCAGGGCCGACAGCTTGTCGAAGTTCAGGGCGAAGGCGGTCAGCACGGCCGAAAGGTCGGGCGTCTCCCACTCGCCGGCCATGTAGCCTTCGGCAAAGCCGATGTCGCCCGAGGCGAAGGCCCGGCGGATGAAGCGATAGTCGTGCACGCGGATGACGGCGTCGGGTCCCGGGGTCTTGCCGTCGATGCGCAGCGGCTGGCCCGTGGGCAGGACGAAGGTCAGCGACCCGATGGCCCAGTTCTCGACGGCGACCCGAAGCGCCGCGCGAAAAGCGGCCGGGGCGGCGCGGAGGTGATCGTTACGCCACTGGGCGTGCAGAGTGTCGGTCATCGGCTCTCCCGTCCCATACTCGGGACAAATCAGACCCCCAAAAACCGACACTTGAGATGGGAACGCACGCGGTTGTCCGCCAGGGGATCAGTCCCCGGAAGCGTTACCGCGCAGATGGCGATAGGCCTCGAGAGCCCGCGCCCGCGCCCGTCCATGATCGACGATGGGTCGAGCGTAGCTACGCTTGGCCTCGACCGAAAGATGCGCGGGCGCGGTCCAAGGTTGATGGATGGCGCTGTCGGGCAGGTTGGCCAGCTCCGGGACCCATTTTCGGACGTAGGCGCCCTTGGGGTCGAACTTCTCGCCCTGGCCGATCGGGTTGAAGATGCGGAAGTAGGGCGAGGCGTCGGCGCCGCTGCCGGCCACCCACTGCCAGTTGCCGACATTGTTGGCGAGGTCGGCGTCGACCAGGGTGTCCCAGAACCAGGCCTCGCCGTCGCGCCAGTCGACCAGCAGGTGCTTGATCAGGAACGAGGCGGTGATCATCCGCACCCGGTTGTGCATGAAGCCGGTGGCCCAAAGCTCGCGCATGCCCGCATCGACCAGCGGATAGCCGGTGCGCCCCTCGATCCAGGCTTCGAAGCCCTTGGGGTTCTCGGCCCACGGAAAGGCGTCGAACTCCGGCCGGAAGTTGCGTTTGGGCATCTGCGGCCAATGGAACAGGATCGAGTGGTTGAACTCGCGCCAGCCCACTTCCGACAGGAACTTCTCGATCTCGCCGTGCGGGGCGTCGCCGGCCTCGGCGGCGGTGCGGGCCGCGGCCCAGACCTGGCGCGGGCCGATCTCGCCGAAGTGCAGGTGCGGCGACAGGCGCGAGGTCGCCTCCAGCCCGGGAACGTCGCGGCCCTCGCCATAGCCGTCGACGGCGCCGGAAAGGAAATCGTCCAGCCGTTCCAGGGCGCCGGCCTCGCCGGGCGTCCAGATGGAAAAGCCCTTCGACCAGTCGGGCTTGCGCGGATGCAGGTTCCAGCCGTCCAGCGCGTCGCTGTGCGGCCAGTGCTCGGGCGCTTGCAAATGCTTGGGGGCGCGCTCGACCTCGACATGGGTCAGGTGGGCGCGGGCCGCCCGCCAATAGGGGGTGAACACCTTGTAGGGCTGCTTGGAGCCGTTCTGCACGGTCCAGGGCTCGTTCAGCAGGCCCGCGAGGCAGCTTTCGACCACCACGCCGTCGGCTTTCAGCGCCGCCTTGATCTCGGCGTCGCGGGCGATGGCGGCCGGTTCGTACAGGCGGTTCCAGACCACGCCCGCCGCGCCGGCGTGGACGATGACGTCCTTCAGGATCTCCTGCGCCGGGCCGCGCCGCAGCATCAGCTTCGAGCCGATCGCCTTGAAGCTGTCGGAGAGCGCCCGCAGCGACTTGTCGAGCCACCACAGCGAGGCCGCGCCCATGGCGCGGACGCCCGGCGTCTCGTCGAGGATATAGAGCGGGATCACCGGCCGGCCGGTGTCGATGGCGGCTTTCAGGGCCGGGTTGTCGGCCAGGCGCAGGTCGTTGCGCAGCCACACGATGACGGGTCCGGGGACGCCTGGATCGATCCGCACTTGCACCTTTCCGCCGTTGAGGCCACCTGTGGGCCAAATTCAGCGCCTACGTCTGTCGGCCCCACCTTTATTCGGAAGTCCCGCCTTGAGTCAGCCCGTCGCCCCCAACGCCGTCGTCGAAGTTAAGACGGAGACCGGCAAGGCCGTCCGCATCGGCAACGCCGAGCGCCTGACCCTGATCGCCGGTCCGTGCCAGATGGAAAGCCGCCAGCACGCGCTGGAAACGGCCCACGCCCTCAAGGAGATCGGCGAGCGCCTGGGCGTCGGCCTGATCTACAAGACCAGCTACGACAAGGCCAACCGCACCTCGGCCACGGCCGCCCGCGGCATCGGCCTCTATGACAGCCTGCCGATCTTCCAGGAGATCCGCGAGGTCACCGGCCTGCCGACCCTGACCGACGTGCACGAGATCAGCCACTGCGCCCCGGTCGCCGAGGCCGTCGACGTCATCCAGATCCCGGCCTTCCTGTGCCGCCAGACCGACCTGCTGCTGGCCGCTGCCGCCACCGGCCGGGCGATCAACATCAAGAAGGGTCAGTTTCTGGCCCCCTGGGACATGAAGAACGTCATCGCCAAGGTCACCGGCGCGGGCAATCCCAACGTCCTGGCCTGCGAGCGCGGGGCCTCGTTCGGCTACAACACCCTTGTCTCCGACATGCGCAGCCTGCCGATCATGAAGGAGATCGGCTGCCCGGTGGTGTTCGACGCCACCCACAGCGTGCAGCAGCCGGGCGGGCAGGGCACGTCCTCGGGCGGCCAGCGCGAGTTCGTGCCGGTGCTGGCCCGCGCCGCCGTCTCGATCGGCGTGGCCATGGTGTTCATGGAAACCCACCCCGACCCCGACCACGCTCCGTCGGACGGCCCCAACATGGTGCCGCTGAGCCAGTTCGAGGGCCTCGTGGCCGAGCTGCTCGAATTCGACGCCCTGGCCAAGCGCAAGCGGGCGGCGTGAGCGCTCACTAAAGGCCGTCATCCCCCGCGTTATACGGGGGACCCAAGCTGAGCTAACCGCGCGCACCCTTCAACGCCGCTTGGGTCCCCCGAACAAGTCGGGGGATGACAAATGTGGAGGGTGCGATTTGTCCTCCAAGCCCGCTGTGCCATAACCCGCCCATGTCCCGACGCATCGTTCTCGTCACCGGCGGCGCCGGCTTCATCGGCTCCAACATCGTCGCCAAGCTCTGCGAGGACCCGGCGCTCGACGTCGTGGTCTGCGACTGGCTGGGCCAGGCGGCCGAGGGCAAGTGGCGCAACATCGCCAAGCACCCGATCGCCGACTTCGTCGCTCCCGAGCAGCTGTTCGACTGGCTGGCCGCGCGCGGCGACGAGGTCGAGCTCGTGATCCACATGGGCGCGATCTCCTCGACAACCGAGCCCGACGCCGACCTGATCGTGCAGTCCAACTTCGTGCTGTCGCGCGACCTGTGGCGGTGGTGCGCCAAGAACGGGACCCGCCTGATCTACGCCTCCTCGGCCGCCACCTATGGCGACGGCGACCAGGGCTTCGACGGCAAGGACGACATCGACAGCCTGATGGCGCTGCGGCCGCTGAACGCCTACGGCTGGTCCAAGGCGCTGTTCGACGTCTTCGCCGTGCGCGAGGCCGCCCGCGGCCATGCCCCGCCGCAGTGGGTGGGCCTGAAGTTCTTCAACGTCTACGGCCCCAACGAGGACCATAAGGGCGGCATGAAGTCGGTCGTCTGCCAGATCTGGCCCAAGATCGCGGCCGGCGAGGGCGTGCGGCTGTTCAAGTCGCATCACCCGGACTATGAGGACGGCGGCCAGCTGCGCGACTTCGTCTATGTGCGCGACGTCGCCGACGTGATCGCCTGGCTGGCCAAGAGCCCGCATGTCAGCGGGGTCTACAATCTCGGCTCGGGCCATGCCCGCTCGTTCAAGGACCTGGCGTTGGCGACCTTTGCCGCCGTCGCCCGCGAGCCCGACATCACCTATTTCGACATGCCCGAGGTGCTGCAGGGCAAGTACCAGTATTTCACCCAGGCCGACATGGGCCGCCTGCGCGCGGCCGGCTACAACGCGCCGATGACCTCGCTGGAGGACGGCGTCGCCGACTACGTGGCCGGCTTCCTGAACACGGACGATCCCTACCGCTGACGTTGACCGAGGGGCACGCTTGCCGAGCCCTGCCGTGCGCGTAACCTCAACCCTGATACGTCGCCGGCACAGGCGTTGGTCAGGGAGTGGAACATGGTCGGCATCGCCGCCTGGGGCGCCTATGCGCCGCGTCTTCGCCTCAGCCGCAAGGCGATGGTCGCCGCCAACGCCTGGATCGCCCCGAACCTGGCCGGCAAGGCCAAGGGCGAGCGCTCCATGGCCAACTGGGACGAGGACGCCCTCACCATGGCCGTCGAGGCCGCTCGCGACGCGCTCGGCGTCGAGGACGAGGGCCGGGCGGCGATCGACGGCGCGATCTTCGCCTCGACGACCGCGCCCTTCGCCGACCGCCAGAACGCCGGCATCCTCGCCGCCGCCCTGACGCTGGAGCCCTCCATCAGCTCGGCCGACGTCACCGGCTCGCAGCGCTGCGGCCTGACGGCTTTGGGGCAGGCCCTGGATGCGGCAGCCAGCGGCAAGCGCGTGCTGGTCGCGGCCGGGGAGCGCCGCCGGGCCCGCGCCGCCTCGGCTCAGGAGCTCGACTTCGGCGACGCGGCGGCGGCCTTCGTCGTCTCGCCCGACGGCGGGGCGGCGGAGTTTCTCGGCCGGGGCACGGTCACGGACGACTTCGTCGATCACTTCCGTGGCTCCGACGCCGAGTTCGACTATGCCTGGGAGGAGCGCTGGATCCGCGACGAGGGGATCGTCAAGCTGGTCCCGCCCGCTATCCGCGCGGCGCTGGACGCGGCGGGCGTGTCGGCGGGCGAGGTGGACCATTTCTGTTTTCCGTCGGTCTTTCCCGGCATGGGCGCGACCCTGGCGAAGACCCTGGGCGTCCGTCCCGAGGCCGTGCGCGACACCCTGGCCGCCCAGCTCGGCGAGGCCGGCGCCGCCCATGGCCCGCTGCTGCTCGCCCACGCCCTTGAAGAGGCCGCGCCGGGCCAAGTGATCCTGGTCGCCCAGTTCGGCCAGGGCGCCGAGGCTCTAGTCTTCCGCGTCGGCGGGGAAGTCGGATCAAGCCGTCCGGCAAGGGGCGTGACCGGTTCTCTGGCCGACCGCCAGGAAGAGACCAACTACCTGAAGTTCCTGGTTTTCAACGATCTCGTCGAATGGGACCGCGGCATGCGGGCCGAGAAGGACAACAAGACCGCCCTGACCACCCTCTATCGCAACCGCGACCAGATCCTGGGCCTGGTCGGCGGCCGCTGTCGCGAAACCGGCGTCGTCCAGTTCCCGCGCACCCGCATCTCGGTGGCCCCCAACAACCCGGCCGTCGACACTCAGGAGCCCTATCGCTTCGCCGAGCGCCGGGCCCAGGTGCTGACCTATTCGGCCGACTACCTCACCTTCTCGATGAGCCCGCCCAACCACTACGGCATGGTGGTGTTCGAGGGCGGCGGGCGGATCATGCTCGACATCACCGACGTCGCTCCCGGCGAGGTCGAGACCGGCCTGCTGGTGAAGATGGTGTTCCGCATCAAGGACCGCGACGAGAAGCGCGGCTTCGTCCGCTACTTCTGGAAGGCCGCGCCGGACAGGACGGCGGTGGCGGCAACCTCGGCCCAGGCGGCGGAGTAGGACGGTGTCAGAGCGCGCGCTTCACGTCCGTGGCGGCGAAATCCTCGCCCTTGAACAGCAGCGGCAGGTCGCGGGCCTTGGCCAGGGCGTAGCTGAAGCAGTCGCCGAAGTTCAGGCCGTGGCGGCCGGAGCCGTATTTGGCGAAGGCTTGCTCCGCGAGCATCAGTTGCAGTTCGTCGAACACTTCGAGCCCGATGTGGAATTCGCTGACGAACCGCGCGATGTTCCGGGCCTCGGCCTCACCCTTCCGTCGCACGCAGACAATCTCAAGCTCGAGCCGTGTCGCGGTAGACATCATGAGGCCGTTCGCGTTCGCGACGATCTTCATGAAACCGTCCGCCTCGGGCTCGCGCCAGAGGATCGCCAATACCGCGGACGTATCGAGGACGATCACTTCGGCAGGCCGTGCTCGTCGTACAGCATCTCTTCAGGTGTTCGCGGGTCGAGAATGGGAAGCGCAGCCGACCGCGCCTGCAGTTCGACCATGATGGCCAGCTTCTCTTCGCGCGTCTTTGGCGCGGACCGCGGCGGGGTGCGATCGAGTTCCGCACGCATCGCGTGGGCGAACACATCGTCCAGGCTGAGACCTTTCCGGTCCGCCAGCTCCCGCGCCATGCGCAGCGTTTCCTCGTCGTGGATCGCAAAGCCCATGAGCACGACGATACACCCGATCAATACGCCCGAGAAGGCGAGCTAGGAAGACCACGATGGCCAGCGGCATCCGCGACAAGGTCGCCATTCTCGGCATGGGCTGTTCGAAGTTCGGCGAGCGCTGGGACGCCGGGCCCGACGACCTGATGGTCGAGGCCTATGTCGAGGCGATGAGCGATGCCGGCATCGAGGCCAGCCAGCTCGACGCGGCCTGGTTCTCGACCCATATCGACGAGATCGGCACGGGCAAGGGCGGCACGCCGCTGTCGATCGCCCTGCGCCTGCCCAACATCGCCGTCACCCGGGTGGAGAACTTCTGCGCCTCGGGCTCGGAGGCCTTTCGCGGGGCGGTCTACGCCGTGGCCGCCGGCGCGGCGGACATCGCCCTGGCGGTCGGGGTCGAGAAGCTGAAGGATACCGGCTATGGCGGCCTGCCGTTCGGCGCGCCCGGCACGCTCATGCCCCAGGTCATGCCCAACGGCTCGGCCCCCGGCAATTTCGCCCAGCTGGCCAGCGCCTATCGGGCGAAGCACGGGGTCTCGCGCGAGGATCTCAAGCGGGCCATCGCCCACGTCTCGGTCAAGAGCCACGCCAACGGCGCCAAGAACCCCAAGGCTCACCTTCGCAAGCCCATCACCCAGGAGCAGGCGCTGAATGCCCCGATGATCGCCGAACCGCTGGGCCTGTTCGACTGCTGCGGCGTCTCCGACGGCGCGGCCGCCGCCATCGTCACCACTCCCGAGATCGCCCGGGCGTTGGGCAAGCGGGACCTCGTCACCGTCAAGGCCCTGCAGCTGTCGGTCTCCAACGGTTACGAGAGCCAGTACAACGGCTGGGACGGCAGCCACTTCCACACCGCCCGCATCGCCGCCGGCAAGGCCTACAAGGAGGCCGGCATCGAGCGTCCGCGCGAGCAGGTCTCGATGATGGAGGTGCACGACTGCTTCTCGGTGACCGAGCTGGTCACCATGGAAGACCTGTTCATCTCGGCCGAGGGCCAGGGCTGGCGCGACGTGCTGGACGGCTTCTACGACGCCGATGGCGGTCTGCCGTGCCAGATCGACGGCGGCCTCAAGTGTTTCGGCCATCCGATCGGCGCCTCGGGCCTGCGCATGCTCTACGAGATGTACCTGCAGCTGCAGGGGCGGGCCGGCGAGCGCCAGCTTCGGGATCCCGTCATCGGCATGACCCACAACCTCGGCGGCGCGCCGGCCAGCAATGTCTGCTCGGTGGCCATCATCGGCCGGGAAGGGGCGTAGTGCGGCGCGCCGCCTTGGTGTAGTCGAGGGGCATGGCGGGACGCTTCAAGGGTTTCAAGCGCTGGATCTTCGCGGGATGCGTCCTCTTCCTGGGGATCGTCCTGACGGCGGCGTTCTATTGGCGCTACGACATCCTGCGCACCACCCTCGACCCGAAGGTGCCGTTCCAGACCTACGACCCGCCGCCGGCCCCCAACTATGCCGATCCGGGCGCCTGGGCGCTGCTGCCGCGCGGGGCGACGGGCATGGACCGCGCCGCCGACGTGTTCTTCGTCCACCCCACCACCTTCGACGGCGGACGCGACTGGAACGCGCCCTACGACCAGCCCAAGGCCGGCCGCTATCTCAACCGCGTGGTGTTGCCCAACTACGCCGCGCCGTTCGCGCGGGTGGGCCGGATCTTCGCGCCACGCTACCGCCAGGCCAGCCTCTACACCTTCCTGACCCTGCGCGACGACGCCCGCGAGGCGCGCCGCTTCGCCTATGGCGACGTGCGCGAGGCCTTCCGCGCCTGGCATGGGCGCTACGACAAGGGCCGGCCGCTGGTAATCGTCGGGGTGGAGCAGGGCGGCAGCCTGGCGGCGCGGCTGGTCGCCGACGAGATCGCGCCCGATCCGGCGCTGAAGGCGCGGCTGGCCGGGGTCTATCTGATCGAGACCGCCGTGCCGGCCGACGAATATGTCTCGACCTCGCCCGTTCCGGCCTGCGTGCGCCGCGACGAGGCCGGCTGCGTCGTGGCCTGGGCCTCGCTGACCGACGGCGACTTCCAGAAGGCCCAGGAGTGGCTGGGCCGCTCATTGACCTGGATGGGCGGCGACCAGCTGGAGAACCTCAACGGCCGCGCGCCGCTGTGCGTAAATCCGATCCTGGGCTCTCGGACCGACGAGCGCGCCCCGGTGCGGCTCAACCTCGGCGCGGTCAACGCCACTGGCCTGGAATGGGGCGCCCGGCCGGCCTTCCTCAAGCGCCAGGTCTGGGCCCAATGCGAGAACGGCCTGCTGCACACCGGCCGCCCCAAGTCGCCCTCGCTGCGCGACACCGGCTCCTGGACCGACCGCCGCAAGGTCGACGGCTACAACCTGTTCTGGGCGGACATCGAGGCCGACGCCACGGCGCGCGTGGCGGCGCTGAAGAAGCGGTGACCCCGGAACCTCCCCCCGTGGGGGAGGCGGCCGAAGGCCGGTGGGGGGCCGTTTTCAGCTTTCGAGGCGATGGCCAGGTTTCGCAGCAACTCCCCCCACCGATCGCTGCGCGATCGCCTCCCCCACAGGGGACGTTCCTTGATCTCTATCCCGCGTCGTTGATCCCCGAGGCCGGCTTCCAGTCGAACAGCGCCTGCAAGGTCCGTACGGCCTGGCCGCGGGGCGAGGTCAGGTCGGGGTCCCGCGCCAGGATCAGCCGCGCGTCGTCGGCGGCCACCGCGATCAGGTCGCGGTGGGCCACGGGATCGGCCAGGCGATAGGCGGGGAAGCCGCTCTGCTTGAGGCCCAGCGGATCGCCGCCGCCGCGCAGTTCGAGGTCCTTCTCGGCGATCTCGAAGCCGTCGTCGGAGCGCCTCAGGATGTCGAGCCGCTGCTGGGCGACCTCCGACAGCGGCGGATCGTAGAGCAGCACGCAGGAGCTCTCACGCATCCCCCGGCCGACTCGTCCGCGCAGCTGGTGGAGCTGCGCCAGGCCGAAGCGGTCGGCGTGCTCGATGACCATGATGCTGGCGTTGGGCACGTTGACGCCGACCTCGACCACGGTGGTGGCGACCAGCACCCCGACCTCGCCATCGACGAAGGCCTGCATCACCGCGTCCTTCTCGGCCGCCGGCATCTGGCCGTGCACCAGGCCGACGCGCGATCCAAGGATCTTCTTCAGGTCCGCCGCGCGATCCTCGGCCGCGCGCAGATCGACCTTCTCGGATTCCGAGACCAGCGGGCAGATCCAGAAGGCCTGGGCCCCGCCGTCGATGGCGCTGCGCAGGCGATCGACGATCTCGGGCACGCGCGGAAGCGGCGCGGCGCGGGTGGCGACCGGTGTGCGGCCCGGCGGCTTTTCGTCGATGCGCGAGACGTCGAGGTCGCCGAACACGGTCAATTCCAGCGTGCGCGGGATCGGCGTGGCCGACATGGCCAGCAGGTGCACGCCCTCACCCTTGTCCTGCAAGCGGCGACGCTCGTTGACGCCGAAGCGGTGCTGTTCGTCGATGATGGTCAGGGACAGGGCCTTGAAGGCCACGTCGTCCTGGAACAGCGCGTGGGTGCCCACCGCCACGGCGGCCGAACCGTCGGCCAGCTTCTGCAGCTTGGCGGCCCGCGCTGAGCCCTTGTCGCGTCCGGTCAGCAGCACGACGGCCAGGCCCTGCGCCTCCAGCGACGGAGCCAGGGTCTCGTAGTGCTGGCGGGCCAGGATCTCGGTCGGGGCCATCAGGGCCGACTGGAAGCCGGCGCCGGCCGCGTCGGCCATGGCCAGCATGGCCACCACCGTCTTGCCCGAGCCGACGTCGCCTTGCAGCAGGCGGCTCATACGCTCGCCATGGGCCAGGTCGCCGCGCACCTCCGACAGCGCCCGCACCTGGGCGCCGGTCAGGCGGAAGGGCAGGGCCTTCTCGGCCGCCTCGGCCAGGGCGCCGGAGACGATGCGCGGCCCCGGCTGGGCGCGCTTGCCGGCCTTGCGCTGGGCCAGGGCCAACTGGTGAGCCAGCAGTTCGTCATAGGCCAGCCGCCGACGGGCGAGCGACAGCGGCGACAGGTCCGCCTCGCCCTCGGGTCCATGCGCCAGTTCGAAGGCTTCGCGCCAGGGCGGCAGGCCCTCGCGCTCCAGCCAGGCCGGGTCCTGCCATTCGGGCAGGGGCAGGGCGCGCGACAGGGCTTCCTGGGCGAACTTGCGGAAGGTGCGCGAGGGCAGGCCGGCCGTGGCGGGATAGACCGGCTCGACGGGCGGGATCTCGTCGACCCGCTCGGCCTCGAGCATGTAGTCGGGATGGGCGACCTGGATCTCCGAGCCGAAGCGCTCGACCTTGCCGCTGACCGCCCGGCGCGCGCCGACCGGATGCTGTCGCTCCAGGTGCGGACCGTGGCCCTTGAACCAGACTAGGGTGACGAAGCCGGTGTCGTCCCAGCCGCGGATCCGCCAGGGCTGGCCCGAGCGCTGTGGCGGCAGGTGGGCGTCGATGGTGACGACGAAGGTCGCCACCTGGCCGTCCTGGGCCAGGGCCGCCGTGGTCGGGGTGCGGCGGATCAGGGCCTGGGGCAGGCTGAACAGCACGTCGCGCACGATCGGGCCCGCCAGCTTCTCGACCAGGGGCGCGACGCGAGGCCCCACCCCTTTCAGGGTCGAGATCGCGGCATAGAGCGGAAAGAGCGACTCGGGACGCATCGGCGTCAGGATAGACAAGCGAGGGTGTTCTCGTCTCGTTCGCCTTGCGCGAATTTGTGGACCGGTTCGACTACCGCCCGCGTCCTCCGGAGAGTCGTGCATGCCCTTCGCCACCCATCGCGGCCAGAAGATCCACTACACGGTGGAGGGGCACGGCCCGGTCGTGGTCCTGCAGCACGGCCTGTTCATGGACGCGGCGAGCTGGCGGGCAAACGGCTTCGTCGCGGCCCTGGCTGACCGCTTCACCGTGGTCTGCGTGGACTCCCTGGGCCACGGCCTCAGCGACAAGCCTGGCGACGCGACGCTCTACGAGCAGTCGCAACGCGCCGGCGACATCGTCGCGGTGCTCGACGCCCTGGGCGCGGAGAAGGCGCATCTGGTCGGCTATTCGATGGGGGCGTGGATGGCGGTGGGCGTGGCCAAGCACCACCCCGAGCGCCTGGCCTCGCTGACGGTGGGCGGCTGGGACCTGGTCAATGGCGTGCCCAAGGGACCGGCCGGGCCGATCCGCTTCGACATCTTCTGGGGCTTCTCCCAGCAGGTCGCGCCGACGCTGGTGAGCTGGGTCACGCCGGACATCGTGCCGGCCATGCAGGCCTGTTTCGAGGCGCTGGGCGACCTTTCCGGCGCGCCCGAGGCGGTGCTCGGGGCCGGGGTTCCGGTGCTGCTGTGGGACGGGATCGCCGATCCCTATCACGGGCCGTCCGAGGCCTTCGCGGCCGCCAACGGCCTGCCGTTCGTATCGACGGCCGGCGATCACCTGGGGGCGATCATCACGCCGGCCTCGGATGTGGTGGGGCGGCTCGGCGAGTTCTTCGCCGAGTCTTAGGCTCAAGTCAGTCTTCGGTCGCTTCGGCGTTGCCGACGGGCGACAGGGCCGCCAGCAGGTCGGCCAGCTCTTCCGCGCGCGAGGCGCCAGACACGTTCAGGCGCGTGTAGAGATGCTCGGCGCCGTGCTTCTCGGCGGCGTCGGCGAAACCGCGCGTGGAGTCGTGCAGATTGTTGGCTTCGCCGGCGAAAACGACGTCGCCCTCGGCGTTGAGGTACAGGTAATTACCAGCGATCGTGGTCCGCGGGTCGCGATCCTCGGCCAGCTTGTAGCGATAGACGGCGCCCGAAGCGCCTTTCAGGTCGATGTAGGGTTTCACGAATCCTCGCCTCTAGACACACGGCGTAGCCCGGAGGCGTGACGAGCGCCAGAGGCCAAATTATGGCTGCAAGCTTCGCAATTTGCTGAGAAACCTCTGGGTTCTCTCTCCGCGCGGCGAGGCGAACAGCTCCGCGGACGGCCCCGCTTCGAGAATGCGGCCCTCGTCCATGAAGATCGTTCTATCGGCGACCTCGCGCGCGAAGTCCATCTGATGCGTGACGATGATCATGGTTCTCCGCTCGGCGGCCAGGTCGCGGATCACCGCCAGCACCTCGCCGACCAGCTCCGGGTCGAGGGCCGAGGTCGGCTCGTCGAACAGGATGACCTCGGGATCCATGGCCAGGGCCCGGGCGATCGCGCAGCGCTGCTGCTGGCCGCCGGAGAGGGCGCGGGGATAGGCGTCGGCGCGGTGGGACAGGCCCACCTTGGTCAGCAGCTCCAACGCCCTGGCGCGGGCCTTGGCGGGCGGATCGCCGCGCACCACGATGGGGGCCTCGGCGACGTTTTCGGCGGCGGTCTTGTGCGGGAACAGGTTGAAGCCCTGGAAGACGAAGCCGACCCGGCCCTTCAGCGCCCGGGCGAGCGGAACCTTGCCGCCGGCCGTGACGCCGGCGATCGACAGGCTGCCGCCGTCCAGCGCCTCCAGCCCGGCCAGGCAACGCAGCAGGGTGCTCTTGCCCGAGCCGCTGGGGCCGATGACGGCCACGACCTCGCCGGGGGCGACGTCCAGGTCGACGCCGTCCAGCACCGTGGTGTCGCCGAAGCGCTTGATCAGGCCCTCGGCCAGGATGGCGCTCATCGGCGGGCCTCCGCGCGGCGTTCCAGCCAGCCCTGGCCCAGGGCCAGCAGGCTGGAGACCACCCAGTAGACGGCCGCGACGCTGAGATACATGGCGAAGATCTCGTAGGTGCGGGCGGTGATCAGCTGGGCCTGGCGGAACAGCTCAGGCACCTGGATGGTCGCGGCCAGCGAGGTGTCCTTGACCAGGCTGATGAAGCTGTTGGACAGCGGGGCCACGGCCGTGCGGGCTGCCTGGGGCAGGATGATCCGCCGCATGGCCTGACCGCGGGTCAGGCCCAGCACGCTGGCGGCCTCCCACTGGCCTTTGTCGACGGCGGCGATGGCGCTGCGCAGGATCTCGCCGGCATAGGCCGCCACGTTCAGCGACAGGCCGATCCCGGCGGCCGCCAGCGGCGGAAGCTCCAGGCCCAGCTGCGGCAGGCCGTAGTAGATCAGGAACAGCTGCACGATCAGCGGCGTGCCCCGGAAGGCCGAGACATAGACCGCCGCCGGCCAGCGCAGCAGCCGCGTGCGCGACAGCCGCATCAGCGCCAGGCCAAAGCCCAGGGTCAGGCCCAGGCCCATGCCGATCAGGCTGAGCAGCACCGTATAGCCCGCGCCCTTCAGCAGCAGCGGGGCCGACTGGGCGATGAGCTCGGCGGGGTTCATCGGCTAGATCGTCACGTCCTGGCCGAACCATTTCTGCGAAATGGCGGCCAGGCGGCCGTCGGCGCGCAGGGCGTCGACGGCCTCGTCGATCAGCACCTTCAGGGCCGGATCGCGCTTCATCACCACGCCCTGGCTCTGCGGCGCGAACGGCGGTCCGGCGGCGACGAGGTCGGGGGCGGTCTTCAGGAAGTCGGCGGCGACCAGCCGATCGTTGAGCACGGCGTCGATGCGGCCGGCGCGCAGGTCCTGGTACTTGGTCGGATCGTCGTCATAGGTCCGCACCTCGGCCTTGGGCTGGTTCTGGCGCAGCCATTGCTCGTAGTGGGTGCCCAGGCCCACCCCGACCTTCTTGCCGGCCAGGTCGGCGGGACCGGTGATCCCGCCCTTGCCTTTTTGCGTGATGATCAGGATGCCCGAGACCGTATAGGGCTTGGAGAAGTCGTACTTGGCCTGGCGCTCGGGGGTGATGGTGATCTGGTTGACGACCACGTCGGTTCGTCCTGATTCCAGCGCGCCCAGCAGGCCGGCGAACGGCGCGGCGACGAACTCGGCCTTGACCTTCATCTGCTCGGCCAGGGCCCTGGCGAACTCGACGTCGAAGCCGGTCAGCTGGCCGTCGGCGCCCTGGTAGTTGAACGGCGGATAGGTGCCTTCCAGGCCGATGCGCAGGGTCTTGGTCGCCTCGACCCGCGCCGCGCCGTTCTGGCCCGCGCCGGCCGGCTTGCCGCCGCAGCCGGCCAAGGTCAGGGCGCTTCCGGCCCCCAGGCCCAGCAGAAGGTCACGACGGGCAAGGAATCGCATGGCGGGCCTCGAGGCGAAGGTCATCGGTGCAGTTCTATACCGCGTCGCCAACGCCGCCAGAGGCAAGGCGCTTGCGGCGGCGAGCGAACCTCTACCTGACGGCGATTTAACCTGACGCGGACGGTCGGCTATGGCCTGCTGCCGCGAGTTTGCTTTCGGGGGAGACGAATGGCGCAGAACTTCGATGCGGCCGCGGCGACAGCGACCTATCTGGCGCAGTTGCCGCCGGAGGCCCACGCCAAGGCGACGGCCTATACGCATGGCGGCCACTGGCTGCTGCTTTGGGGAGCGCTGGTCGCGGTGCTCGTTTCCTTCCTGATCGTGCGCAGCGGCGTGCTGGTCAAGCTGCGCCACCGGTTCGAGGGACGTCGAAACCGGCCCTTGCTGGTCAGCTATTGGGTCAGCGGTCTCTACATCGTCATCGACGCCGTCCTGTCGCTGCCCTGGGCCGTCTACAGCGACTGGTGGCGACCCAAGCAGTACGGGCTGACCAGCCAGGCCTTCAGCGGCTGGCTGATCGAAGGCGCGATTTCCCTGGTCATTACCGGGCTGATCGGCGGCCTGTTCTTCGCCGCGCTCTACGCCCTGATCCGCAAGGCGCCGCGCACCTGGTGGCTATGGAGCGGCGGGCTGACCGCCGCCTTCATCGCCATCGGCATGCTGCTGGGCCCGCTCTTCATCGAGCCGATCTTCAACAAGTACACCCCCGCGCCCGCCGGTCCGGTGCGCGACGAGGTCGTGGCCATGGCCAGGCAGGTCGGCGTGCCGTCCGACAAGATCTTCGTCTACGACGGCTCCAAGCAGTCGAACGCCTATACCGCCAACGTCTCGGGACTGTTCGGCTCCGCCCGCGTGGCCATGAGCGACACCATGTTCAAGAAGGGCGCGGATATCGCCGAAGTGCGCGGCGTGGTCGGCCACGAGATGGGCCACTACGCCCACCATCATTCGCTGTGGATCGCCGGCGTCATGAGCCTGCTGGCGGTGGCCGCCTTCTTCCTGGTCGATCGTCTGTTCGCGCCGGCCGCGCGACTGCTGGGCGCCGACGGGGTGAGGGGACTTTCCGACCCCGCGGGCCTGCCTGTGCTGAGCGCGGTGATCACCGTGCTGTTCCTGCTGGCCACGCCGGTCATCAGCAGCCTGATCCGCATCGCCGAAAGCGACGCCGACCACTACAGCCTGGCCCGCTTCAACGAGCCGGACGGCCTGGCCAAGGCCCTGGTCAAGACCATCGAATACCGCGCCGCCACGCCGGGGCGGCTGGAAGAGATCATCTTCTACGACCACCCGGCCGTCGGCCGTCGCATCCAGCGGGCCATGGAGTGGAAGGCGGCGCATCCCGAGCCGGCGTCGACCGCCGCGCTCGACGCGGCCGCCAGGGCCGCCTTCGTCGGCCGGATGGTCGAGCTGTCGGCTCCCGCACCGGCGGGGCAGGGGCCGCTGATCCTCAAGTCGGACGGTTCGTGGTTCCAGCGCTACGACTTCGGCTCGGGACAGGGGAAGTACGCCATCACGGGCGGCAGGCTGTGCCTTAGCGCCGATGGCGGCGCGCCCAATTGCCGTGAGGTGGTGCGTGTCGGCGACGGCTGGGCGCTGCGCGGCGAGGACGGCGTCGCCGCGCCGGTGGTGCTGAAACCGATCGAAGACCGCGCGGGCTGATCGCTTCGCGCCGATGCGCGTTCCCTCCGCAAGGAGGACACGCATGGCCGAACCGATCGTCGCCGAAATCACCGTCGAGGCCCTGCCGGCCGAAGCGTTCGCCCGCTTCGTCGGCGATATGGGCCGCTGGTGGCCCATGGCCTACAGTCGCGGCGGCGCGCGGTTCGCCACGGTCCATGTCGAGCCGGTGGCCGGCGGAACCTGGTTCGAGGTCGACCGCGACGGCGTCGAAAGCCCGTGGGGCGACGTGCGCGCCTACGATCCCGGCCATCGGCTGGTGGTCGGCTTCAACGTCGCGCCGGACCGCGGGGTCGAGCCGCTGGAGCGCCAGAGCGAGATCGAGTTCCGGTTCGAGCCGGCCGGCGAGGGGACGCGGATCGTCGTCGAGCACCGCGACCTCGACCGGCATGGCGACGGCGCGCAGGCCATCCGCGGCGGGATGGCCTCCGACCATGGCTGGCCGCTGATCCTGGCGTCCTTCGCCCGCGAGCTCAGGTTTCCGAGGACCCAGGCCCTCAGCGCTTCCTGACGAACACCGTGCCGGCCGAATAGCCGGCGCCGAAGCTGCAGATCAGGCCCGTGTCGCCGGCGGCGAAATCGTCGTTGGCGCTGTGAAAGGCGATGATCGAGCCGGCCGAGCTGGTGTTGGCGTATTCGTCGAGGATGATGACGTTCTCGCCGGCCTCGGGATCGCGGCCCAGCACCTTGCGGGCGATCAGGTCGTTCATGTTGATGTTGGCCTGGTGCAGCCACAGGCGCTTCAGGGCCGTGGCGTCCAGGCCGATGTCGCCTGCATGCTCGACGATCATCTCGCTGACCATCGGCACCACCTCGCGGAACACCTTGCGGCCTTCCTGCACGAACAGCTTGTCGCGGGCGCCGACGCCTTCGGGAGCGGCGTTGTTGAGGAAGCCGAAGTTGTTGCGGATGTTGTTGGAGAACTGGGTCTTCAGGCGCGTGCCCAGGATCTCCCAGCCGCCCGTGGCCTGCGAGGCCTCTTCCAGGATCACGGCCGTGGCCACGTCGCCGAAGATGAAGTGGCTGTCGCGGTCCTTGAAGTTCAGGTGGCCCGAGCAGATCTCCGGATTGACCATCAGCACGGCCTTGGCGCTGCCGGTGGCGATGAAGTCGGCGGCGGTCTTGATGCCGAAGGTGGCCGACGAGCAGGCCACGTTCATGTCGAAGGCGAAGCCCTCGATGCCCAGGGCCTGCTGCACCTCGATAGCCATGGCCGGATAGGCGCGCTGCATGTTCGAGGCCGCGCAGATCACCGCACCGATCTCCGACACCGGCTTGCCCCACGCGGCGATCGCCTGCTGCGCGGCCTTCACGGCCATCTCGGCCAGGATCGAGATCTGGTCGTTCGGGCGCTCGGCCAGGATCGGCCGCATGATCTCCGGATCGACGATGCCGTCCTTGTTCATCACGAAGCGCGACTTGATGCCCGAGGCCTTCTCGATGAACTCCGGCGACGACGGCGACAGGGCCGCCACTTCGCCGGCCTCGATGGCCTGGGCGTTGGCGGCGTTGAAGCGCGCGACATAGGCGTTGAAGGCGTCGACCAGTTCGGTGTTCGAGATGCTGAACGGCGGGGTGAAGAGCCCCGTGGCGGCGATGACGGCTTGATGCAAGGCGACTGTCCCGATGGCCGGCGCGCGACATGGGCGCGCCGATCTGATCACTGTTTGGTCGGGATCAATAGCACGCCCCGCGCCCGCGTCACCTGCTAGCGACCGTGTCCGGGGCGCATCGGCCGCGGCTATTCGACCTGCCCTCGGGGAACCTTCCGCGCCTGGCCACAATGCCTGTCCCAAATGTCGGAAGTGACACGCAATGGCCCCAAACAAGTCCGCGGACGGTCAAATACGGGCCTCGTTGGCCCCATACCCAGAGGAAGCTGAGGGAGCACAAGAAATCCCAGTACAATGGAGTAAAAAAATGAAGGTTCTCATGTCTGCGGCCCTGGCCGCCGCGTCGGTCGCTGCTGTTCCGGTTCTCGCCCATGCTCAAACGAGCTCGCCCGAAATCTACGGCAACCTCGGTTATAACAGCTCGCGCGCGGAAGGCGCCGACACCGGCGCCGTGCAAGGCCGCCTGGGCGCCAAGCTGACGCCTCACTTCGGCGTCGAGGGCGAACTGTCCGGCGGCGTCAAGGACGACAACATCGACCGCGCCGGCGTCCGCTCCAACCTTGAGCAGACCCATTCGGCCGCCGTCTACGGCGTGGGCTTCCTGCCGGTAACCCCCAACATCGACCTGATCGGCCGCGTCGGTTACGGCAACACCCAGTTCAAGCAGACCGTGGGCGGCGTGCAGGGCAAGTACGACGCCGACAGCGTCAACTACGGCGTCGGCGCCCAGTACAAGTTCGACGACAAGAACGGCGTGCGCGTCGACTACACGCGCCAGCAGTTCCGCGACAACGACGCCGACGACGCCAATGTCGTCTCGGTGGGCTACGCCCGCAAGTTCTAGGGCTTTAGCCACAGACAAAAAACGCGCCGCTCTCCTCGCGAGGGCGGCGCGTTTTCGCGTGAATCCGAAAGCCGCCTTCAGGCGAAGGTTTCGGCGGTGTCCGTCAGCGTCAGCTTGGGGTCGGCGCCGAACTTGTTCGGGCCCGTCGTGCCCGGCAGCAGATAGAAGACCAGCAGCACGATCACACCGATCAGCGGGATCAGGCCGATCAGAAGCCACCAGGCCGAACGGTCGGTGTCGTGCAGCCGGCGGAACGACACGGCCAGGCTGGGCAGGAACATCGCCAGCGAGAAGGCCAGGCTGACCAGGCCCAGGGCGTCGAACTGATTGCTCTCGAGGGCGTCCAGACCGCCGGTGGCCAGGCGCAGGATGGTGATCGTCATGCTGACGGCGAAGGTGAACAGCGCGAACAGCCAGTATTCCTTACGGCGCGCGCGGCCAGAGAACTGCACGTACTTGCGCAGCGGCTCAAACATCAAAGACATGGGTTTCCCTCTTCCCCGCGCAACATGCGCGGCTGCAACTTGAGGGCGGAAAGCGACGCCGTAAACCCCCTGATGCACGGACTTGACGCGGACCCCCGCGCGCCGGACCTTCCCTCGCAAAACGGGGAGGAAGGCGTCGGTGGACAAGGCGCTGCTGTTGCAATTGATCGGCTCAGCCATCGCGGTCGGGCTTCTGGTCGGGCTGTCGGCCTGGGCGCGACTGGCGCGTCCGACGCCGCCGCTCGACGTCGACGGGGCGCTGGCCCTGCTGGCCGAGGAGTTTCCGGATCACCGGGTCGACAGCGTCTGGCTGGCCGGCGACGGCGCGGGCCTGGTCGCGCGCTCCGCAAGCGAGGCGCTGGTGCTGTGGCGGCGCGGCGACGGCTATGTCGCCCGCTCCGCGCCTTGGGCGGACATCGTCGCCAACGGGGCGAACGAAGGGCGGATCAGGCTTCCCGGCATCGACGGGGCGCCGCGACTGGTCCTGGGCCACCAGCCCTGGCCGCCGGCGGAGACGGCCGCGTGAAGCCCGCCTTCGATCCGATCCAGTTGGCGATCCCGTTCTTCGTCGTGGCCATCGTGCTGGAGATCCTGCTGGCCCGTTTCGGCAAGGCCAAGGCGAACTACGAGCCGCGCGACGCGGCCACCTCGCTGATGATGGGCCTGGGCAACAGCATCGTCGGCCTGGTCACCGGCGGGGCGATCTTCGCCGCCAGCCTGTGGGTGTGGGAGCATCGGATCTTCACGATCCCGATGACCGCCGTCTGGGCCTGGGTGGTGCTCTTCTTCGCCGAGGACCTGACCTACTACTGGTTCCACCGCCTCAGCCACGAGCGGCGGTTCTGGTGGGCCAGCCACGTCAACCACCACAGCTCGACCCACTACAACCTGACGACCGCCCTGCGCCAGACCTGGACCGGCGGCGTGGCCGGCACCTGGCTGCTGTGGCTGCCGCTGTCGTTCCTGGGCTTCCCCCCGGCCATGGTGGCGATCCAGAAGGGGATCAGCCTCGTCTACCAGTTCTGGATCCATACCGAGGCCGTGCGGCGCATGCCGGCCTGGTTCGAGGCGGTGTTCAACACGCCCTCGCACCACCGGGTGCACCACGCCCGCAACGCCCGCTATCTCGACGCCAACTACGCCGGCATCCTGATCGTCTGGGACCGCCTGTTCGGCACCTTCATCCCCGAGGACGACGCCGAACCGTGCCGCTATGGCATCGTGCGGAACCTGGCCGACTTCAACCTCTTCACCAACGTCTTCCACGAGTGGATCGGCATCGGCAAGGATCTGGCCGGATCCCGTTCGCCGCGCGAGGTGGCCGGCTATCTGTTCGGCCCGCCGGGGTGGAGCCCGGACGGCTCGAGGGAGACCTCGCATACGCTGAAGGCCCGGTGGCGGGCGCGGGAGGCCCTCAAAACCCCTCTCCTAGAGGGAGAGGGAGGGGCCCGCGCCGAAGGCGTGGGAGGGTGAGGGGTTAGGAACGGTCGACGGCGTGCCGGCACGTCGGTTGACGGCGTCACCCCTCACCCTCCCAGGCTAGCGCCTGGGTCCCTCCCTCTCCCCTCCGGGAGAGGGGTCAGTGTTTCGCCAACTCCACCGCATAGACCTGCTGGCCGCCGTGCATGTTGGAGCGGAACACCAGCCACTTGCCGTCGGGCGTGAAGTTGACGTTGGGCTCCAGGCGGTAGTCGTGGCCGCTCATGTTGACCAGCCGCTCGGCGTCGATGACGCCGGGGCGGATCAGGTGCTCGGCGTCGGGGGCGTGGATGCCGGCGACGTCGGGGATGCCGCGCGGGTGCATCAGGTAGAGCCACTTGCCGTCCGGCGCGTGGGCGGCCATCTCGCTGTCGCCGCCGTCGCCGGCGAACAGCTTGCCGTCGGGGCTGGAATTGAAGTGCACCGACCAGGCGTTGCGCTCGACGTGGAACTGGCTGCGCTTGCCCGTGGCGATGTCGTAGCCGGCCACCCAGAAGTCCTCGCCGCGCGGGGTCTGCAGGTCGTACCAGACGGTCTTGCCGTCGGCGCTGAACCATTCGTGCCCGGCGATCTCCATGTTCATGGTCCGGGTGTGGATTTTCACCGGCTTGGCGCCCGCCTGGTCGGTGCGCAGCAGCCACAGCCGGTCGACCTTGTGCCAGGGACCCTCGTGGCAGAACATCAGAAGGTTCGGGTCGGTCGGCGAGAACTGCAGGTGGTTCAGCCAGTCGGTCGCCGCGTGCACGACGCGCTTTTGGCCGGTGCGCAGGTCGATGACGAACATCTCCATCGGGATCTTCGAGTCGAGCCGCTCGTTCAGCCGCACCTCCTTGGCCTCGGCGAAGGGCAGGGGCTTGCCGTCCGGACCGTTGGCGGCGTAGGCGGCCTGGTCGTAGCGGTTGTCGCGCTTGAGCACCCCGTCGGGGCGGGTCTCGATCTTGGGATCGGCCACGACCACCCCGGCCAGCAGGGTCTCGTCGGCATTGATGGTCTGGATGTCGCCGCGATCGAACCGGGCGACCTCCCGGACCTTCCGGCTGTCGATGTCGACGGCCTTGACCACGCGGGTTTCGCCCTCGGTGACGATGAAATAGGCCGAGCGCGTCTTGCGGCCGACGAACAGGAACTTGCCGGCCTCCTCGACAAGCGGCGTCAGCTTGCGGTCGGCCAGGTTGATCGCCGCCAGGCCCTTGGGCGTGGAGATCACCAGCTTGTCGCCCTGGGGCGTGTAGCCGTTGAAGTTGAAATAGAGGCTGGACGAGCCGGGCTCGTCCGACAGCCGCACCACGCGGTGGCCGGTGTCCTTGTCGATCCATTCGCGCGGCGGCTCGGCGCCCGGCGCCTGGGCCAGCGCGGGAGGGGCGAACGCGGGCAGGGCGATGGCGAAGGCGGTCGCCAGGCCGATCAGGGCGTTTTTCACGGCTTCACCTTCACGACGGCGATGCTGGGGCGCTTGGGGGGCTTCATGCCGTCGCCCAGATAGAAGCTGGTGTGCGGCGGCTGGTTGTAGGCGGTGTTCTGCCAGGCGATGCCTGCCCGATAGATCGGGTCGTGCATCAGGGTCACCAGGCGGCGCTCGGTCGGGTAGGGCGTGACGTAGATCCGCAGGAAGCTGTTGTCCTCCGCGCGCAGGATCAGCTCCTCGCGCCAGTCGCCCAGGATGTCGGCCGACAGGGTCGGGGTGGCCTTGGTGCCGTTGTTCGACAGCATGCCTTCGGCGGTGAACAGCAACTTGGTCTGGCCCTGGGTCCAGTCCCACTTGCTGATCTGGTTCTTGTCGAGCAGCTCACGCAGGTCGTCGCCGTCCCACCAGATGCCGAAATTGGTCTGGCGGGGGTGTTTCACGCCGTCGATCGGCTTGCCCTTCACGGTGTAGAGCACGTCCGAATTGCTGGCCCAGGCCTCGGCGCCGGGGAAGCGCGGGTCGATGTCGAAGGCCACGCCTCGGCCGGTGTCGCTTTGCGTCGGCGTGGTCCACAGCACCTTGCCGGTCCTGGCGTCGACCATGGCCGAGCCGATGCCGCCGTTGGCCTTGGGGCTTTCATTGACGCCGAAGCGCTCCAGGCCCGGGCGGGTCGGATCCAGGTCGCCCAGGTGCAGGGCGTCGCCGTGATAGAGCTTGGCGGTCCACAGCGGCTTGCCGTTGTCGTCGATGGCCATCGAGCCGTAGACGATCTCGTCGCGGCCGTCGCCGTCGAGGTCGCCCACCGAGAGCTGGTGGTTGCCCTGGCCGCCGAAGCCCTCCGGCACGCCGGGGGCTGCGCTGTCGAACACCCAGCGCTGGACGATCTTGCCGTTCCGGAAGTCCCAGGCGCTGACCGTGGTGCGAGCGTAGTAGCCGCGGCCCATGACGATGCTGGGCCGCTGGCCGTCGAGATAGGCGGTGCCGGCCAGGAAGCGGTCGGAGCGGTTGGCGTAGCCGTCGCCCCACAGCTTGGTCATCTGCTCGGCGGTCGGGGCGTCGGTGGTCGGATCGCGCGGAGCGGCGAAGCGAACCGAATCGAGCGCAGCGCCGGTGCGGCCGTCGAACACGGTCAGGAACTCGGGGCCCTTGAGGATGCGCCCCGTCAGCCTGGCGACCTTGGTGCCGTCCGGCTTGATCTCGGCGCCCGTCTTGTCGTTGGTCGGGCGCTCCTCGGGCCCCTCGCGCCAGTCGGCGTTCGGATCGCCCAGCACCTTGCCGGTCCCGTCGACCGTGCCGTCCGAGGTGCGCACGGCGATCTCGGCCCGGCCGTCGCCGTCATAGTCGAAGACCTGGAACTGGGTGTAGTGCGCGCCGGCCCGGATGTTGCGGCCGAGATCGATGCGCCACAGGCGCTTGCCGTCCAGGGTGTAGGCGTCCAGCAGCACCGGGCCGGTATA
The DNA here is from genome assembly GCF_016135805.1 of Caulobacter hibisci. Classification (GTDB taxonomy): domain Bacteria; phylum Pseudomonadota; class Alphaproteobacteria; order Caulobacterales; family Caulobacteraceae; genus Caulobacter; species Caulobacter hibisci. Next base: position 117,538 of record NZ_JADWOX010000007.1, read on the forward strand.
GCCGGCGAAGGCGTTGTCCTTGGAGTTGGTCGGGTCCCACTTGAGGACGATCTCGTAGCGACCGTCGCCGTCGAGGTCGCCGACGCTGGCGTCGTTGGCGGTGTACTCGTAGGCCTGACCGTCGGGCGTGACGCCGCCGGCCGGCTTCTGCAGCGGGATGGTCAGGAAGTCGTCTTTCAGGGCGCCGGTCTCGCCTTCCAGCGGGCCTTCCTTGCCTTTGCTGACGGCCTTCAGGCTGTAGCGGGCGCCGGGCGTTCCGGCCTTGTCGACGAAGTTGGTCGCGCCGTTCAACGGCTTGGCGTTGAGCTTCTGGCCGTCGCGATAGAGGTTGAAGGCGAGGGTTCCGGCGTCGTCGCCCTTCAGCCGCCAGGACACCAACACGCCGCCGTCGATGGCGGGGGCGGCGACCAGGCCGCGATCCAGGCGCTCGGCTTGGCGCGGCGCGGCCAGGGCGGGCAGGGCCAGCAGCGAGGCGGCGGAGGCCAGCATGGCGGCCTTGCGGAGGCGTTTGGACATGGCTTTTCCCCCCGAGGGATTATGGGCGTTGTTGCACCGATCTTGGCACGCGGATCGATGGGTGCAACATGTTTCCCACAAAATGCGCAGTCATCTCATATTTTGAAATGGGTGCTTTTGGGGTTGAGCGCTGCGCCGTTTTCGCTTCCCGGTTTTCCGCCTGCGGGGCAGGGTGGCGGCGAGACAGTTTTTCTGCGGGCTTTTCCCGGTAAATCTCAATTGACCCCATCGACGCAGTGGGGATTTAAGCGGTCCAGCTTGACGCCGCGCCGGCGCCGAGAGGATGGCTGGCGCATTCTATCTACCGCGGCTCCAGCCGCAGCCGGAACCAGGACGACGATCAGAGCATGACCGCCGACTCCCTCGCCGCGCAACGCCCCGTCGCGGCGCGTCGCCCCCTGTTCCGACGGCGCTCGGCGATTCCGGGCTTCGGCCTGACCCTGGGCGTGACCCTGTCGGTGCTGTCGCTGATCGTGCTGATTCCGCTGTCGGCCGTGGCCCTGAAGGCCGCCGAGCTGTCGCCGAGCGAGTTCCTGGCCGCAGCCTTCTCGCAACGGGCGCTCGCCGCCTATCGCCTGACCTTCGGCGCGGCGCTGGTCGCCGCCGTCGTCAACGGCGTGTTCGGCGTGCTGACCGCCTGGGCGATGGTGCGCTACGAGTTTCCCGGCAAGACCATCCTTAACGCCCTGGTCGACCTGCCGTTCGCCCTGCCCACCGCCGTGGCCGGCATCGCCCTGGCCACCCTCTATGCGCCCAACGGCTGGGTCGGGCAATTCCTGACGCCGCTGGGGATCAAGGCCGCCTACAACCCGATCGGCGTGACCATCGCCCTGGTCTTCATCGGCCTGCCGTTCGTGGTGCGCACGATCGAGCCGGTGATGCGCGACCTGTCGGCCGACGTTGAGGAGGCCGCCGCCAGCCTCGGCGCCGGGCGCCTGGCCACCATCTGGCGGGTGATCCTGCCGGCGCTGGGCCCGGCCTGGCTGACCGGTTTCGCCATGGCCTTCGCCCGCGGGGTGGGCGAGTACGGCTCGGTGATCTTCATCGCCGGCAACATGCCCTACAAGTCCGAGATCGCCCCGCTGCTGATCATTATCCAGCTGGAGCAGTTCCAGTACGCCCAGGCCGCCACCATCGCCGTGGTCATGCTGGTGGTCTCGTTCCTGATGCTGCTGGTCATCAACGCCATCCAGGCCTACTCGCGGAGGTTCGTCTGATGGCCCGCGCCCGTCACCCCACCGAAGATCCGACCTGGGTCAAGGCGCTGGTCCTGGCCGTGGTCATGGCCTTCCTGGCGCTGGTGCTGATCCTGCCGCTGGTCGCCGTGTTCGCCGAGGCCCTGCGCAAGGGCTTCGGGGCGGCTCTCGAGGCCATCGCCCACGAGGACGCCCTGGCGGCGGTCAAGCTGACCCTGATCACCGCGGCCATCACCGTGCCGTTCAACGTGGTCTTCGGTCTCTGCGCCGCCTGGGCCGTGGCCAAGCACGACTTCCCCGGCAAGCCGTTCCTGATCACCCTGATCGACCTGCCGTTCTCGGTTTCGCCGGTCGTCGCCGGCCTGATCTACGTGCTGGTCTTCGGCCTGCAGGGCTGGCTGGGCGAATGGCTGCTCGACAACGACATGAAGGTGATCTTCGCCGTGCCCGGCATCGTGCTGGCGACGGTGTTCGTGACCTTCCCGTTCGTCGCCCGCGAGCTGATCCCGCTGATGCAGGAGCAGGGCGTCAGCGAGGAGGAGGCGGCCATCTCGATGGGCGCCTCGGGCCTCTACACCTTCTGGCGGGTGACCACGCCCAACGTGCGCTGGGGCCTGCTGTACGGCGTGCTGCTGTGCAACGCCCGGGCGATGGGCGAGTTCGGCGCCGTGTCGGTGGTCAGCGGCCACATCCGCGGCCTGACCAACACCATGCCGCTGCACGTCGAGATCCTCTACAACGAGTACGATTTCGTCGGGGCCTTCGCGGTGGCGGCGCTGCTCTGCCTGCTGGCCATCGTCACCCTCGTGCTCAAGACCGCCCTTGAAGTCGCCCAGCCGGCCGTGCGCCGGGGCGGCCACTAAACGGAACGCCTCATGACCATCTCCATCCGTTCCGTCCAGAAGCAGTTCGGCCGCTACCCGGCGCTGAACCACGTCGACCTCGAGATCGCCGACGGCGAACTGCTGGCGCTGCTGGGGCCGTCGGGCTCGGGCAAGACCACGCTGCTGCGCGCCATCGCTGGCCTGGAATTCCCCGACGCCGGCCAGGTGCTGTTCCACGACAAGGACGTCACCTACGCCTCGGCCGCCGCGCGGCGGGTGGGCTTCGTGTTCCAGCAGTACGCGCTGTTCAAGCACATGACCGTGGCCAAGAACATCGCCTTCGGCCTCGACGTCCGGAAGGGCAAGGACAAGCCGCCGAAGGCCGAGATCGCCAAGCGCGTCGAAGAACTTCTGAAGCTGGTCGAGCTGGACGGCCTGGGCGGCCGCTATCCCTCGCAGCTGTCGGGCGGCCAGCGCCAGCGCGTGGCCCTGTCGCGCGCCCTGGCCGTGCAGCCCAGCGTGCTGCTGCTCGACGAACCGTTCGGGGCGCTGGACGCCACCGTCCGCAAGTCGCTGCGCAAGGAACTGCGCCGCGTGCACGACGCCACCGGCGTGACCACCATCTTCGTCACCCACGACCAGGAAGAGGCCCTGGAGCTGGCCGACCGCGTGGCCATCCTCAACAAGGGACAGATCGAACAGATCGGCACCCCGCGCGAAGTGCACGACAACCCGGCCTCGGCCTTTGTCTGCGGCTTCGTCGGTGAGGCCAACCGCTTCGAGGGCCAAATCTCGGGCGGCCGCTTCGTCGCCGGTCCGCTCAGCCTGCCGGCTCCGGGCGTCGCCGACGGCCCGGCCGTGGGCTTCGTTCGTCCGCACGACTTCACCCTGGCCGCCGACGGCGTCGAGGCCAAGGTCGAGCGCGTCAACGTCCAGGGCGCCCTGGTGCGGGTCGATGCGGTGCTGGCCAGCGGCGCCCGCATCGAGATCGCCGCCTCGCGCGCCGACGCCGACCGCTTCACGGGCTCGGTGACGGTCGCGGCCGGCAAGAGCCACGTCTACGCGGCGTGAGCTCCGCTTCCCGGCGCAGATTAAATCTCGGCAATCCGTGCGTCCCCTGATTGAAGGGGCGCGTTCCCCTGCCTAGCTATTGGATATCGCCGGTCCATGAGGGCTGAGGGGATGTTGGGGAAAGCTGTCGCACTTCTTACGATCTGGGTGGTCCTCGCGGTCGTCCTGGTGCGTGTCGTCGTGGGTCCTTTGTGGGGCTCCGGCACGGACCTGGGCCTGATCGCCGCGCCGCTCGTCTTCGCGCTCGGCGCGGCCGGATTGATCTTCCTGGCCTCGCGCTTCGTCGCCATCGCGACGCGTCCGTCCAGCGCTTCAAACCGCGCGCCCAAGGCGCATTGAGGGAAATCATGACCGCCATCCATTCGCCGCTGAACAAGCGGGCGATCCTGCTCGTCGTCACCGCCGGCGCCGTGCTGCTGCTTGGCTCGTGCTCCGTGATCTCGCAGGGCACCACGGTCGAGCCCGGCAATGTCGGGGTCAAGATCAAGACCCTGGGCTCCGGCGCCGGCGTCGTGCCCGAGTCGCTGCCGGCGCGCTGGTACTTCCGGGGCATCGGCGAGCGGATCGTCCAGTTCCCCGTGATCCAGCGCACCTACAGCTACACCCGCGACCGCGACGAGCGCGGCAACGAGAACGAGGAACTGCAGTTCAGCGACAACACCGGCCTGCCGATGACGGCCGACGTGTCGGTGACCTTGCAGGTCAATCCGGCCTCGGCGCCGGCCCTGTACCAGACCTATCGCCTGACCTTCGACCAGTTGCTCGACGGGCCGATCCGCAACGACGTCCGCTCGGCCATCGCCGCCGAGACCGAGAAGGTGTCGGTCGAGACCCTCTACAGCGGCGGCCGCCAGATGGTGGTGCAGAAGGCCCTGGCCCGCGTCGCCAACAAATGGGCGCGCCATGGGGTGGCGGTCTCGCAGATGGATTGGATCGGCTCGATCCGCTACCCGACCGCCGTCGTTGACCGCATGCAGGAGAAGACCAAGCTCGAGCAGGAGGCCCTGGCGGCCAAGGCGCTGGAGGCCAAGGAAGTCGCCCTGGCCAACGCCGCCATCGCCAAGGCCCGCGGCGAGGCTGAGGCCATCCGCATCAAGGGCGAAGCGATCCGCGCCAACCCTCAGGTCCTGCAGCAGCAGGCCATCGAGAAGTGGAACGGCGAACTGCCCAAGGTCACCAGCGGCGCGACGCCGTTCGTGAAGATTGACTGATCTGAGGCGACCCCGGCGTTTCGCCGTCGGGGTCGAGCCCATCACTCCCCGTCATTCCCGCCCTTGTGGCGGGAACCCCTGGCTCCGCTTGCACGTGAGACGCAAGCGGCGTGCTCAGCACGCCGCTCCTACTGCCCTTGCGGCTGACAGAGGGGTTCCCGCCACAAGGGCGGGAATGACGGGCTTAAAAGTGGGCTCGAACTTACTGTTGTTGCTGCTGACGCTGCTGGTCCTGATGGGCCGCCGCGTCGCCGCCGCGGCGGCGGCCGCCGAAGGCGGCAGGGCGGGCCAGGCGCAGGAACTCCGGCTCTGCCAGGGCCGCGCGGGCCCGGCGCACCGTCACGCCCACCGCCAGATGGCTCTCTGCGTCGCCCTTGTAGACGCCGCGCGAGGGGGTGACGTCGGCATAGTCGCGGCCGACCGCCACGGCCACGTGCCGCTCGCCCGTCAGGCAGTTGTTGGTCGGATCGAAGCCCACCCAGCGCAGGCTCGGCAGGAACACCTCGATCCAGGCGTGGGTGGCGTCCGGATCCGAGCGGTCGCCGGCGTCGCGGTCGGTGAACAGGTAGCCCGACACATAGCGCGCCGGCAGGCCCCAGCTGCGGCAGATGGCCAGCATGATGTGGGCGAAGTCCTGGCAAACGCCGCTGCCGGCCTCCAGGGCCAGGTCGATCGGGCTGTCGGCGTCGGTGACGCCGGGCTGGTAGCCGAACGACTGGTAGAGGGTCTCGTTCAGCCGCCGCAGCGCCGTCAGCGGATCCAGGCGGCGCAGGGCCTCCAGGTCGTGCTTGGCGATGAACGCTTGCAGCAGTTCGGTGGTCTGCACGAAGCCGTGCGGCCGCAGGAAGTCGAAGCACTCGCCGCGCACGAACTCGCTGCGCAGCCGGTCCCATTCGCCCAGGTCCAGCTTGTCGGGGAATTCGAGCACCCGCTCGGTCTCCACCGCCGAGCGGGCGATGATGGTCAGGCGGTCGTGCGGATGGGGCACGTCGAAGTGATAGACCGCGTTGCCGAAGCTGTCGGCGTAGGAGAACAGCTGGGCGGCCGGCTCGATGTCGAGCTCGAAGCTGACCAGCCGCTGGCGCGCGCCCTTCTGGGGCTGCATCCACAGCTCCATCAGGCTTTCGCGGACAGGCCGCTCGTAGTGGTACTGGGTGACGTGGCGGATTTCGAGCAGCATGGGATCAGGCCGGCAGTCGCAGTTCGAGGGGGTAGGCCACGAAGGTCTCGTAGATCGCTTCGTGGATGCGGGCGCATTCGTTGACCACCGTGGTCAGCAGCGAGCCGGCGCCGCCGGCCTCCAACTCGTCGACGTCGGCGAATTGGAGACGGGCCTTCAGCTTGCCGGCCAGCCGTTCGGGCGCGGCGCGGCCGGCGGCCTCGACGTGGCGGGCCAGGGCGATCAGGTGCTCCTCGATGCGCGAGGTGGAAAAGCGGATCGAGCGCGGGAAGTCCTCGTCGAAGACCAGGAACTCCAGGATGTGCCGCGGCTCGATCTCGGCGGTGTAGACCCGCAGGTACGGTTCGAGCGCGCAGGCCATGCGCAGCAGGCTGACCAGGGCCAGATGGTCGTTGATCTCGCGGCCCGGCGTCGGGGCGAAACAGACCTCCAGCAGGCTCGCAGACAGCTGGGCGCGCTCCAGGTACATGCCCAGCATCATGAACCGCCAGCTCTCGCCATGGCTCATGGTGGCGTCGGCCGCGCCCTTGAACAGGTGCACGTCGGCGATCACGTCGTGCAGGAAGGCGGTCGAATTGTCGGCGAACTCGGTCTCTGCGTTCTCGTCGGTGACCCGCAGATAGAGCAGGTTCAGCCGCTCCCAGGTCTCGGTTGTGATCTGGTCGCGCACCTGGCGGGCGTTTTCGCGGGCCATGGTCAGGGACGACACCACCGAATTGGGATCTGCGCGGTCGAGCACCAGGGCGCGGGCGGCGTCATAGGGCGAGACCTTGCCGGTCTCGCTGTCGCCGACGGCCGACAGGGCGATCCACACGGCCTGGACCCCGGAATCGGTCTGGTCGAGCGTGGCGTTCAGCATCACGCTCGACAGGCGCGACAGGTGTTCGGCGCGCTCGATGTAGCGGCCCAGCCAGTAGAGGCTGTCGGCGACCCGAGCCAGCATCATTGACCGTTTCCCTTCTGGCCGTTGCCGTTTCCGTTGTGGCCGTTCTCCTCGGCCAGCACCCAGGTGTCCTTGGAGCCGCCGCCCTGGCTGGAGTTCACGACCAGCGAGCCGCGCTTCAGCGCGACGCGGGTGAGGGCGCCCGGCGTGACGATGGTCTTCTCGCCGCAGAGGATGAACGGGCGCAGGTCGACGTGGCGCGGTTCGATGCGGCCGTCGACCAGGCAGGGCGCGGTCGACAGCTGGATGGTCGGCTGGGCGATGTAGTTGGCCGGATCGGCCTTCAGCGCCTCGGCGAACTCGGCGCGCTCCTGGGCCGAGGCATGTGGTCCCACCAGCATGCCATAGCCGCCCGAGGCCCCCACGGCCTTGACCACCAGCTTGTCGAGATTGGCCAGCACGTGGCTGAGCTGGCTCTTCTCGCGGCAGAGGTAGGTCTCGATATTGGGCAGGATTGGGTCCTCGCCCAAGTAGTAGCGGATGATGTCCGGCACGAAGGCGTAGACGGCCTTGTCGTCGGCGACCCCCGTGCCCGGGGCGTTGCAGATCACCACGTTGCCGGCGCGATAGGCGTTGAACAGGCCAGCGGCCCCCAGCGACGAATCCCGACGGAAGGTGAGGGGGTCGATGAAGTCGTCGTCGACCCGGCGATAGATCACGTCCACCCGGCGCAGGCCGGTGGTGGTGCGCATGTAGACCATGTTGTCGTGGACCACGAGATCGCGGCCCTCGACCAGCGGCACGCCCATCAAGCGGGCCAGATAGGCGTGCTCGTAGTAGGCGCTGTTGTAGACGCCGGGGGTCAGCACCACGACCTGCGGGTCCGACCGCCAGTCGGCGCTCATGCTCTTCAGCGTCGCGAGCAGCAGGTCGGGATAGCGCTCGACTGGCCGCACGCCGGCCTCGCGATAGGTGCCCGGGAAGGTGCGCTTGGCCGCGTCGCGATTGGCCAGCATGTAGGACACGCCCGAGGGGACGCGCAGATTGTCCTCCAGCACGGCGAACTGACCGTCCTGGCCGCGGATCAGGTCGCTGCCGCAGACATTGGCGTACGACTTGTGCGGCACGTAGAGGTTCTGCATCTCGCGCCGGTACGAGGGCGCGCCCAGCACCAGGTCGCGGGGCACCACCCCGTCCATCAGGATCTGCTGCTCGCCGTAGATGTCGGCCAGGAACATGTTCAGCGCCTGCAGGCGCTGGGTCAGGCCTGATTCGATCTTGGCCCACTCGGCGGCCGGGATGATTCGCGGGAACAGGTCGGTCGGGATGATCCGCTCGGTGGCGCTGCCGGCCCCGTAGACGGTGAAGGTGATGCCCTGCAGCAGGAACGAGCGTTCCAGCGTCTTCTGCCGGTCGGCCAGGGCCGAGGCGCCCAGCGTCGCCATCCGGGTCTGCAACGGGGCGTAGTGGGCCCGCACGTCGCCGCCGGCGGCGAACATCTCGTCATAGGCCACGCCCGGCAGGTACGCCGCCCCCGTCATCGGCAGGGTCGGGGCCTCGTCCAGACTTTGTATTTTCGCCGCCACGCCGCTGTCCACGCTGTGTTGTCCGCATCTTGGGCCGTCGGGGAAACTCCGCCAGCCGATCGAATCCTAGAACGCCTCGGGACCGGCCGTGGCGGATTTCGTGCTCCGCCCCGCCGATGCGCACGACTGCTCATCATTTGGGCGCCATTTGCCAGGGCTGAGAAGGCGCCATCGTTTGTCCTCGCCGCATTTCGCGGCGTGACAGGCGTGAAGCGCCCGACTACACGAGGCCAGGGGGCGCTCCGCGCGGGGACGAAGGCTTGGTGCGTAAGACGACAGTCCTGGGCGTGGTCGCCGTGGTGGCGGCCTTGGCGTCCCAGGCGCGAGCGGACGAGCCTTCGGCGACCATCACGGGCGTCGAGGATCGCGCTCTGCGCGAGTCGATCCAGCGCGCCCTGACCGAGTCGGACGGTCCTCCGGGCAGCCGCTCCGAGGCGCGACGCCGCGCTCGCGACGCCGCCGACGACGCCGTCGCCGTCCTGCGCGCCGAGGGCTACTACGCCTATGTCGTCGAGCCCGACGTCACCGAGGCCGATCCGCCGCGCGGCGTGGTCAAGGTCACGCCCGGGCCGCTGTTCGTCTTCGCCGATCCGCGTATCGACTGGTCGGGCGAGCCGCCGGACGAGGGCGTGCGCGAAAGGGCCTTCTCGGTGCTGGGCCTGACCGAGGGCGCGGCCGGCCGCGCCGCCGAGGTGCTCGGGGCCGAGGGCCGCGCCGTCGCCCAGGTCCAGAAGTTGGGCTATGCCGACGCCATGGCCGATCCGCGCCAGGTGATCGTCGACCACGCCGACCACACCGTCCGTCCGACCTTCGTCATCGCCTCGGGCGAGCTGGTGAAGGTCGACGGGGTGGAGCTGTCGACCAAGGGCCGCACCAACATCGTCTGGCTGCGGCGCCTGGCGCCGTGGACGGAAGGCGACGTCTACGATCCGGAAGACATCGCCGAGCTGGAGCGCCGGCTGCGCGACACTGGGGTCTACGACACCGTCTCGGTGGCCCTGGCCTCCAAGGACAAGGCCCTGCCCAGCGGCCTGCGTCCGATCCAGGTGACCCTGGCCGACCGCGCCTCGCGGACGCTAGAATTTGGCGCCGGCTATTCGACCAGCGAAGGTCCCGGCGTCGACGTCAAATGGATCCGCTACAACCGCCTGCGCCGGGCCGACACCACGACGATCACCACCCAGGTGGCCAAGCTGGAAAAGAGCCTCGAGGGCTCGGTGGCCCTGCCGCACTGGGGCCGACCGCAGCAGACCCTGAAGCTGACCAGCAAGGTGTTCGGCGAAACCACCGACGCCTATGACGAAACCGGCGCCACCTTCAGCGCCGACCTGACGCGGCGCCTGCAGGCCACGCGCTACCAGACCTACGGCCTGTCGCTGGACCTGTCGCAGACCACCGAACTGACCACGGCCAGCGGCGGCACGGTCGGCCAGAGGCTGAACCTGGCCACCTTCACGGCCCTGACCGCCTATGCCTGGGATCATTCCGACAGCATCCTCGACCCCAAGAAGGGCTGGCGGGTCGAGGCGCGGGCGGAGCCGACGGCGATCACCGGCGACACCAGCCTCGTCTACATCCGCACCCAGGCCCAGGGCTCGGCTTATCTGCCGTTCGGGGACGACGCCAAGACCGTGCTGGCGGGCCGGGTGAAGCTGGGCGCCATGCTGGGCGGCACCATGCCCGAAGTCCCGGCCTCGCGGCGCTTCTATTCGGGCGGCGGCGGCTCTGTGCGCGGCTACGCCTACCAGGCCATCGGCCCGCGCCTGTCGGACAACACCCCCCAGGGTGGACTGTCGCTGTTCGAGGCCTCCCTCGAAGTGCGCCATCGCTTCACCGAGCGCTGGGGCGGGGTGTTCTTCCTCGACGCCGGCGCCGTGGGGATCGAGCCCACGCCCAGCGCCGACGATTTCAGCGCCGGGGTCGGCTTCGGCGTCCGCTACGACCTGGGCTTTGGCCCCATCCGCGCCGACTTTGCTGTGCCGCTGGAAAAGCGCAAGGGCGACCCGGCCTTCCAGATCTATCTCAGCATCGGGCAGAGCTTTTGACCGACGCAGCCCCGCCGCCAGAGCCCGTCGAGCAGGTCGCAGAGGCCGCGGTCAAGGTCGCGCGCCGCATCGGCGGACCCGGCTGGCTGATCATCGTCTCGGTGACCCTGGTCGCCATCGTCGCCCTGTTCCTGGGCGTGGTGCGCTACGGCGTCATCACCCCGCAGGGCCGGGCCTTCCTGGAAGCCCGCACCAGCGGCCTCAAGCTCGGCCGCATCGGCACGCTGAAGATCGAGGGCCTGTCGGGCGACATCTGGCGTGACTTCGGCGTGCGCCGCCTGACCATCTCCGACGAGAAGGGCGTCTGGCTGGAGGGCGCCGACCTGCGGGTCGTCTGGCGTCCGCGCGAGCTGTGGTGGCGGCGCTTCCATGCCGACAACATCGAGGCGCGGCAGGTGACCCTGGTGCGCCGCCCGACGCTCGGGCCCAAGGGCAAATCCAGCGCCGCGCCGGTCTCGGTGGACCTCGACGCCTTCAAGCTGCGCCTGGTTTCCCGGCCGGCGTTCAGCAACGTCGCCGGTGATTTCGACGTCTCCGGGGCGTTCGAGATGGCGCGTCTGGGCGGACAGGCCGGACGGCTGTCGGCCGCCAGTCGCCTGCATCCGGGCGATCATCTGGACCTAGTCTTCGACCTGGGCCGCGACCAGACCCTGCTGCTGACCGCCACCGGCCGCGAAGCCAAGGGTGGGGCCCTGGCCGGCAGTCTCGGCCTGCCCGCCGACCGCACCTTCCAGCTCGACGCCAAGGCCAACGGCACGACGCAGGCCGGCGCCTTCACGGTCCGCGCCCAGAGCGGCGACACCGTTCCGCTGCGGGCCGGCGGGGCTTGGACCGCCCAGGGCGGCTCGGCCAGCGGCCATGTCGACCTGTCGGCCTCCAGCCACACCGACCTCTATGAGCGGATGTTCGGCGCGACGGTCGATGTCGACCTGGTCGGCACGAAGGCCGGGGCCTCCACCGACCTGTCCCTGAAGCTGCGCGCCCCGAACCTCATCCTCGACGCCAAGGGCCTGGCCGACATCAGCCAGCGCCGCACCGCGCCCGAGGGGCTGACCTTCTCGGCGGCGGTCAAGGATCTGTCCAAGATCACCCCGATCCCGAAGATGGGCGCGGCCAAGGCCCAGGGCGTCTTCAAGCTCGGCGCCGACGGCTTCTCGGTCGAGGGGCCGGCCGACGTCGCCAATCTGGAGCTGTTCGGCTACCGCCTGGCGCGCGCCAAGGGGCCGGCCTTCGTCGGCTGGAAGAAGGGCGAGCTGACCATCCGCGCTTCGGCTTCGGGCGAGGGCGGGGCGGGCGAGGGACTGCTGGCGCCGCTGGGCCGCGCGCCCAAGGCCGAGTTCGAGGGGGCGCGGCTGAAGGACGGCCGCTTCCTGATCAAGCGCGCCAAGATCGTCGCTCCCAACCTGGTCGTCGACGGCAAGGGCGAGCGCGGCATCCTGGGCGGCCTGTCCTTCGACGGCTCGGCCAAGGTCGCGTCGCTGACGCCGGTCCGCCCAGGCATGAAGGGCGCGGCCGACATCAAGTGGTCGGCCAGCCAGGCCCACAACAAGCCCTGGAACTTCACCGCCGACGCCAGGGGAAGCGGCTTCGCCAGCGGCCTTGCCGAGCTCGACCGCCTGCTCGGCGCCGCGCCCAAGCTCAGCGCCCGCGCGGCCTGGGACAACGGCAAGCTGTCGGTGGCCGAGGCCAAGCTGGACGGCTCGGCCGCCCGCGCCAAGGCTTCCGGCGTCATGAACCCCGGCGGCGCCCTGGCCTTCAAGCTCGACTGGTCGGCCGAGGGACCGTTCGGCGCCGGCCCGGTCGAGGTCAGCGGCAAGGCCACGGGCGACGGCGCGATCACCGGCACGCTGGCCGCTCCACGCGCAGACCTGAAGGCCGCCTTCGACAGCATCGACCTGCCGCGCCTGCCGCTGAAGGACGCCAGGCTGGCCCTGACCTTCGCCAAGCGCCCCGACGGCGCCGACGGGACGGCCGACCTCCAGGCGACCAGCACCTACGGCCCCGCGCGCGGCAAGACCGCCTTCCGCTTCGCGCCCGGCGGCCTGGAGCTCTCCGACCTCGATATCGACGCCGGCGGGCTGAAGGCCCAGGGCGCGGCCTCCCTGCGCGACGGTCGCCCCGCGACCGCCGACCTGACCGTGGCCGTCGGCCCCGGCGCCTTCCTGGCCCAGGGCTCGGTGAAGGGCGCGGTCAAGCTGGTCGACGCCCCCGGCGGACCCAACGCCACGCTCGACCTCGTCGCCCAGGACGTCGCCGGCGGCGCCTGGAAGCTGCGCAACGCCACGATCAAGGCTTCAGGGCCGATGAGCCGCCTGCCGCTGACCCTCGACGCCCGCGGCGAGGCCCCTGCCGGTCGCTGGAACCTGGCCGGGACCGGCGTCCTCGCCCAGCAGGCCGAAGACTATCTGCTGACCCTCGACGCCAAGGGCCGCATGGCCCGCACCGAGATCTCGACCCGCGAGACGGCGCAAATCCGCTTCGGCGGGCCGCGCACGACCAGCCTGCTGCGGCTGAACGTCGGCGACGGACGGGCCGACCTGGATCTCGACATCGGCGGCGACGTCGCCACGCTTCGCGGCGACCTGGTGGGCGTCAGCCTGACGGCGCTCAATCCCGATCTCGCCGGCCGCATCGACGCGCGGGTGTCGATGCGCGGCCAGGGCGAGGCGCTGGACGGCGAGCTGGACGCCAATCTCTCCGGCGCCCGCGAGCGCGGCGCCAAGGCCAACCAGTCCCTGGACGCCACCATCCACGGCGACCTGCGCGACCGGGTGATGACCATCAAGGCCAGTGGCTCCAATCCCCAGGGCCTCAAGGCGGAAGCCGACCTGACCCTGCCGACCGAAGCCTCGGCCAAGCCGTTCCGCCTGGCCATCGACCGCCGCCGCGCGGTTCAGGGCCGGTTCCTGGCCCAGGGCGAGATCAAGCCGCTGTGGGACCTGCTGATCGGTCCCGAGCGCGGCCTGTCGGGCAAGATCGACGCCGAGGGAACGCTGGCGGGCACCCTGGCCGATCCACGGCTGATCGGCCGCGCCGCCCTGACCGGCGGCAAGTTCGAGGACGGGCAGTCCGGTCTTCGCCTGCAGGACGTGGCCATCACCCTGGCCCTTGCCGACAACGCCATCGACGTCAGCCAGGCCCAGGGTGCCGACGGGCGCGGCGGCACGGTGTCGGGCCAGGGGCGGATCAGCCTGGCGCGCGACGGCGTCGGCAGCTTCCGCCTCGATATGAAGAACTTCCAGGTCATCGACAACGAGCTGGCCAAGGCTTCGGCCACCGGCCAGACGACGATCAACCGCGACTCCGCCGGCAAGGTGAAGCTGACCGGGGCCCTGACCATCGACCGCGCCGACGTCTCGGCCCAGTCCAAGACCCCGGCCGGCGTCGTCTCGATGGACGTCATCGAGCGCAATCGCCCGCAGGACCTGGTCCAGGGCGTCGAGGTCCGCCAGCGCAAGGCCGATTCCGGCATGGCCCTGGACGTCACGCTGAAAGCCCCGCGGCGGATCTTCGTCAAGGGCAGGGGGCTGGACGTCGAGCTGTCGCTGGACGCCCATGTCGGCGGCACCACCGCCAGCCCGGTGCTGGACGGCGTCGCCCGGGTGGTGCGCGGCGAATACGACTTCGCCGGCAAGCGCTTCGAGTTCGACGACGACGGCGTCGTGCGCCTGGCGACCCAGTTGGAGCGCATCCGTCTCGACCTGACCGCGACCCGCGAGGACGACGCCCTGACGGCGGTGATCAAGGTGGGGGGCACGGCCGCCAAGCCGGAAATCACCCTGACCTCGACGCCGGAACTGCCGCAGGACGAGGTGCTGTCGCAGGTGCTGTTCGGCGCCTCGGCGGCCCAGCTGTCGCCGATCGAGGCCGCCCAGCTCGCCTCCGCGCTCGCCTCGCTGGCCGGCGGCGGCGGCTTCGACGTCATCGGCAACCTGCGCAGCTTCGCGCGCCTGGATCGCCTGGCCTTCGCCGAGGGCACGACGGGCATGACCGTGGCCGGCGGCAAGTACGTGACCGACGACGTCTATGTGGAGATCATCGGCGGCGGCCGCGAAGGGCCGGCGGCCCAGGTCGAATGGCGCATCCGCCGGGCGCTGTCGCTGGTCTCGCGCCTGGGCGGCGACGGCGACGCCAAGCTTTCAGTGAAATGGCGAAAGAACTATAGGTAGGGCAAGGCTGTTGCGCGGGCGCCCGGTTTCCCTCTTGGAGGAAAGCACGTTTTGCCCGCGGCCCTTGGACTAGGCTTGGCCAAGGGAGACATCGAATCCATGCGGATCTACGACGAAGATCGGGCCGTGCTGGGGAGCCTGGCCGCCGACGGACCTCGGATGATCGACCGGGCCGTGGCCTGGTGCGCCATCAACTCGGGCAGCCGCCACCTCGCGGGCCTGGAGCGGCAAAGGCAGGTTCTGGTCGAGGCCTTCTCCATGCTGCCCGCCGCGCCTGCCGAAATCCCGCTGACCGCCTCGCCGGAGATCGCCGCCGATGGCCGCCAGGTCGAGCAGACCCATCCGCCGGCCATCGCCTTGGTCGTGCGGCCCGAGGCGAAGGTCCAGGTCGTGCTGACCGGCCACTACGACACCGTCTATCCGGAGACCTCGGCGTTCCAGACCGTCAGCACCCGCGCCGACGGCGCCCTGCACGGTCCGGGCATCGCTGACATGAAGGGCGGGATCTCGGTGATGCTGGCGGCCCTGGAGGCCTTCGAGCGCCACCCGAAGGCGTCCAATCTCGGCTATCGCGTGCTGCTATCGCCGGACGAGGAGATCGGCTCCATTGCCTCCGCCCCCGTCCTGGCCGACTTCGCGCGGCTGGGCCATGTGGGCCTGACCTATGAGCCGGCCCTGGCCGACGGGGCGCTGGCCAGCGTCCGCAAGGGCTCGGGCAATTTTCACGTCGTGGTCCACGGCCGCGCCGCCCACGCCGGCCGCGACTTCGCCTCGGGCCGCAACGCGGTGATGGAGGCCGCGCGCTTGGCCCAGGCCCTGCACGCCCTCAACGGCCGGCGCGAGGGCGTGACCCTCAACATCGCCAAGATCGACGGCGGTTCGCCGCTGAACATGGTGCCCGACATCGCCGTGCTGCGCTTCAACGTCCGCTTCCCCTCGGCCGCCGACGCCGCCTGGCTGGAGGGCGAGATCGCCGAGATCGTCGCCTCCACGAAAAGCGACGGCCTGCACGCCCACCTTCACGGGCGCATCACTCGCGGCGCCAAGCCGTTCAACGCCGCCCAGGAGAAGCTGTTCGGCGCGGTGAGGGACGTCGGCGCGCTGCTCGGCCAGGACATCGCCTGGAAGCCGTCCGGCGGCGTCTGCGAGGGCAACAACCTGTTCGCCTCGGGCCTGCCCAATATCGACAGCCTGGGCGTGCGCGGCGGCGACATCCACAGCGAGGCCGAGCACGCCTGGCCCGCCAGCTTCGTCGAGCGCGCCCAGCTCTCGGCCCTGACCCTGATCAATCTCGCCAGCGGTGACATCGACGCCCAGGCGATCCGCGCGGCCATGGCCGTCGCCGTACCGGAGACACTCTGAATGCTCGTCGTGCGTCCCGCCGGCTCGGCGGATTTCGACTCCCTGATGGAACTGGCCGAGCTCTCGGGCCGGGGCTTCACCAGCCTGCCCGAGGACGAGCCGACCCTGCGCGAGCGCCTGGCCCTGTCGGAAGCCAGCTTCCAGGCCGGCGTCGCCCCGCCCGAGGCCTGGTACACCCTGATGCTGGAAGACCTGGAGACCGGCGTCATCGACGGCGTCGCCGGGGTCAAGGCCAGCGTCGGCCTAAAGCGGCCGTTCTTCTCGTTCCGGGTGGTGACCCTGGCCCAGTCCTCGCCAGTGCTGGAGATGCGCTTCGACCACAAGGCCCTGGTGCTGGTGAACGAATGCGCCGGCTGGTCGGAGGTCGGCTCGCTGTTCCTGCGGCCCGAGAAGCGCAAGGGCGGGGCCGGGCGGCTGCTGGCCCAGTCGCGCTACATGCTGATCGGCATCGAGCCGCAGCGCTTCGCCGAGATGGTGCTGGCCGAATTGCGCGGCTGGTTCGACGACGACGGCTCGTGTCCGTTCTGGGAGCACGCGGCCAGCAAGTTCTTCCGGCTGGAGTTCGACCAGGCTGATCTGATGAGCGCCTCGACCAACGGGCAGTTCATCCTCGACCTGGCCCCGCGCCACCCGATCTATACCGAGCTCCTGGCCCCGGCCGCCCGCGACGTCATCGGCAAGGTCCACCGCGACGGCGAGGCGGCCCGAGCTATGCTCGAGCGCGAGGGCTTCCGCTACCAGGGCCTGGTCGACCTGTTCGACGCCGGCCCCACCGTGGCCGCGCCGCGCGACGACATCCGCACGGTGCGTGACGCACGCCGCCTGCGGGTGAAGATCGGCGAGGACGCGTTCGGCGAAGAGGCGCTGATCTCGTCCACCGAGGTCTCGCGCTTCCGGGCCGTGCGGGCGCCGGTGCTGATCGACGGCGAGGCGGCGATCCTGGGCCGCGAGGCGGCTGACGCCCTGGGCGTGGCCGAGGGCGACTATGTGCGGGTGAAGGCATGAGCGGCGTCTATATCGACGGGATCTGGAAGAGCGGGCAGGGACCCGAAGCCGTCTCCACCGACCCGGCGACCGGCGAGGTGGTCTGGCGCGAGGCCACGGCCTCGTCCGTCGATGTCGAGGCCGCCGTCGCCGCGGCCCGCAAGGCCTTCCATCCCTGGGCCGACCTGCCGCGCGAAGAGCGGATCGCCATCCTGCGCCGCTACAAGGAGGTGCTCGTCGAGCGGTCCGCGTCTTACGCCGAGGCCCTGAGCCGCGAGACCGGCAAGGCGCTGTGGGAGACCAAGGCCGAAATCGGCTCGATGGCCGGCAAGGTCGACGCCTCGATCAAGGCCTATGACGAGCGCACGGGCGTCGCCGAAAACGCCATGCCCTTCGGCCGCGCGGTGCTGCGCCACCGCCCGCACGGGGTCATGGCGGTGCTGGGGCCGTTCAACTTCCCGGGCCACCTGCCCAACGGCCACATCGTGCCGGCCCTGCTGGCCGGCGACACCGTGGTCTTCAAGCCCTCGGAAGAGACGCCCCTGGCCGGCCAGCTGCTGGTCGAGGCCCTGGAGGCGGCGGGTGTGCCCGCCGGCGTCGTCAATCTGGTGCAAGGCGGCCGCGAGGTCGGCCAGGCCCTGATCGACCAGGAGATCGACGGCCTGCTGTTCACCGGCTCGGCCCAGGCGGGGACCTTCTTCCGCCGCCACTTCGCCGGTCGGCCCGACGTGATCCTGGCCCTGGAGCTGGGCGGCAACAATCCGCTGGTCGCCTGGCAGGCGGGCGATCCGGCCGCCGTCGCGGCCCTGGTGGCGCAGTCGGCGTTCATCACCACCGGCCAGCGCTGCTCCTGCGCCCGCCGGCTGATCGTGCCCGACGGTTCGGAAGGCCAGGCGATCATCGAGGCGGTGGCGGCCCTGGTCCCGAAGCTGACGATCGGCCCCTGGAACGGCGACGAGCCGTTCATGGGTCCGCTGATTTCCGAACGCGCCGCCGGCCACGCCCTGGCCGCCGCCGGCCGCATCGAGGGCCAACGTCTGCTGGAGCCAGGCCGCGTGGAGGGCCTGTCGGGCGCCTTCGTCTCGCCGGGCCTGATCGACGTCACCGGCGTCGATGTGCCCGACGACGAGATCTTCGCCCCGGTCCTGCAGGTGCGCCGCGTGGCCTCGTTCGACGAAGCCCTCGTCGCAGCCAACGCCACTCGCTACGGCCTGTCGGCGGGCCTCGTCAGCGAGAACCCGGCGCTGTGGGACCGCTTCCTGGCGCGGATCCGGGCCGGGGTCGTCAACCTCAACCGCCCGACCACCGGGGCTGCCGGAACCATGCCGTTCGGCGGCCTCGGGGCCTCGGGCAACCATCGGCCCAGCGCCTACTACGCCGCCGACTACTGCGCCTATCCGATGGCCAGCTTCGAGGCCGGGGCGGTGCTCGACACCACCGGCGACATCAAGGGCCTTCGTCCATGACGGCGATCGAGGCCAATTGCGACGGCTTGGTCGGCCCGACCCACTCCTATGTCGGCCTGTCGCCCGGCAACATCGCCAGCCAGGTCAACGCCGGACAGGTCTCTAACCCGCGCGCGGCGGTGCTGGAGGGCCTCGACAAGATGCGCCGCCTGGCCGACTGGGGCGTGCCGGAGTTCGTGCTGCCGCCGCACGAGCGGCCGGACGTCGGGTTCCTGAAGGCGATCGGTTTCACCGGCTCCGACGCCGCCGTCATCGAGAGCGCCTGGAAGACCGCCCCGGCCTTGGCCGCCGCCGCCTGCTCGGCCTCGCCGATGTGGGCCGCCAACGCCGCCACGGTGACGCCCAGCGCCGATACGGCCGACGGCCGGGTCCACTTCACGCCCGCCAACCTACTGACCAACCTGCACCGCAGCCTGGAAGGCCAGCAGACCGCCCGGTCCCTGCGCCGGCTGTTTCCGGACGAGACCCGCTTCGCCGTCCACGATCCCCTGCCGACGCAGCCGCACTTCGCCGACGAGGGCGCGGCCAATCACGTGCGGCTCTGCGCCGACCACGGCGCAAGCGGCGTCAACCTGTTCGTCTGGGGCCGCGAGGCCTGGGAGCACTGGAGCGGCGCCTATCCGGCCCGCCAGACCCGCGAGGCCTTCGAGGCCATCCAGCGCCGCCACGCCGCCGCCCGCGCGGTCTTTCCCCGCCAGGGCCGCCGCGCCATCGCCGGCGGAGCCTTCCACAACGACGTCGTCTGCATCGGCACGCGCGAGACCCTGTTCTTCCACGAGGCCGCCTTCGAGGACCGCGCCGCGATGGAGGCCGACGTCCGCCGCGCCGCCGAGGGCCTGTTCGAGCCGGTGTTCGTCGAGGTTTCCGAGGCCGACCTGCCGATCGAGGACCTGGTGAAGAGCTACCTCTTCAACTCCCAGCTCCTCGTCCTGCCCGGCGAGGACCGCCTCGTCTTGCTGGCCCCCGGCGAGACCCGCGACAATCCCCGCGCCCGCGCGGTCGCCGAGGGCCTTGTCGCCTCCAACGGCCCGATCGGGCGGGTGGAGTATGCCGATGTCCGCCAGAGTATGCGCAACGGCGGCGGTCCGGCCTGCCTGCGCTTGCGGGTGGTGCTGACCGACGACGAGCTTGCCGCCGCCAACCCCGCCCAGCGCTTTGACGCCGTGCTGCACGAACGCCTCGCCGACTGGGGCCAGCGCCGCTATCGCGACCGCCTGGCGCCGGCCGATCTCGCCGATCCGTCGCTGCTGATCGAAAGCCGCGAGGCCCTGGACGAGTTGACCGGCATCCTCGACCTCGGCGACGGCTTCTATCCGTTCCAGAGAGACGCATGAGCTTCTCGATCCGCCCGACCCGCGCCTACGACGCGATCCCGATCGTCGCCGTCCATCGCGCCACGGCGGCCATTCCCGGCGGCATCGCGCGCCGGCCCGAAGAGATCACCGACGCCTATATCGACCGGATCCTGCACGAGGCCCTGGCCGATGGCGTCGGCCTGGTGGCGGTCGACGCGGCCGGCGGCGTCATCGGCGAGATCCACGCCGTCCGCATTCCGGTGAAGCTGTTCTCGCACGTGCTGTCCGACCTGACCGTGGCCGTGCATCCGGACTGGCGGGGCAGGGGCGTCGGCTCGGCCCTGTTCCAGGCGCTGTTCGCCGCCGCGCGCGAGATGGACCCGCCGATCGTGCGGGTGGAGCTCAATGCGGGCGCGGGCAATGCCGGGGCCCTGCGCCTCTATGAGCGGCTGGGGTTTCGCGAGGAAGGGCGGCTGGCCAAGCGCGGACGCTTCCCGGACGGGACGTTCGAGGACGACATCGCGATGGGGCTCATTCTCTGATCCCTCTCCCCTTGCGGGAGAGGGTGGCCTCCGAAGGAGGTCGGGTGAGGGGTCTCTCAGAACCGTCCGTGCGCCCCCTCATCCGTCGACTTCGTCGACACCTTCTCCCGCAAGGGGAGAAGGATCAGGAGGCGACCTCGCTCGCCGTCATCGCCCGCACGCCGATCTTCCCCAGCCCCGCCAGTAACCGCCGCAGCGCTGAGATCCGGAACGGCTGCCCGGTCACGTACGGCGTCAGGGTGAAGCCCAGCACTCGCCCGCCGAACCGCTCGGCGCCGTCGGCCAGGTAAGCGGCCGCTTCCAGCACCTGGCCCGCCCATTCGTCCTCGGTCTGCCGACGGTCGATCATCAGGGCGCGGTCGTCGAGTTCATTGGACAGCGGCAGGCCGATCACCTCGCCGGCGTCGGTCTTCATCGCTACCGGAACCTCGTCCTGCTCCCAGTCGAGGCAGATGTCGAAGCCCGCCGCGCGGATCAGGTCGAGCGTCGCGAACGACTGCTGCCGGGCCGGGCTGAGCCAAGCACGCGGCGACAGCCCCGCCGCGTCGAACCGAGCCCGCACCTCGGACACCCAGGCGGCTTCGGTCTCGCGGTCCAGGCCGCCCCAGTGGATGTGGGTGGTCGATAGGCCATAGGCGGCGATCTCGTGGCCGTCGGCCAAGATCGCCTCGACCAGGGGCTTCAGCCGCTCCAGCTGGTCGGCGTTGATCGGGAAGGTCGCCTTCAACCCCGCCGCCTTCAGGGCGTCGAGGATGCGGTAGACGCCCACCCGGTTGCCGTAGTCGCGCGTCGTGTAGTGGCGCAGGTCCGGATAGGGGGTGACCATGGCGCCGGGGTGCTTGAACGGCTTGCCCGGCGGGTTGAGCGGATGGTGCTCGATCGGCACGACGATCATCGCCGCCACGGCCGCGCCGTTCGGCCAGGCTATCGGGGCGCGCACGGTCGAGGGCCGCCAGGCGTAGCGGTCCTGGTCCATACCGTAGGACCGGTGCGGATAGATCAGGTGCTCGTCAGGCAGCGGCATGGTCGAACCCCGTTCCTGGCGTGGCCAGGCCGCGCGCGGCGATGTCGGCCACGGTCTGGTCGAAGTAGTGGTCGCGATAGTGCTGCGCTATCTCGCGGGCCGTGGTGATCCACACCTCGTCGTGGCCGGCGATGTGGCGCAGGGCCTCCTCGAACGGCCGGATGCGGTGCGGCTGGCTGACGAGATAGGCGTGCAGCGGGATACACATCACCGTCCCCGACTTCTCACCTTCCTCCAGCAACTGGTCGAAGTGGCGCTTGAGCACGTCGGCATAGCGCCACGGGCTCATCGACAGCGCGCCGTAGGTGATGACGTCGTTGACCTCCAGCGAATAGGGCATCGAGATCAGCTTGCCGGTCTTGGTCTTCACCGGCTGGGGCTGGTCGTCCTGGAAGAGGTCGCAGGTGTACCAGAAGTCGTTTTCGGCCATCAGGTCGAAGGTCTTCTCGGTGTGGGTCAGGGCCGGGGCCAGGTAGCCGCGGATCCGCTGGCCGGTGGCGGCCTCGACCGAGCGGATCGAATCCTCGATCACCGCCCGTTCCTGGGCCTCGTCCATGCCGTAGGAGAAGCGGGTGTTGTAGATGCCGTGGCTGAAGAACTCCCAGTTCCGCGCCACGCAGGCCTCGATGATCTCCGGGTGGTGGTCGAGCAGCCCGACCGACAGTGAGATCGAGCCGCGCATGCCGTACTTGTCGAGCAGCTCCATCAGCCGCCAGTGGCCGACCCGGTTGCCCCAGTCGCGCTGCGAATAGCCGACGACGTCCGGCGAGGGCTTGGGCCAGCCCGGACGCTGCGGGTTCTTGGGCGGATCGAACTCGTAATATTCGATGTTGGGCGCGATCCAGAAGGCCAGCTTCTTGCCGTCCGGCCAGACGATCTTGGGTCGGTCTCTGTAGGGCCAATGGTCGTAGAGATTGGGATCGGCCTGCATCTGACGCTCCACTCAGCCGGCGGCGTAGGCCGCGCCGGTCTCGACCATTTCAGCAAGGCCGATGCGGTCGTTCACCCCGCCCATGTCGATCATCCGCTCTGCGAACGGACGGGTCGCGCCATTGGCCTTCAGGCTGGCCAGGAAGGCCTCGGCCGTCGGAACCAGGGCCCGCACCAGGGCGCCGGGCGAGATCACCAGCTTGAAGCCGATATTGCCCAGTTCCGTCACGTCCAGCAGCGGGGTCTTGCCGCCCTCGACCATGTTGGCCAGCAGCGGAACCCTGCCAGCGAAAGCGTGGGCGATGGCGCTCATCTCGCCGATGGTGCGCGGGGCCTCGACGAACAGCACGTCGGCGCCGGCCTCGACATAGGCGTGGGCGCGGTCGAGCGCGGCTTCGAAGCCTTCGACGCCGATGGCGTCGGTGCGGGCGATGATCAGGGTCTGGTCGCTGGCCCGGGCGTCGAGCGCCGCGCGGATCTTGCCCGACATCTCCTGGGTCGAGACCAGGCCCTTGTCCGACAGGTGCCCGCACTTCTTGGGGAAGGTCTGGTCCTCGAGCTGGATCGCCGAAGCCCCCATGCGCTCGAAGATCCGCACCGTGCGCTGCACGTTGACGGCGTTGCCGAACCCGGTGTCGCCATCGACGATCAGCGGCAGGTTCACCCGCTCGGACACCCGGCCGACCACGTCGGCCACATGATCGAACGACACCAGGCCGATGTCGGGCCGGCCCAGCTGGGTGTAGGCGATCGAGGCGCCGGACAGATAGATGGCCTCGAACCCGGCCTGCTCGATCAGCAGGGCGGACAGGGCGTCGTAGGCGCCGGGGGCCAGCAGCGGCGTGTCTTGGGCGAGGCGGTCGCGCAGGCTCATGCGGCGGCTCCCTTCAGGCGTCGTTTCAGGTGCGGGATCAGGCCGCCGTCGTCGATCATCGCCATCAGGTGCGGCGGGATCGGCGTCAGGGCGTAGGTCTTGCCCGTGGTGATGTTCTCGAGGCGTCCAGCGACCGGATCCAGAAGGATCCGATCGCCGTCCGTCATCTCGCCGACCTGGGGAAACACGAAGGCCGGCAAGCCGAGGTTGATGGCGTTGCGGTAGAAGATGCGGGCGAACGAGGTCGCCAGCACCGCAGAGACGCCAAGGAGTCGAAGGGAGACGGCCGCCTGCTCGCGCGACGAGCCGAGGCCGAAGTTTGCGCCGGCGAACACCACGTCGCCCGGGCGCACCGTGCTGGCGAAGTCCGGGGCGATCGCCTTGAGGCAATGCTGCGCCAGCTCGGCCGGCGGCAGCTTCATCAGGTTGCCCGGGGCGAGCAGGTCGGTGTCGATGGCGTCGCCGAAGACGAAGGCGCGAGACATCAGGCGGCTCCCGTCAGATAGGGGCGGGGATCGACGATGCGGCCGGCCGTCGCGGCGGCGGCCACGGCGTAGGGCGAGCCGAGATAGACGTTGGCCCCCGCATGGCCCATGCGGCCCTGGAAGTTGCGGTTGGTCGACGAGATGCAGGTCTCGCCCTCGGCCAGGATCCCCGCGCCCATGCCGGCGCAAGCCCCGCAGCCCGACGGCATCAGCACCGCGCCGGCCGCCAGCAGGGTCTCCATCACGCCTTCGCGCGCGGCCAGTTCCGCCGTCCGGGCCGAACCCGGGGCCACCAGCAGCCGCACGCCCGGGGCCACGCGGCGGCCCTTCAGTACGGCGGCGGCCATGCGCAGGTCCTCGATCTTGGCCCCGACGCAGGCGCCGATATAGGCCTGGTCGATGCGGATCTGCGCGAACTCGGTCGCGTCGCGGGTGTTGGCCGGCGAGTGCGGGGCGGCGATCTGCGGCGACAAATCCGACGCGTCGAAGCGATGGACGGCGGCGTAGGTCGCGTCGGGATCCGAATGCAGGGCCAGGGCCGCCGCCTCGTCGGCCACCGGCGCGCCGCGCGCGGCCAGATAGGCGAAGGTCGTCGCGTCCGGCGCCACGACGCCGGTCTCGGCGCCCAGTTCGGCGGCCATGTTGGCCAGCACCATACGCTCGGCCATCGGCATGGCCTCGACCAGCGGGCCGGCGAATTCCACCGCCTTGAAGGCGTTGTCCATGCCGAGTTCCCGGCACAGGAACAGCATGACGTCCTTGGCCGTAACGCCCGGCTGGAAGGCGCCGGTCCATTCCACGCGAATGGTCTCCGGCACGGCCAGCCAGGTCTCGCCGGTGGCGGCGATGGCGGCCATGTCGGTGGCGCCATAGCCGGCCGCATAGGCCCCGAAGGCCCCGGCCGTCGGGGTGTGGCTGTCGCCGCCAGCGATGAAGGCGCCCGGACGGATCAGGCCGTGCTCGGGCAGGACGAGGTGGCAGATGCCGACCATGTCGAAGAAGCTGGAGACGCCATAGTCGCGGGCGAAATCGCGGGTCCCTTTCAGGATCGCCGCCGATTCCGCGTCGACGGCCGGCACGTAGTGGTCGGAGACGATGGCCACCTTGGACGGGTCCCACAGGCCCACGCCCAGCTCTTCCAGCAGCGGACGCCAGCGGCGCGGGCCGCTGCTGTCGTGCGCGAAGGCCAGATCCACCTTGGCCGTCACGAGGTCGCCGGCGCGCACGCTCGGCAGGCCCGCGGCCTTGGCGATCACCTTCTCGACGAGAGTTCGTCCGCTCAACCTAGTCGCCTCCCGGTCAAATTCAGCGGCGACCGGGGTAGGCGCGGGGCCCCCGGCTAGAAAGGCGGAAGTTCAGATCAATTGCTGTGCGGTCATTTCCGGCCGCCGGAGGACTACGATGCCCCTCGACGCCGCTCGCACCATTCCCGCCTTCGACTGGAAGGACCCGCTCGCCCTCGACGCCCGCCTGACCGAGGACGAGCGCCTGATCCGCGACGCCGCCCGGGCCTACGCCCAGGAGCAACTGCTGCCGCGCGTGGTCAGCGCCTATGCCGACGGCCGTTTCGATCGCCAGATCATGACCGAGATGGGCGAGCTTGGCCTGCTCGGCTCGACCCTGCCGGAGGAATATGGCGGCGCCGGCGTCAGCCACGTGGCCTACGGCCTGGCCGCCGCCGAGATCGAGGCCGTCGACAGCGGCTATCGCTCGGCCATGAGCGTGCAGTCCTCGCTGGTCATGTACCCGATCTACGCCTTCGGTTCGGAAGAGCAGAAGCGCAAGTGGCTGCCGGGCATGGCCCGCGGCGAGCTGATCGGCTGTTTCGGTCTCACCGAGGCCGACGGCGGCTCCGACCCCGGCTCGATGCGCACCGTGGCCCGCAAGGTCGACGGCGGCTACGTGCTGAACGGCGCCAAGATGTGGATCACCAACAGCCCGATCTCCGACGTCGCCCTGGTCTGGGCCAAGCTCGACGGCGAGATCCGCGGCTTCCTGGTCGAGCGCGGGACCGAGGGCTTCACCACCCCCAAGATCGACGACAAGCTGTCCTTGCGCGCCTCGATCACCGGCGAGATCGTCCTGCAGGACGTGCTGGTGCCGGCCGACGCCATGCTGCCGAACGTCAAGGGCCTGCGCGGTCCGTTCTCGTGCCTGAACAAGGCCCGCTACGGCATCGCCTGGGGCGCGATGGGCGCGGCGCGGTTCTGCCTGGAGACCAGCGCGGCCTATGTCGCCGACCGGGTCGTGTTCGGCCGCCCGCTGGCCGCCCGCCAGCTGATCCAGAAGAAGCTGGCCGACATGCAGACCGAGATCGCGCTGGGCTTCGAGGGCGCCCTGGCCCTGGGCCGCCGCCTCGACGCCGGCGACTGGGTTCCGGAGGCCATCAGCCTGCTGAAGCGCAACAACTGCGGCAAGGCCCTGATCATCGCCCGCGAGGCCCGCGACATCCACGGCGGGGCCGGCATCTCCGGCGCCAGCCATGTGATGCGCCACGCGGCCAACCTCGAGACGGTCAACACCTACGAAGGCGCGGCCGACGTCCACGCCCTGATCCTGGGCCGGGCGATCACCGGCCTGGCGGCCTTCTGAGGAGAGAGGCGATGAAGCACCAGACCATCCGCGGCAAGATCCTCTACACCTCGCGCAAGCCGGGCCGTGAAGGCCAGGAGCGGGGCCGCGAGTACTTCGCCATGACCCGCCACACCGACGGCAAGGTCACTATCCGGGCCCAGTGCGAGATCGAGGAGCCGGATCCCACCGTCCTGCGCGACGCCGTCTACTCCCTCGACGAGCACAACCGGCCGATGGACTTCCACCTGCGCCTGACGGTCGGCGACAAGTTCATGGGCTCGGGCTGGTTCCGCTTCGGCGAGGACTTCATCGAGTGCGAAAGCTACGGCCCGTCGATCGGCCGCCTGTCGCAGCGCGTGCCGATGAACGGCCACTTCGACGGCTTCGGTACCCACCCGATCATCGGCGACGCCTACATGTGCAAGGTGATCGACGTCTCGAAAGGCCCGCACAAGCGCAAGCTTCGGGTTTTCCTGCCCTCGGTCGATCACCGCGGCGCCACCCCGCCGCAGATCGTCGAGAGCGGCATCACGCTTGAGTATGTCGGCGAGGAAGAGGCCACGACCCCGGCCGGCACCTTCGCCTGCCGCCACTTCCGTTTCCTCGGCGAGGACGGCGGCATGGTCAGCAAGGACGGCGAGCATCCGACCTACGACATGTGGGTCACGGCAGACGAGGACTCGCTCTTCGTGAAGGGCGGCGTCGGCGGGTATATGCAGACCTGGTACGAGTTGGTGGAGTTGCAGCGGTAGCGCCAAACGCAAATCCCTCTCTCTTAGAGAGAGGGAGGGGCCCGCCGCGAAGCGGTGGGAGGGTGAGAGGTTTCACCGCTGGCCGACTTCAACAGGCCGCGACATCGCCTTGAAGCGTCGAAGCTTTTGCCAACCAAACATGCGCGGAACGACCGCGCTCGATCCTGAGAGATTATAACCTCTCACCCTCCCACGCCTTCGGCGCGGGCCCCTCCCTCTCTCGATGAGAGAGGGACGAAAGGCAGCTCTCACCGCCCCGGAAACACCGGCTTGCGCTTCGCCAGGAACGCCGTGCGTCCCTCGATGAAATCCGGCCCCGACACCGAGGCCACGAAGGCCGCTCGCGTCGCCGCGTCGTCCTCGACGGCGCCGGCCAGGATCGCCCGGATCGTCGCCTTGATCGCCCGCACCGAATGCTGCGAGGCCGCCGCGATCTCGGCCGCCTTGGCCGCCGCCGCGGCCGGAACATCCGTCTCCACCGCATCGATCAGGCCCAGCCGCAGCGCTTCCTCGGCCCGCAGCAGCCGTCCGGTGAACAGGATGTCCTTGGCCGCCGAGGCGCCGACAGCGTCCACGAGCCGCTTGGTGTCTTCCAGGCTGTAGGTCAAGCCGAGCTTGGCGGGCGTGATGGCCAGGCGGGCGTCCGAGGCGGCGATGCGCAGGTCGCAGGCCAGGGCGACGGCCAGGCCGCCGCCGACGCAGGCGCCTTCGATGGCGGCCAGCACCGGCTTCTCCAGCCCGGCGATCGCCCCGATCCCGGCCGCGATGGCGGCGTTGTAGTCGGCCGCGCTTTCCGGCGTCGCATAGACCGCCTCGAACTCGCCGATGTCGGCGCCGGCGGCGAAGTGGCCGCCGCGGCCGGTGACGATCAACACCTTGGCGTCCGAGGCGGCGAAGGCCGCGCAGGCGTCGGGCAGGGCGCGCCACATGGCCAGGGCGATGGCGTTGCGCTTGGCCGGCCGATCGAAAGCCAGAGTCGCGACGTCGCCGTCAATGGTCAGGGTCAGCGCGCCGTCGGCGAAAGCGGTCATCGGAAGGCCTCCGGAACGGTCGCGGGCGGCAGGGCTTCGGCCAGGCGCGCGGCCAGGGCCTGGGCGGCGCCGTCGGTCCAGGCGATCACCTGCAGCGACAGCGGCAGGCCGTCGGCGTCGCCCGCCGGCAGGGCGAAGGCCGGGGCGGCCAGCACATTGCCCAGGGCCGTCAGGTCGGCCTGGTTGGCGGGCACGGGGCCGTCGAAGGCGAAGGCGTGCTGCGGCGTGGTCGGCGTCAGAAGTCCGGCGTAAGGCGCTGTTACAGCACGAATTGTCCGCCAGGTCTCGGCCAGCAGGCGATAGGCCTCGGCCAGCTTGGCCGGCGTCTGCCGGGCGCCCCAGGCCAGCAGCGACCGAAGCTCCGGCGTGAAGCCTTCCGGGTCCAGGGCCAGGGCGCGGCGATGCTCGACTCCGCCCTCGACCTCGCTGATCAGCAGACCGGCGCGGCGCAGGGCGCCCAGGTCCAGGTCATCGATCCTCAGCTTCTCGATCCGCCAGCCGGCGGCCGTCAGGGCGTCCAGCGTGCGGGCGAAGTTGTCGGCCACCGCCGGCTCCAGCTTCACCAGCCCGTCCAGGTCAAGCACCGCCAGCGGCCGGCCGTCCAGCGTCGCCGGCGCATCGACGCCGCAGGCCTGGGCGACCAGGGCCGCGTCGGTCGCCGAGCGGGCGTGGACGCCCACGTGGTCCAGCGTCCAGGACAGCGCCGTGACCCCGTCGGTGGCGATGGCGCCCAGGGCCGGCTTGTAGCCGACCACGCCGCAATAGGACGACGGCAGCCGCACGCTGCCCATGGTGTCGGTGCCCAGGGCCGCCGCACACAGCCCCGCCGCGACGGCCGCCGCCGAGCCGCCCGACGAGCCGCCGGGGGTGAAGCCTGCGCGGTGCGGGTTCTCGCACCGCCCCAGGAAAACGTTGTCGTTGGTCGCGCCCAGCGCGGCCTCGTGCATGTTCAGCGTGCCGAGGATCACCGCCCCGGCCGCCCGAAGCTGGGCCACGCAGGCCGCATCGGCCGGCGCGACGTTGCGGGCATAGGCCTTGATCCCGGCGCTGTGGACCAGGCCCTCGACGGCGATATTGGCCTTCACGGCGATCGGTGCGCCGTCGATCGGCGACAGCGGCGTTCCCGCCGCCCAACGCAGGGCGCTGGCCCGGGCCTCGGCGCGCGCGCCGGCCGCGTCGAGCTCGACCACGGCCTTGATCGCCGGGTTCAGCCGCTCGATGCGGTCGAGATAGGCCTCGGTCACGTCCACGGGACTGACGCCCGCCGCGTAGAGCGCCGGCAGGCCGGCGACGCCGGCCGCGATTATGGGATCGGAAAAGCCCGCCACCTCAGTAGCGCTCGTCGATCAGGCGGATCGGCTTCTGGCGCACGTCGATCTGGGTCAGGCCGGCCGTCGCGCCCTTGGGGGCCAGTTCGACCTCGACCTCGATGCCGATCTTGCGCTTGAGGATCTCGCCGTAGAAGCTTGCGATATCACGCCATTCGGCCGTATCGGCCGTGGTCTCGGCGGTCACCGCGAAGCTGTCGCGGCCGGTCGCGTCGCGCCGCGCGCGGCAGATGAATTCGCCCGCGAAGGCCGGCGCATGCTCCAGCATCGCCCCCACGCCCTGCGGGAAGATGTTGATCCCGCGGATCTTGACCATGTTGTCCGAGCGCCCGAGGAAGCCCTCGATGCGCTGGAACACCACGTCGATCGACGAGGGCTTCGGGATCGCCCGGGTCACGTCGTGGGTGTTGAAGCGGATCAGCGGATAGAGGTCGTCCTTGAAGAGGCAGGTGACGATCATGTCGCCCAGCTCGCCCGGGGCCACGGCCGCGCCGGTGTCGATGTCGCAGATCTCGAGGTAGTGGGCGTCCTCGTGCACGTAGAGGCCGTCACGGTCGGGGCCTTCGCCGGCGATCAGGCCGGTGTCGCCGACGCCGTACCAGTCGAAGCACTTGGCGCCGCCCCAGGCCTTCTCCATCGCCGCCCGGTCCTCGCGGCCCAGGTGCGCTGAGATCAGGCGCACGGGAATGTCGCGGCCAGGCTCGACGCCCATCTCCAGCGCCGTATCGGCCAGCTTCTTCAGATAGTCGCCAAAGCCTACCAGCACGGTGGCCCCGAAGCGCTTCATCACCTCGACCTGCTGGGCCGAACGGGTCTCGACCCCGGTGCCGGCCGACAGGAAGGTCGCGCTGGTCCAGCGGGTGACGGCCTCGCGCACATAGTGGCCGCCGTTGATCATGCCGTGGCCGTAGACCGAGTGGATCACGTCGTCGGGCCGCAGGCCCTGGAACTGGTAGTTGCGGGCCAGCAGCAGGTTCTGCACCTCGCGGCTCTTGGGGCCGAACAGCAGCACCTGCGGCGAGCCTGTGGTGCCGGAGGTCGTGTGCAGCATCACCGGCGGCCGCTGGCCTTCGGGATAGCCCTCGAAGCCGGCGAAGTCGCCGAACGGCGGCTGGCGTTCCAGCGAGGCCATGATGTCGGACTTGTCGAAGCTGGGCAGGCCCGGCAGGTCGTCCAGCGAGCGGATGTCGCCGGGCTGAATGCCGGCGTCGCCCCACAGGCGCTGGTAGAAGGGCGTCTTCCAGGCGCGATCGACGCAGCGCAGGAACAGGCGGTTCTGGTGCGCCCGGAGGGCGTCGCGACTGGTCTGGGTGGCGAAGCGCGTGAAGTCGTCGCCGATCGGGTGGTCGGCGACGAGGGCGGGATAGTCGAGCGACTGCCAGTAGGTCTGGTGGGACATGAGTACCTTGGGGATCTCAGCCGCCGCTGGCGAGGAGGAAGGCCTCGCGGGCGTCGGCCAGGGTGTCGAAGCGGTCGAAAAGGTCGGTCAGCGGGGCGTGAACGGCCTCCATGCCGACGAAGGCCAGGCACGAGCGGGCCTTTTCCAGGTGCTCGTCGCGGCTCATCGGAAAGTCGGGCGAACCCAGCTGGGCGGTGACGTCGAGCACGATCTCGCGGCCGTCCTTCAGCTTGGCGATGGCGCGGGCCGGCACGAAGGCGGCGGGATCGGGATTGCCGTCGCTCTCGACGACGATCCGCGCGGCCAGGGCCAGGACGTCGGGCTCGTTGAGGCGCGCAGGTGTGTAGTCGTCCAGGCCCACGCGGCCGCGGGTCAGCATGACGGCGGCCAGATAGGGCAGGCACAGGCGGGCATAGGCCGTGTCCATCTCCGGCTTGGCGACGCGGCCCACCAGGTGGCGGATCAGCGGCGGGGCCGAATAGGTCAGGCTGTCGAGGTCGCTTGGCCCGACGCCGTGCTCGGTCGCCAGCCTGCGCACGGCCACCAGCCCGCCATGGCAGGCGCGGCCGGTGGGGAAGGGCTTGCAGGAGACCTCGGCGATGCGGCGGCGGCTTGGCAGATCGGCCAGCACGGGGCCCAGGTCGAAGCCGGCCTCGAACAGCGGCAGGTAGCCGAACGGACCCTCCAGCCAGTCGCGCGGACCGGGCAGGCCTGCCTCCGCCACATCGATCGCCTGCAGGGCCGAGCGGGCGGCGGCGGCGATCTGGACGGGCAGGGCGGGCTTGCCCTCGGTATGGGCCTGCATGGTGCCGCTGCTGAAGGCCAAGGCATAGCCCATGGCGTCCATCGCCGTCTCGCGCGGCAGGCGCTTCAGCCGCGCCAGGGCCGCCGTCGCCCCGAATACTCCCGCCGTCGCCGGCCGGAAGAAACGCAGGGCGGTCGTTGCAGCGACCCCCAGGGCGATGGCGACGTCGACGCCGGCGACCATGGCCGCCAGCACCTCCTCGCCGCTGTAGGGACCGGAGCGGTCGAGTTCTGCGATCAGGGCCGGCACGATGGTCGGCAGAGGGTGCAGCACGGCCCTTTCGTGGACGGAGTCGTATTCCTGGCCGTGCAGCTGGAAGGCGTTGACGAAGGCGGCCTGGGCCGGCGGCAGGCGCACGCCCGGCCGTCCGAGCACCAGGCCTTCGCCGTCTCCGCCCCAGCCGCGCGCGGCCGCCAGTATGGCGTCGGAATAGGCAGCGCCCGCGCCGGCCGCGCAGACGGCCACGGCGTCATGCAGCAGGCGGCGGGCGTCGGCCTGGACGGCGTCCGGCAGGGCGTCCCAGCGCAGCGACAGGGCGTGATCGACGAGGGCTTCGGCGGCGGCGGTCATGGGGTGACGCTAGCAGCGGCGCCGGCTGGTCTTCGGCGCGGCGTCGCGGTTTGCGCGCACAGCGGACAACGGCGCGGCTGTCCGCCAGTCGGCCAAACGCGAAAACGCTCTCGCGCCTTCGCAGGACCGGTCCAGCCTTCCTTGTGCGGACTGTCGGGGGACGGTTCGCGAATACAGGAGGGCCGTCATGCTGATGCGAGTTCTGTTGTTGCTGACCAGCGCGTTCCTGCTGATGGAAGCCGGACCGATGCTGCTCGACCAGATGGAACGCGAGCGGACGGGCTCCTGACGTCTTCCTTCAACTTGTTCGTCATCCCGGTGCTCTGGCCGGGATGACGAGCTTTTGAGCTGGCTTCCGATAGCCGTCCCACTTGCCATCCCTCAATCCGAATTTCCCCGCGAAGGCGGGGATCCAAGTGGACTTTCAGGATTGGGCGCGGCCGTGGGTGATCTGCCGACTCGGCTTGGATCCCCGCCTTCGCGGGGATGCTCGGTGAAAAGGTAGCCGAGGGTTTCCGAATTCCGCTTCGGCTTATCGCGCCCGCCACCCGGCAGGACCGGCGCCCAGCGCGGGCGGGACCGAATCGATTACCGCCGGTTCATTGCTGAACAGGATCGGCGTGCCGACGATCTCGTTGCCGTCGGCGTCGCGCGACAGCATGCCCCGCGCTTCCAGGGCCGGATCCTCGAACGTCTCCTTCAAGGTGCGCACCGGCGCGAAACAGACGTCGCGGCCGTCGAACCAGGCTTCCCATTCGGCCCGGGTCTTGGTGATGAAGGCCTCGCGCAGGCAGGCCCGCAGCGGCTCCTGGCCGGGTCCTGGCTGCAGCTCGGCATAGGGCAGCAGGTCCAGGCGCTCCAGGCCCGCCAGCAGGTTGCGGGCGAACTTCACCTCCGAGCCGCCCAGGCAGATCCACTGGCCGTCGGCGCATTCGTAGAGGCCGTACATGGCGTTTCCGCCCCAGGAGCGTTCGTCCTTGGGGACGTGAGCCTCGCCGGTCGCGAAGATCTTGCCGGTGACGTTGGGCGTCCAGGCCAGCACGCTGTCGAACATGGCCACATCCAGATAGTCGCCCAGGCCCGTCTTCTCCCGCCGCAGCAGGGCCATCAGCACGCCCGACAGGGCGGTCAGGCTGGCCAGGGCGTCGGCGGCGGGCATGTTGGGCGGGGTCGGCTTGCCGTCGAAGCCTTCGCTTAACGACACCATGCCGGCCAGGGCTTGCACCGCGATGTCGTGGGCCGGCTTGTCGCGATAGGGACCCGTTTGCCCGAAAGCCGAGATGGCCACATAGACGATGCCCGGATTGCGCGCCTTCACGGCCTCGTAGTCGAAGCCCAGCCGCTGGATCACGCCGGGCCGGAAGGCCTCGACCACCACGTCGGCCTCGGCGGCCAGGTCGAGCAGCAGGGCGCGGCCCTCGGCGGACTTCAAGTCGACCTGCAGGCTGCGCTTGCCGCGGCTGGTGTTGCGGAACCAGACGCTCGTCCCGTTCTTGCGATAGCCGATCTCGCGGGCCGGATCGCCTTCGCCGGGCGGCTCGATCTTCAGCACATCTGCGCCGTGGTCGGCCATCATCAGGGTTAGCATCGGCCCCGGCAGAAAGAACGACAGGTCGAGAACGCGGACGCCTTCCAGCTTCACGAGGCAACTCCCAGCACTTCGGCGGTATGCTCGCCCAGCTTCGGCGCCCGGACGCCGGGCATCCGCTCGCCGTCGATCTTCACGGGGCAGGCCAGCATGGCCAAGCCCTCCGCTCGGTCAGGGTGCTCGACCACGTCGCGCATGCCGACCTCGGCCACGAACGGATTGTCGAGCGCGTCCATCATCTCGAGGATCGGCGCGAACGGCACCTTGCCGCCGAGCAGGGCTGTCCATTCGGCCGTGGTGCGCGTGCCAAACAGCACGTCCATCGCCTCGCTCAGGGCGGGACGGTTGGCGTGGCGGCTGGGGATGTCGGCAAAGCGCGGGTCGGCCTTCAGCGCGGCGGCGCCGGCCAGGTCGCACAGGGCTTCCCAGAACTTCGGCGTCTGGCACATGACAAGGCCCCAGCCGTCGGCGGTCTTCACCGCCTGCGACGGCGCGATCGATGGGTGGGCGCCGCGCGGCAGGCGCTGGACCTTGTAGCCTTCGTTCATCGCCCAGACGGCCGGGTAGGACAGCTGGTGCAGGGCGACGTCGAACAGCGAGACGTCGACGTCGCAGCCTTCGCCCGTCGTCCTAGCCGACAGCAGGGCGCTGACCACGCCAAAGGCCAGCATGGTCCCGGTCATGAAGTCGACCATGGACACGCCCAGCCGGGCCGGCGGGGCGTCCGGCTCGCCGGTCAGGCTCATCAGCCCGGCTTCGGCCTGCATCAGGTAGTCGTAGCCCGGCCAGCCGGCCCGGCTGTTGCCGCGCCCGTAAGCGGAAAGGTGGCCGCAGACGATGGCCGGATTGACGCTCTTCAGGTCGTCATAGGTCAGCTTCATCTTGCCCGGCTGGTCGCCGCGCAGGTTGTCGACGACCATGTCGGCCTGGGCCACCAGACGCTCGAAGGCCGCTCGGCCCTCGGGCGTCTTGATGTCCACGGCGATGGACTTCTTCGACCGCGAGAAGGTTTGGAAGAACTGGCTGTCGGCCGTTCCCAGAAAGAACGGGCCGGTGGCGCGGCTGACGTCGCCGCCCATGGCCGGCGCCTCGATCTTGACGACCTCGGCGCCCAGCTCGGCCATCAGCTGGGTGGCGTAGGGGCCGGCGCCGTACTGCTCGACGGCCAGCACCTTGATCCCGGCCAGCGGGCGACGCACCTGACCGCTCATCAGGTCGGGTTCCGGGCCACGAGCTGGCGGGCGATGATGATCCGCTGCATCTCGTTGGTGCCTTCGCCGATGCACATCAGCGGGGCGTCGCGGAACAGCCGCTCGATCGGATATTCCTTCGAATAGCCGTAGGCGCCGTGGATGCGCATGGCTTCGGTGGCGACGTACAGCGCCGTTTCCGACGCGAAGTACTTGGCCATGCCGGCTTCCATGTCGACGCGCTCGCCGCGGTCGTAGGCCTTGGCGGCGTCTTCCACGAGCAGTTCGGAGGCGCGGGTCTTGGCCCCCATCTCGCCGAGCTTCAGCTGGATAGCCTGGTGCTGGGCGATCGGCTTGCCCATGGTCTTGCGCAGCTGGGCGTACTTGACGCTTTCCAGCAGCGCGCGCTTGGCGATGCCGACCGAGCGGGCCGCGACGTTGATGCGGCCGATCTCCAGGCCGCCGGTGGCCATGACGAAGCCCTGGCCTTCCTCGCCGCCGACCAGGCACAACTCGGCGTCGCAGCGATAGTCCTCGAAGATGAACTCGCCGCTGTCGATGCCCTTGTAGCCCAGCTTCTCCAGCTTGCGGCCGTTCGTGACGCCGGCGATGGGCGCGCGAGTCTCGGGATCGATCTTCGGGGTGATGAGCATGCTCATCCCCTTGTGGCGCGGCTGGGCTTCCGGATCGGTCTTCACCAGCAGGGCAGAGACATGGCCCTCGATGGCGTTGGTGATCCAGGTCTTGGTCCCGTTGACGACGTAGTCGGCGCCGTCGCGCTTTGCGACGGTGCGGATGCCCTGCAGGTCGGTGCCGGCGTCCGGCTCGGTCAGGCCAAGGCACCCGCGCATCTCGCCGCTGGCGAAGCGGGGCAGCCAGAAATCCTTCTGCTTCTGCGTGCCGAACTTCTGGACGACCATGGCCATCATCAGGTGCGAGTTGAAGACGCCCGTCAGGCTCATCCACTCTGCGCTGATCTTGGTGACGATCCGCGAATAGGTCAGGGCCGACAGCCCCAGGCCGCCGTATTCCGGGTCGATCAAGGCGCCGAACAGACCCAGCTCCTTCATGTCCTCGACCAGGGCATGGGGATATTCGTCGTCGTGCTCGAGCTGCATCGCCACGGGGGAGACCTTCTTTTCGAGCCACTTGTCGATGGCGTCGAG
Organism: Caulobacter hibisci; assembly: GCF_016135805.1. Classification (GTDB taxonomy): domain Bacteria; phylum Pseudomonadota; class Alphaproteobacteria; order Caulobacterales; family Caulobacteraceae; genus Caulobacter; species Caulobacter hibisci. The sequence continues at coordinate 153,584 of NZ_JADWOX010000007.1, forward strand.
GATGGCGCGTTCGTCGGCTTCCGAGATCTCGCTCATCCTAGTAGTTCCCGACCTTGTCCTCGACGGCGTGGCCGCGCGCCGGGATCAGCATGTTGCGCTTGAAGGTGCAGACGACCGTGCCGTCCTGGTTGATGCCCGTGGTCAGGATCGTGACGATGCCCTGGCCGGGACGCGACTTGCTCTCGCGCTTGGCCAGCACCTCGCTCTCGCCATAGATCGTGTCGCCGGCGAACACCGGCGCGCTGAACTTCACTTCGTCCATGCCCAGGTTGGCGATGGCCTTCTGCGAGACGTCGGTCACGCTCATGCCGATCAGCAGGGCCAGGGTGTAGGGGCTGACCACCAGGTTGCGCTTGAACTCCGAGGCCTTGGCGAACTCGACGTCGAAGTGCATCGGGTGGGTGTTCAGCGTCAGCAGCGTGAACAGGTGGTTATCGTACTCGGTCACCGTCTTGCCGGGGCGATGCTCGTAGACGTCGCCGACGATGAAGTCCTCGAAATAGCGGCCGAAGGTCTCGCGATAGCGTTGCGGGCCGACCTCTTTCCAGTTCTGGACCAAGGTTGTTCTCCTGGAGGTTAGGCGCGGTCGAGCACGCGCCGGGCGGCGCGGATGACCGGCAGTTCGATCAGCTTGCCGTCCAGCAGGGCGGCGGCCCCGCCGGCGGCGTCGAAGGCCTCGACCACGCGCTGGGCGCGCTCGATCTCGGCGGGCGAGGGGGTATAGGCGGCGTTCACCGCAGCCACCTGGGTCGGGTGGATGCAGGATCGGCCGGTGAAGCCCAGGGCCTTGGCCCGCAGGGTCGAGGCGGCCAGGTCGTCGGGATCGGCAAGGTTCAGGTGCGGCACGTCCAGCGAGGCGACGCCGGCGCGGCCGCAGGCGGCGATCAGAGTGCCCCGGCCCAGCAGCAGGGCGTCCCAGTCCATGGTCGAGCCGAGATCGGCCGACAGGTCCGCTCCGCCGAACAGGGCGCCGGTCACGCCGGGCGCGGCGCAGATCTCGAACGCCCGGCGCAGGCCCTCGGCCGACTCGACCACCGGCCACAGCGGCAGGCCGGGCAGGATCTCGCCGGCGGTCAGCAGGTCTTCCGGCGCGGCGACCTTGGGGATCATCAGGAAGTCGGGGCGCGCGTCGCTCTCGGCCAGGGCCACGAGGTCCTTCAGGCCCTCCAGCGTGCGTACGCCGTTGATCCGCAGGCCGACCACGGCGGTGCGCGGCTGGCCCAGGAAGGCGAGGGCGGCGGCGCGCGCCTCGGCCTTGCCGGCCGGCGGCACGGCGTCTTCCAGGTCGATGCAGGCCGCGTCGGCGCCGGCGTCCAGCGCCTTGCCGAAGCGGTCCGGACGCGTGCCGGGCACGAAGAGCAGCGAGCGATAGGTCATGATCGGCAAAGCCGCCCGTGTCGTTGAAATGTCAGGACAATCGCCCTGGCCGTCAATCGCCGATCGGGACCCCTTGCGCGAACGCCTCGGCGATCTTTCTCCGACAGGCGATCCAAACGCCGTCGTGGGCGGCGACGTGATCCAGGAACTTGCGGAAGGCGCCGATGCGGCCCGGGCGGCCGATGATCCGCAGGTGCAGCCCCAGGCTCATCATCCGCGCCCCGACTTCCTGGCTCTCGGCGTGCAGCTCGTCGAAGGTGGCCACGGCGTAGTCCAGCCAGTCCTTGGCGGTCAGCGACGGGGCCAGCCAGAACTTCATGTCGTTGGAGTCCATGGCGTAGGGCAGGATCACCATCGGCTGGCTCGTACCGTCCGAGGTCTCGACACGATCCCAGAACGGGAAGTCGTCGGAATAGTCGTCCATGTGATAGCTGAACCCGGCCTCGGCCAGCAGCCTACGGGTGTGGTCGGTGTGCAGGTAGCGCGACAGCCAGCCGGAGGGACGCGTGCCGATCGTCTGTTCGATCGAGTCGGCGGCCTTGGTGATGAACTCGCGCTCCTTGGCCTCGTCCATCCAGAACTGATGGGTCCAGCGGTAGCCGTGGGCGGCCACCTCGTCGCCGCGGGCGCGGATGGCGGCGGCCAGGTCTGGGGCGCGTTCCAGGGCCAGGGCGGCGGCGGTCCAGGTGGCCTCGATCCCGTGCTGGTCGAGGATGCGCAGGACGCGCGGCGCGCCGGCCTTTATGCCGTAAAGATAGTTGCTCTCGCTGCCGTGCATCCGCATCGGCCTCTTGGGAACCGCGCCCAGCTCATCGACCGGCTCGGGACCCTTGTCGCCGTCGCGGATGTTGTGCTCGGCGCCTTCCTCGACATTGACGACGATCGACAGGGCCAGGCGAGAACCGTCCGGCCAGCGGAAATCGTCAGGTGCGGGCATGGGGGCTTTCTCCAAGAGGCGAACAGTCTGAGCGCGGCGCTCGCGCCCATCGGGGCGGCGATCCAGCATGCGGCTTCAATCTTCACGGCGGCGCTGTAGCCGCAACGGAGGGAGCGCCCGATGGCCGTCACGCGGATTGTCGCCCTGTTCAACCTGAAGCCCGGCGTCACCGCCGCCGACTACGAGGCCTGGGCCAAGGAACGCGACCTGCCCACCGTCAACGGCCTAGCCTCGATCGACAAGTTCGAGGTCTTCCGCTCGGCCGCCCTGCTGGGGACCGAGGCGCCGCCGCCCTACCAATATGTCGAGATCATCGACGTCGCCGACATGGACGCCTTCGGAGGCGAGGTGGCGAGCGAAACGATGCAGGCGATCGCCGCCGAATTCCAGGCCCTGGCTGACCCGATCTTCATCGTCACCGACAAGGTGGGCTGAGCATGGCGGGACGTTTCGAGGGCAAGACGGCGGTCGTCACCGGGTCCGGCCGGCGCGGGGGCCTGGGGGAGGCCATCGCCCGGCGCCTGGCGCAGGAGGGAGCGGCGGTTGTCGTCTCCGATCTTGGTCGCCCCGTCGATCCTTCCACGCCTGCCGGCATGATCGGCGGGACCGAGGAGATGGAAGCGATCGCCGCCGATCTGCGCCAGTACGGCGGGTCGGCCAGCACTCAGCCTTGCGACGTCCGTCGCTGGGAGGAGGTCCGGGCGCTGGCCGACCATGCCAAGGCGACCCACGGCTCGCTCGACATCTGGGTCAACAACGCCGGCATCGGCTACATCATGAAGCCGCTGATGGACGTGCGGCCCGAGGACTGGTCGGCCGTCATCGACGTCAACCTGACCGGCGCCTTCTTTGGCCTCAAGGCCGCCGCGGAAGTGATGATCGCCCAGGGCAAGGGCGGGCGCATCGTCAACATCGCCAGCCAGGCGGCCAAGTCCGGCTTCCCGCACGCCCAGGCCTACACCGCCTCCAAGCACGGCCTGGTCGGCCTGACCCGCTCGGCGGCCATCGAGCTGGGCGCGCACCAGATCACCGTCAACAACGTCTGCCCCAACCACGTGACCACGGGTCTGGGCGCCTGGCAGAACGAATACTTCGCCAAGGTCACCGGCGCGGCCTCGGTCGAGGCCTATCTCGCCGCCATGGCCGCCCGCATCCCGCTCGGCCGCCCCGGCAAGGCCGAAGACACCGCCGACGCGGTGGCCTTCCTGTGCTCCGACGACGCCAAGTACATCACCGCCGAGAGCCTGAACGTCTCCGGCGGGGAAGAGCCGCACTAAGACCCCCCTCCGGCCCTCCGGGCCACCTCTCCCAGAGGGAGAGGATTTGGTCTTCCGCCTTGCCATGAAAATGCTCCCCCTTTGGGGGAGCTGTCGCGAAGCGACTGAGGGGGCGAGCGCCGGCGGCGCTCGCTACAGCTTCACCGTCACCTTGCCCATCGACTTGCCCGAGTTGAGCCAGTCCACCGCGTCGTAGATCGCCTCGACGCCTTCGAACGTCGTGTCGTCGGCCACGGCTTTCAGCTTGCCGGCCGCCTTCAGCGCCGCCAGGTCCGCCCGGGCCGCAGGCCAGTGCTCGGTCAGCAGGCCGTTCATGAAGCCGCGGATCGAGGCGGCCTTGTAGTAGAGCTTGTGGGCGATGCGCGGGGCGCTGACGATCTCGGCGCCGCCGTCCATGTCCTGCGCCACCCCGGCCACGACCAGGCGGCCGTGCCGCGCCAGGTTGTCGGAGAAGGCGTCGAAGATGTCGCCGCCCACCGTGTCGATGCCCACGTCCAGCGCTTCGGGGAAGTCGCGGGCCAGGGCCTGGGCCACCGGCTCGGCGCGGTAGTCGATCACCGCATCCGCGCCGAGGCTTTTGACGAACTCGGCCTTCTTCGGCCCGCCACAGACGGCGATGACCTTGCAGCCATGGGCCTTGGCGACCTGCACCAGGATGTGGCCTAGGCCCCCGGCCGCGGCCGAGATGGCCACGGTCTCGCCGGGCTTGGCCTGGCCGATGGCGTGGAAGGCCACGTGGGCCGAGACGCCGGTCGAGGCCAGGATCAAAGACTCCTGGTCGGCCGCCGGCACCTTCACGAAGGTGCTGGCCGGCGCGATGTTCATCTCGCGATAGCCGCCGCCGAAGCGCACGCTGGCCACCGCGTCGCCGACCGACAGCTCCGTGACGCCTTCGCCGACCGCCTCGACGATCCCGACCGCCTCGACGCCCATCGCGACCGGCGGCGCGACCTTGACGTAGCTGACGGCGTTGCGGGCGATCTGCACGTCGAACAGGCCGTTGATGCCGCACCAGGCGTTACGGACGGCGACCTCGCCGGGACCGGGCGCGCGGGTGTCGATGTCGACCACGTCGGCGGCCTCGCGCAGGGTGCGGGCGAAGCGGCGCAGTTCGAGGGCGCGGTAGGTGCTCATTTGGGGGCTCCGAGGCCGAGGACGCCGGGATTGACCAGGCCTTGCGGGTCGAGGGCGGCCTTCACCGCCTCCAGCAGGGCCCAGGACGCCTCGTCGCGGCTGGCTTGATAGGGATAGACGCGGCCGATCTGCAGGTGGCCGGTTCCTTCGGCCTGGAAGATCGCCGCCACCCGCGCGCGCGCCTCGCTGACCGTCGCGAAGGCGGCCGGGTCGTGGGGCAGGGCGGGCAGCTTGGCCAGCAGGTGCGGCTCGATCGTCGCCTCGTGCAGGGCATGGCGCGCGCCGGGCCAGTAGAAGGTCGGCTCGATGACGAAGGCGTTGGTCGACAGGGCCGTGAACATGAAGGCCGTGTCGATGCCGTGCTCGGCGAAGGCGCCCGCCATGTCGGCGTAGACGGCCTCGATCGCCGCGTGGATCGCCACGGCCCGCGACAGCGGCGCGACGCACTGCAGCGTCGCCCACCGCTCGCCGCCGGGACCCAGGATGCTGTTGGCGGCCGGGAAGGGCTGGGCGCGGATGATGCGCGGGATGCTGTTCTCGATCTCGCGGCCGGCGAAACGCTTGGCGATCGCCTTGGCCTCGGCGAGATCGGCCTCGACCCCGGCCTTGCTGCGGCCTTCGCTGATCACGTGCAGCGGATAGTCGTCGGCGCCGACGAAGTTGCGGCCGGCCAGGGCGATCTTGCCGGCGGCCAGCAGGCCCTTGAACAGCGAGCCCTGCTTGGCGACCACGTCCTGCAGCACCTTGACGTCGGTCAGCAGCGAAGAGCGGCGCAGGCGCACCTTGGTCAGGTTCGGATCGAAGCCGCACAGCTCGCTGGCGATCCCCGCGCGGGTGATCTCGGCCATGGCGCCGATGATGCTCGCCGCGTCCGAAAAGGCGAAAGACGCGTAGGCCTCGTGGGCCGGCCGGCGGATCAGCCGCAGCGTCACCTCGGCCTTGATGCCCAGCGCCCCGCAGTCGCCGCCGAACAGCCCCGTCAGGTCCGGCCCGTAGAACCGCCAGAACGGATGCTCGCCGCCTTGTCCGCGCGCGCCGGTGCGCAGGATCCGGCCGTCGCCCGTCACCACGGTCAGGGCCACGACGCTCTCGCTGGTGGTGCCATAGTGGCCGGCGCCGAAGAAGGCGTTCTGCTGCGACAGCCCGCCGCCGATGGTCGAGGTCAGGCCCGACATCGGCCCCCAGAACGGCGCCCGCAGACCCAGCGGCTTCAGCGCCTCGTCCAGGGTCTTCCAGGTGCAGCCGGCCTGGACGGTGGCGACCATGTCGTCGGCGTCGATGCGGACGATCTGGTCCAGCTTGGCTAGATCCAGGCTCAGCGTGCCGGCGCGGGCCGGGATGTAGCCCTTGGTGTAGCTCATGCCGCCGCCGCGCGGGGCCAGGGCCAGGTTCTCGCGCGAGGCCAGGCCAGCCACCGCCGCCAGTTGCTCGACGCTGGTCGGCGCGACCACGGCCAGCACGGTCTCGTCGCTGATCGCGAAGATGTCCTGGCTGTAGAGCGCGCGGCTCGCTTCGTCGTCGCGCACGCCGGCCTCGCCGACGATGGCCCGCAGGGCGGCGACGATGGAAGTTCGGCTGGCGGATGGATCGGATTTGGCGGCGGCCACGGAGGGGTCTCGAAAGCTAGGGTCACCGCTTCGATAGTCCCAACCGCGGTGCGGCCGGGGAGGGGGCGGCAGCTTTCTCCGACAGGCGGCGCCCGACCAAGCGAGCCGACCATGAGCAAGACCCTGGAAGTCGTCCTCAAGCGCACGATCGAGGAGATCCCGACCGCCGCCGATTTCGAGGTCGTCGAGCGCGCCGCCCCGACCAGCGCGCCGGCCGGCCAGCTGCTGGTGCGGGTGCTCTATCTGTCGCTCGATCCCTATATCGGCTCGCGCCTGCGCGGCCGGCACATGGGCGAGCCGCGCCCCGGTCCGGGCGAGAGCCTGCCGGGCGCCGCCGTCGCCGAGGTCATCGCCTCGGGCCATCCCGATTTCGTCGTCGGCGACCACGTGGTCGGCGAGGCCGGCTGGACCCAGGTCGGGCTGATGAACGCCGCCGAGGTGCGCAAGGTCGATCCCTCGCTCGGCGTCTCCAATCACCTGGGCGTGCTGGGCATGCCGGGCCTGACCGCCTGGGCCGGCGTCACCCAGTTGGCCAAGGTCGGCGAAGGCGACGTCTTCACGGTCGACGCGGCCGCCGGCAGCGTCGGCGGCACGGCCGGCCAGATCGCCAAGATCCTCGGCGCCAAGGCCGTCGGCATCGCCGGCGGGGCCGACAAGGTGGCGCAGGTGGTTCAGCAGTACGGCTTCGACGCCGCCGTCGACTATCGCAGCGAAGGCTGGGTCGACCAGTTGAAGGCCCTGACCGACGGCGGCCCCACCGTCCACTTCGAGAACGTCGGCCTGCCGATCCTGCAGCCGGTGTTCGGCCTGCTGAAGCTCTACGGCCGCGTGGTGCTGTGCGGCCTGTCGGCCCACTACCAGGTCGACGGCCCGCCGCCGCAGTTCGGCCTTGGCCCCATCGTCGGCAAGCGCGCCCAGATGCTGGGCCTGATCGTCTACGACTTCTATCCGCGCTGGGCCGAGTGGGTGAAGACCGCCGAGCCCTGGATCAAGGACGGCCGCCTGGTGCAGGTGGAGGACCTGGGCGACGGCATCGAGACCGCCCCGGCCCAGTTCGAGCGGCTGATGAAGGGCGCGAACTCGGGTAAGACCCTGGTGAAGGTGGGCTGAGGCCCTCCTTCTCCAAAGCGCGTCATCCCGGAAAGCCCGAAGGGCTTATCCGGGACCCAGGGGCCGGCGCACTGCGCCGGCCTCAGTCATTTTGGGCTCAAGCCTTCCCAAACCGCGCATAGACCGCCGCCGCCGCGATGTTGAACGCCGCCGGCAGGAACGAGAACGCCATCGCCACCCCGATCAGCGCCGAGCCCGGCTGGGGCGCGCCCTGCATCGCCAGGGCGCTGGAGAAGCCGAAGGCCGACAGCACCAGGCCCGTCAGCAAGGTGCCGCCCAAGGCAAAGCCGATCTTGTCGGCCCCGGTCCACAGGGCCGAGAACACGCCGGCCCGGCTCTCGCCATGCGCGGCCTCGTCCTTGGCGATGACGTCCGACAGCAGGCTGTAGCTCATCAGGCTCCAGCCCGAATTGAACAGCGCGAACAGCAGCACCAGGCCGTAGATCGCCGGCAGCGGCGCCCCGGCCATCAGGCCCCACAGCCCCTGCACGACACCGTGGCCGAGGGCGGCGGCGATGTAGATCCGCTTGCGGCCGAAGGCGGTCGACAGCTTGATCCACAGCGGCTGGGCGGCGATGACCACGGCGCTCATCATCAGCACAATCAGGCCCAGCTGGTTCAGGGCGTCGGTGCGGCCCATGTTGTAGCTGAGGAAATAGACCATGGCCGCATAGCCCAGGCCCGAGCCGACCAGCTGCAGGATGTAGGCGGCGAGCAGCGGCCGGAAGGTGGCGTCGGTGACGGCGCTGAGAATGGCCTTCAGGCGCAGGGCCGGCTGGCCGGCGGCCTGCACGACGGGGCGCGGCGAGGCCAGGAAGGCGATCAGCAGGCTGACCGAGCACACCGCCGCCAGCACCAGCGACATCTGCGAATAGGCCGGCCGGCCGCCGCCCCAGGTCTGGACCAGCACCGGCGCCAGGGCGTTGCCGACCAGCAGGCCGATGGCCGAGAAGCCCATCCGCCAGGCCATGACCACGGTCCGCTCCTTGGGATCGTCCGACAGCTCGGTGCCGATCGCCAGGTACGGCACCGAGAAGGCCCCGAACACGATCATGTAGACGCTGAAGGCGCAGGCCACATAGACCGCCTTGGCCGTGGCGGTTCCCTCCGGCACATGGAACAGCAGGATCAGCGCCGCCGGCGCCAGCAGCGCCCCGACCAGCAGCCACAGCCGTCGCGGCACGCGGTCCTTCCAGCGGTCGGAGACCAGCCCGACGGTCAGGTCCGACAGCAGGCCCCAGAACAGCTTGGGAAAGAAGATCGCCGCGCCCGCCAGCGCTGGCTCGACGCCCAGCGCATTGGTCATGAAGAACAGCAGCAGCAGCGACGGCGCGTCGCGGAACACCTGGCCGGCGATCTGGCCCGCGCCATAGCCGGCGTGGACGAGAAGGGGCAGGCGGGACGAGGGCGGCTTGGCGGCGGTCATGGCGCGGATCCGATGAAGACGATCTCGCGACGCTAGGCGCGAAACGGCGGTTCAAGGGGGCGTGAGCGGCGGCGCCCGACTGTCGGACAGTTGCCGGCGAAAACCGCGTACGGTTGCGCGAAGCGGCGGCGCCGGCCACTTCAGCGGCCATCCGGCCTCAGTTCACAAGGTCTAGGAGGGAATGGTGGGTGTAGTAGGATTCGAACCTACGACCCGCTGATTAAGAGAAATAGGGTCCAAGGAAAAAGCTAAGTAAATCAAAGGGTGTTGAGCAAAAGCGCGGGCTGTAATGGGCCGTTGCATGTCGTCTTTTGTCGAAAAACTCACACGGTCGTTTCCGAAACTCACACGGGGCCTCCGATTACAGGGCGAGGCCCGACGCCCGGTAGTAGGTTTCCAGCAGATCCTTGCCCTGGTCGGCGATTTCCGGCCCGATCTCGCCATAGTGGCGGTCGCCCAGTTCCTTGATGTGCTTGCGGCTCTGCAGGGTGCGGCTGGCCAGCTGGTCGTCCGACAGGCCCGCCTGGCGCGCGATCGTCCAGGCGGTGTCGCGCAGGTCGGCGAAGGTGAGGTCGGCGATGCTGGGGCAGGCGAGGGCGGCCAGGTCGCGCACGTCGGAGAACCTGCGGCGCAGGTGCTCGCTGTCGGCCTCCATGCCGCGCTTGCTGGTCGTGTCGCGCTCGCGCTTGAGCTGGATGACGCGGCGATCGGCCGCCTTGAGCGGCTGGACCTTGTCGTCCTTGCGGCGGGCCAGGATCGCGTCATAGCGGTTGCGGCCGATGAAGGTCATGGGCGTGCCGCCCTTGCGCCCGGTCTTCTGGCGGGCGGTGTGGGCGCGATAGCCGGGCAGCACCTTGGCCTCGGTCAGTTGCAGGATGTCGATCGCCGACCACGACAGGTCGAACGAGAGGATGGCCGCGTCGGCGACGTCCTCGTAACCGTTGGCGTCGGCGGCGGCGATCAGGGCGCGCAGCTCGTCCAGGGTGGCGGGGCGGATGCGCCCCGGCGGGGTTTCGCGCTCGACCTCCTTGGCCCAGTTGACCACCTCGCGGCGCTTGCGCTTGCGGATCCAGTTAAGCCAGACCGACGCCACGGCCAGCACGCCCGAGGCCTGGTTGACGCCCGCGTGCTGATGCAGCGCCCAATAGGCCTCATAGAGGGGGTCGAACAGATCATCGTCGCCCTGCTGGACGGGCTCCAGCGTCATGATCGACAGACCGCGCAGGGTGGCCAGGTCGCGGGTCATGCGGGCGCGGCCGGCGGCGTCGCTGGCGAGGGGGCGCTGGGCGTAGCCGGCGATGGCCTCCAGCAGCCGCCCCAGCTTGTTCTTGTAGTCGCGGCGGGTGGCGGCGGACTTGGAAAGGTATTCGTTGCTTTCCAGCCAGGCCGTTTCCAGGGCGCCGATCGAGGCCCCGACCGCCACGGCCATGGTCTGAACCGAGCTGAGCGCGGGGGCGAAGGCGGCCAGGTGAGGCGGCGTCTCGTCGCCGGCTTTCCAGGCGGCCACGGCGGCATTGATCTCGCGGGCCATGTCGATGGCCGCGCCGTAGGACAGATAGACGCCCTTGTCGTCGACCAGGCTGCCGCTTCTCCAGCCTGCCTTGCGCGGCGCGGGCTGCGGGATCCAGCGCGGGCGGAACGAGCCGTCGGCCTGCGGCCGGGGCACGAAGCCGGGCGGCAGGGCGCCGTGGGCGCGCTGGGCGCGCTTGGCCTTGGGCGGATCGACGCGCCTGTGGCGCGGGTCGGCGGGGCGGCGGGGCGCTTTGGACATGAAGGCCTCCTCTCAAAAGGCCGGGGGCGACGAGTGATCGCCGCCCCCTTGGTCTTGTCAACCGCCGCGCCAGCCTGGCGCGTCAGTCGGACGGATGGGGTGAAAAGCCCAGGTCGCCCAGGCCTTCGTCGAACTTGCCGGTCACCACGTCGACCAGGTCGGCCAGGTCGGCGGTGTCGGGACCGCCCAGCGAGCGGGCGCCGGCCGGGTCGGCGATGCGGAGCAGGGCGGCCAAGGCCCGGGCGGCCCCGCGCGCGCTCTGCATGGCCGGCGGCAAGGTTTGAAAATCAACGCTACTCAAGAAAGCCCCCAATCACAGGTTTAGGAAGGGCGCACTATGACTAGGAGATTAGTTCAGTCCGCCATGCGACAAGCTGTCGCACGCGGGAGTAAATACAAACAAACAACTTGCGATGTCGCGAGGTTGTATTTGCGAAACAACCCTTGGGGGAAGTGGTTAGACTCCGTGTTACTCTTGTGGACTCTGGAAGCGTCGAGGGATTAATAGTCAAAGCTGACTATCTAGGGTTTATTCGAGTTTGGGCAGAGGGCCTTGCCGTCTGCTTCTCGCCCTCTCCCTTGTCGCTGATAGCGGCGCGGCCGGCGTCGGTGATGACGTAGCGCCCACGGTTCGCGATCGCGGCTCCCTTGTTCGTGAGGCCCTTCAAGACCTCGTAGGGGTAGGCGTCGCGAAGGTCGGTCGGCTCGTCGGTCATGACGGCGAGCGCGATCAGCTCTTCCGGGGTGAAGACAGGCGGGGCCTGTAGGCGGTCCCAGGCTTCATCGGCCGAAGCGCACGCTACGCCGTCCACGATCCATTGCCGCTCGCCGGTGCGCGTCGCGCGATAGTAGCGGTCGATGTAGCGAAGGCGGCGCTCTTGATCGCACCGGCCGCCCTCACCGAACCATTCCTTGCCGCCGTTGTAGTGCGAGCCGTCGCGGCGCACGGTCCAGTCGCTCGGGAACGCCATGTCAGCCTTCTCCCTTGTCGCTGAGAGCGGCGCGGCCGGATTGAGCGGCGAGGGTGAAGATATCGACCGCCTTGCCTGCCGGCGGAGCCTCGACGAAACCGTGACGCCGCTTCAGCATCGCCTTCCACCCTAGGATTAGGGCGTTAGCGCGTTCTCGCTCCCGTACGTCGCTGGGGTTGGTGCTGTCGCCGATCGCGTGAACGAGAGCCTCGCGCTCTCTGATCGCGTAGCGGAGTGCGCTGCGCTCCAATTCTCGAACCGTCAGCTTCGCCATCAGCCTTCTCCCTCGGACTGAGGGGCGGGCATTTCAGCGTCCTCTTCAGCAAGGTCGCTGTAGGTGCGCGCTTGAGGCTCTTCCTCGACCTGGCCCGACCCTCCGCACGTTTTGCAGGCGTGCGTCTCGGTGATCGGCTCGCCACGGTCGTAGTCGATCCAGCCGGTAGGCACGTCCCAAATGCCCTCACCGCCGCAGCCTGGGCAGATGACGAAGCGTGCTTCGTGGCGACAGGTCACTGATCACCCTCCCCTTGAGGAGAGAGGGCGGCGAGCAGGGCCATCAGGTCGGCGAGCGAGAGGCCGGGGACGGTCGCAAGCTTGTATTCCTCCGCCACCATCTCGGGCGAGTAGATGAAGGCCCGATTGCGCGACATTTCGCGATCAGCGCCCGCCTTCCGGTCGGCAACGGCGGCGTAGACCCGTTGGAACGCTTCGCCCTCCACCAGCGCAGCCTTCTCGTCAGGGGCGGCGGCCTTGCGTAGGGCGGCGATAACCCAGTCGATCCTCTCGCGGTCGTAGCCGTAGATCTGGCCGAACGCCTTGGCGCCCGGCATCGTGTAGAGAATCCACACGCCGTCTTCGCGGTCGAAGCTCGCACCGAACCCCTCGCTATCGGGGAAGGCCTTCGATAGATCCGGTTTACCCTCTTCCCCCTCATGGGAGACGGCGGGAGGCGAGGGCGCGGCGGCGAGGATCGAAGCGCGGTGGCGCTCGATGCTGTCGGCGATCGACGACTGGCCGACCTCGCAGGCGATTTCGAAGCCTTCGCGATAGCGGTTGCCTGCGCCGTCGTCTTCGAAGTTCTGGTGCTTGGCCAGGTAGCGCAGCGCCTGCTGGGCGCGCTCCATCGTCTCGGTCATCACCTCGGTCAACCGCGCGACGACTTCGGCGCCGCCCAAGCCCTGATCGCGCTCGGCCGCCAGGGCGCGGTTGTGCCAGCGGTCCTTGGCCGCCAGCAGCCACTCCGCCTCGGCCGGCAGGCCGACCGCCGCCAGTTGGCGGATCCGCCCATCGGCGTCGCGCGTGACATCGGCGTGCCCTGGCGCATGGCCGTCATTGCGATCCATGATCACGCGCAGGGCGGCCTGAACGGCGGGGTGATCGTTCCAGATGCCGTCGGCGCGGAAGCGCGCAAGGTCGCCCTCGCCATAGTCTTCCATCACCGCGTCGGCGGCGGCGCGGGCCTCCGCCAGTTCGGCGGCGGTCTGTTGACCGAAGCGACGCCCGCTCACGCCGCCGCCTTCCCGCCCGACGCCGCGGCGAGCCAGGCGCTGAGCCGCAGGAAGTTTTCGTGGCTGAGGGTGGCGTCGGCGTTGGCGGCGCGGCTGAAGGTGGCGGCCGAGACGCCGGCCTCGGCGGCGGCGTCGCGATAGCCGGGCAGGTCGGCGCGGTCGGCCAGGCGCTGGCGCAGGGCCTGGGCGAAGGCGACGGCGTCGAACAGGGGTTTGATCAACTCGGTCATGGCTCAGGCGCGCTCCTCGATCGTGGCGGGGTTCCAGCCGATGACGATGCGCGCCAGCTCGTGGGCGCTTTCGTCGTCGCGGGCGTTGTCGCGCTGCCATGTCCACAGGGCGGGCCAGTCGGCGAAGCCGTCGTGGGCGGCCAGCCTGGGCAGGTGCTCGGCGGCCTGGGGCATGGCCTGTTCGCAGGCCTCCAGCAGGCGGGCCAGGCCCGCGCCGTGGTCGTTGAAGGTGAGCACGGGGCCGACGATGCGCAGCACGCCCGCGCCGGTGATCATCACCTGGGCGCGCAGCACGCACAGGGCGGTGACGCCGGCGGCCTTCTTGCCGGGCCCCTGCGGAAACAGCAGGGGGATGCGGTCGCCCGGCCGGGCGTGCTTGGCCACGCCGATGCGGCGGAAGGTGAGGTCCTTGCTACCGTCGCGAATGGCGGCCTGGAAGGCGGGTTGAAAATTATAGGCGACCATGGGCGTCAGGCTCCTTGGCGTTGGAGAAGGCCGCGCAGGGTGCTGCGCTGGCGATCGAGGCGGGCGGCGTCGGCGGCCTGGGGTGGGCGAGACGCGGCGGGGGCGGGCGGGGCGGGCTGGGCCTGGTGCTGGCCAGCCTTCAGCGCGGCGATGGCGTCGGCGTCCCACTTGGGGTGGACGCCCGGGCCGCTGAGGAACGGCGCGGGCAGGCGGCCGTCGGCCACCAGGTCGCGCCAGACGTGGGCGAACCGCGAGCGCGACAGGCCCACGGCCTGGGCGACGGCCGCCTGGGAGAGGGCGGCGGCGGTCACGACTGGGATCGCCTGCTGGCGTGAAGCCGTAGCGACCATTGGGCGCAGGCCAGTTCGAATAGCTGGTCGGCGGCGAGGTTTGCCGCTTCTTCCACCTTGTGGGTTTCGACCGCGTAGCCGACGACGTCGGCTACGGTCATGCCGGCGGCGTTCAGGAGCGCGGCGATCGCGGCCGGCTGGGCGTCGATGTCGAGGTCAGCGAACGCGGCCAGAGTTTCGGCGCGAACCTTTTCGGCCTGCGCGAGAATGCGCTCGGCCAGGTGTTGCTTGCCCATCAAGCCGCCTCCCGCTTCTCGCCCTGCAGGGCCGCGTCGGCATGCGTGATGGCCTGGGGGTGCAGCACCACGGCGGCCAGGTCGCCGCTGGCGCCGAACATCTGGGGCGAGGTCGCCAGGTGCTGGGCCAGGGTGAGCAGCGCATTCCACGTGCGCTCGCCGGCCGGCGACAGCAGCGGCCCTTCGCCGTGGGCCAGCCAGTCGGCCGACAAGGCGCCGGCGGGCAGCTCGCGCACCGAGACGATCAGGCCAAAGCCTGCGAGGTAGTGGGCGGTGCTGGAGACGTCGGCGACCAGGGCGCCCAGGGGCGTCTTGCGGGCGGTCTCGGTGTCCAGGCTCTTGCGCCAGAGGGCGCTGGCGGTGCGATTGCGGCGGCCAGTCATGCCGCGCTCCTTTCGGGCTCTGAGGGGGCCAGCTGAAGGCCCGGCGCCGCCGCCGGCTGGCGCACGCGGGCGCTCCAGTCGGGATCGGCCGCGGCGATGGCCTGGGCCAGCTTGTCGCGGGCGGCGGGGCCGAACGGGGTGAAGAGATAGGCAAAGCCCGGATCCACGGCCTGGCCCTCGGGCGCATAGACGGTCACCCGCACGCACGGCCCGCTGGCGTGGACGGCGTCGCGGGCGGCGTTGGCGTCGCGCAGGCCGAACGGCATGCCCGCGTGGCCGCGCTCGACCAGCAGGGCCAGCAGGGCGCGGGCCAGCTCGTCGGCGGTGGCGAAGGTGCGATCAGGCTCGAACCCGCGCCCCAGGCAGAAATTGGCCCGGCTCATCGGCGCACCGCCGCGGCGTCGAGCGCCGCGCCCGTGGCCACCATCCAGGCGATGAAGAGGCAAAAGGCGATGGCGGCGGCGATCATCAGCCAGGGCATGGCTCGGTCGAGGGCGTCCATGGCGATGGCGACGCGGGCGCCCAGGCTCGGCCGCCCCAGGATCTGGCGGGCGGCGGCGGGCGTGACTTGGTGGCCCTCGTCGATGAACACGCCCGTGACCTCGTGGCCGCGAATGGGGTTGTCGGTCGGCAGTCGCACAACCTTGCCGCCGGCCGCCTCCCACTGGGCGACAAGGACGGGGTGCATCTGAGACTTGCCGGTTCCCTCGCCAGCGATGATCAGGGTCATGCCGCGGGCCGGCTTGCCCTCGGCGTCGCGCCTGTGGCCCAGGCGCAGGCGCTCGGCGGCCTGGGCCGCTTCCTCCTCGGGCGGCGGAGCGTAGGGAACCATCAGTGCGCCCTCCGGTCGGTGTGCCGGCCGCCGTCGCAGGCCGCTCCGTTGATGCCGTTCGCCAAGGCACGCGCGGCGATTGGCGCGAGGAACGCTTTGCCGGCGGCGCCCATGGCGCCAAGGTGGGAAACGGCGCAGTGGACGGCCACGGTGGTGACGTTGCCGTAGGTCGAGGTCTTGCTGAATTCGCCCAGGGCCGTCATGCGCTGCAGCGTGGTCAGCACCAGGCGCTCGATCAGCGCGCCCATGGCCGAGAGGGTTTGGTCGCCCGGTGAAATGTCGGCAAGCGAGCCGGTGATGGCGATCATGCGGTCAAGCGCGCCGTCCAAAGCGGCCTGCATGTCCTGGGCCTGCTGCTCGGTCATCGACGTTGTGAAGTGAACCTTTGTCATGGCTCAGGCCTCCGGGTAGTTGCGACGGTGGCGGTCGGTGTCGCGCTCGACCTCGGCCTCGATCGCCTCGACGTTGGCGGCGTGCATGGCGGCGAAGGCGCGGCGCTCCTCGGCGCAGGCTTCCAGGAAGTCGGCGAGGGCGCTGCTGGCCTGATAGATCGCGCCCGCGACGACGGCGAAGGCGACGAAGGCCAGGACGGGGTGTTGCTGGATCAGCTGGGTCATGGCTCAGACCTCCCCGATGGCGGAGAGGTAGAGGTCCAGGATGGCGTCGGCCTCCTGGCGCTTGGCGCGGTCGGTCTTGCGCAGGCGCACGACGGTCTTCAGCACCTTGACGTCGAAACCGTTGCCCTTGGCTTCGGCGTAGACCTCGTCGATCTGGTCGCTGATCTCGGCCTTTTCGACCGCCAGGCGCTCGACGCGCTCGATGATGGATTTCAGCTGGCCTTGCGCGGTGCTGTTGAGCACGTCGGCATGCGGTGTGGGTTCGGACACGTTCGCCCCTTCCGTTTGTGTTTCGTGTGAAACGGTGACAGGGACGGATGGTAGAGGACTAATGGTCCTAATCGTCAACCCAAATGTTCCACGTGGAACAAATATAGGGACGGTTTGCCGATGGCGACCAGGACGGTCGGTTGTCAAACTGGCGCAATGAGGCGCGCGATTTTGATTTTGGGCGGGGTTGCTGCCGCTGTGGTTGGTGGTGGGTTCTGGGCGTGGTCGGCTATCGAGGCCTCGCACGCGGCAGAACTGAGAGAGGCCTACAGGGCGGGGCTGGAGCGACGCAACGCGCGCTTCCTGAACGCCCACCCTGATGTGGCGGGCGACTACGTCACGGAGGTGCGAGGTGGTGCGCCGTTCGCTGTTATGGGCGACCCGCTAGAGGTGCAAGTCAGGGTCGACTGTGAGCAGTCAGGGGCCGACATGCCTATCGATATTCAGGCTTGCGAACAGGCTAAGGCCGCGTTGAAGGCGGCGCGCAAGCGCGAGGCTGAGGAGGCCCGAGCGTTGGTGTATGGCGTGCCCGCTAATTAAAGCTTGAAGGCGACGGCGTGCAGTGCGCGAACTTTGGTCGCTTCGTAGGTCAAGGTCTTGGGCTCATTCCACTGTTTGGCGAACACATGACCTTGGCGCTGGCCTTCGTAGGTCTTGATCACGCCTGAACCATCGGTGAACTCGATAACGACGTCACGATCGCGGGCCGGCGGATAGTTTTTTCGCACAATCAGCGTTTCGCCCGGGAAGATCCGTGGCTCCATGCTGCTGCCCATTGGGCGAACCCCGAAGAACTCGCCTGGGCCTAGCGCCAGGCCATGGGGCAATTCAATCCAGTCGATGACCTCACCCTCATTCAGGGCGATGCGTTCGCCGTCGCTAGCGGCGGCGTAGCCGAACACCGGGACCTTGTTGCGTGAAGATGTCGGCGGCGGCCCGAACTGCTGAGGTTCCGGCGGGGTTTCGTTGAAGAAGGCCCGAACCTGCTGGGCGTGGCGTTCGCTAAGGTCGCCGCCGCTTTTGAGCTTCCGGTAGAGGTAGCTCGAATTCATCCCGAGCGTCTTAGACAACTGGTAGGCCGCGCCGCGAGGCATGGTCTCCAGGCGTTCAGCGACGATCGTCCAGGTCAGGGCTTCTTCCATGACCGAACGGTATGCGGTGTGTCGCGAGAGAGCGGTATTGACCGAATAGGCCAAATCAGTTCAGCCAAAATGGGACGGATGGTCCGTGACGGAAAGTCCCTATGCGACAAATTGTCCTAAACCACAAGGCCCAGCCTGACGAAACGCCCGTAGAGCGGGTGTTTCGCGTGTTTGGCGCCGCTCGTGCGAGCGCCATTGCCGGTCTTACGACCGAGGCGTTGAGGAAGTGGAACCGGCGCGTCTCGACCGGAGGTCAAGGTGGTCTAGTGCCGGCGCGGTATCAGGCGGCGTTCCTCCGGGCGGCGCAGGCTGACGGTCTGGCGTTGAGCGCCGAGGACTTCATTGCGGAGGCCCGGCAATGATACCGATGAAGTTTCGCGCCCGGGACTACGTGAGGGGTCGCTTCACCTTGGCCGAGGTGCTGGAAGCGCGGGCAGATGCGCGTAAGGCACAGGGCGTAGCGCCGCGGCTGGCGCGGCTGGATCCCCGATCGCCGGTGTTGCCGCTAGTTGACTGGCCCGCGTGTGCCTGTGGCGCCGGGGCGGGCGTAAGCCTGCAGGCGCTCGGCGAACTCGCGCAGCAGCTCCAACTGCTCGGAGCCGATCCCGCCGTCGTCCGAATGGCCGCTGTACTGCATGACCGCGTCCATGAAGAGTTGGGCGTTCTCGGCCGGCGTGACCGTCTTGGCCTTAATGTTGTTCACGAAGCCCAGGGCCAGGCCGAACAGAACAGCTTCGGCGGCGCCCAGGCGCAGGTGGGCTTCAACGCCTCCCTCGCCAAGCTTGTCCACCGTCTTTTCCAGCGCGCGCAGGCGCTCCTGAACCGTCTTTTCGCCCATGCCCGCAAGCTGGGCCGAGTCCTCGGCGGTGGCAAATGACCCCCTGGACCCCCACCGACCTGGCCACCTGGCGCGCCCTGGTCGCCGAGGCCCAGGCCTGCGCCGACAAGCCGGCGCGCCGCGCGGTCGAACTGGGCAAGCTGGCCCGCAAGGCCAACCGGGCGGTGATCCCCGCCGTCTCGCCCGACGGGGTGGGCCGGTGCTTCAACCTGTTCCGCTTCGCCGAGACCTTCGCCTGCCTGGATGCGGCGGGCCGGGCCAGCAACGCCAAGGCCCTGGGCGAGAAGGCGGCGCTGGCGGCCCTGGCCATCGACCCGCCGCCGGCGGGGCAGGCGGGCGCCAACGTCGTCGAGTTGGCGCCGCCGGCCGACGCGGCCCCGGCGCCGGCGCGCTTCCGCGCCGATCTGGACGGGTGACGCCATGTCGGGGGCCGATCGCAAGCTGAAGACCGAAAACTACGACGCCGCCCGGCCGCGCTGGATCGTCGCCGCCCGGGTGGTGGCCGACCACGAGGACGTCAACGCCGTGCAGGTGCAGTTCGCCGGGGGCGGGGAGACCCGCGCCGGCGCGGGCCTGATCCGGGCGCGCAAGCTGAGCTTCTACCTGGGCCACGTGGCGGCCGGGCTGTCGGTGCATGAACTGGCCAATCTGAGCAAGGCCACGCGCAAGACCATCCGCGAGCATATCCAGGCGGTGGAAGACGAACGCGACGACGGCTCGCCCCTGGCGGTCGAGCTGGACGCCCTGACCGCCGAAATCCAGCTGATCCTGGCGCGCAAGGATTACGTGGCCCAGCGCCGCGCCGTGACGCTGGCGCTCGCCGCCGACCAGGGCGTGGGCGGGATGGGCGCGCCCGAACCCCTGCCGCCGCTGGCCCGCGCGGCCCTGGACCCGGCGCTGGACCGCCTGCTCGCGACCTGGCACGCGGCCGACACGGCCAGGGCCGCCTGGGCGGCCCTGTGCGCCGCCGGCGAGGCGGCGCTGCTGATCACCCACGACGACGCGGCCGGCGCGGCCGTGTCGCTCGTCACCGACCTGCGGGAGGCCAGCTGATGGCCCCCGCGCACAAGACGCCCGCCCCGCAATTGCAACAGCCGCCGACCGACGCGGCTGGAATGCCGATCCAGAGGGACTTCACAAGCCGTGCGGGGAGAACGGGTGGGTATCCCGCGGCTCATGGATCGGAAGTTCGGCAGGCCGGGGGCGGGTTGCGCCCCGCTCCCGGCCGCACCTCAGGGAGAGGCGACGCTCTGCAGGTGGCGGCCCTCTATGTCGAGACCGGCGGCTGCTACTTCGGCCTGCCTGACGTAACCGTCGTTGGCCACGGAGAAGATCACGCTGACGGTTCAACGACGGTGCATCTTGACGGGAGGGCCTATCGCGGGCCCTGGCCAGTCGTGGCCCATCCGAGCTGCAAGCGTTTTGGGCGCTTCTGGCATGGCAGCACGCGCAAGCCGCACCAGTTCAAGATGGGCGACGACGGCGGCTGTTTCGAGCACGCCCTGTCGACCGTCCGCGCCTATGGCGGCGTCATCGAGCACCCCTGTGACAGCCGGGCCTGGGGTCTGTTCCAACTCAACGCGCCGCCTCGTCAAGGCGGATGGGTAAAAGCTGACGATCTGGGCGGCTGGACCTGCTGCGTGGATCAGGGGTTCTACGGCCACTTCGCAAACAAGCTGACGTGGCTCTACGTTTTCGGGGTGAGCCGCGAAGACCTGCCCGATCTGCTGTGGGGCAAGGGTGAGCAGCGCCTGCATCCTGTCGCGCTGGAGAAATACGGCTACGAAAAAGCCCGGCGCATCGGGATGATGGCCATGGTGGGCGGCAAGGACAAAGTCCGTATTCGAAACCGGACCCCTGAGCGCTTCCGTGACCAGCTGCTCTCGATCGCGCGGTTGTCGCGCGCGCGGACGCTGACCCGATGACCCCCCAGCGCCGCGAACTTCCCTACGCCTGGGCCGAGGTCAAGGCGCAGCTGCAGGCCAATATCAACCGCCTGCTGACCCGCCTGGGCTTTGGCCAGATGAAAGAGGACGACGGCCGCGTGTGGCCCAGGAACCCCTGGCGCGACGATCGCCGGGCGGGCTCGTTCAACATCGCCGTGGCCCGGGTGAAGAACTTCGACATCGGGGCCTGGCACGACTTCGCCACCAAGGACGGCGGCGACATCTTCGACCTGATCGCCCGCTGCGAGCGCCACGCCGACAAGATGAGCACCTACTGGTGGGCGCTGGAATGGCTGGGCTGGGGCAAGGGCGAGGTGCGCACCAAGGCCCAGGCCGACCAGGACCGCGAGCGCGAGGAGGCCAACCGCCGCGCGCGCGAGGCCAAGAGCGAGGAAGAGGCCAGCGCCAAGCGCCAGCAGCTGCTGGGCAAGTGGCTGGCCCTGCCGGGGATCGGCGGCACGGTGGCCGAAACCTATCTGCGCGAGGCGCGGGGCATCGACCTGTCGCGCCTGCCGAAACTGCCCGAGGCCCTGCATTTCTCGCCCGCCTGGGACCACTTCGACAAGGAAACCGGCGAGATCACCACCTGGCCGGCCATGGTCAGCGCCATGACGCGCGGCAGCAAACTGGCGGGCCTGCATATCACCTGGCTGGCGCCGGACGGTTCGGGCAAGGCGCCGGTGACCCCGGCCAAGAAAATGCGCGGCAGCGTCAGCGGATCGGCGATCCGCCTGACGCGCGGGGCCGGCGGCCTATCGCCGACCGAAGCGCAAAAGCGCGGCGCGGCCATTCCGCTGGTGATCGGGGAGGGGATCGAAACCACCCTGACCTGCGGCGTGGCCCAGCCCGGCTATCGCGCCTGGGCGGCCGGGTCGCTGAGCCTGATGGGCCTGCTGGACTGGCCGCCCTTCGCCAGCGCCGCGATCCTGCTGCGCGACAACGACTGGAAGCCCGAGGCCGTCGCGGCCTTCGACAAGGTGGTGGACCACTGGCGCGCCCAGGCCGCCGGACGCCCCCTGAAGGTGGTGGGCGCCAAGGTGGGCAACGACTTCAACGATTGGGTGCGCGCGTGAATAGGCCGGTCAACCCTTACGACGCCATCGCCCGCGAGCTGGAGCTAGACCCGGTCGAGTTCAGCGAACTGCGCCAGCAGGGCCTGGCCGATCCGCCGCGCGGCTGTCCCATGAAGGTCAAGGACAAGTGGGGCGAGGAGCACGACATTGAGCCTGGCGGTTGGCGCGAGGCCGGTTTCATCGGCGACGACGGCGCGCTGCCCTACAACTGCCCGATCATCCCGCTGGGCCAGGATGAGCAGTTCATCTATGTGCTCTCGCCCCTGGGGCACGTGCGGATGCTGAAGGAAAACGTCGGCAAGACCGCCCTGATGATGGCGTTCGGCGGGCGGGTGTCGTGGCTGGAATGGGCCTATCCGCGCTGGAGCAAGGGCACGGAAACCTCACCGGCCGAGGTGACGGGCTTTGCGGCCGAGAACCTGCTGATCGACCTGATCAACGCCTGCGCCTGGAAGGGCGGGTTCGCGATCGAAGACCATATCCGCGGGCGCGGCGCCTGGCGCGACGATGACGGCAGTCTGATCTATCACGCGGGCGACCGGGTGCTGATTCAGGGGCGCTGGCGCGCCTGCGGCGAGTATAACGGCCATATCTATGCGGCCCGGCCCAAGCTGGGGCGACCGGCGGCCAAGTACGAGGCCGAGGGCGAGGGCTCGCCCGGCGACAACCTGCTGGGCCTGCTGCGCACCTTCAACTGGGATCGCGGCGAGCTGGACGCGCGCCTGACCCTGGGCTGGCTGATGACGGCCAAGGTGGGCGGGGCGTTGCGCCGCCGGCCGGTGCAGTTCGTCAACGGCGAGGAGGGCAGCGGCAAGAGCACGCTGCAGGAATTGCTGCGCCTGGCCATGAATGGCGCCCTGATGAGCACCAGCAACACCACCCAGGCCGGGATCTATCAGAAGATCCGCCAGGACAGCGTGGCGATCCTGGTCGACGAAATGGAGAGCAAGGAAGACAACCGCGTCGTCGACAAGATCCTGGAGCTGGCGCGCATCGCCTATAGCGGCGACAAGATGCAGCGCGGCGGCCAGGACGGCCAGGGCAAGGAATTTGCCCTCATGTCGTCGTTCATGGGCAGCTCGATCGCCAAGCCGGCCACCAACGCCCAGGACGACAGCCGCATGGTGGTGTGCCTGCTGCGCCCGCTGATCCGCAAGCCGGGCGTCGAGGCCAAGGAAATCGACACGCGCACCATCGAGCAGTGGGCGGCCGACGTGGCCGCCGACAGCCCGATCAGCGCCGGCGACGTCGATCTGTGGGGCCGGCAGCTGCTGCGCCGCTGGTTCGAGTGGTGGCCGCGCTGGGGCGGCCTGCTGCGGGTGTTTCGCCAGGCGCTGCTGGCGGCGGGGCATGATGACCGCTCGGCCGACACCTTCAGCCCGCTGGCGGCGGCCTGCCACGTGGCCCTGCGCGACACCCTGCCCGAACCCGCCGAGTTGAAGGAATGGATGGAATGGCTGCGCGCCGACCAGCTGGTGGAGACGGCGACCAAGGAAAAGACCTGGCGTCGCTGTTTCATGCACCTGCTGGGCGCCACGCCGCGCTATCTCGAGCAGCAGGCCAGCAAGAGCGTCGGGGCGGCGCTGGAGGCCTTCAAGGCCGATCCGATGATGCAGCCCGACGAGGTGAACCGGCGCCTGGCCATGAGCGGCCTGGCGCTGAGCTGGCCCAAGGCTGGCGATGGCGGGTTCTCACCCCAGGCGTGGGACACCGCGCGGCTGTTCGTGCCGGCCAAGAGCGCCCAGCTGTTCGAGTTGTTCGCCGGCACGCCCTGGCAGGGCCACCTGGCCTCGCCCGGACCCTGGATCGGCGTGCTGCGCCAGATGGACAAGGGCCTCTGGGAGAACGGCAAGTGCGACAAGGGCCTGGACCGCAAGGCCAGCGGGATCTTCATCAACCTCGCCGACGCCCTGGCATAGGGCGTTCAAAGGGGCCTTCCCGCGCCCCATCGGCGCGCTAGGGTGCCGCTTTGGCAATGGAGGCGTCATGCCGTATTTCAGCAAGTTCGACGGGCCGCACGACGAGGTGGTGTGGGTCGATATCGAGAGCATCGTTTCGTTCTCAGCCTATGAGGCCCCGGCGGGCGACGACGAATGTTGCCACCTGCGCCTCGCTGGCGGCCATGCCTTTACGGTTAAAGCGACCGTCGAGGCGGTCGAGGAGGCTCTGATTGGCCGCCAGATCGAGGGGCTGCAGGACGGCCGCCGTCGCGCGCCTCGACGCTAAAGGGCGCGGCCGCCAGCGCGGGAGCGCTGGTGGCCGTGACTGACGGCGCAGGGGCCGCCAGGCCCCGGTGCGCGCCGTCTCCGCTTCTCTTGCCTACGCACCGGCGCAGCGCCCCGCAGGGGCGCGGTGCGCGCCGGTTCCGCCTCTTCCTACGATCGCCCCGACCCCGACCCGTTGGCCGCGATCAAACTATGCCTAAGCCTCCCCCGACCCTCGCCGGGGTAGCGTGAAATTCGGATCGGGGCGATTTGAGCCCGGTTCTAGACGGTTCTGGCGACGGTTCTACCGAAACGCGAACCCGATCAACAGCTTGCAGCGATAGAACCCTTAGAACCGTCAGAACCCTGGCGGCGTGCTCCTATGCACTCATGCAGGCGCACACATGTAGAGGTATAGGGTTCTAACGGTTCTATAGGTTCTGTATCTAGTAAGTGCTTAAAAAAACGGAATTAATCGCAGAACCCAACGGCAGAACCCAACAGAACCCATAAACAATGGCCGATTTATTCGACCTAACCCCGACAGCGGGCGTTTTGCCGACAGCGGGAGCGGCGGTGGAAAACGCGCCGAGGCGCGGCCGGCCGAAGGGGGCGAAGAACAAGCGGGCGGGCGACCTGGGCGCGATCCTGACCGCTACGCATGAGGGTCGCACGCCGGGCCAGCAGCTCGCGGCGCTGTGCATGCCGACCGCCCAGGACCGGCGCGAGGCCAAGGCCCGCGCGCGGGCGCTGGGCTTCAAGGACGTCGATCTGCTGGCGGCCGTGGTCAAGGCCGAGAACCTGGCCAAGGCCCTGGGCTGGGTCGATGCGGGGACGGGCAAGCCGACCATGCAGGGGGTGCGCGACGCCTGGGCGATGATGTTCAAGGCCTATGGCGAGCTGCTGCCCTACGTGCACCAGCGCCTGGCGCCGAAAGAGGCCGAGAAGCCCCGCGACCAGGTCCCGCTGATCCTCATGGATCCCGAGCCGTCGGGCGGCGCGATGCTGCCGAGCGCGTTCGTGGAAAGCGAGGAAGATCAAGCACTTATCGAAGTGCTGCCGATCGAACTCACACGAACCAACTCACACGACTAGCGCCAACCCCTTACGCCGTAAGGGTTAGAGGCCATTGCGCACGCTGATTGAAAATCAGCAGGCCGCGCCGCCTGGGCGCTCGCGCCGGCCGCCAGGGGGAGGGGACCTCCCCCCGGCCTTGACCACCCCCCACCCCCCCAAACGCGGCCGGCCCCCTCGTCCCTAGGGGTGTTCTTCCGTCCGGTATCACGTCTTCACGCCAAGCCCCCCGCCTGCCGGGGTCGCCGAACCTGTCCGCGTCGAAACGGGTCAGGGTCTGGGAAGGCGGGTCAGGGGTGTCGGAGAGCGTTCAGACCTTAGACCTGCGCAACTACGCCGGGCCGGTGGCCAAGGCGTATGAGCACAGCCGCGCGAAGATCGCGCTGCTGGGTGGTCCTACTGCTGGGGGAAAATCGCAGGGCTCTGCCCGGCGGTTTCTCCGCGTCACTCTCATGCAGCACCCTAGCCCAAGGGACGGCGTGCGCAAGTGCCGGATCACCTGCGTGGCGCCGACCTATCGGATCCTGTGGGACACGGCGATCCCCAGCTATCTGAAGGTCTGGCCCAAGACCTGGGGCCAGTGGAGCGGCGCCAAGGGCGACCCGGCGGAACACGTCTTCAGCCTGAACTTCAACGGCGCGCCGGTGCAGCTGGAAATGAAGTTCCGGGCGCTGCAGGACAAGTCGGCCGAAGAGTTCATGCGCGGCCGCGAGACCACGGGCTGGTGGTTTCCGGAAACCGACACCATGCCGGCCGAGGACCTGCTGAGCCTGGCCGCCAACCGGGTCGGCCGCTATCCCGAACCCGACGACCGCTGGGACCCGGAAGAGGCCCGGGCCAAGGGGTGGGCGCCGGCCTGGGCGGGCGTCTATGGCGACTTCAACGCGCCGATCGTCGGCAGCTGGTTCCACGACAAGTTCTATCTGCGCCGCGAGGATCGCGAGGGCCTGTTCATGCAGCCGCCCGGCCTGCTGGCCGACGGCACGCCCAACGCCGAAGCCGAAAACCTGCACAATCTGCGCAAGATCGACCCGGATTATTATCGCGCGCTGGCGTCGAAAATGTCGGATTACGACATCGCCCGCCTGCTGATGTGCCGGCCGGGCTGGCCGCGGCTGGGCAAGCCGGTCTATGCCCACTTCCGCGACGAGGTCCACGTGGCCACCGTCGACATCGAGCCCGATCCGTCGCTGCGCGTGGTGATCGGGGCGGATGCGGGCCAGACGCTGAACCCGGCCGCCACCTTCAGCCAGGTCAGCTACAGCAACCAGCGGCGGGTGATCGAGGAGATCACGCCGGTCAAGCGCCAGATGGACCTGACCGAGTTCGCCGCCGAGATCCGGCGCACCATGGACACCCGGTTCCCGCGCTGCCGCGAGGCCGAAATCATCGTCGATCCCTCGGCCAAGGCCGGCAGCACGATGAACAGGGCGATCAGCTACGCCCAGCTGCTTCAGGCCCATACCGGGATCGCGGTGCGCCTGGCGCCCAGCAACAAGCCAGAGCAGCGGATTAGCGCGGTCAGCGACCGGCTGCGCCGCTCGGCGGGGCCGGGCGAGCCCGCCCTGCTGATCAGCCCGCGCTGCCGGGGCCTGATCGCCGCCTACAGCGGCGGATACCACTTCGCCAAGACCGGCAACGCCTATCGCCCGCTGCCCGAGAAGAACGAGCACAGCCACGAGGCCGACGCCGACCAGTACGCCGAACTGGGGGTCAGCGGCCTGGGCGCGACGGCCGGCGGCTTTATCCCCCCCTCTGCGCGCGCCTCGCACAATGGCCCGGGTGTCATCCTCGACTAGGGCCAGCGCATGAAAATCCAGGGCGATCGGAACTACCCCGTGCCGGTGCAGGGCCTTGCGGCCAAGCCGAAAGCGATTTTTCAGGCCACGCTGACTAGCGCCGCCCAATCGCTCGCGGCGCTGCGGGGGTCGGCGCTGCCGGATGGCGCCGTCTACGCCATGATCCGCGTGGAAACGGCCAACGGTCGTTGGCGCGACGACGGGGTCGACCCGACGGTGTCGGTCGGCATGCTGCTGGCCACCAGCGACCAGCCGCTGATCTATGACGGCGACCTGGCCGCGCTGAAACTGATCGCGGCCAGCGGTTCGCCGGTCCTGACGGTGGCGCTCTATGCCTAGGTCGATCAGCGCCGGCATCGCCGGTTTTCGCGCCCTGAGCGTGGGCGGCGCCGCGTCCGCCATCCTGGCCATGAGCTGGATGCCGCCCGCGGCCACGACGGGCGTGGCCTACAATTCCGCGCCCATGGTGACCGGTGGGAACGCGCCGTACATCTTCGTGATCACGGCCGGCGCCCTGCCAGCGGGCCTGACGCTGAATCCCGCGACCGGGGCGGTGACGGGCACGCCGACCACGGCCGCCACCTATGCGTTCACGATCGCCGTCACGGACGCCAGCGGCTCGGCGAGCGTGGCCACGTCTATCGCCGTCAGTGCGGCGAGCGCGGTCATGAACCTCTTTATCACATCCGATCAAGACAGCGTTGCGGGCGAGGAGCGAGACGATAACCTGGCTAACGCCCTGTTCCTGATCGACCAGGACAAGTTCAACATCGTCGGCTACGTGGCCAACGCTCCCGATGGACTTGCATCGTCCTATGATGGGCTGTTCCTGGCTTACGAGGCTGATCGGCCTTATCTGCAAGCCCGCAACCCGACCGCCACCTTTAAAACCAAGGCGCAACTTGCGCCGCTCGTATACCAGGGCTCGCAGACTGACGCCCCAGCCGCTGGTTACTGGACGTCGGGCGATACTGGCTACGCGGCCGAGCATGCTGCCGCTCAGGCGTTGATCGCGGCGGCTGTAGCCTACGGAAGCCCCTCGTCGAGCGATCCGTATCAAAAGCTTTGGGTCGCCAATATCGGAGGCTACACGACCCTCGCGCAAGCTTGCTACGAGGCGATCCAACTTGGTCAGCAACCCGACTTCCTAAAGCGCATCCGCCTGATCGGCAGCCTGACGCACAACGCCAACGTCACCCTCAACTCGTGGACTTATCTGGCTAGCAACCAATGGCGCACGCCCTCCTATGGCGCGGGCCTGTTCGACGACCTCTGGATGGTGTCTTGGACCGGTAAAGGTACGGCGTTCACCAGCCAGGCAGGCGACACCGACGCGTTTTGGGACACCAAGGTCCGGCCGTTTGGCGCGCTCGGCGCCTACCTGGAAAAGGTGCGCGCGAACTCGGGCTACACTCAACGCTTCCCGCGTGGGCAGGACAGCGCGGCGTGGCTCTGGCTGCGTGAGGCCATGCGCCTGAACAGTTTCGACCCGGCCGACGCCAGTAACGGCCTTGGGCCGATGCAGCTCTACAACACGGGCGCGGCTTGGCCCTACAGCCAGTGGACTGGTGGCGGTACGTATCCGTCGTCTGGGATCGACACCAAGTACAGCCCGACCCACTGGGCCGCCCCGGCTCCGATGTCCGACAGTACGTCGCGCAGCACGATCAACATGACGCAATGGTATGCGCTCATGGAGGCGGCGTTCGCGAAGTGCCGCCCCGACTACTGGACGCCAGATCGCATTACCGGCACGTCGTGGATGGCCTACGCCGCCGACCAGCAAGATGGCGCAGTCGGCTCAAGCTCGCTTCTTGCCGCCAACGCTCTGTTCACCCGCTACGGCGTGGCTTTGCTCGCGCAGGCCACGGCCGCCAAGCGCCCCGTCAAGTCTCAAACGTCCGCGCTCGCCAAGCCGGGCATGACCTTTGACGGCACCGACGATGAACTGATCACCACCAACGCTGCGAACGTCCTCGCCATGCTGGGCGGGGTAAACTCCAACTCTCGCTGGTTCTGGATGGCCCGCATCGAGAAATCGAACGACACCAGCACGCGCTACCTGAAGACCATCGGCAGTGGCGCCACGAACCGCAACTACCTCTACAAGTCGAACGATAAGGCCTCCGGTGTTTCGGACGGAACCGCGGGCCTTGTCGACACCAGTCGCCCGGTGTTCAACGACACGAACGGCGTGCTGTGCATGGTGATCGGCGGTCTCGATGGCACGACCGAGTTCGGCTATTTCAACGACTTGCCATTCAGCCCGAGCCCCACGGCGACGATCGCCGCTCCAACCACCAGCACGGCGCTATTCGCCCTCGGCTCCAACGGCGCGAGCAACAACTACTCGTCGATGGTCTACATCGCCAGCGGCGTGGTCGTGGGCTCGCAACCAACCCTCGATACGGTCCAGCGGCTCACTGCTTGGCTGTCGTGGGAGATCTACGGCGACGGGCGCCTGTGCGCTTCGGGTAATCCTTACAAGGCCGCTCGCCCGGCAGACTGACGGGAGCGCCTCCAAATTGCTGCACGCGAAGTTGCGTCCCTGCTGGCTACCGGCTAGGCAAGCATGGCCGCAACATCATCGGGGGCTTTGATGGCGAGTGAAAGAAAGCAGTACCTTGGTATCGACCTTCTGCGGTTCGCAGCCGCAGCGATCGTCACGGTTTATCACCTGACCTTCTGGGTCACCTACTTCCCGACGGGCATGAGCGCCAAGGTCGCCATCACGCCCATCCCGGCGACCCTGATCAGTCCGCACATGGAGTTTGGCTGGATCGGTGTGCAGATCTTCTTTGTCATCTCCGGTTTCGTTATCGCGTTCAGCGCCGCTCAGGCGTCTGCGAGCCAATTCCTAAAAAGCCGACTGCTTCGCTTAGCGCCGGCTGTCTGGATTTTGGCCCCGCTTAGCGCCGTCGCCCTAGTCACTACCCACGCGCTTTCGACCAAGGCGACGGTGGCGATCTTGTTGAAATCGCTTGCCTTCTTTCCGTTTTCGCCTTGGGTAGATAGCGTGTACTGGACGCTCGGCATCGAGATTTCCTTCTATGCCATGGTCTTTGTGCTGCTGATTGCCGGATTGATGCGCTTCTTTGAGCACGTCATGTCGGCGGTTGGTTTGATCAGCTTGGTCTACTGGATCGCCAGCCTATGGCTCAACGAGCCCCATAACCGGCTCTTCGAGTTGGCCCTCATCGAACACGGCTGCTTCTTTGCGTTAGGGGCCTTCCTATGGTTGGTCAGCGCACGAGGAGTGACGAACTGGCGGTTGGTCATGATCGGGCTGTCGATCGCGGCTGCGATGATTGAAATCCCTTTTGAGGTACACGAACGCGCGCTGAAAACTGGATCGCCTGGTCACATTCTGCCGCCGATAATCGTCTGGGGATCGCTGGTCGCTTTCATGGTCGCCTCGATCCTTCTACCCGCGGTCAATAAGTCGCTGGCTCCCTGGAGCGTTGCGCTGCGAAAACTGGGCCTGATGACTTACCCGCTTTATCTGGGTCACAACGTGCTCGGTGCGGCCCTTTTGGGTGGCTTGGCTCGCCTCGGATTTACGGGCCTCCTGCCGTTGGTAGGCGTGGCAGCCTTGTCGGCAGGCTTGGCCTATATTGTGGCGGTCATCCTCGAGCCTCGGCTCCGAACGTGGCTGTCGCGAACGTTTGATGCCGCTACCGACCTAGTCGCGGTCCTCGTTGCGCGCAGAGGCGCGGCTCAACACTAAATGACCCCCCGTTCCTTCGTGCAGCCGGTTCCAGCGGTGCTGCACGAAGGAACGAGGCTCCGGCCGAGCAAGAGATGGGGTTCTGATGCTCGGCCGGACATGCGCAGGCGATCCGGGGGGATACGGCTGCGCAACGCGCTAGACAATGCTGAGCGGCGCAGCTTGTTCCCGCCAAGCTCCTAACCCCCCCGGGTCTTTTTTCGCCCGAAGCTCAACCCCATGAGCTTCCTCCGCGCCCCGAAGGCTCCCGAGAGCCAGACGCCGCCCAACCCGGACGACGTCGCCAACCGATCCAACGACGCGCGCCGGCGCCGCCTGCTGGGCGGCGGGCGCAACGCCACGGTGCTGGGCCAGATGGCCGAAGGCGCATCGGCGGGCGGGGCCAGTCCCCGCACGCTGACCGGCCTGAACCCGGGCGGCTGAGGGGAGCGCGGGGCATGGCGGCCGACTGGAAAGCGATCATCCGGCAGCGCGATCACCTGAAGGCGATCCGCGCCCTGCGCGACAGCGAGTTTCAGCTGATCGCCGACTACTACATGCCGCGCAAGACTTTCGAGGTGGCCCCCCAAAAGGGCCAGCTGCGCCCGCGCCTGGTGACCACCAGCGTGCCCCAGCGCGCCCTGGCCGACAGCGCCGCGTTCCTGGTCGGCTACCTGATCGACCATACCCGCCCGTTCGTGAAGCCCAACGTGGCCCGCGGCCTGGTCGCGGCCGGGCGCCAGACCGAACTGGACGACGCGAGCCTGGACTACCTGGACGGCGTCAGCTGGTCGGTGTTCGACCGGATGATGCTGCCCCAGTCGGGGTTCCTGCAAAGCGTCAGCCGGCTGGCGATCGAGCTGCGCGGCTTTGGCACGGGCGTGCTGTGGACCGGCCGCAAGCGCGGATTTGGCCCGGTGTATCAGGCCCGCCCGTTCCGCCGGTGCTGGATGTCGTCGGACGAAAACGACCAGATCGACACGGTCTATTACGAGTGGTGCTTGCCTGCCTGGCAGGTGGTGCAGCAGTACCCCGCCGCCAAGGGTGTCGATAAGATCGCCGAGCTGGCGAACGATCCCAAGCGCGAGCAGACCGACGTGACCCTGCTGCACGCGGTGGAGCCGCGCCGCACGGGCCGGGCCCTGCAGGCCGGTTCCGACAAGCCGTTCGCCAGCGTGGTGATCGCCGTCGACTACGAAGGCGCCGTGCTCGAGGAAAGCGGCTACGACAGCTTTCCCTACAGCGTGCCGCGCCTGGGCGTGGAGGAGGGCAGCGCCTACGGCACGGGGGACGCCTGGCGCGCCCTGCCTGACGCCATGGTGCTGAACGCCCTGCAGCGCGACGTGGAAGCCGGTGTCGGCCTGCGTGTGCGCCCGCCGATGTTCTCGCCGGCCCGGCTGTTCGGCAAGCCGATCGACCGGCGCCCGGGGGCGCTGAACGTCTATGACGAAACCGGCCTGGGCTTCCAGACCCTGAAGGACGCCATCCAGTACATGCCGGTCGGCGGCGACGTCGGGATCGGCTCGGACTACATGCAGATGCTGGAACGCCGCATCGAGCAGGCGTTCATGACCGACTGGATGCGCCTGCCCGATAACGGCCAGCGCACCGCCACCGAAATCAACGACCGCCGCGACACCCGCCTGCGGGCCATGGCCGCCCTGATCCCGGGTGTCGATCGCGACCTGATGGGCGTCTGCGCCAGTCGCACCCTGGACGTGATGGTGGCGGAGGGCCAGCTGGCGCCGCCGACCGAGCAGCTGAGCGAGGTCGAGGTCGACTGGGACTATGCCGGTCCGCTGGCCATCGCCCAGCAGATGGGCCAGGTGGGCATTTTCGAGCGCATCCTGGGCCTGGCCGAACGGGTGGCCCAGATCGACAGCCGCGAGGTGGCCACCGTGGCCATGGGCGAGGGCCTGCGGGCCAGCGCCGACGCCCTGGGCGCGCCGGTGGGCATGATGCGCTCGCGCACGGCCGTGGCCGAGATCCGCGCCGAGGACGATCGCCGGGCCGAGGAAAAGCACCAGGCCGAGACCGCCGCCACCGCCGCCGCCGCCCTGCGCGACGGCGGGCAGGGCGTGCAGACCCTGGTCGCCGCCGACCAGATGCAAAACCAGGAAAGGATGGCCGCGTGAGCCGGAAGTCACCGCCCAAGCCGACCGCGCCCCGCACGGCGCCAGAGCCGGCGCTGGCCGGCTGCGTCACCTGCCGCTTCGCCGTCTGGACCGACCAGCAGGCGCGGGGCGTCTGCAAGCGCTTTCCGCCCACGCCCATCGCCGGGGCGGGCAATCTCCAGCCCTCGGTGACGGCGCTGGACGCCTGCGGTGAGCACCGCCCGTGACCCTGCTGGATTTCGATCCGAGCGCCGCCGCCCAGGCGGTGCGCTATCGCGACGCCGAGGAAATGGCCAGGCGCTATCGCCGCGTGTTCGGCGGCCAGGACGGCCGCACGGTGCTGCTGGACCTGCTGCACCTGGCGGGCGTGGCCCAGATCCGGCCGCCGGGCATGAGCGACGGCGACCGGCGCCACCATGACGGCCGCGCCGCCCTGGCCCTGGAGATCCTGGCCCTGGCCGGCCCCGACGTCGTCGGGGCGACCGTGGGCGTGATGACCGCAGACCTTGTTCCACCGGAAGGACTAGACGATGACCGACCAATCGAACCCGCCCGCGAACCCGCCGGGAGACCCGGGGCAAACCCCGATTTCTGACAAGCCGTTCTATGACGCCTGGGGTGATGACCTGAAGGCGTCGGCCACCATCGTCAATGCCAAGTCGGCCGAGGACGTGGCGCGCATGTACCTGAACGCCGAAAAGCGCCTGGGCGTGCCCGCCAACCGCCTGCTGGTCGTGCCCGACAAGGTCGACGACGCCGAAGGCTGGGGCAAGATCCACGCCGCCCTGGGCCGTCCCGACACGGTCGAAGGCTATCAGGTGCAGCTGGGCGAGAACGCCAGCGACGCCGACAAGGCGTTCGTCGACAAGTTCCTGGGCGAGGCCCACAAGGCCGGCGCCAGCCCGGCCGTTGTGGCCGCCGCCATCGGCGTGCTGAACGAGGCCACGGCCCAGGCGCGGACCGACGCCGAAGCGGCCGACAAGGCCGCCGCCGAGGCCACGCGCGCGGCGCTGGACAAGGCCTGGGGCGACAAGGCCAAGGTCTATGACAGCGAGATCCCGGCGCTGCTGACCCAGCTGGGCGAGGAGCTGGACAAGACCCTGCCCGAGGGCGCCAGGCTGGGCGACGTGGTCGAGAAGCTGAACGCCGAGGGGATGGGCAACAGCCCGACCCTGCTGCGCCTTCTGGCCCATCTGGCCGACAGCCGCGCCGAGCCTGGTTTGCCTGGCGGGGGCAAGGGCGGCGCCGACCGGGGCATGACGCCCGATCAGGCCGGCGCGGCTCGTCGAGCGTTGGAGGCGGACCCGGTCAAAGGGTTGGCCCTGCGCGACCGTACTCACAGCCTGAACAAGGACGTGCTGGCTGAGCGTAACAGGTTGCTGGCGATCGAAACCGGCAAGGCTTGACCGTCGCCGCAAATCAGTGAAGTCAATGCGTAACAGCCGGGGATGCGCCGAAGCTGAACTGCCCTTCGGGGCATCTTAGAGCATCCCCACCTTCGCCCTTCGCCGGGTAGCCCCATGGGTCCGGCTTTCGAGGGCGACGCGCCAGGGCGCGTTAAAGCCAGGACGCATCCGGTTCGCCGGGGAGTGCTGCCGATCAAAACCCCATTGATCGACGCCGTGCGCGCAGCGCGCGGCCGCAGCACGAAGGACGTCCGGCCATGGCCGAGAACACCGAACTTTCGCAATACGTGCCCGGCTTCAAGGCCAACCTGAACCTGGCCCCGCAGCAGACCGACAGCCGCCTGCTGGCGTCGGTGGACAGCGAACTGAACTATTCGGAGCCCGGCACGGGCTTCAACGCCGACGACGTGGGGATCAGCGATCCCGAAGACGTCAACACGCGCGTCCCCGACACGCCGGACAAGTTCCTGGACAAGACCCGCCGCGTCGGCTTCTTCACCACCTTCCAGGACAGCGCCTGGGTGGACAACGTCGACAAGGTCGCCGAGCTGGTCGATCCGACCAACCCGACCATGCAGGCCCTGATGGCCGGCCGCTGGCGCAAAGCCGATGCCGGGATCATCGCAGCGATGTACGGCCCGGCCTATGAAAAGGCCGACGAAAACGCCGTGCCTACCGCGATCGCCTTTCCGGCGGCCCAGATCATCGCCGCCAACGACATCACGTTTTCCCACCAGGACGAAAGCGTTCCGAACGACGCCAGCGACTACGGCATGTCGATCGGCAAGATGATCGAGGCCAACCTGTTGCTGGACGACAGCGATATCGAGGGCGAGCGCTTCGCTGCCTTCGGCCCGGCCCAGGTCGCCGACCTGCTGCGCCGCGTGCCGGCGACCAGCAAGTATTACAACGAGGTGCAGGCGCTGTCGGAAGGCAAGATCGACAAGCTGCTGGGCTTCACCATCCGCCGCCTGCCGCGCAAGCGCCTGCTGCTGAAGGACGGCACGACGAACATCCGCCGCGTTCCGTTCTGGATCAAGCCGGCCGTCGTCTACAAGGGCCGCTCGATCACCGAGGCGAACATTCGTCCGCGCGCCGACAAGTCGGACACGCCGCAGGCCTTCTACAAGGCCCAGCACGGCGGCTCGCGCCGCTACGATCGCGGTGTCGTCGACGTGCAGTGCAAGGAAACCGTCTGATCCTCGCGGCCGGGGCCAGAGCGCCCCGGCCAACCACTATTCGGGCCTGAAGCCCGCCCGGTGCGCCGGGAGACTGAGAGACCAAAACCATGGCCAAGTTCTATGGCTCGCTGGTCGGCACGCCCAAGCAATCGGTGCGTCCGATCCCCACCAGCCACCAGCACGAAAACGGCACCGACCACGTGCTGGTGCGCGACACGATCGAGCTGGCGGCCGCCGCCAACGACACGGTGCAGCTGGCCGTCCTGGGCTGGGAAACCGTGCTGGCCCCCACCGGCACCTTCTGGTTCGACGACCTGGGCACCGGCTGCACGATCAGCGTCGGCGACGTGACCTATCCCAACGCGCTGTGCAACGCCCAGGACGTGGCGACGGCGGCGGGCAGCGCCCTGCTGCTGAAGTCGGTGGACATCGCCAACTACTTCAAGCCCCTGTGGCAGCAACTGGGCTATGCCAGCCTGGCCGCCGCCCGCCTGGTCGGCGCCAAGTGCGAACTGCTGTTCAAGGTCAACACCGCCGCGGCGGCCGGCACCCTGACCTGGCAGCTGCACGGCCAGCAGCGCTGATCCCTTTCGCCCCGGCTTGCCGCGTCGCTCTCAACCACGCGCCGCCGGGGCGGATCCAGCGGGGTGGCTTTCCTTCCGGAGCCGCCCCGCTGACGTATCTGGAGAGGGCCGATGGCCAGCCGCGAAAGCATCGTCAACAAGGCCCTGCGCCACCTGGGCGAGGAGCCGACCGAAACCCTGGACCTGACCGTGGCCCGCACGGCCGTGCGCAAGGTGCTGGGGTTTCTGGACGCCGCGCGCGACGCGGTGCTGATCGCCCATGACTGGCTGGATGCGCGGGCCTATCTGACGCTGCAGCCGTCGGCCATGGCGGGCAACTGGCGTTGGCCCAGCTGCTATCTGCTGGCGCCCGAGATGCTGATGGTGCGCGACGTGGTCGGTTGCGGCGCCTGGGAGCGGGGCACGGAGGTGGACGCCGGCACGGGCGCGGAACTGATCGTCGTGCGCACGATGGGCGGCGGCGCGATCCGGGTGGTGGCGACGCGGCGGATCGGCTGGTCGGTAGTTCCTGTCTACCTGGAAGAGGCCATGGGGCTGATGCTGGCGGCGATGGCCTGCATGAGCGTGAACGGCGACGAGGCGCGGGCCAGCGGCTTGGACAAGCGGGCGGCCTCGGCCATCGGCGCGGCCCAGGGCAAGGACGGGATCCAGGCCGTGGCGGCCGAGCCGGTGTTTTCCGACCCTTACGGCGTGCTGAGGCGCTCGGCCGGCTAGGGCCGGCTAACCCCCCCGCCTGCGCCCGCGCGGGAAGCTGGCGTCATGAGCAAGGACGTCGGGTTCAAGAACAGGTTCAACGCGGGCGAGCTTTCCGACGAAAGCTGGTCGAACAGCGACCTGCAGCAGCATGCCAACGGCATGGCGCTGGGCCTGAACGGCCTGCCGCGCGCCCAGGGGCCGCTGGGCAAGCGCTACGGCTTCTGGTTCGCCGGGCTGTGCGCCGATCAGGACGCGGCGACCCGGCCCGTGCCGTTCCGCCGGTCGGTTGACGACGCCTACATGATCGAGTTGGCCGACGGCGTGGCGCGGGTGCGCGACGCCCTGGGCGCGCCCGTGCTGAGCGCCGGCACGCCGGTAAGCTTTTCCAGTCCGTTCGCGGCGGCCGACCTGGCGGGCCTGCGCTGGGTGCAGACCGGCGACGTGATCGTGTTCTTCCATGAAGACGGCCGGCGGCCCCAGCGCCTGCTGCGGGCGGCCGACGGCAGCTGGGGCTTTGCCGTCTATGCGTTCGACAACGGCCCCTGGCGCGCCGAGAACACCGACGAGAGCTTTACCATTTCGGCCAGCGCCGTCACCGGCGCGGTGACCCTGGAGGCCAGCCAGCCGCTGTTCGTGGCGGGCATGGTGGGCACGCGGTTTCGTCTGCGCAGCCCGCAAGGCAGCATCGGCCTGCAGACCTGGGCGGCCGACGTGGATCCCCAGGAATGGGAACTGTATCTGAGCAACGGCCGGGCCTATTACACGCTGGACGGCGCGGGCAGCACCAAGACGGGCAACACCGCGCCGATCCACGAAAAGGGCACGGTCAGCGACGGCGGCAATCGCTGGACCTTCCTGCACGACGGCGCGGGCGTGGTCGAGATCACCGCCGTGGCCGACAGCACCCACGCCACCGCCACGGTGATCCGCACGCTGCCCTATCAGGCGACCAAGACCTATAACCCCGGGGTGGCGCACGCTTTTGCCGCCACCAGCACCTGGGCCGAGGCGGCCTATAGCGACTATCGCGGCTGGCCGACGGCCTGGCCGGCCGTGCGCGAAGAGCGCCTGGTGGTGGCCGGCGGGGCGGGCGAGCCCGACAAGTTCGACGCCACCCGCACGGCCGGCTTCGACACCGCCAAGGCCGACTTCACCCCCGGCCTGGGCACCGGCCGGGTGGTGGATGACGACGCCGTGCGCCGGTTCTGCGGCGACGAGAGCAGCAAGGTCGCCTGGCTGATCAGCGCCGGCCAGTTGCTGGCGGGCACGCACGCGGGCGAAAACGTCATCGCCGGGGCCACCCTGGACGAACCGCTGACGCCGGACGGCGCCAAGGTGCGCCCGCTGACCGGATACGGCGCCCATCCGGGGCCGCGGCCGGAAAAGGCGCACGACGCGGTGCTTTACGTGGCGCGCGGCGGCGAGACCCTGCGCGAAGCCGTGGTGGACGGCAATCTGAGCGTGGCCGGCGGTGACTTGAGCTTCCTGGCCGAGCACGTGGCCGGGCGCGGCCTGGCCGAGCTGGCCTGGACCGGCGAGCCCGACAACATGCTGTGGGTGCGCCTGGATGACGGCGGCTTCGCCGGGTTCCTGTATCACCGCGAACAGCGGGCGTTCGGCTGGGCGCGCCAGGCCCTGGCGGCGACCAGCAAGGACCACGGCGACGCCTCGCCCTGGAGCGTCGACTACATCGCCGCCCTGCCGGGCAGCTATGGCCGCACGGCGCTGTGGATGCACGTGACGCGCCAGAAAGACGGCGCGCCCCAGCGGATGATCCTGATCCTGTCGGCCCGGCGCGAGGCCATGCGGCTGGACTGCGCGGCGCGCTATCAGGGCGTGGCGGTCAACACCGTGGCGGGGCTCGATCACCTGGCCGGCGAGGCGGTGACCCTGATGGCCAGGGACGCCCAGGGCCGCTGGGCGCAATATCGCGACATCCTCGTCACCGGCGCCGGCCAGGCCAGCCTGCCGGGCGAGCGGACCTCGACGGAAATCGTCGCGGGCCTGCCCTACCTCTGGCGGTTCGAAAGCCTGCCCACCGACCTTTCCGGCCCCGGCACGACGCAGGGCAAGCGCCAGCGCGTGACCCAGATGCTGGTGACCCTGAAGGCGGTGACCGCCAGGGCGGGCGCGGTGATCGACGGCGAGGGCGACAGCCCGCTCGATCCCTTCGGCCTGCGCGGCCTTTCCGAGACCAGCGGCCTGGTTCCCAAGCGCCTGACCGCCAACGTCACCTGCACGGCCGGCGCCGACCGCGACCCACGCCTGGTGGTCGAGGACGACAGCGGCTTCGACGCGGTGCTGCACGCCCTGCGTCCGGTGGCGCTCAGCAATGTGTGATCTGGCGCTGAAGCCCTATGCCCCGGGCGACGAGTTGCTGGTGGAGGCCCGCGCCGATTTCGCCGCGCAGATCGGCCGCGAGGGCGGGGTGCTGCCGGAAGGGCCGAAATGGACGGTGACGGCCGGCGGCCAGGTGGTGGGCGTGGCGGGGCTGGAGCACCTGGGCGGGCGGCGCTGGGCGGCCTGGGCCTACATGGCGGCCCTGCGCCCGCGCCAGTGGCTTGCGGCCGGCGCGCTGACGCGCGAGCGGCTGGGCGGCCTGGACTGGCTGGCCGCCAGCATCAGCGCCGTGGCGACGCCCGATCCGAAACACCACGCCGCCGCCGTGCGGCTTCTGAAGCGCATCGGGTTCGTCGAGGTCGGCGCGCCCTACATGGTCTGGGAGGGCTGATTTGGACCCGATGATGATCCAGGCCGGGATTTCGGCCATCGGCAACATGCTGGGCGGGATCGGCAAGTTCCAGGCCAGCCGGGGCCGCGCCCGGGCGCTGAAGGCCGCCGGCCAGCAGGCGCGGCGCGAGGCCGGCGTCGAGGCCCAGATCGCCCTGGAGCAGGGCGACCGGGCGGCGGCCAGCGCCGCTGTCGACGCCGCGGCGGGCGGCGGCGGCCTGACCGGCAGCGCCATCGGCGCGCTCGACGACCTGACTGGCAGCGCCATGTTCAACGCCCGCAGCGCCCTCTATCGCGGCGTGGCTGAGGGCCGAAACCACGACTTCGACGCCAAGGTGACGAAAAAGCAGGGCCAGCTGGAGTTGGTGACCAGCTGGCTGCAGGCCAGCGGCGCGGCCGGGTCGGCCCTGAGCGGCATGGCCGAGCGGCGCAGCGCGCGTCTGGAAGCGGCTCGCACGCGCGCCTGGAACAGCCGCCCCGACGGCGGCCGGGGGGTCTACTGATGGGCGTTCTTCCGCGCAGCGCGCCCCGGGCCGAACGGCCTTCGACGGCGCAGGTGGATTTCGGCGGCGTCTCGCCCGCGTTCGACGCGGTGGCGCGGGGCGTGGCGCAGGTGGGCGAGCAACGCCTGAAGCGCAAGACCGACGAGGCCGAGCGCTGGGCCGACCAGCAATTCCAGACCTGGCGAACGGAAAACGACGCCCGGGTGGCCGCGTCGCAGGCCAGCTATGACGGCGCCGCGCCCGGCCTGACCGCCCAGGAACTGGCCCAGACCGACGCGTCCTTCTCGCCCCTGGTCGGCGGCGAGGGCGACCTGCTGCGCCGCGACGCGCTGCAGCGCCGGTTCGACGGCTACCGCGCCCAGGTGGGCAACAGCTTGAGCCAGGTGGAAGCGGCCAAGCGGGCCGAACCGCTGGCCCTGCAGGCCAAGGCGCGCGACGACGCGGCGCTGTCGGTGCATGAGGTGGGCTTCGCCACCGACTTCGCCGGCCGGCAAAAGGTGCGCGAGGCCGGCGGCCTGGCGGCGGTGACGGCGGCGGGGCGGCTGGAAGACTACGACGCCGCGTCGAAAGCGGCGATTGAGGCCGCGCCCGAGGCGCTGCGCCCGCGCCTGCAAGCCAAGCTGGCCGCCAAGCGGGCCGACGAATTCGTGCTGGGACAGCGGGTCGAGGAAGACGCCGTCGGCCGGCTGGTCGGCGACCAGACCGCCCAGGGCCTGGACACGCTGGTCAACACCCTGCTGAGCAATCCGGCGGCCTACGGCCAGGCCAAGGGCCTGGTTCCGCAGCTGGCGGCGACGATCGCCGATCCGGCCCAGCGGCAGAAGTTCGAAGCCTCGGCGCACGCGGCGATGAGTGCCGGCTTCGTGCAGGGCCTGATCAACGAGGGCCAGCTGGGCACGGCCAAGGCGCTGCTGGATGGCGGCAAGCTGGACAAGGATCTGGACCCGACCCGCAAGCAAGCCTTCATCGACCAGCTCGAGGTGGCGCAACGGGCGGGCGCGCGCCGCGCGCGTATCGCGGCCGGTGGCAATGGCGACGAGGATGACGACGACGGCGGCGGCTGGAGCGGTGTGAACCTGCCGGGCGGTCCCAGCTTCGAGAACCTCAAGAACGGGTACGCCAGCGATCCCCTGAAATACGCCCAGAAGAAAGGCAAGGCTCCGGTCGAGGCCATGGATCCGAACGCCGGCCTGATCGCCGGGGCGGGCGACGGCGCGTGGGGCCGCACCCTCCAGCAGCGGCGGGGCGTGGGCATGCAGCTGACCAAGGCCGACGGCGTGCAGCAGCGTATGCTGACGAATGCCGAGGTGACCTTTTACAAGGACGCTTTCGAGCGCGAGCCGGCGGCGCGCTTCCGCGTGGCGCAGGAGGCCCGCAAGGCCGTCGGCGCGCTGGGCGCCCAGGATCTTTTGCGCGAAATCGGCGTCAACGATGAGTTGCCGGTTTCGGTGGCCATCGCTCAGCTGGCGGCCGGCGGGGCGTCGTCGTTCGCGGAGGATGCGCGGCGTGGACTGGGACTGAAGGATCAGGGCGCGGCCTTGACCCGGGCGGAAAAGGCCAGCCTGGCCAGCGAACTGGATCCGTACCGGGCGCTGTATGCGGATCGTCCTGAGATCTTTCAGGCCCTGATCCAGGCGGCTGAGGCGGCCTATACGACCCACAAGGTGGCGGGCACAACGGCCCGGCCGGAATGGTACGCCCTGCGGGCGCTTGGCGGCTTCCGGGTCAACGACACCACCTATGGCGGCGGCAAGGTGGTGCGCCGCCAGGCCACCGTGCTGCCCGACTGGCTGAACCCCGACTATCTGGACGACGCCATGGAAACCCTGGGGTCGGTGTGGGCGGCCGGCGATAAGGGGCCGCGCTATGGCAACCGCGAGCCGATGAGCGCCCGCGACATCGCCAAGGGCGTGCCCGTGCCGGTGGGCGGCGGCTGGTTCCAACTGCGCAACGGATCGGGCGATCCGGCGCTGCGGGCCAACGGCCAGCCATTCATGTTCAAGTTCGACGACAACCGCCGTTTCCTGGGCAAGCGCCTGGGCGGCAAGGCCGTGAGGGGCGCCCAGTAATGGCCGACATGTTCGACGTGCTGCCGGTGGCCCCGCGCCAGGCGGCGGCTCAGCCCGTGCGGGGGTGGGCCGCGCCGGTCAACCGCTTCGAGGCCTTCCGGTCGAACCTGGACGCCCAGGTCCAGATCTACAACACCGACGCGCGGCAAGAGGGGGCGCGCCAGGACCTGATGGCGCGTCACCGCGACATCGAGCGCCGGCTTGGGCGGGCGCTGCCCTGGTCGGCCTTCATGCAGCAGGGCGAGCCCGAGGTGGCCGGCGGCATGGCTGACGATGACCTGGGGTTCAATCCCGGCGCCGAGGCCCTGGAGCGGCAGCTGGGGCTGCGCCCGGCGGCGGCGCTGGACGATGCGGCCTATGAGGCCCTGATCGACAAGCTGCGCGAGCAGGACCCCAGGGCCATGGCCGGGGTGAAGACCCGCGCCCAGATCGACGCCGAGCGTGACAGGCGGTTCAACGCCCTGGCCCAGCGCGCCGGCCAGGCGGCCCAGGGCGCGCCGTTCAGCGCCTTCGCCGGCAGCGTGGCGGGAAGCCTGCTGGATGCGCCCAACCTGCTGTCGATGATGACGGGCGGGATCGGCGCCACGCGCGGGATCGCCCAGCGCGTGCTGATCCAGGGCGGCGTCAATGCGGCCCAGGAAGCGGCGATGACGCCGGGCCGCATCAGCGACGCGCGGTTCGGCGGCCCCAAGCCGACCGTGGGCGAGATCGCCGGCAACGTCGCGGCGGCCGGCGTCGGCGGGGCGGCGTTCGAGCTGGGCGGCAGCGCCCTGGGCGCGGGGCTGCGGCGGCTGGCGGCCGACGTTCCCCCGCCGCGCGAGACGGCGGCGGCCCGGGCGGTGGACCTGCTGGAAGACGCCGACCGGATCGAGGCGGCCGTGGGGCGCCAGGACGGGCCGGTGTTCGACGCGGCGACGGCGGCGGTGGCGCGCGGCGAGGATCCGCGCGCGGCCGTGGCGGCCGTGCGGGCGGAGGCGGGGGCTTTCCAAATGGAACCGGGGCCAGAGAACTCGTTCTTCCTGGTCCCAACAGCGGAAACGCGGCGGGCCGTCGGCGTCGGACCGTTCGACGGCATCTATGGCTGGATCGAGCCGGGGCGCGTTCGCATCGAACGCGCCGAATTACCTGCCGCCGCGCGCGGGCGCGGCCTGGGCGTTCGGCTCTATCAGCAGGCGATCACCGAGGCCAGGACCCGGGGCGTCGACCTGGTGAGCGACCAGGAGGTCAGCGCCGATGCGCAGCGCGTGTGGGCGTCGTTGGAGCGCCGGGGCTATGCCGTCGAGCGCAACCCGCTGGCGACGACGACGGACGGGCAGGCCGGTCTGCTGAAGACGCCTGACGGTTCGCCGGTGTACCGGATCGCGGCCGAAGCGCTTGCGCCTGCCGCCCAGGCCGCGCCGGCCCGTTCGCCGCTGGAAACCGAAGTGCTGCGCGCCCTGACCGCCAAGCCTGGCCGGCTGGAAGCGCTGGCGCGCCAGGGCGATGCGATCGAGGCGGCGGGCGGCGGCCTGGCCGCCACGCCGATCGAGGCCAGCGCGGCCGTCGAGCGCGTGGCGCTGTCGGTGCTGCGGCGTGGGGAT
The DNA here is from genome assembly GCF_016135805.1 of Caulobacter hibisci. GTDB lineage: Bacteria > Pseudomonadota > Alphaproteobacteria > Caulobacterales > Caulobacteraceae > Caulobacter > Caulobacter hibisci. The sequence goes on from NZ_JADWOX010000007.1 coordinate 196,730, forward strand.
CGCGGCGTGGCCAAGGCCCTGGCGGGCGCGGAGGCCAGGCTTGCGGCCGGCGCCGCGCCGGCCGAGGTGGCCGAAGGCGTGGCCAAGGCGGTGCGCACGGCCGCGCGCCATGCGCAAAAGGCCGAGGCGGCCCGCGCGGCCGCCCTGGATCCGCCGGCCACGGCGCCGGCGGCCCGGGCGCAGGCCGAAGGCTTTTCCGATCCCTATGGTCCCGAGGCCCAGCGCCAGCTGGCGGCCAAGCCGGAAGAGGCCGATCTGGAAGGCGAGGGGGCTCCGCCCGGGCTGTTCGACGACCTGGCCCCGACCGACGCCCTGGACCGCGCCCACGCCGCCCTGAAGGCCTGCGCGCCGCCCTAAGCCCCCCGTTTCTTCCCGCCCTGCATCGTTCGATGCATGACCACCCCGTTCCAAGCCTGTATCGCCGACGCCCACGCCAAGGGCGATCTGGACGCCGACACCGCCGCCCAGGTGCGCGGCGCCTATGACAGCGCCTATGAGGCGGCGGCCGACCTGGGGCCGGTCGAGGCCGACCGCCTGGCGGCCGGGGCGGCGATGACGGCGCTGGAGCGCCAGGCGCTGCGGGCCAAGGTGCACCGGGCGCTGAGCGTGCGCACGCGGGTGGCGGCGCTGAACGAGGCCAAGGCGTTTCTGGAAGCGCGCGGCTATACCAACGTGTCGTTCGACAGCGGCAAGGGCGGCGGCAGGCCGCCCAAGGGCGGCTGGACCCTGAGCGGCGAGCCGCCCAAGGAAGGGCCCTACGCCAAGGGCGGGATCCTCGCCGACTGGCTGAAGGAACTGGTGGACGGCAGCGGCGGCCTGGCGGGCGCGGCGGGGCCGTCGGTCAAGGGGCGCTATCAGGCCCTGGCCGGATCGTTCCAGGCGATGATGGCCGACCTGAGCGAGGCGTTCGACACGGTCACCGGCCTGCCGACCAAGGGGCGGGCGCTGCTGGACAACCTGGTGCGCGAAGCGTTCGGCGAGGACACCGGCGATCAGGCGGCCAAGGCGTTGTCGAAGGCCTGGGGCGACACGGCCGAATATTCGCGCCAGCTGTTCAACGCGGCCGGCGGCGAGATCGGCAAGCTGGAAAAATGGGGCCTGCCGCAGAGCCACAACGCCCTGGCCCTGAGGACGGCCGGCAAGGACGCCTGGCTGGCGGCCATCACGCCGCGGCTGGACGCGGGCCGGATGATCGACCGGCTGACCGACAAGCCGTTCGCCCCGGCGCAGCTGAAGGCCGTGCTTTCCGACGTGTACGACAGCATCGTCACCCTGGGGGCGATCGACCGCGAGATGGGCGAGGCCCTGGGCAAGGGCAAGGTGGCCGACCAGCGGGCCGAGCACCGGTTCCTGGTGTTCAAGGACGCCGACAACTGGATGGCCTATCAGGCGGAGTTCGGCGTCGCCGACCCCTATGCGGCGATGATGCGGCACCTGGATGGCATGGCCCTGGACATCGCGCGCCTGCAGGTGCTGGGGCCAAACCCGGATCATCAATTCGACTGGCTGGCCCGCGCGGCCCTGCGCATGGGCGACATCGAGGGCGCGGGCGTCAAGGCGCGGGCCAATGTGGAAAGCGCCCGGCAGATGTATGGCCATCTGACCGGCGAGTTGGGCGGGGCCTATGGCCCGGACGTCGCCCTGGCGCGGGTGGGCAAGATGACCCGCAGCGCCCTGGCCGGGATCCAGCTGGGCGGGGCGGTGATCAACGACCTGCTGAGCAACCCGGTGTTCGCGGCCAAGGCCAAGGCCCTGGCGGGGTTGTCGGCCATGCCGGACTTCCGGGCCTATTTCGCCCAGGTGACCAGTCCGCAGGCGCGGGCGGCGGCGCGGCGCACGGGCTTCATCGCCGAGAACGCCCGGGCCAGGAACGCCGAGGCCATCCAGCGCTATCTGCGCAGCCAGACGGTGGGCGGCAAGGCCTGGGAAGGCGCCAACGCCCTGGGGGCGCTGCTGCCGCACTGGGTGAACACCGCCGGTCTGCTGGACGGCAACATGAAGGCCAGCCGCCGGGCGTTCCAGGACGAGTTCATGGGCTATGTGGCCGATCGGCGCGGCCAGACCCTGGCCCAGCTGGCGGCCAGCAAGGACAGCGAGGAACGCGCCTTTTCCGCCCTGCTGAGCGCGCGCGGCTGGACCGAAAACGACTGGGACGTGGTGCGCACCGTGGCGCCCGAACGGTATGGCGAGGGGATCGAGTTCGTCTCGCCCCAGGCCCTGGCCAAGGCCGGGCGCGAGGACATCGGCTGGAAGCTGGCCGAGACGATCGAGCGCGAGACCCGCGCCGTCGTGCCCGAGCCCAGCCTGTGGAGCCGGGCCAAGATGATGGGCACGACGCGGCCGGGCACGCTGCGCGGCGAATTCCAGCGCAGCCTGATGACCTATCGCAGCTTCAGCGTGACCCAGACCTATAGCTGGGGAAGGGAGTTCATCTTTCGGGCGGCGCAGGCGGGCAATGATCCGCGCGTGCCGTGGAAGCTGCGCGTGGCGGCCCAGGCCGCGCCGCTGGTGCTGGGCGCGACCCTGGCCGGGGCGCTGACCGTGTGGACCAAGGACATGATCAAGGGCCGCGATCCGCGCCCGGCCTGGAGCGAGGATCCCGAGCAACAGGGCAAGGTCGCCTATCAGTTCTGGGGCGCGGCCCTGGCTCAGGGCGGAGGGCAGGGGATCCTGGGGGATTTCTTCTTTTCGGCGCAGGCGCGCAACGGCAAGTCGTCGGCCCTGACGGCGTTCGGCCCGGCCGCCGGCCTGGTCAGCGATACCTTCGACCTGACCTGGGGCAATGCCGACGAGGCGATCAAGGGCAAGGAAACCCATGCCGGGCGCGAGGCCGTGCGCTTCGCCGGGCGCTACAACCCGCTGGCGTCGCTGTGGTGGAGCCGGGCGATCATGGACCGGGCGGTGATCGACCAGATCCAGCGCCTGATCGACCCGGAGGCCGACGAGCAGTTCCGCCGCCAGAGCAAGCGCCTGGCCGACGAATACGGCCAGGGCGAATGGTGGCCCGAGGGCCAGGCCGTGCCCGAGCGGGCGCCGAACCTGGGCAACGCTGCCCAACCTGTCGAACCCTGACCTAACCCCCCCGCCCGCGCGCCGAAGCGACCCTGAAGGCCTCTTTCCGCCCCTGGGCCGCGCCGATGACCGTCACGCTTGAGAACCCCGACACGATTTTTGTCCCGACCGGGGCGGCGGTCGGGGCGTTTTCGACGGGCTGGAGCTATGAGGAGGCTGGCGACGTCCTCGTGATCATCGAGGTTGCTGGCGTTGAGGGTCCGCCCTTGGCGGTGGATGGCGACTTCGTCCTGGTGTCGATGGCGCGCGAAGCTGGGGGTTTCACGGGCGAGGTGACGCTGAAGGCGGCCGTTGTGCCGTCTGGTGGATGGCAGGCCGCGGCGGATCACCGGTTGATCCTGAGGCGGGTGACGGCGGCCAGTCAGACCCGGCCCTTCGGCCAGGTCGAGGGATTTCGCCCGGCGGTTTCGGAGGCCGCCTGGGATCGCCAGGCGCGGCTCGCGCAGGAAATGCGATCGCGGCAGGGCAGGTCGCTGGTGGCGCCGGCGGGCGAGGCGGGGTGGTCGCTGCCGCCCTTGGCCGAGCGTGCGGGTAAACTGGCGATGTTCGACGTCGATGGACGCCTGGCGGGCGCCGCGGGCGGGATCGCCGACGGCGTTCCGGTGACCGACTTCGGCAGGGACCTGGTCACCGCGGCCGACCATCGGCGCGGCAAGCTGCAGCTGAAGATCGGAAGCCTTGAGGACGTGGCGGATCCAGAAGGCGTGGTCGACGCCACGGCGGGTGTCGCCGAACTGGTGGCGCTCTACCGGTCGCTGGGCCGCCGCGAGATCCCGCTGGGCAGCGGCCGCTTTCGCATGCCCGCCAGCAGCGGCGGTTTCGACGTCGGCGTGGGCGGGCTGTATTTCGTCGGCGAGGGCGCCAGCACGGTGATCTTTCGCCAGGAAGGCGAGCACCCGGAAAACGACCCGCTGGCCACCAGCGCCTTCTTCAACTGGGACGCCAACCCCGAGGACAAGTCGGGGGTGGGTTTTCTGAACCTGGCGTTCGAGGGCACGCTGTCGGAGGCCAATCCGGGCGCGATCGGCGCGCCGGTGATCTTCCTGGACTGGTTTCCCGAGGTGATCCTCGAGAACGTTTCGGCGCGAAACCTGAAGTGCATGCTGGCCGACGTGCATTTCTGCGGCCGTTATCGCGCCGAGAACAATGTGCTGATCAACATCGCCCGCGACGGCCTGCGGGCGCGCGACACGCCCAATGCGATCGTTCGCGGCAACACCCTGGTCCAGATCGGCGACGACGTGATCGCCATGCACACCTCAACCGGCAGCGTGGGTAGCTATCCGGTGCGCGAAGGGCTGGTGATCACCGACAACATCACCGCCCTGGGCGGCTCGATCAAGGCGCTGGGCGCCCGCAAGGTGCTGATCGCCAACAACATCGGCCGGCTGCACTACCTGGCGCATATCAACGTCGTGCCGGGCGTGGCCGGCCCCGAGGGCAGCAACCCGATGGGCGAGGTGGGCGTCTACGACAACCAGAGCTGGGACACCCACAACCTGCTGGACGGCGGCACGGCCGCTTCGGCCGCGCACATCGTGTTCGGCGCGCCGCCGGTGCGCGGCGCGGCGATGAGCGGCGGGATCATCCCGACCAACCCCGATCCAGCCACCGGCGTCTTCGTCAAGCCCTGGCCCTATAGCCAGATGAACACCGACGATCCCGCCCACCCCGTGGCGCCCACGCCCGACATCGACATCAACGGCAACCGCTTTGGCCGCACCCTGCCGGCGGCGGCCAAGATCAGCGACTACGGCTATGGCAAGCTGCAATTCCAAGGCGAGTACAGCGACCCGGCCGTGACCGACGCCGATCTGCGCATCGGCGCGGGCATCAGCGGTTCGGGCGTGGGCGCCGGCGGCGGCTTCGTCAAGCTGACGATCGAGGGCAATGGCGGCAGCTATGTGGGCAACGGGATCAGCCTGCCCAAGCCCGTCGGCATTGAGACCTATCGCGACTGCCGCGTGGCCGACAACGCCATCACCGACTTTTCCGGCCGGGGCTTCCTGCTGTCGAGCCCCGACACCAAGCTGCCGGCCGATATCGAGGTGGCGGGTAACGTCTTTGATGGCGACCCGCTGCACGTCTTGGCCAACCGCAACACCGGCGGCCGCTGGACCAACGGCGCGGCCGGGCCCAACGCCATCGACGTGGGCAACGCCGTGGGCTTGGTGGTGCGCCACAACACCTATCGCAATGTCTGCCGGCCGCTGGCGGCCAACTACGCCGACGAGATCCTGGTCGACGCCAATGTTCATGAATGCGACCCGGTCGCCCGCGGCTTCGACGCCGGCAATCGGGGGATCGGCGAGCTGCCCTATGCGGGGCGGCCGCTCTACCTGATCAAGGATTGCGACCCGACCAGCGCCAGCTATGGGCAAATCAAAAACGTGCCCCTGCTGGAGAGCAACGCCCAGCCGGCGGCCGGCAAGTACGTGGCCGGGCACTTCGTGGCCAACCATTCCCCCGCCGTCCTCGGGTCGGCGGGCTCTCGCTACACCATCACCGGCTGGTCGCGCCTGACCACGGGAACGGCGCATGTCGCCGGGACCGACTGGGCCGAGCGGCGCGCGCTTACGGGGACCTGACCATGACGATGACTTTCGACGCGGCCTTCGAAATCCTGATCGGCCACGAGGGCGGCTATGTGAACGACCCTCGCGATCCGGGGGGCGAAACCAAGTTCGGGATCAGCAAGCGCTCGTATCCGAACGAGGACATCAAGGCTCTTAGCCTGGCCCGGGCCAAGGCCATCTACTACGACGATTTCTGGCGGGCCGCCGGCTGCGACAAGGTCGCGGGGCTGGCGTTCGACCTGTTCGACACCGCCGTGAACAGCGGCGTGCGCAGGGCTGTCGAGATCCTGCAGGAAGCCGTCGGCGCCCGGACGGACGCGGTGCTTGGACCCAAGACCCTGGCCGCCGCCCTTGCCTTCTCGCCCGACGCGGCGCGTCGCCGGTTCAACGCGATCCGGCTGCGCTTCATGACCGACCTGCCGATCTGGTCCAGCTTCGGCAAGGGCTGGGCGCGTCGGGTCGCCGACAACCTGATGAGGGAATGATCATGGGGATCGCATCCGTTCTCGACGTGGGCATGAAGGTCCTGGACCGGGTCCTGCCCGACCAGCAGGCCAAGGCGGCCGCCCAGCTGGAGTTGATGAAGCTTGCCCAGCAGGGCGAGCTGGCGTCGCTGTCGGCCGAGACCGACCTGGCCAGGGGGCAATTGGCGGTCAATGAGGCCGAGGCCCGCAATCCCTCGCTGTTCGTGTCGGGCTGGCGGCCGTTCATCGGCTGGGTCGGCGGAGCGGGCCTGGCCTACACCTATCTGCTGCGCCCGATCCTCAATCCGTGGGTGACCAAGTGGACCGGCGTGCCGATGGAAGCGCTGGACCTGGGCGAGCTTATGGTTCTGCTGACGGGCATGCTGGGCCTGGGCGGCCTGCGCACCGTCGAGCGGCTCAAGGGCAAGGCGTAATTTCGGAGCCAGGTCCTGTCTGGCGGCGTTGAGGTAGAGGGCGGGGCGTGTCGGACAAAACGCTGGGTGAACGCATGGCCACGGTCGAAGCCTGGGTCGCGGGGCATGAGGAGCGGTGCGAAGAGCGCCTGGGCGCCATCGGCCGCGAGCTTCGTGACATCAAGACGGGCCAGGCGACGATGCAGAAGACCGCCTGGGCGCTGCTGCTGGCCATCGCCGCCTGGGGCGCTTCGCAGGTCTATGCCGACCTCAAGCGGCCCGACGCCGCGCCGGCCACGGTGGTGGCGGTCAATCCCGCCCCGGCCCCTCAACCTGCACCGATCGCACCCCGGTGACCAGGTCTGTGGCCCTGAAGCGGGCCACGTAACGCAGGATCCCCACGTCCATGCAACTGACGTCCACGCTGCTGGCGGCCAGGCCGCCGCACCGCGTGCGGCAGGTGAAGGCGCCCGCCTCCAGCAGCTTGTAGATCGGCCGCCCGCCGGCCGGCGTGCCGGCCGCCGTTTCCGGGCGCAGCTCGTAGCTGTAGCGACAGCCTGGGCAGTGCGCCGACACCCGCCAATCCATGTCGGCGCAGACCCGCAGGGTGATGCGATTAGGGGTGATGGGCCAGGGTCCGCGCATGCTTGAACGAAAGCGGAACATTGATCCCGTTTGCAAGCGTAAACTCACACGTGTGAGTTTGAAAAAACTCACACGGCGATGAACCGGCCCTGACCCCTGTGGGGTTAAGTTGTTGATTTTCAAGAGAGAGAATGGTGGGTGTAGTAGGATTCGAACCTACGACCCGCTGATTAAGAGTCAGCTGCTCTACCAACTGAGCTATACACCCATTCGCGTCTCGAAGTCGCTTTCGCGGCCCCGACGGCGAGGCGCGATACATACGCCAAGATGCACGAAGTGCAATCCACTCCAGGACATTAGGTGTGGATATATTCGTCGCACCCGACGTCGGTCCGGCAAACACAGCAAGGCGTCCCCGGAGGGGGAATTCTTTACTGGATCAAGTTTTGAGGAGAATGGTGGGTGTAGTAGGATTCGAACCTACGACCCGCTGATTAAGAGTCAGCTGCTCTACCAACTGAGCTATACACCCATTCGCGATACCGAAGCGCTGAAGCGTCCCGGCGGCGAGGCGCGGAACATACGCAATGAATTTGAGAGCGCAAGGACTTTTTCGATGGCCAGGCGAGATATCAGCGGAGCCGTGGATTTCGCCTATCTGGAAGGGTTCGCGGCCGGCGATCAGGGGGTGATCGAGGAGGTGCTGGCGCTGTTTCGCGAACAGGCCGCGCTGTGGACCCCGATGCTGACTCACGACCATCCCGGCTGGCGCGATGCCGTCCACACGGTCAAGGGCGCGGCGCGCGGCGTCGGCGCCGTGACTCTCGGCGACGTCTGTCAGCGGGCCGAGGACGGCGAGGCCAGCCTCGGCGACGTCAAGACGGCCCTCGACGCCGTGCTGCTGGACATCGCCGCCTACGTCCACGAACAGGCGCTGCGGTCGCTGAAGGGGTAGGGGGCCTACAGCGGTTTCGCCTTTAGCCGTCAGCGCGGGACGTGCGCTTGCGATCACACGGCTCAAGCCCGCACCTTCCTAGTCGAAGTTTGTCGATCGGGAGACCGCGTCCCAGGTGGCGATCTCGGTTCGCATCAGGTCCAGCTTCTGCTCGACGACGGCCAGCGCGTCTTCGCCGAGAAACAGCCGCGTCGGCGGAGCGTCGGATTCCACGAGTGTCAGCAAGGCCTTCGCCGCCTTGGCTGGATCGCCCGGCTGGCGTCCGCTCTTGGCCTGACGCGCCGAGCGGATCGGATCCATGATCGTGTCGTAGGCGGCGATGCTGCGTGGCGCGCGGTCCATTGAACGTCCGGCCCAGTCCGTGCGGAACTGGCCCGGCGCCAGGGCGGTCACGTGTATGCCAAGCGACCTGACCTCCTTGCCCAAGGCCTCGGAAATGCCCTCCAGGGCGAACTTGCTTCCGCAATAGTAGGCAATGCCGGGCATGGTGATGAAGCCGCCCATCGAGGTGACGTTGATGATGCGGCCAAAGCCGCGCTCACGCATGCCGGGTAGCACCGCCTTGATCATCGCCACCGCGCCGAAGACATTGGCGTCGAACTGGCGGCGCAGATCGTCGATCGACGACTCCTCAACGACGCCTTCCTGGCCGTAGCCGGCGTTGTTGACGAGGACATCGACCGCGCCGAACCGGCTCTCCGCATCGGGGACTTGAGCGGCGACGGCGTCGAAATCGGTGACGTCGAGCATCAGCGCATGGGCCCGCCCCGGCGCCAGGGCCTCATGCTCCGACGCGGCTTGCGCGTTGCGGACCGTACCGATCACCACGTGGCCGGCCTGCAAGGCGGCGTTGGCGAAGGCGCGGCCCAGCCCGGAGCTGACCCCGGTGATCAGAAACGTCTTGGTCGATGCGGTCATGGCAGTTCTCGAAGCGTTGGATGTGCGTGTAAGAATTTATATCATGATATAATTTATTGACGCAAGGCGCGAGGCGGATCACCTTGGCGCCCATGGTCGAGATGTCGGTTCGAGAGCAAAAACGAACACTGGCGCGCGAGACGGTGCTCGACGCCGCCGAGCGCCTGCTCCGCGCCGATGGCGCCGCCTCGTTCTCAATGCGCGAGCTAGCGGCCGAGGCAGGCGTGAGCTTCGCCACGCCGTTCAATCAATTCGGCAGCAAGGCGGCGATCGCGCAGGCTCTGTCGGCTCGCCGGATTGAGCTGATGAGTGAGCGCTTTCTTGAGGCCGCGCCTGACGGCGATGCGATCGGCCGCGTGCTGGCCGCCGTATCGATCGCGGTCGCCGTCATGCTCGAGGAGCCCCAGATCAATCGGGCGATCATCCGTTCGCTCGGCTTCCCCGGCGCCAAGCCGAGCGAAGTCAGCGCCCAATCACGCGCCTTGTGGGCCGCGGCGTTCGCCGACGGCCAAGGCATCGATCCCACCTTGGCCGACGTCGCCGCCGAACGTGTGCCCGAGCAATTGGCCATCGGCTTTCGCGGCTGCCTGTCGTTCTGGATTGCCGACGAGATCACCGATGCTCAGCTGCCCGACAAGGCGCGAATGACGGCCCTTGCCGTCCTGATGGGCTTCGTCGAGCCCAACAGGCGCGCTGGCTTGCTGTCGTGAAGCGCAAGGAAGAACGATTGCCGACGCTGGTTGAAGGTCCAACTCGGGTCTTAGGGAACTTCAGAGCACCCCAAGCTCCACCAGCGCCGCCTCGCCCGCGCAGGCCAGGATCGCCCGGATCGCCTGCTTCTCCGCCGCCGAGAAGAAGGCCTCGCCGCGTCCCGAGATTCCCTGGTTGAGGCGCACCCTGTCCCTGTCGACCAGGCTGGCCTCCAGGGCCGCGTCGAGTTCGGCCGTGGTGTAGGCGTGGTCCGGATCGACGTGGGCGGCGATGCTGGCGAGCACCGCGTGCGGGTCGGTGCGCAGTTGCTCGTAGTGCAGCCACAGGGGCGGGCGCCGGGCCTCGGCCAGGCAGCGCCGCTGGTAGTCCAGCCATTGGCCGTAGAAGCGCGCGTACCAGAGCGGGGCGATGTGCACGAGGCTGTGGCGGCGCTCCTGCGGGCTCATCTCGTAGTAGCTGCGGCCCGAATGCAGCAGGGCGTCGTCCATCGGCCGCCCTTCGGCCTGAGCTTTCTCGTGCATCTCCATCAGGCTGACCAGGCAGTCGAGGATATTGCGCGAGGCTACGACCACCGGGATGCCGAACACCTCCAGGATGTCGGTCGCATGGCGGCTGGGGTACATGTGCAGGTGCATCACCGTCGCCTGCGGGCGTGGCCCCTGCACCAGGTGCTGGTTCAGCAGCAGCGGGAAATAGGGATCGCGGGCGTTGTCGGCGTTGGCGTAGGAGCCGCGCGACAGGCCGGCCTGGTAGTGCTTGCCCAGCAGCTGGACCAGGGCCGTGCGCAGGAAGGTGCCACCGACCTTCGGCGGATAGGACAGCACGACCTGCAGGTTCCGCGTGCTGACGCCCCGGATGGCCGCCTTGATCGGGTCGTGGATTTCGCCCTCGGCCGAGGGCAGGGAGACCATCAGTTTGTAGACGCGCTCGTAGATCGACATGCCGGCCGGTTCCGCGGCCGCCGACTGCGGCCTCGCCGTGAATTCAGCCTGCTTCTGAGTCCGGTGAATGTGCGTCCGGTTACGGCGAAGGGGGCGAGCGCGTCGCTCCGTCTCCGGTGTATCCGAACCGTTTCCATCCTGCGCGCGGAGCGGGTTTCGCAGGCAGCGTCTCGGCCATGGGGCGATTGTCCGGCCGATCCGTTCGCGCGGCCCGCAGGCGCGCCGCCGACTTCGCCGCCCAGACGATCGCCGCCGACGACAGCAGTATGCCGCTCATCAGCGCCCCGACGGCGAGGATGCCCGCCGGCGTGACGCGCACCTCGGCGCGATAGCGGACGGGGCCGGCCTCGAACTCGGCGAGGGCCGTCTGCCAGCGGCGGTCGGTGGTCGGGTCGTCATGCATGGGCTGCGTCCGGCGGGCGGCCTTGTGGCCATGCGCCACCCTAACGCGAGCCGGTCGCGGCGTCGCGCCCAGTCAGAGGGGATTGGGAGTCAGACGGGATTCGGAATCGACTCCGTCAAATCCTCGAACGCCCCGACCTCCATTCCGGCCGTCTCGGCCCGGGTCAGGACCTTGGTGTCGTAGGCCCGGGCCACGAACACCCGGACCCCGCGATAGCGCTGGCCACGCACGGCCGACACCGTCTCGGTGCGGATCTCGGTCCCGTAGGCCTTGTCGTTCAGATAGAGCAGGCCGGGCAGCAGGCCCTCGTCGCCCTTGGCGGCGGCCTCGGCGGCCATGTCGTCCAGCAGGCGGTCGATCTCTTCCTTGGTCACGCGCCCTTGGTCCGATCCCAGCTGGCGTGTTCGTAGGCGATGCAGCGGTCGATCAGGACGCGCCAGACCGGCTCGGCGATGGCTTCGGAGAGGCCGGCGTCGCGGGCGGCGGCCTTGACCTTGTCGACCACGTCCTCGATGCGGGCGCGGTCGAACACCTTGCTGCGCTCGGTCTTGATGCGGGCGGCGGCGTCCATGTAGCCCTGGCGCTCGGCCAGCAGCGCCACCAGGGCCCGGTCCAGGGCGTCGACGCCCTGGCGCACGTCGGTCATGGTCTGGCAGTCGGCCGCGGGTAGGCGCTCGTCGACGGTAAGAGTCGTCTTGATCATGCGCCCCTTTAAGCCGGTTTGAGCGCCGCCTTCCAGCTTAGATCCCTGCGCCGTTGTCGATGGTCAGCAGGGCGGCTTCGTGCGAGGCGGCCTCGTCCTTCAGCCAGCCGACGAAGGCCTTGACCTGCGGCAGGCGGCCCTTGGCCTTGGGGTGGACGACGTAATAGGCGAAGTCCACCGAGGTGGCGATGTCGAACGGGATCACCAGTCGCCCGGCGTCCAGGTCGACCTGGGCCAGGGTGCGCTTGGCCAGGGCGATGCCGCGGCCGTTGGCGGCGGCCTCGATCACCAGGCTCGACTGGTTGAAGCGCGGGCCGCGGGCGCCGTCGACGCCGCGAATGCCGCGCGCCGCCAGCCACATGGCCCAGTCCGGGCACGAATCGTCGGCGTCGGGCGAGCCGTCGTGCAGCAGGATGTGGCGGGCCAGATCCTCCGGATTTTCCAGCGGGTTCTCGGCCAGCAATTCCGGGCTCGCCACCGGCACCACGGTCTCGTTGAGCAGGCGGATGACTTCCAGGCCAGGATAGCGGCCCGAGCCGTAGCGGATGGCCAGATCGACCTCGCCGGCGGCGAAGTCGACGACCTCCATGCCGGCCGACAGCCAGACGTCGACCTGCGGCTGGGCCTGCTCGAACTTGCCCAGGCGCGGCACCAGCCACTTGGCGGCGAAGGACGGGGCGGCGGTCAGGGTCAGGCGGCGGCCGTCGACGGCGGCGGTCAGCAGGGACGCGGCCTCGGCCAGGCGGTCGAAGGCCTCGCGCAGCGCGGGCAGGGCGGTCTGGGCCGCGTCGGTCAGCAGCAGCCCCTTGGGCGTGCGCTTGAACAGGGCCGCCCCGACATAGTCCTCGAGGTTCTGGATCTGCTGGCTCACGGCGCCGGGCGTCACCGACAGCTCGTCGGCGGCGCGGCTGAAGTTCAGGTGGCGCGCCGCCGCCTCGAAAGCCCGCAGGGCGTTGAGGGGAGGCAGGCGCCGCCGTTCGGTCTGTCGTTCCATGAGTTTTACTGAACGCCCCGGCAGAAGTCCTTGTTTGCGAATTGGCCTGCTCGCGGCGAGTTTGCAAGCGTTCGCTGATGGATTGGCCCTTTTCATCGGCGAGCGAGCACGGGGCGGGCCTTAAGGTTCGCCCCGTATTTCATTGGGTTTATACGGCGAGGGTCAAACGACTCGCGCCGCTTTCGTGCGTCCGTGGACGCTTTTATAGGACCTGGGATCGCGCATGGCGTCACCCTCGGATAGCAAGGCTAACACCCGCCTGGTCGCCCTGCGCGGCGGCGAGGGCGTGCGGCCGGCTCTGGGACAGGTGACGCTCGTCGGCGCCGGTCCCGGCGATCCGGACCTGCTGACGATTAAGGCGCTGAAGGCCCTGCAGGCCGCCGACGTGCTGGTGCACGACGGCCTGGTCTCGGCCGAGATCCTCGATCTCGCGCTCCAGGCCCGCCGCATCGACGTGGCCAAGCGCAAGTCGCGCCACACCCTGCCGCAGGACGACATCAACCAGCTTCTCGTGGCCCTGGCCCGCGAAGGCCTGGACGTCGTGCGGTTGAAGGGCGGCGACCCCTTCCTGTTCGGCCGCGGCGGCGAGGAGCTGGCCGCCTGCCGCGAGGCCGGGATCGACTGCGCCGTGGTGCCCGGCGTTACCGCCGCCCTGGCCGCCAGCGCCGGGGCCGGCGCGCCCCTGACCCATCGCGGCAGCGCCCAGGCCGTCACCTTCGTCACCGGCCACGCCGCGCACGGCGACCCGGATCTCGACTGGCAAGCGCTCGCGCGTCCGAACCAGACCGTCGTCGTTTATATGGGCGTCTCAACCGCCGGCCTGATCGCGCAGCGCCTGACCGCCGCCGGCCGCGCCGGTTCGACCCCCGCCCTGGTCGTCGAGAACGCCAGCCGCGCCGACGAGCGCCGCATCCTGACCACCCTGGCCGGTCTGGCGACCGCCGCCGAGGGCCTGAAGGGCCCGGCCCTTTTGATGGTCGGCGAATCCATGGCCATGGCCGACATCAAATCTCCCGGCGAGACCGCAACGCTCGCCGTCTTCGAAGTTCAAAACGTGAGTTCGGGCCAATGAAAGCCGTCACCGCCAATCGCCTGATCGACGGCGAGGTCGTCTTCTGGAAGCAGGGCGCCTGGGTGGACGGCTTCGGCGACGCCCAGCTGTTCGACGCCGAGCAGGGCGAAGAGGTCGAGGCCGCCGTCGCCGCCGGCAAGGCCGCCCCGACCGTGATTGTCGATCCCTATCCGATCGACCTCGTCGCCGTTGAAGGCCTGGGCCTGGCCCCGGTCAGCTACCGCGAGCGCATCCGCGCGCTCGGCCCGACCAACGAGCTTCTCCACGGCAAGCAGGCCGAGGGCGGCGCCGTCGTCGAGGCCATCCGTCACGCTTCCGGCGCCGCCCGCTCGACGGGCCGCGTCGACCTGATCCGCCGCAAGTAGGCCGACCCCATGTATCAGTACGACGTCATCGACCGCGAATTCCTGACGGACCGCTCCAACGAGTTCCGCCACCAGGTGGTCCGCCGCCTGGCCGGCGATCTCACCGAGGACCAGTTCAAGCCGCTGCGCCTGATGAACGGCCTCTACCTGCAGCTCCACGCCTACATGCTGCGCGTCGCCATTCCGTACGGCTCGCTCAACGCCCGCCAGGCCCGCCGCCTGGCCTGGGTCGCCCGCACATACGACAAGGGCTACGGGCACATGACGACGCGCCAGAACGTCCAGTTCAACTGGATCAAGCTGAAGGACGCGCCGGACATTCTCGACGCCCTGGCCGAGGTCGACCTGCACGCCATCCAGACCAGCGGCAACTGCATCCGCAACACCACGGCCGACCCCTATGCCGGCGCCACGGCCGAAGAGGTCGACGATCCGCGCGTGTGGTCGGAGGTCATCCGCCAGTGGTCGACCCTGCACCCGGAATTCTCGTTCCTGCCGCGCAAGTTCAAGATCGCCATCACCGGCGCCCTGACCGACCGCGCGGCCGTCAAGGTGCACGACATCGGCCTGATCCTGCGCCGGGCCCGCGACGGCTCGCTGGGCTTCGAGGTGATCGTCGGCGGCGGCCAGGGGCGCACGCCCTATGTCGGCCCGACCATCAAGCAGCACCTGCCGGCCGGCAGCCTGCTCAGCTACCTGGAAGCCGTGCTGCGCGTCTACAACCGCCACGGCCGCCGCGACAACATCTACAAGGCCCGCATCAAGATCCTGGTCGCCGCCCTCGGCGCCGAGGAGTTCGGCCGCCAGGTCGAGGAAGAGTGGGCCAAGATCGATCAAGGCCGCGCCGACCTCGGCGACGTGGAGCTGGCCCGCATCCGCGGCGCCTTCGCCCAGACCCCGTTCGAGACCCTGCCGGCCCGCTCGGAAGCCTTCGAGGCCGCCAAGGCCGCCAGCCCGTCGCTGGCCCGCTTCGCGCGCAACAACGTCAAGCCGCACAAGAAGCCGGGCTACGCCATCGTCGAGGTCTCGCTGAAGGCCATTGGCCAGACGCCGGGCGACGCCACCGCCGACCAGCTGGACGTCGTGGCCGATCTGGCCGAGCGCTATGGCCTGGACGACCTGCGCGTCACTCACGCCCAGAACCTCGTCCTGCCGCACATCAAGCTCGACGATCTGCCGGCCGTGCACGCCATCCTCGAGGCCAACGGCCTGGCCACAGCAAACATCGACCTGGTCAGCGACATCATCGCCTGCCCGGGCCTCGACTACTGCGCCCTGGCCAATGCGCGCGCCATCCCGATCGCCCAGGACATCGCCAAGACCTTCGCCGATCCCGACCGCGCCGAGACGATCGGCGAGCTGAAGATCAAGATCAGCGGCTGCATCAACGCCTGCGGCCACCACCACGTGGCCCACATCGGCATCCTCGGCGTCGACAAGAAGGGCGAGGAATTCTACCAGCTCTCGCTCGGCGGCTCGGGCGCGGAAGACGCCACGATCGGCAAGATCCTCGGCCCGGCCCTGCCGGCCGACCGGGTCGCCCCCGCCATCGACACCCTGGTCGACACCTATCTGGCCGCGCGCCAGGGCGAGGAACGCTTCCTCGACACCTACCGCCGCGTCGGCCTCGAGCCCTTCAAGGAGGCCGTCTATGCCCAAGCTGATTAAGCTGGTTGGCGCGAAGGACGAACACCAGGCCCAGTGGGCCGAGGACGCCTTCGTCCACGTCACCGACGAGGACGCCATTCCCGAAGCCGGTGACGTGATCCTGTCGCTGACCCGCTTCCAGGCCGAGGGCGACACCCTGCTGTCGTCCAACAGCCGCCGCGTCGGGGTGCGCATCGAGCCGGCCGGGGAGGTCGAGGCCCTGGCCTACGACCTGCCGCGCCTGTCGCTGGTGGCCCTGGCCTTCCCGAAGTACCGCGATGGCCGCGCCTATACCTCAGCCCGCCTGCTGCGCGAGCGCTTCCACTACGAGGGCGAGATCCGCGCCGTGGGCGACGTGCTGCAGGAACAGGCCGGCTTCATGGTCCGCGTCGGTTTCGACGCCTTCGAGCCCAATGACGGGTCTTCGCCCGAAGCCTGGACCAAGGCGGCCAACCGCTTCCGCCACGTTTATCAGCGCGCCGCCGACGTCCGCCCGATCGCGGCCGACGAACGCGCCGCCCAGGTCGAGGAGAGCGCGCTCTGATGGCCTACGACCAGACCGACGCCGCGCCGACCCTGGCGGCGCGGCTGGACGCCGAACTGCGCGACGCCCATCCGCTGACGATCCTGCGCAAGGCCTACGAGACCTTCGGCGACAAGCTGGCCCTGGTCAGCTCGTTCGGCGCGGAGTCCGCGGTGCTGCTGCACCTGGCCTCGCAGGTCTCCAAGGACATCCCGGTGCTGTTCCTCGACACCGGCATGCTGTTTGGCCAGACCCTGGACTACCGCAAGAGCCTGGCCGCCCAACTGGGCCTGACCGACGTGCGCGACCTGCGTCCGGCCTTCGCCGACCTGGCCGTGACCGATCCCAAGTCCGATCTCTGGCGCACCGACACCGACGCCTGCTGCCACATCCGCAAGGTGCTGCCGCTGGACCGCGCCATCGAGGGCTTCTCGGCCTGGTGCACCGGCCGCAAGCGCTTCCACGGCGGCGACCGCCTGCGCCTGGCCGTGGTCGAGGACGCCGACGGCAAGCTGAAGTTCAATCCGTTGGCCAACTGGAGCAAGGCCGAGCTCGACGCCTATGTCGCCGAGCACCAGCTCCCGACCCACCCCCTGGTCGCCCAGGGCTTCCCGTCGATCGGCTGCTGGCCCTGCACCAAACCCGTCGACGACCCCAACGCCGACGTCCGCGCCGGCCGCTGGCAGGGCCAGGACAAGACCGAATGCGGCATCCACGTCGCAAGGGCGCCTGGGCAAGCCCCCAACGTGGGCGGCGATATCTGAGTTTTCCTGACCCTCTCCCTGAGGGAGAGGGAGGGGCCCGCGCGCAGCGTGGGAGGGTGAGGGGTTACACCGCCAACCGGCGTGCCGGCACGCCGTCTCCGGTCCCTAACCCCTCATCCGGCGCTTCGCGCCACCTTCTCCCTCTGGGAGAAGGAAAACCCGTGTCGGACGGGGATTGGCGAGCGTCGATCCCCGTCGCGGGCTGAACGAACATCAGCGAATTCAACGCCCTACAACTTTCTCACCCGAACTTATCAGACGCGCCCAAACCCGCTGCATACTAGACCTCGTCCCGTCGCAGGGAGAGGGCGCAAGGATCCGGCCCGAAGCGTGCGACGGCGATGCGATCGAGCGGGGCCGCCGGAGCTGCGTGAGCAGGGCCGAGCGGCTTAAATGAGGATGGGGGACGTAAACCCATCCATCGGGAGCTTGCCTGATTGGGCTCCCGCCCGTCCGAGGGTCCGCGCCGCATGCACGCCTGGCCGCCAAGAAACGGGGCGCATTGCATGGGGAAGGGGCACAGGGCGGAAGAGGCCCGCGCGTCCCGGCCTGAGGTCCAACGATCGCGCGGGGCGTCAGAGCTTCGTCGAAACGGTACTTAAAACACACAACTCCGGGCGTCGCCCGGACGCCCCGCGCCCTCTCCATCACCTTCCGTGGTTTCCACGAGAGGCTGAGAAGCTGTGCCCGAAACCCCCTCAGTCGCTCCGCGACAGCTCCCCCAGAGGGGGAGCATCTTCTTGGCTCGGCGCTTCTAGATCCTCCCCCTCTGGGGGAGGTGGCCCGGAGGGCCGGAGGGGGTCTTCCACGGTCCAGAAAAACAAAAAGCCTCCCAACCGGGAGGCTCTCTGAAAATCCAGCAGATGCCGAAAACCCTATTCCGGCGGGCAGCCCTTGAACTCGCCGACCTTGGTCACCGACAGGTGGGTCAGGTTCAGGCCCGACAGCGGCTTCATGGAGCCCGCGCCCTGGCCGCTGAACATGTCGATCTTGTTGCCCTTGATCGCCCCGCCGATGTCGGAGGCGTACCAGTAGCCGTCGTGGCTCTCGCCATTGGGCATCGGCAGGCCGACGGTTTCCTTGATGAACACCACGGTGCGGCGCGGGATCACCTTGGTGTCCACGGCCAGGGTGCGCATGGCCACGACCTTGCAGCCCAGGCTGTCCAGCGCGCGGATGCCCTTGGCGCCGGCGTGGTAGAGCGTGGCTTTCATCTTGTATTCCACCGAGCCCGGGAGGGATCCGGTCAGGGCGCCGGCGATCAGTTCGCCCAGCGGGTCCTTGCGCTCGGAGTCGGGGCCCGCGGCGGCGGGAAGGGCGGCGAACATGGCCATGAAGGCCATAATTCCGGCGAGCGTGCGTCGCATCGAGGTTGTCCTCTTATCGGCGTATCTGTCGGGTCGGCGGTCTTCCTAAGACGATCACGCCTCCGTGACAACCCGCTTAAAACCGCCAAATTGGGTCGGAATCGGACGAAAGCTTCTGGTCAAGCTCGGAACTCGGTTGAAAATTCAATCGTTTAGCGCGCCGTTTGAAAAGTGGGGGAGGGCGACGTAATGACGCTGCGGATCTTCGGCGACGGCAAGTCGGGCAACTGCCTGAAGGTCAAATGGACCGCCGAGCGCCTCCATCTTCCCTACGAGTGGATCGAGGTCGACATCCTCAAGGGCGAGTCGCGGACCGACGCCTTCCTGGCCATGAACCCGGCCGGACAGGTGCCCGCCGTGGTGCTCGACGACGGCCGCTTCCTGGCCCAGTCCAACGCCATCATGCTGCACCTGGCCGAGGGCTCGGTGCTGATCCCGGCCGATCCCTACCTCAAGGCCAGGATGTACGAGTGGCTGTTCTGGGAGCAGTACAGCCACGAACCCTATGTCGCGGTGGCCAGATTCCAGGTCGCCTACATGGGCAAGCCGGTCGCCTCCCTGGACGGTAAGCTCGTCGAGCGCGGCCACGCTGCCTTGGCCCGCCTGGAAACCGGGCTTTCCGACACCGGCTTCCTGGTCGGCGATCGCCTGACCCTGGCGGACATCGCGCTGGTGGCCTACACCCGGGTCGCCCACGAGGGCGGTTTCGATCTGTCGCGCTATCCGGCCGTCAAGGCCTGGGTCGGCCGGATCGAGACGGCCCTCGGTCTCGCCTGAAACGCCTCGGAGCGCGCATGACGTCGCCGTCTTCAACTGTGAAAATTCTCGTCCTCGCCGCCGCCCTGGCCGCGCCGGCCCAGTCGGCCCTGGCCTGGGGGGCTTCGGGCCACCGCATGGTCGGCGTCCTGGCCGCCTCCAGCCTGGCCGAGGACGTGCCGGCCTTCGTGCGCAGCCCCTACGGCGTGGCCGCCATCGGTGAATATGCCCGCGAGCCCGACCGCTGGAAAGGCTCGGGCAAGGTGCACGACACCGACCGCGACGCGGCCCACTTCCTCGACCTCGACGACGAGGGCAAGATGTTCGGCGGCCCGAAGTTCACCGTCGAGACCCTGCCGCCCACCCGCGCCGACTACGAGGCCGCCCTGCGCGCCGCCGGCCAGGACAGCTGGAAGGCCGGCTACCTGCCGTACGCGATCATCGACGGCTATCAGCAGCTGGTGAAGGACTTCACCTACTGGCGCGTGCTGGTCGCGGCCGAGAAGAACACCACCGACGCCCAGAAGAAGGCCTGGTACGCCGCCGACCTGAAGCGCCGCGAGGAGCTGCTGCTGCGCGACCTGGGCGTCTGGGCCCACTATATCGGCGACGGCAGCCAGCCCCTGCACATGAGCGTGCACTACAACGGCTGGGGCGATTACCCGAACCCCAACAACTACACCCAGAGCAAGGGCACCCACGGCGCCTTCGAAGGCCCGCTGGTCAAGGCCGTGGCCAAGGACGACGAGGTTCGCGCCCTGATGCCGGCCCCGGTCGACTGCGCCTGCAGCATCGAGACCCGCATGGTCGGCTACCTGACCACCACCTGGAAGCAGACCGAGCCGCTGTACCAGCTGGAAAAGGCCGGCGGCATGGTCGAGAGCGACCCGCGCGCCAAGGCCTTCGTCGACGCCCGCCTGGCCGCCGGCGCGGCCGAGCTGCGCGACATGGTGACCATGGCCTGGAAGGCCAGCGCCAGCGGCAAGATCGGCTATCGCCCCGAGATCAGCGTCGCCGACGTCGAGTCGGGCAAGGCCGATCCGTGGAACGACCTGTTCGGCAAGGACTGACACTCTTGATCGCCTTCGACGCCCCCGACGCGGCCCTGGCCTACCAGGACCGTCACGCCGCCTTCGGCATCGCCGAGGACGGCCAGGGGCGGATCGCGCTCGTGGAAGTGACGAAGCCCGGCAAGGCGCCCTATTTCGACCTGCCGGGCGGCGCCGTCGACGGTGACGAGACCGAAGGCCAGGCCCTGGTCCGCGAGTTCGGGGAAGAGACCGGCCTCGTGGTCGAGGTCGGCGCCCGCGTGGTCGACGTCTCCCAGCCGTTCCTGAAGTCCGACGGCCAGCCGGTTCGCAACTACGGCGGGATCTACGCCGTGGCCCTGGCCGGCGAACGCCCCGAACTGAAGGTCGAGGACGACCACAGGCTGGTCTGGCTCGACCCCCGCGACGCCGTCGTCGCCCTGCGCCACGACGCCCATTCCTGGGCCGTCGCGGCGTGGATGCGGAAGGGCTGAGACTCAGTTGGTCAAAGCCGCGCGGGCGATCAGGTCCTGAACGGACGTGTCGCCCAGCCGGCGGTCCGCGGGGCGAAGGCCCTGGCAGGCGATCTTCATTTCCAGGGCCTGGGGCGAACCGGCCTTGGGCCGTCGCGCCGGAAAGCCCGACGTGGTCGTCTGTTCGCTCGCCGGACCGGCGAGGCGCCAGACGATTTCGTAGAAGCCGGCGCGGCAATCGAAGCGGACCTTCTCCGTCGTCGTTCCCGCCGCGCTGAAGCCGCGCACCTCGCCCAGGCGGGCGCGGTCGCCGTCGCCGACGATGGCCTCTACGTCGATGACCCGAATGCGGCCTTTGCCGCTGTCCGTCAGATAGACGTCGGCGGCCGACGCATGGCTCGGCGCCAGCATCGCGACGCCCAAGGCGAGCAGAAGCGCCCGCATCGGCTAGTTCGACTTGGTCTTCAGCAGCGCCTTGGCCTCGGCCGGGGCGACCTGGTCGAACAGCATCGACAGGTGCTGATCCTTGGCGTGGTCGTTGTGCAGGTCCCAGGCCAGCGAGATCGGCAGGCGCAGGCGGCCAGCGTCGGGCAGGCGGGCCACCAGCACGCGCCAGCTGAAGCCGTCGCCCGGATCGCCCAGCGGCCCGAACTCCAGCGGGGCCGGGTCGCGCAGACGGAAGGCGCGGTCGGCCTTGGCGGCGAACCAGGCCAGGTCCTCGGCGGCGGTCGGGTCGGCGGCGGGCGGCGCGAGCTTGCCCTTCAGATTGCGGACCATGACGGCCTCCGAAGCGTTGAACGGCGGGCTCTCTAGCACTTCGCGGCCAGACTTCCCATGTCCAAGCCTCGGGCTGGGCGTCCGAAAGCAACGAGGCTCAAGGTGAGCAAGGATAGGCCGATCAAGCGCGTGCGCGCCGACTGGAACGAGGTGGTCCTTGTCTGCCGCAAGTGCTCGCGCAAGCTGGACGGCGGGTTCGGCAAGGATGGCGAGCAGAGCTTCGCCAAGGCCCTGCGCAAGGCCTCCGGCGCCGGCAAGGCCAAGGACCGCAAGGCGCCGCTGGCGGTGATCGAGGTCGGCTGCTTCGACCTCTGCCCCAAGGACGCCGTCGTCGCGGTCAACGCCTCCAAGCCCCGCGAATGGGTCGTCGTCCCGCGTGGCGCTACGATGGAGGCGGTCACGGCGCGCCTGGGCCTTGCCGCCAACGACGCCGAAGCGGCCTGACGCCGAGTCGGGTAAGACGCCGTCATGAGCCGTAAACGCGCCGACATCCTGCTCGTCGAAAAGGGCCTGTTCGACAGCCGCGCCAAGGCCCGCGCCGCCATCGAGGCCGGCCGCGTCCTGGCTGGCGGCAAGGCCGTCGCCAAGGCCTCCGAGGCGATCGACGAGGCCGCCGAGATCGTCGCCGAAGCCGCCCATCCCTGGGTCGGCCGCGGCGCGTTGAAACTGGTCCGCGCCCTGGAGCTCTGGCCGGTCGCCGTCGAAGGTCGGATCGCCATCGACGTCGGCGCCTCCACGGGCGGCTTCACAGAGGTCCTGCTGTCGAAGGGCGCGGCTCGGGTGCTGGCCGTCGATGTCGGCCGCGACCAGCTGCATCCGAGCCTGAAGGCCGATCCCCGCGTCGCCGACCTGTCGCCGCTCGACGCCCGCGCCCTGACCGCCGGGCACGCGCCGGACGGCGTCGGCCTCGTCGTCACCGACGTCAGCTTCATCTCGCTGGAAAAGGCCCTGCCGGCGGCGCTGGCCCTGGCGCATCCGGGCGCGGATCTCGTCGCCCTGGTCAAGCCGCAGTTCGAGGCCGGCCGCGAGAACGTCGGCAAGGGCGGCCTGGTCAAGGACTCGGCGATCATCGCCGCCTGCGTCGAACGGGTCGCTGCGTTCCTCGAAGCCTCCGGCTGGACCGTCCGCGACAGCGCCGACAGTCCTATCACCGGCGGCGAGGGCCAAGTTGAAAAGCTGCTCTGGGCGACGAAAGGCTAGGAGGCCCGCCGACCGGTCGCATAGGCCTGCGTACCGTGTGTCAGCACGTCGTCGGCGGCCACGATGTCGGCGATGCCGATGTCTTCTACGCCCGCCAGCCGCTCATAGAGCGCGCCGAAGTCCTGCAGGGTCACCTCCTGCAGGGTCTGGATCGACGGAATGACGAAATACACCTGCTGGAAGTCGTCGATGCGATAGGGCGTGCGCATCACCCGCTCCAGCTCGAAACCGATCCGGTTGGGGGAGGGGTCTTCGAGGGCGAAGATCGACTCCGTCCGCGACGAGACGATGCCCGCGCCGTAGATCCGCAGGCCCGCGGGCGTCGCCATCAGGCCGAACTCGACGGTGTACCAGTAGAGCCGCGCCAGATTGGCCAGCCGCCCCAGGCCCAGCGCCCGCTGTCCGCCCTGGCCATAGGCCTGCATGTAGTCGGCGAAGACCGGGTCGGTCAGCATCGGCACGTGGCCGAAGACGTCGTGAAAGACGTCCGGCTCCTGCAGATAGTCCAGTTCGTGCGGCTTGCGGATGAACTGGCCGGCCGGGAAGCGGCGATTGGCCAGGTGGTCGAAGAACACGTCGTCAGGCACCAGGCCCGGCACGGCCACCACGCTCCAGCCGGTCAGGCGCTGGAGCTCCTCGTTGATCCGACTGAAGTCGGGGATGCCGGTGCGATGCAGGTCCAGCGCATCGAGCCCGCGCAGGAACTCGTCGCAGGCGCGGCCTTGCAGCACCTGGGTCTGGCGTTCGTACAGGGTGATCCAAACGTCGTGCTCGGCCTGGCTATAGGCGTCCCAGCCCTGGTCGATCGTCCAATCGGGCCGCGCCCCTGGGGGCGGGCCGCCGCTGAAACCGTCTGCGCTCATGAAACGACGTTACGCCCGCCTGGCGGCAAGTTCCGTGCGATTTTTGCGCGCAACCGCCGGATCGGCGGTCAGGCCTTGCCCTCAGTGCGAGATCCGAGGGCGAAGCTTGTAGGCGCCGTGATCGAAGGATTCGAAGATCAGCGCGGCCTGCGGATGGTGCACGGGCTCGCCGGTCTCGTCGGCCAGCAGGTTCTGCTCGGAGACGTAAGCGACATAGGTGTTGTCGTCGTTCTCGGCCAGCAGGTGGTAGAACGGCTGGTCCTTGGACGGCCGGATGTCCTCCGGAATGGACTCCCACCACTCTTCCGTATTGGCGAACACGGGGTCGACGTCGAACACCACGCCCCGGAACGGGAAGATGCGGTGCTTGACGATCTGGCCGATCGCGAATTTGGCGAGTCTCGAATTCATGACGTTAACGATACGCCGAGTCTCCTGACTGAATCCTGAACGTAACCACCGTTCAGACGTGCGCAACGCAATGCTTCCGACAGGCGAACCCGGTTGCTATGGTCGTCGGTGAAATGAGGCGGTTCGTGACGAATCGCCTGCGAGACAAGGTGGAATGACCATGTCGGAGGCGCCGAGAGCGCCCGGCGGATCCCAGGGCCAGAGCGGCCAAGGGTCGCGCCGGCCGCCGGGCGAGCAGCCGTGCTATGCGGCGCTCGACCTGGGAACAAACAACTGCCGCCTGCTGGTGGCGACGCCTTCGCCGCGCGGCTTCCGTGTCGTCGAGGCCTACTCGCGGATCGTCCGGCTGGGCGAGGGCCTGTCGCAGACCGGCGAGCTGTCCGACGCGGCGATGGAGCGGTCGATGGCCGCCCTCAAGGTTTGCGCCGAGAAGATCCGTCGCCGCAAGGCCATCCGGGTCAAGGCCGTGGCCACCCAGGCCTGCCGCGGCGCCAGCAACGGCGTCGAGTTCGTCCGCCGTGTGGCCGAGGAGACCGGCCTTCGGCTGCAGATCATCACCCCGCGCGAGGAGGCCCAGCTGTCGGTCGCCGGCTGCATGAGCCTGTTCGACCGCCAGGCCGACGCGGCCCTGGTCGTCGATGTGGGCGGCGGTTCGACCGAACTGTCCTGGGTCGACCTCAAGGCGGGCGGTCTCGACGCCAAGCCGCGCCAGTTCGAGGCCTGGAAGCTGCCGATCCGCGCCTGGCTGTCGATTCCGATCGGCGTCGTCACTCTGGCCGAGCGCTTTCCCGAGGGCGAGCGGGCCGATGACGGCTGGTTCCGGGCCATGGTCGAGGAGGTCAAATCCAAGATCGCCGCGTTTCCGCACGCCGCGCCGATGCGCAAGACCTTCGACGCCGGCCGCGCCCACATGGTCGGCACCTCCGGCGCCATCACCAGCCTGGCGGGTCTGCACCTGGGCCTGCCGCGCTATGACCGCAACGTGGTCGACGGCCTGTGGATGGACCGCACCGATTGCGAGGCGGCGGCCGGCCGGCTGCTGACCCTGACCGCCAAGGAGCGGGCGCTCGAGCCCTGCATCGGCGCCGACCGCGCCGATCTGGTGCTGGCGGGCGCGGCCATTCTTCAAGCCGTTCAAGAACTTTGGCCATGTTCGCGCGTGCGTGTCGCCGATCGAGGGCTTAGAGAGGGGCTCCTGATGTCTCTGATGTCGGATCGGCAGAAGCGCCCCCGCCGTCGGCGGCGCGGCGGCGCCGGTTCGGCTCAAACGGTGAACGCATGAACGAAGAGATTCCCAAGCGCCGGATGGTCAAGCCGCCCACGGGCGGCAACGCGGATGGCCGCGCCAAGCCCGCGCGCCTGAAGACCGCCGACGGCCGCACGCCCAGCCAGCAGGCCTGGCTCGAGCGCCAGATCAACGACCCGTTCTCGGCCAAGGCCCGGGCGCTGGGCTATCGCAGCCGCGCGGCCTTCAAGATCAGCGAGATCGACGACAAGTTCCGCTTCTTCAAGAAGGGCGCGCGGGTCATCGACCTGGGCTGCGCCCCAGGCGGCTGGCTGCAGATGGCGGTCGAGCGCGGCGTGACCCAGCTCGTCGGTGTCGACCTGCTGCACGTCGACCCGGTCGAGCCGGCCCACATCGTCGAGATGGACTTCACCAATCCGGCCTGTCCGCCCAAGCTGCTCGAACTGCTGGGCGGCGCGCCCGACCTCGTGATGTCGGACATGGCCCCCAACACCGTCGGCCATCGCGAGACCGACCACCTGCGCATCGTCGGCCTGATCGAGATCGGCGCCGAGTTCGCCATCGAGACCCTGCGCCCCGGCGGCGCCTTCGTCGCCAAGGCCTTCCAGGGCGGCGAGACCTCCGAGGTCATCGCCCGCCTGAAGAAGCATTTCGAGAAGGTCCAGCACTTCAAGCCCAAGGCCAGCCGCCAGGACAGCTCCGAGGTCTTCCTCGTGGCGACGGGCTTCAAGGGGCGGTAGGTCGCTGATGGTCGCCGCATTGGTCTCCCTGATGATCGCGGCGGCCGCGCCGGCTTCCGACTGCATCATCACCGAAAGCTCCGCCCGCGACAGTCTGAGGTTCGACGGTCATCCAGCCAGGGCCTGGAGCGGCGCGCCGGCCAAGCCCATGCTTGATACGCCCGACAAGCGGCTGTTTCGGACAGCGCTACGCGAAGGCGCGGCCAAGGGGCCGAACTTCGCGGGTCACATGACGATCGTCCAATGGGGCTGCGGGACTTCCTGCGTGGCCTGGGCGGCGGTGGACGCCAGGACGGGCCGGGTCACGAAACTGGCCGGCGCCGACTACATGGATACGATTCACGTGGGCGGCCTGCTCCACGGCGTGAACTTCCAACGCGACAGCCGTCTCCTGGTCCTGGCGGGCGCGCCGCGTGAGGACATGTCGCGGGAGGGGGTCTATCGCTACCTTTGGACCGGTAAGGAGTTCAGGAAGCTCGACTTCATCCCGCGGCCGCAAGTTTGCGAACCGTTCGACGCGCCCTGACTGAGCGACAGTGTTGCATGGATATCGGCATCACTTGATGCTAAATCTGATGTCGAGAGGAGCTCGCAACATGCGTGCGACACTGGCTATCGATGATGATCTGCTGGATCGGGCGATTGCGCTGACCGGCATCCATGAGAAGACCGCCTTGGTTTGCGAAGCGTTGAAAGCTCTGGTCGAGCGCGAGAGCGCGCGTCGCTTGGCGCTCCTGGGCGGTAGCGAGCCACATCTGGAGCTCGCTCCTCGACGCAGAGCCCAGCCGGCGTGATCTTGGTCGACAGCTCGGTCTGGGTCGCGCATCTGCGCGCCGCGGACCCCGTGCTCGTAGGGTTGCTGCAAGAAGGCGGGGTGCTCGTGCACCCCTTGGTCGCCGGGGAGCTGGCGCTGGGCAATCTGAAGAGCCGGACGGCCTTCTTGGATGCTCTTCGCCAGATGCCAATGGCCACGTCCGCGACCGACGCCGAGGTGCTCGATTTCGTGGAAAGGTATCGGCTCTATGGTCGGGGGATCGGCCATGTCGATGCGCATCTTCTGGCGGCGGCGCGCCTGACCGTGGGCGCGCGCCTCTGGACGCAGGACCAACGCCTGAGCAGCGCCGCACGGGATCTGGGTCTGGAATTCGAACCGGCCCTCTGAAGGCGCGCCGATTTCCGGCTCCTTGGCGCGCTCCACGCCTCGACAAACGGCCGGCTCGCGACTATACGAGCGCCGCAAAATGGAGAATCCGATGGAGATTCGCGAAGGGCTCACCTTCGACGACGTTTTGCTCGAACCTGGTCCGTCCGACGTCATGCCGACGCAGGTGACGACCGAGACCAAGTTCACGCGTGAAATCAGTCTGAACATCCCGCTCGTGTCCGCCGCCATGGACACGGTCACCGAAAGCCGCCTCGCCATCGCCATGGCGCAAGCCGGCGGCCTGGGCATCCTGCACCGCAACCTCTCCAACGAGGAGCAGGCCGACCACGTCCGCGAGGTGAAGCGGTACGAAAGCGGCATGGTCATCAATCCGCTGACCATCAACCCCGACACCACCCTGGCCGAGGTCCGCGAGATCACGGCCCGCCGCAAGATCTCGGGCTTCCCGGTGGTCGAGCGCGACACGGGCAAGCTGGTGGGCATTCTCACGAACCGCGACATGCGCTTCGAGGGCGACGCCAACGTTCCGGCCTCGGCGCTGATGACGCGCGAGAACCTGATCACGGTGAACGAGGGCGTCGACAGCCGCGAGGCGCGCGAGCTGCTCCGCAAGCACAAGATCGAACGCCTGATCGTCGTCGACGACGCCTATCGCGCTGTCGGCCTGATCACGGTGAAGGACATCGAGAAGGCCCAGGCTCACCCCCTGGCCGCCAAGGACGACAAGGGCCGCCTGCTGGTCGGCGCGGCCTCGACCGTCGGCGACGCCGGCTTCGAGCGTTCGATGGGCCTAGTGGACGCCGGCGTCGACGTCGTCGTCATCGACACCGCCCACGGCCACTCCAGCCAGGTCGCAGCCGCGGTCTCGCGCCTCAAGCGTGAAGCCAACCGCGTCCAGATCGTGGCCGGCAACATCGCTACCTACGACGCCGCCCGCGCCCTGATCGACGCTGGCGCTGACGCGGTGAAGGTGGGCATCGGTCCGGGTTCGATCTGCACCACCCGCATTGTCGCGGGCGTGGGCGTGCCGCAACTGACCGCGATCATGGAAGCCGTCCGCGCTGGTCGCGAGAGCGGCGTGCCGGTGATCGCCGACGGCGGCATCAAGTACTCGGGCGACCTGGCCAAGGCCATCGCGGCCGGGGCCTCGACCGCCATGATGGGCTCGATGTTCGCCGGCACCGAAGAGGCGCCCGGCGAGGTGTTCCTCTACCAGGGCCGCTCTTACAAGAGCTATCGCGGCATGGGTTCTGTGGGCGCCATGGCCCGCGGTTCGGCCGACCGCTACTTCCAGAAGGAAGTGACCGACAGCTTCAAGCTGGTGCCGGAAGGCATCGAGGGCCAGACCCCGTTCAAGGGTCCGATCTCGCCGGTGCTGCACCAGTTGGTCGGCGGTTTGCGCGCGGCGATGGGCTATGTCGGCGCGGCCACCATCCCGGACCTGCAGGAGCGCGCGCGCTTCGTGCGGATCACCGGCGCCGGCCTGCGGGAAAGCCACGTCCACGACGTGATGATCACGCGCGAAGCCCCGAACTATCCGAGCGCGGTCTAGGCCATGCAGATGGCCTTCGAGCTGAAGATGCTGGCGGCGGCGGTCGTCATCGGGCTGGTCCACCTTCTGTGGGCCAGCGCGGCGGCCCAGCCCCAGCGCGGCTTGAAGTGGAATGTGGGCTCCCGCGAGACCCCCGTCGTGCTGACCGGCATGGCGGGCCGTCTCGAACGGGCCTCGGCCAATTTCCGCGAGACCTTCGCGTTCTTCGTCGCCGCCGTGCTGGTCGCCTATCTGGGCGGCCGGCTCGGCGCGCTGACCGCCTTCGGGACCGCGCTCTATGTCGGCGCCCGGGCGGTCTACATCTTTCTCTATGCGTTCGGCGTGCCGGTCGTTCGCAGCCTGGTCTGGGTCGCCTCGATGGCGGGCCTGGGCCTCGTTCTCCTGGCCTTGGTGATATAGCTCACATGCGTGACGGAGGACGGGTTTCCGCGGCGATCGAGGTCCTGACCGAGATCGAGGCGCGGCATTTTCCGGTGAAGATGGCGCTCAAGCGCTGGGGCGAGGCCGCGCGCTACGCCGGCTCCAAGGACCGGGCCTTCGTCTCGGGCCTGGTGCTCGACGCCCTGCGCCGCAAGCGCTCGCTGGGCTGGCTGATGGCCGATCCCGCCGCCCGCGGCGTCGTGCTCGGCGTCCTGGCCTTTGTCTGGAAGTGGCCGGTCGAGCGCATCGCCGAGGCGGCCTCGGAAGAGCACGGCTTCGGCGCGCTGACCGAGACCGAACAGGCCCGCCTGAAGGATCCCGTCTCGCTGGACGGCGCGCCCGCGCCGGTGGCCGGCGACTATCCCGACTGGCTGGAGCCGCATCTGGCCCGCGCCCTGGGCGTCGACCAGGTCGCCGAGATGGCGGCCCTGTCCGAACGCGCGCCGGTCGATCTGCGCGTCAACACCCTGAAGACCGACGCCGAGCGCGGCGCCAAGGCCCTGGCCCCGATCAACGCCGCCCCGGCCGGCATCCTGCCCAACGCCTTCCGCATTCCCGCGCCCGCCGCCGCCGACCGCACGCCGTCGGTCGAGGCCGTGCCGGCCTTCTCCAAGGGTTGGTTCGAGGTCCAGGACCTTGGCTCGCAGATCGCCGCCGCCGTGGCCGGCGAGGTCAAGGGCAAGCAGGTGCTCGACTTCTGCGCCGGGGGGGGAGGCAAGACGCTCGCGCTCGCGGCCGCCATGGGCAACAGCGGCCAGATCTTCGCCCACGACAGCGACGCCCGCCGCCTGGCCGACACCATCCGGCGCGGCCAGAGGGCAGGGGTGCGCAACCTGCAGATCCGCTCGCCGATCGAGGCCCAGCCGCTGAAGGGCCTGGAAGGCAAGATCGACGTCGTCTTCGTCGACGCCCCCTGCACGGGCGCCGGCACCTGGCGCCGCCATCCCGACGCCAAGTGGCGTCTGTCGCCCGACCAGCTGGCCAAGCGCCAGATCGAGCAGGACAGCGTCATGGAGGACGCCTCGACCTTCGTGAAGGCCGGCGGCCGCATGGTCTACGTCACCTGCTCGCTGCTGGCCGAGGAGAACGAGGACCGCGTCGCGGCCTTCCTCGAGCGCCACCCCGAATTCACCGTCAAGCCGATCGCCTTGGACGGCGTGCCCCACGTCACGTCCGAAGGCTATCTGCGCCTGACCCCGCACCGCGCCGGTACGGACGGCTTCTTCGCCGCCGTGCTCGTGCGCTCGACCTACGCACCCTGATCGCCATCTTCGCCGACAAGACCGACCCGCTGGAGACCCGACCGATGACCACCGAAACCCACCACCAGCGCGTCCTGATCGTCGACTTCGGCAGCCAGGTGACCCAGCTGATCGCGCGCCGGGTGCGCGAGGCCGGCGTCTATTGCGAGATCCATCCGTTCGACAAGGCCGAGGCCCTGGTCGACGAGTACCAGCCTTCGGCGATCATCCTGTCGGGCGGCCCGGCCAGCGTGCTGGAGGCCGACAGCCCCCGCATCGGCCGCAAGCTGTTCGACCTGGGCCTGCCGCTGCTGGCCATCTGCTACGGCCAGCAACTGCTGTGCGACGTGCTGGGCGGCAAGGTCGAGGGCGGCCACGCCGGCGAGTTCGGCCGCGCCGAGCTGACTATCGGCAAGCAGAGCCCTCTCTTCCAGGGCCTGGCCGGCGTCGGCGAGCTGGAAACCGTCTGGATGAGCCACGGCGATCGCGTCACCGCTATCCCCGAGGGGTTCGAGGTGGTTGGCACCTCGAACGGTGCGCCGTTCGCGGCCATCGCCAATGACGACAAGAAGATCTACGCGCTGCAGTTCCACCCCGAGGTCTACCACACGGTCAACGGCCCGCAGATCTACAAGAACTTCCTGGCCCTGGCCGGCCTGAAGGGCGACTGGACCATGGCGGCCTTCCGCCAGGAGATGGTCCAGAAGATCCGTGACCAGGTCGGGACCGGCAAGGTGATCTGCGGCCTGTCGGGCGGCGTCGACAGCTCGGTGGCCGCCGTGCTGATCCACGAAGCCATCGGCGACCAGCTGACCTGCGTGTTTGTCGACACCGGCCTGCTGCGCAAGAACGAGGCCGACCAGGTCGTCACCCTGTTCCGGGACCACTACAACATCCCGCTGGTCCACGTGGACGCCGGCGACCTTTTCCTGGGCGAGCTGGCCGGGGTTTCCGACCCGGAGACCAAGCGCAAGACCATCGGTCGCCTGTTCATCGACGTCTTCGACAAGGAAGCCGCCAAGATCGACGGCGCGGCGTTCCTGGCCCAGGGCACCCTCTATCCCGACGTCGTCGAGAGCGTCTCGGCTCGCGGCGGTCCGTCGGCGGTGATCAAGAGCCACCACAACGTGGGCGGCCTGCCGGACTACATGAAGCTGAAGCTGGTCGAGCCGCTGCGCGAGCTTTTCAAGGACGAGGTCCGCGCCCTGGGCGTCGAACTGGGCCTGGCTCCGGCCTTCGTCGGCCGCCACCCGTTCCCGGGCCCGGGCCTGGCCATCCGCATCCCGGGCGAGATCACGCCCGAGAAGGTCAAGGTCCTGCAGGACGCCGACGCCATCTACCTCGAAGAGATCCGCAACGCCGGCCTTTACGACAAGATCTGGCAGGCCTTCGCCGTGCTGCTGCCCGTCAAGACGGTCGGCGTCATGGGCGACGCCCGCACGTACGAAAACGTCCTGGCCCTGCGCGCGGTCACCTCGACCGACGGCATGACCGCCGACTTCTTCGAATTCCCCTGGGAAATCCTCGGCAAGACCGCCACGAGGATCATCAACGAAGTCAGAGGGGTGAACCGGGTCGTCTACGACGTGACCAGCAAGCCCCCCGGCACGATCGAGTGGGAGTAGGTGTAATATAATACCGCGCTCGCCGGATCTGCATCCGTCGTCCAGGGCTCACTTCGGTCAACCCTGGCGATTGCCATCCTCGTGATCCGTAGGGAAGCTCGCTTGCACTCCGTGTAAGGCGGCTTCCCGGCGGCGTCGTACTGTGGCGTAAAAGGTGGGCAATCGGCGGGTTTGAAGGCGGTGGCAGCGGCCGGAGCCCTAAGATCGATGTGGGGTTGGGACAACCACACCTGGCGCGACCTCGCCGGCTAGTGGTTCTGTTGTCAACGCGCCGCCGAGCTCCATAGGCTCCTGGCCGCGCCAACGGCAGCCGCTGTTGAAGATCTCGACCCTTAGCGCCCTTCACAAGCTTCGCATTCCGTAGCGTCCTGCGGCGCCGGCGCGAGAACGCCGTACGACGTCGCGATAACGGGCTTGATTAAGTGTGGTGATATAACGTTACGACGCCGCCTCGTTATCCGGCCTTGGGGCGTTCATCGTGACTTCCAATCTTCGTTCTTCGGTTCGCGCCGCGTTGTGGTTGCTCGGAGCGGCTTCCGGCCTGGCGCTGGGCGCGACCGGCGCGCTGGCCGAGGAGGCCACGGCGGTCTGCCAGGTCGTGGTCACGGCGACGGCGGGCGAGCAGAGCCTGAACGACGCGCCGGCGCGGCTCGGCCACGATCAACGGCTCGTTCCCGGAAGTCGGCGTGGGCAAGGCCTACCAGTTCGGTGGCTATGCCGGCGGGCCCCTGGTCGCTGAAAAGCTCGGCCTGAGCGTCTATGCCGATGCGACCGGCCGCGATCCGACCTATACGGCCAGCGATCCCCGTCTGGCCAAACTCGAAGGTCGCCGAGCGCTGAACGGCTCGGCGACTCTGAGCTGGACGCCGGACGCCGCCCAACGCATCGACCTGGCCTATTCGGCCGGGAAGGATTTCCGCTACCGCGACACGATCACGACCGCCGCGCCGATCCTCTACTATCGCTTCTCCGACGACATCGAGCGCGAGCAACTGGCGCTGTCGTACAAGGGCGACTGGTCGTGGGGCTACACCAGCCTGCGCGCCTATCGCAGCGAGATCGAGCGGGTCAACATCCGCTCGGCGAAGCAAACACCCAGCGCGCCGGTGCGGATCGTCGAGCAAGTCGTCGATGGCGTGGTCAGCATCCCCGTCGCTGGGGCGCATCGCTTCAGTGTCGGCGGCGACCTGCGTCGCCAGAACCTGTGCAATCCAGAGGTCAATGACTGGCAGACCAGCCCCAGGCACTACACCGTCTTCCACGCCACCGAGCGCCTGACCCTGAAGGGTGGCGTTGGGCGCGGCTTCAAGGCTCCGAGCCTGACCCAGCTGTCGCCGGATTACGACGTCGCCGCCGCCGGCGGTCGCTCCACGGTCTTTGGCAATCCAAACCTGAAGCCCGAGATCAGGCACGACCTGAAGAACCTCGTCGAGACCCAATGCACCGCCTTCTGCGGCATTCGCGGCCGTTAAATCCGTCATGGACAGGCGCAAGCTTGGCGTGAACGCCTGGTTCGAGGCCGACAATCCCACCGCCCAGGCAGATGATCGAGCGCATGGCCGAGGCCGTGCGCAAGAGCTACTGGCGTCCCGACGACAAGACCCTGCGCGAGATGGCCCAGCGCTGGCGCGACCTGAAGGCCAAGGGCGCGCAATCCGGCGAGGGCGAAACCGCCGCCGTCCTGATGATCCTGATCGTCCGCAATCCGAGAAGGTCGTAGTGGTCCGCAATCCAGGCGCGGCCAACATGAGCATGGTGGTCAAGGACGGAAAGGAACTGACCCACTACCAGTTCAGCGGCGCGATCTGATAAGGCAAGGGGGCCAAGGCCGGCGTCACCTACCGCCTGCCCGACGGCAAGATGGTCTATGTGCCCGAATAGGGCGCGGGCTCCAGGTCTCGAATCTGGCGTTGCGAAGCGCCGCTACCGCGCCAAGCTCCGCCATTGTCTCTTCCGACAGCGTCAGCTCGGCCGCCGCCAGGTTCTCGCGCAGGTGGGCGACCGACGAGGTGCCGGGGATCAACGGGAGGTTGGGCGAGCGGCGCAGCAGCCAGGCCAGCGCCACCTGCATCGGCGTCGCCTCCAGCCGTTCGGCCACGGTCAACAAGGCCGACGACTGCAGCGGCGAGAAGCCACCGGGGGGAGAACGGCGTATAGGCGATCCCGGCCTCGGCCAGGTCGTCCACCAAGGCGTCGTCCTGGCGGTGAACTAGGTTGTACAGGTTCTGGACGCAGACGATGTCGGTGACGCCCCGCGCCTCGGCGACCTGGGCGGCGGTGACGTTGCTGAACGCCGACATGGCGCACCAGGCCCTCGCGCTTCAGGTCCGCCAACACGCCCAGCGGCTCACGCATCTGGCGTCCTGAATTGTGAAACGGATCCAAGTCCGAAGAATCCTTCAGTCTGGAATCCGCTGTCTGTGAACGCGCTAGCACCGCTTTTGAAGCCAATACAATTAGGCGCTCGGGCTCAGCTCACCGCGCTTGCGGACGGGTCTGGTAAGCATCTGGCCGCTGTCCTCAAACCCGGTGGCCAGGCAGAACGCGCGCAGGTCGCTTGATCCAGCTTGGTCGATGAGCCGCAGATCCCCGCATCCCGCTGAGCGGGCGGCCTGGGACGCGGCCTTCAGGAGCAGGCGAGCGACGCCGTTGCGACGTCGCTCCGGATCGACGAGCAGCGCCGAAATCCATCC
Source organism: Caulobacter hibisci (assembly GCF_016135805.1). Taxonomy (GTDB): domain Bacteria; phylum Pseudomonadota; class Alphaproteobacteria; order Caulobacterales; family Caulobacteraceae; genus Caulobacter; species Caulobacter hibisci. Next base: position 231,393 of record NZ_JADWOX010000007.1, read on the forward strand.
CGCTTCCAGGTCCGAGGTCAGCACCGCGTGCCAGTGCACCGCGATCAGGCCCGTCGGCGGTCCCCATTCGTCGGCGATGAGCACGGCGCCGGGCTGATCCTGCATGGCGTTCAAGCGGGCCGCCAGCCTGTCGCGCGCCATGGTCTGGTCCGCGGCCTTGAGAAGAGCCGCCAAACCATCGACGTCGCCGCCGTTGGCGGCTCGGATGGACAAGCCATATCGGCTCGACATGCGCGAACGTCTCCCAAGGTGGCCCGATCGACCTTATCTCAGGCGTTCGATCAGGAAGCGTGCGCCCAGTCGCAGGCCGCCCTCGTCGATGCTGTGGCCCAGGCCTGGCGAGACGTGGGTCGCGACCTCGAAGCCCAAGGCCTTGAGGCCGACATCGGCCTGATGCAGGGCGCTGAGCGGCAGAACGTCGTCGCGGTCGCCGTGGACGAGCAGGACCGGCGGTTTGGTCACGACCTCGGCCGCCAAGGCCTCGGGATCGGCGAGCATCCCCGAAAAGCCGACGATGCCGGCCAGGGCCTTGGCCCGGCGCGGCCCGACGTGCAGCGCCATCATCGTGCCCTGACTGAACCCGACCAGGGCCAGCTTGTCTTCGGCCAGCCCGTGGGCGGTCAGTTGAGCGTCGATATAGGCGTCAAGCGCCCGCGCCGAAACCCGTACGCCCGCCGCGCGGGCCTGCGGCGTCAGGCTGGTCAGGGCCCACCATTGGCGGCCATAGGGCACGCCCTCGCAAGGCTGGGGCGCGTCGGGCGCCAGGAACAGGGTGTCCGGCAGCGCCTGGGCCCAGTAGGGCGCCAGGTCGATCAGGTCGGCCCCGTTGGAGCCGTAGCCGTGCAGGAAGATCACGATCGACTTGGGCGAGCCGCCCGAGGCGGGCGCGCCGCTTGGGCCGTCGAGCAGGGGGATCTGGGTCATGACTGTCCTGGCCAGCGAGACGGTGCGGTAAGGCGGTTATAGCCTCGATTCCGTCGCGCTGCGGATATCCGGGTTGCGGAGCCTGCCTGCTCGGGCCGCTCACACTTCCGGGTCTGATTTGTCATTTTGCTGTCAGCGGCGAGACCAGGACACTCGTCCATAGTCTACAAGACTCGCCCTGTCGGTTCGCGCGCAGTCTGCCCTCCAGTTGCGTTCACCCCCACCTTCAGGTGCGAGGTTCTGGCTATAGGATGCGCCCTGTCGCGGAGGTTCCCGCCAAGCCGACCGCGTGTTGAGGGCGCCGACCGCCGCCAAGAAGATCCTGATCGTCGAAGACGAGCCCAAGACCGTCGCCTATCTGCGCAAGGGGCTGAGCGAGCAGGGCTATGCCGTGGACTTCGCCAGCGACGGCGAGAGCGGCCTGCACCTGGCCCAGACCTGGACTACGACGCCGTCATCCTCGACGTCATGCTGCCCCGGTTGGACGGGATCGCGCTGCTGGAGCGCTTGCGCCAGCGTCATCAGACGCCGGTGATCATGCTGACCGCGCGCGACAGCGTCGATGATCGCCTGCAGGGCCTGGGGGCCGGGGCCGACGACTATCTGGTCAAGCCGTTCTCGTTCCTGGAACTGCTGGCCCGCCTTCAGGCCATCACCCGCCGGGGCCGCAACGAGTCGACCTCGATCACCGTCGGCGACCTGCACCTGGACCTGCTGGCCCGGCGCGCCACCCGGGCGGGCAGACGCCTGAACCTCACCGCCAAGGAATTCTCGCTGCTGGCGGTGCTGGGCCGCCGCCAGTCGCAGATCGTCTCCAAGACCGTGATCACCGAGCTGGTCTGGGACATCAATTTCGACACCAACACCAATGTCGTCGAGGTGGCGATCAAACGCCTGCGGGCCAAGATCGACGGCGGCTTCGACAGCAAGCTGCTGCACGCCATCCGGGGCATGGGCTACGTGCTTGAGCACCGCCCCGAGGAGACCGCGTGATGCCGACCTCGATCGCCGGCCGCCTCACCCTGATGTTCGCGGTCACCACCGGCCTGGTCACCGCCCTGGCCGGGGCGGCCATCTTCATGTTCCAGACCGTGGAGCTGAAGCGCCACCAAGCCGAGGAATTGCAAGCCGGCTTCGAGATCGTCGAGGCCATGGTCGCCCACCTCAGCGACGGCGCCAAATGGCCGCTGCTGGCCGACAAGCTGAAGTCCTTCACCCCCGCCAACGACAGCATCCGCTACCGGGTCGAGAGCGCCGATCCGCGCTTCACCTACGGCGCGCCGTGGCCGGCCGGGGCCGAGATCAAGGCGCCGCGCGAGGGCTACGGCTATGTCCGCTTCTGCGCTCAAGGGGCGAGCACGGCCGGCCTTGGCCACCCCCGAACGACAGCCGAGGCCGGCCACCGCGAGGGCCACACGTGGCCAGTGGCGGCGGGAACAAGCTGCGCCGCTCAGCATTGTGTAACGCACGCTAAGCGCTAGCGTGGGGCGTATGCAGCCGTTTCCCCCGGATCGGGTGCGCATGTCTGCCTCGTCCCTTCGTGCAGCACCGCTGGAACCGGCTGCACGAAGGGACGGGGGTCACTTAGTGTTGAGCCGCGCCTTTGCGCGCAACGAGGATCGTGACTAGGTCCGTAGCGGCATCAAACGTTCGCGACAGCCACGTTCGGAGCCGAGGCTCGAGGATGACCGCCACGATATAGGCCAAGCCTGCCGACAAGGCCGCCACGCCCACCAACGGTAGGAGTCCCGTAAATCCGAGGCGAGCCAAGCCACCCAAAAGGGCCGCACCGAGCACGTTGTGGCCCAGATACAGCGGGTAAGTCATCAGGCCCAGTTTTCGTAGCGCAACGCTCCAGGGAGCGAGCGACTTATTGACCGCGGGTAGAAGGATCGAGGCGACCATGAAAGCGACCAGCGATCCCCAGACGATTATCGGCGGCAGAATGTGACCAGGCGATCCAGTTTTCAGCGCGCGTTCGTGTACCTCATAAGGGATTTCAATCATCGCCGCCGCGATCGACAGCCCGATCATCACCAACCGCCAGTTCGTCACTCCTCGCGCGCTGACCAACCAGAGGAAGGTCCCTAACGCAAAGAAGCAGCCGTGCTCGATGAGGGCCAACTCGAAGAGCCGGTTGTGGGGCTCGTTGAGCCATAGGCTGGCAATCCAGTAGATCAAGCTGATCAAACCAACCGCCGACATGACGTGCTCGAAGAAGCGCATCAACCCGGCAATCAGCAGAACAAAGACCATGGCATAGAAGGAAATCTCGATGCCGAGCGTCCAGTAGACGCTATCGACCCAAGGTGAAAACGGAAAGAAGGCAAGCGATTTCAACAAGATCGCCACCGTCGCCTTGGTCGAAAGCGCGTGGGTAGTGACTAGGGCGACGGCGCTGAGTGGGGCCAGAATCCAGACAGCGGGCGCTAAGCGAAGCAGTCGGCTTTTTAGGAATTGGCTCGCAGACGCCTGAGCGGCGCTGAACGCGATAACGAAACCGGAGATGACGAAGAAGATCTGCACACCGATCCAGCCAAACTCCATGTACGGGCTGATCAGGGTCGCCGGGATGGGCGTGATGGCGACCTTGGCGCTCATGCCCGTCGGGAAGTAGGTGACCCAGAACGTCAGGTGATAAACCGTGACGAGCGCTGCGGCTGCGAACCGCAGAAGGTCGATACCAAGATACTGCTTTCTATCACTCGCCATCAAAGCCCCCGATGATGTTGCGGCCACGCTTGCCC
>NZ_JADWOX010000008.1 GCF_016135805.1 Caulobacter hibisci
ACCCCGCCTTTCAGACCTCTTTCGGAAGTCATCGCCCGCTTCGTGCCGGCGATGACTTCCAAGAGCCCCCTAGCAGGCGCAGATCAGCGGGTAGTTGGTCGTGTCGGCGATGGTGGTCATGCCGTAATACTGCACCAGCACCGACTCCGCCGTGCAGAAGGCCCCCTCGACCCAGGCCTGGTCGTTGGAATAGGCCTCGCCGATGATGAACAGGTTGGCCGCGCTCGCCCCCGGCACGAGGCCGGTCGGCTGGCGGATCCTCTGCATCACGTCGCAGATGTCGTAGTGGGCGGCCCAGGCGTGATAGCCGGCCCCGAACGGATTGAGCGAGAAGTCGTCGAAGATCGACTCCACCGGCCAGGGGATCTGGTGGGCGGCGTTGGGATCGCCCCAATGCACCTTGGCCAGTTCCAGCAGCACCATGCGGATCATGGTGTCGGTCGCCTTCCGGGGGCCGAACAGCACCTGGTAGTCCTGGTCGATCGGGACCTTGCGGCGCTCGCCGACGCCGATCTCCAGCTCCTGCCAGAACTGCACGTACTGCATGTCGTCATACGAGGCGAGGACGCCATAGGTCGGCTTGGCCGCCCCGTCGCTGTTGTCGCCGAAGTAGTAGACCTGGCGCAGCGGCAGGTCGGTGATGGTCGGGCCGAAGGTGTTGGGCGCGCCCGACAGGTCCGGCGGATAGGGCACCTCGGCGTCGGTCCACCAGGGGCGGTCGAAGAACAGCATCACCCGCATCGACGGCTGGCGGATCACCCCGTCCATGTAGAGCTGCACGCCCTCGGCGTTGAGGATATCCAGCGTGCCGGCCGGCATGTCGGCGTAGCGCGTGGCCTCGGCCACCAGGTCGAGCGAAGCCGGCGGCATGGCCAGGAAGGCGTTCTGCGTGGTCTGCACCTCGCCGCCCTTGAAGGGGTTCTCAGCGCTGGCCAGGCGGTAGTTGACCACCTTGTCCTCCAGCCACACCGAGTGCAGGCGGGTCTTCTGGGTCAGGACGAGGTCGACGCCCGCCTTCTGCGCGGCCGCCAGGGCCTGCTGGTACAGCTGGACGAAGACCTGGGAATAGCCGCCGCTGACGGTCTTGAACGCCCCGCCCGGCGCGAACTCGCCATTGTAGACGGCGGCGTTGGCGGCGTTCCAGTTGATGACGTTGGAGGTGTAGCCGCCGGCGTCGGCCGCGTACTCGTAGCCCTCGTTGCCGGCCTGATCGTAGAAGACGTTCCAGTAGCCGATGTTGCCGGCGATCGAGCCGGGCGGATAGACGAACGAGTTGAAGGTCTCCGGCAGCCGGCCCGAACCGTAGAAGGCGCATTGCTGGCTCCGGGTCGAGACCGGCGCGCCGCCCGTGATCAGGGCCGAGATGTTCGAGAACAGGGTGGCGGCCGGCTGCTCGTTGTTGCCCGGGGTGTTGTAGGGCGCCGGATGGGTCGCCAGGTCATTCTGGTAGATGTGCTCCTCGCGCAGGAACAGCAGCGGGTTGTCGGTGGTGTTGAAGTCGATGACCTTGCCCGCCAGGCCCAGCGCCTGGATGGTCAGGGTGACCAGCTGGTGGCCTTGCGTGCCGTCCCACTCGATGAAGCGCATGCCGCCCGCCTCGATGTAGGACTGCTGGGGATCGTCGAAGCAGAAGTGGGTGACGATGCGCCCGGCCGGCAGGCGCGTGCCCGAGCCCGGCCCGTCAAAGGCGTAGTCGCCCCACTCGTAGAGCTGGATCACATCGCCCGCGAGCGCCTTGCCGCCGGCAGCCAGCCGCCAGGCCGTATAGAGCCCCGCCGGCCCCGCACCGAAGATCGTGTAGGTCGTTCCCATGGCCGCCTCCCGCTGGCCGCCTTGAAGCGACCCTGACTTGCATTTTCGCGATTACGCGCGAAGCGGTCCATCGCGACTGTGCGAAACCAGACATTCGCCGCGAAAGCAGCGGCCAAAGAAAAAGGCCCCGGATCGCTCCGGGGCCTTCGTCTTTCAGGGCTCGCGTCCGCCTCAGTCGGCGGTCGTCGCCGTGTCCACCGGGGCGGCGTGATGCTCGTCCGAGCCGTGCGACCACTTCTTGAGGAAGGGCGACAGCACCAGGAAGATCACGCCGATGCCGGCGGCGATCAGGCCGATGACGTTGAACACCTGCAGCGAGGTGCGCAGCGCCGCCTCGGGGTCCAGCACCTGGCCGCCGACGGTTTCCACCGTCGTCAGGCCGGCGATGAAGCCGCCGACGTACTGGGCGATGGCCACGGCCATGAACCAGACGGCCATGATGAACGACACCATCGAGGCCGGCGACAGCTTGGTCATCTGCGACAGGCCGACGGGCGACATGCACAGCTCGCCGGTGGTGTGCAGCATGTACATCAGCACCAGGAAGAACAGCGGCATGCGGAAGACGCCGTCGGCGAAGGTCGAACCCCACTGCAGCACCAGGAAGCCGAGGCCGACCTGCAGCAGCGCCAGGCCGAACTTGACGACCGGGTTGGGATCCTTGCCGCGACGGCCCAGGAACGTCCACAGGGCCGCAAACACCGGGGCAAAGATCAGGATCCAGCCGGCGTTCAGGGCCTGGGTCTGGGCCGCGTTGAAGCTGGCGTCGATCCAGAAGGTCGAGGCCGGGTCGAGGCCCGCCGCCTTCAGCTGGCCCGGGGTGGCGATGGTCACCGCGTCGCCGAACAGGCGGATCGGGGCCGAGGTCAGGTTCAGGTTGACGTTGGTGGCCGCGAACAGGTTCAGCGACGAGCCGGCCTGCTCGAACAGGGTCCAGAACACCACCGCGCCGAAGATCAGGAACATGGCCAGGGCCAGGCGCTCGCGCTCGATCTTGCCGACCTTGGCGAACATGAACCAGACGATGTAGCCGATCGAGGCGATCATCCCCAGCGTCAGGGTGACGCCGACGATGGCGCTGCGCTGGACCATGAAGAACACCACGCCCACGGCCAGCAGCGACACCAGATAGATCAGGTGTTCGCGGCTCAGCGGCCCGGCCACGCTCTGCTTCAGCGCCTTGGCGTCGGGCGCCTCGCCCTTGCCCATCAGCAGGGGCTTGCCCAGCACGAAGACGACGAAGCCGGCCAGCATGCCCACGCCGGCCAGGCCGAAGCCCGCCCACCAGCCGACCTTGACGCCCAGATAGCCGCACAGCAGCGAGGCCCAGAACGAGCCGAGGTTGATGCCGTAGTAGTAGAGGGTGAAGCCCGGATCCCGGCGCGGGTCGCCCTGCGGGTACAGCTGGCCGACGATGGTCGAGATGTTGGGCTTCAGGAAGCCGACGCCGACGATGATCAGCGACAGGGCCAGCCAGAAGATGTTCAGATAGGTCGGGTCACGACCCTCGACGCCCAGCTTGTACTGGCCCTTGGGCAGAACGGACGGCAGGCCCGCGTTGGCCGGCAGGTCCTTGATCTCGAAATCGCCGACCTTGGTGGCCGAGATGTCGTAGGGCTTGCCCGCCACGACCAGCCGCGCCACGCGGTCGTCGCCGCGGCCCTCGGCCTGGAATTCATAGGTCTGGCCGGCATAGGCCAGGGTCTGGGTCGCCGGCTTGCCTTCGACCGCCATGGTCAGGTGGCCGGCCACCAGCAGCAGGGCGCCGAAGGCGACGGCCTTGCGCGTGCCCAGCCACTTGTCGGCCAGGAAGCCGCCGATCAGCGGCAGCAGGTAGACGAGGGAGGTGTAGGAGCCGTAGTGGGCGTTGGCGACCTTCGGCTCGAACAGGAAATGCTGCGTCAGATAGAAGATCAGGATCGCCCGCATGCCGTAGTAGGAGAAGCGCTCCCACATCTCGGCGAAGAACAATATGATCAGCCCCTTGGGGTGCTCTTTTATAAGCTGCAAAAATACCGGCAGGCCCGTCAACAATGTGACGAGCACGCCGATAACGATGACGATACTATTCATTCTCGACCTTGACTGTATTCAAGTCAGATAGGGCGACACCAACGGTCGTTTCGCCCTCCCCTCCCCAGTTCGCGGGGAGAAGATCACGCGGCTTTCCGTTTCACAAGCAAAGGCTTGCCAGAGGGGAGCGCTTGCCCGGCCCCGCGCGTTTCCTAGCCGACACCTTCCGCAACGGCAGGATAACCGCCCATGCAATCGTCAAACCCCGACCATCCGATCACCGGCGCCCGCGAGAGCGGCCGCGTGCGGGTGCTGTTCGAAGGCCACGAGATCGCCGACAGCGACGACGTGCTGGTGCTGCGCGAGGCCGACTATCCGCCGGTGCGCTATTTCCCGCGCGAAGACGTCGCCACGGCCTTCCTGCGCAAGACCGACCACACGACCCGCTGCCCCTACAAGGGCCAGGCGACCTACTACACGATCTATCGCGACGGCCGGATCGTCGAGGACGCCGTCTGGTCCTACGAGACGCCGTTGCCCGGCATGGAGCGCATCGCCGGACGCCTGGCCTTCTATCCCGAGCACGTGGTCTTCCAGGCCGACGCCCTCAGCCCCGCCGAAGCCGCCGCCATTCCGTCGGCCGCCCCCGGCGCCGCGCCGCTCAACGCCCGCGATATCGACGAGGTCGTCCGCCACACCGACAGCGGCTCCGGACACAGCCAGGCCGAGCATTGGGACGCCAATGTTTCCATGCCGGACGAGGGATCGAGCGAGGGAAAGGAGAACCGCGACCTTGGCCGTCCCTACCACGGCACAGGCTCGATCTAGCGGGTGCGTTAACAAATCCCTACTAGGGGCTGTGCTAAATTGCACGTTTTTGTGACCCGGCGGCGCCATTCTCGCTTGCCAAGCGTTACAACCCGGCAGATCGTCTCAAATGAAACCGTCCACTCTCGCGTCACGGGAGATTAGAGACGGAGGAGGAAGCCATGGCCTACATCAGCCTGGAGGCGCGTTCGCACAGCGCGCCGCGACACCGAGTACGTTGGGGCCGCGTCGCCGTTCTGGCGATCAGCTTCGCCTTTTGGGCCGGCCTCATCTCCTTGGCGGTAGCGCTGTTCTAACCAAGGCGCGGATCCCTCGCGCCCCGCCCGCCGCGAGACACTCGATGCCCCTGCAGCCCAGCCGCCCGATCACCGTCGCGATCGCTCGTTCCATCGACGACGTCTACGCCTATGCCGCCGATCCCCAGCGTATGGCGCAATGGGCCGCCGGTCTTGGATCCGGCCTGAGTTCGACCGATAACCCCGAGGTCTGGACCGTCGAGACGCCCGCCGGCCAAGCCCGCGTTCGCTTCTCTCCCCACAATCCCTACGGCGTGCTCGACCACTGGGTGACCCAGCCTGATGGCGGCGAGGTCTATATTCCCCTGCGCGTGGTGGCCAATGGCGACGGCGCCGAGGTCACCCTTACCCTCTTCCGCCTGCCCGAGATGGACGACGCCGCCTTCGAGGCCGACGCCGCGGCGGTGACCCACGACCTCCAGACCCTGAAGGCCAGGCTGGAAGGCTGAGACCCAAAGGCTGAGGATCAAGGCCGGGCGTCGGCCAGCCGCCACGGGAACCCCCAGGCGCGTCGCCGGTTAGGCCCGTCGACCCGGACGCATCGGGTGGAGGGACGCGGCCATGGACGACGGTTACATCACCACCCGGGGAACGGGCGACGAGACCCACCAGCACGTTCCGGAGAAGGGTCCGCACGACGCCGAAGCCCACCTGACCACCAACCAGGGCGTCCGCGTCTCCGATAACCAGAACCAGCTGAAGTCCGGCCCGCGCGGCCCTGTGCTGCTGGAAGACTTCGTCCTGCGCGAGAAGATCTTCCATTTCGACCACGAGCGCATTCCCGAGCGCATCGTCCACGCCCGCGGCTCGGCCGCCCATGGCTTCTTCGAGGTCTATGAAAGCCTGGCCGACCTCACCAAGGCCGACCTGTTCCAGCGGCCCGGCGAAAAGACCCCGGTGTTCACGCGCTTTTCGACGGTCGCCGGCGGCGCCGGCTCGGTCGACACCCCGCGCGACGTGCGCGGCTTTGCGGTGAAGTTCTACACCCAGCAGGGCAACTGGGATCTCGTCGGCAACAACATCCCGGTGTTCTTCATCCAGGACGCGATGAAGTTCCCCGACCTGGTGCACTCGGTGAAGATGGAGGCCGATCGCGGCTATCCGCAGTCGGCCAGCGCCCACGACACCTTCTGGGACTTCATCAGCCTGATGCCGGAATCCACCCACATGATCATGTGGGCGATGAGCGACCGCACCATCCCGCGCTCCCTGCGCACCATCGAGGGCTTTGGCGTCCACACCTTCCGGCTGGTCAACGCCGAGGGCAAGTCGACCTTCGTCAAGTTCCACTGGAAGCCCAAGCAGGGCGTGGCCTCGACGATCTGGGACGAGGCGGTGAAGATCGCCGGCGCCGATCCCGACTTCCAGCGCCGCGACCTGTTCGAGGCCATCCAGCGCGGCGACTTCCCCGAGTGGGAACTGGGCATCCAGGCCTTCGACCAGGCCTTCGCCGACAGCTTCGAGTTCGACGTGCTCGACCCGACCAAGATCATCCCCGAAGAGGTGATCCCCGTGCGCCCGATCGGCCGCATGGTGCTGGACCGCTGGCCCGACAACTTCTTCGCAGAGACCGAACAGGCCGCCTATTGCCCGGGCAACATCGTGCCGGGCGTCGACTTCACCAACGACCCGCTGCTGCAGGGCCGGCTGTTCTCCTATCTCGACACCCAGAAGAGCCGCCTGGGCACCTCGAACTTCCACCAGATCCCGGTCAACGCGCCCAAGTGCCCGGTGATGAACTTCCAGCGCGACGGCATGATGCAGATGCTCCAGCCCAAGGGCCGCGCCAACTACGAGCCCAACAGCCTGGCCGAAACGGCCGGCGAGATCGGCGGGCCGCGCGAATGCCCGGTGACCGGCTTCCACACCCACGAGGCCGCCGACCGCGACGACGAGCAGGGCGACAAGCTGCGTCTCCGCCCCGAAAGCTTCGCTGATCACTACAGCCAGGCCCGCCTCTTCTTCCGCTCGCTGGATCCGGCCGAGCAGGCCCACTTGGCCTCGGCCCTGGTGTTCGAGTTGTCGAAGGTGGCGATCGAGGCGGTGCGGACGCGGATGCTGTCCAACCTGGTCAATGTCGATCCGGACCTGGCCAAGCGGGTCGGCGAGGGCCTGAACATGCCCGTGCCCAACGCTTCGCAGTCGGCGGTTCCGGTCCAGGACCTGCCGCCCTCGCCGGCCCTGCGCATTATCAACGGTCCGCGCGCGCCGAGCGACCTCAAGGGCCACGCGATCGGCATCCTGGTCGCCGACGGCTCGGACGCCAAGGCGGTCGACAGGCTGAAGGCGGCGATCGCCAAGGCCGGCGCGGTGGCCAAGGTGATCGCCCCGAAGATCGGCGGCGCCAAGGGCGCGGACGGAACCCTGATCCCGGCCGACGGCCAGCTGGCCGGAACCCCGTCGGTGACGGTGGGCGCCATCGCCCTGGTGCTGTCGGAAGACGGCTGCGCGGCCCTGCTGAAGGAGGCCGCGGCGGTGCAGTTCGTCATGGACGCCTTCGGCCACCTCAAGGCCATCGGCGCCAGCGACGCCGCCAAGCCGCTGCTGGACAAGGCGGGCGTCGAGCCGGATGACGGCGTCACCGACCTGGGCGCCGACTTCCTGGCCGCGGCGGTCAAGCGCTTCTGGGACCGCGAACCGAAGGTTCGGACGCTGGCCTGAATCCCTCTCCCCCTGCGGGAGAGGGTGGCCCCCGCGAAGGCGGGGGTCGGGTGAGGGGTCGCACATATAGAAACGCCGCGACGGCTGATCAGCTGTCGCGGCGTTTTACGTCTGAGAAACCCCTCATCCGTCAGCTTCGCTGACACCTTCTCCCGCAGGGGGAGAAGGGGACTAGAACTCTTCCCAGCTGTCGACGGCCACGGCGGCCGAGCCGTGGCTGGCGAAGGCCGCCGCTCGGGCCTGGGCGGCGCGCGCCGGGCTCGCGGCCGGGCGCGAGGCCGAGGTCGTCGCGGCCGGGGCCGAAGCGCCGCCCGAGACCTTGAAGCGTCCGACCTGCTGGGCCAGTTCGCCCGCCTCGCCCTTCAGCGAATGGGTGGCGGCGGTGGCTTCCTCGACCATGGCGGCGTTCTGCTGGACGACCTGGTCCATCTGGTTCACCGCCACATTGACCTGGTGCAGGCCGGTGGACTGCTCCTGGGCGCTGGCGGCGATCTCGCTGACCAGGCTGTCGATGCTGGCCACCTGGGCGACGATGGCGCGCAGGGCCTCGCCGGTCTGGCCAACCAGGGACACGCCGGCGCCGACCTGCTGGGTCGAGGTCGAGATCAGGCCCTTGATCTCCTTGGCGGCCTCGGCCGAGCGCTGGGCGAGCGCGCGAACTTCCTGGGCGACGACCGCGAAGCCCTTGCCCGCGTCACCGGCGCGAGCGGCTTCGACGCCGGCGTTCAGGGCCAGCAGGTTGGTCTGGAAGGCGATCTCGTCGATCACCCCGATGATGTTGCCGATCTGGCCCGAGCTCTGCTCGATGCCGGCCATGGCGTTGACGGCCTGGCTGACGATCTGGCCGGAGCGCTCGGCCCCGGTGCGGGCGTCGGCGACGAGGCCCGAGACTTCCTTGGCGCCGGTGGCGGTCTTGCGGACCGTGGCGGTGATCTGGTCGAGGGCCGCGGCGGTCTCTTCCAGGCTGGCGGCCTGCTGCTCGGTGCGTCGCGACAGGTCGTCGGAGGCCTGGGCGATCTCTTCGGAGCCGGCGCGGATGCCGCCGGCCGCGCCGTTAATGCCGCGCATGGCCTCTTCCAGGCGCACGGCCGCGCCGTTGAAGTCGGTCTTCAGCTGCTCCACGTCCGGGGCGAAGCGGGCGGTGATGCGGAACGTCAGGTCGCCGTTCGACAGGTGGCCCAGGGCTTCGGCCAGGGCGGACACGGCGAGCGCGTCTTCCTGGGCCTTGGCGGCCTTTTCGGCTTCGGTGCGGGCGCGCTCGCTCTCGGTCAGGCGACGCTGCTCGACGGCCTCGCCTTCCAGGCGCAGCTTGTGGATGGCGGCGTCCTTGAAGCTCAGCACGGCCTGGGCCATCTGGCCGATCTCGTCCTTGCGGCCGACGGCCGGCACCTCGACGTCGTTGTCGCCGCCGGCCAGGCGGCGCATGGCGGCGGTCATGGCCGCCACCGAGGCGCCGATGGTCGCCGACAGCATCCAGCCCATCAGGCCGGCGATGGCCAGGGCGACGACGCCGCCGATGGCCAGCGACAGCTTGGCCGTGGTCATGGCCGACGCCTGCTCCTGGGTGCGGATCGCCACCCGTTCAGCGGCGGCGTCGGTCAGTTCCTGCTGTACGGCGCGGATCTCCGTCAGGCTCTTGCGGCCGACCAGATCGCCCGCCTGGACGCGGCCGGCGACAGGGTCCGCGGCCATGGCGGCGAAGGCTGGCTCGATGATCGTCCCGCGCCAGGTCGCCACGGCGGCGCGCAGGCGCTCGATGCGGGCCTTCTGCTCGGGGATGGTGGTCTTGGCCTCGAAGGCGTCCAGCGCCTTGTCGAACTTGCCCTTGGCCTTGGCGTAGGTCTCGGCGAACGAGGCGTCGCCCAGGATGACGTAGCCGCGGGCGGCGTTCTGCTGCTCGAGCACCAGGGTCATCATCTCCTCGGCCTCGGTAGCCAGGGACAGGCTGCGCTGGCTCGAGATCGAGGCTTCGTCGATGCGCTTGAGGCTGGTGAAGACGACGCCCGAGGAAATCACGAAGGCGATGATCAGGGCGCTGAACGCCACGCCCAATTTCGCCGAAATCTTCAAGTCGTTGAAACGCATATCGCCCAGCCCGTGACCTATCTTTTGATAAGACAAGGAACTGGGCGATAAAACTTAAGCACACATTGCGGAACGCACCAATAACGGTGCTATTTCACGCAACTAGATGCGGCACAATACCGCATCCCCCATCTGAACAGTCGTAAGTTCACCTCCGAGATCACGGGTGCGCGACCCGGAATCCAGGGCTCCCTTGACCGCGGCCAGCAGGCGATCGGCGGCTTCGATCTCCTTCAGCGACCAGCGCAGGGCCATCTCGAACGACAGGATGGCGGCCAGCGGATTGGCCAGGCCCTTGCCGGCGATGTCGGGGGCCGAGCCGTGGATCGGCTCGTACAGGCCTGGCTTGTTGGGGTCGCCGATGGCGGCCGAGGGCAGCATGCCCAGCGAGCCGGTCAGCATGGCCGCCGCGTCCGACAGGATGTCGCCGAACAGGTTGTCGGTGACGATGACGTCGAACTGCTTGGGGGCGCGCACCAGCTGCATGGCGCAGTTGTCGGCCAGGATGTGCTCCAGCTCGACGTCCGGATACTCGCGCGCGTGCAGGTCGGTGATCACCTGCTTCCACAGCAGGCCCGACTCCATGACGTTCGACTTCTCGGCCGAGTGGACCTTGTTCTTGCGGCCGCGGGCCAGCTCGAAGGCCACGCGCCCGGCGCGCTCGATCTCGCTGGTGGTGTAGAGGGCGGTGTCGAAGCCCTTCTTCTGGCCGTCCGGCAGGGTCTCGATGCCGCGCGGTTCGCCGAAATAGACGCCGCCGACCAGTTCGCGCACGAACATGATGTCCAGACCCGAGACCAGTTCGGTCTTCAGGCTCGACGCGCCCGCCAGGGCTTCGAAGCAGTAGGCCGGGCGCAGATTGGCGTAGACGTTCATCGCCTTGCGCAGGTTCAGCAGGCCTGCTTCCGGGCGCAGGTGGCGCGGGGCGTCGGCCCACTTGGGACCGCCGACGGCGCCCATCAGCACCGCGTCGCTGGCCAGGGCGCGATCGCGAACCTCGTCGGTCAGCGGCGTGCCGTGGGCGTCGTAGCTGGCGCCGCCGTAGATGGCCTCCTCGACCACGAGGCTGGGCACGAGGGCGGCCGCCACGCGGCGCACCTCCGCGCAGACTTCCGGACCGATGCCGTCGCCGGGGAGCAGGAGAAGCGTAGCCATTTCAGATCTCGCGATAGGCGGAAACGTCGAAGGAGGACATGCGGCGCTCGTGAACGCCGAGCTCGGCGCAGGCCGCGCGCCACGCGGCCATATGCGGCGAAGCACGGTGGAAGGCCAGGGCCTCCTCGTCCGTGAAGTGCTCGTAGACCCGGATCAGGCCCGGATCGATCTTCCGACAGGGCGTAGTCCAGGCAGCCCGGCTCGCCGCGCGATCCGGCCACCTGGGCGGCCAGGTGCGGACGAAGATCCGCCAGGCGCCCGGGCGCGATGCGGATGGTGCCGGCGAGGATCAGGGTCATTCGAAACTCTCTCCCTTCCCCCTTTGATGGGGAAGGGTCGGGGTTGGGGGTGGAAACCTGTTGGGATTAAGCGCGAACCGAGCCGCCGCTGTCACCCCCACCCCAGCCCTCCCCCATCGAGGGGGAGGGAGCGCACCCCGCTACTCCAGCCAGGGCTGGCCGATGGCGCGCTTGCTTTCGAACAGGTCGATGTCTGTGGCGTGCATCAGGGTCTCGCCGATGGCGTCCAGGCCCTTGAGCATCTTTTCCTTGCGCACCGGGTCGATCTGGAAGCTGAAGGTCTTGCCCGAGGGCGAGATCACCGTCTGGGCTTCCAGGTCGATGCTGACCATGTGGTTGCCGCCCTTGGCCTCGTCCATAAGGACGGCGACTTCCTCGGGCTTCAGCACCACCGGCAGCAGGCCGTTGTTGAAGCAGTTGTTGTTGAAGATGTCGGCGAAGCTGGTCGAGATCACGCACAGGATGCCGAAGTCCATCAGCGCCCACGGGGCGTGCTCGCGCGAGCTGCCGCAACCGAAGTTGTCGCCGGCGATCAGCACGCTGGAGCCCTTGTACTCCGTGCGGTTCAGCACGAAGTCGGCGATCTCGTTCCCCGCCGGGTCGAAGCGGAAGTCGAAGAACAGACCCTTGCCCAGGCCCTCGCGCTCCACGGTCTTGAGGAACTGCTTGGGGATGATCTGGTCGGTGTCGATATTGGCCAGCGACAGGGGCGCCGCGCGGCCGTCGAGACGGGTGAAGGCTTGCATCAGTTGCTCTCCGCCAGCAGCGTGCGCACGTCGACCAGGCGGCCGGCGATCGCCGCCGCCGCCGCCATGGCCGGCGAGACCAGATGGGTGCGGCCGCCGCGGCCCTGACGGCCCTCGAAGTTGCGGTTGCTGGTCGAGGCGCAGCGCTCGCCCGGCTCCAGGCGGTCGGGGTTCATCCCCAGGCACATCGAGCAGCCCGGCTCGCGCCAGTCGAAGCCCGAGGCCTTGAAGATGGCGTCCAGACCCTCGGCCTCGGCCTGTTCCTTGACCAGGCCCGAGCCCGGCACGACCATCGCCTTGACGTGCGGCGCGACGAGGCGGCCGTGCAGGAAGGCTTCCTGCACCACGGCGGCGGCGGCGCGCATGTCCTCGATGCGGCTGTTGGTGCACGAGCCGATGAAGACGCGGTCGATGCGGGCTTCCGAGATCGGCTGGCCAGCGGTCAGGCCCATATAGTCCAGGGCCCGATGCGCGGCGGCGCGCTTGTCGGCCGTGCCGAAGCTTTCGGGCTCGGGCACGTTGCCGGTCACCGGGATGACGTCCTCGGGCGAGGTGCCCCAGGTGACCATCGGCACGAGAGCCGCGCCGTCGATGACGACGGTGCGATCGAAGACGGCGCCTTCGTCGGAGAAGAAGGTCTTCCAGTGGCTGACGGCCATGTCCCAGGCCGCGCCCTTGGGGGCGGCGGGCTTGCCCTTGACGTATTCGAAGGTGGTTTCGTCGGGCGCGACCAGGCCGGCCTTGGCGCCGCCCTCGATGGTCAGGTTGCAGAGGGTCATGCGGCCCTCCATCGTCAGGCCGCGCACGGCCTCGCCGGCGTATTCGATGACATAGCCGGTGCCGCCGGCCGTGCCGATCTCGCCGATCACGGCGAGAGCGATGTCCTTGGCCGTGACGCCGGGGCCCAACTGGCCGTCGACGCGCACCAGCAGGTTCTTGGCCTTCTTCTGGCGCAGGGTCTGGGTGGCGAGCACATGCTCGACTTCCGACGTGCCGATGCCGTGGGCCAGGGCCCCGAAGGCGCCGTGGGTCGAGGTGTGGCTGTCGCCGCAGACGATGGTCATGCCCGGCTGGGTGCGGCCCTGCTCGGGACCGACCACGTGGACGATGCCGTTGCGGATGTCGCCCATCGGGAAATACTCGATCCCGTTGTCGGCGACGTTGCGGCCCAGCGTCTGAAGCTGAAGGCGCGCCTCCTCGTCCGCCACGGCGTCGACGCCGGCGGCCTGGTTCTCGGTCGGCACGTTGTGATCCGCCACGGCGAGCGTGCGGTCGGGCCGGCGCACGGGGCGATGCGCGGCGCGTAGGCCGGCGAAGGCCTGCGGCGTCGTCACCTCGTGGATGAGATGCAGGTCAATGTAGAGGATCGCTTCGCCGTCCTGTTCGTTGACGACGTGTGCGTCCCAGATCTTGTCGTAGAGGGTCTTTGTTGCGCGGGTCATAGCGCTCCGCATCTAGGCCCGAAGAGAGGACGCGTAAAGCGAGGAAGCGCCAGAAATTCACTGTGTGATCGCCGGGCGGTGATCGATCCTGCCCCGTGCGGGCGCTCCAAGGCTGGTGAAGCGCATGTTTTTTGCCCCGACACCCCAGCTGAGCGACGAGGATCGCGAGCGCGGCCTGCGACATCTGGTCCGCGAGGCCGGCTACTCCAACGCCTCCACCGCGGTGACCAGCGGCGTCATCCTGACCGCCTTCGCCCTGCACCTGGGCGCCTCCAACACCACGATCGGCCTGCTGGCGGCGGTGACCTTCTGGGTGCAGCTGCTGCAGGCGCCCGGCGTGCTGCTGGTCGAACATTTCCGCACCCGCAAGCGGATCGCCATCCTCGGCGCCTTCTTCGCCCGCTGCGCCCTGCTGGCCATGGCCGTCCTGGCCCTGCTGCCCAACGCCGGGGCGGTGACGCTGTCGGCGCTGGTGGTGCTGCAGTTCCTGTTCTGCGGGATCGCCACCTTCGGCGGCTGCGCCTGGAACGCCTGGGTGCGCGACCTCGCGCCCGAGCAGCGGCTGGGCCAGATCTTCGCCAGGCGGACGATCAACGCCACCGTCGTCGGCCTCGTCGCCAGCCTGGCGGCAGCCTTCGCGCTGGACCGTGCGCCGGCGGGATCGGAGCTGCGCCCTATCGCCTTCGCCGGGCTCTACGTGGCCGCCTTCATCGCCGGCGTGCTCAGCTGCCGCGAGCTGGCCAAGACGCCCGAGCCGCAGATGCCCGCCCCCGCCGAGCGGGTGAAGCTGCTGCCCCTGCTGCGCGCGCCGCTGCGCGACCAGAACTTTCGCCGGCTGATCATCTTCCTGGCCAGCTGGCAGTTCGCGGTGAACCTGGCCACGCCCTTCTTCACGGTGTTCTTCGTCAAGCAGCTGGGGCTCGACATCACCTTCGTGGTGATCCTGGGCGTCGTCAGCCAGGCGACCAATGTCCTGGCCCTGCGCAGCTGGGGCCTGCTGTCGGACCGCTTCGCCAACAAGTCGGTGCTGGCCGTGGCCGCGCCGATCTTCATCCTGTGCATCGCCGCCATGGTGGGAGCCTCGCAGATCAGCGAACGGCCGCTGGTCATGGCCTATCTGGTGGCCCTGCACGCCCTGATGGGCTTGGCGACGGCGGGGGTGACCCTGTCGTCGGGCAATATCGCCATGAAGCTGTCTCCGCGCGGCTCGGCCACCGCCTATATCGCCGCCAACGCCCTGATCAGCTCGGCCGCCGCGGGCGCCGCGCCGCTGCTGGGCGGAATGTTCGCCGACTTCTTCGCCGCCCGGCGGCTGGAGATCCTGCTGCGCTGGACCAGTCCCGGCGACGTCCTGACCCTGATGCCGCTGCGTATCAGCAGCTGGGACTTCTACTTCCTGCTGGCCTTCGTCCTGGGCCTCTACGCCCTGCATCGCCTGTCGCTAGTCACCGAGGCCGGCGAGGTCGACAGCAAGGCCATGGTCGGCGAGGTGCTGGCCCAGGCCCGCCGGGAGGTGCGCAACCTCTCGCCGATCGCCGGCCTCAAGCTGCTGACCGACGTCCCCGCCGCGATCCTCCGCGACGAGCGGGTGCAGAGACGGCTGCTGCGCGCGCGCGAAAGCCAGGCGGCGCGGGACGCCGAAAAGGCGCGGCGAGGTGGTCGGCGGGTGAAGAAGGCGGGGTGAAGGACCCCGCCCTCGACAAGTCCGAAAAATGGCCCGGCCAACGCCGGCCAGAGGTGGTTTGCGGAGGTTGAGCTAGACAGTCGACCTAGCCGCCCGTCTGGCCGAACGCGCTGACCGGTCGAAGCCTAAGTCCGGGTCAGTTCCGGCAGGGGCTGTTGTCGAGCGCGGCCTGGGCGCCGGGATGGTCAACTTTTGCCGCCTTGCCGTACCAGGACAAAGCCAGATCGCAGTTCTTCGTCACGCCCAGCCCGGTCTCATAGGCGTGGGCTACGTTGAGGTAGGCCTCCATGGCCCCCGCATCTGCCGCCTTGCTGAACAGGACGAACGCCTCCTTCCGGTCGCGCGGTACGCCCATGCCATTCCAGTAGAGCGTGCCGAGATTGTTCTGGGCGGCCGTGTTTCCCTGGTCGGCCGCCTTGCGATACCAGGCAGCGGCCATGGAGAGGTCCTTCGGGACGCCCCAGCCCATCAGGTAGAGCCGCCCCAGATAGGATTGCGCGGTCGGATCGCCGCGCTCCGCGGCGGGCGCCCAGAGCGCTATGGCCGCGGCGTAGTCGCCCCGCTCCGCCGCCTTCAGGCCGTCTTCGACGACGCCCGCCACGGCCGGAGCCGCCAAGCAGAACGCCATCACGACAGCCGACGCCACACCACCAAGTCTACGCATGCCCACCCCCAAATACGGATGGATGGAAGTCACAAGCTCGACCGGTCGGCAAGAAAAAGGATGGTGACGATCCGCTCCACGGCCTCAGGGGCTAGCGGATGGAGCCGGGAATGACGGGAAGTTCTGACGCCCTCCAGAAACGACTAAGGGCGCGCCGGTCGTGGAGACCTGTCGGCGCGCCCTGACATCGTTTTCAACACTCCAGGGGCCGATGGCTCCGCCTGAAGAGGGCCGTCCACTAGAAAGGAGACGGTCTGGAAGCCCGCCGCCTAAGCCGCGAGGGTGAGATCATTCAGCACCCGGAACGGAGTTATGTCAATAAGCGTGCGAACGCACCAAGCTTGACCTTGGGACCCGCCGACGTCGTGCTCGTTTTCGCCGCCGGCCGCGACCGGCAGATCACCCCCGACCAGGCCTCGGCCGACGGCGGAGCCGCGCTGGCCGGCGCGATCGCCAGCACCACCAGAAGACCGCCAGCCGCCCAGATTCGTCGCATGTCGCCCCCGCTTCATCGACTGAACCTGAGATTGCAGCCGATCCAGGGCTGTGCGCAAGCGCACAAGCAAAAGGCCCCGGTGTTTCCACCGGGGCCTTCGATCCTTCCGCCGAAACGGAAAGGAGAACTATTCGGCGTCGCGACGAACGTTGACGCGCTCGGCGATACGGGCCGACTTACCGCGACGGTCGCGCAGGTAGTACAGCTTGGCGCGACGGACGACGCCGCGGCGCTTGACTTCGATGCTTTCGATGCTCGGCGAGAGCAGCGGGAACAGACGTTCCACGCCTTCGCCGAACGAGATCTTGCGGACGGTGAAGCTCTCATGGACGCCGGTGCCGGCGCGGGCGATGCAGACGCCCTCGTAGGCCTGAACGCGTTCGCGCTCGCCTTCCTTGATCTTCACGTTGACGCGCAGGGTGTCGCCGGGACGGAAGTCCGGGATCGCGCGGGCGCTCAGCAGACGCGAGGCTTCTTCTTGCTCGAGCTGGGCGATGATGTTGATAGCCATGTCTCAGTCTCCTTTGGGCTTACCCGTTTTCGGGCCGCCTTTTGCCTGTTGATTGGCGAGATGCGCGTCCCACAGATCGGGCCGCCGCTCGCGGGTCGTTTCTTCACGCATACTGGACCGCCACTGAGCGACCTTCTTGTGGTCGCCCGACAGCAGCACCTCGGGGATGTCGAGCCCTTCGAACGTCCGCGGCCTGGTGTACTGCGGATGCTCGAGGAGACCGTCCTCGAAGCTTTCTTCCAGCGTGCTGTCGATATTCCCCAGAACACCCGGGGCAAGTCGAACGCACGCCTCGATCACCACCATCGCCGCCGCCTCGCCACCGGCGAGCACCGCGTCTCCGACGGAGACCTCCTCGAACCCCCGGGCGTCGAGCACCCGCTGGTCCACCCCCTCGAAGCGGCCGCACAGCACCACGATGCCGGGCGCCTTGGACCACTCCCTTACGCGCGCCTGGGTCAGGGGCCTGCCCCGGGCGCTCATGTACAAAAGCGGCCGCCCGCCCAGGTCCACGCTGTCGAGCGCAGAGGCGATGACGTCCGCTTTCAGTACGGCTCCCGCGCCGCCACCCGCAGGGGTGTCGTCGAGGAAGCCGCGCTTATCCTTGGAAAAGGCGCGAATGTCCAGTGTTTCCAAACGCCACAGATCCTGCTCGCGCCAGGCCGTCCCGATCATCGAGACGCCGAGCGGGCCGGGAAAGGCCTCGGGGAACATGGTCATGACGGTGGCGGTGAACGGCATGGCGGGGGTTTAAAGCCGGAACGCGCCCAGGGGAAGGCGGCGAGGCGCTTCAGAAGCTCGCGCCCTCCGTCCGCCCGTGGCGGGTCTCGCGGTCGTAGCGGGCGCTTTCGGTCCCCACCCGGGCGCTGGCGGCCTTGGCCGCGTCGGCTGCGCCGTCACAGGACGCAGCCTCCAGCGCACGCCGGATCTCCTCACGTCCCGCCCGCGCGATCGCGACATGGCCAAGCTCGTGACGCCGCAAAGCGATCATGTAGGCGTCCCACGGCTTGCGCACGCGGGCGTTCAGTCGATCGCCTTCGACCGGCCGAGGCAGCAGAACGGTTATGCGCAAGCCTATCTCGACGCCGTCGATGCTGCAGCCCTGCGGACTGTTCTTGCGCCGCCAACGCCACTGATAGCTCCACTTGGTCAGAGCGTGGACGCGCTCGCCGTCGGTGCTGTCGGTCGGCCCCAGCCGGTCGATGGCCGCGCGGATGGCGCGCTGATCACGCCCCGGCACGTCATAGTAGCTGATCTCGATTTCAGGATCGCCGTCGAGGCCGTCCGTCTGGATGGCAGCCTGTTCCGTCACCTGGGCGACCGTCGGCCAACTGGCCCCCAAAGCCGCGACCACCGCCGCCACCGCTACCAAACGCCGCATGTCGCCCCCACTGCCCACCGGCCGCAAACTTCCTTGGACGCTGCCAAGCTGTAAAGCCTGCCGACCGTGTGCGCGCCGCCTTTTGGAAAACCGCCCCACATCTGCTATATGCGGCCCTCGACCCCGCACATTCCTCGAATTTCCCGGACCGCCCCTTGAGCGTCACCCTCGACCTGTCCCGCGTCGCACCTGTTGCCGACGCGGCCAAGCCGCCCGTCAACCTGTCGGGCCTGACCCGCCCGCAGCTGATCGCCGCCCTCACCGAGAGCGGCGTGGTCGAGCACGGCAAGGCCAAGATGCGCGCCACCCAGGTGTTCCGCTGGATCCACCACCGCGGCGTCACCGACTTCGCCCAGATGAGCGACGTGGCCAAGGAAACCCGCGCGCGCCTGGCCGAGACCTTCACCATCGCCCGCCCCGAGGTGGTCGAGCGCCAGGTCTCCAAGGACGGCACCCGCAAGTGGCTGATCCGCATGGCCCCGGGCATCGAGGTCGAGACCGTCTACATTCCGTCGGTGGGCCGGGTCGGCGCCCTGTGCGTCTCCAGCCAGGTCGGCTGCACGCTGAACTGCAGCTTCTGCCACACCGGCACCCAGCCCCTGGTGCGCAACCTGACGGCCGCCGAGATCGTCGCCCAGGTGCAGATCGCCAAGGACGACCTGGCCGAATGGCCGTCCGACAAGGAAGACCGCCTGCTGTCGAACATCGTGTTCATGGGCATGGGCGAGCCGCTGTACAATCTGGGCCAGGTGGCCGACGCCATCGAGATCATCAGCGACAACGAGGGCATCGGCATCTCGCGTCGCCGGATCACGGTGTCGACCTCGGGCGTCGTGCCGATGCTGGGCAAGCTGGGCGAGGCCACCCAGGCGATGCTGGCCATCAGCCTGCACGCCACCAACGACCCGCTGCGCGACGAACTGGTGCCGCTGAACAAGAAGTACCCAATCGCCGAGCTGATGGCCGGCATCCGCGCCTATCCGGGCCTGTCCAACGCCCGCCGGGTGACCTTCGAATACGTGATGCTGAAGGGCGTCAACGACAGCCCCGACGAGGCCCGCGCGCTCGTGAAGCTGATCAAGGGCATCCCCGCCAAGATCAACCTGATCCCGTTCAATCCCTGGCCGGGCAGCCAGTACGAGTGCTCGGACTGGGGCGCGATCGAGACCTTCGCGGCGATCCTCAACAAGGCCGGTTACTCCTCGCCGATCCGCACCCCGCGCGGCCGCGACATCCTCGCCGCCTGCGGGCAGCTGAAAAGCGAGAGCGAGAAGATCCGCGCCAGCGCCCTGCGCAAGCTGTCGATGGCGGCTATGGCCGGGATGCTGGAAGACGACGCGGACGACGCGGCTTAACTTTCCCTCTCTCATGGAGAGAGGGAGGGGCCCACGCCTCAGGCGTGGGAGGGTGAGAGGGTACGCCCTCTCCAGCTAGAGCGCATCGTCATCAAAGAAAGTCCACGGAGATCTCCCGGCCAGCGGTGAAACCTCTCACCCTCCCGCCGCTTCGCGGCGGGCCCCTCCCTCTCTAAGAGAAAGGGATCAAGAAAGCCGCGAACACTCCCCAGGCGAGCCCCCTACGCAAGACTCCCAGACCCGTGTTAGAGCTTGCGGCTCAAGTTCCAGGGGGTCACCGCGTACCATGCCTCAGATCCAGTCACCCGAGATCCAGGCCTTCGCCAACGGCCTGCTGACGACCCTGACCCATGTGGGCGTCACCCTGGTCATGCTGATCGCCGGCGCGGCGATCTACATCCTCCTGACCCCCCATCGCGAGATCAAGCTGATCCGCGAGGGCAACGCCGCCGCCGCCCTGTCGCTGGGCGGGGTGCTGACGGGCCTGGCCATTCCGCTGGCCGCCTCGCTGGCCGCCTCGACCTCGGTGATCGAGATCCTGCTGTGGGGCGTGGCCACCCTGGCGCTGCAGCTGCTGGTCTTCCGCCTGACCGACATGATGCTCAAGGGCCTGCCCGAGCGGATCAACGAGGGCGAGGTCTCGGCCGCCGCCCTGCTGGTCGGCGCCAAGCTGGCCACCGCCATCGTCATCGCCGCCGGCGTGGCGGGCTAAGGGCAAAGGGGGCAGACGGAGCGGGGCGCGTGCATTTCCCCAAGCTTCCAGACTGGCTGGTCTACGGCGCCGTGGTCGCCGCCCTGCTGGTGGTCGCCGTCGGCCGCCAGGAGCGCGCCGACGCGCCCACGCCGCCGCCGCCGGTGCCGGGCGAGGAAGGCGTGCCCCTGGGTCCGTCCTCGCCGTTCGATCCGTCGATCGTCGTCCAGGTGCCCGACAAGCAGGAGCCCGCCTCGGGCACGGCCTTCTCGGTGGGCCAGAGCGGCCAGTGGCTGACCGCCCGCCACGTGGTCGACGGGTGCAAGTCGGCCGCGATCCTGGTCGCCGACGGCCGCGGCGTGGCCGCCAAGGTCACCATCGATCCGCGCTTCGACGCCGCTATCCTGACCACAGAGGGCGGGGCCCCGGCCATGCCGATGAACCTGACCGACCCGCGAAAGGGCATGCGGGCCTACCACCCCGGCTTCCCGCAGGGCCACGCCGGCGAGGTGGCCTCGCGGCTGATCGGGCGCGAGAACCTGGTCGTCCACGGCCGCGGCGCCCGCACCGAGCCGGTGCTGGTCTGGGCCGAGGTCGGCCGCACCGACAACCTGAAGGGCACGCTGGCCGGCCTCTCCGGCGCCCCGGCCCTCGACAGCGCCGGCCGGGTGATCGGCGTGACCGTGGCGGAGTCGCCCCGCCGTGGCCGCATCTACACCACCGCCCCCGAAAGCCTGCGCACCCTGATCGGCCGCTCCCCCCGCCGGGGCGGCGCCGACCCGGACGTGCCCGAGTTCGCCCCGGGCGAAGCCATCACCACCGACAACTACGGCCGCATCGCCGACGGCCTGCGGCGGGACCTGCGGGTGGCCCAGGTGGTGTGTTTGGCGGTCTGAGCCGGCGCGAGGCCCTCTGTACGTACAAGATTGACCTGGCGTCCTGACGGCTCGGCTGTTCCGGTCGACGGTGATCGGCGCTTGCTTGCGAGCCCGGACAGCCGGAAGCTAGGCCCAGATGAGACGCGAACCCAAGAAATCCGAGACGCTGCAGGTCCGCCTGCCGCACGGCATGAAGCGCGACTTCATGCAGCGGTGCGAACAGGAGAACCGCCCGGCGAGCGACGTGCTCCGCGACTTCATCGACGCCTATCTGGCCCGTCCGGTGGAAATCCTCACATCGGAGAAAGCCGTGATGATCCGCAGGACCTTCGTCTATCCCGCCCTCGCCCTCGCCGCCCTGGTCGGCGGCGTCGTGGTGCTGGTCCCCGCCACCAGCCAAGCCACCAGCCTCCGCGCCGACTTCGCCGCCCTCGACGAAGACGACGACGGCCTGCTGAGCCTCGCCGAATTCAAGCGCCCCGACGACGGAGTAACCTATTCGGTCGTCCCGCCGGACGATGCCAGGCCGAGGAAGACAGGATTCACCCTCGGCTCGCCCGGCCTGGCCGCTACCTTCGACCGCCTGGACATCGATCGCGACAAGCGACTGAGCTTCGAGGAATATCGGGTGATGCGCGTGGGCGCGGCCATGGCGGTGTTCAAGTTGGGCGATACTGACCGCGACCAGCGGCTGACGCGGGACGAATACGTCGCCGGCGCCACCTTTCCGCCCGACGCGGTGGCTCAACTGAAGGCCAAGGCGCCCGATCCGTTGATCGACCTGGCCGTCAGGAAGATGCGCAAGGACGCCATCGCACGCTTCCAGCGCCTCGACGCGGACGAGGACGGCCTGCTGACCCTCGACGAGATCACGCCGGGCTAGGACGGCTCTTCTTCAGGGCGGCGGCGCCTTGAGCGCGTTGGACCAGAGTTTAGACGGCTTCGCCGTCCGACGCGCTCAAGCCATATGAATTGTAGCCGCCCGATACCGCCTCAGAATCGCCCCTTACGGCCACTTCACCTCGGGCGGCATGGAGCTGAGGATCGACTCCACATTGCCGCCGGTCTTCAGGCCGAACATGGTGCCGCGATCGTAGAGCAGGTTGAACTCCACGTAGCGCCCGCGCTGCACCAGCTGCTGCTCGCGCTCTTCCGGCGTCCAGGCTTCGCCCATGCGGCGACGCACCAGGGTCGGATAGATCTCCAGGAAGGCCCGGCCGACGTCCTGGGTGAAGGCGAAGTCGCGATCCCAGTCGCCGCTGTCGTGGTGGTCGTAGAAGATGCCGCCAATGCCGCGCGGCTCGTTGCGGTGGGGCAGGAAGAAGTACTCGTCGCACCAGGCCTTGTACTTGGCGTGCCAGTCCGGATCGTACTTGTCGCAGGCCCGCTGGTAGGCGGCGTGGAAGTCCACGGCGTCAGGGAAGTCCTGCTGGCGCTGGTAACCGAGCAGCGGGGTCAGGTCGCCGCCGCCGCCGAACCAGCCCTTGGTGGTGGCGATGAAGCGGGTGTTCATGTGCACGGCCGGCACGCGCGGATTGGTCATGTGCGCGATCAGGCTGATGCCGGTGGCGAAGAACCGCGGATCCTCGGCCGCGCCGGGCATGGTCTTGGCCATTTCCGGCGGGAAGGTCCCAAACACGGTCGAGACGTGCACCCCGACCTTCTCGAACAGGCGGCCATGCATCATGCCCATCACCCCGCCGCCGCCGGCCGCGCGATCCCAGGGCTTCAGCTCGAAACGGCCCGGCTTGTCGCCGTAGAGCTCGGCCGGGGCCTCGTCCTCAAGGGTCTCGAAGGCGGCGCAGATCTGGTCGCGCAGGCTCTCGAACCACGCCCGGGCGCGGGCCTTCTGGGCGTCGAGATCGGAAAGGGTGTCGGCTTCTTGCGTCATGAGGACGGCTTAAGCCCAAGCCCGATCCCAGGCAAATCCGGGGGCGCGCATAAGGGGTATTGCGGAGGGTTCAGGCCGCCTTGGCGCGGTGATGCAGTTTCAGCAGTTCACCGGGAGCAAAGGTCTCGAACCCGTAGGTGTAGCCCTCATCGTCGACGAATTCGACCTGGAAGGCCTCGCCCTTCCCAAGCACGTCCACGACCGTGCCCATCTCGCCCTTCCGAAGATTCAGGTCCGGCCGGTCGATGAGCAGAGCGACAGTGTCGAGTTCGTTGATCATCGGGCTTCCCGTGGGCGCCTGTCGTGGATCATTGCAGATTGCGCGGACAACCGGAATAGAAGCCCCCCACCCCGAGCATCCCCGCGAAGGCGGGGATGCTCGGGGTGGGGGCGACGAGGCAGGACAGAACAAACAAAAGGCCCGGGATCGCTCCCGGGCCTTCCGATCTCACCGAAGCGAGAAGGCTTACTTGCCGGCGGCGGTCAGCGCGCTCATCAGGTCCGGCACGGCCGACTTGTAGTCGGCGACCAGGCCGTAATCGGCGACCTGGAAGATCGGCGCGTCGGCGTCCTTGTTGATCGCGACGATCACCTTGGAGTCCTTCATGCCGGCCAGGTGCTGGATGGCGCCCGAGATGCCCACGGCGATGTAGAGCTGCGGGGCGACGACCTTGCCGGTCTGACCGACCTGGTAGTCGTTCGGGGCGTAGCCGGCGTCGACGGCGGCGCGGCTGGCGCCGACGGCGGCGCCCAGCTTGTCGGCCAGGGGCTCGATGACCGCCTGGAACTCTTCGGCCGAGCCCATGGCGCGGCCGCCCGAGACGACGATCTTGGCCGCGGCCAGTTCCGGACGGTCCGACTTGACCATCTCTTCGCTGACGAAGCGGGTCTTGGCCGCATCGGCGCCCGAGACGGCTTCGATCGAGGCCGAGCCGCCTTCGCCGGCCGCCGGGAAGGCGGTCGGACGGACGGTGATCACCTTCTTGGCGTCGGACGACTGGACGGTCTCCAGCGCGTTGCCGGCGTAGATCGGACGAACGAAGGTGTCGGCCGACACCACCTCGATGATGTCGCTGATCGGCGCGACGTCGAGCTTGGCGGCGATGCGCGGGGCGAAGTTCTTGCCGCCGGCCGTGGCCGGGACGAGGATCGCGTCGTAATTGCCCGCGAGCGCCAGGGCGGCGTCGGCTTGAGCCTCGGCGACGCCGTGACCCAGGGCGTCGCTCTCGGCGGTCAGCACCTTGCGGACGCCGGAGATCTTGGCGGCCTCGGCCGCGACGGCCGAGACGCCCGAACCCAGCACCAGCACGTCCACGTCGCCCGACAGCTTCAGGGCGGCGGTGACGGTCTTGTGGGTGCCGTCGCGCAGGTGCGCGTTGTCGTTATCGGCGATGACGAGAACGGCCATTACAGCACCCCCGCGGTCGTGAGCTTGGAAACGAGATCGGCGGCGGTCTCGACCTTGATGCCGGCCGAACGCTTCGGCGGCTCGGTGACCTTGACGACGGTCAGGCGCGGAGCGACGTCAACGCCGTAGTCGGCGACGGTCTTCTGCGCGATTTCCTTCTTCTTGGCCTTCATGATGTTGGGCAAGGAAGCGTAGCGCGGCTCGTTGAGGCGCAGGTCGGCGGTGATCACGGCCGGCAGGTCGACGTCGAGCGTCTGCAGGCCGCCGTCGACTTCACGGGTGACCTTGGCGGCCGAACCGGTGATCTCGATCGCCGAGGCGTAGGTCGCCTGCGGCCAGTCGAGCAGGGCCGACAGCATCTGGCCCACGGCGTTGTTGTCGCCGTCGATGGCCTGCTTGCCCATCAGCACCAGACCCGGCTGCTCTTCGGCCACGACGGCCTTCAGCAGCTTGGCCACGGCCAGGGGCTCGAGGTCGGCGTCGCTGGTGATCAGGATGCCGCGGTCGCCGCCCATGGCCAGGGCCGTGCGGATGGTTTCCTGGGCTTGAGCCGGGCCGATCGAGACGATGACGACCTCGGTCGCCGCGCCCTTTTCCTTGAGGCGAACGGCCTCTTCGACCGCGATCTCGCAGAACGGGTTCATCGACATCTTGACGTTCGCCAGGTCGACGCCCGTCTGGTCGGCTTTGACCCGAGCCTTCACGTTATAATCGATAACCCGTTTGACCGGGACCAGAACCTTCATCGGTCTACGCCGCCTCCTGGCTGCTTCTCTTTCGAGGTTTCCCCTGCTTGGACGAACGACTTAGCGCGTCCGCACAGGTTTGCAAGTTTCCCCTGACGTAAGCGTAATGCTCTTTTTCAGGGATCATTCAAACAAATGTACGACACCTTGCGCGCATCGTCAGCGCCGTCCGGCGCTCCGCCGCGCGAAATGGGGCTAGCCACATAGCGCGGCCGGTGCTTAAGACGCCGCCATGAACCGCACGATCAACCGCCTGAAGATCATCTTCATCGGCATCTTCCTCGCCAGCATCGTCGGCGTGTTCGGCTACCATTACCTGTGGGTGTGGCCGAAGGCGAAGTGCGAGGCGCGCGGCGGCGCCTGGGCCGGCAAATGGCTCAAGTGCGGGACGATCTATCCGATCGAGACCCTGACCGGCCGCCCGGCGAACCTTCCGGCCATCAACACCGACACGTCCAAGATGGACGGCCCGTCGGTGCGGAAACCGGAAAAGAAGTAGAGACCTCGCCCGCCGCTAGTGGGCGATTGCCGGGCCGCGACGGCCCAGGCAAGCCTAGTTCGAGGGACCGTCTTCGCCGGCGTCGCCGGCCTCGGCCCGCTTGGCGGCTTTTTCAGCGGCCTTCTCGGCGGCTTTTTCCGCGGCCTTGGCCGCCTTCAGGCGCTCGCGTTCCTGGCGTTCGAAATTGTAGTTCGGCTTGCGGGCCATGCGTGCTCCCGGGAGACAGAAAGGGATTGCGCGGTCAGGCACGAGCCTTGCGCGCAGCGTAACGGGCGTCGCGCTTCGCCTTGGCTTCAGCGTTGGTCAGCGCCTTGCGTTCCTTACGCGCTCCACGCTTGGCGGCAAGTGCTTCTTCCGTCACGGCGGCCTGGCGCTCGGCGGTCTCGGCCTTGGCCTTGGCCCGGGCGGCGGAGCGATCCTTGCGGACGGCGGCCAGTTCGGCCGCGCGCAGGGCGTCACGATCGTCGAACTGCGGGTCGGTGACAGTCGCCTTGGGCTTGAACTTGGCCAGAAGGGCCGCCTTGGCCAGAGACGCGGCCTTGAGGCGCTCGGCATGGCCGACGTTCTGCGGCGCGCTCTTTTGCGGTGCGTTCATGGGATCCTTTCGAAAACGCCCGCGGGAAGATCCCGCGGGCGACGAAGCCAAGTCAGGCCAGATGGATCAGGCGGCCTGCAGTTGGCCGGCCGACATCTTGCCGCTGCGCTGATCGCGCTCGAGCTCGAAGGAGACCTTCTGGCCTTCGTTGAGCGAGCCCAGGGTCGAGCGCTCGACTGCCGAGATGTGCACGAACACGTCCGCGCCGCCGTCGTCGGGTTGAATGAAGCCAAAGCCCTTGGTGGAGTTGAACCACTTCACGGTGCCGGTCGTCATGGGGGATATCCTTAAGACAGGTGTAGCCGCGCGGCCAGAATGGTCCACGCGATCAAATTTTCGGAGAGGTTTTGGATGGACTCGGGCGCTCGATCCTAAGAACAAGCGTGGAGAGCGGCCGAACCGTTGCGATATTCGATCGCCATATCATGCGCGCCCACCGCCTTGATAACAAGCGATTTCGAATCTTTCTCATTATTCCGGTCAAGCTGAAGGCGTCTTTTATTTCTTCAAGACATCAGCGCTGGAGATATTTTTCGGGAGAAGGATCGAACGGCCAAGCTCGGCGTTCTATCTTCATGCGTAAAGCTCCTCCCATCCCGCGTACCGGCGCCGGCGCCCTGACCATCTCCCGCCAACGGCAGGAGATCGACTTTTCACTGCTGATGTCCGGCACGTCCTCAGGACGGCGCACCGGCAAGGGCAGCCTGACGGGCGATCCCGCGGCGATGCGCGAGGCCTTCCGCGCCGGCGGCGGCCGTCTGACCCTGGACGACGGCGTCGAGCATGAGATCGCCATCGTCGCCCACACCGAAGGCGACGGCACGGCCTATTTCGAGCTGAGATAGGACCCTAGGCAAGCTTCAGCTGGTTGGCCTTCATATGATTGGTGCGCGGGTCGGGCTCCTACCTCGCAGGCGACCCGCTGCCCCTCCTGGAGCGGCGGCAGGCCTGATCGCTCGACCGTGACGGCATAGACCCTGACGTCGTCGCCATCATCGCCCTCGATGTAGCCAAAGCCCTTGGCGGTGTTGAACCACTTCACCCTGCCCGTCGGCATGCCCACGCCCCCCTTCTCGCGCCACACCAGGCTGGCGCCACGCGAAACACGACTATTGCGGGCGCCAAGCATCCATACAAGCCAGGGCCATCGCCGCCGGATTGGGCGCCGCGCCGGTCCGGGCCCGCTCAGCCCACGAGGTTCGTCCGACAGTCGGACAGCCGTCACATTGGTGGAACGACGATTTTTCGCTTGCCGATCCTCCTTACCGCCGCGCCGAACCGCCGGCGTCAAGGATGGAGGGCGCGATGCTTCAGCTTAAGACCCCGATCGCCGCAAGCCTGCTGGCGACCCTGCTGGCCGGCGGCTCGGCCCTCGCCCAGACGGCGTCCAACCCGGAGCCCGCCGGCGTCGAGGAGGTGGTGGTCACCGCCCAGCGCCGCTCGGAGAACCTGCAGGACGTGCCCCTGGCGGTGACGGCGCTCAGCCCCCGCCAGCTGGAAGCCCAGCAGATCCGCGACACCACCGACCTGACCCGCTTCGTGCCCAGCGTCACCGGCGGCCTCAACACCGGCACCGGTTCGGCCCTGACCTTCTACATCCGCGGCCTGGGCTCGACCGAGCAGATCGCCTCGTTCGACGTGCCGGTCGCCACCTATGTCGACGAGATCTATTTCGCTCGCCAGAACGCCAACGCCGTCTCGCTGTTCGACGTAGAGCAGGTCGAGGTGCTGCGCGGGCCGCAGGGCACGTTGTTCGGCCGCAACACTACCGGCGGCGCCGTCTCGATCACCCTGCGCAAGCCGGCCCCGGAGTTCGGCTGGTTTGTCGAAACCTCGTACGGCAGCTTCGATCGCCAGCTGCTGCGCGGCGCGGTCGACGTGCCGCTGAGCGACAAGGTGCTGACCAAGGTCTCGGCCTTCCGGGTCGATGACGCCGGCTACGGCCGCAGCCTGACCACCGGCGAAAAGCTGAACGGCGAGGACGCCTCCGGCGCCCGGGCGGCGGTGCGCCTGCTGCCCAGCGCGGCCACCACCTGGGACCTCTCGGTCGATTATGTCGACCAGGCCAAGACCACCCTGGGCTCCAATCCTGTCGATCCGGCCTACGCCTCGCGCTCGGGCCTGCGCGCGGGCGAGTGCGACCAGGACGTCATCAACACCTACCTGACCTATTCGCTGGGCAACTGCGCCCGGGTGCGCACGGCGGGCCTGACCTCGAACCTGCGCCACGACCTGGGCTGGGCCACCGTCAACCTGATCACCGGCTATCGCAGCGTCGACCAGGGCTTCGTCATCGACTTCTTCAACGGCGCCTCGTCGCGCGGCGGCTATGTGATGGCCAGCGAGATCACCAACCAGCAGTTCACCCAGGAGCTGAAGCTGACCGGCCAGACCGGCCGGGCGCGCTGGGTGGCGGGCCTGTTCTATCTCGACGAGGACAACAAGACCGCCCAGGTCGACTATTTCAGCCGCCTGATCTCCGACTGGGTGATGAAGAACGGCGCGACCTCCAGCGCGATCTACGCCCAGGCCGACATCGCCCTGTCCGATCCCCTGACCCTGACCGTCGGCGGGCGCTACACCCACGAGGAAAAGACCCTCGCCTATTACGACACCGGCAAGGCCAGCTATCCGGCCGGAATCACCGTCGCCCTGCCGGCCGCCGCCCTGCGCCTCACCAGCGCCAACCTGGTCGCGCGCGGCATTCCGCTGGAGCAGACGACCGAACGGTTCACCCCGCGCGTGGCGCTGTCCTACAAGCTGGACGACGACCGGATGCTGTTCGTCTCGGCCACCAACGGCTTCAAGTCTGGCGGCTGGAACACCCGGGTCACCAGCGCCGCGGGCGTGACCATCTTCGGCCCGGAAAAGGCCTGGTCGTATGAGACCGGGGCCCGCACCGACTGGCTGGACCGCCGCCTGCGGGTCAACGCCACGGCCTATTACGAGGACGTCCAGGATCTGCAGATGCTGGCCAGCACGGGCGGCGCCTCGTTCGTCACCCGCAATTCCGGCGACCTGCGCGCCTACGGCCTGGAACTGGAGGTCTCGGCCAGCCCCACGCCCGCCCTCGATCTCTTCGCCGGCGGCTCGGCCGCGCACCGGGAATATGCGAACGTGCCGGCCCGCTTCGGCGGTTCGGCCGGGACCATCCCCTGTTCCACTCGCCCCGAGCCGACCAACTGCACCACGACCGGCGACACGCCGGTGCGCTTCCCGTCGGTGCAGGCGACTCTGGGCGTCAGCTATCGCGTCCCCGCCCCCGACCTGAACGGGTCCTTCAGCCTCAACGGCTCGCTGAGCTATTCCCAGGCCTTCTGGACCAGCAGCTACAACGACGGCGCGACGATCACCGCCACGCCCTATGGCGGAACGACGCCCGTGATCACCAGCTTCGCCAAGACCCCGGCCAGCACGTTGGCCAATGTCGGCATCGTCTATCGCGACGACGAGGGCCACTGGGAAGCGGCGCTGGAATGCTCCAACTGCGGCGAGTCCTACTACGCCACCGCCTCTCTGTTCGGTGTCGGCTACTACAACGACCCGCGCCGGGTGACGCTCCGGGTGAAGTATCGGTATTGAGGGAGGCGATCGCGGCGAAAACCTCGTCCTTCGACAAGCCCAGGATGAGGTTTTTCTGACGCCGAGCCCTGCAGATGGTCCTCACCCTGAGCTTGTCGAAGGGCGAGGACCACGCGCTGGATAATCTTCTAGACCGCCATGCCTTGGACCACCGCCTTCAGGCGCTCGATCACCGACAGCTTGTCCTCGATGAAGTCCTGGTCGATCCACCAGATCTCGACCTCGCGCATCACCTCGCCGACCAGCGGCCCCTTGGGCACGCCGGCCCGCATCACCTCCTCGCCGGTCAGCGGGAAGGTCGGCGGGTCCCAGTTCTCGGCCAGGGCCAGCAGGGCGCGCCACTGCGGGGTGGTGGCTGGGCGGGTCGAGGCGGCCCAGGCCAGCTTCACCCGGTCGGTGAAGGTGCGCAGGCCCAGGGCGTAGACGGCCCGGCGGGCCTCGCGCGGGCTCATCCACGAGACGATGCGCGGCGAGGTCCCGACCACCTCGACCAGCCGCTCCTTGAGGGCGTTGGACAGCCGCAGGCGCTCGGCGACTTCGCGGGCCAGGGCGACGTCGTCGGGGATCAGGGCCGCCAGGCGCAGTTCGACGTCGTTCTCGAACAGCTGCTCGGTCTCGATGGCGACCAGGCCGTCGAGGCGGGCCAGCGATTTGACGAACGGCAGGATCGCCGCCAGCACGCCGGTGGCCGCCATCAGCCGCAGGGCCGGACGCGGATCGTCGGCCGCCAGCAGCTTGAGGATCTCCTTCTGGGTGCGCTCGGCCGCGCGGCCAGAGACCAAGCCCTTCAGCGCCTTGCAGGCGGCCAGGGCCTTCTGGTCGGGCTCGCCCTTGCCGTACCAGGCCTGGAACCGGAAGAAGCGCAGGATCCGCAGATAGTCCTCGCGGATGCGCGTCATCGGCTCGCCGACGAACACCACCTTGCCGTCCTTGGCGTCCTGCACCCCGTGGCCGGTGGGGTCGTAGAGCCGCCCGTCGCCATCGACATAGAGGGCGTTGAAGCGGAAGTCGCGACGCTGGGCGTCCTCTTCCCAGGCGTGGGTGAAGGCCACCACCGCCCGGCGGCCGTCGGTCGAGACGTCGCGGCGCAGGGTGGTGATCTCGAACGGAATCTTGCCCGACACCGCCGTGACCGTGCCGTGGTCGACGCCCGTCGGAATCGCCTTGAGCTTGGCCTCGCCCAGCGCCTCGATCACCTCGTCGGGCGTCAGGGTGGTGGCGATGTCGATATCGTCGACCGGCTTGCCCATCAGGGTGTTGCGTACGCAGCCGCCGACGAAGCGGGCGCAGCCCGGACGGCCCTTGGCCTCCAGGGCGGCGATCACCGCCTTGGTCTCCGGCCAGGTCATCCACGGCGCCTTGCCGATGGTCTGGGCTTCCACGCGCTCAATCCCCTTACGCAACGGAATGGCACGACCCGTCGTCACGGGAAGGACGCCTTACCAATCAAGGGACTATTTCAGGGAATGGACGGGCGCGCCAAGGAAGAAACACCGTCGTCCCCAGCTGTCGGAAGTTCGGGATGCAGGCGCTCGTACAAGGCCCGCAGCATGCCGGCCGTCGCCCCCCAGATGAAGCGCTCGTTCCACGGCATGGCGTAGAAGAAGCGCGGGCCGGTGGGCGTATCGCGATGCTGGCGCTGGTGGTTGGCGGGGTCCATCAGGAAGTCGAACGGCGTCTCGAAGACGTCGGCCACCTCGTCGGGATTGGCGACCAGCTCGGCGGCCGGATCGACGAAGCCGACCACCGGCGTCACGTGGAAGCCGGTCACCGTGGCGTAGCCGTGCAGCATGCCGGCCACCTCGACGAAGCGGGGGTCGAGGCCCACCTCCTCGTGCGCCTCGCGCAGGGCCGTGCCCCAGGGCGTCTCGCCCGGATCGCAGCGCCCGCCGGGAAAGGCGATCTGGCCGGTGTGGCTGCGCAGGGCGTCCGAGCGGCGGGTCAGGATGACGTTCAGGCCGTCGCCGCGCTCGACCAGGCCGATCAGCACCGCCGCCGGCCGCAGGGCGTGCGGATTGTCCATCTGCAGGCCGGGATTGAGGTCGTAATCCGAACGCCAGTCGGTCTGCAGGGACGGATCGTAGTTTTCGATCTGGTCCAGGCGGCCGCGGATGAAGGCCCGCCGCGCCGCGATGTCGGTCTGCGGGATCATGCCAGGTGGGCTCCTGCCGGCCCGATCGGGAACCAGGCGCCGTTCGAGGCCACGCCCAGGCGCGGGCCGTCGGCCGTGTCGCGCTCGGCGGCCAGCTCGACCAGCTCGTAGAACACCGGCCGGGCGATCAGCGCTTCCAGCCCGCGCCGCACGTGCAGATAGGGCCGGGGTTCGCCGGTCTCGGCGTCGATCTCGACGCGGATGGCGTTGTCGGGCCCCGCCTCGACCGCGTCGCCGACATTGGTCAGGAACCGCAGCGCCTCGCCGTCGCGATCGACACGCACGGCGATGAACGGCGCGTCCTCGACGACGATCTTCATCTTCTCGACTGGCGTGACCAGGTGGAAGCCGTCGGGGTCGCGCCGCAGGATGGTCGAGAACAATCGCACCAGGGCCTCGCGCCCGATCGGCGAGCCCTCGTGGAACCAGACCCCGTCCTTGCGGATGCGGATGTCGATGTCGCCGCAGTGGGCGGGATGCCACAGGTGCACCGGCGGCAGGCCGCCGCTCCCAGCCGCCTTGGCGGCGTCGGCGACGCCTTGAAGTCCGGTGGGGGCTGTGTCGGAGGGCATGGCCTTCAGGTAGGCCATGCGCGCGCCCGGCTCAAGCAAAGCCGCTAGGCGACGGCCACGCGGCCTTCGAAACCTTCGTCGCCGCCCGGGGTAAGGGCTTTCAGCAGCACCCGGCGCTGATCGGCAGGACCGGGCATCACGACCTTGGCGGCCGGGGCGGCGGAAAAGCCGATGCGGGCGAAATAGGGCGCGTCGCCGACCAGCAGCACGGCGCTCCAGCCGGCCTGAGCCGCTGCGGCGCAGGCGGCCTCGACCAGGGCCTGGCCCAGGCCGGCGCTGCGCTGGGTCGCATCGACCGCCAGCGGCCCCAGAAAGGCCGCCGGCTTGCCGCCGATCGTCACCGGCCACAGGCGCACGCTGCCGATCACCAGGTCGCCGCGCAGGGCCACGAACGAGCAGGCGTCCAGCTTGTGGTTACCCTCGCGCAGGCGCTCGGACGACTTGGCGAACCGGCCTGGCCCGAAGGCGCGATCGACCAGGGCCTCGACGGCGGCGGCGTGATGCGGGGCCTCGACCGCGATGGCGGGGGCGTCCTGGGGAATGGCGGCGGCGAAAGCAGAAGAAACAGTCATGGGGGCGACGATGATCCGGGTACGTGCAGGGGGCTTTATCCCCGGCGCGTGACGCGGCCGCGACGGCCGCCTTTCCGGGGCGTTCAGGCGTGGACCTCGGTCCGCGCGGCGCAGGTTCGTCGCAGGCGTCGCATCGGCGGCGCTCTCCCATGGCAGAGGCGGGCGGCATAGGGCCGTATGACCCGCGCGTCAACGAAATCGACGGGCTTATGAGACAAACGCGATTGCGACGCTTCGCCTCACGAGGCAGGGTCCGCGCCGAAATGTCAGACCCCTCCCCGCCGGCCGCCGCCGAAATCGCCCCCGACACGTCCACCCGCGCCCTGCTGCGCGAGCGGGACTACCTGCTGTTCTGGGGCTCGCGCTTCGTCGGCACGCTCGGCGTGCAGATCCAGGCCGTGGCCCTGGGCTGGCAGGTCTACGCCATCGCCCGCCAGACCATGTCGGTCGGCGAGTCCGCCTTCATGGTTAGCATGATCGGCCTGGCGCAGTTCCTGCCGCTGTTCCTGCTGACCCTGCTGGCCGGCGAGACGGCCGACCGCCGCAGCCGCAAGCACATCGCCATGGTCACCCTGGGGATCGACATCGTCAGCGTGCTGATCCTGTTCGGCCTGGCGGTGCGAGGCGTCCACGCCCTGTGGCCGATCTTCATGGTCGCGGTGTTCTTCGGCGCCAGCCGGGCCTTCATGTCGCCGGCCGTCAGCGCCATGGGGCCGATGCTGGTGCCCCGCCCCCTGCTGCCGCGCGCCATCGCCTGGAACTCGCTGGCCTGGCAGGCCGGCTCGATCGTCGGCCCCGCGCTCGGCGGCCTGCTGCTGGTGCATTCGGCGGGCATGGCCTTCGGCGGCGCCGCCGGCCTCTATCTCGTCGGCATCCTGCTGACCTCGGCCATCCGCCGGTCGACCACGCCCGAGCCGCAGTCCGGTTCGCGCCTGGAGCTGATCAAGGAAGGCCTGGCCTATGTCTGGAACAACAAGATCGTCTTCGGCTCGATCTCGCTCGACATGTTCGCGGTGATCCTCGGGGGCGCCACGGCCCTGCTGCCGGTGTTCGCCCGCGACGTGCTGCACATCGGCCCGGGCGGCTTTGGCCTGCTGCGCGCCTCGCCGGCCATCGGCGCGACCCTGGTCGGCATCTACCTGGCCAGCAACCCGATCCGTCGCCATGCCGGCCGGATCATGTTCGCCGGCGTGTTCGTATTCGGCGCGGCCACCGTGGTCTTTGGCCTGTCGCAATGGGTCTGGCTGACGGTCGGCGCCCTGGCCGTGCTGGGCGGGGCTGACATGGTCTCGGTCTATGTCCGCCAGACCCTGGTGCAGATCGTCACCCCCGACGCCATGCGCGGCCGGGTCTCGGCCGTCTCGGGCGTGTTCATCAGCGCCTCCAACGAACTGGGCGAGGTCGAAAGCGGCGCGGTCGCCTGGCTGCTCGGCCCGGTCGGCGCGGCGGTGTTCGGGGGCCTCGGGGCGATGGTCGTCACCGGAACCTGGGCCTGGCTGTTCCCGGCGCTGCGCAAGGCCGACCGGCTGGAGTAGGCGGTGCGTGACCCTCGTCCTTCGACAAGCTCAGGATGAGGGTCAGAGCCGACGCCAGCATCGAAATCCTCACCCTGAGCTTGTCGAAGGGCGAGGATTTCGCCCTCAGGCGTCGGCAAGCCTTTTCAGCGCCTCGCCCGTCATCCGCCGCACGATCCACTCGTCCATCGCCGCCGCTCCGAGGCTGTCATAGAAGGCGATCGACGGGGCGTTCCAGTCGAGCACGGCCCATTCCAGGCGGCCGAGGTTCTCGGCCACGCAGCGGCGGGCGAGGTTCGCCAGCAGCGCCTTGCCGGCGCCTGAACCCCGCGCGGCCGGCCGCACGAACAGGTCCTCCAGATAGATCCCGTGCCGGCCGACGAAGGTCGAGAAGTTGTAGAACCGCAAGGCAAAGCCCACCGCCTCGCCGTCGATCTCGGCGATGTCGCAGAAGGCCTTGGGATGCTCGCAGAACAGCGCCGCCTCGACATGGGCTTGCGTGGCCTCCACCGCATGCAGCAGCTTCTCGTACTCCGCCAGGTCGCGGACGAACGACAGGATCAGGCCGGCGTCGGCGGGCGCGGCGGGACGGATGGTGACGGACATGGCGGTTTCGAATGACTTCCTGGAGTTCGTGCTGGAGCAGCTGGCCCCGCTGGGACAGCTGAAGTCCAAGCGGATGTTCGGCGGGGTCGGTCTCTACGCCAACGGCCTGTTCTTCGCGATCCTCGACGACGACACCCTCTACCTCAAGGGCGATGACGCGCTCAAACCCCAGTTCGAAGCCGCCGGCGCCCACGCCTTCGACCCCTTCGGCGAAGGCAAGCCCATGGCCTACTGGAGCGCCCCGGCCGACGCCATGGACGACCCGGACCTGCTGGTCGAGTGGGCGCGGAAGGCGCTGGCCGTGGCGGGGCGGAAGCGCAAGTAGCACCTCTCCCAGAGGGAGAGGGAGGGGCCCGCGCCGCAGGCGTGGGAGGAATCGGTGCTTGCCCCTCTTCCGTAAAATCCCCGCGAAAGCGGGGACCCAGGCTTTTTCTGCAACCCACGACGCTCGACGATAAAACACCTGGGTCCCCGCTTTCGCGGGGATTTTACGGGTGTTGAAGGTTCGACGGGGAGCGCTCCTCCTAACCGATCACCACGCCCGGCGGCGGGACGCTGTCCTCCGGCACGAAGAAGTCCGGCATCAGGCTGGCCGTCGGATCGACGCGGTACTTGTCGAAGTCGCGCACGCCCTCGCTGTAGAGGAAGGTGTCGTCGATCAGGAACTGGCCGGTGAGCTCGCGCGAGGGCTTTTCGAAGATGGCGTGGGCGGCGTCGGCCATGATTTCGGGGGTGCGGCAGTGGCGCAGGCCCTCCTCGCCGGTCAGGGCGAACTGGATGGCGGCGGTGGCGATGCCGGTGCGCGGCCACAGGGCGTTGAAAGCGATCCCGTCGCTGCGGAACTCTTCAGCCATG
The DNA here is from genome assembly GCF_016135805.1 of Caulobacter hibisci. Lineage (GTDB taxonomy): Bacteria > Pseudomonadota > Alphaproteobacteria > Caulobacterales > Caulobacteraceae > Caulobacter > Caulobacter hibisci. The sequence goes on from NZ_JADWOX010000008.1 coordinate 35,990, forward strand.
CCCAGCACGCACATCGACATGCCGAACTTGGCCATGGTGTAGGCCACGTGGCCGCCGAACCAGCGCGGCGACATGTCGAGCGGCGGCGACAGCATCAGCACGTGCGGATTGGCCGACTTCTTCAGGTGCGGGATGCAGGCCTTCGATGTCAGGAAGGTGCCACGCGTATTGACCTGGTGCATCAGGTCGTAGCGCTTCATGTCGGTCGACAGCGTGCCGGTCAGCGAGATGGCCGAGGCGTTGTTGACGAGAATGTCGATGCCCCCGAACCGCTCGACGGCCTGGTCGACCGCCGACTGCACGCTGGCCTCGTCGCGCACGTCGACCACCAGCGGCAGTGCCGCGCCGCCGGCCGCGGCGATCTCGTCGGCGGCGGTGTAGATGGTGCCGGGCAGCTTGGGGTGCGGGTCGGCGGTCTTGGCGGCGACGACGATATTGGCCCCGTCGCGAGCGGCGCGCAGCGCGATGGCCAGGCCGATGCCCCGGCTGGCGCCGGTGATGAACAGGGTCTTGCCCGCGAGGCTCATGGTCGTTTCTCCCTTTTGCCGGCGACCATGCGCCGCTGACGCAGCGGGCGGCAAGAATTCAAACGATCGTTTGACTTGTGATACGTCCTGCCGCCTACTCCCGGCGACGAACGGGAGCCTGCCATGGCCTGGGATTTTCTGGTCGCCAAGTCCGACCTGCGCCGCACGGAATTTCGCGAGGTCGAGCCGCCGCCGCTCGACGACGGCCAGGTGCGCCTGGCGATCGAGAGCTTCGCCCTGACTGCCAACAACGTCACCTACGCGGTGTTTGGCGAAACCATGCGCTATTGGGACTTCTTCCCGGCCCCGGAAGGCTTCGGCCGCGTGCCGGTCTGGGGCCACGCCCGGGTCGAGGCCTCGGCCCATCCGGACATCGCCGTCGGCCAGCGGTTCTACGGCTACTGGCCGATGTCGACGCACCTGACCGTGCAGGCCAAGCCCGGCCGCACCGGCTTCACCGACGTCTCGCCCCACCGCGCCCAGCTGGCGGCGGTCTACAATCAGTATCAGGCCGTGGGTGAAGACGACGGGCTGGAGGCGCACAAGGCGCTGCTGCAGCCGCTGTTCATCACCTCGTTCCTGATCGAGGACTTTCTTGACGAGAGCGCCCTGTTCGGCGCCAAGTCGGTGATCCTGTCCAGCGCCTCGGCCAAGACGGCGATCGGCCTGGCTCACCTGCTCAAGCGACGCGGCGCCGCCAAGGTCGTTGGCCTGACCTCGCCGCGCAATGTCGGCTTCGTCGAGGGCCTGGGCGTCTACGACCAGGTCGTAGCCTATGCCGACCTGCCGACGGCGCCGATCGAGCGGCCCGCGGTGTTCGTCGACTTCGCCGGCGACGCGGCGGTGCTGCGGGCCGTACACGAGACCTTTGGCGAGGATCTGGCCTTCTCGCTGCTGGTCGGCGGCACGCACTGGGAGACGGAGCGAGGCGGCGGATCCCTGCCCGGCCCCAAGCCGGTCTTCTTCTTCGCCCCCGATCGCATCGCCAAGCGCCGCCAGGACTGGGCGCCCGGCGCGTTCGAGACCCGCTATGGCGCGGCCTGGGGTCCCTTCGTCGCCGACGCCCCGCGCTGGCTGACGGTGCAGACCTCGCAGGGACAGGCCGCGATGCAGGCGGCGTTCCTGGCCCAGGTCGATGGCGGAACCGCGCCGGACGTCGGGGTGGTGCTGGCGCCCTGAGCGGATATTCACTGGCTTGTACGATTTTCACCGAGCATCCCCGCGCAGGCGGGGATCCAAGCCGAGCCCGCGGGAAAGTCACGGCCGCGCCTCATCCTGAAATCCAGCTTGGATCCCCGCCTGCGCGGGGAAGGCGGATTTGAGAGGCGCGAACAGCTGATTTTCGATCCGTCCTCAAGCCCCAAACAAAAAGGCCCGGCGGTTTTCCCGCCGGGCCTCTCTGTTCGCAGTCGTTCGCCTGAAGCCTAGAAGTCCGCCGACAGGGTCACGAAGCCCATGCGCGGGGCCTGGGCATAGGCGGTGTAGCCGCCCGAGTTGCTGGTGACGTTGGCCGTCGAGACGCCCTTCTTGTCGAAGAGGTTGGTGACGTTGGCCGAGACGCGCAGGCCCTTCACCAGGCCGTCGGCCGGCATGTCGAAGGTGTAGCCGGCCTGCAGGTCGACCAGCATCATCGACTTCACCGACAGGTCGTTGAGGTAGGTCACGTTACGCTTGCCGACATAGTCGCCGCTGAGCTGGGCGTCGAACTTGCCCTGGTTGAAGCGCAGCACTGTCTTGTTCATCCACTTGGGCGTCAGCGGCACGGTCTTGCCGCCGGTCGCCACGGTGACGGGCGTGGCCACGCCGTTCACCGTGGTGGTGCCGCTCTGGTAGTCGGAGTCGTACTTGGCCTCGTTGTAGGACAGGGCGTTGTACAGCTGGACGCTCGAGCCGAACTTCAGCGTGCCGGCCACGTCGACGCCCTTGGAGGTCACGCCGCCGACATTGGCCAGGATGGCCGGGCCGGGGTTGATGAAGCTGTAGGGCGCGATGTTCAGCAGGCGGTTGCTGAACTTGACGTCATAGGCGTTGATCTGGCCCTCGACGCCGGTGATCGGGCCCCAGGCCACGTCGTGGCGGCTGCGCAGGCCGATCTCGTAGGTCCAGGAGGTCTCGGGCTTCACCGTCTGCTTGAACAGGTCGAAGGCCGCCTGGGTGCCCAGGCTCCACGGCGAGAAGCCATAGAAGTTGCTGCCCGCGCCGTAGGGAATGAACTGGCGCATGTTCTGCTGGACGTTGACGAACACCTGCTCGCTGTCGGTGGCGTCCCACAGCAGGCCGGCTTGCGGCAGGAACCACTTGTTCGACTCGATGCTGCCGGTCGGATAGTGGACCGGCACCGCCACGGTCGGCAGGTTCTGCTGGTTGATCGGGAACTTGCCGGTGGCGTCCTGCAGGCTCGACTTGAAGCCCGCCTGCAGCAGCAGCTTCGGCGTCACGCGCCACTGGTCCTGCAGGTGCAGCTGGATGTCGTTGACGTAGAACTCGGCGGCGTACTGGGTCAGCACCTTCTTGCCGCGCGGCACGTCGTAGGGCGACAGGTTGTTGTTGGCGGCGCTCATCGGATACCAGGCGCGCTGCTGGGCCGATTCATTGTGCTCGAACCAGACGCCGCCCTTGATCTGGTGGTCGCCCAGGGTCCACTCGGCCGTCGAGGTCAGGCCCGTGCGGTTGATGCGGTACTCGGTGGTGCGCACCGCGTTGCCCGAGCCGCCGAACAGGTTGGCGATGTTGGTCAGGGTGGCGGCGCTGGTGTTCGAGCCGACCACCAGGCTGGGATAGTAGGTGGCGAACAGCGCCGGCAGGCCGGCGGTGTTGATCGGACCGGCCACGATCCCGCGGCCGAAATTGTAGTGATGGTAGGCCTGGTTGGTCCAGGTGAAGTCCTCGACCGGCTTCCAGGCGTACTTGACGTAGGTCAGGATGTCCTCGCGCTGGGCGGCGCTGAAGCAGTTGGAGAAGTTGTTGCCCTGGGCCGTCGGCGGGGTGCCGGGGCCGCCCGTCAGGTTGCTCGTGCAGGCCGCCAGGTTCGGATAGAGGAACGGGCGGGTATAGGGCGTGTAGCTGGCCGCCGCCGTGGTCTGCTGGTTGCCGAAGGCCGTGGCGTCCTCGTTGGGCTCCACCTTCATCTGCCAGTCGGCGTAGAAGGTCAGCACGCCCTTCTCGGTCTCGCGATCGACCTTCAGGTTCACCTGGTGGCCGCGCTGGTGGCCGTCGAAGTCCCAGGCCTTGGCGTCGTGGCGCAGGTACGACAGATAGCCCTTGAAGCCGCCGGCGATCTCGCCGGTGTCGAGGCGCAGGAAGGTGCGGCTGGTCTCGTTGCTGCCCACGGTCTGGCGCACGGTGAAACCGCGCTCGGCCGACGGGTCGCGGCTGAAGGTCTCGATGGCGCCGCCCAGGTTGCTGGTCGAGGCCACGCCCAGCGAGCCAGCGCCGGACGACAGGGTCACGCGGGAGACGTTCTCGCTGGTGATGGCTCGCGACACCGACAGGCCGTTGTAGTTGCCATACTGCTGGTCGCCCAGCGGCACGCCGTCGAGGGTGTAGCCCAGTTGCTGGGTCGAGAAGCCGTGGACGAACAGCGACAGGTTCTGCTCGTTGTTGCCCCACGGATCGGCGGTCCGATAGACGACGCCGGGCAGGAACTGGATGGCCTTCAGCGGGCTGGCGCCGGGGAGGACGCGCTGGATCTGCTGGGCCTGCATGGCCACGGCCGAGCGGGTCTCGCTCTGGCTGGTGACGATGACCTGCTCGACGGCGGTCGAGTCAGGGTTCGTCGTGTCGGCGGTCGCCGGAACCGTGTCGGCCGCCTGGGCGCTCGTCGCCAGCAGGGCCACGAGGGCCGCGCCGCAGAACATCAGGGCCGAGCGGCCCTTCGTGTTGAAAGTCATATCCATCCCCTTGTGCGCCAAGCGGCGCGCTGGGGTGGCGGATATGTCGGTCGCAAGACGCTGTTACGTCGGTCGCGCGAAGGTTAGATGACGCCCGACAGGCGAGGTTCACGACGCTTCTAAACCTCCGCTACGCCCTGGGACCCGGCCGTTCGCCCCCTGCCCCGCCCAGCCCTGAGCGGCGGCAGCTCGTAGTCCAGCCGCACCACGCCCATGGCCAGGGACGCCGTCCCGCGCAGCACCAGGCCGCGCGGCGCGCCGGCCCGTTCGGGAAACAGCCGCAGTCCCTCGCCCAGCAGCACGGGCGCGATCAGCAGCGACAGGCGGTCCAGCGCCCCGGCCTCGGCGAAGGCGGCCAGCAGGCCGGCGCCGCCGACCACCCAGGCGTCGCCGTCGTCAAGGTCGCGCAGGCGCTCGATCAGGTCGGGCAGGCCCTCGCGCCAGAACCGCACGCCGCGCTGCACCGGATCGCCCCGCCGCGAGGTGACGACGAAGCCGCGCTTGCCGGCATAGGGCCAGCCCGTACCCAGGCTCGGGATCAGGTCGTAGGTGCGCCGGCCCATCACCACCGTGCCGACGTCGTCGATGAAGGCGCCGTAGCCGGGATCGACCTTGCGGAACGGGGCCAGCCACTCGACCCCGCCGCCCGCGTCGGCCACGCGGCCATCGAGGCTGGAGGCGATGAAACCGCGGATCAGCGCCATGCCCTTCCCCTGCCTTGACCACCGGCTCCGACGGCCCTTCGCGCCTCGGTCGAGTCCACGATACGGAACATTACAAGAACATCAAGCATGATTAACGGCTTTTCGAATCGCGATTAACCAGTGGCTAACCATGACCGTTCATTCCCGGGTAACCACGGGACTCCATGATTCCCTTGGGTGTTTTGCAGGGAAGCGGACATGTCCTTCGGGCTGGAAACCATCATTCAGGGCGACTGCATCGAGGCGATGAACGCCTTGCCCGAGAAGTCGGTCGACCTGATCTTCGCCGATCCGCCCTACAACCTGCAACTCGGCGGCGACCTGCTGCGTCCGGACAATTCCAAGGTCGACGCGGTCGACGACCACTGGGACCAGTTCGAAAGCTTCGCCGCCTACGACAAGTTCACCCGCGAGTGGCTGAAGGCCGCCCGCCGCGTCCTGAAGGACGACGGCGCGATCTGGGTGATCGGCAGCTATCACAACATCTTCCGCGTCGGCGTGGCCGTGCAGGACCTGGGCTTCTGGATCCTCAACGACGTCATCTGGCGCAAGACCAACCCGATGCCCAATTTCAAGGGCACCCGCTTCGCCAACGCCCACGAGACCCTGATCTGGGCCTCCAAGAGCCAGAACGCCAAGCGCTACACCTTCAACTACGACGCCCTGAAGATGGCCAATGACGAGGTGCAGATGCGCTCGGACTGGACCATCCCGCTGTGCACCGGCGAGGAGCGCATCAAGGGCGCCGACGGAAACAAGGCCCACCCGACCCAGAAGCCCGAAGCCCTGCTCTACCGGGTGATCCTGTCGACCACCAAACCGGGCGACGTGATCCTGGATCCGTTCTTCGGCGTCGGCACCACCGGCGCGGCCGCCAAGCGCCTGGGCCGCAAGTTCGTCGGCATCGAGCGCGAGGCCGAATACGTGGCCCACGCCAAGGAGCGGATCGCCAAGGTGATCCCGATCGCCCCGCAGGACCTGGACGTCATGGGCAGCAAGCGGGCCGAGCCGCGCGTGCCGTTCGGCGTCATCGTCGAGAACGGTCTGCTGCACCCGGGCGACACGCTGTACTGCGCCAAGGGCAACCATGCGGCCAAGGTGCGTCCGGACGGCTCCATCGCGGTCGGCGACCTGTCGGGCTCGATCCACAAGATCGGCGCCATGGTGCAGTCGGCCCCGGCCTGCAACGGCTGGACCTACTGGCACTTCAAGACCGACGCGGGCCTGGCCCCGATCGACGTCCTGCGCGCCCAGGTCCGCGCGTCGATGCCGCACGCCTAAGCTACGGGCGTGAGAGAAGGACCCATCGGCGTTCGCCGCTACTGGACGATCGGCTGCCTGGCCATCGGACTGACGGTGCTGTGCGGACCCGCCATCCCCGACAACGCCGGACCGATCAGCCTCGTCGGCCCGCTGATCGAGATCGTCGGCTGCGCCATCCTGGTGCTGATCGCCCGCCGTCGGCTTGGCCCGAAGGCCAACCTCGCCTTCATCGGACCGGCGGCTGGCGCGGCGATCCTCTGGGCCGTCTATCTCTGGACAGCCAACGCCGGCCCGAAGGCCGGGCCGACCACCTGGCTCGGCGTCACCCTGCTGGGCGTGGCCATGGGCGCGACGCTGCAGTTCCTGATCGTCGGCTTTCTCGGCCAGGGCGGCGCGGTGAAGAACGGCTCACCTTCCCAGAAATCCGACCTTCCCCGCGAAGGCGGGGACCCAAGCTGAGTTCGAAGACGCGGCGCGGCCTTGCAAGGCCCGCCACCTCGGCTTGGATCCCCGCCTTCGCGGGGATGCTCGGAAGAAGAGCATGGCGTCGAAAACGCCATGCAACAGATCCAGCCGGCTCGAACCCCGACCCCGCTTGACTCCCTCCCCCGCCTCGCCCATTGACCGCTTGACCCTCGCGGGAGACGTCGGGATTCGATCCCGAGGCCGAAGGCGCAACCGCCCCGGAAACGCTCAGGCAAACGGACCGCGCGGGTTTAGGAACGCTGGAAAGAGGCGCTCTCTGCAAAGGGATCGCACGCCGAAGGAGCAAGGCCGTCCGCCCTCGCCAGGGCCGGAAGCGCCGGAATCTCTCAGGCCAAAGGGACAGCGGGGGCGCGACCAACCGGCGGAAGCCGGTAGCGTCGCCGACCCCGTTTCGGAGCCCTGGCGTGTCCAACGACGACCTCAAGAAGACCCCGCTGTTCGACGCCCATGTGGCGGCCGGCGCCCGCATGGTTCCGTTCGCGGGCTATTCCATGCCCGTGCAATACAAGGACGGCGTGCTCAAGGAGCACCTCTGGACCCGCGAGCATGCGGGCCTGTTCGACGTCTCGCACATGGGCCAGGCCCGGCTGCGCGGCGAGAACCCGGCCAAGAGCTTCGAGAAGGTGGTCTCGGCCGACTACCAGGGCCTCAAGCCCGGCAAGCAGCGCTACGGCGTGCTGCTGAACGAGGACGGCGGGATCATCGACGACCTGATGACCGCCCGCCCCGACGACGACGGCCTGTTCGTCGTGGTCAACGGCGCCTGCAAGGACAACGACTACCAGATCATCGCAGAAACCCTGGCCGACGAGGCCACGGTCGAGCGTCTGGAAGACCGCGCGCTGTTGGCCCTGCAAGGCCCCGAAGCCGCCGCCGTCCTGGCCGCCCACGTGCCGGAAGCCGCCACGATGGTGTTCATGGACGCCCGCGCTCTGACCGCCTTCGGCGTCGACGCCATCATCTCCCGCTCGGGCTACACCGGCGAGGACGGCTACGAGATCTCGGTCCCGGCCGATGCCGCCGAGCGCGTCTGGAACACCCTGCTGGCCGACGAACGCGTCAAGCCGATCGGCCTGGGCGCCCGCGACAGCCTGCGACTGGAAGCGGGCCTGCCGCTCTACGGCCACGACCTGGACGAGACCGTCTCGCCGATCGAAGCCGGCCTGAACTTCGCCGTCGGCAAGAGCCGCCGCGAGGCCGGCGACTTCCTGGGCGCCGAACGGATCACCAAGGAACTGGCCGGCGACCTGTCGCGCATCCGCGTGAACCTGAAGGTGCTGGAAGGCGCCCCGGCCCGCGAGGGCGCGGAGATCGCCGACGCTGACGGAAACGTCATCGGCAAGGTCACCAGCGGCGGCTTCGGCCCCAGCTTCGGCGGCGCCATCGCCATCGGCTTCGTGCCCCCGGCCTACGCCGTGATCGGGTCGCAGTTGAAAGTCATCGTCCGGGGCAAGCCGGCGGCCGCCGAGGTCGTCGCCTCCCCGTTCGTTCCCACCCGTTACGTCCGCAAACTCTAATCCACCAAGGGCCAGACCATGCGCTTCACCAAGGACCATGAATGGGTCGCCGTCGAAGGCGACGTCGCCACCGTCGGCATCACCGCCTACGCCGCCGAGCAACTGGGCGACGTGGTGTTCGTCGAAGTTCCGGAAGTCGGCAAGACGGTCGCCCAGGGCGACGGCCTGGCCGTCGTCGAGAGCGTCAAGGCCGCCTCCGACGTCTACGCCCCGGTGTCGGGCGAGGTCGTGGAAGCCAACGCCGAGCTGGGCGACGCCCCCGAGACCGTCAACGCCCTGCCGGAAAGCGGCGGCTGGTTCGCCAAGCTGAAGCTTTCAAACCCGGCCGAGGTCGACGCCCTGATGGACCGCGACGCCTACGAGGCGTTCCTGGCGACGCTTTAGGTCGGTGCGTGATCCTCGTCCGGAGTTCATCCTCGGGCCGACCTACGGTCGGACCCGGGGGACAAGCTCAGGATGAGGATCAAACACAGTCCCGGCAGTAGAAAACCTCATCCTGAGCCTGTCGAAGGACGAGGTTTTTCTCCACCGCCGTAACCACCCCCATCCCCGACCCTTCCCCCATCAAGGGGGAAGGGAGTTCGCTGCGGAAGCTTTTCATGCGCTACCTCCCCCTGACCCCCGAAGACCGCGCCGACATGCTCGGCGTGATCGGCGCGGGCTCGATCGACGAGCTGTTCGTCGACGTGCCGGCCGTCGCCCGCCGCAGCGAGCCTGTGGACCTGCCCCATCACGCCGGCGAGCTGGAGGTCGAGCGCGAAATGCTGCGCCTGTCGCGCCGCAACCGCTCGGCCGCCGAGGGGCCGTTCTTCGTCGGGGCCGGGGCCTATCGCCACCACGTGCCGGCCACGGTCGACCACATCATCCAGCGGTCGGAGTTCCTGACAAGCTACACGCCCTACCAGCCGGAAATCGCCCAGGGCACGCTGCAGGTGCTGTTCGAGTTCCAGAGCCAGGTCGCGGCCCTGACCGGCATGGATGTGGCCAACGCCTCGCTCTATGACGGCTCCACCGCCACGGCCGAGGCCGTGATGATGGCCCAGCGCGTCACCCGCAAGACCAAGGCCGTGCTGTCGGGCGGCGTCCACCCGCACTATGTCGGCGCGGTCGAGACCCTGGCCCACGCCGCCGGCGTGACCACCCTGCGCCTGCCGGCCGCCATCGACGCCGAGGACGCGGTGATCGCCGCCATCGACGCCGACACGGCCTGCGTCGTCGTCCAGACCCCCAACGTCTTCGGCACGGCCACCGACGTCACGAAGATCGCCGAGGCCGCCCACGCGGCCGGCGCCCTGCTGATCGTGGTCACCACCGAGGCCGTCTCGTATGGCCTGCTGAAGTCGCCGGGCGCCATGGGCGCCGACATCGCCGTGGCCGAGGGCCAGTCGATCGGCAACGGCCTGAACTTCGGCGGCCCCTATGTCGGCCTCTTCGCCTGCAAGGAAAAGTTCGTCCGCCAGGCGCCGGGGCGCCTCTGCGGCGAGACGGTGGACGCCGACGGCAAGCGCGGCTTTGTGCTGACCCTGTCGACCCGCGAGCAGCATATCCGCCGCGACAAGGCCACGTCGAACATCTGCACCAACAGCGGCCTGTGCGCCCTGGCCTTCTCGATCCACATGAGCCTGCTGGGCGAGCAGGGCTTGCGCCAACTGGCCTCGCTGAACCACCAGAAGGCGCTGGCCACGGCCAAGGCCCTGGCGGCCATCCCGGGCGTCGAGGTCCTGACGCCGCGGTTCTTCAACGAGTTCGCCGTGCGCCTGCCCAAGGACGCCGCCGAGGTCGTCGAGACCCTGGCCGCCCATGGCGTCATCGCCGGCGTGCCCTATTCGCGGCTGGAGCCGGGCTCGGGCCTGGACGATGTGCTGCTGGTCGCCACCACCGAGACCACGCTCGACACCGACATCACCTTCTTCGCCAAGCTGCTGGCCGGAGCCGTCCAATGAGCATGAACACTGTCGGACGCCCCACCCGTCCCGAAGCGCCGAATGACTCCGAAGCCGGCTTTACCTCCCTGTCGGGCGGCCGCGGCCTGCTGCAGGACGAGCCGCTGATCTTCGAACTGGGCGGCTGGACCAAGACCGGCGTCGACCTGCCGGACGCCGTCGCCGCCGACGGCGCCCTGGCCGGCCTGACCCGCGACGAGCCCATCGGCCTGCCGGGCCTGTCGGAGCCGGAAGCCGTGCGCCACTACGTGCGCCTCAGCCAAAAGAACCACGCCATCGACCTGGCGCTCTATCCGCTGGGCTCGTGCACGATGAAGCACAACCCGCGCCTCAACGAGAAGATGGCGCGCCTGCCGGGTCTGTCGGACATCCACCCGCTGCAGCCGCAGTCGACGGTGCAGGGCGCGATCGAGCTGATGGACCGCCTGGCCCACTGGCTGAAGACCCTGACCGGCATGCCGGCGGTGGCGCTGAGCCCCAAGGCCGGCGCCCACGGTGAACTCTGCGGCCTGCTGGCCATCCGCGCCGCCCACGAGGCGGCTGGCAACGGTCACCGCAAGACCGTGCTGGCCCCGACCAGCGCCCACGGCACCAACCCGGCCACGGCGGCCTTCTGCGGCTACACGGTCGTGGAAATCGCCCAGACCGACGACGGCCGCGTCGACCTCGCCGACCTGGAAGCCAAGCTCGGCGACCACGTGGCGGCGATCATGGTCACCAACCCCAACACCTGCGGCCTGTTCGAGCGCGACGTCGTCGAAATCGCCCGCCTGACCCATGCGGCGGGCGCCTACTTCTACTGCGACGGCGCCAACTTCAACGCCATCGTCGGCCGGGTTCGCCCGGGCGACCTGGGCGTCGACGCCATGCACATCAACCTGCACAAGACCTTCTCGACGCCGCACGGCGGCGGCGGTCCGGGTGCGGGTCCGGTGGTGCTGAGCGAGGCCCTCGCGCCGTTCGCCCCGACCCCGTGGGTGGTGCACGACGAGAACGGCTACAAGCTGGTCGAGGAGGCCGAAGGCGTCGCCGCCCAGGCCTTCGGCCGCATGAGCGCCTTCCACGGCCAGATGGGCATGTATGTGCGCGCCTACGCCTACATGCTCAGCCACGGCGCCGACGGCCTCAAGCAGGTGGCCGAGGACGCGGTGCTGAACGCCAACTACATCAAGGCCCGCCTGAGCGACCTGATGAGCCCGGCCTTCCCCGAGGGGCCGTGCATGCACGAGGCCCTGTTCGACGACGCCTGGCTGGAAGGCACCGGCGTCACCACCCTCGACTTCGCCAAGGCGATGATCGACGAGGGCTTCCACCCGATGACCATGTACTTCCCGCTGGTGGTGCATGGCGCGATGCTGATCGAGCCGACCGAGACCGAATCGAAGGCCGAGCTCGACCGCTTCGTCGACGCCCTGCGCCTGCTCGCGGAATCGGCCAAGGCCGGCGCGGTCGAGCGCTTCAAGAACGCCCCGCACCTGGCCCCGCTGAAGCGTCTGGACGAGACGTTGGCGGCGCGGAAGCCGAAGTTGAAGTGGAAACCTGTTGCCCCCGCGCCACTCGCAGCGGAATAGGCGCAACACAGGCACGAAAGCGGAACGGGGCGCCTTTACGGAAGGGCGCCCCGTTCTCATATGCAGCGTGTGAGACGAGGGGGCCGGTCTTTTTCCGGAAACCGGCGGACCACGAGCCCCGTTCAGCCCCCCATGAACTTCGCCATCGCCATGACGCCCGTGCGCTTCTCCGCCGCCGACGAACTCGCCCGCGAGCTTCTCGGGCGGATCATTCGCGCGGCCCTGGTGCTGCTGGGCCTGGTGTTCATCGCCGCGGGCTTTCTGATCGCGCCGCTGCCCGGCCCCATGGGCCTGCCGCTGACGGTCATCGGCCTGATGCTGGTGCTGCGGAACTCGTTCAAGGCCCGCAAGCAGTTCGTCCGCTTCCAGCACGCCCACCCCAAGCTGGTCTTCCCGCTGCGCCGCCTGCTGCGCCGAGAGCCGGAGGTCATCCTGGTGGCCTGGCAGCAGGTCCTGCGGATCGAGAAGCTGGTCGTGCCGCGCCGCTGGCGCGTGGCCAAGCGCTGGCGCAAGTCCTTCAAGCACCGTCGCTCGGCGGTATAGGTGACCCAGCGCGACCGCAAGGTCGCTCGCCGTCTATCGAGCCTTCGACGCCGCCGGCTGGCCTTCGTCCTGCGCGAGACGCTGGCGCGCCTGGCGCGGGCCCTGCTGATCGCCCTGGGCGTCCTGATCATCCTGGCCGGCGCGGTCCTGACGCCGTTGCCCGGCCACGTCGGCCTGCCGCTGCTGGTCATCGGCCTGATGATCGTACTGCGTAATTCCTTCCAGGCGCGGCGGCGGTTCATCCGCTGGCAGAAGCGTCACCCCAAGCTGATCTTCCCGATCCGGAGGCTCATGCGCCGCGAGCCGGAGATCCTGCTGGTGGCCTGGCAGCAGCTGCTGCGGTCGGAGAAGCTGTTCCTGCGACGGCCGGCCTGGCGGGTGCTGAAGCGCGGGCGGAAGACCGTGCGGCGGTGGCTGCGTAAGCGGACGGCCTAGCCTGGACCCTCTCTCTCAGAGAGAGGGACCAAAGAAAAAGGCGCGGCCCTTGCGAGCCGCGCCTTTCGATCTTTCAGCCGTCCGTGAAGGACTACTGCAGCTTGCCGCTGATCTGGCCGATGGCCGAGTCGAGCAGCGGGTCCGTACCGGTTCCGACGCGGGCCAGCAGCACCGCCTCGGCCGCCTGGGCGGCGAGGTCGACGGCAGCGGCCTTAACGTCCGCGGCGGCCTGGGCCTCGGCCTGGGCGATCTTGCGTTCGGCCAGTTCGGCGCGGCGCTTGATCTGCTCTTCCAGCTTTTCCTTGGCCTCGGCCGCCAGGCGGATCGCGTCCGACTTGGCCGCCTCGAGCATGGCCGAAGCCTGGCGCTCGGACTCTTCGCGCTGGGCCTTGACCTCGGCGAGCAGGGCTTGCGCCTCCTCGCGAAGCTTCTGGGCCTCGTCGAGCTCGGCCTGGATCTTGGCGGCGTAGCCGTCGAGAGCGCCGAACAGCGCGCCCGGCAGGACCTTCAGGACGACCAGCAGGCCGAAGAAGACCACCAGGGCGACCAGAACCCAGAATTCCGGGTTGGAGAAGCTGAACAGGGATTCGTGTTCCATGGTCGGCTACTCCTTAGGCCAGGGCCGTCTTGAGCTCGACGGCCGAAGCCGCCTTGCCCGTCAGCTTCTCGACGATGGCGCCGGCCGTTTCCTCGGCCACCGTGCGGACGTGGCTCATGGCCTCGTCGCGCGCGGCCTGGATCGAGGCCTCGGCCGCAGCCAGCTTTTCGGCCAGGACGGCTTCTTCCTTGGCCTGACGCTCCGAAGCTTCGGCCGCGGCCTTGGCCTTGGCGTCGGCGGCGGTCTTCTGGGCCTTGGCGCGAGCCTCGGCCACCTCGGCCGCGGCCGCGCGGGCCTGGACCTCGGCTTCGTCCTTCAGACGACGGGCGTCGGCGATGTCGCCGGCGATCTTGGCGCCGCGCTCGTCGATCGCGCCGCTGACGCGGGGCAGCAGGCCCTTCGACAGCACCGTGTAGAGAACGGCGAAGATGAGCAGCAGCCAAACGACCTGACCGCCCCAGTGCTGGAACTGCAGCTGCGGAAGACCGCCGCCTTCGTGTCCGGGGGCTTCGGTCGTCGCGACCGTGCCGTGATTTTCCGTCGCCATGGGCGAAGGCGCCTCTCAGCTGGAGCCTGGCGCCCCGAGGGACGGACAGGCTCGATTCTTAAAGATCAAAGCGCGGCGAAGGCTCGAGCCCGCGCCGCGCCCTGGGGATTACGAGAAGAGGATCAGGAAGGCGACGACCAGGGCGAAGATGCCCAGGGCTTCCGTCAGCGCCATACCCAGGAACAGCATCGGACGCTCTTGAGCGGCGGCGGTCGGGTTGCGCAGCGCGCCTTGGAAATAGTTGCCGAACATGACGCCCAGGCCGATGCCCGCGCCGATCATGCCGAGCATGGCCAGGCCAGCGCCGATGTACTTAGCGGCTTCCGCTTCCATAGTGAGGCTCCTTGAGAATTCAGAGATAGGTTGAAGAGAAAAGGGTGATCAGTGGCTGTCGAGGTGCACGACGTCGTTGAGATAGACGCAGGTGAGCACCGCGAACACGAAGGCCTGAAGGAAGGCCACCATGAACTCTAGGGCCGTCAGGGCGACGACGGAGCTGAGCGCCAGGGCCGCGCCGGCCCAGCCCAGGATCCCGAGGCCGCCAAGGGCGACGACGAAGCCGGCGAAGATCTTCAGAACCACGTGGCCGCCGACCATGTTGCCGAACAGACGCAGGGCCAGGGTCAGCGGGCGGACCAGGAACGAGACGATCTCGATCAGCACCACCAGCGGCAAGATCCAGCCGGGGACGCCCGACGGGGCGAAGAGCTTGAAGAACTTGATGCCGTTCTTGGCGAAGCCGACGGCGACCACGGTCAGGATGACCAGCAGGCCCAGGGTCAGGCTGACGGCCAGCTGCGAGGTGGCGGTGAACACCAGGAACATGCCCTGGAGGTTCATGAACAGCACGAAGGCGAACAGGGTGAAGACGAAGGGCAGGAACTTCTTGCCCTCGTGGCCGATGATCGACTCGGCCAGGCCGTCGACCAGTCCGTAGAGCATCTCGCCCACGGTCTGCAGGCGGCCCGGGACCACGGCCTTGCGGGCGGCGGCGGCGTAGAACACCACGACCAGGGTGGCGGCCAGCAGCATCGCGGCCACCGAATTGGTGATCGACAGATCGATCGGCAGACCGAGGACGTTCACGGTCGGCAGTTCCACGATCTTGCTGATCTGGAACTGGTGCATCGGATCGGCCATCGGCCCTAGTCTCTCTTCTGCTTGGGGGCGGTGGACCCGCCTCCCGTGTCTACATCCTCGGCCGGGGCCTTGGATGCCTGCTCGCTCAGTTTCGTCGCCTTGCGGACGACGGAGAATATCGCCAGGCCGGTTCCGATCAGCAGTCCGCCGACCATGCCCCAGGGCCCGGTGCCGGCATAATGGTCGAGCAGCCAGCCGAAGCCGAGTCCCACCAGAACGCCCCCGATCAAATCCGCCAGGAGGCGATAGCCGTCCTGGGAAGCCTTCTCGCCCGCCGCCTTGACGGGCTTTTCAGCCGCCTTCCGCGCCTCGAAAGCGTCGAGCCGAGCGTCGAGGCTGTCAAAAGCCTTGTCGTTCGGTTCGTCGGCCTTGGGCATGGGAAGCGGTCAGGTCCGAAAGCGCCCGCAGACACGCCTGAAGAAGGCGTTTTTTCGGCCGGCTTGATCGCGGCGGAACCTATAGGGCGCGCTGCGGTGCGTCAAGATTGTGGAGAAACTGCGCAAGACGCTGATTTGACGGGGAAATTTCCCCAAGGTCAGCCAATCCACGGAATCTGGGTCTCCGGGATGGCTTCCAGTCCGCCCCCAGCCCCTTGCGCGACCATCCGTCCGTCGAAGAGGCGGCCGCCTCGGATTGCTTTTTCGGTTGTTTTGGGGTTTAGAAGCGCGCCTCTCCAATAGCCAGAAGACTCATGTCGCATTTGAAGAACACCGGATTCGCCGATCGCATCTCCGCCCAGCAAGACGCCAAGAAGGCCATGCTGGCGAAATTCAAGCCCAAGGTCGCCGTTCAGGACCCCGATTTCGACAAGCGCGAAGAGCAACGCGCCGCCGAGCTGGAAGCCGTCCGCGCCGCTCGCGCCGAAGCCAAGGAAATCGCCCGCCTCGAAGCCCTGGCCCGCCAGGAAGAGATCGCCGCCGCCAAGCGCGCCGAGCGTAAGGAACGCAAGGCCGTCGAAGCCGCCGAGCAACGCGTCCGCAAGGAAGAAAAGGCCGCCGCCCGCGAAGAGCTGAAGTCGCTCGGTCGCTCCAGCAAGGCCTCGCGCGCCCACCAGTGGGGCAACCTGATCGGTTGATCGGACGATGGGGAGAAGCGTCGCTTTGGCCTTCTCCCCTCCCCGCTGATGTTTTCGCCGCCCGCGCCCCGGGCGGCTTTTTGCGTTTCTGGACGCCCGTAACCCGAAAGGTCCGCCCGTGGAGCATTTCAGCCTCGAACTGCTGGGCCTGCTGTTCCTGGCGGCCTTCGTGGCCGGGACCTTCGACGCCATCGCCGGCGGCGGCGGGCTGATCACCCTGCCCGCCCTGCTGCTGGCCGGACTGCCCCCGGCCGCGGCCCTGGGCACCAGCAAGCTGCAGAGCACCTTCGGTTCGGTCACCGCCACCCGGGCCTTCGCCAAGCGCGGCCTGATCGACTGGAAGACCGCCTGGCCGATCGCCCTCGCGGCGGGTCTCGCCGGCCTGGTCGGCGCCCTGTGCGCCAGCCTGCTGTCGCCCAAGGTGCTGGCGGCTCTCGTGCCGGTGCTGCTGATCGTCATCGCCGTCTATTTCGGCCTGTCCAAGGCCCTGAAGGCCGAAGACGGCCCCGCCCGCCTGGCCCTGCCGGTGTTCGCCGGCTTCGTCGCGCCGCTGATCGGCTTCTACGACGGCATCTTCGGCCCGGGGGCCGGCGCCTTCTACATGGTCGCCATCGTCACCCTGCTCGGCTACGGCGTGCTCAAGGCCACGGCCCACACCAAGCTGGCCAACGCCGCCAGCAACGTCGGGGCGCTGGCGCTATTCATCCTCAAGGGCGCGGTGATCTGGCCCGTCGGCCTGGCCATGGCCGCCGGCGCGTTCCTCGGCGCGCAGCTGGGCTCGCGGCTGGCGGTGCGGTTCGGGGCGCGGCTGATCAAGCCGCTGCTGGTGACGATCTCCTGCGCCATGGCGATCAAACTGCTGGCGGACCCGAACAATCCGCTGCGGCAGGCGGTGGCCAACCTCTTCTGACCCCTCTCCCCTTGCGGGAGAGGGTGGCCCGCGAAG
Source organism: Caulobacter hibisci (assembly GCF_016135805.1). GTDB lineage: Bacteria > Pseudomonadota > Alphaproteobacteria > Caulobacterales > Caulobacteraceae > Caulobacter > Caulobacter hibisci. Next base: position 53,175 of record NZ_JADWOX010000008.1, read on the forward strand.
CGGGTCGGGTGAGGGGTCGAAAATCGGCGCCGCTTCACCCAGCCGCCCGACCGGGCGCGGCTGAAAGATCTGAGAGACCCCTCATCCGACGGCCTTCGGCCGCCACCTTCTCCCGCAAGGGGAGAAGGATCACTGCGCCGCGACCAGCTCCTCGGCGGTCGACAGGTCCACGCTGACCAGCTGGCTGACGCCGCGCTCGGACATGGTGACGCCGAACAGGCGGTCCATCCGACTCATGGTCACGGGGTTGTGGGTGATGGCGATGAAGCGCGTGAGCGTCCGCCGGCGCATCTCGTCGAGCATGTTGCAGTAGCGGTCGACGTTCGCGTCGTCCAAGGGCGCGTCGACTTCGTCCAGCACGCAGATCGGGGCCGGGTTGGCCAGGAAGACGCCGAAGATCAGGGCGCTGGCCGTCAGGGCCTGCTCGCCGCCGCTCATCAGGCTCATGCTGGCCAGGCGCTTGCCGGGCGGGCAGGCGAAGATCTCCAGCCCGGCTTCCAGAGGATCGTCGCTCTCGATCAGCCGCAGTTCGGCCTGACCGCCGCCGAACAGGGCCTGGAAGAGGGTCTGGAAGTGGCCGTTGATGACGTCGAAGGCGGCCAAGAGACGTTCCCGCCCCTCGGCGTTCAGTTCCTCGATGCCGTCGCGCAGCTTGGCCACCGCGCCCGACAGGTCGGCCCGCTCGATGCGCATGGTCTCCAGGCGCCCGGCATATTCCTGGGCCTCCTCCTCGGCGCGCAGGTTCACCGCCCCGATCGAATCGCGCTCGCGCTCCAGGGCGAACAGGTGGGCCTCGACGCCGGCGGCGTCCTTCGGGACAGCCACGGCCTCGCCGGCCAGGTGGCGGCCCAGGGCCTCGGGCTCCATGCGGGCGCTCTCGCGGATGTTCGAGGCGATCTCCGCGAAGCGTTCGCGGGCCCCGTCGAGGCGGGCGACCAGGGCGGCGCGACGCTCGCGGGCCTCGCCGGCGGCCTGGTCGGCGGCGCGGGCGGCGCGGTCGGCGGTGATGCGGGCGGTCTCGGCCGCCTCCAGGGCGTCGCTGGCCTTGGCCCGGCGCTGCTCGGCGGCGTCGAACTGGTCGACCAACACCAAGAGCTTGGCTTCCAGCTCGGCCGGGGCGGCGCGGGCGGCGTCCAGCGCGCCGGCGGCCTTGGCGCGGTCGGCCTCTAGCCCCTCGGCCCGCTTGGCGGCGGCGTCGCGGCGGCGGGTCCAGTCGGAAAGGTCGCGCTCCAGGCTCTCGACGCGGCGCTGGCGGCCAGAGCGCTCGCGATTCTCCAGCTCGAGGGCCGAGCGGGCGGCGGCGGCGGCTTCGCGGGCGGCGGTCGCGGCCTGGCGGGCGGCCAGCAGCTGCGGGGCAAGATCGCCGACGCTCTGCGCGGCCGCATGCTCGGCGCGGACGGCCGACAGCGCCTCGTCGGCCTCGACGCGTTCGGCTTCGAAGCGGGCGATGGTGTCGTCCAGAGACTGGGCGCGGGCCTCGCGCTGGGCGGCCTCGCGCTCATAGCGGGCGACGGTCTCGCGGGCCTGGTTCAGCAGGCGTTCGGCGTCGGGCGGGCCACGACGCTTGTCGCGCAGCAGGTCTTCGGCGGCGCGCAGGCGGTCGGCGGCGGTCTTCAGGGCGGCGGTCGCGGCCTCGGCGCGCGGGGCGACCAGATCGATCTCGGCCTCGACCTCGGCCAGGCGCGTGCGCTGCTCCAGCCGCACGGCGGCGGGCTTGGGGGCGTCGGCCTTGGCGACGAAGCCGTCCCAGCGCCACAGGTCGCCTTCCTTGGAGACCAGGCGCGCGCCGACCGGCAGGCCCTTGGCCAGGCGCTCGCCGTCGGCCCGCTCGACCAGGCCGACCATGGCCAGGCGCGCGGCCAGCTCGGGCGGGGCCTTGACCAGCGGGGCCAGCGGCTGGACGCCGTCCGGCCAGGCGGTCGTCGGCGCCTCCGCCCCGGCCCAGTGCGAGGAGGCGCGGACGTCGAGGGCGGCTTCCAGGTCGTCGCCCAAGGCGGCGGCCAGGGCGGCGCCGTAGCCCTTGTCGGGCGTCACCGCGTCGAGGGCGGGCGAAAATCCGCTCTTGGCGCGCGGGGCGGTCAGTTGGGCCAGGCCCCGGGCCTCGGTGCGCAGACGGCCCAGCTGGTCCTCGACCTTGCGGGCTAGGTCTCGGGACGCGCCCTCGGCCTGGGCCGCCGTGGTGCGCTCGGCCTCGGCGGCCTCCAGGGCGGCGCGGGCCGAAGCCAGCGAAGCTTCGGCGTTGGCGAAGCGCTGCCGGGCCTCGGCGGCGGCGGGATCGACGGCCGGGCCGACGGCGGCGCGCTCGGCCTTGGCCTGGTCCAGGGCGCGGACGGTGCGGGCCAGACGGCCCTCGGCCTCGGCCAGGCGCTGGGCGGCGGCGCGGGCGCGGGCCTCCTCGGCGGCGGTCTGGGCGGCCAGGCGCTCGACGGCGCCGTCGGCCTCGGCGCGCGCGACCTCGGCGGCCTTGGCGGCTGTTTCCAGTTCGGGACCGCGTTCGGGCGCGGCGGCGATCAGGGCGCGGACCTCGGCCAGCTCCGGCTCGATGCGGGACAGGCTTCGGCCCGCGTCTTCGGCCGCCTGCTGCTCGCGGGCGGCGTCGGCGTCGATGCGGGACAGGTCGGCCGACAGGCGCTGGAACTCGGCGGCGGCCGCTTGGGCGTCGCGTTCGGCGCGGTCCTTCTGGATCGCCAGCTGGCCCAGCACCGCCTGGGCGATCGTCGCCTCTTCCCGCAGAGGCGGCATGGCGGTTTCGGCCTCGACGATCGCGCCCTGGCCGGCGGCGGCGGCGCGGGCGGTGTCCTCGACGTCGCGGATGGCCTGGGTGGCCTCGGCTTGGGTGCGCTCCAGCGCGTCGCGGGCCTCGGTCCAGCGGGCGAACATCACGGCGCCCTGCACGGCGCGGATCTCGGTCGACAGGCGGCGGTATTTCTCGGCCTGGCGCGCCTCGCGCTTGAGGCGGTTCAGCGCCGTCTCCAGCTCGCGCGCCACGTCCTCCAGGCGGGTCAGATTGGTCTCGGCCGCCCGCAGCCGCAGCTCGGCCTCGTGGCGACGGGTGTGCAGGCCCGAAACCCCGGCGGCCTCTTCCAGGATGCGGCGGCGGTTCTGCGGCTTGGCGCCGATCAGCTCGCTGATCTGGCCCTGGCGGACCAGGGCCGGCGAGTTGGCGCCGGTCGAGGCGTCGGCGAACAACAGCTGCACGTCGCGGGCCCGCACCTCGCGGCCGTTGATGCGATAGGTCGAGCCGGCCCCGCGATCGATGCGGCGCACCACCTCCAGCACCGGATCGTCGTTGAAGGCGGCCGGCGCGGTGCGGTCGGCGTTGTCGATGGTCAGGGTGACGTCGGCGTGGTTGCGCGGCGGGCGGGCGCCCGAGCCGGCGAAGATCACGTCGTCCATGCCGCCGGCCCGCATGGCCTTGGCGGAGTTGGCGCCCATCACCCAGCGCAGGGCTTCCAGCAGGTTGGACTTGCCGCAGCCGTTGGGCCCGACGATGCCCGTCAGGCCAGGCTCGATCCTGAACTCCGTCGGCTCGACGAAGGACTTGAAGCCGGACAGGCGCAGGCGCTGGAACTGCACGGCCCGCCCGCCGCTAGCCCTTCAGGGCCTTCTCGATGGCCTGGACCAGATCGTCCACCGTGACGTCGCCGACCAGCTCCTGGCCGTTGACGAAGAAGGTCGGGGTGCCCTCGACCTTGTCGCGCTTGCCGGCGGCCTCGACCCGGGCGTTGAGGGCGGCGAGGGCGGCCTTGTCGTTGAGGGTCGCTTCCAGCTGGGCCTCGGTCAGGCCAAAGCGCTTGGCCACGCCCAGCAGGCCGCCCCAGTAGTCGCCGGTCTGGTACATGCCCTTCTGGGCGGCGAAGATCGCGTCGACCGCCTCGAAATAGCGGGCCGGCGGCACGCGGTTGGCCAGCAGGAAGCCGGCGCCGGCCAGGTCGTAGGGCGGGGTCAGGAACTCGCGGAAAACGAGGCGCGCCTTGCCCGTGTCGATGTAGCGCTTCCGGATCGCCGGCATGACCTCCATGGCCGTGTGGGCGCAGTGGCCGCAGCTCATGGAGGCGTATTCGACGATCTGCACCTTGGCCGTGGCCGAGCCCAGAACGTGGTCGCCGGGCTGCGGCGGCAGCTGGGCGGCGCGCGCCAGGGTCGGCATGGCGGCGGCCGCCATGCCCGAGACGATCAGCGCGCGCCGGTCCAGGGTCATGCCTACTTGCTCGCCGCGGCGATGGCGACGTCCAGCTGGGCCAGCGGGGCCTCGCCGCCCTCGTCGTTCAGCTTCTTGCCGTTGATGACGAAGGTCGGGGTGCCCTTGATGTCGGTTTCCTTGGTGTAGCGCTCGATGCGGTCGTTGAGGGCCTTCAGGGCCTTCTCGTCGCTGACGCAGGCGTCGAACTTGGCTTCGTCCAGGCCGGCCGACTGGGCGATGCGCAGCAGCACGTCGCGGTACTGGCCGGTGGTGAACATCTCTTCCTGCGAGCGGTAGACCGAGTCCAGCACGCTGAAATACTTGTCCTTGCCGGCGCAGCGGGCCAGCAGGAACGAGGCGGCGGCCACCTGCGGCGGGGCGGTCAGGAACTCGCGGTAGACGTAGTTGACCTTGCCGGTGTCGATGTACTTCTGCTTGAATTCCGGGAAGACCTCCTCGTTCCAGCGGGCGCAGTGGACGCAGCTGGCCGAGGCGTACTCGATGACGGTGACCTTGGCGTTCGGGTTGCCCAGGCTCATGTCGTCGGCGGTGACGGTCGAACCCGACTTGTTGCAGGCGGAAAGGCCGGCGACGCTGGCGACGAGGGTTGCGGCGAGCAGGATCCGGCGAAGGGGCGAGCGCATGGTCGGGTCTTCCTACGAACGTGAACGGTAGAGTTAAGCGCGATTCTTTAGCCGCACGAAAACGGCGGCCTTGAGGCTCGCTCGCATCAGCGGCAAGCCGTCAGGGTTGTCAACTTTCGTTGCGCAGCACGCCCCGGCCAAGCTTCAGCAGCGCCTCTTTCAGAGGCCCTTCGGGCTGGTCGGCGAGGCTGGCGGCCAGATCCCGCTCCTGGGCGGCGTCGAGCGGCGGCTTGCGGCGGGGGCGGGCCGGTGCGGCCGCCACCGCGGTGCGGACCGGACCCTGCACGATGCGCAGGCGGGTGACCGCGCCCTTGCCGAGCAGCAGGTCCAGCCGCTGGGTGATCTGCGGGGCCTGGTGCTGGATCAGCGAGGCCACGGGCCCGTCGACGCGCAGCTCCAGCGTGCCGCCCTCGCCGGTGCGGCTCTTGATGATGCGAACGGGCTCGGTGCGACGGGCCAGGGTCTCGCCGACGATCTCCTTCCAGCGCGATTGAAGCGCGCCAGGGCCCTGGCCGTATTTCTTGTCCAGCTCGCGGATCAGCGGGGCCAGGCTCTTGCCGGCCGGCGGCGGCACGCGCATCGGCGGCCGGGTGCGGCGGCGCGACAGGATCTTCAGCGCCTCGTCGGACGTGGGCAGCGAGCGGCGATACATGCGCGAGATCGTAGCACCGCCTCTCCCCTTGCGCGCGCGGATTTGCGATAGAGCGGACAATGACCGACGTCGCCGCGATCCGCTCAGCCCTACTCGCCTGGTATGACCAGCAGGCCCGCGTTCTGCCGTGGCGCACCGGCCCCGCCGCGGGACAGCAGGGCGTGCGCAGCGAGCCCTACCGGGTATGGCTGTCGGAAGTGATGTTGCAGCAGACCACCGTGCCGCACGCCACGCCCTATTTCCTGGTCTTCACCCAGCGCTGGCCGACGGTCGAGGCCCTGGCGGCCGTGGAGGACGGCGACCTGATGGCCGCCTGGGCGGGGCTGGGCTACTACGCCCGCGCCCGCAACCTGCTGGCCTGCGCCCGGGCCGTGGCCCACGACCACGGTGGGGTATTCCCCAGCACCGAGGAGGGCCTGCTGGCCCTACCGGGCGTCGGCGCCTACACCGCCGCCGCGGTGGCGGCGATCGCCTTCGACCGCGCGGCCAACGTCGTCGACGGCAATGTCGAGCGGGTGATGGCGCGACTGTTCGCGGTCGAGACCCCCGTGCCCGACGCCAAGCCCGAACTGAAGCGTCTGGCCGGCCTGCTGGTCACCGACGAGCGCCCCGGCGACTGGGCCCAGGCGCTGATGGATCTGGGCGCGACGATCTGCAAGCCCAAGTCGCCGCTGTGCGACCGCTGCCCGGTCGAGACCTTCTGCGAGGCCAAGGCGGGCGGCGCGCCGGAGACCTATCCGCGCAAGACCAGGAAAGCCGAACGCCCGCGCCGCCACGGCGTGGCCTATGTGGTCAGCCGGCGGGGCGAGACGGCCCTGGTGCGACGGCCCGACAAGGGCCTGCTGGGCGGCATGCTGGGCCTACCGACCTCGGACTGGCGCGACCGGCCGTGGACCGACGACGAGGCCGCCCGCGCCGCCCCAATCCTCGCCCCCTGGCGCGACCTGGGCGCGGTGGAGCACGTCTTCACGCACTTTTCCCTGACCCTTCGGGTGCTGGTCGCCGAGGCCGACGTCGCCGGCGACTTCGTCTGGACCCCGCACGAGGGCCTCACGGCCCTGCCCAGCGTGTTCCAGAAAGCGGCGCGGGCGGGGCTGGAGCGGTTGGTCTAAGCCGGCCGCCGCGCGCGCAGGGCCTGGGCGATGGTGCCGTCGTCGAGCCAGTCGAGGTCGCCGCCGACCGGCACGCCGCGCGCCAGCATGGTCACCGGCACATTGGTCTGAGCCAGGCGATCGGCGAGGTAGTGGGCGGTCGTCTGGCCGTCGACCGTGGCCGGCAGGGCCAGGATCACCTCGGCCACCTCGCCGCTGGAGACCCGGGCCAGCAGCTCGCCGACCCGCAGGGTCTCGGGGCCGACCCCGTCCAGGGCCGACAGCAGACCGCCGAGCACATGGTAACGGCCCTTGAACGAGCCCCCGCGCTCCATGGCCCAGACCGAGCCGACCTCCTCGACCACGCACAGAAGCCGCACGTCGCGGCTTCCGTCGCTGCAGACGGCGCAGGGGTTGGTGGTGTCGAGCGAGCCGCAGGTCGAGCAGGTCTTCACCTTGGCCTGGGCGTCGGCCATGGCGGCCGCCAACGGCGCCAGCAGGGTGTCGCGCTTCTTCAGCAAGGCCAGCGCCGCCCGCCGGCCCGAGCGCGGACCCAGCCCCGGCAGCTTCGACAGCAGGGCGATCAGGCGCTCGATCTCGGGTCCGGCGGAAGCGGCCATTTTCTCTCTTGTTCAGGCGGTGCGTGGTCCTCGCCCGGAGTTCATCCTCGGGCCGACCAAAGGTCGGACCCGGGGGACAAGCTCAGGGTGAGGACCAAAATCACGCCGCGTCAGTAGAAAACCTCATCCTGAGCTTGTCGAAGGACGAGGCTTTCGGGTCCCAGATCAGAACTTCATCCCGGGCAGGCCGCCCACCATGCCGGCCATCGGACCGGCGGCTTCCTGCATCAGCTGGGCCTGCTTGGCGTCGAGTTTGCGCTTGGCGTCGGCGTGGGCGGCGACGATCAGGTCGGCGATGACCTCGCCCTCGCCCGGCTCGACCAGGCTCTCGTCGAGCACGACCTTGGTCAGCTCGCCCGCGCCCGACAGGGTGACGGTGACCATGCCGCCGCCGGCGGTGCCCTCGATGACGATCTCGGCGATCCGGGCCTGGGCGTCGGCCAGCTTCTGCTGCATGGCCTGGGCCTGCTTCATCAGGCCGCTGAGGTCTTTCATGGTCTGCTCCTCGATCGAAACGCCCTCCCCCTTGATGGGGGAGGTTGGGTGGGGGTGGCTACGGCGCTGAAGGCCGCGCAGGAGGCCAACTCGGCAGGTCACCCCCATCCCCGGCCCTTCCCCCATCAAGGGGGAAGGAAGAATGACTAGTCCTCGACCTCGTCCGGCTCGATCGGCGCGGGTTCGGGGGCGAGCACCTTGCGGATCTCGACGATCTCCGTGCCCGGGAAGGCGCTGAGCACCGAAGCCACGAAGGGATCGGACTTGATGGCCGCCAGGGCTTCGCGCTCCTCGCGCTTCTGGCGCTCCATCAGGCTTTCGGCCCCGCCGCCGCCCTCGGCGGCGATCAGCCAGGGCTGACCCGTCCATTCCTTCAGGGCGCGGACCAGGCGGCCGGCCAGGTTGCCGGGGGCGCCGGGGGCCGCCTCGAAGGTGATGGCCCCGGGCCGGAAGCTGATCGGGCGGACATATTGCTCGACGTCGAGGCGCAGACCGATGTCGCGCTTCTCGGCGATCAGCTTCAGCACGTCGTCGAACGAGGCCAGGACGGGCGCGGCCGGGGCGACGCCGACGGCGGCCATGGCGCGCGGCGCGGCCGAGACCGCCCCGCCGGGCGCCGAACCACCGCCCACGGCGACGCCACCGCCAGGACCACCCGGGTTGCCGCCGTCGCGCAGGGCCTTCAGCGCCTCTTCCGGACCGGGCAGGTCGGCGGCGTAGCACAGGCGGATCAGAGCCATTTCGGCGGCGGCCATGGCGTCGGGCGCGCGGCGCACCTCGTCATAGGCCTTAAGCAGCAGTTGCCAAAGGCGGGCCATCGTCCCGGCGCTGGTCTGGGCGCCGACCGAGGTCAGGCGCGCGGCCTGCTCCTTGGGCATCGACAGGGCGTCCGGCCCCAGGGCCTTGGCCACCGACGAGGCATGGCAGTGGTCGAGCAGGTCGAGCATCACCACCACCGGATCGGCGCCAAAGCCCCACAGCTGGCGGAAGGTGGTCAGGGCCTCGCCCGGCTTGCCGCTCATCACCTGTTCGAACAGCGCGATGGTCTGGCTGCGGTCGGCCAGGCCCAGCATGTCGCGCACGACAGCGGCGGTGACGGTCTGGCCGCGCTCGGTCTGGACGATGGCCTGGTCGAGCAAGGAGAGGCCGTCGCGAGCCGAGCCTTCGGCGGCGCGGGCGATCAGGGCCAGGGCGTCAGCGTCGATCCGCGCCCCTTCCTTCTGCGAGATGCGGTCGAAGTGCTTGGCCAGCACGTCCGGCTCGATCCGGCGCAGGTCGAAGCGCTGGGTGCGCGACAGGATCGTCACCGGCACCTTGCGGATCTCGGTGGTGGCGAAGATGAACTTGGCGTGCGGCGGCGGCTCTTCCAGCGTCTTCAGCAGGGCGTTGAACGCCGCCGTCGACAGCATGTGCACTTCGTCGATGATGTAGACCTTGTAGCGCGCCTCGACCGGGGCGTAGCGCACCCCGTCCAGCAGCTCGCGCATCTCGTCGACCTTGGTGCGCGAGGCGGCGTCGAGCTCCAGCACGTCCATGTGCCGACCCTCGATGATCGAGCGGCAGTGGCGCCCCTCGACCGTCAGGTCGACGCTGGGGCCGTGGACGGTGTCGCTCTCATAGTTCAGGGCCCGGGCCAGCAGGCGGGCGGTCGTGGTCTTGCCGACCCCGCGGACGCCGGTGAGCATGAAGGCGTGGGCGATGCGGCCGGTGGTGAACGCATTGGCCAGGGTGCGGACCATGGCCTCCTGGCCGATCAGGTCCTCGAAGGTGCGCGGGCGGTACTTGCGCGCCAGCACGGTGTAGGCCGCGCCGAGCTCTTCCGGTTCGGGCTCGGGCAGCGGCTTGTCCGCGACGACCGGCGCCTGAACAGGCGCGGCCGCCTCGCCGAAGATGTCGGCCGTGTTCTCGTCGCGCTCGGCCACGTCCTCGCGGTCGAAGGCGGGCTCGTCCCACGGCGGGGCGGAATCGGGCGTGAGGTCTTGGTCGGCCATGGGCGCAGTCTAGAGCGTCGGACGGCGCGGCAAAAGGCTCGCGCGCGAATGCATCCGGTCAATGCTGACTAATTTTGGGGGAAGGTGGAGACCGGCAGACGACCCGAGGGTGATCTCGTTGTGGCTGCTGCCTCTCGGCCCTGACCAGGTTGGCGAGGCCATCGTCCGTCGCCGATCTCCGAGGGGGTATATCGCGACTCATCGATCGATATGCAAGCGTCCAGAGGGTCGCAGACGAAAGTCGCGGCGGTTTCCGGTGGGCGAAAAGGCCTGACGCTAGGCGGTGACGACTCCGCGTGGCTGGGCTACAGAATCAACCATGCCGCTTTCCGAGATCGTCAACATCTTCGCGGGCAACCCGCTGGACCGCGCCAGCGAGCGCCGAGGCGACGCCAGCTGGATCGCCGAGAAGCTGGAGGACGCCCAGTCCCTGGCCGTCGCCGTCTGGAACGGCAAGGTGCTGATCGAGGACGCGCCGGGCGCCGACGGCGAACCCAGCGGCGTCCAGATCGCCTATCTGCGCGCCGACATGGCCAAGGAGCTGGCCGGCACCGACGAGCGCCTGCTGTTCATGGGCCTGTGGAAGGACATCGCCGTCTTCGCCGTCGACCTGGAAGGCGCGGCCGACCCGTCCGAGGGCGCGCTGTCGGGCCTGGGCCGGTTCGAGGAACTGCGCGGCGCGGCCGCCACCCTGCCCGCCCCGGACGCCGGCATACTGGGCACCGCCAAGTCGATGTTCGAGTGGCGGCGCAAGCATCCGTTCTGCGCCAATTGCGGCCAGAAGAGCGAGATTTCCGACGGCGGCTGGAAGCGCATCTGCCCGGCCTGCCATGCCGAGCACTTCCCCCGCACCGACCCGGTGGCGATCATGCTGGCCGTGCACGGCGGCAAGTGCCTGCTGGGCCGTCAGGCGGCCTGGCCGCAAGGCATGTTCTCGGCCCTGGCCGGTTTCATCGAGCCCGGCGAGACCATCGAGGAGGCCTGCGCCCGCGAGCTGAAGGAAGAGGCGGGCCTGATCGCCACCAAGGTCCGCTACCACTCCAGCCAGCCCTGGCCGTTCCCCGCCTCGCTGATGATGGGCCTGATCGCCGAGGTCGACAGCGACCAGGCCGCCCCCGACCAGACCGAGCTCGAGGCCGTCCGCTGGTTCGACAAGGACGAGGCGAAAGCCCTGATCCGCGGCGAGATCGAAGACGCGTTCGCGCCGCCGACGCTGGCGATCGCGCATCAACTGATCAAGACGTGGTGCGAGTCTGACGACTGACCCTTCTCCCCTTGCGGGAGAAGGTGGCGCCGAAGGCGTCGGATGAGGGGTCTCTCAAAAGAAAACCACCTCGCCCGACCTGACCGCCCCCGCAGCGTCGAAGCCTGAGAGACCCCTCACCCGACCTGCTTCGCAGGCCACCCTTTCCCGCAAGGGGAGAGGGATCAGGAGAGGAACCGCACCCACTCCCGCACCACCATCGCCCCCAGCACGATCGTGCTCAGCGAGAACACCGCGAACCGCGCCAGAACGATATTCACGCTGGCCTGGATCAGGCTGTGCAGCACCCTCAGGCCCACATAGGCCCAGGCCAGAGCCACCGCCGCCCCGTCCGCATGGCCCGCGACCGCGATCGCCAGGGCCGCCGCGTAGAAGATCGTCGGCTGTTCCATCAGGTGGTTGTAGTTGTCGGCCGCCTGCCGGGCGGCGTCGGGCAGGCCCGTGAGCGCGCCGGGAAACCGCGCGTCCTGCGGCTTGATCCCGGCCTTGGTCATGGCCGGCAGGCGCTGGGCGTACATCCACACCCAGATCAGCAGCGACCAGCTCACCAGCGCCAACACCGGCGCGATCATCGTGTTCATGGCTTTGCCTCCCCAGGCGTTCTTCTTTCGGGGAGGCTATCGATGGAACGGCGTTTCGCGAAGCGTGACGTGCGGTCAGCGCTTCTTCAGCGTCTCTTCCATGCCCCGGCGAGCCAGCTCGTCGGCGCGTTCGTTGTGCTCGTGGCCGGCGTGGCCCTTGACCCAGCGCCAGTCGATCTCGTGGCGCAGGCGGGCCGCGTCGAGGCGCTGCCACAGGTCGACGTTCTTGACCGGGCTCTTGTCGGCGGTCTTCCAGCCCTTGGCCTTCCAGCCATGGATCCACTGGGTGACGCCCTTCATCACATACTGGCTGTCGGTGTGCAGCTCGGCCTTGGTCGGGCGGTTAAGCGCCTCCAAGGCCATGATCGCGCCCATCAGCTCCATGCGGTTGTTGGTGGTCGCCAGGTCGCCGCCGCAGATTTCCTTGCGCTTGTCGCCGTACATCAGCACCGCGCCCCAGCCGCCGGGGCCGGGATTCCCGCGGCAGGCGCCGTCGGTATAGATGATCAGTTTCGGGGTCACTGCGAGGATCCGAACAGCGACAGGCCTTCGCGGTGCACCGCCAGCTTGCGCTCGTATTCCAACGGATCCTTCGGGCGCACCAGGGCCCCGGCCGGGGTGGCGTTCCAGTCGGCCAGTCGCGTCAGGAAGAAGCGGATGGCCGCGCCGCGCGCCAGGATCGGCAGGGCGTCGCGCTCGGCCGGGCTCAAGGGACGGCGGCGCTCGTAGCCGGCGATCAGGGCGCGGGCGGCGGTGACGTTGAAGCTGCCGTCGGCCTCGAAGCACCAGGCGTTCAGGGTCACGGCCACGTCGTAGGCGTAGGCGTCGTCGCAGGCGAAGTAGAAGTCGATCGCAGCGGCGAACTTGCCGTCGGTCTTGAAGAACACGTTGTCGGGGAAGTAGTCGGCGTGGATGGTCCCCGTCGGCAGGTTGCGCGGCCAGGCCAGGGACAGCTCGGCCAGGTCCTTGTCGATCACGGCCGACAGGCCTGGCTTCAGGTCCTCGGCGGCCTGGCGGTGCTTGGAGAACAGCGGCGCCCAGTGCGGCTGGCCCAGGTCGTTGGCGCGGCGGCCGGCATAGCCCTCGCCCGACAGGTGCAGCCAGGCCAGGCCCTCTCCGGCCTCGCGGCAGTGGGCCGGGGTCGGCTTGCGCACGGAAAGGCCCGGCAGGAACTCGACGATGGCCGCCGGCTTGCCGCGCAGGGTCTTGAGGTTCTTGCCCGCCTTGTCGGCGATCGGCCGGGCCGAGGGGTAGCCGCGGTCGGCCAGCCAGCCCAGCAGGTCGAGGAAATAGGGCAGGTCCTCGGGCCGCGCGCGGCGCTCGTAGACCGTCAGGATGTAGCGGCCGGTCTCGGTCTCCAGCAGGAAGTTGGAGTTCTCCACGCCCTCGGCGATGCCCTTGAACGCCAGCGGGGCGCCCAGGTCGTACTCGGCCAGGAAGGCTTCGAGCTCTTGGTCGGTGATGTCGGTATAGACGGCCATGCCGGCGGGATGCGGCGCCACGCGCTGGCGGTCAAGCGGCCGCTTTTAGAATCCCTCTCCCAGAGGGAGAGGGAGGGGCCCACCGCGAAGCGGTGGGAGGGTGAGGGGTTACGAGGTCGGACGGCGTGCCGGCACTCCGTCGGACGCCGTAACCCCTCACCCCGACCCTCTCCCTATGGGAGAGGGAGACTGTTTATTCCTCTAAGCGGTCGTCAACAGACGCGGCAGCTTGAAGGTCACGGTCTCACGGGCCTCGACCAGTTCCTCGATGGTCAGGTCGAAGTGGCCGCTGATGGCGTCGATGACGCCCTGGACCAGGTCTTCCGGGGCCGAGGCGCCGGCGGTCAGGCCGATGGTCTGCACGCCCTCGAACCAGCTCCACTCAAGGCCCGAGGCGTCGTCGATCAGATAGGCGGCCTTGGCGCCGGCCTTCAGGCCCACTTCCTTCAGGCGCACCGAGTTGGACGAGTTGCGCGAGCCGACCACCAGGATCAGGTCGGAAGCCTCGGCCAGCATCTTCACCGCGTCCTGGCGGTTGGTGGTGGCGTAGCAGATGTCTTCCTTGTGCGGGGCGGCGATGGTCGGGAAGCGCTGTTTGAGCAGGGCGACCATGTCGGCGGTGTCGTCGACCGACAGGGTGGTCTGGGTCAGGAAGGCCACGTTCGAGGCGTCCTTCGGCTGCCAGGTGCGGGCGTCCTCGATGTCCTCGATCAGGGTCACCGTGCCCTCGGGCAGCTGGCCCATGGTGCCGACCACTTCCGGGTGGCCGGCATGGCCGATCAGCACGATCTCGCGCTGGTTGTCGAAGTGCTTCTGGGCCTCGACATGGACCTTGGAGACCAGCGGGCAGGTGGCGTCGAGATAGATCATCTGCCGCGACTTGGCCTCGGCCGGCACCGATTTGGGCACGCCGTGGGCCGAGAACACCACCGGACGATCGTCCGGGGCCTCGTCCAGCTCCTCGATGAAGATCGCGCCCAGGGCCTTCAGCCGGTCGACCACGTGGCGGTTATGGACGATCTCGTGGCGCACATAGACCGGCGCGCCGAACTTCTCGATGGCCCGCTCGACGATCTGGATGGCGCGGTCCACCCCGGCGCAGAAGCCGCGCGGGCTGGCCAGGAACAGACGGAGCTGGGGACGGGTCGGCGCGTCGGAGGTCATGGCGCGGAACCTAAGCGTTTGGCGGCCCCGGCGCCAGACCCGTGCGCCGCCGGCCTGCGTGATGCAGCGTTTGACGTCAGGCCTGCAACGCGCGCCCGTTGCGAGGTCACGCATATGCCTTTATCAGGCTGCATTGACGCCGGCTGGGGCTATCCCGACTTGGCAATCCTTCTCGAACCGGACGTTTCATGCGCCGCACGCTTTCCGTCGCCCTCAGCGCCACCATGGCCCTGTCGTTCGCCATGACCGCCGTCGGCGCTCACGCCCAGATGGGCGGCGGCATGGGCGGCCAGGGCGGCCCCGGCGGCGGCGGCCAAGGCGGTGACGACGACGGCGGCAAGAAGAAGAAGCGCGACGAGGAGTGGAACCAGCCCAAGGCGCCGCTGGCCCAGCTGCGCAACGCCGGCCCCTGCCCCTTCGTGAAGGTGCTGTACGACGCCAGCCGCTATGTCGAATTCAAGGGCGGCAAGGAAAGCAGCGCCGCCGCCGGCTACACCGGCGAGATCCAGGGCGTGTCCTCGGGCTGCGCCTACAAGAACGACGAGCCGATCAAGATGCAGGTCGAGGTGCTGTTCGCCCTGGGCCGCGGTCCCGAGGCCGTCGAGCCGCGCAAGACCTATCGCTACTGGGTGGCCGTGACCGAGCGCAACAAGTCGGTTCTGGCCAAGGAATATTTCGACCTGCCCATCACCTTCCCGGCCAGCGGCGACCGCGTCTACGCCACCGAGAAGCTGCAGACCATCACCATCCCGCGCGCCGACATCAAGACGAGCGGCGGCAATTTCGAGGTCCTGATCGGCTTCGACGTCACCCCGGAAATGGCCGCCTTCAACCGTGACGGCAAGCGCTTCCGGGTCAACGCCGGCCAGGTCGCCCAGGGCCAGCAAGCAGGGACTCCTCCTAAGCAATGAACGATTTGAAGCGGTCCTTGAGCGAGGCGGCCGCGGCCGCTTTCCAGGCCGCCGGACTGTCTCCCGACTTCGGGCGCGTCACGGCGTCCGACCGGCCCGACCTTGCCGACTTCCAGTGCAACGGCGCCCTCGCGGCCGCCAAGAGCGCCAAGCGCAATCCCCGAGAGATCGCCGTCCAGGTGGTCGAGCAGCTGAAGGCCGATCCGCGCCTGGCCTCGGTGGAGATCGCCGGCGTCGGCTTCATCAACATGCGCGTCAGCCCCTCGGCCCTGGCCGAGCGCGCCGACCAGATCGCCGCCGACGACCGCGCCGGCGCCGTGCTGCTGTCTGAGCCCCGCCGTGTGCTGGTCGACTATGCAGGCCCCAACGTCGCCAAGCCGATGCACGTGGGCCACCTGCGCGCCTCGATCATCGGCGAGTCGATCAAGCGCCTGTACCGCTTCCGCGGCGACACGGTGGTGGGCGACGCCCACTTCGGCGACTGGGGCTTCCAGATGGGCCTGCTCATCACCGCGGTGATGGACGAAGACGCCTTCATCGCCGCCCTGATGGCCAAGCTGCCGGACGCCCCGCGCGATTTCACCGCCGCCGACGAGGCCAAGGTGCGCGCCGAGTTCGCCGGCCGGGTGACCCTGGCCGACCTAGACCGACTGTATCCGGCCGCCGCCGCGCGCGCCAAGGAAGACGTCGAGTATCGCGACCGCGCCCGCAAGGCGACGGCCGACCTGCAGAACGGCCGCTTCGGCTACCGCCTGCTGTGGAAGCACTTCGTCGAGGTTAGCCGCGTGGCCCTGGAGCGCGAGTTCCATGCCCTGGGCGTCGACTTCGACCTGTGGAAGGGCGAGAGCGACGCCGACCCGCTGATCGCGCCGATGGTGCGCCAGCTGGAGGACAAGGGCCTGTTGGTCGAGGACCAGGGCGCCCGCATCGTCCGCGTGGCCCGTCCCGGCGAGACCAAGAAGAAGAAGCTGCCCGACGGCTCGGTGATCGAGGTCGAAAGCCCCGATCCGCTGCTGGTGGTGTCGTCCGAAGGCTCGGCCATGTACGGCACGACCGATCTTGCGACCATCCTCGACCGCCGCCAGTCCTTCGACCCGCACCTGATCCTCTACTGCGTGGACCAGCGCCAGGCCGATCACTTCGAGCAGGTGTTCCGCGCCGCCTACCTGGCCGGCTACGCCCAGCCGGGCGGCCTGGAGCACATCGGCTTCGGCACCATGAACGGCGCCGACGGCAAGCCCTTCAAGACCCGCGCCGGCGGCGTGCTGAAGCTGCACGACCTGATCGAGATGGCCCGCGAAAAGGCCCGCGAGCGCCTGCGCGAAGCCGGCCTCGGTTCAGAACTGTCGCCGGAAGCCTTCGAGGAGACCGCGCACAAGGTCGGCGTCGCCGCCCTGAAGTTCGCCGACCTGCAGAACTTCCGCGGCACCTCCTACGTCTTCGACCTCGACCGCTTCACCAGCTTCGAGGGCAAGACCGGTCCGTACCTGCTGTACCAGACCGTCCGCATCAAGAGCATCCTGCGCAAGGCCGCCGACCAGGCCGCGCAAGCGGGTCCGGTGATCGTCGCCGAGCCGGCCGAGCGGGACCTGACCCTGCTGCTGGACGGCTTCGAGGGCGCGCTGTCGGAGGCCTACGACAAGAAGGCCCCCAACTTCGTGGCCGAGCACGCCTACAAGCTGGCCCAGGGCTTCTCGAAGTTCTATGCCGCCTGCCCGATCCTCGGCGCCGATGATGCGGCCGTACGCGCCTCGCGCCTGACCCTGGCCCAGACGGCGCTGAAGCAGCTGGAACTGGCGCTCGACCTGCTGGGCGTCGAGACGCCCGAACGGATGTAAGCTGATCCCTCTCCCCTTGCGGGAGAGGGTGGCTCCACGGAGTGGGGTCGGGTGAGGGGTCTCTCAAAAATCAGACGCCGCGACTGCCGATCAGCCGTCGCGGCGTTTTGCATTTGAGAGACCCCTCATCCGTCGGCTTTCGCCGACACCTTCTCCCGCAAGGGGAGAAGGACGCCGCGGCGACGCTTGCAAACCATCGCCCCCTGACGTCCCCTGCCCGCGCCACCGGGAGGACCGCCATGGACGACGCCGCGCCCCTGATCCCCGCCGCCGAGCTCGCCCGCGCCAATCCGGTGCGGATCCCCAACGAAAGCGCCGAATACCGCGCCGCCCGCACGGCCCTGCTGGCCGAGGAGATCGAGCTGCGCCGCCATATCGAGCGGGTCGCCGCCCAGCGCCGGGCCCTGCCGCCGGGCGGGCCGGTCGTCGGCGACTACCGCTTCCAGGGCGAGGAGGGCGAGGTCGACTTCGCCGGCCTGTTCCGCGACAAGCCGACCCTGGCCGTCTATTCCTACATGTTCGGGCCGCAGCGCGAGCGGCCCTGCCCCATGTGCACCAACCTGCTGGGCTCCTGGGAAGGCAACGCCGCCGACATCGACCAGCAGCTGTCGCTGGCGGTCGTGGCCCGCTCGCCGCTCGACAAGCTGCTGGCCTGGAAGCGCGAGCGCGGCTGGAAGAACCTTCGTCTCTACACCGACCTGACCGGCGACTATTCCCGCGACTATTTCGGCTTGCTGCCCGACGGCTCGGAGATTCCGGCCTTCAACGTCTTCTCCCGCCGCGACGGCACGATCCGCCACTTCTGGTCGGGCGAGATGGCCGACGAAACCGCCGATCCCGGCCAGGACCCCCGCGGCGCGCCCGATCCCGCGCCGCTGTGGATGGTGCTCGACAGCACGCCGGAGGGCCGGCCGCCCGACTGGTATCCGAAGCTGGATTACTGAGGCATTCCCGCACCCCACCACCCGATAGATCCCCGCGAAGGCGGGGATCCAAGCCGAGTCCGCGGATGACCCACGGCCGCGCCTCCCTCCGAGAGTCAGCTTGGATCCCCGCCTTCGCGGGGATGCTCGGTGGAGGTGGAGCCCGCTGACCCTAGGTGTAGTCGAACCCTTCGACGTTCTCCGCCTTCACCGGCGCCTGCAGCACCTTGCCCACCGCCACCTTCCGCAGACGCACGTCGCGGATCGGCAGGTCCTTCTCGCCCTTGAGGCTGCAGACGAACCCGGCCTCCTCGACGCGGACGTCGGAGACCCTCAGCCCCTCGATCGCCGTCAGGCGACGCTCGTAGGTCGGAACCAGGGTGCGCCACTGGTAGAGGACGTCGGTGTCGACCGCGAGCACGCTGCCGGCGATCTTCGTCGCGCTGACATGGGTCATGTGAATGTTGCGGACGAAGCCGCCGCGCCGCTCGTTGGTCTTGACGAACAGCAGGTTGGCGATCGGCACGGCCCAGCCGTCCTCGCCCTTGCCGTCGCCGGTGAAGTGGCAGTTGTCGACGAAGACGTTCTCGATCCCGGCCGACAGCTCGCTGCCGATCGCCATCAGCTGATGGCCGTTGCGGATCCGGCAGTCGCGCATGACGATGTTGCGCGAGGGAACGCCCAGCCGCCAGGCGTCCTGGTCGCGGCCCGATTTCACCGACACCGCGTCGTCGCCCTGGTCGAAGACGCAGTCCTCGATCAGCACATTCTGGCTCATCTCCGGATCGACGCCGTCGTTGTTGTGGCCGTGGGCGCGAATCCTGACCCGGCGGATGACGACGTCGGTGCACAGGAACGGGTGGATCACCCAGAACGGGCTGTCCTCGATGCTGACGTCCTCGACCAGCACGTGGCGGCAGCGATTGAACTGGATGAACTGCGGGCGAAGATTGGCCTCGCCGGCCGCCATCTGGCGCTCGCCGACCGGCTCGCCCTTGGCGGCCTGGTGGTAGAGGGCCACCAGGGCGTCCATGTGCGGTTTGGGCCGCTTGTACCACTCGCGCCAGACGTCGAGCCTGGCCTTCAGCCTGCCGGGGCCGGTGATCGCCACGTTCTCGCAGTCGAAGGCATAGACCAGCGGCGAATAGTTCCAGCACTCCAGCCCCTCCCAGGTCGTCTGGACGGGCGGCAGATAGTCGGCGGGCTTTTCGGAGAACAGCAGGGTCGCGCCCTTGGCCAGGTGCAGGGCGACGTTGCTCTTCAGGTGCACCTTGCCGGTCGGCCAAGTTCCTTCGGGGACCACCACCACGCCCGCCCCGGCGGTATTGGCGGCGGCGATCGCCGCGGCGATGGCGGCGCTGGTCTTGCCTTGATCGCCCGGATCTGCGCCGAAATCTGTGATGACGAAGCGCTTGGCGCTGGAGAAGTCGGGCACGCCGATGCTCGGCATGTCGAACGGCGCGGTCGGGCGGACCAGCTTGCGCGGCAGGGGCCGGGCGAAGCTCGCCCCGGGCAGCAGGGGCGCCAGGAGGCCGGCTCCGACAGTGGCTCTGCGGGTTAGCCCCATGACGCGTCTCCCAGTGTCCAGACGGCGTCGAGGCGCGCCCGCTTGGGACGCATTCCCTACATTATGGGACACGAAGTCAATATTTGAGAGCGACTAACCGGGGAGGATCACCGCCTTGCCGACCACCCGTCGCTGGGCCAGCAGGTCGAAGGCCTCGCGCCAGCGGTCCAAGGGGAGTTCGGCATGGACATGCGGGCGTATGGTTCCAGCCTCAGCCATCGCCCAGACGGCCGCCTGATCCTCGGCGCCGCGCTCGGGGAACTGGCGGCCGTATTCGCCGGCCCGCACGCCCATCACCGACACGCCCTTGATCAGCGGGATATTGGCCGAGACGGTCGGGATCCGGCCCGAGGCGAAGCCGACCACCAGCAGCCGGCCGTCGAAGGCCAAGCACCGCAGGCTCTCGTCGAAGACGTCGCCGCCGACCGGGTCATAGACCACATCGACGCCGCGCCCGCCGGTGATCGCCTTCACCTGGTCGCGGAAGCCGCCGATGACGTTGACGGTCGCGTCAGGGGCGTAGAGCCGCGCGATCTGCGCCAGCTTGTCGTCCGAGGCCGAGGCCGCGATCACTCGGGCGCCCATGGCCTTGGCCAGGTCCACCGCCGCCAGCCCCACCCCGCCGGCCGCGCCATGGACCAGCACCCATTCGCCGGGTTGCAGATTGGCCCGCCGCACCAGCGCCACCCTGGCCGTCAGATAGGCCGCGCCATAGGACGCCGCCTCGCCGAACGACAGCCGCGCGGGCTTGGGCTTCAGCGCCTTGGCCGGGACGGCGATATAGTCGGCGAAGGCCCCGGTCCGCGCCCCGCCGACCACCGCCGCGCCGATCTCCAGGTCCGTGACGCCCTCCCCCAGACCCGCCACCTCGCCGGCGAAGTCGAGGCCAGGGGTGAACGGCAGCGGCGGCTTCAGTTGGTATTCGCCGCGGGTCATCAGCAGGTCGGGGAAGTTGACGCTGGCGGCCTTGATGCGGACCAGGACCTCGCCGGCACCGGGCGTCGGCGTTGGAACCTCGCGTAGGGCGCAGCCGGCGAAGTCCGGAGCGAGGCTTTCGACGACCAGCGCCTTCACGCGCCCGCCCGCCCCTCGATCTCCGCCCGCACCAGCCCCGCGATCTCGCGGCACGCCGCATCGGCCGCCGGCACGGCGCCGGTGAACGCCGTGAAGCCGTGGGCCAGGCTGTCGTAGCAACGGTAGGTGGTCGGCACGCCGGCGGCGATCAGGCGCTTGGCGTAGGCCTCGCCCTGGTCGACCAGCGGGTCGAAGCCGGCGGTGACGACGATGGCCGGCGCCAGGCCCGACAGGTCCTGGGTCTTGTCCGGCGACAGGCGCGGATCGGCCGGATCGGCCTCGGGGCCCATATAGTGGCCCATGAACCACTCCATGATCGGCCGGCTGAGCGGATAGGTATCGGCGTAGAGGCTCATCGACGGCGTCTCGCTGGCCACGTCGACGGCGGGATAGATCAGCAGCTGGAAGGCCGGCTGGGCCTCGCCCGTCCGCTTGGCCTCCTGGGCCAGCACGGCGGCGAAATTGCCGCCCATGCTGTCGCCGCCGATGGCCGCCACGCCCGGCGCCGCGCCGAAGCGGACGGCGTTGTCGCGGCCCCAGCGCCAGGCCGCCAGCACGTCGTCGAGGCCCGCCGGGAAGCGATGGTCGGGCGCCAGGCGGTAGTCGACCGACAGCACGGCGGTCCTGGCGATGCGCGCCAGGATTCCGCAGAAGGCGTGGCAGGTTTCCAGGTCCCCGATCACCCCGCCGCCGAAATGGGCGAAGACGATCAGCGGCGCCGAGGCGTCCTGCTCGGCCGGGCGATAGGCGCGCAGCGGGATCTGGCCGCCCGGGCCATCAATGGAAAGGCTCTCGGTGCGCACGCCCGGCTCGGGCGAGCCGGCCACCGCCGCCAGGCCCTTGGCGCTGGCCGCCCGCGCCTCGTCCGGCGCCAGGGTGGTCATCGACGGCAGGCCCTGGGCCGCATGGGCGAAGAACTGGAAGCGCGGGTCCAGGGTGCGTCCACCGCGATAGACCACGCCCCCGCCGCTGAGCGCCCGCAGGATCGGCGTCGGCAGCGACAGGATGGTCTTGAGGATCAGCTTCTGGACGTCGGCCATTCGGGGGCTCTTCTGTTCGGGGACGTGGGAGGGTCTAGGGCCTGGGCAGGGCCGGCAGGCCGCCGAGGATCAGGCCGACGGCGAAGGCGGTGGCGCCTTCGGTGTCCATCGGCCGGCGCTCCAGCATCTTGTCGCCGACCTCGCGGGCCACGGCGATGCAGGCGGCGGTCAGGTAGTCGAGATCGACGGGCGGGGCGTGCTCTCGCTCCAGCACCCGCTCGAAGGCCTCGCGCACCTCGGCGAAGACAGCGGTGACCTCGGGCGTCGAGCGCACCGTCGGGTGGGCCTCGCCGGCCGGGCGGTTGACCCGCCAGGTCTCGTGCTCGGCGGCCAGGAAGTCGAAATAGGCCCGCATGGCCCCGCGCAGGAACGAGGCGAAGTCGGTCGCCTTCTCGAACTCCACGCGCAGCAGCGGCCGGAAGCGCCGCGCCCCGTCGTCGGCGAGGGCGTCGAACACCTCCTCCTTGGACTTGTAGTAGTTGTAGAAGGTGCCCGAGGCCAAGCCGGTCAGGCGGATGATGTCGCGCACCGTGGCCCCGTCATAGCCCAGCTCGCCGAACACCTGGCGGGCGGCGTCGAGAATGGCCTGGCGATTGGCGGTCTTGGTGCGCTCGCGCTTGCCGGGGCGATTGTCCTCGCGCGGCGGCATGGCGGGGAAATAGGCGATGTTCGACATCGGTATGCGCGACTCCCAGCGGCGTCGATGACGCGCCGTCAGGATTTGAGCCTCGTTCCGGGCGCGGAGCAAGAGGTAGAGTTCGCGACCCTCCCCCTGAAGGGGGAGGTGTCGGCGAAGCCGACGGAGGGGGAAGTGACTAGAAGGCCGGCCGGATCAGCGGAAGCTGAAAACGTCCCCCCTCCGGCCCTGCGGGCCACCTCCCCCAGAGGGGGAGGATCTTGAGCTAATTCCCGGTCGGTCGGGTGAAGCTGGCGGTGCAGCGCACGTTGCAGCGCGACCATTCGCTGGGGCAGTTGTCGTCGTCGGCGTTGGCGCGGCAGAAATAGTAGGTCCTGGCGCAGGCGGCCTTGCAGGCCTGGGTGTCGCGCTCGGGCGGCTTGGGCGAGAACAGCGGCGGCGGCGGGGCCGGCGCGACGGCCGGCGGCGCGCCTGTCGGGGACGGATTGCTCGCCGTCTGCGCCCCGGCGGACGAGGCCAGGACGGCGACCAGCAGCAGGGCGGAGAGGGCGCGACGCATGCCCGCGAGTCTAGGGATTGATCCGCCAGAAGGAAACCGCGCCGAGAAGCCGCACCACCCCCTCGACGAACGCCCGCGCGGCCCTACATTGGAGCCATGCTCAAGCACGCCGGACGCGCCCTTGCCGCCTTCACCCTGCTCTTCGTCTCCTTCGTCGCGACGGGCGGCGTGATGGCCGCGGCCGGCGCCAAGGCCCCACGAGGGACCCAGGTCGACATCGGCGGGGGCCGCACCCTGCGCCTGGTCTGCGAGGGACCGCCGGCGCGGCCCGACCGCCCGACCGTCTGGCTGGAGGCCGGCGCCTTCGGCTTCGCCGCCGACTGGGGCGCGACCCAGGACGCCCTGGCCGCCGCCGGCTGGCGCGCCTGCGCCTACGACCGGGCCGGCATGGGCTATTCGCCCAAGGGTCCCGCCCCCCGCGACGGCCTGGCCATCGTCTCGGACTTCGAGAAGCTGGTTGTCGCCTCGGGCGAGAAGGGCCCGTTCATCCTGGTCGGCCACTCGATGGCGGGCCTGCGCCTGCGCGAATACGCTGGCCGCAATCCCAGTCAGGTGGCCGGCATCGTCCTGGTCGACGCCGCCACGCCCGAAGCCACGCGGATGCGCCGAGCCAAGAGCTTCATCAACTCGTTCGTCTTCGTTTCGCGCGCGGCGGCGCTGGGCGCCTCAACGGGACTCTACAAGCCGCTGGTCTATACCCGCCTGGGCGACAAGATCGGCCTGCCGCCGGACGCCAAGGCCGAGAAGCGCTGGGGCTTCGCCAACGGCCGCCACAACCGCACCTCGGCCGCCGAGGTCTCGCTGTGGGCCGAATCCTCGGCCCAGGCCGCCGCCGAGCCGCCCTTCGCCCCCGAATGGCCGGTGGCCGTGGTCACGGCCGGCGCCCGCGTCGGCGAACGCGCCCAGTGGAAGGACATGCAGGCCGCCCCGGCCCGCGATTCCCAACACGGCTATGTCGACCACGTGGCCGGCGCCAGCCACACCCGCCTGCTCGGCGGCGAATTCGCCGACCATATCGTGCGGGCCGTGGAGTTCGTGGCGGCGGAGCGAGGGAAGCCTGCCGCGACGCTGGTGGACGTGACCCGCTAGACCCTTCTCCCCTTGCGGGAGAAGGTGTCGACGAAGTCGACGGATGAGGGGTCGCACGAACGAAAAACGCCGCGACGGCTGATCGACTGTCGCGGCGTTTGATTTCTGACAGACCCCTCACCCGACCTGCTTCGCAGGCCACCCTCTCCCGCAAGGGGAGAGGGATCAGCCCCCCAGCTCCTCCGAGCGCTTCACCGCCGCCGCCAGCGCTTGCGGCAGCAGATCCCCGAAACCGCCATCGCCCATCAGCACCGACAGGGCCGCGGCCGTGGTGCCGCCGGGCGAGGTGACCTGCTTGCGCAGTTCGGCCGGCTCCTCGCCGCCCTGGGCCAGCAGGGCCGCGGCGCCGACGATGGTGGCGCGAGCCAGGCGAGCGCTGTCCTCGGGCGTCAGGCCCTGGCCGGCGCCGGCCGCCTCGAGGGCCTCGATGAAGGCGTAGAGATAGGCCGGGGCCGAGCCCGAGACGGCGGTGGCCGCGTGCATCAGCTGTTCGTCGGCCAGCTCGACCGTGGCGGCGACCGGGGCGAACAGCGCCTTGGCGGCGTCCAGGGCTTCGGGCGTGTCGGCATAGAGGCTGGCCGCGCCCTGGCCGATGGCCACGGCCGTGGTCGGCATCACCCGCGCCACGCGCCGGCCGCCGAAGGCCTGCGAAATGTCGGCCGCGCGCACCCCGGCGGCGATCGAGACGACGATGGCGTCGGGGGCCAGGTGCGGGACGACGTCCTTGACCGCCTCGCGCCAGATCTGCGGCTTGACCGCCAGCAGCACGACCTTGGCCGCGGACAGCGCTTCCAGCGGCGGATTGACCACCGCCCCGGGGAAGGCCTCGGGCGTCGCCGACGGGTCGCGGATGATCAGGTCGGCGGGGGCGAAGGCCTCGGTCTTGCGCCAGCCCTCGATCAGGGCGCCGCCCATGCGGCCCGCGCCGAGCAGAAGAATGGGGGTCATGGGCGAAGCTCCCGCGTCACTGTGTTCGGCGGGGCGTAGCGCGGAGCGCAGGCGGCGTCACCACTGAAAATCCCCTCTCCCCTTGCGGGAGAGGGTGGCCCGCAACGCGGGTCGGGTGAGGGGTCGTACAAACGAAAAACGCCGCGACAGCGGTTCAGCTGTCGCGGCGTCGAAAATCCGAGAGACCCCTCATCCGTCATCCTTCGGATGACACCTTCTCCCGCAAGGGGAGAAGGAGATCAGGCCTGACCCACCGTCTCGAACATGCAGGCGGCCATGGCCTCGTCGGGGGTCTTGGCGCCGTGCAGCAGGAAGTCGAAGGCCGGGTAGAAGCGGTCGGCGGCTTCCACCGCCGCGTCGATCATCGAGGCGGCCTGGGCCATGGTCGGACGCTCGCCCGAGGGCAGGGCCAGGGCGTGGCGGAACACCACCTCGCCGTCCTCGGTCCAGACCTCGAAGTGGCCCAGCCAGACGCGCTGGTTGATCATCGACAGCAGCTCATAGGCCGCCGGGCGCTTGGTCTTGGAGGCCCGCAGATCGAGCGACAGGCACAGCTGCAGGCAGTCGGCCTCGGGCCGCCAGGCGAACCACAGCTCGTAATCCTTCCAGTCGCCGGTCAGGGCGAAGGCGAGATCGCCGTCTTCCGTGCGGTCGAAGGTGAGGTTTTCGGCCGCCAGCACATGCTCGACCACCTCGAGGGGATCCAGCGCCAGCAGGACGTCGTCGTCGGGTTGGGTGTCCATCAGAACCTTTGGCCCCCAGGGGCGATAGCGGGCGTGGGGCCCGCCGGGTGTCGCCCACGAGAATGGAGTCTAAGCTGCTTCGCGCGTTTCGCCACAACAGCGTTCACGCTCCAAGCGAGCAGAATATGTGCTTATTCGCTCTTTCCGGGCGATTCATCGGCTTTCGGAGCAGCCTTCTTGGCGGTCTTGGCGGCGGCCGGCTTCGGCGCGGCGGCGGCCTCGGGAGCGGCTTTTTCGGCTTTCAGGGCGGCGACTTCGGCCTGCAGGGCCACGATCTGGGCCTTCAGCACTTCGAGATCGTCGCGGCGCACCAGGTCGAGTTCGGCGGCCCAGCGGTCGGCCTGCGCGCGGAACGCGGTCTTGGCTTCGTCGCCGGCGGTCTGGGCGATGCCCATGGCGGCCTGGGTGAACTTGGCGAACTCGTCGAGGAAAGGGTTCTGGCTGTGCATCGTCGTTCCGGATGGGGCGCAAATCGCCTGACGCCCTTTATATGGTGAGCGGGGGATGAAAGCGAACAGCGAACCCGCTATGCCTGCGACCATCTGTCCCGATCGGAGCCGAGCGGCGTGATCTTTCCGGAATTCGACCCCGTCCTGGTCCATCTCGGCCCGCTGGCCATCCGCTGGTACGCCCTGGCCTATGTGGCCGGCATCCTGCTGGGCTGGCGCTATGCGGTGCGGCTGGTCAAGACCCCGCGGCTGTGGGGCGGCCAGACGCCGACCGCCACCTCCGAGCAGATCGACGACCTGGTGCTGTGGGTGACCCTGGGCATCATCCTGGGCGGCCGGATCGGCTATGTGCTGTTCTACAGCCCGTCGCTGCTGTGGACGCGGCCGCTGGAGATCTTCCAGGTCTGGCACGGCGGCATGAGCTTCCACGGCGGCTTCCTGGGCGTCTGCGCGGCGATCGTGTTGTTCGCGCACCGCAACAAGATCGACCTGCTGAAGCTGGGCGACCTGGTGGCGCCCGTCGCGCCGCTGGGCCTGCTGTTCGGCCGCCTGGCCAACTTCATCAACGGCGAGCTGTGGGGCCGCACCACCGACGTGCCGTGGGGCGTGGTGTTCTGCAACGACCGGATCCGGGCGATCGAAGGCGGCGTCTGCGCCGCCGGCGAGCTGCCGCGCCATCCCAGCCAGCTCTACGAGGCCGCCCTGGAAGGCGTGCTGCTGTTCCTGATCCTGCGCCTGGCCACCCACAAGTTCGGCTTCCTGCAACGTCGGGGCGGTCTCGCCGGCCTGTTCATGCTGAGCTACGGCCTGTTCCGCGCCAGCCTCGAGAACGTGCGCCAGCCGGACGCCTTCATGCCCAACTTCCCGCTGGGCCTGACCATGGGGATGATGCTGTCGACCCCGATGCTGCTGGCCGGCGGCTGGCTGCTGTGGCGGTCGCTGAAGGACCCGATCGTTCCGGTCGCCGGGGAGACCGCCGCGTCTTGATCCCCGCACGACCCGCGCTGCTCGACCGGCTGAAGGCCCAGATCGCCCAGGACGGGCCGATCGGCGTGCCCGAATACTTCACTCGCTGCCTGCACGACCCGCGCGACGGCTACTACGCCAACCGACCTGCCCTGGGTCCAGAGGGCGACTTCGTCACCGCGCCGGGCGTCAGCCAGATGTTCGGCGAACTGGTCGGCCTGTGGCTGATGGAGACCTGGGACCGGATGGGCCGTCCCGCCCCGTTCCGCCTGGTCGAGATGGGTCCCGGCGACGGAACCCTGATGAGCGACATCCTGCGCGCCGCCCGCCTGCTGCCGCCGTTCCTGGAGGCCGCGGACCTGTGGCTGGTCGAGGTCTCGCCGGTGCTGCGCGCCGCGCAGGAAACCAGGCTGGCCAGCGCTTCGGTGCGCTGGGCCGGGCGGCTGGAGGAGGTTCCGGGCGACGCGCCGCTGCTGCTGGTCGCCAACGAACTGCTGGACTGCCTGCCGGCGCGGCAGTTCGTGAAGACCGCCGACGGCTGGGCCGAGCGGGTCGTGGGCCTGGGCGAGGACGGGGAACTGGCGTTCGGGCTTCGCAAGCTGGGCCCTCCCCCCATGGGGGAGGCGGCCCGCAGGGCCGGAGGGGGGGCGTTTTCAGCCGCCGCCGAGCCAAGCATTCTCCCCCCTCCGTCGGCGGCGCCGACACCTCCCCCAGGGGGGGAGGATCTTGCGGTCGGCGCCATCCTCGAATCCTCGCCCGCTCAGGCCGCGCTGGGCTCCGAGATCGGCCATCGCGTCGCCCGCGACGGCGGGGCCGCCCTGCTGATCGACTACGGTCGCGCGACGCCTGAGGCCGGCGACACCCTGCAGGCCCTGCGCGCCCACAAGAAGGAAGGCCCGCTGGACAGCCCCGGCCAAGCCGACCTGACCGTTTGGGCCGACTTCCCCTCGGTGCTCGACGCCGCCCGCGAGGCCGGGGCCAAGGCCCCGCCGGTGCTTACCCAGGGCGATTTCCTGCGGGCTCTGGGGATCGAGGCTCGCGCCCAGGCCTTGGCCGCCGCCCGCCCCGATCGCGCCGACACGATCGCAAGACAGCTTGATCGCCTGACCGGAGCGGCGCAGATGGGCGATCTCTTCAAGGTCGCGTGCCTGAGCGCGCCGGGGCTGGCCGCCCCGCTCTTCGAGGACGAGGCATGACGCAACACCCCCTCCCCACCGTCCAGTCGCCGCTGCTGGCGGCCGTGCCCGGCCTGCGCCACGCCTTCTTCACCCGCAACGGCGGCGTCTCGAAGGGGCTCTACGACAGCCTCAACGTCGGGCGTGGCAGCCAGGACGAGCCGGCCGACGTGGTCGAGAACCGCGCCCGCGCCGCCCACTGGTTCGGCGTCGAGCGCGAAGACCTCAACACCTGCTTTCAGATCCACTCGACCATCGCCATCGTCGCCGACGGCTCGTGGGGCGATGCACGGCCGCAGGGCGACGCCGTGGTCAGCAAGACCCCGGGCGTGGTCTGCGGGGCCTTGCACGCCGACTGCGCCCCGGTGCTGATCGTCGACCCCGAGGCCCGCGTCGTGGCCGCCGCCCACGCCGGCTGGCGCGGCGCGCTGGACGGGGTGGTCCAGGCCGCCGTCGATTCCATGGTCGAGCTGGGCGCCGATCCGGCCCGCATGGTCGCCGCCGTCGGCCCCTGCATCGGGCCGGACTCGTACGAGGTGGGCCTGGAGTTCCTGCACAGGTTCGAGGCCGACTGCCCCGGCTCCAAGCGGTTCTTCAAGCCGGGCAGATCGGGCGACAAGCGGATGTTCGACCTGCCCGCCTTCGTGCTCGACCGCATCGAGACCGCCGGCATCGAGCGGCGCGAATGGATCGGCCGCGACACGTGCGCGGAGGAGGCCGAGTTCTTCTCCAACCGCCGCGCGGTGCTGAACGGGCAGAAGGACTATGGCCGGCTGCTGTCGGCGATCATGCTGGAGGGGTAATCCCTCTCCCCTTGCGGGAGAGGGTGGCCCCGCGGAGCGGGGTCGGGTGAGGGGTCGAGAGCCCTGTCCGCCGCGACAATCGACCGACCGGGCGTCGTCATCGAGATTTGAGAGACC
This sequence comes from Caulobacter hibisci, assembly GCF_016135805.1. Taxonomy (GTDB): domain Bacteria; phylum Pseudomonadota; class Alphaproteobacteria; order Caulobacterales; family Caulobacteraceae; genus Caulobacter; species Caulobacter hibisci. The sequence continues at coordinate 82,180 of NZ_JADWOX010000008.1, forward strand.
CCTCATCCGACGGCCTTCGGCCGCCACCTTCTCCCGCAAGGGGAGAAGGACTCCTAGAAACCACCCTGCGGCCCGAACGACACGAAATGGTTACGAAGCACAACCTGTGACCTTAAGCGGGTTGCCCCGGGGCGGATCACTGCTAGAAGGCCCGGCAACGGCGACCCCCCACCGAGAATCCAAAATGAAGCTGCTGTCCGGCAACTCCAACCGTCCGCTGGCCCAGGCCATCGCGGAGTATCTCGACATGCCGCTGACCCGCGCCCAGGTGCGCCGGTTCGCCGACCTCGAAGTGTTCGTCACCATCGACGAGAACGTCCGCGGCGAGGACGTGTTCGTGATCCAGTCGACCAGCTACCCAGCCAACGACAACCTGATGGAACTGCTGATCTGCATCGACGCCCTCAAGCGCGCGTCGGGCAAGCGGATCACCGCGGTGCTGCCCTACTTCGGCTACGCCCGCCAGGACCGCAAGACCGGCGGCCGCACCCCGATCTCGGCCAAGCTGGTGGCCAACCTGATCACCCGCTCGGGCGCCGACCGCGTGCTGACGATGGATCTGCACGCCGGCCAGATCCAGGGTTTCTTCGACATCCCGACCGACAACCTGCTGCCCTCGCGCCTGCTGGCCGACGACATCATCCGCAACTACCCGCTGGGCGACGACCTGATGGTTGTCTCGCCCGACGTCGGCGGCGTGGTGCGCGCCCGCGCCCTGGCCAAGCGCCTGGACGACGCCGACCTCGCCATCGTCGACAAGCGCCGCTCGGGCCCGGGTCAGTCGGAGGTGATGAACATCATCGGCGACGTCGCCGGCCGCCGCTGCATCCTGTTCGACGACATCGCCGACTCGGCCGGCACCCTGTGCAACGCCGCCCACGCCCTGATCGCCAACGGCGCGACCTCGGTCAGCGCCTATGTCACCCACGGGGTGCTGTCGGGCGCGGCCGCCGAGCGCGTCGCCAATTCGGTGCTGACCGAACTGGTGGTCACCGACTCGATCGAGGCCTCGGACACCACCAAGGCCTGCCCGAAGATCCGCTACGTCTCATGCGCCCCGCTGATCGGCGAAGCCATCCGCCGGATCGCCAACGAAGAATCGGTGTCGAAGCTGTTCGACTGATCCGCCCTGCGTGGTCCTCGTCCTTCGACAAGCTCAGGATGAGGACCACGGGCCAAGCGACGCGCTCAAGGCCCTCACCCTGAGCCTGTCGAAGGGCGAGGTTCCGGCAAGGCCGTTAACCCCTGCCCGCTTCCGCCACACCGTCGCCACATTCTCCGATCGGAAAATCCCCAACGGAATCCGTGCTCTCGCGGAAATCGCGACACGGCCCCGCTTGTCAAAGACTGGTTAACGGACTGACTGTCACAATGTCGCCCGTCGGCGATGTTATGCCGGTTCCAGCTATACGGGGATGTCGTCAGCATGCTTTCCAACCTGCGCCCGCGCGCCGCTCTGACGGCGGTCGCGATCGCCGCGGCCACGGTCCTGGCCAGCTGCAGCACCCCGCCGCCTCCCCCGCCGCCGCCCGTCGTCCAGGCCCCGCCGGCCCCGCCGCCGATCACCCTGTCCAACAAGGTGGTCGAGCGCGCCAGCGCCTTCCGCGGCTACATGCAGCGCACCGGCGCCATCACGCCCGACTTCCAGAACGGCGACCAGATCCAGGCCTCGCTGAAGGTCGCCGTGGGCTACGAGCAGAAGCACTTCCTCAGCGGCGCCATGTCCTACGGCGCGGTGCTGGCCTTGCAGGACCCGACCTTCGTCGCCTCGGTCCGCGCCTTCGCCGCCGATCCGGCCCAGCGCCAGCAGGTGATCAACCAGCTGATCGCCGACCCGGCCTACGCCGTCGGCTTCAAGGGCAGCGACACCGCCGCCGCCCGCATCATCGACACTCTCGGCGCCGACGGCCTCAAGGTCTACGACGCCGGCAAGAAGGTGAAGCAGGCCGCCTACGACGTGCAGCGCGCGACCTGGTCGAAGGCCTCGGTCACCGATCGCGACGGCCGCCTGGCCTACGCCAAGACCGCCTCGTCCACCCCGGCCCTGGCCGACACCGCCGACGTGGCCCAGTTGCAGCAGGCTTCGCTGGCCACGGTCAACGCCCCGCCCGCGCCGCCGGCTCCGGACGCCGGCAGCATCGACGCGGCGCTTGCCGCCGCCTCGGCCGGCCCGCGCTCGGCCCCGCCGCCCTATCGCCCGCTGGTGATCCGCAGCCTCGCCGTGGCCGCCCTGGCCGCCCTGGGCGCGGCCGGCGACGACAACCTGCCGACCATCGACGCCATCATGGCCGAGCCCAGCGCCGGTTCGTGCCTGAACATGGCCAAGCTGAACCTCTACCAGTGCCTGGCCGTGTCCAAGCCGCACTACGAGGACATCTTCTGCCTGGGCCAGCACATCATGATCGACACCGGCGCCTGCGTGATCAAGGCGTCGGGCGCGCCTATGCCGGTTGAGCCGCTGCCGCCCCCGCCGCCGGAAAAGCCGGCCGTCAAGAAGAAGCCCGCCGCCAAGCCCGCGGCCGCCAAGAAGAAGAAGGCCTGACGCTTCAGACCTTTCCAAGCCTGCCAGAGGGCCGCCGGATTGCACCGGCGGCCCTCTTCGTGTATTGGGCGCCCTCCTGAAAACGTCGACCGAGCGGGGCAATCCGGCCTTGTGCGGCGATTTCGCATTCCGAGGGCATGGGCCCTCAAGAGAGAACTGACATGGCCGATATCATTCTGAACGTTGAAGTCCGCGATCGCACCGGCACCGGCGGCGCCCGCGAAACCCGCCGCGCCGGCTTCGTCCCGGGCGTGCTGTACGGCGGCGACAAGGATCCCGTGAACGTCGCCGTGCGGGTCAACGAATTCCGCAAGGCGCTGTTCACCGGCAAGCTGCTCGGCCACCTGGTCACGCTGCAGCACGGCGAAGACAAGCAATCGGTCATCGCCAAGGCCGTGCAATTCCACCCGGTCACCGACGAGCCGGTGCACTTCGACCTGTACCGCGTCAGCGAGCACCAGCTGATCAAGATCGAAGTGCCGGTGCACTTCAAGAACCACGAAACCTCGGTCGGCCTGAAGAAGGGCGGCTCGCTGGAAGTCATCCGCCACACCGTCGAGCTGGCCTGCCCGGCCGACCAGATCCCGGAAGAGCTGGTCATCGACCTGGCCGGCCACGACATCGGCGACACCATCCGCATCTCGGAAGTGAAGCTGCCGGAAGGCGTGAAGCCGGCCGTCGACCGCGACTTCGTGATCGCCACCCTGAAGGCCTCGGCCGCCGCCCAGTCGGGCGAAGGCGACACCACCGTCGAAGGCTGATCCCGGCTCGGTCTTGCGACCGAACTGATCTAGGAAGCGGGCGGGCCTTCGGGTCCGCCCGTTTTCGTATGTGGCTCCGCCCTCGCCCTTCGACAGGCTCAGGGTGAGGGCGACTGGAAGGCCCGCTCGAAATCCTCATCCTGAGCTTGTCGAAGGACGAGGATTTCGCCCCACTGCTTCAGGACCGCGCCATGCTGATCCTCGCCGGCCTCGGCAATCCCGAGCCCAAGTACGAGAAGAACCGCCACAACGTCGGCTTCATGGCGATCGACGCCATCGCCCGCAAATGGGGCACGGCCCCGTGGCGCGCGCGCTTCCAGGGGCTGGCCTGCGAGGGCCAGGTCGACACGCCCAATGGCCCGGTCAAGCTGCTGCTGCTCAAGCCCAAGACCTATTACAACGAGAGCGGCCGCGCCGTGGGCGAGGCGATGAAGTTCTTCAAGCTGGCGCCAGCCGACGTCATCGTCTTCCACGACGAGATCGACATGGCCCCGGGCCGCTTCCGGATGAAGGCCGGCGGCGGGGCGGCCGGCAACAACGGCATCCGCTCGATCACCAGCCAGATCGGCGACGCCTTCCGCCGCGGCCGCATCGGGGTGGGCCATCCCGGCGACAAGGACATGGTCATGCACTACGTGCTGGGCGACTTCCACAAGGTCGAGCAGCAATGGCTGGACCTGCTGCTGGACGCCGTCACCGACGCCCTGCCCTTCGCCGCCGCTGGCGACGACGAGCGCTACCAGGCCGAGGTGCTGCGCCTGGCGCCGTCGCCGAAGGCGGATCCGAAGAAGCCTCGCGGGGCATAGCCTCCCAACCTCCCGTCATTCCCGCCCTTGTGGCGGGAAACCCTCCTTCAGCCGCAAGGACGGATGGGGCGGCGTGCTCAGCACGCCGCTTGCATCTCACGTGAAAGCGGAACCAGGGGTTCCCGCCACAGGGGCGGGAATGACGGGAGTAAAGGGGGCGGAGGCGGGCGCTCAAGCCCGCCCCCTCTTAGCCTCTTGCTCTAGAACCGGTACTGCAGCCCCAGATTAAACTGCCGCCCGGTGTGGGTGTAGACGAAGGTGCTGTCGCGGTCGGAGTCGATGAACTGCCGATTGAAGCGGTCGAAGATGTTCAGCCCTTCCAGCGACAGCTTGAACTTGTCGTTGATCTGGTAGGACGCGGCCATGTCGAAGGTCAGGTTGGCGTCGTAGCCCTCGACGTCCTGGTAAGGGTTGTTGGCCGGCAGGGCGACGATCGACTTGTCGCGGTACGAGGCCGACAGGCGGGCGCTGAACTTCTCGTCCTCGTAGTAGATCGTGGCGTTGTAGGCGTTCTTCGAAAGGCCGACGAGGTCGTTGGTGGTGACGCTGCCGTCGGCCAGGAAGTAGTCGATGGTCGAGTCGACATAGGTGTAGTTCACCAGCGCGCCGGTATGGCGCAGCAGGCCCGGCAGGAAGGTGAAGGCCTGCTGGTAGTTGATCTCGAAGCCCTTCAGCGGACCGCCGGGCGTGTTCACCGGACGGGTGACCGTGAACAGGGTGTTGTCCGGATCCAGCTGCGAAGTGCCCAGCAAGGTCAGCGGCAGGCCCGTCTGGCGGAAGCTCATTTGCTGCGACTGGTTCTGCACGTAGGTGTCGATGTCCTTGTAGAACAGCCCCACGCCCAGCACCGAGCCCTGCGAGAAGTACCATTCGCCGCCGATGTCGAAGGTGGTCGCGCGGATGGGATCCAGATCCGGGTTGCCCGAGGTGATCGACGGGGTGCCGGTCAGGTTCAGGCTGCCGCCCGGCGACAGGAAGGTCAGGTCGGGGCGCGAGACGACCTTGGCCGCCGAGAAGCGCAGCACCAGGTCGTCCCTCAGGTCGAAGGCCACGTTCAGGGCCGGCAGCACGTCGAGATAGTCGTTCTCGGCGCTGACGCGGGTCGCGCCGATCTGGTAGCCCCGCGCCTGCAGCTCGGTCTTGGCGATCCGGAAGCCGACGTCGCCGCGCACCGGCAGGCCGCCGATCTCGGTCCGCAGGTCGGCTTGCAGATAGCCCGAGGTGACCTTCTCCTCGACGCGCCGCGTGCCCCCGGTGTTGGGGATCAGGGCGTACATGCCGCTGTTGCTGTAGAGGTTCTGGTTGGCGACGAACTTGTCGTAGTCGATGGTCGCCCAGCTGGACGGGAACACGCCGCCCTTGATGCCGTGGCCGCCGAAGCCCTCGACCACCTTGGTCACCGCCTGCAACTGGGCGCTGGTCAGGTTGGGCACCAGGAAGTTGTTCGAGCGCTGGAAGGCCGAGGTGTCGAACGAGAACTCGTGGAAGTGGCCGCCGAACTTGATGGTCAGGTCGTCGTCGGCCCGCCAGGCCAGATTGGCCTCGGCGGTCTTGTAGATGTTGGTGGTGAAAATCTGCGACATCCGCACTTCGGCGTTGCCCGTGCCGAAGGTGTAGAGGCTGGCGTCGGCGACGTTGAAGCCGTGGGTGATGGTCGGCTGGTCGCGATCGTCGCGGAAGTCGACGGTCATGCTGGTGTTGGGACGCTGGAACATGATCGTCGTGGTGATCGGCTGGTCGTAGTCCGACTTCGAATAGCCGACCAGGCCCGACACGGTGATGCTGTCGGTCAGCTCGTGCTTGCCGGTGAAGGTGTACTGCTGGAAGACGTTCTGGAACTCGTCGTGCTGGGTGTCGGAGCGCACGTCGACGCCGTCGAAGCGGCCATAGGCGACGTCGTAGACCGTCTTGCCGAAGTTGATGCCGGCGGTGTTGCTGGTCCCGGCGTTGCGCAGGATCAGCTCGCGGATGGCCGTCTGCGGCTTGCCGTTCTGGCTGATGGCGCGGGCGAAGGAGAAGCCTTCCAGCCAGTTCTCCTCGCGCACCACGTCGTACTTCGAATAGAGGGCGTCGAAGCCGAACGAGGTGCGGTCGTTGGGCTTCCATTGCAGGGCCAGGGTGGCGCCGGTGCGCTCCTGGTCGTGGTGGAAGCGGCCGTAGCGCGGCAGGCGCGGGAAGAAGACGGTGGTCTGGTTGCCCAGGTCGTACAGCGTGTCGTTGGCGGCCGGGCGCGCCACGCCGGTGGCGCAGTTCAGGGCGTCGGCGCCGGTGACCGGGTCGGTGGCGGGGTTCTGCGCCGTGCGGCCCACGGGCGTGCAGAAGCCGCCGTCGATCGTGGCCGGGTTCCAGCCGCCCGAACCCCACTGGTCCTCGAGGAACTTGCGCTTGCTGTAGGCCAGCGAGGCCTGGGCGCCGAACTCGCCCCAGTCGGTGTCCCAGCGATCGCCGGCGACGATGGTGAACTTCTTGTCCATCTTCTCGGACAGGTCGTTGTAGCCGAGCGAGCCGCCCAGCACGAGGGTGCGGCCCTTCTGGTCCAGGGGCTTGGCGATGTCGAGATCGACCGTGGCGCCCAGCGAGCCCTCGATCACCTCGGCCTGGGCCGACTTGCGCACGGTGATGCCGCTGAACAGCTCCGAGGCGAAGGTGTTGAAGTCGAAGCCGCGGCCGAGATTGGCGCCCCGGTCGCTGGTGGTGGCGCCGCTGGTCGACTGGGCCTCCATGCCGTTGATGCGCACGCGGGTGAAGCTGGGCGGCAGGCCGCGCACGGTGATCGTGCGGCCTTCGCCGGCCACGCGGGTGATCGACACGCCGGGCACGCGCTGGATCGACTCGGCCAGGTTGGCGTCGGGGAAGTCGGCGATATCCTCGGCCTTGATGGCGTCGACCACGCCGGAGGACTGGCGCTTGACCGACAGGGCGCTGCGCAGGCTTTCTCGGAAGCCGGTGACGATCACTTCCTCGACGGCGTTCTCTGTGGTCTCGCCCGCGGGAGGAGCCGCCGAAGGCGCGGTCTGGGCGCTCGCCGCGCCAGCGGCCATGGCCGCGGCGGCCAGCACAGCGATGGACACGCCCGCACGCAGGTTACGCAAGGATGACGACGACATAGGTCCCTCCTGACGACGGCGCCGCGCGGCGGCCCGCCCTTTTGTTTCCAACCCAAAGCGCCGGTTTTCCCGGTCTGCTTATGTCAGCGGAGACGAAATCCCATCTTTTGGGACACTATCTCGCAATATAGGTAGAATACTGTGACAAGGCTGAAGCACAAGTCCCCGCCTGTCGGTTAGTCCCCAGATCCACCATCAGCGGGCCGGGCGGCCCATCCGGAGGGTCTCGTCGAAGCCCCACAATGGCCTCGCTCGACGGATTGACGCGGCGGCGCTCGCGCCACACATAGCCGGGACGTTCCGGAGCCTTTCGATGATCCCGCTTTTCGGCCTGTCGCTGATCTTCTCGATCGCCCTGTGCGTCCACGTGGTGCGCTCGGGCCAGGCCATGTACTGGCTGCTGATCATCCTGATGTTCCAGCCGCTGGGCGGGATCGTCTACCTGCTGGCCATCGTCGCGCCGGAGTTCATGGGCGGGGCCAAGGCCCAGCAGATGAAGGTGGCCGCCCGCCAGGCGCTCGACCCGCAGCGCGAGTATCGCGAGGCCGGCCGCGACGCCGAAGACGCGCCGACCGTCACCAACCTTTCGCGCCTGGCCGCGGCCGCCACCAGCCTGGGCAAGCACGAGGAAGCCGAGCGGATCTACGCCCAGGCCCTGCAAGGCCACTATGCCGACGATCCGGCCCTGATGCTGGCCCGCGCCAACAGCCTGATCGAGCTTGGCCGCGCGGCCGAGGCTCTGACCCTGCTGGAGGCCCTGGGCCAGCAGGACGTCAAGAGCCGCACCCCGCAGACCGCCCTGGCCCTGGGCCGCGCCCAGGCCGCCCTGGGCCGCACCGAGGAGGCCGACGTCTCCCTGCGCTGGGCCGCCGCCCACCTGCCCGGCTTCGAGGGCATGGCGCGCTATGCGGTGTTCCTGGGCGAGAGCGGCCGCAAGGCCGAGGCCCGCGAAGCCCTGGTCGAACTCGACAAGCGCCTGGCCAAGACCCACCCGCGCTTCCGCAAGGAAGCCAAGGGCTGGCGCGAGATGGCGGCGGCGGCGGCGGGCTGACCCCTCTCCCCTTGCGGGAGAGGGTGGCCTCCGAAGGAGGTCGGGTGAGGGGTCGATAGCCCTATCCGCAGCGACGGCGATAAGGCCGGGCGCGGCCTTGCAGTTCTGAGAGACCCCTCATCCGTCGACTTCGTCGACACCTTCTCCCGCAGGGGGGAGAAGGATCAGCGGACCTTCTCGATCAGCGCCTTGGCTCCGTGCGGGGCGTTGACCTTGCCCTCGTGGATGATGAAGGCGAAGACGTCGCGGCTTTCGGCGACGGGCGCCGTGTCCTTGTCGATGCGCGGCAGGTCGCCGGGGCGGTCGCCGCGCGACCAGGTCTTCAGCCGATCGGCCCAGGCGTCGAGCTCGGGCTCGGGATAGGCCGTGGCCACCTCGTCGGAGCCGGTCTGCAGGCGCGCATAGACGAAGTCGGCCGTCTCGTCGGCGAACTCCGGATAGTCGAAGTGCTTGGCGTAGACGCCGGCCACGCCATGTTCCCGAAGAAGCGCCGGGAAGGCCGGGGTCATGAAGGTGTCGTTGCGCACCTCGACAGCGTGGCGCAGGCGCACCCCGTCCTTCTCCTTGGGCAGCAGGGCCAGGAACGCCCCGAAGTCGGCCTCGTCGAACTTCTTGGTCGGCATGAACTGCCAGAGGATCGGCCCCAGCTTGTCGCCCAGTTCGGTCAGGCCCTGGTCGAGGAACTTGCCGACCGACTCGCCCCCTTCGGCCAGCACCTTGCGGTTGGTGGTGAAGCGCGAGGCCTTCACCGCGAACACGAAGTCGTCGGGCGTTTCGTCGCGCCATTTGCGCCAGCTGTCGGGCTTGAAGCTGGAATAGTAGGTGCCGTTGATCTCGATCGCCGTCAGCTGGCGGCTGGCATAGGCCAGCTCCTCCTTCTGCTTCAGGTCGCTCGGATAGAAGTGGCCGCGCCAGGGCTCGAAGGTCCAGCCGCCGATGCCGATGCGGATATCGCCGCTCATGCGTGTTCCCCTCTTGTTCCGGAGGCGAAACCTAGGCGAGCTTCCCGCCGCCGTCGAGAGGGCAAACCGGGGAGCGGGCAAAACAAAACCCGCGCCGGTCGCCCGGCGCGGGTTTCGTCTGTTTTCGGGTGCGTGGAACGCGGAGGCGCGAAGATCCGCGCCTCGACGGCGCTCTTAACGCGCCGGCTTCTTCGGCATCGGCAGCAGGCCTTCGCGCTGGGCGCGCTTGCGGGCCAGCTTGCGGGCGCGACGGACGGCTTCGGCCTTTTGACGGGCGCGCTTTTCCGACGGCTTTTCGTAATGCACGTGACGCTTCATCTCGCGGAACGAGCCTTCGCGTTGCATCTTCTTCTTCAGGGCCTTGAGGGCCTGATCGACGTTGTTGTCGCGGACGAAAATCTGGACCAGGGGTGACTCTCCATTCGACGGCCCGACCAATTTCCCAAGTCCCTCTTGAGGGGCCGGGCGGGCGAATAAAACCTTACGCTCCGAAAGGGGTGCTTCCGGGCGACGAGGGGCGGCAGATAGCAGAGCAGACGGGCCATGTCCATGCGCGACGAGGCCTAAACACCGGTGTAGACTCGGATTCATGAGCGACACCGCGACCAAAGCCACACAGGATTGGGCCGACGAGGCCGAACAACGGGTTCTGGGCGAGGCCATGCGCCTGTCGCCCCGCCTGGGATGGAACGCCAGCCTGGTGCGCGCCGCCGCGGCGGCGGCCAACCTTTCACCGGGCGAGACCGACCTGCTGCTGCCCCAGGGCCCGCGCGACCTGGCCGCCCTGCTGGCCCGCCGTCACGCCGCCAAGGCGATGGAATCGCTGGGCAAGTTCGATCCCGCCGCCCTGAAGATCCGCCAGAAGATCCGCGAAGGCGTCATCGCCCGCATCGACGCCGCCGCCCACGACAGCGAGGCCGTGCGACGCTGGGCCGCGTTCCTGGCCTTCCCGACCAACCTGCCGCTGGCGCTCACCTTATTGTGGGAAAGCGCCGACCAGCTGTGGCGCTGGGCCGGCGACACGGCCACCGACGAGAACCACTATTCCAAGCGCGCCATCCTGTCGGGGATCCTGGTCTCGACCCTGGCCGTCGACCTGGCTTCGGGCCGCGACTCGGCGCTCAAGCACCTGGACGCCCGCATCGACGGGGTGATGGCCTTCGAGAAATGGAAGGCCGGCGTGAAGGTGCCGAACCTGGCGATGGAGTTCGTCGCGGCCCTGGCGAAGATGCGCTACGCGCGGAGCTAATCGCCCGGCGGACGGCTCAGGCCCGCGCCTTGCGCACCTCGATCCAGCAGGCCCCGGCGACGACCACCGCGCTGACCACCGCGAGCGACAGGATCAGCAAGTCGTTGGACGACAGACCGTCCTTGAGCAGGGTCCATACAGACACCGACAGCAGCAGGACCCCGCCGCCGCCGGAACAGAATTTCGCCGTCCGCCGGTCCAGCAGCAGGCCGGCGCCGAGCGCCGCCCAGCCGACCAGGGTGAGCACGGCGAGCGCCGGCTGCGCCCCGTGCGGGAACACGAACATCAGGATCACGCCCAGCAGCGGGATCAGGCCGGCCTTGCGTACGAAGCGGTTCTGCGAAAGCCGTCCGCCGGGAACGGCGCCCATCGTCACGCCGCCGATGCTCAGCGTCACCAGGACGATAATCAAGAACAGCGCCAGACCGACCATGGACTCCTCCGTGTCTCCCGGACATCGAACGCGAGCGGCGCGCAAAACACAACCTGAATATGCGTATCAGCCCAGCGCCCGCTCGACCGCCGCCAGCGCGTGCAGCGTCGTGGTATCGAAGACCAGGACCGGGCTGTCGTCCGTTCCCACCAGCAGCATGATCTCGGTGCAGCCCAGGATGATCCCCTCGGCGCCGGCGGCGACCAGCCTGGCGATGACCTCGCGATAGGCGTGGCGGGATTCCTCGCGCACCACGCCAGCCACCAGCTCCTCGTAGATCACCCGGTGGACCAGGGCGCGGTCGTCGGCGTCGGGAACCACCACCTCCAGCCCGAACCGCTCTTCCAGCCGTCCGCGATAGAAGGCGTGCTCCATGGTGAAGGCCGTGCCCAGCAGGCCGACCTTGCGCAGGCCCGCCGCCTGGATCGCCTCGCCGGTCGGATCGGCGATGTGCAGCAGCGGCAGGTCGACGGCCGCCTGCAGCTCGCTAGCCAGACGGTGCATGGTGTTGGTGCACAGGACGAGAAAATCGGCCCCGCCGCGCTCCAGCGCCTTGCCGGCGTCGGCCAGGCGCTCGGCCAGCTCGTCCCAGCGGCCGGCGTGCTGCAGGGCCTCGATCTCGGAGAAATCGAACGACCACAGCAGGCATCGCGCGGACGCCGTCGGCCCGCGCCGTGCGCGCACCGCCTCGTTGATCAGTCGATAGTAATGCGCCGAGCTTTCCCAGCTCATGCCGCCGATCAGGCCGATGGTCGCCTGATCGCCCATCTCAGCCCTCCAGAGACCGCAGGCGGTTGACGTGGCCCATCTTGCGTCCCGGCCGGGCCTCGCCCTTGCCGTAGAGGTGGATGCGGGTCTCGGGCTCGGCGGCGAGCTTCTTCCAGGCCTCGACCTCGGAGCCCAGCAGGTTGGTCATCTCGACCCGGGCGTGCGGCGCGGTCGGGCCCAGGGGCCAGCCGGCGACAGCGCGGATGTGCTGCTCGAACTGGTCGACCTCGCAGCCGTCCTGGGTCCAGTGGCCGGTGTTGTGCACCCGGGGGGCGAACTCGTTGACCAGCAGCTTGCCGCCGGCCAGCTCGAACAGCTCGACCCCGATCACGCCCACATAGTTCAGGGCGGTGAGGATCTTGGCGACGATGGCCTCGGCGGCGTCGCGCTCGGCCGGGGTCACCTTGGCCGGGGCGATCGTGCGGCGCAGCACCCCGCCTTCGTGGTGGTTGTCCGACAGCGGGTAGCAGACGATCTCGCCGTTGCGGCCGCGGGCGGCGATCACCGACAGCTCGCGGCCGAAATCGGCCGGGGCCTCGAGGATGGCCGGCTGGCGGCCGATCTTCTCGAAGGCGGCGATGGCGTCGGCCGGACGCTGGATCCAGGCCTGGCCCTTGCCGTCATAGCCCTCGCGACGGGTCTTCAGCAGGCTGGGTGCGCCGATCTTGGCCACGGCGGCCAGCAGGCTCTCCTCGTCGTCGACGGCGGCGAAGGCCACGGTCGGCACGCCGATCTCGGCCAGGAAGCTCTTTTCGACCACGCGGTCCTGGGCGGCGGCCAGGGCGGCGGCGCCGGGGGCGACCTCGCAGCCCAGGGCCGTCAGCTCGGCGACGGTGTCGGCCGGGACGTTCTCGAACTCGTAGGTGACGACCTGGCAGGACTCGGCCAGCCGCCGCAGCGACCAGCGGTCGTCATAGGCGCCGACGATCTGGCGGGCGGCCACGCGGCCGGCCGGGCTGTTTTCCTCGGGGTCGAGGATCACCACGTCGAAGCCGAGGCGGGAGGCGGCCTGGGCCAGCATCCGGCCCAGTTGCCCGCCGCCGAGGATTCCGAGGGTGGAGCCGGGAGGCAGGGGAAGCGCCGGAGCGGTCATGATGTTCAGTCCTCGACGCTTTCGGCGACGCTGTCGGTCTGGGCGGCGCGCTGGGCGTCCAGGCGGGCGGCCAACGCGGGGTCGGCAAGGGCCAGGATCTGGGCCGCCAACAGGCCGGCGTTCTTGGCGCCCGCCTCGCCGATGGCCAGGGTGGCCACGGGAACGCCGCCCGGCATCTGCACGATCGACAGCAGGGAATCGAGGCCGCTGAGGGCCTTGGACTGCACCGGCACACCCAGCACCGGCAGCGGGGTCATCGACGCCACCATGCCCGGCAGGTGCGCCGCGCCGCCGGCTCCGGCGATGATTACCTGGTATCCGGCCGCCTTGGCGCCGGTGGCGAATTCGACGAGGCGCTGGGGCGTGCGGTGAGCCGAGACGACCTTGGCCTCGTAGGCCACGCCCAGTTCGTCGAGGGCGTCGGCCGCCTTCTTCATCGTCGGCCAATCCGAGCGGCTGCCCATGACGATGGCGACAGGCGGCGTGGTCATCGGCGTCTTCCTCAAGCGACGAAGGGAATGACGAAGGCGCCGCGGGCGGCCCCTTGAATCGCGCGCCTTATAGCGGCTCGCCCTGCCGGGCCAAAGCCCGTTCTCGGAGGATTTCGCCAGCGGCGCACGCCGGGCCGGCGCCGCCTGCGTCCTATTGGCGCCTGTCCTTGCGCACCATTGTCATGGTTAACGAGACAACGCAGATTTCCGATCAAGCTTGACCAGAAGTGATTCGTTGCCCTCCCAATGAAAATCTCCGGCGCCCGCACCGAAACCTTCTCCGCGATCCGTCGCCGGGCGCTGGCTGACGCCGCGGGCGTTTCGGCGGCGCCGCGCGGCAGCGTCGCCGTCGACAAGGCCGGCTTCCTGGGTCTTGAGCCCGCCGACCTGACGCCCCAGGTGCAGGCCGCCCTTCAGACCCTGATGACCGAGATCGACGACCTGCGCACCGAGGTATCGCGCCTGAAGTATCGCCTAACGGAGGCCGAGACCCTGGCCGACATGGACGTGCTGGCCCCGGTTCTGAACCGCCGGGCCTTCCTGCGCGAGGTCCGCCGCGTCTCCTCCTTCGCCCAGCGCTACGGCTCGCCGGCCAGCCTGGTGTTCTTCGACCTCGACAACTTCAAGGCCGTCAACGACCGCTTCGGCCACGCCGCCGGCGACTCGGCGCTGAAGGCCGTGGCCGAGCGCCTGCTGGCCAATGTCCGCGAAAGCGACATCGTCGGCCGCATGGGCGGCGACGAGTTCGCCGTGCTGCTGGCCCAGGCCGACAAGGCCACCGCCGAGATGAAAGGCGAGAGCCTGGCCAACGCCATCCGCAACGTGCCCGTCCAGTTCGGCGAATGGAGCGCGCCCCTGCACGTCTCGTTCGGGGTGCGCGAGATCGAGACCAACGCCGAGCCCGAAACCGCCCTGGCCGAGGCCGATGCGGCCATGTTCCTCAAGAAGCGTGTTCGCGCGGCGAGCTAGTCGCTCGTTCCTTGAGCATTCGGGGACCGCGACAATCCGTCTCGCCCCGAAAACCCTCCAGAAACTTCAGCATTAACCGTTGTTAAACGGCGCTCGGGCTCTTGTGTCAGGCGAGCGGAGACGTCCGCAAAGACCTTTCAAGACCCGGGGATTTCCTGATGACCGACCAAGCCGAACCGGCCCTGGAGCTGATCTCCTTCTGCATCGGCGAGCAGGAGTTCTGCATCGACGTCAAGACCGTCCGCGAGATCCGCGGCTGGACCCCGGCGACCCCGATCCCGCATGCGCCGGGCTTCCTGAAGGGCGTCATCAACCTGCGCGGCGCGATCATGCCGGTCATCGACCTGCGCAACCGCCTGGGCCTGGGCGTCACCGTCCCGGAAACCCGCCACGTCATCGTCGTCGTCGAGTGCCACGACCGCCTGGCCGGCATCCTGGTCGACGCCGTGTCGGAAACCTTCACCATCACCCGCGACCACCTGCAGCCGGCTCCCGACATGGGGGCCGACGAACTGCGCTTCGTGCAGGCCATCCTGTCGGTCGACACCCGCCTGATCACCTATCTGCGCATGGACGACGTGTTCCCGCCGCAGATCAGCCAGGCGGCCTGATCTCCTTCTCCCCTTGCGGGAGAAGGTGTCGCCGTAGGCGACGGATGAGGGGTCTCTCAGAATCAAACGCCGCGAAAGCTGATCGGCTTTCGCGGCGTTTCCGTATGTGCGACCCCTCACCCGACCTCGCTTCGCGAGGCCACCCTCTCCCGCAAGGGGAGAGGGACCGGGACTACGAAATCGCCGCCTGGGCCTTGAGCTTCACCACCATGTCCGACGACAGGTAGCCGTCGGCCGGCAGCTGGCGGCTCTGCTGCCAGGCGCGCAGGGCCTTGCGGGTGCCCGCGCCGATGACGCCGTCGGCGGGACCGGGATCAAAGCCCAGCCGCGCCAGGGCGATCTGGGCGGCCATGCGGTCGTCCAGCGACAGCGGCTGCTCCACGGGCCAGGCGGTCACCAGCGGTCCGCCGCCGCCGAAGCGGTCGGCCAGCAGGCCGATGCCCAGGGCGTAGGAGGTGGAGTTGTTGTACTTGCGGATCGCGAAGTGGTTGGGCAGGGCCAGGAAGGCCGGACCGGCCGCGCCGGCGGGCAGGATCAGCCCGGCCGGCTGAGCCGCGTCCGCGGCCGTCCAGGGCAGGCCGTCGGCTCGCTTGACGCCCTTGGCCTCCCACCACGACGGAACCTCGCGCGGGCCCTCGGCCAGGCTGTAGTCGAAGCCGGCCGGCAGCACGACTTCCTTGGCCCAGCCCACGCCCGGCTTCCAGCCGCCCTTGGCCAGCAGGTTGGCGGCCGAGGCCAGGCTGTCGGCGTCGCTGCCCCAGATGTCGCGGCGGCCGTCGCCGTCGAAGTCGACGGCGGTGGAGATGTAGTTGGACGGCAGGAACTGGGTCTGGCCCATCGCCCCCGCCCACGAGCCCTTCAGCTGGTCGCGGCGGTCCTCGCCCGAGGCGATGATCTTCAGGGCGGCGATCAGCTCGCCCTCGGCCCAGGCCCGGCGGCGGCCGTCGGCGGCCAGGCTGGCCATCGAGCGAACGACGTCGAAATCGCCCTGGATCTTGCCGAAGGCCGATTCCATCGCCCAGACGGCCAGCAGGATGTCGCGCGGCACGCCGTAGCGCTGCTCGACGCCCGGCAGGAAGGCCAGGCCGTCGCGCTTGCCGCGGCCCACGGCCACGCGGTCGTCGCTGATCACGCCCTTGATGTAGTCGCCGACCGGCTTGGAGAACTCCGGCTGGCGGCCGTCCAGCGAGATGACGCGGGGATTGGGCGTCAAGCCGTCCAGCTCGCGATCGACCACCGCCTGGGGCACGCCGGCGGCCACGGCGCGCGGCTTGAAGTCGGCCAGCCAGGCGTTGAAGGCGGCGACCTGGCCGCCGGTCTCGATCGCCGTGACGGCGCTCGGCGGGGTCGGGGCTGCGGGCGACGAGACCTTCGGCGGCGGCGCGACCGGGGTCGACGGCGCCAGCGGTGCGTTGACGGTCGTGTCGGCGCAACCGGCCAGCAGCAGAACGAGGAATACGCGTCTATCCATGAGCGGCAGGCTACCGGGGTTCGTGCGAAAGCTTCAATCACAAGGACGCCAGGACGGCGCCGGTTCCCTGTTTCCATCGCCAGGACCGAAGCGTTGCTTTAGACTGACCGGACCTCGAAGGAGCATTCGCGTGCAGTTGCTGAAGGGCCGGATCAACCGCGCCACCTATTGGGCCATCGTCGCCGTGGCCATCGCCGCCGCTTTGATCTCGAGCCTGGTGTTCAAGCGGCCCCTGCCGGCCGCCCAGGTGGTGCTGCTGATCGCCGCCGTGCCGCGCCTGCACGACCTGGGGCGGACCGGCTGGTGGGCGGGCGGCTTCTTCATCGCCGAGACCGCCCTGATCCTCGGCGGGGCCTTCGTGCTGCCGCCGCAGCCCTTCCAGACGGCCCTGGGCCTGGTGGTGCTGCTGCTGGCGGGCCTGTTGATCTGGCTGGGCGCCATGCCGGGCAAGAGCGCCGACAACCGCTTCGGACCGCCCCCGCCGCGCGGCCTGTCGCTGAAGCCCGGCGTCCCGGCCCAGGCCACCACAGAGGCCTGAGCGCCACAGCGCGCAAACGTCGCGCGCGAAAGGGTCTAGCGCCGCGCGCTAAAGGGCCTGGGTCGATTGACTCTCGCCCGGGTCTTGCCTATACGCACGCCCTCCGAAACATCCGGATGTTCCGGCGAGTCTCTTGGCGCGCCCGAACCTCTCCGCTGAAACACAGAGACGGTCATGAAGGTTCGCAGCTCGCTGAAGTCGCTGAAGGGTCGCCACCGCGACTGCAAGTTGGTGCGCCGCAAGGGCATCGTCTACATCATCAACAAGACCGACCCGCGCTTCAAGGCCAAGCAGGGCTGATGACGGCCGTGACGCCTCCCAGGGCCGTGCTCTGGGACGTCGGCAATGTCATCGTGCGCTGGAACCCGCGCACGCTCTACGCGAAGATCTTCAAGGAACCGGCCGATCTCGACCGGTTCCTTTCGCATGTCGGGACCATGGACTGGCATAGCGAAACCGACCGGGGCGTGACCTTCGGCGACAACATCGCCCTGCGCGCCGCCCAGTTCCCCGAACACGCCGAGCATCTGGCCGCCTGGTGGGACCGCTGGGACGAGATGTTCTCCGGCGCCATCCCCGAGACGGAAGGCCTGATCGAGGACCTGGCGCTCGCCGGCGTGCCGCAATACGCCCTGACCAACATGGCCAACGAGTCCTGGCCCGGCGTGAAGGCCATGAGCCCGGTGTTCCGCCACCTGCGCGACGCCATCGTCTCGGCCGAGGAAAAGGTCATCAAGCCCGATCCCCGCATCTACGAGATCGTGCTGGAGCGCACGGGCCTGGCGCCCCACGACCTGCTGTTCATCGACGACAACGCCGACAATATCGCGGCCGCGCGGGCGCTGGGCTTCCACGTCCACCTGTTCACCGACCCGGCCGCCCTGCGTCCGGTGATTCAGGCGCACGGCCTGCTCTGAATCGGCTTTCCCTCGGACGCGTCCCGCACTAGGTTCCGCGGCCCGATTTCTCCCCTTTATCGACGAGAGCCGACCATGGCCGATGACGCCGTTCCCCACGCCGACGTTCTGAACTCCACCGCCCAGGGCCAGCTGAAGTCGATCATCGAGCGCGTCGAGCGCCTCGAGGTCGAGAAGGCCGAGATCATGGAGCAGATCAAGGAAGTCTACCTCGAAGCCAAGGGCAACGGCTTCGACGTCAAGGTGCTCAAGAAGGTGGTCCGCCTGCGCAAGACCGACCGCGCCAAGCGCCAGGAAGAGGACGCCATCCTCGACCTCTACCTCTCGGCCATCGGCGAGATCTGAGGTTCCGAGACCTGAGTTTTTGAAGGCCCTCTTCCCTGGAAGGGGGCCTTTTTAGCATCTAGGCTCGGACCATGCGCGCCAAGCCGCCCGATCCCCGCACCCAGGCCAAGAAGGCGGCCCTGAACGCCCTCAAGCGCGCCAAGCGGATGGCCGACAAGGGCGGCGTCGAGCTTTCCGACTGGGAGGGCGAGTTCCTGGGCTCGGTGGCCCAGCGCATCGAGACCTACGGCCGGGCCTTCGGCGATCCGGAAAAGGGCGGCGCGGGCCAGGCCCTGTCGGTCAACCAGACCATCAAGCTCAAAGAGATCACCGCCAAGGCCAAGGGCGAGCGAAAGCTCATGTCGCGCGGCAAGGGCTTCGCGCGGCGCGGAAGACCGGCGGAAACCGTCGAGGACTGAGGCTCCGGGCGGGATCGCATTCGTTAATCCGGCCGATGCAGGCCGCAGGCAGGTCGGGCGACAGCTCGATGCGACAAAGGCCAAGCTTCACAAGACTTGCCGGACGCGCGCATCTGCAATCCTGACGTGCACCCCTGGAAAAAGACACGAATTAAGTCCTGATTTCTTACCAAATAGCAGCGCTCGACGATTATCGTTAAGCAGTTTTTAAGACTGGTGCGACAATATGCACATATCGCAAGTAATTGTATTAATTCAACAAAGTGGACGGAGCGGCTCAAAGGGCTGCGTCGGAGGGGTTGGTGCGTGGAGGCCGACCTGGCGACCCGTTCACGGGGACGAGACATGGCCAACACCTACGAATTCCTCCTCCGGAGAAAAGCCGACCTGGAAGTTCGCATGATCGAGGCCCAGCGCCGTGCGCAGGAGCCGTTCGAAGGCGAACTGAAGGCGATCGGCCTTGCGATCGGCGCCATCGAGAGAGCGGGCCTCGCCCCGCCCGGAGAGCCGGCGACGTTCGCCGCGGCCGGCCCCGCGCGACGAGGCCGCAAGCCCCGCTCCGCCCGCGACATGATCCTGATGGTGCTCGGCCGCGAGAACGTGGTGCTGACCGCGCCCGACATCACCCGCCAGCTCGAACGGCGCTGGAGCCGCGCGCTGCCGCTGTCCGGCGTCATTCTGGAGCTGCAAGGCCTCGAAGCCGACCGCGCCGTCCGCCGCAGCGGCGGCGGCTGGGTGACGGTCGTCGAGGACGAAGCGGCGGCCTGAAGGCCGCGCGCTTTCAAATCCGTGGAACGTTCTGGCGGCTTTGAAGCCGCCGGCGCGTTTACGAGGCTTCCTTCACGTCCACGTCGATGCCCTGCTCGCGCACCTTGCGATAGAGGGTCGAGCGGCCGATGCCCAGACGGCGGGCGACCTCGCTCATGTGGCCGGCATAGACCTCGATGGCGTGCTGGATGAGGTCGCGTTCGATCTCTTCCAGCGTCCGCAGGTGGCCGTGGCCGTCGAGGATGCGCACCGGCGCCTCGCCCAACGGGCCGATCTCGGCCTGGGCCTGGGCGACGGCGGCCTGGAGCACGGCCGGCAGGGGCTCGGTCGGCGAGGCTTCCAGCGGCGGCGCCATGACGCCCGAGATGGCCGGGAAGTCGTAGGGCTGCAGATAGGGCGCGTCGGCCAGGACGATGGCGCGATAGACCGCGTTCTCCAGCTGGCGCACGTTGCCGGGCCAGTCGAAGGCGCAGAGGATCTGCAGGGTCTCGGGCGAGGCCCCGACCACGCGCTTGCCTTCCTCGACGTTGAAGCGGCGCACGAAGGCCTCGACCAGGGCGGGGATGTCCTCGCGACGCGCGCGCAGGCCGGGCGCCTCCACCGGGAAGACGTTCAGGCGATAGAAAAGATCCTCGCGGAACACGCCCTGGGCCACCGCGGCCGACAGGTCGCGATTGGTGGCCGAGACGATGCGGACGTCGACCTTGACCGAGCGCTTGGAGCCGATCGGGTCGATCTCGCCCTCTTGCAGGGCGCGCAGCAGCTTGACCTGGACGTCGAGCGGCAGCTCGCCGACCTCGTCGAGGAACAGGGTGCCGCCGTCGGCTTCCTTGAACTTGCCCGAGTGCTTGTCGGAGGCGCCGGTGAAGCTGCCCTTCTCGTGGCCGAACAGGATCGACTCGACGAGGTTTTCCGGAATGGCGCCACAGTTGACGGCCACGAACGGCTTGCCGGCCCGGTCCGAGGATCCGTGCACGGCGCGGGCGATCAGCTCCTTGCCGACCCCGCTCTCGCCGGTGATCAGCACCGGGATCGAACTCTTGGCGGCGCGCTCGCCGATACGCTTGACCATGGTCATGGCCGGCGAGGTTCCGATCAGGTCGGCGAAGGTGGTCCGGCCGGTGACGCGCTTGTTGAGGCGGTCGACCTCGCCCTTGAGGTCGCCCATCGACAGGGCGTTGCGGATCGACACGGTGATCCGCTCAGGGCTGGCCGGCTTGATGAAGAAGTCGGTGGCGCCGGCCTGCATGGCCTTGACCACGGTGTCGACGCCGCCGCTGGCGGTCAGCACGATCACCGGCTGGGCATAGCCGCGGGCCCGCATCTCCTTCAGCGCCTCCTGGCCGGGCAGGCCGGGCATGACGAGGTCGAGCAGGATGACGTCGGCCGGCGCGCCGCTGGCCAGGTGGGCCATGGCCGCGTCGCCGTTCTCGGCGTGGGAGACGGCGAAACCTTCGCGCTCCAGCACCGCCTGGATCAGTCGACGTTGAGTCGGATCGTCATCGACGACGAGCACCGTCTTGGTCATTGAGGAACACCCACCAGAACCGGCCGCGCCCGACATGGAGCGAAGCTCTTGTTGGTTCAGAGTGGTACAGCACGGGAGTAAACACCGGCTTTCGGAGAGGTGTCCCAGACCTTAACAGCGAGGCTTAACAAGGGTTTACGGTGTTGGGGTCGGAGAGCCGCTCTCCCGTTGCACGGGGCGGGAATTGAGCGCTTCATCGCCTCATGGTCGACGACGAAACCCTGCGCGCCCTGGCGACGGCCCTGCCCGAGGTGGCGGAGGCTTCCAACGGCCAGCAGGTCGCCTTCGAGGTCGCCGGCAAGGGCCTGGCCTGGAGCTATCTGGCCCGCCCCGCGCCCAAGGCCAAGCGCGTGCTCGTGCCCGGCGTCATCGCGATCCGCTGCCTGATGGAGACCAAGCAGATGCTGATCGAGGCAGCCCCCGAGCGCTTCTTCGACGACGCCCACTATCGCGGCTATCCGGCGGTGCTGGTGCGGCTGGCCGAAATCGACGCCGACGAGTTGGCGGGCCTGCTGCGCACGGCCTGGACGCTCGTGGCGCCGAAGGCGTTGGTGAAACGGCATTCCTGATCCTTCTCCCCTTGCGGGAGAAGGTGTCGGCGATAGCCGACGGATGAGGGGTCTCTCAAATCTGAACCGCCTCGTCGGCTGACACGTTTGGCGGTGGCCTCGTCCTTCCACCCCTCACCCGACCCGCTTCGCGGGCCACCCTCTCCCGCAAGGGGAGAGGGGATTTGCGCCCTTCCCAATTGCCTCCACCCCCGCTCAGAGCCATATCCCTTCCCATCATGAACGCGCCCTTCAAGCCCGACGCCCTTCCCGAGTGGAACCTCGCCGACCTCTATGCCGGTCGCGAGGATCCGAGGATCGAGACCGACCTGGCCGCCGCCAAGGCCGCCAATGACGAGCTGGCCTCGCTGGAGGGCATGTTCCTCGAAGCCCGGGGCGAGCCCGAGCGCCTGGGCAAGCTGCTCGATCGCGGGATCCGGCTCTATGAGGAGGCCGTCAACGGGCTGTGGGGCGTGGGCGCCTATGCGGGCCTGGCCGCCTCGACCGCCCGCGACGACCCGGCCTGGGCCAAGTTCGAGGCCGATCTTCGCGCCCGCTCCTCGCAGATCGCCGCCGAGAGCCTGTTCTTCTCGCTGGAGCTGAACCAGCTGGAGGACGCCGAGCTCGAGGCCGCGCTGAAGGCCCACGAGCCGGTCCGCCGCTGGACCCCGTGGCTGCGCCGCCTGCGCCTGTCGCGCCCGCACGAGCTGTCGGCCGAGCTGGAGCGCTACATCGTCGATCGCGGCCCGGCCGTGGCCAACTGGGTGCGGCTCTATGACGAGACCCTGGCCAAACTGTCGGCCAAGGTCGGCAAGGAGCAGCTGACCCTGCCCGAGGCGCTGAACCGCCTGTCCGACCCCGACGTGCGCCGCCGCAAGGCCGCCGCCGACGGTCTGGCCCACGCCCTGGAAGAGCGCGCCTCGACCCAGGCGCTGGTGGTGAACACCCTGGCCTTCGAAAAGCAGGTCGAGGACCGCTGGCGGCGCTATGACGAGCCGGCCCACTCGCGCCACCTGGCCAACGAGGTCGACGCCGACGCGGTGGACGCCCTGGAAGCGGCCGTGGTCGAGGCCTATCCGCGCCTGTCGCACCGCTATTATGCGCTCAAGGCCAAGGCCATGGGCCGCAAGTCGCTCGACTACTGGGACCGCAACGCCCCCCTCGACGCCGCCCAGCCGCGCACCTATCCCTGGGCCGAGGCCAAGGACGTGGTGCTGGAAAGCTTCCAGGCCCTGGCCCCGAAGTTCGCCGACACCGCCGAGACCTTCTTCACCCAGCCGTGGATCGACGCCCGCCCCCGCGCGGGCAAGCAGTCGGGCGCCTATTCGCACCCGGTAACCGCCGACCGCCACCCCTACGTCTTCATGAACTACATGGGCGAGCGGCGCGACGTGCTGACCCTGGCCCACGAACTGGGCCACGCCGTGCACCAGACCCTGTGCGCGCCGCTGGGGACCCTGCTGGCCGACACGCCCCTGACCCTGGCCGAGACGGCCTCGATCTTCGGCGAAGGCCTGGTGTTCGACCGCCTGCTGGCCGAGGCCACGCCCGCCGACCGCAAGGGGCTGCTGGCCGGCAAGATCGAGGACGGCCTCAACACCGTCGTCCGCCAGATCGCCTTCCACCGCTTCGAACGCCGCTTCCACGCCGCCCGCCAGGAGGGCGAGCTGTCGCCCGACCAGATCGGCGGCCTGTGGCTGGAGGTGATGGCCGAGAGCCTGGGCCCGGCCGTCAAGCTGAACGAGGGCTACGAGCACTACTGGGCCTATGTCAGCCACTTCGTGCATGCGCCCTTCTATGTCTACGCCTACGCGTTCGGCGACCTGCTGGTGCGCGGCCTGATGGAGAAGCGCCGCGAGGATCCGGAGACCTTCGCTCCCCTCTACGAAGACCTGCTGGCCGCCGGCGGCACCCGCACCTATGTCGAGGCCCTCAAGCCCTTCGGCCTCAACCCGCGCGACAAGGCGTTCTGGGCGGCCGGCTGCCGGCAGTTGGAACGGCTGGTGGACGAGTTCGAGGCGCTGGTGTGATCGGGCAAGATCGCGCCCTTCTCCCCTTGCGGGAGAAGGTGGCCGCCGCAGGCGGTCGGATGAGGGGTCGCGCCGCCCGCGCCGCTGCGTGCGAACCGACAGGCCTGTCGCCCCCTCATCCGTCGCTTCGCGACACCTTCTCCCGCAAGGGGAGAAGGAGAGATCATGTCTGACCCGGCCAAAGATCGCGAACGCGACCGCCTCTCCGGCCGCCTCGCCCGTTTCGCCAAGGTCGGGGCGGGTCTCTCCGGCGCCGCCGTCAGCTACGGCGCCAACAGCCTGTTCGCCGGCGACGACGCCAGCGCCCGCAACGCCAAGGCGCTGAAGGCGGCGCTGGGCGGGCTGAAGGGGCCGCTGATGAAGGCGGCGCAGATGTTCGCCACAGTGCCCGACCTCCTGCCGCCGGAGTTCGCCAAGGAACTGGCCGAGCTCCAGACCAACGCCCCGGCCATGGGCTGGCCGTTCGTGCGCCGGCGGATGGCGGCCGAACTCGGCGCCGACTGGGCCACGAAATTCCAAAGCTTCGAGCACGACGCCGCAGCGGCCGCTTCCCTGGGCCAGGTGCACCGCGCCGTCGCGCCGGACGGTCGCAAGCTGGCGGTGAAGCTGCAATACCCCGACATGCAGAGCGCCGTCGAAAGCGATCTTGGCCAGCTGCGCGCCCTGATCGCCCTGCTCAAGCGCATGGACGGCTCGATCGACCCCACCGAGATGATCGAGGAAATCGGCGACCGCCTGCGCGAGGAGCTCGACTACGAGCGCGAGGCGAAGATGATGCTCGTCTACGGGGGCTTCTTCGCCGGCCGCGACGACATCCGTACGCCCGAGCCGGTGCCGGCGCTGTCGACCAAGCGGCTGCTGAGCATGACCTGGCTCGACGGCCAGGGGCTGATGGCCTTCAAGAGCGCGCCGCAGGAAACCCGCGACCGCATCGCCGCCCTGCTGTTCGAGGCCTGGTGGGGTCCGATGACTCACATCGGCGTCATCCATGGCGACCCGCACCTGGGCAACTACACCTTCGGCGGCGGCGAGGACGGGGCCGCGCACCTCAACCTGCTCGACTTCGGCTGCATCCGGGTGTTTCCGCCGCGCTTCGTGGCCGGGGTGGTGCGGCTCTATCGCGCCCTCTCGGAAGACGATCGCGCCGGCCAGATGGAGGCCTATCGCAGCTGGGGCTTCGCCAACCTGACCGACGAGCTGGTCGACGTGCTGAACGTCTGGGCGCGGTTCATCTATGGCCCGCTGCTCGACGACCGGGTGCGCACGGTGGCCGACGACGTGCCGCCCGGCGAGTATGGCCGCCGCGAAGCCTTCAAGGTGCGCCAGGCGCTGAAATCGGTCGGCGGCGTGACGATCCCCCGCGAGTTCGTGTTCATGGACCGCGCCGCCATCGGCCTGGGCGCGGCCTTCCTGCACCTGGGCGCCCGCCACAATTGGCGCGCCCTGTTCGAGGCCTCGCTGGAGGGGTTCTCGGAAGAGGGTCTGGCGGAGCGGCAGAAGGCGGTGCTGGGGGCGGCGGGGATCGCGGCTCCGGCGTGACGCCTTGAGCGCAGTCCCTTAACAGACGTCATCACCCGCTTTATGCGGGTGACCCAAGCGGAGCTTCCGCATTGTTTTCCGCCTCGGCTTGGGTCCCCCGAACAAGTCGGGGGATGACGAGGTTTTGGAATGCGCACCATCGCCCGCCTGCACGCGGCCTATCGCGACGACATCGGCGACCTCTCGACCCGTCGCCCCCTGCCCGGTCCGGCGATCGAGCAGCTGGATCCGTTCCTGTTCCTCAACCACCACGGCCCGCAGACCTATCGCCCGGGTAATCGCGGCCTGCCGTTCGGGCCGCATCCGCATCGCGGCTTCGAGACCGTGACCTTCATCCTCGAAGGCCAACTGTCGCACCTGGACAGCGGCGGCCACGAGAGCGTCATCGACGCCGGCGGCGTGCAGTGGATGACGGCCGGCAGCGGCCTGGTGCACGCCGAGCTGTCGCCCGAGACCTTCAAGCGCAGCGGCGGGCCGCTGGAAATCCTGCAGCTGTGGGTCAACCTGCCCAGCCGCCTGAAGATGACCAAGCCGCACTATGTCGGCCTGCAGGCGCCCGACATTCCGAAGATCCAAAAGGACGGCGCGACGATCGAGCTGATCTCGGGCGAGGTCGACGGCGTGACCGGCCCGATCAAGTCCCTGACCGGCGTGGCCATGAGCGTCGTGCGGCTGGAGGCGGGCGCGGCCTTGTCCCTGCCGATCCCGGCCGGGCGGGCGGTGTTCCTCTATGTGGTGCGCGGCTCGATCGCGATCGGCGACCGGACGGCGGGCGCGGCGAACCTCGTCGAGCTGACCGACGGCGAAGGCCTTGATCTCTCGTCCGTGGACGGCGCGGTGCTGCTGCTCGGCCACGCCGACCCGATCCGCGAACCGGTCGTCTCGCATGGGCCGTTCGTGATGACGACGCGGGAGGAGATCATCCAGGCGATCCAGGATTACCAGGCGGGCAAGTTCGGCAGCGTGAACGCGTAGGAAACCCCCTCAGTCGCTTTGCGACAGCTCCCCCAGAGGGGGAGCATCTCGAAGAGCGAGCCCGTCCAACAAGATCCTCCCCCTCTGGGGGAGGTGGCCCGAAGGGCCGGAGGGGGGACGTTTTCGGCCGCTGAGAAGCTGGCCGATTTCGCACCCCTCCCCTCTCCGTCGGCTGCGCCGACACCTCTCCCACGGGGAGAGGGTCTTGCGGGCGCATTCAAACGACCGTTAGACTTCCCCCATGTCCGACGACCTGACCGAGGCCCAGAGCGCCGCCATCCCCGACGGCTACGCCCAGCTGAACTGGACGCGCGGGTTCGGCCGGCAGATCGGGCCGCTGTACGAGCGCGCCGACGGTCCGGGCGAGGCGACGCTGGGCTTCCGGGTCGAGGAGCATCACACCAACGGCCTGGGCAACTGCCACGGCGGCATGCTGATGAGCTTCGCCGACATGGCCTGGGGCCGGATCATCTCGCTGCAGAAGTCCTATTCGTGGGTCACGGTGCGGCTGATGACGGACTTCCTGTCGGGCGCGCAGCTGGGCGAGTTCGTCGAGGGCCGGGGCGAACTGCTGGCGGAAGAAGACGGCATCTTCACCGTGCGCGGCCGCATCTGGACCGGCGAGCGGACCCTGATCACCGGCACCGGGATCTTCAAGGCGCTGAGCCCCCGCAAGCCCCGCCCCGGCGAGATCGCCTTCCGCGAGGAGGCCTGAGCCATGGCCGACGACCACGCCGCCCCCGCCTCGCTGCTGGCCCCGTTCGACGGCGCGCCGCCGCCCGCCCCCGCCTGGTTCGACGCCACCGTCGCCATCGAGCCCGAACGCTCGACCATCGAGGTGCTCGGCACGTCGATCGAACTGCTGACCTGGGGCGAGGTCGGCAAGCCGGGCCTGCTGTTCCTGCACGGCAACGGCGCCCATGCCGACTGGTGGAGCTTCATCGCGCCCTATTTCGCGGCCGACTGGCGGATCGCGGCGATCTCCTGGGCAGGCATGGGCGACAGCGGCTGGCGCGAGGCCTACAGCGCCGAAACCTTCGCGGCCGAGGCCTTCGCCGCGGTCGAGGCGGCCCAACTGGAGGTCGGCGGGCATAAGCCGATCTTCGTCGGCCACTCGTTCGGCGGCTTTCCCACTCTCTACTGCGCCGCCCGCCATGCCGAGCGGCTGCGCGGGGCGATCCTGGTCGACACCAGCATCCAGCCGCCGGAAAAGCGCTGGAAAGGCCCGCCGCCGCGCTCGGGCTTCGGGACCAAGGTCTATCCGACCCTGGAAGAGGCCCTGGCCCGCTTCCGCCTTGCCCCGCCGCAGGCTTGCGAGAACCTCTACATCGCCGACTTCATCGCCCGCCGCTCGCTGAAGGAAGTCGAGGGCGGCTGGACCTGGAAGTTCGACCCGGCCATCTGGCAGCGGTTCTCGATGCCTGATCTCGGCCTGCTGCTGACCGAGATCGCCTGCCCGGCGGCCCTGATGTGGGGCGAGCGCTCGGGGCTTATGCATGCCGAGACCTTGGACTATATGGTCGCGCAGATGCCCAAGGACGTTCTGCGCTTGCCCATTCCCGACGCCGACCACCACGTGATGATCGACCAGCCCCTGGCCTTCACGGCCGGGCTTCGCGGCCTGCTGGCGGCCTGGGCGTGAACCTCGATCCCGCCGCTTCGGCTCAGGCGGGCCGGGGCCTCGTCATGGTCTACATGCCCGACCGGGGCGTGGGCGACCTGACCTGGCACCTGCCGACCCTGCGCGCCATCGCCGCCCAGACGCCGGAAAAGACCGTGCTGCTGGCCGCCCGTCCGTCGAGCCGGGCCCGCGACCTGCTGGGCGCGGAGACCTGCGTCACGGCGATCGACTACGTCGAGTACCGATCGGGGACCTGGAAGAACCTTCAGGAGATCGCCGACTTCTACCGCCTCTGTCGGACCCGCCGGCCGCGCGCGGTGTGGATTCTCGAGAAGATCGACCGCCCCGCCATCGGCGCGGCCCTGGCCGGGGTGAAGGAGCGGCGCGGCTTTGGCCTGGGCCACGGCCAGCAGCGCTGGCTGACCCACGGCCCCTACCTGCCCAAGGCCATGCGTCCGGCCCATCGGATCGACAAGCTGGCCGCCTTCGAGACGGCCCACGGCCTGACCGTCGCCAGCCGCGAGCCGGCCATGACTCCGACCACCGCCTCGCTGGAGGCCGTCGAAGCCCGGTTCGGCGCCCTGCCCAAGCCTTGGATTGTCTACGGCGTCGGGGCCAGCGAAGCGCGCCGCATGTGGCCGCTGGCCAGCTTCGCCGCCCTCAGCGCCGGCCTTTCCGACCTGGGCGGCACGCGCTTCTGGCTGGGCGGCTTCGAGGACAAGGCCCGCGTCGACGCCCAGTTGGCGAACGGTTCGCCGGCGGGCGTGACCGAGGTCAACGTCTGCGACCTGAAGTTCGACGTCGGCTCGGCGCTCATGGCGCGCGCCGATCTCTTCGTCGGCAACGACTCCGGGCCGATGAACCTGTCGGCCTCGGTGGGAACGCCAACGCTGGGCCTGTTCGGTCCCGGGCCGGTGCTGGACTATTCGCGCTTCCTGCACGCCGTGGCCACCGACGACCTGTCGCGACTGGAGGCCGCCACCGTCGCCGACAGCGCCCGCCGGCTGCTGGCCCAGGCCGTTTAGCGCCGATCGATAGTCGCCATTTTCCTCCGTGCATCCCCGCGAAGGCGGGGATCCAAGCCGAGGCTGCAGGTCATCGACGGCAGCTCTCCATCCTGAAAGTCAGCTTGGGTCCCCGCCTTCGCGGGGAACGACGGGTTTTTTTTTGGGGGGGGGGCGACCACAGATGATGGTCGCTACGCCGCCGCTGCCTAACCCGCCGCCACGATCCGGGTCAGCGCCTCTTCCATCAGGGCGCTGGAGCGGTTCCAGTCGTATTGCGCCAGTTCGGCACGCGCCCCGGCATTGAGCCGCGCGCGCAGCTCCGCGTCGGCGATCAGGGCCAGCAGGTTGGCGGCCAGGGCCGGCGGATCGTGCGGCTGGCTGAGCAGGGCCGTCCTGCCGTCGAAGGCGAACTCGCGGTGGCCCAGGTTGTCGGTGATGGCCAGGGCCGCGCCGCACAGGGCCGCCTCGCACGGCGGCAGGCCCCAGCCCTCGTTGTGGCTGGCCGAGACGAACACCGAGGCGCGGTTGTAGAGCGCCCGCAGGTCGGCGTCGGTCGGGGCGACATGATAGGTCACATAGGCCGGCAGGTCGTCGGGCGCGGCCGGGCCATACATCTCGACGGTCAGGCGCGGCTCGGCCGCGTGGGCGATGGCGAGAGCCGCCAGGGCGTCGTCGAAGCCCTTGTAGCTGGCCCGTTGGTGGATCAGGGCCACGCGGAACGGGTCGCGCTGGTCCAGCGGCGTGTCGAGGCCGAAGGTCGCCAGCTCCAGGCCGTTGGGCACCAGGGCCGCGTCAACGCCGCGCTCGGCCGCCTTGGCCCGGATCGACCGGGCGATGACGATCTTGGCCATGGCCGGCGCCCAGGCGCGCTCGACGCCCTCGGCGTTACGCTCGAAGCCGAAATCCCAATGCTGGGCGAAGAAGGCCTTCACGCCGTGGCTCGGCGGCAGGCGGTCGACGCCCTCGACGGCGTTCCAGACCGTGGCGACCACGACGTCGCCGGCCGGCACATGGCGGGCCGAAAGGTCGGGCGCCCACAGCACCTTCACCTTGGGCGAGATCCGCGCCCAGGTCGGACGCCAGCGGCCGTCGGCCTTCCAGCGTCGCCAGCGCAGCCACAGCCGCAACCGCTTGCGCAGGCGGGCGTCGATGGCGGCGGAGGCCGGCAGCACGACGGTGACGTCGTGGCCGCGCTCGGCCAGGCGGTTGGCGTGCTCGTAGACGATGCGCGTTCCACCCACCGGGCGAAGGCTCGCCCCCGGCTCCACGAACACGATTTTCAAGCCAGCCCCCGGATGCGTCACGGCGCCGCCCAGGCTTGAGCGCCGCGCGGGGCTTGCTATACGTCGGTAAGGGAAAAAATCCAGGGAGAGCCTCGTCGATGGGCAACCAAGCGTCCGACTACCACCGCGGTGAAATGGACATCCACGAACAGGCCGCGACCTACGCGGCGTTCGGCAAGATGACCAAGTGGGGCTCGCTGGCGATCGCCGTCGCCCTGACCTTCTTCGTCCTGCTGTTCTGCACCCCGGCCGGCTTCATCGGCGCGGCCGGAACGGCCGTCGTGCTCGCCGTCCTGGGCATCGTGTTCCTGCGCGAGAAGGCCGCGCCAGCTCACTGACACCGGTGGACATCGGCAATTTTTTGCGTCCGTCAGGCGGGTAATTCTCGACAAGAGGCAAGAACCTCCCCTAAAGAGCGGCTCAAGTGTTTTGAGCGAACAACGCTCCCGGGGGAGGCATGCCGATGGCCATCATCGCCGTCACGAAAGAGACCCGCTCGAACGAGACACGGGTCGCCGCCACGCCCGAGACCGTCAAGAAACTGACCGCCGCCGGCTTCTCGGTGGTGGTCGAGGCCGGGGCCGGAACGGCCGCCTCCTATCTCGACGCCGACTATGAAGCGGCCGGCGCCAAGCTGGCCAAGTCCGCCAAGGACGCCATCAAGGACGCCGACGTCCTGTTCAAGGTCCGCGCGCCGGAAGCCGCCGAGATCGCGGCCCTGAAGAGCGGCGCGATCGTCGCGGCCGCGCTCAATCCCTACCAGGACAAGGACACGCTGAACGCGCTTGCAAAAGCGGGCGCCAGCGCCATCGCCATGGAGTTCATCCCGCGCATCACGCGGGCCCAGGTAATGGACATGCTGTCCAGCCAGGCGAACCTCGCCGGCTATCGCTCGGTGATCGAGGGGGCCGAGGCCTACGGCAAGGCCCTGCCGATGATGATGACCGCCGCCGGCACCGTCGCCGCGGCCAAGGTGTTCGTCATGGGCGTCGGCGTCGCCGGCCTGCAGGCCATCGCCACGGCCCGCCGCCTGGGCGCCGTGGTCACCGCCACCGACGTCCGCCCCGCCACCAAGGAGCAGGTCGAGAGCCTCGGCGCCAAGTTCCTGGCCGTCGAGGACGAGGAGTTCAAGAACGCCCAGACCGCCGGCGGCTACGCCAAGGAGATGTCGGCCGAGTACCAAGCCAAGCAGGCCGAGCTGGTCTCCAGCCACATCGCCAAGCAGGACATCGTCATCACCACCGCCCTGATCCCGGGCCGCGCCGCGCCGAAACTGGTCAGCGCCGCCCAGGTGGCGTCGATGAAGGCCGGCTCGATCCTGGTCGACCTGGCCATCGAGCAGGGCGGCAACGTCGAAGGCGCCAAGCTGGACGAGACCGTGGTCACCGCCAACGGCGCCAAGATCCTCGGCCACGCCAACCTGCCCGGCCGCATCGCCGCCGACGCCTCGGCGCTCTATTCGCGCAATCTGTTCGCCCTGTCGGCCCTGTTCCTGACCAAGGAAGGGGCCTTCGCCCCCGACTTCGAGGACGAGATCCTCAAGGCGGCCGTGGTCACCCACGGCGGCGAGATCGTCCATCCGAACCTGAAGACCGCCTAACCGGCATAGAAAGGGAGGCTCCCATGGAAGCCGTCGACCCCACCGTGTTCCGCCTGGCGATCTTCGTGCTCGCCATCTTCGTCGGCTACTACGTCGTCTGGAGCGTGACGCCCGCCCTGCACACCCCGCTGATGGCCGTGACCAACGCCATCTCGTCGGTGATCATCGTCGGCGCGCTGCTGGCCGCCGCCGCGCATGGCGCGTCGGGCGCGCCTGACGCCGGTTCGGTGTGGATCTCCAAGGGGGCCGGCGCGATCGCCGCGGCCTTCGCGGCGGTCAACATCTTCGGCGGCTTCCTGGTCACCCAGCGGATGCTGGCCATGTACAAGAAGAAAGAAAAGAAGTGAGCGGCGAGAGCCACTTGGGGGAAATGACATCATGAACGCCAATCTCGCAGCCATCCTCTACATCGTCTCGGGCGTGCTGTTCATCCTGGCGCTGCGCGGGCTGTCCAGCCCGGTGACCAGCCAGGCCGGCAACCGCAACGGCATGATCGGCATGGCCATCGCCGTGGCGACCACCCTGGCCACCCTGTGGACGCAAGGCGCGCTCGACATCGTGACCCTGGGCCTGATCCTCGGCGGCGTCGCCGTCGGCGGCGCGGTGGGGGCGATCATCGCCCGCAAGGTCGCCATGACCTCGATGCCGCAGCTGGTCGCCGCCTTCCACTCGCTGGTCGGCATGGCCGCCTGCCTGGTGGCCGTGGCCGCCATCTACACCCCGGCCGCCTACGGCATCGTCGGCGAGGACGGGGCCATCCACCTCAACAGCCTGATCGAGCTGTCGCTGGGCCTGGCGATCGGCGCGATCACCTTCACCGGCTCGGTCATCGCCTTCGCCAAGCTGAACGGCAACATGGGCGGCGCGCCGATCCTGCTGCCGGCCCGCCACCTGCTGAACATCGTGATCGCCCTGGCCATCGTCGCCCTGGTGGTGGTGCTGGTGATCAGCGGCGGCCAGGCCAAGTGGGCCTTCTGGGGCATCTTCGCCCTGAGCCTGCTGATCGGCGTCACCCTGATCATCCCGATCGGCGGCGCCGACATGCCGGTCGTGGTGTCGATGCTTAACAGCTATTCCGGCTGGGCGGCTGCGGCCCTGGGCTTCACGCTGGAAAACACCACCCTGATCATCACCGGCGCCCTGGTCGGTTCGTCGGGCGCGATCCTGTCCTACATCATGTGCAAGGGCATGAACCGCTCGTTCGTCTCGGTGATCCTGGGCGGCTTCGGGGCCGACGCCGCGGCCGCCGGTCCCGGCGGCAAGGTCGAGAGCCGTCCGGTCAAGCAAGGCTCGGCCGACGACGCGGCCTTCATCATGAAGAACGCCAGCAAGGTGATCATCGTCCCGGGCTACGGCATGGCCGTCTCCCAAGCCCAGCACGCCTTGCGCGAAATGGCCGACAAGCTGAAGGAAGAGGGGGTCGAGGTGAAATACGCCATCCACCCCGTCGCCGGCCGCATGCCGGGCCACATGAACGTTCTCCTCGCTGAGGCCAACGTGCCCTACGACGAGGTGTTCGAGCTGGAAGACATCAACAGCGAGTTCTCGACGGCGGACGTGGCCTTCGTGATCGGCGCAAACGACGTCACCAACCCGGCCGCCAAGACCGACCCGACCAGCGCCATCTTCGGCATGCCGATCCTGGACGTCGAGAAGGCCCGCACCGTTCTCTTCGTCAAGCGCGGCATGGCCTCGGGCTATGCCGGCGTCGAGAACGAGCTGTTCTTCAAGGACAACACCATGATGCTGTTCGCCGACGCCAAGAAGATGGTCGAGGGCATCGTCAAGGGGCTCTGACCCCCGCCTCACTCCGGAACGACGAAAGGCCCCGACGAAAGCCGGGGCCTTTTTCGTTCGCCGCTCGTGGAGGCTCCGGCTTTCACCGGGGCCTCCGCGGCGGATCGATCAGCATGGGGCGTTCAGCGCGCGGCCACGGTGACCGGGGTCAGGCGTTGGGCCGAGGCCAGCGCCTGGCGTTGCTTGCTGGAGAGCTTCTCGTTGATCTCGGTCTGGACCTCGAGGGTGCAGGCGCGGCGCGACATCAGGTCCAGGCGCTGGCCCCGGGCTTGGGCCTTGCAGAAGCGCTTGGTGGCGTCGTCGGCGCGGCTTTCGAACTCGGCGGCGTCGGCCGGATTGGCCAGGTTCAGGTCGCCGACCCGCACCGTCACGGCGCGCTCGCCGGCGTGGGCGGCCTGGGTCAGGCCGAGGACGGGCACGGCCGCCAGGGTCAGGGTGGCGATCGAGGTCAGGCTGATCATGAACTTGCGCATTGGAATTTTCCCTCTGTTCCTTGGCGCGTCCGCCGCGCCTCCATGAACAAAGGTGTACTGAACGATACTTGAAGAGTCTCGTTAAGTGTCGTTCATGACTCCGTATTCATAGTATTGCTTTGATTTAATATTCTAAAATTCGCGTAATGTTTGAAATTTTGGCGACAGCTCACGGCAAAGCTCTGATCGCTCCGTGGCGCAGCTGCCGCCTTTCCGCCGGATCCGGCAGGCAAAGAGCCCACCGTTCACGATCGCGAAAGGCCGAGCTTCTAGAAACGCCGCCGGTCCTCGCCCCCGACCGCTCCACGAGGTTCCGTTCTTGGCGCCAGACATCCAGGCCCCGCCCGCCCGACGCTTCGCCCTGCCGCTGACGCTCGGCTTCGCCGTGGCCTTCGCCGGCGTTTCCGTGCCGGCCGCCCGCGCCCTGGCCGACCTGCTGGCGCCCGCCCCGAGCGCCGCGCCGGCCGCCGTCGTGGTTCCGGAGCCCGCGCCGCCGTCGCCCCCGCCGCCGGAATACGCCTTCGACGCGCCCCTGCCCGGCCGCGACATCGCCTCGCCCTTCGGCCTGCGCCAGCTGCCGTGGGAAGAAGGCGGCCGCCTGCACGAGGGCGTCGACATCGCCGCCCCCTCCGGCACGGCCGTCAAGGTCGCCGCCGATGGCGTGGTCATCCGCATCGGAACCGACCCCGGCTATGGCCGCTTCGTCGAGATCCGCCACAAGGACGGCTTCTCCAGTCTCTATGCCCACCTCGGCCGCAACCTCGGCATGAAGAAGGGCGTCTTCGTGCGTCGCGGCACGCCGATCGCCCTGGTCGGCGATAGCGGCCGCTCGACGGGCTCGCACCTGCATTTCGAGATCAGCCGCAAGGGCCGCCCGCTGAACCCGGCCCTGTTCATGGACAAGACCTTCGCCAGCGCCGACGACCTGCCCCTGAAGGCGGCCGCCCGCGTGCCGCGCAAGGTGCGCCTGGCCCACGTGTCGCGCTGGCCCGAGGGCATGAAGGAAAAGGTCGCCGCCCGCCGCGCCGCGGCCAATGGCGGCGTCGGCGTCGCCGCGCGCGGCGAGGACGGCCGGGTCCGTGTGCGGATCGCCGTCGCCGACGGCTAGGGCATCAATCCCGCTCGCCCGCCTCGCCCAACAGCAGGTGGCCGAACCAGCTGACGATCCCGATCACGATCGCCCCGAAGATCCCCGCCCAGAAGCCGTGCACCGCCAGGCCCGGCAGCACCATGGCCACCAGCCCCAGCATGGCGGCGTTCACCACCAGCAGGAACAGGCCCAGGGTCACCAGGGTGATGGGCAGGGTCAGCACGATCACGACCGGACGCACCACGGCGTTGACGATCCCCAGCAGCACGGCGGCGATCGCCACGCTCTGCCAGCCCGAGGCGCTGACCCCCGGCACGATCCGCGAGGCCAGCCACAGCCCAAGTCCCGCGAACACGGCGCGCAGCAGAAAGCCCGTCATCAGAGATATCCCCGAGGTCCAGCTTGAAGCCTGACCCGCTTGGCGACGCCTCGCAAGGCGGATCAACGTAGACTGGCGGAATGTCGACAAGACGACTGTAAGCCTCTCCAATGCGTCCTACTGTTGTTTTACGGCCTTGGCCGCTTTGGAGCCGCCGCCGTGATCGACGCCCGCCCTGCCCTCGACCTCGCCAGCGCGCGCCTCGACGCATGAGCGACGCGCCTTCGGCCGAGCAGATCCAGGCCTGCGATCGCGAGCCCATCCACATCCCCGGCGCCATCCAGCCGCACGGCGCCCTGCTGGTGCTCGACCGCGACAGCCTGGTCGTGCGCGCCGCGGCCGGAGACGTGGCCGGCCTGCTGGGCGTGGAAGCCTGGCTCGACCAGACGGCCGGGGCCCTGATCGGCGACGACCTGGCCGGACAGGTCGCGGCCCTCTCCAGCTCGCGCCCGGCCGGCGGCTTCATCGGGGTGCTGCGTCGCCAAGGCCGCAACCTCGACCTCAGCGCCACGATCCAGGGCGACCTCGTGCTGCTGGAGATCGAGCCCGGCCTGGACCGGCCGATGGCCGGCTCGCAGATCCTGGCCCACCTGGAAGCCGCCGCCGCCGCCTTCGAGCGCTGCCCGGGCCTGAAGACGCTCTATGATCGCGCTGCCCTGGAATTTCGCCGCCTGACCGGCTTCGACCGGGTGATGATCTATCGCTTCGGCGTGGCCGACGAGGCCGGCGAGGTGGTCGGCGAGGACCGCGCCCCGCACCTGAAAAGCTTCCTCAACCACCGCTTCCCCGGTTCGGACATCCCCCGCCAGGCCCGCGCCCTCTATGTACGCAACCTCGTGCGGGTGATCCCGGACGCCGCCTACCTCCCCGCGCCGCTCGAACCCGCTCTGGAGCCCGCGCTCGACATGAGCGACCTGGCCCTGCGCAGCGTCTCGCCGGTGCACCTGCAGTACCTGCGCAACATGGGCGTGGGCGCCTCGGCCTCGGTGTCGATCGTCAAGGACGGCCGGCTGTGGGGACTGGTGGCCTGCCACCACGACGGCTCCCGCCTGCTGCCCTACGAGATCCGCGCCGCCTGCCGCGCCCTGGCCGGCGGACTGGCCCGCCAGATCAAGGCCAAGGAAGAGGCCGAGGCCTGGCGCGAGAAGCTGCGCCTGCGGGCCCTGGGCGACGACCTGTCCGCCGTGCTGGCCCAGTCCGACATCGGCGACCTGGCGCTGGAGGAGCACCTGGCCGACCTGGTCGCCCTGGGCGAGGCCGACGGCGTGGCCCTGTTCCGCGACGAGCGCATCGAGACCGCCGGCAAGACCCCGCCGCACACAGCTCTCTTCATGCTGCGCGACTGGCTGCTGGAGGCCGATACGGGCGGCGTGGTCGCCACCGACCAGAGCGCCAACGTCTTCCCCGGGGCCGGCGCCTTCAAGAGCTGGGCCTCGGGCCTGATGGGGGTGGTGATCGAGCGCTCGCCGCTGCTGGCGGTGTTGTGGACCCGGGCCGAGGAGGTCGAGGTCGTGCGCTGGGCCGGCGATCCCTACCGCACCGCCAAGGCGGCCGGCGGCGACGGCGCCCTGACGCCCCGCGCCTCGTTCGACGCCTGGAGCGAGACCGTCCGCGGCCGCTCGCGCCCCTGGACCCCGTCCCAGAGCGACGCCGCCGCGCGCCTGCGCCAGGACCTGCTGGACCTGCGCCGCGCCCGCCGCACGGCCGAGCTCAACAGCCAGCTGCGCGCCACGCTCGACGACAAGGACGACCTGCTGCGGCAGAAGGATTTTCTGCTGCGCGAGGTGAACCACCGGGTGCAGAACAGCCTGGCCCTGGCCGCTGGCTTCCTGACCATCCAGATGAAGGCCATCGAGGACCCTGCCGCCCGCGCCCCGCTCGAGGAGGCCAGCCGCCGGCTCACCGCCGTGGGCCTGGTCCACCGCCGGCTCTATCGCGGCGACCAGCTGGAGACGGTGTCGCTCGACCGCTATCTCGTCGAGCTGGCCGAGGAGCTCGTGGAGTCCCTGGGCCAGGACTGGGCCCGCATGCTCCGCGTCGACGCCGCCCCGGCCACGGTCTCGACCGACAAGGCCGTGACCATCGGCCTGGTGGTCACCGAGCTGGTGATCAATGCGGTGAAGTACGCCTATGGCGGCCGGCCCGGCCGCATCGACATCGGCCTGGTCGAACAGGGCGGCCGCGTGCGCCTCTCGGTCGCCGACCAGGGCGGCGGCAAGCAGGGCCCCCGCGTCGGCTTCGGCAGCAAGATGATGGACGCCATGGTCCGCCAGCTGGCCGGAACCCTGACCTACAACGACAACAGCCCCGGCGTGCGGGCCGAACTCAACGCGCCGGCGGGCTGATCCAGCCTCCCCGAACTTGAGAACGATCGTTCACGATTTTGAGAATGATCGTTCAATCGGCCTTGGAAATGTCCAATACCTGAGCCAGGGTGTCGGGCATTACAAATGCGTTATCGCCCTTACCTTCACCGCAACCCGTACCTATCTCACCCATTCGAAAGTGGGCCGCGGGAGCCACGTTGGCTTCGGGCCCAGGGGATATTGAACTCATGGCTGTGAATTCCTTGTCGGTGATGTCGCCGGACGGCGGCCTGTCGCGCTACCTCACCGAAATCCGCAAGTTCCCGATGCTGGCCAAGGACGAGGAGTTCATGCTCGCCCAGCGCTGGAAAGAGCATCAGGACAGCGACGCCGCGCACAAGATGGTCACCAGCCACCTGCGTCTCGTGGCCAAGATCGCCATGGGCTATCGCGGCTACGGCCTGCCGATCGGCGAGGTGATCTCCGAGGGCAATGTCGGCCTGATGCAGGCGGTCAAGAAGTTCGAGCCCGAGAAGGGCTTCCGCCTGGCCACCTACGCCATGTGGTGGATTCGCGCCTCGATCCAGGAATACATCCTGCGCTCGTGGTCGCTGGTGAAGATGGGCACGACCGCCGCGCAGAAGAAGCTGTTCTTCAACCTGCGCAAGGCCAAGAGCCAGATCGCCGCCTTCCAGGACGGCGACCTGCGCCCCGACCAGGTCAGCTACATCGCCACCAAGCTGGGCGTGCTGGACAGCGAAGTGATCTCGATGAACCGCCGCCTGGGCGGTCCGGACGCCTCGCTGAACGCGCCCCTGCGCGCCGACGGCGAAAGCGAGTGGCAGGACTGGCTGGCCGACGACGACCAGGTGTCGCAAGAGACCGTGGTCGCCGAGAACCAGGAAAAGTCCATGCGCATGAGCCTCCTGGAGGAGGCCATGGTCGAGTTGACCGACCGCGAGCGCCACATCCTGACCGAGCGCCGTCTGAAGGACGACCCGACCACCCTGGAAGACCTCGCCGCCCAGTACGGCGTCAGCCGCGAGCGGGTCCGCCAGATCGAGGTCCGGGCCTTCGAGAAGCTGCAGAAGTCCATGCGCGAGGCGGCCGTCGCCAAGAACATGGTCGAGGCCTGAAGCTTCCCGATCTGCTATGAGAACGGCCGTCGCGACCCTGTCGCGGCGGCCTTTTCGTATCGCCGACGTCGCGAGACCGTCATAAACGGCCTTTTCCTCGCCGCCGACGCGCTCTAAGAGCCTCGCCTTCGATTTTTTCGGCGCTTTCACAGCGCAAATTCAAAGACTTCCCATGACCCGTCACGAACTGAAGACCTGGCCGCAGTATTTCGCCGCCGTCCGCTCGGGCAAGAAGCGCTTCGAGATCCGCCGCAACGACCGCGAGTTCAAGGTCGGCGACGTGCTGGTGCTGCGCGAGTTCGATCCGGACCAGGACGTCTATACCGGCCAGGTGGAAGAGCGTCAGATCACCTTCCTGCTGTCGGAAGAGGACTACGGCGTCATCCACGGCTTCGTGGCCATCGGCTTCGGCGACGTGGTCCACCACCCCGAGGCCCCGGAAAACCACCCGCTGACCGCCGCCGAACTGGCCGAGTGGCACGAGACCGCCGCGGCCAACGCCGCCCTGCGCGGCGAAGAGGCCCGCCGGGTGTCGCAGTCCTACACCGGCACCGGCATGAGCGTCGCCGCCGACCGCCACGGCGCGGTGGCCGCCCTGGCCGAAACCGACGCGGCCTTCCACGCCGCGGCCGCGCGGATCGTCCGCAAGGGCTGAACGTCGATGTGTCATCCTCGCCCTTCGACAAGCTCAGGGTGAGGATGAATTTCGGCACCGAGTCTGCATTGCCCTCATCCTGAGCCTGTCGAAGGACGAGGGCGTGTTCCCTACACCCCGCCCTCGTCGCCGCGCTCGAGGCCGGCCAGGGTCGCTTCGTCCTGGGCCTCGGCGTCGCTGACCTTGCGCAGCACCGCCTGGCGCAGGGCGTAGACCAGCATGGCCGCCAGGATCAGGGCGTTGAGCACGAACGGGGCCCAGCGCACGGCCTCGTAAAGCAGCACGAACAGCGGCGCGACCACCACGTTGAGGCCGTTGATGGCGGCGATCGCCCCGGCGGCGCCCGCCTGATCCTTGGCCGGCACCGACAGCGACGCCCCCGCCGTGAAGCCCGGCCGCGCGAAGCCGTAGCCCATCGACGACACCGCATAGCCGATGGCCACCGCCGCATAGTCCGGCGCGAAGGCGACCACGACGTTGCCCAGGGCCGCCACGGCCACGCCCCAGCGCATCAGCTCGCGCGGGCCCATGGCGAACATCCGGATCAGGCCCCACTGGGCCAGGAGGCCCGCGACAGCGCCCGCCGCCATGGCCAGGGTGATGAAGCCCTGGGCCTTGACCGGGGCGACGCCCAGCTTGTCGATGATCAGGAAGCCCAGGGTCTGGGTCTGGGCGGTCTGGCAGGTGGCGACTAGGAAGCCGAAGATCAGGAACGGCATGAGGCGCGGATCGCGCCACAGGCTGTCGCCCTTGCGCAGCGAGGGGAAGGCCAGGCGCGCGCGGGGCTGGACCTCGCCCGCGCTGGCCGGCCGCTTGGCCTCGTCCAGACCCCGGTGCACGATCCACATCATGCCGGCCGCCAGGGCGGCGAAGGCGAACATCGGCCCGGCCAGGCCCACCACCGGCAGCACGAACAGCGGCGCCAGCAGCGGCCCCACCACCGTGCCCAGGCCGAAGGCCCCGGCCAGGGTGGCCATGGCCTGGGTGCGCTCTTCCCGCTTGGTGCGATCGGCCAGATAGGCCTGGGTGGCGGGATTGGCCGCCGAGCCGAACAGGCCGAACAGCGCCCGCGCCAGCAAAAACAGCACGAAGACCAGCATCGGCGGGAAAAGGTGGTGCAGCCCGGCGCTGACCACGAAGGCGCACAGGGTCATCGACACGCAGAACCCGCCCAGCCCCAGCAGGATCAGCGGCTTGCGGCCCCTCACGTCCGAGCGCTTGGCCCAGAACGGCGAGGACAGCGCCCACAGCAGGGCCGACAGCGAGAAGATCGCCGCCACCATGGCGTCGGGAATGCCGATCTGCCGGCCGATGGCGGGCAGGACCGACAGCATGCCCGTATTGCCCAGCGCCGTGGCCGCCGACACCCCGAAAAGGATGGCGAAGGCCCGCCGGTTGACCTGTTGATCTTGAGCGGCGGCAGACATCGAACAAACGTTAGAGTGGGTTCGCCCCGAGGGGAAGCCCAAGGAAATCCCAAGCGATACCGGGACGCTTTGCCGCAACCCTGGGACGGCCCGAATTAAGGGTCCGCTCATGGCGCGGGCGCGTATTGGGCGCATGCTGCGTCACATCTCCGTCCCCCATAAGCTGCTGCTGGCCTTCGCGGCCATGATCACCATCTGCGGCGCGGCCAGCGCCGTGGTCGCCTTCGACCTGTGGTCGCTGCGCAAGGCGACCGAGATGACCGACGACTCCATGGCCCTGGCCATGGCCAGCGCCCGGATGCAGGCCGCCGCGCTGGAACAGCAGAACGCCATCCTCGGCTATGTCGCCTCCGGCGCCAGCGAGCACATCAAGCGGTTCGATGCGGCGGAGAAGGCCCTGGAAGCCGATCTCGACGCCCTGCGCAACGCCGACGCGGCCGGCGACTACGCCACCGCCGCCGCCAAGCTCTCCGATGCTCGCAAACAGTACAAGGCCGAGGCCCAGGCCCTGATCGAGATGGCCGCCACGCCCGAGGGCCGGGCCCAGGCCGCCACGCAGACGAGCGCTGGCGACCGTCTGGCCGACCTGCGCAAGGTGCTGGCCGAGGTCGAGGCCCAAGAGCATCGCGACGAGGTCGTCCGCTCGGCCAGCCGCGAGCGGGCCTTCGGCCGCGCCTTTCTGGGCATCATGGTGGGCGGGATCCTCGGCCTGCTGGCCTCGCTGGGCCTGGCCTGGCTGCTGACCCGCGCCCTGGGCCGCCCCGTCACCGCCCTGACCGGCGTCATGACCCGCCTGGCCGGGGGCGACAACGGCGTCACCGTGCCCGACGTCGATCGCCGCGACGAGATCGGGGCCATGGCCCAGGCCGTGCTGCGCTTCAAGGACGCCGCCCTCGAGAAGATCGCCGTCGAGCGCGAGGTCGAGGTCCAGCGCCAGGCCGCCGAGGCCGCCCGCCGCGCCACCGAGGCCGAGCGCGAGGCCGCCCGCATCCAGCTGGAGACCGTGGTCGACACCCTGGCCGGCGGCCTGCGCGCCCTGGCCGAAGGCGACCTGACCCGCCGCGTCGACATCTCTTTCCCCGCCGAATACGAGCGCCTGCGCGCCGACTTCAACGCCGCCATCGGCCAGATGGAGGACGCCCTGAAGGTCATCGTCCGCTCGACCGGCGGCATCGAGGCCGGCAGCGACGAGATCGCCTCGGCCGCCGACGACCTGTCGCGCCGCAGCGAACGCCAGGCCGCCAGCCTGGAAGAGACCGCCGCCGCTCTCGACGAGATCACCGCCACCGTCCGCCGCAGCTCGGCCGGGGCCAAGAGCGCGGCCCTGGTGGTGGGCGCGGCCCGCGCCGACGCCCAGCGCTCGCGCGTCGTCGTGGGCGACGCGGTCGGGGCCATGACCCGGATCGAGGCCTCCTCGCGCGAGATCGGCCGCATCGTCGGGGTGATCGACGAGATCGCCTTCCAGACCAACCTGCTGGCCCTCAACGCCGGGGTCGAAGCCGCCCGGGCCGGCGACAGCGGCAAGGGCTTCGCGGTCGTGGCCATGGAGGTGCGGGCCCTGGCCCAGCGCAGCGCCGAGGCCGCCCGCGAGATCAAGGTGCTGATCGCCACCGCCGCCCACGAGGTCGGCCAGGGCGTGTCGATGGTCGGCCAGACGGGCGAGGCTCTTCAAGCCATCGCCGACAAGGTAGGCGAGATCGACGGCCTGGTCGGCGAGATCGCCGCCTCTGCCGCCGAGCAGTCGGCCGGCCTGGTCGAGGTCAACAGCGCCATCAACCTGATGGACCAGACCGTCCAGCAGAACGCCGCCATGGTCGAGCAATCAACCGCCGCCAGCCACAGCCTGAAGAACGAGGCCGCCACCCTGGCCCACCTGGTCGGTCGGTTCCGGGTCGGCGGTCCGGCCCAGGCCCGCAAGGCGTCGCGGGCCGCCTAGCCTCCCTCGCCTGCGGTCAGGCGCCGCACCGGCCTGCAAACCGCCGATACCTTGGATTAATCATTAACAGCCATGATGCCGGCTGAATTTCGCGGGGCTTACTGACGTCATGTTCCAGATCATCGGCATCGTGCTGCTCTTCGGCCTCGTGTTCGGCAGCTACCTGATGGGCGGCGGCAAGATGGACGTGATCCTTCACGCCGCGCCGCACGAACTGATGGCCATCCTGGGCGCCGGCATCGCCGCCTTCCTGATCTCCAACTCGATGACCGTGATCAAGGCCACGGCCGGCGGCTTCGGCAAGATCTTCGCCGGTCCCAAGTGGAAGGCCGGCGACTATCGCGACCTGCTGTCGCTGCTGTTCCTGCTGACCAAGACCATGAAGTCCAAGGGCGTCATCGCCCTGGAAAGCCACATCGAAAAGCCGCACGACAGCTCGATCTTCTCGCGCTACCCCAAGATCTCGAAGGACCACTTCGCCGTCGACTTCATCTGCGACACCCTGCGGATGATGACCATGAACCTGGAGGATCCCCACCAGGTCGAGGACGCGATGGAAAAGCAGCTCGAGAAGCACCACCACGAGACGCTCGAGCCCGCCCACGCCCTGCAGTCGATGGCCGACGCCCTGCCCGCCCTGGGCATCGTCGCCGCCGTGCTCGGGGTCATCAAGACCATGGGCTCGATCACCGAGCCGCCCGCCGTGCTCGGCGGCATGATCGGCGGCGCCCTGGTCGGCACCTTCCTCGGCGTGTTCATGGCCTATGGCCTGGTCGGCCCGATGGCAGCCCGCCTGCAGGCCGTCGTCAACGAGGACGGCGCCTTCTACAAGATCATCCAGGCCGTCCTGGTCGCCCACCTGCACGGCAACGCCGCCCAGATCAGCGTCGAGATCGGCCGCGGCAACGTGCCGACCGTCTGCCAGCCCAGCTTCACCGAACTGGAAGAGGCCCTGTCGCAGATCCCGGCCGAAGGCTGATCGACCCGGCCTTCATCCGTACAGGGCAGATCACGCCGCCGTGATCTTTGTCTTGCAACCTATCCTGAAAAGCAGTTCCTTGCCTTCAAGCGGCCCGGCCTCTACGCCGGGCCGTTGCTCATTCCAGTCGCAAGGAACGCCCCGATGACCACCCAAGTCCTCCGCAAGATCCTGATCGCCGGCGCGGCCATGACCGCCCTGTCGCTGGCCGCCTGCGGCAAGAAGGACGAGGCGCCCGCCGTCGACGAGAAGGCCGCCGCCGCGGCCGCCGCCGGCGCCAGCGACGTGACCGCCGCCGACGCCGGTGAAGCCGCCGACCAGGCCACCGCCGACGCCAACAAGGCCGCCGCCGACGCCGCCGCCGAGCCGGACGCCGTCTCGGCCGCCGAAGGCACGGCCGCTCCGGCCGCCGCCGAACCCGCCAAGGAAGAGCACAAGACCGAAGGCCACTAAGCCTTTCGTCCGTTTCTTCCGAAAGATCCGAAGGGCCGTCCGCGAGGGCGGCCCTTCTTCTATGATGGCTCCATGACTTCCGACTCTTCCGACCCTTCCCTTGGCTCTCCTCAAGAGTCGCCCCTGATCTGGCGCGAGGACGGCATGCCGCAGTCGCGGCTGTACGGCGACGTCTACTTCTCCAGCGCCGACGGCCTGGCCGAGACCCGGGCGGTGTTCCTGGAGGGCTGCGGCCTGCCCGGCGCCTGGTCGGGCCGCGACCGCTTCGTGGTCGGGGAGCTGGGGTTCGGCACGGGCCTGAACATCGCCGCCCTGCTCGACCTTTGGCGACGGGAGAAACCGGCGGGAGCACGGCTGCACATCTTCTCGATCGAAGCCCATCCGATCACCCGCGACGAGGCCGCCC
Organism: Caulobacter hibisci; assembly: GCF_016135805.1. GTDB lineage: Bacteria > Pseudomonadota > Alphaproteobacteria > Caulobacterales > Caulobacteraceae > Caulobacter > Caulobacter hibisci. The sequence goes on from NZ_JADWOX010000008.1 coordinate 126,628, forward strand.
GAGCCCTGGCCGTCTGGCCCGAGCTCGGCGAGGCGGCCCAGGTGCTGCTCGACCACTGGCCCAGCGCGGCGCGCGGCTTCCACCGCATCGACCTGCCCGGCTTCGACGCGGTGCTCGACCTGGCGGTGATGGACGTCACCGAGGCCCTGGAAGCCTGGAGCGGCGCGGCCGACGCCTGGTTCCTCGACGGCTTCTCGCCCGCCCTCAACCCGGCCATGTGGCGCGACGAGATCCTCGCCGCCGTGGCCGCCCGCTCGGCGCCGGGCGCGCGGGCGGCGACCTTCACCGTCGCTGGCGCCGTGCGCCGGGGCCTGGCCGCCGCCGGCTTTTCCTGGGAAAAACGCCCGGGCTTCGGCCGCAAGAAGGAGCGGCTGGAAGCGACCTTCCCCGGCGCGCGGACCGCGCCCGTCCGGCCGCGCAGCCTGGCGATCGTCGGCGGCGGGATCGCCGCCGCCAGCCTGGCCCGCGCCGCCCGCGCCGAGGGCCTGGCGGTCACGGTGGTCGACGCCGGCCGCAACCCGGCCTCTGGCAATCCCGCCGCCCTGGTCACGCCCGCCGTGGACGCCGGCGGCGGCCTCCGCGCGGCCTTCCCGGCCCAGGCCCTGGCCCGCGCGACCGCCCTCTATGACGCCCTGCCCGACGCCGTCCTGGCGCGCGGCGTGCTGCGCCTGGCCACCGGCCCGCGCGATCCCGAACGCTTCGCCGCCATCGCTGGCCAGGACCTGTTCGCCGCCGGCGAGATGGCCGTGCTCGACGGCGAGGCCGCGACGACGGCCCTCGGCGAACCCGCTGCCGGCGCCCTGCGCATGGGCCTGGCCCGCGTCGTCGAGCCCGCCGCCGTGATCGCGGCCTGGCGCGGCGAGGCCCTGGCCGCCGAGGTCGCGCGGCTCGAGCCCATCGAGGGCGGCTGGCGGCTGCTGGACACAGACGGCGTGGAGCTAGTCGTCGCCGACGCCGTCGTCCTGGCCGGCGGGACGGACCTGCCCCGCCTCTGGCCCGAGGCGCCCATCCGCCCGGTGCGGGGACAGACCAGTTGGACCGGTCCCATCGACGAACTCGTGGCTCCAGCCGCTTTCGGCGGCTACGCCGCGCCCACCCGCGACGGCGGGGTGCTGTTCGGGGCCACCCACGACCGGGGCGAGACGGCGACCGACCTCCGCGACGCCGATCACGACCGCAACCGCACGGCCTTGGCCAAGGGACGCCCAGACCTCGCCGCACGCCTCGCCGAGACGCCACTGGACGGCCGCGCCGCCGTTCGGGCGACCACGGCCGACCACCTGCCCCTGGCCGGTGCGGTTCCCGGCGCGCCGGCGGGACTGTTCGTGCTGGGCGGCCTGGGCGGACGCGGCTTCACCACCGCGCCGCTGCTGGCCGAGCATGTGGTGGCGCTGGTGCTGGGAACGCCATCGCCGCTGCCGAGGGAGTTGGCGGGGTTGGTGACGCCAGAGCGCTGAGATCCCTCTCCCCTTGCGGGAGAGGGTGGCCTCCGAAGGAGGTCGGGTGAGGGGTCGAAAGTACTCGCCGCCGCGACGGCGGATCGATCAAGCGCGGCGTCCGATATCTGAGAGACCCCTCATCCGACGGCTGCGCCGCCACCTTCTCCCGCAAGGGGAGAAGGAAAAAAGCAAAAGGCCCCGGAGTTTCCTCCGGGGCCTTCGCATTTCGTCGGGAAGCGTGAGCCTCCGTCCGGTCTCGATCTTAGAAGTTGATCGAGATGGTCGAACGGCGGTTCAGCGGTTCCTTCACGCCGTCGCCGGTGGCGACGGCCGGAGCGCTTTCACCCTTCCAGTCGACCGCCAGGGTCGTGGCCGGCACGCCGGCCGAGACCAGGCCGTCGGCCACGGCCTTCGCACGACGTTCCGACAGGCGGACGTTGTACTTGGGCGAGCCCGAGGTGTCGGTGTGGCCCACGACCGTGATCTTGGTCGCGTTGCCGCCCTTGGCGTAGTCAGCCGCTTGCTGGACCACGGCCTGGGCTTCCGGCGTCAGCACGTACTGATCGAACGGGAAGTAGACCACGAACTCGCGGGCCTCGTAGGCCGGCGGAGGCGGCGGCGGGGGCGGCGGAGCCGGGGGCTCGGGCGGCGGGGGCGGCGGGGGAGGCGGCGGCGGCGGGGGCGGCGGAGGCGGCGGCGACCCGAAGGTGTAGCGAACGCCCAGGGTGATCGAGGTGTCCTTGTAGTCGCCCTCGAAGAAGCCCAGCGGCGTCACGTCGCCGCCCGGAGCGCCGACATTGGCCGTGACCGTGCCCCAGTTGAGGCTCTTGGCCACCAGGTAGCGGCCGGTCAGGTCGACCGACCAGTTCGGCGTCACGTCCCAGGCCAGGCCCAGCAGGCCCTGATAGGCGAAGCCCTGGTCGGTGTCGTCGATGCTGGCGTTCTGGATCGCAGCCGCGCCGGCGGGCACGCCGCTCAGCTGGCCGTAGACCTTGTTGTGCACCCAGGCCGTACCGACGCCGGCGCCGATGAACGGACGCCACGACGAGTCGGGCAGGAAGTCATAGATGACGTTGGCCATCAGGGTGGTGGCCTTCAGCTCGCCGTTCGGCGCGCCGCAGGTCGGATTGGTCGCGTTGCGGATCGGACCGGCGGTGCACAGGCCCAGCGGCTGCGGACGCGAGGCGTCTTCGCCGCGAACGCCCGAGATGTCGCCGCCGCGATAGCCGTATTCGCCTTCGACCCGCCAGTTCGGCGAGATCCGGTAACCGATGCGCGCGAAGCCCGCCCAGTCTTCGTCCGTCGAGAACGTCCAGTCGTAGGGACGGCTGTCCGATGCATTGACCGACGAACTCGCTTCAACGCCCTCGGTCGAGTGGTACCCGACGTCGCCGGCGACATACCATCCGCTCAACGCGCTTTGGGCGGAGGCGCCAGACGCCGCGCAGAGCGCGACGGTTGCGACGCCAGCCAGCAACCCGAATTTCATGATGAGAACCCTCTTTAAAATAGCCAGGACACCCCCCGCGGGGCGGCTTCCAGACGACAAACGCGCCACGTCGCAAATCGGATGTGGCGCCAGCGCCACAGTGGGAGAGTTTCGTCGAATCCTCGACAGAACCCCAAACGATTGGCGCACGGACGTTCGCCCTCCGCGCGACGCGGGCTTTCGCGTCACAAGGGAATGGTCGCGCAGTTTGCAGTCGAGGTCCAGATCAACCCTGGCGATATTGAGAGAACGCTGGGCGGCGAGCGCCGTTGCGCGAGCGGGAGGCGACCAGCGCCGCAAATGAAAGCGTCGCTGGTCACGGGCCGGGCCGCCGATCGCCCCCACGACCTTGCGGCAGGCCACCCTCACCTCTCCACCGCTGGAGGATGCGGTGAAGCCCTTCGCCGCCCGCGCCTCGATCTCGAGCGCGGCGCGACATGTTTCTTAGGATCGCCTCGGCGCCGTCGCGCTTGTGGAGTGCGTGACGACGCCGAGCCGCCCTCCGACCGCATCGGGCCAGCTCGGGGGATCGACCGCCCGACCCGACGCAGGGGAGAACCGCCGCCGAAGCGGCGGAAGCGTTCGGACGAACGGCTAGCATCGGCTCCGCGGAATTGTCGCGTCCCAAAGCTGGAACGCTCCACCGCGGCTCGTAGTGTCGGGTACTGGACAGTGCGAAGCGCTGCATTAACTAGGATCGGGCGTCGGCGGACCGGCGCGCCTCGTCAAAAGTCTTCGAACCCTGATGCTTGACCGCGCGCAGCGGCGTCCGGACGAAAGTCCCTCGCTTGATTTCCCTCTCGTCCTGCTGCTGGCCGCCGGCCACTTCATGGCCTTCGTCGACCGAGCCGTGCCCAGCGTCTACGCGCCGGCGCTGAAGGCTGGCTTCCATCTGACCGACACCCAGCTGGGCGCCTTGCAGGGGCCCGCCTTCGTCACGCTCTACACGATCGCCACCCTGGCCACGGGCCATCGCGGCCATCGCCTGCCGCGCGGCGCCCTGCTGGCCGGTTCGGCCGCCCTGTGGACCCTGGCCACGATGGCCATGGCCCTGGCCCAGACCTATGCCGGCCTGCTGGCCTCGCGCCTGGTGCTGGGGCTGGCCCAGGCCGTATTCGCCCCCACGGCCCTGGCGGTGATCGTCGCCAGCGCGCCCGCGCCTCGGCTGTCGCGCTGGGTCTCGGTATTCACCTCAGGCTCGTCCATGGGCCGCAGCGGCGCCCTGCTGGCCGGCGGCCTGGCGCTCGGCGTATTTTCGAGCGGCGCCCTGCACGCCCTTGTCCCGACGCCTTGGACCCATGCTCCCTGGCGCGCCGCGATCGTGCTGCTGACCCTGCCCAACCTGATCCTGGTCGTCCTGCTGGCCTGGCGGCTTCGCGGTCGCGACGAGACGACCACGCAAGGCCTGGGGCTCGGCGCCGCCCTGGCCCACCTGGCGGCGCGGCCGGCGGGCCTGGGCCTGCACTTCCTGGCGGCCGGCGCGGTCATACTGATGGTGCAGGCCGCGGCGGCCTGGGCGCCGTCGATCGTCAACCGCGCCTGCGGCCTGGGCCCCGCCGCCAGCGCCCTGCTGGCCGGCCTCGTCGTGCTGGTCGCCGCCCCGGCCGGGCACCTGGGCGGCGGCTGGCTGCTCGACCGTCGTCGGCGCGACGGCGGCGGGCCCGCCCTGGTCGTGGCCGGCGGCGCTGTGGCCGCGGCGCTGGGCGCGCTGGTCCTGTCCCGCGCCGCTTCACCCGCCCTGGCCGCCGCGGCGCTGTTCCTGGTCACCGCCGGCGGCGGCGCGGCCGCCCTGGCCGCCCTCGCCGGGCTGCAGCCCCTCAGCCCCCCGGCCCTGCGCCCGGCGATAAACGGCCTCTACCTGGCCTTCGTCACCGTGGCCGGCCTGGGCTTCGGCCCGCTGCTGACCGGCGTGGTCAGCGACCGCTGGTTCGCCGGCCCGCACGGCCTGGCCATGGCCCTGGCCGTGGTGCTGGCGCTCGCCGGATCCCTGGCCGCCCTGGCCGCGTTCCTCGGCGCGGGACCCTGGCGGCGGCTGGCGCGCGACCTGCGCGAGACCGCGAGCGCCTAGATGCCCACCGCCGTGACCGACAGCTTCCGCTTCTTCAGCGAAGACCATCCGGCCGACCGGGCCTTCGACCTCTATGCCGCGCTCTATTCGCGCGGCTCGGACGTCAGCCGGGGCGAGGGCCCGTTCTTCGCCAAGGTCCGCGCCTGGCGGCTGGACAAGATCCTGCTGTTTGAACGCCGGCTGTCGGGCGTGGTCCATGCCCGCCGCGAGCGGGTCGCCAGCGACGGCTTCGACCATTTCGTCCTGACCCACGTGGTCGAGGGCGAGGTCCGGCTGGAGGTATCCGGCCCGCCCCGGATCCTGGCGCCGGGCGAGGGCGTGCTGCTCGACACCCGCCGGCCGATGCGCAGCGCCCATCGCGACGCCCTGATCCTGACCGCCAGCATCGCCCGCGACGTGGTCGAGGCCGCGCTCGGCCCGGCCGGACGACTGCACGGTCAGATCCTGGCCCCGCCCGACAACCTCGTTCTGGCCGACTTCCTGACCTCGCTGACCCGCCGGGGCGACGCCCTGACCCCGGCCGCCCTGCCCGCCCTGGGCCGGGCCTTCATCGACATTCTCTCATCGGTCGGCGGCGAGGCCCCGCGCACCGGCCGCGAGGACCAGCGCCGCGACCTCGCCCGCCGCGAGACCGTGCGCCGCTTCGTCCTGCCGCGCCTGGCCGACAAGACCCTGTCGGTCGACGCCATCAGCACCGGGGCCGGCATCTCGCGCTCGTCGCTCTACCGGCTGTTCGACAAGCAGGGCGGGGTGGCGCGGTTCATCCAACTGATCCGCCTGGACGCCCTGCGGGCGATCCTCGACGCCGAGGGCCACGCGCCCGACGCGGCCGAGCTGGCCGACCGCCTGGGCTTCGCCGGCGCCCCGCAGATGGAGCGATTGTTCGCCGAGCTGCACGGCGTGGGTCCGCAAGACTATGCCGAGGCGGTCGCCGGCAAGCCTCGTAACGACCCCGACGTCGCCCGCCGACGCTGGGCCGGCTGGCTGAACGAGCTGGACTAGCCCCTACTTCGGAGGCCGCCCGACCAGCACCCCGCGGCCGTGCGGGGCGATATAGACGACGCCGTAGTCCAGCAGGTCGCCGGCCAGGCCGTGGATGTCGCCGAACTGGTGGGCGTCGTCGTTGATCCGCGTCCACGAGCCGCCCTCGTCGTCGGAGCGCCACAGCCCGCCGCGCCCCTCGACCTTGCCGTACAGATAGACCGTCGGATAACCGTCCTTCTCCCTGGGAGCGCCGAAGCTGACCGACCAGGCGGCGTCGACCTTGCGGACCGACTTGAACGGCGCCCCGGCGTCGCGCGAATGCACCAGGCCGGTCGGCAGGGCGATCCACAGGTCGCGCATCCGCGTCGGCACGACCGCCAGTTGGGCCCGCTCCCAGCCCTGCGTCGCTGGCAGGCCCGAGGCGATGGCCGTGAAGGTCAGGCCGCCATCGACGCTGACCAGGATGCGGCCGGCGACCCGGTCGAGGACGTAGAACACCCGCTCGACCACCTTGTCGGCGACCGGAACCAGCGCCTGGTCGCGCCCGGCGGGCCAGCCGGCCGAGGCTGTCCAGGTCTTGCCGCCGTCGAGCGAGGCGTAGCCGGCGTCCTTCTCCGGCGCCCACAGCAGGGCCGAGCCCTTGGCCGAGACGGCGATCACGCCCGGCCCGCGCCACGGCTGGCCCTCGGTCGGCGCCTTGTAGGGCGAGGCCGGCAGCGGCCGCCAGTTGGCGCCGGCGTCCACCGAATAGACGCCGTTGGGCTTGGTGGCGTTGGTCGTGCGCACGATGAAACCAGGCTTCTGGCCGGCGTAGTCGACGCTCCAGTTGGTCTCGGTGTTGGGCCGGAAAAGGCCGTTGGCGGGGGAGCGGGTGATGTCGTCCCAGGCCGCGCCGCCGGTGTCGCCCATGGCCGCCAGCAGGGTCGGCCCACCGGTCGGCGAGGCCAGCTGGGTGACAGCCCCCTCCTCCAGATTGTCGATCCGCGCCTCGAAGGCCACCGGCGCATCGCCGCCGGCCGCCGTCAGGTTGCGGCTGACCCACAGGCCGCCGCCGTGGCCGTAGATCATCTCGTCGGCGTCGAAGGGGTTGACGCTGAGCGCCGAGATCCAACCGCCCATCTTGCGCTCGGGATTGCTCTGGGCCAGCCACGGATAGGCCTCGGCCGAGAACCCCGCCTGGCGGCTCAGCGCGCTCCAGCTTGCGCCGCCGTCGCGCGACACGAAGACGTCGTCGTGCGGCCACCAGCGATCCAGGGTCGAGACCACCAGCATGCCGTCCGGCCCGACGTCGACGCCGGAATAGCCGCCCTGGGCGCCCTCGCCGGCCTTGCTCGGCGAGATGTCGCGCCAGGCGCCCGTCGCGGGGTCGCGCCGGCGCACGCTGCCACCCTTGGCGTGGCTGGGATTGACCGCCGCCTGGCCGTCTCCCTCGGCAAAGGTGACATAGAGCGTGCCGTCGGCTCCGAACGCGGCCCGCTGCGGCAGTTGGGTCGGGGCGCCGGCCACCGGCTGGAACGAGCCCCCGCGGTCGCGGCTGACGAAGAGCCCGCCCTTGCCGTCGGCGCTCCCGACATAGAGCTCGCCCGTCTTTGGGGCGAAGATCACCAGGCTGATCGCCTTGGCCGGCGAGGCGGCCAGCTTGGAAAAGCTGGCTCCGCCGTCGGTGCTGCGCCACAGCCCGTCCTGGTTGGAGCCGAAATAGATCGTCTTCGGATCGGCCGGATCGACCATCAGCCGCTCGCCCGTCCCGCGCCCGTCGGCGTTGCCGCCCACATGGATCGGCAGCTCGGTCTTCTTCCAGGTGGCGCCGCGATCGTCGGAGCGCAGCACCGCCCCCTTGCGCGCCCAGTCCTGCAGATAGAGGCCGCAGACGGCGTAGAGCTTGTTCGGATCGGAGGGATCGACCGCCAGGCTCAGCACGCCCATCAGGTCGGCGTCCTCGCGCGGCAGGTGGTCGAGCAGCGGAATCCAGCGCTTGCCCGCGTAGTCGTAGCGATAGGCCCCGCCGACGTCGGTGCGGGCGTAGAGCAGGCCCTTCTCGCGCGGATGATAGACGAAGCCGTCGACATAGCCGCCAGCGCCATAGGGCACGCTGGTCCACGCATAGGGCGCGGCCTCGGCCGCCGCCGCGCTTGCAGCGGGCCCGGACACGGCCAGCAACAGGGCCAGGCCCGCGCCGCCCACGACAGACTTCATGCCGTTGAAGATCATCTCGTTTCCCCCGTTGCGCCCGGGACGATCTCTACGGCCTCGCCGTCGTCGCCCTCGCCCTTGTGAGCGCTACCATATCGAAGATGATTAATCCTACAATACAGGGGTTCAGGGTGACTGCGCGACTACGCACAGGCGCGCCGGTCACACTGATCGGCTTGCGACGCACGACAACACGCCGCCCGGACGAACCGGTCACGGCGTTGAAGCGATGGCGATTTCAGAGGAAGGGAATGGTGGACGCGACAGGGATTGAACCTGTGACCCCCTCGATGTCAACGAGGTGCTCTCCCGCTGAGCTACGCGTCCGCCGAAGCGGTCCGAAGCGCCTCGTGAGGCGTCCCGGCCGGGAAGGTGTGGGGGTATAGCGGCGGCTTGGCCGGGGCGCAAGCCGCGCTGAAAAACTTTTTTGCGCTTACGCCGCCATCATCTTTTCGACCTCGGAAACGAGGTCGCGCAGGTGGACGGGCTTGGACAGCACCTTAGCGCCGGCCGGGGCGCGGTCCTGGGCCGAGAGGGCCACGGCGGCGAAGCCGGTGATGAACATGATGCGCAGGGCCGGGTCGCGGGCGGCCGCCTGGCGCGCCACCTCGATGCCGTCCATGCCGGGCATGACGATGTCGGTCAGCAGCAGGTCCCACGGGTGGTCGAGGTGGCCGACGGCCTCTTCGCCATCGGCGCAGGCGGTGACTTCGAAGCCGGCGCGTTCAAGCGCCCGGGCCAGGAAGCCGCGCAGCGAGTCGTCGTCTTCGGCGAGGAGGATGCGGGCCATGTCGGTCAGTGTCCGTTGGATCTCGTCTCTGGAAAGCCGAATCTAGGCCCGAGACGGTAAATCGCCGGTGAACCGACGTGGACCGTCCACAGATACGACAGGGCGCGAGGCCATTTGACCGCAAGCCCGGCGCCCTCGACTATGTGACGCATGAACGCATGGGACCCGATCAGCCCGGACAACATGTCGCGCGCCGCCTCCCCGGCTGGCGCGTCGCCGTCGGGCGTGCCTGGGGGCGCGCCTGGACGCGAGCCCGCGTTCGAGGCGACGCGCGCCGCCCCCGAGGGCCAGGCCGCGCCCACGCCCATGGTGTTCGCCTCGCCCCACTCGGGCGTGCTGTATCCGCCGGAGATGATGAGCGCCGCCCGCCTGCCCGAGAGCGTGCTGCGCGGCTCGGAGGACGCCTTCGTCGACCGGCTGATCGCCGGAGCCCCGGCCCGGGGCGTCTCGACGATCCGGGCGCGGCTGGCGCGCTCGTACATCGATCTCAATCGCGACCCCTGGGAAATGGACCCGGCGATGTTCGACGGCGACCTGCCCGAGTTCGCCCGCGGCCGCACGGCCAGGGTCGCCGCGGGGCTTGGCGCGATCGCGCGGGTGGCGGACGGGCGACCGATCTACGCCCGCAAGCTGACCTTCGCCGAGGCCAAGGCCAGGGTCGAGCGCGGCCACAGGCCCTATCACGACATGCTCGACCGCCTGCTGGCCCAGGCCAGGGCCGCCCACGGCCTGGCGGTGCTGATCGACTGGCACTCGATGCCGGCGGCGGCGGCGCGGGGCTCGCGGGCTCGCGGCGGCGGTCCGTGCGACATCGTGCTGGGCGACCGCTTCGGCGCGGCCTGCGCGCCCGAGCTGACCAAGCTGGTCGAGCAGGCCCTGGAAGGCATGGGCTACCGCGTCGCCCGCAATGCCCCCTATGCCGGCGGCTACACCACCGAGCACTACGGCCGCCCCGCCCGGCGCACCCACGCCCTGCAGGTCGAGATCAACCGCGCGCTCTATATGAACGAGACGACGCGCGAGCCGACCGAGGGCCTGGCGACGCTGACGGCGCATGTGGAGCGGCTGACGGAAATCCTGGCGGGAACGGACTGGTCGGGGCTGAAATAGCGCTCTCGGGAGCGGCTTTGAGCGGCCAAAGGCCTGCAAACTGCCGCAAAGCCCTGCAAACTCGCGCCTCCCGGCGTCAGGCCAAAAAAAAAGCCCGGCGGTAAGGCCGGGCTAGTTCATTAGGGAGGAAACGCCCAGGAAGGGCAGAAGCGGCAGCGCCGCCTCACCCCTTGTTTATAGGGTGCGCTGCGAAATCGAGCAAGTGGAAAGTTGGACAGCGTTGTCGAATTTTCTGCGACATCCTGTAGCAACCCTTTGCACAGCAAGGATCGGAGAACGCCGATCTTCAAGCTTGACTATAAAATAGGCATTGCTGCGCTGCACAATTAGTTGCTGAAGAAACGACAGCCGCCCGAAACCACCTCAAACCCGGTAGGAATAAGGGTTTCCAGCATGACACCGGTATCTGCGACATAAGGAACGTACGCGCGGGGTGGATAAACGCAGCGCAGTCGCGTAAAAGCCGCGCGCCTGACGCGCGCAGCGTCTCAAGATTTTTTACCCCGAAAGCCCGCCGTCCTCCCATGTCCATGCGAAATATCGCCATCATCGCGCACGTCGATCATGGTAAGACCACCCTCGTCGACCAGCTTCTGGCCCAGTCGGGCGTGTTCCGCGCCAACGAGGCGACGACCGAACGCGCCATGGACTCCAATGACCAGGAGCGCGAGCGCGGCATCACCATCCTGGCCAAGTGCACCAGCGTCCTGTGGAACGGTGAAGCGGGCGAAACCCGCATCAACATCATCGACACCCCCGGACACGCCGACTTCGGCGGCGAGGTCGAACGGATCCTCGGCATGGTGGACGGCTGCGTCCTGCTGATCGACGCCGAAGAAGGCGTCATGCCGCAGACCAAGTTCGTGCTGACCAAGGCGCTGAAGATGGGCCTGAAGCCCATCCTCTGCATCAACAAGGTCGACCGCGCCCACGCCGATCCGGACCGCGTGCACAACGCCGCCTTCGACCTGTTCGCCGCCATCGGCGCCACGGACGAGCAGCTGGACTTCCCGCACATCTACGCCTCGGGCCGCGCCGGCTGGGCCACGCTGGACATGAACGTGCCCAGCGACAACCTCGGCCCGTTGTTCGACCTGATCGTCCGCCACGTGCCGGAACCCAAGCAGATCGCCAAGAAGGACGAGCCGTTCCAGATCCTGAACGTGCTGATCGAAAGCGATCCGTTCCTGGGCCGCCTGCTGACCGGCCGCATCGAGAGCGGCAAGGCCGTCCCCGGCATGGCCATCCACGCCCTGGACCGCAACGGCAAGGAAATCGAGCGCGGCCGCATCACCAAGGTGCTGGCCTTCCGCGGCCTGAAGCGTCAGCCCGTCGACGAAGGCGCGGAAGCGGGCGACATCGTCGCCATCGCTGGCATGTCGAAGGCCACCGTCGCCGACACCCTGTGCGCGATGGAAGTCACCGAAGCCTTGCCGGCCCAGCCGATCGACCCGCCGACCATTTCGATGACCGTCTCGGTCAACGACAGCCCGCTGGCCGGCCGCGAAGGCGACAAGGTCCAGTCGCGCGTCATCCGCGACCGTCTTCTGAAGGAAGCCGAGTCCAACGTCGCCATCAAGGTGACCGAGACCAGCGAAGGCGACGCTTATGAAGTGTCGGGCCGCGGCGAACTGCAGCTGGGCGTCCTGATCGAGAACATGCGTCGCGAAGGCTTCGAGGTGTCGATCAGCCGTCCGCGCGTCGTGTTCCAGAACGACCCGGAAACCGGCAAGCGCATGGAACCGATGGAAGACGTCATGATCGACGTCGACGACGAGTTCTCGGGCATCGTCATCGAGAAGCTGTCGCTCCGTAAGGCCGAGCTGAAGGACATGGGCCCGTCGGGCGCGGGCAAGACCCGCATCCAGCTGACCGCCCCTTCGCGCTCGCTGATCGGCTACCAGGGCGAGTTCCTGACCGACACCCGCGGCTCGGGCGTGCTGAACCGCGTGTTCAGCCACTACGAGGGCTACAAGGGCGCCATCGACCAGCAGCGCAAGGGCGTGCTGATCTCCAACTCGGACGGTGAAACCGCGGCCTACGCGCTGTGGAACCTGGAAGAGCGCGGCACCATGTTCGTCGGCGCCGGCGAGAAGACCTATCTCGGCATGATCATCGGCGAGAACGCTCGCCAGGATGACATGGACGTCAACCCGATGAAGGCCAAGCAGCTGACCAACGTCCGCGCCTCGGGCAAGGACGAGTCGATCCGCCTGACCCCGCCGCGGAAGATGACCCTCGAGCAGGCCATCGCCTACATCGAGGAAGACGAGCTGGTCGAAGTGACCCCGAAGAACATCCGTCTGCGCAAGCAGATCCTGAACCCGTCGTTCCGCAAGAAGCGCGTGAAGGAAGACTAGTCTTCGGGATCCTTCGGGATCTGAACGAGGCCGCCGACCGCGAGGTCGGCGGCCTTTTTCGTGCTCGAAGCCCAGCACAGGGCGCATGGCGCGGCGCGCCCAAAGAAAAAGGCCGCCGCCCGAGGGCGACGGCCTTTCCAGCTTGCAGGCGACCTGCGTGTTACCAGCTGCGCTCGACCGAGACGAAGCCCTTGCGGCCCTTCAGGTCGTAGCCCCAGACTTCGGAGTTGCCGACGCGATAGCTGCTCGAGATCGAGGGCGGCGCCTCGTCGAACAGGTTCTGCACGCCGAAGGTCAGGGTCGTCTTGTCGTCGATCGTCTTGCGGAACGAGACGTCGTGATAGGCCATGAACTCGGTGTAGTACTTGCGGCCGACGTACTTGTAGTAGACGCCGCCGGACACGTAGTCGTAGTTGGTCGACGAGGCGTACTTGCTCGACGCGACGGTGTCGCCGGCCAGTTCCGCGTCCGAGCCCTTGCCGGTGATCGACGTGGTCCAGTTGACGGTCCAGTCGTCGTGGCGGAAGGCCAGGCTCATGCGGCCCGAGAAGTCCGGACCGTCATAGATGAAGGTCGAACCGTTGTAGTCGTCCTCGGTGCTGTCGCCGAACAGCTTGGTCGTGTCCTGCAGCTGCCAGCTGAACTCGCTGTGGAACGACAGCTTGCCCGCCGGGAAGTCGTGGCGGTAGTCGACGTTGAGGTCGAGCGCGCGGTTCTTCTGTTCGGCCACGTTGACGTAGTTGTTGTGGACGATCAGGGCTCCGGACGAGTCACGTTCGACTAGGGCGCAGAACGCGCTGGAGAGGTTGGTCGACTCGTAGCAGCGCTCGGCGATGTTGGCCGCGCCGAACTGCGAGATCTCGTTGTCGATGTCGATCTCGGAGTAGTCGACGGCGACCTGCAGGTTCATGAACTGCGGGGTCCAGATGATCCCGGCGATCTTCGACTCCGAGGTCTCGGCCTTCAGATTGCCCGAACCGCCGCCCGTGTAGACCTTGCTGGTGTAGGTCGTCCGCGAGCTGGACACGCCTTGGGCGGCGCAGTTGGTCTGGATCGTGGCGCTGACGCCGCTGCTGCCCCACAGGATGCAGGGGTCGGCCGTCGTGTAGCCGGTCTGGTCGGCAAGATAGAGCTCGTACAGCGACGGAGCGCGGAACGAGGTGCCGTCCGACAGGCGCACGCGCCACGACGGCGTAATCTGCCAGTTCAGGCCGAACTTGTAGACGTCGTTGTCGCCGTAGCTATCGACCTCGGTGTGACGGCCTGACATGGTCAGGTCGAGGCGCTTGACGAAGGGCAGGTCGCGGACCACCGGAACCTCGACCTCGATGAAGGCTTCGGTCGTCGCGTCGTGACCGGCGGTGTGGCCCGCCTGGGTCAGGTTGAGGTTATTGTTCTTCAGCGAGGCTTCACCCGGGGTGTCGTCGAAATCGTCCTTGCGGAACGACACGCCGACGGCGGCGCTGACCACGCCGGCCGGCAGGGTGAACAGGTCGCCCGTCGCCGAGACCTCGCCCATCCACTGCTCGTAGACGGTGTGGCCGACGTCGACGCCGAACAGGAAGGCCTTTTCAGCGTCCGTGAAGTTGCCCGACAGCACGCGCGAGCTCAGCCACGGAATGCCGGTGGGCAGGGTCGAGCAGTCGCCGCCCGAGATCGTCACCATCGACTGAACGCAGTAGTTCGTCGAACCGGCGGCCATGGTCGCGGCGACAGCGTCGCTGTTGATCGTGCTGACCGAATAGGTGCCGTCGGACTTGCCGTACTGGGCGTAGGCGTCCCAGCTCCACGACTTCAGGAAGTCGAGCTTAGTGTCGGCTAGGCTCCGCAGGTCGCCGCGGACGCCGCCTAGGGTGTGGTAGTAGTCGATCTTCTGGATCGAGTCATAGGCCACCGAAATGACCGGCTGAACCGTGCCGGCGGCCGCGCCCAGGGTGTTGTTCGGGTTGGTCGAGGCCAGAGTGGCGTAGAGCTGACGCGCGCCGTCCTGCTCGGAGTTGCGGCGGTTGTAGAGCACCTCGCCATAGGCCTCGACCGAGTCGGAGATGTCGTAGCCGCCCTTGACGTACAGGCTGTAGCGCTCGACCGGGCTGATCACCGTGGCCCGCTGCCAGGCCGCCGAATCGTAGTTGGCGTAGCGGTAGCTGTCCGGATAGTTGGCGCGCGCGACGCGGGCCAGGCCGGCGAAGGTGCTGTTGTTGCCCGCATAGCTGTAGTCGACGCCGTCCTGCTTATACTGCAGGTAGCCCACGCTCGTGGAAATGACGTTGTTGATCTGGTTGTAGCACTTCAGGCCGCCGTTGATGGCGTCCGTGTAGTCGATCCGCGCGCCGGTCTGCAGGTTGGTGTAGTTCTCGCTGGCGCAGCTGGTGTATTCGCGGTCGCCACGACGCAGGGCGTTCTGCTTGTAGTAGCTGCCGGTGACGTTGACGTAGCCGCGATCGAACGCCTTACCCCACAGAGCTTCGGCCGTGTACTGGTTGCCGCCGCCGCCGCTGGAGAACGGGGCATTGCCGTACAGCTTGATCTTGCCGCCGTCGAAATCCTTCTTGGTGATGTAATTCACCACGCCGGCCACGGCGTCGGACCCGTAGATCGACGAGGCGCCGTCCTTGAGGATTTCCACGCGCTCGACGATGGCGTTCGGGATGGTGTTCAGGTCGGTCGGGCCGACCGTGCCGCGCACGCCCGACGGGGCGATCCGGTGGCCATCCAGCAGCACCAGGGTGCGGTTGGCGCCCAGGCCACGCAGAGAGATCGAGTTCACGCCCGGGCCGCCGGTGGTGTTGTAGCCGGTCAGCTCGTTGCCGACCTGGAACGAGCCGCTGGCGACGGACGAGCCCTGGATGATGCTCGTGGTGTCGATCAGGCCCTCCAGCGACGCCTGGTCGGCGGTGATCACCTGGATGGGCGAGGCGCTGGTGTAGGCGTTCTGCTTCAGACGCGAACCGGTGACGACCACCGCCTCGACGGCGTCGGCGTCGTCGGCGGGCGCGGTCGAAGCGGCCTTGGCCTTGGCTTCGGCCTGGGCCCAGGCGCCGACAGGCGCGAGGCCGAGGCCCGCGATCACCGACGTGGCCAGCAGCAACTTGCGATCAAGCATTAGAACTTATTCCCCCATGGAGAGATTAGCTTGGAAACTTCACCCCTCGCGAAGCCTCCATCATGGCAGGTGCTTTAGGACGGCAAGGGTCGTCGGGAAGCGATAACACACCCCAAGTCCGAGCTATTTTCCTAAAAACCCCGCCAAAGCCGCCTTCCGTAGCAATAATCAGCCAAGGAAGATCAGGGGGCAGACATTAGCCGGTCACAGTTCCGACTTTATCTCCTGAGGGCAAATAACACCCACTAACAGATAGTTATATTGTCCACACAACATCAATACTTGGAATTTCCTGAAATATACGAATGCGCGATGATTGCACCGCCGGCCAGCACCCGCATTGGGCGCATGGCCGTGCAACCGCCGACGCCCGGGTTTTGGGCGCCGACACGCGCGTGACTCGAGTCAGCGTCCCGTCACGCGCCAGATGACGTTGCCGACATCGTCGGCCGCCAGCAGCGCGCCGCGCCGGTCGAAGGCCACGCCCACCGGCCGTCCCAGGGCGTCGCCCTCGGCGCTCAGGAAGCCGGTCAGCACGTCGCGCGGCGGACCGGACGGCTTGCCCTCGGCGAAGGGCACGAAGATCACCTTGTAGCCGCTGTGCGGCTTGCGGTTCCACGAGCCGTGCTGGCCGATGAAGGCCCCGCCCTTGAACGCCGCCGGCAGGGCCGAAGACGTGTCGAAGGTCAGGCCCAGCGAGGCGGTGTGCGGCCCCAGGGCGTAGTCGGGGACGATGGCCTTGGCCACCAGGTCGGGCCGCTGCGGCTTGACCCGTTCGTCCACGTGGCGGCCGTAATAGCTGTAGGGCCAGCCGTAGAAGCCGCCGTCCTTCACCGAGGTCAGGTAGTCGGGCACCAGGTCGCTGCCGATCTCGTCGCGCTCGTTGACCACGGTCCACAGGGCGCCCGTCGAGGGCTCCCAGCCCATGCCGTTGGGATTGCGCAGGCCGCCGGCGAACTGACGCTTGACCCCCGTAGCGACGTCGATCTCCCAGATCGCCGCCCGCCCCTCCTCGTCCGGAAAGCCGTTCTCGGCGACGTTGCTGTTGGAGCCGACGGTGGCGTAGAGCTTCTTGCCGTCCGGACTGGCGATCAGGGCCTTGGTCCAGTGGTGATTGCGCGGCCCGGCCGGCAGGTCGGCGACCCGCTCGCCCTTGGCGGCGATCGAGGTCTCGCCGGTCTTGTAGGGGAAGCGCAGCACCGCGTCGGTGTCGGCCACGTAAAGAGTGTCGCCCACCAAGGCCATGCCGAACGGCGAGTTCAGGCCTGACAGGAAGTTGGCGCGCAGGTCGGCGACGCCGTCGCCGTCGGTGTCGCGCAGCAGGGTGATGCGGTTGGCGCTCTTGGTCGCCGCCCCCGCCCGCTTCATCACCAGCCCCTGGATCTTGGCCCGCAGGCCCTTGCTGTCCTCGGGCTTGGGCGGGGCGTTGGTCTCGGCCACCAAAACGTCGCCATTAGGCAGGATCTCGATCCAGCGCGGATGGTCCAGCTTGTCGGCGAAGGCCTTGACCGCCAGCCCCTCCGCCGGCTTGGGCGCGCCGCCCGCCGGCCAGCCCTTGGCCGGGGCGATATTCATCGTCGGCAGCAGGGTCTTGTTGGGGGCCGGCAATTCGGGATTGGGGCCCGTGCCGGCCGCCACGTCGAGCTTGGCCCGCTCGCCGCACGCGGCGACGCTCATTGCCGTCAGCGCCGCGGCGGCGACCAGGACGCGCTTCATCAGGCGCGCCGACGGAAGAGACCCAGCAGGGCCAGCAGCACCACCGCGCCGATCGTCGAGATCACCAGGCTGCCGATCCAGCCCGTCGCGCCCAGTCCCACCATGCTGGCCAGGAAGGCGCCGATCAGCGAACCGACCAGGCCGACCACCAGGTTGGTCAGCAGCCCATGGTCGCGCTTCATGATCTTCTCGGCCAGCCAGCCGGCGAAAATGCCGATGATGATCGCACCGATGAAACCCACGCCGTTCATGCCGTCGCTCTCCTGATTAGCCCTCGGGTGGTTGGGAAATGCACGGGGCGCGGCAGAGGTTGCCTGCCGCCTGCCGCGCCCCCTCCGGCCCTCCGGGCCACCTCCCCCAGAGGGGAAGGATCTACGCCGCAAGATGCTCCCCCTCTGGGGGAGCTGTCGCGGAGCGACTGAGGGGGCAGCGCGGCCGCTAAACCTTGGCGCCGCGCCGCCACCGCGCCATGGTCGCCGCCCATACCGCGAGCGTTCCATGGTCCATCCCGTCTTCGCCGACCTGCCCGTCACCGTCTTCGAGGAGATGAGCGGCCTCGCCCGCGAGCTGGGGGCGATCAATCTGGGCCAGGGCTTTCCCGACGACCAGGGCCCGATCGCGCTGCGGCGCAAGGCCGGCGAAGCGCTGATCGAGGGCTCCAACCAGTATCCGCCGATGCGCGGCCTGCCGCAGCTGCGCCAGGCGGTGGCCGGCCACTATGGGCGCACCCAGGGCCTGGCGCTGGACCCCGACCGCGAGATCATCGTCACCTCCGGCGCCACCGAGGCCCTGGCGGCCGCCTTCCTGTCCATGATCTCGCCCGGCGACGAGGTGGTGCTGTTCCAGCCGCTCTACGACGCCTACCTGCCGATGGTGCGGCGGGCCGGCGGGATCCCGCGCCTGGTGCGCCTGACCCCGCCGCACTGGCGGTTCGATCGCGCCATACTGGAGGCGGTGTTCAGCGACAAGACCAAGCTCGTCGTGCTCAACAGTCCGCTGAACCCGGCCGGCGTCGTCACCCCCGACGCGGACCTGGCCCTGCTGGCGGAGTTCTGCGTCCGCTTCGACGTTACGGCCGTCTGCGACGAGGTGTGGGAGGCCGTGGTCTTCGACGGCCGCGCCCACAAACCGCTGATGACCTTCCCCGGCATGCGCGAGCGGACGGTCAAGATCGGCTCGGCGGGCAAGATGTTCGGCATGACCGGCTGGAAGGTCGGCTTCCTGTGCGCAGCCCCGCCGCTCGCCAAGGCCCTGGCCGGCGCCCACCAGTTCCTGACCTTCACCACCCCGCCCAATCTTCAGGCCGCCGTCGCCTTCGGGCTGGAGGAACCCGGCGACTGGTTCGAGGCCATGCCCGCCGGCCTTCAGCGCTCCCGGGATCGGCTGGCGACTGGACTGCGCGAAGTCGGCTTCACGGTGCTCGACAGCGGCGGCACCTATTTCCTCAATGTCGACCTGACCGCCTCGGGCGTCGACGAGCCCGACCGGGCCTTCGCCCTGCGAGCCGTCCGCGAGCACGGCGTGGCGGCGATCCCGGTCTCGGCCTTCTACGCGGAGGATCCGGTGACCAACGTCCTGCGGCTGTGCTTCGCCAAGGGGGACGACGTGCTGGACGCGGCGGTGGAGCGGCTAGCGCGGGCTAGGTGATCCTTCCCCCCTTGCGGGAGAAGGTGGCGGCGAAGCCGACGGATGAGGGGTCGATAGGCCTCTCCGCCAACGTCTGAGAGACCCCTCACCCGACCTCCTTCGGAGGCCACCCTCTCCCACAAGGGGAGAGGGAATGCGCCTCAAGGATGCGCCGCCGCCCAGTCCATGACCTCCTGCAACGGCGCCACCCAGACCTGATCGGGATGCGCCTTCAGCCAGGCCAGCAGCTCCAGATGCGCCGGGTTGGAGACCTGGAGATAGTCCCCGCCCACGCCGTGGAACAGGAACACCGCCATCCCGCCGCCGGCCGCGGCGCCCTTGGCGAAGTCGATCAGCTGGGCGCCGGTCACGCCTTCGGGAAAGCCGCGCGAGGGAACGTGCATCGGGTCGATCCGACGTCCGGCCAGGTCCTCCGGCGTCGTCACCACGCCGCGCGCATAGGTCACCAGCCCCGAGGCCCGCAGCGCCTCCAGATAGTCGACGCCGCCGGCCTTGCTGGCCCCGCAGGGCGTGGCGAAGCCGTGCCGGGTCTTGCCGTCGATGGCGGTCAGCAGGACGTTCTGCTGCTCGATCTCCTTGAGCAGGCTGGCGGGCGTATAGGCCTCGGCGACATAGCGCGGATCGGCCGGAAAGCTGGCGGCCGGGCAGGCGTGGAAGATCGTGTGGTTGGCCAGCTCGTGGCCCTCCGCCGCGGCGGCCCGCCAGCGCGGGATCTCGGCCGCCTTGACGCCCGACAGGAAGAAGCTGCCCTTGAAACCGGCCGCGTCCAGGGCTGGCACGGCGTTGTCGAGCTGCGAGGTTAGGGCGTCGTCATAGGTCAGGGCCACGGCCGCCTTGGCGCCGTTCGGCCATTGGGTGGCGCTGGCCATGGAAACCCCACACGCCAGGCTCATGACGATCGCCAGCAGCGCCTTCATCGACGGCCTCCCCTACAACGGCTTCGAGAACGAGAAGCGGGTCTCCCGGTCGTCCGACCGCAGCGTCAGGGCGCCGCCGTGCGAGCGGGCGATCTCCGAGGCGATGTAGAGCCCCAGGCCAAGCCCCTGCTGCATCTCGGCCGACCCGCGGGTGAACGGCTGGAACAGCTTGGCCATCGTCTCGGGCGGGATCGCCGGGCCGCCGTTGATCACCGACAGCACGAACCGCCCGTCCGCGGTGGTCGCCTCGACCCTTACCGGCTTGGCCGGATCGCCGTGGGTCAAGGCGTTGCCCAGCAGGTTGGACAACATCTGCGCGATCCGGGCCTCGTCGCAGACGACCGTCTCGCTCAGGACGATGTCGGACTCGATCCGCCGGTCGGGCCGGGCGCTGCGCAGTTCGGCGACCAGCTGCTCCAGCGACCGGCTCAAGGTCTCGGGCGGCGTGGGGCGTGCATCCAGGCCGAACCCGCCGCCCAGACGCACGCGGGCGAAGTCCATGACATCGTCGATCAGCCCCGCCATCCGCGCGACGCTCTGCTCCATCTGACCCAGGATGAACTCGGCCTTCTCGCCGGAGGGCTGCTTGCGCAGCAGGCGGGCGCCGCCGTTGATCGCGGCCAGGGGATTGCGCAGGTCGTGGCCGAGCACGGCGATGAACTGGTCGCGCAGCTCCGAATCCCGCTGCGAGGTGGCCAGGGCCGCCTGGCTCTCCACAAGGCGGTCCTGAGCTTCCAGGTGGCCGCCGATCAGCTTGGCGAACAGCTCGAAGGTCGCCAGGGCCTGGGTGCCCCGCAGATTGGCCGGACGCGGATCGATGGCGCAGAGCGTGCCGAAGAACAGGCCGTTGTAGTGAATGGGCGTCGAGATATAGCTCTGCAGGCCGTATTTCAGCGGCGTGTGGTGGTCGCGCCAGACCGGATCCTCGGCCACGTGGTCGATGACCACGGCGGTCTCGTTGTCACGAATCTCGTCGCAGATGGTCGAGGCGACTTCCAGCTCGCCGCCGGGCAGCAGGCCAAAGCCGATCTCGTCGCGCACCGCGCAGGCCATCCAGCGGTCCTTGGTGACCCGTGCGACGGCGGCGAAGCCCATGCCCGTGGTGCGGCAGATCACCTCCAGGATCTGGGGCACCACCTCGATCTTGGCGACCTTGGCGACATCGGCCAGCAGCCCGGGCAAGGCGGCGTCCTGAGGCGTCGGCGAGGCCAGGTCGTCGGGACGATATTCGCTGGTCGTGAAAGCCTCGGAATCCATGCGCCCCTCCCAGAACACCCTGGCAACCCACTGGGATGGGTCTTGCCGGGAGGGCTCCTGCCTCCCGCCGGTCGAGCATAGCAAGGCAGGCCGGCCCCGCGCCATAGGCAGCTAGGCCGCCACCCGCTCCTCGTCGCGGACGCTGCGGCGGAAATCCCGGGGCGAGCAGCCGTACTGGTCGCGGAAGGCGCGGCTGAAGTGGGCGCTGCCGTTGAAACCCCAGCGGAAGCAGATCTCCGAGATCGACAGCCGGGCGAACTGCGGGCTGGCCAGGTCGTTGCGGCAGCGCTCCAGCCGGCGGGTGCGCAGATAGTGGCTGAAGGTCTCCTCGACGCCCTCGAACAGCTTCTGCACGTAGCGCGGCGAGACGCCCTCCTCGTCGGCCACCCGGCGGATGGTCAGGTTCGGGTCGGGCAGCAGGGTCTCGATGGTCTGGCGCAGGCGCTGCAGGTGGGCGCTGCGGGCGTCGGTCGGCCAGGCCGCGCCGCGCTCTTCGCCGGCCTCCAGCAGGCACAGGCCCAGGAACTCGGCCAGGGCCAGCTCCACGGGGCGCAACTGGTCGACGGTCAGGTCCTCCAGCGAGTCGGCGGTGGCCCGCAGCAGGCCCGACAGGATGTGCTTGACCCCGCCCTCGCCGCGTAGACGCCCCACGCGCAGGGCGCGCGGCGCAACCAGGCGATGGTTCAAAGCCACGCGCGGGGCGCGGACGAACATCAGCCGGCAGCGGGTGGCCAGCCGCAGGGCGGCGGCCTGTCCAGTCGGTCCAAAGGCGATGTCGCCGATCGACAGGTCCTCGCCCAGGTCATCGCTGACCACCGCCGCCTGGCCATCGAGCAGCACCGCCATCCACACCGCAGCCGGCTGGTTGGTCAGGCGGCCCGAGATGGTCTGGGCCCCGGCGTTGACCAGGGCGAATTCGATGCCCAGCGGACTGGTCAGGCAGACCACCGAGGTCGAGGCCGGCTCGAGATCAGATAGGCTCTCGACCGGCAGGCCCAGGCGCGACATGGCCTCGCGCCAGGCGTCGGCCCGCTCGGCGCGCGGGTAGCTGTCGGTGCTGAACGACCAGGCGCGCAAGGCCTCAGGTTCTCTTCGGGAAGATGTCGCGCGGGATGCGCACGTGGCAGCCCTGCTTGCCGTCGACCACCTGGGTCACGCCGAAGTCGGAGGCCACGCTCATCAGCGAATAGGCGTCGTTCTTGGTCAGGCCGACATGGTCGGACAGCAGGCTCAGCATGTTGAGGGAAGCTTGGCGCATGGCCACATTGAGATCCTCGTCGAACCCGTGGACGATCCACCACTTGGGGGTCTCCAGCAAAGGCCCCGGGGTCTCGAAATCCTTCCGCAGCACGATCTGCATCAGCACGTTGAGCGAACTTTCGATCGCCGTGCCTGAAAGTTCGCCATCGCCCTGGCTGACATGGGGATCTCCGATGGAGAACAGCCCGCCCTCCACCTGGACGGGATAGTACATCGTCGCCCCCGCCCCGATCCGCCAGTTGTCGATATTGCCGCCGTGCAGGCCGGGCGGGATGGTGCTGACGCGGCCGTCGACGGCCGGCGCGACGCCGGCGGTGCCCAGGTGCGGCCGGGCCGGGATGCGCACGCCGGGAAGCGCGCTCTGGCGGTCGCATTCGGGGCAGTTGGTGATCGTGCCGGGCGTCAGGTACTTGCCCGGGAAGTCGTAGGCGTAGAGGGCGCTGGCGGTGTTGTAGTCGGCGTCGAGCTCGTAGATCGTCACCCGCTCCTTCTCGCCGAACTCCTTGTAGAGATAGCCCCAGTTGGCCGCGAGGTTGGAGCCGTAGTTGTTGCGCGGGACCATGCGCAGGTAGCGCACCTCCAGCACGTCGCCGGGCTTGGCGTCCTCGATGTAGATCGGCCCGGTCATGATGTGGACGCCGGGGTTGCGGTCGTCCTCCGGCACCTCGGTGAAGATGCGGGTGATCGCGGCGTCCATCATCAGGTCGGGCGCGTCGCCGGCGTGGTGGGTGACAGCCTCGGCCTGGATCAGGTCGCCGCTCTTGATGCGTAGGGCCGGCTTGATCGACGGATCGAAATAGCCCCAGTGGATGGTCTCGGGCGTGGCTTTCAGATGGTGCAGGGCGCCGGGCGCGACGTCGGGACGGACCTGGCCGGGTTCGCAGATGAAGGGCATCGGGTTCTCCGTTAGGCCGCGGCCAGCGTGACGCTGGTCATGCTCAGCGAGCCGTGCTCGATGTGGTCGGGGGAAAAGCGGGCAACGTCGCCGGGCAGGCGCGCGCCCAGCACGTAGAGCAGCGGCCAGTAGTGGTCGGGGGTCGGCACGGCGCGGCGGGCGTCTTCGCCCAGCTTCTCGAACTCGACGGCGGCCAGCGGCTGGTCGTCGGCGATGGCCTTCTTGATCGCCTCGTTGAAGCGCTGCGACCAGTCATAGGGCGCGCAGTTACGGTCGCCCCAGTCCATGGCCGGCAGGTTGTGGACGATGTTGCCGGTGCCGACAATCAGCACGCCCTCGTCGCGCAGGGCGGCCAGGCGCTGGCCCATCTCGTAGTGCCATTGCGGCGGCTTGGTCCCGTCCATCGACAGCTGGATCACCGGCACGTCGGCCTCGGGATAGGCTTTGCACAGCACCGACCAGGTCCCGTGGTCCAGGCCCCACTGGCGCTCGTCCAGCACCACCGGGATCTCCGGCGCCAGCAGATCGCGCACCCGGGCCGCCAGCTCCGGCGAGCCCGGCGCGGGGTACTGCACCTCGAACAGGGCGCGCGGGAACGAGGCGCCGAAGTCGTGGATGGTGCGCGGCTGGCTCATCGCCGTGACGCCGACGCCCTTGGTGATCCAGTGGGCCGAGACGCAGAGTATGGCCTTGGGCTTGCCGTACGCGGCCTCGATCTGCGCGGCCATGGCGGCCCAGGTCCTGGTGGTGTCGTTGGTCTCCAGCGCGATCATCGGGCTGCCGTGACCGAAGAAGACGACGGGAAGGCGGGCGCTCATCTCAGGCGGCCTCCACCGGCGCGGCGGGGGCTGCGGCGCCCTTCAGCCGCGCCCACTGAGCCTGGTAGCGCGGGGCGAGCCAGCGGTTGAACTGCACCTGCGCGCCTTCCTGCCAGGAATAGCGGCCTCGGATGGCGAAGCGCGAGCGCAGGCCCTTCTGGACCAGCTCGTCGACATGCATGTCTTGGGCGATGATCTGACCGGCCGAGGTCATGATCATCTCCAGCCGCTCCTTGAAGCCGTAGGAGTCTCGCGCGCCGGGGGCGACCAGGATGCCGGTGTCCTGGGCCATGGTCTCCGGGCCCGTCGGCCGCAGGATCAGGTAGATGACCATGTCGCTGGTCATCACGAGCGACAGGGTCGGCGGGATGTTGGCGAAGGTCGCCCGGCCCCGGTCCTCGTCCGACAGCTTGGGGAAGATCGGCAGCACCGCCTTCTGGGTCGGGTTGAAGCTGGCGTCGGGATGCAGGGTGCCGTTGTAGCGCAGGAAGCCCGCATCGCCCGGCTCGGCTTCGGGGAAGCTGGCAAGCTCGCTGGGGATGAAGTCGTGCAGCACGCCGCGATGCAGCTTGCTGGCGTGGTAGCCGTCGTTGTTGTTCTCGAACATCACCTTCCAGTTCCAGGTGAACTGGCCGGTCATCGGTTCGAGCGCTTCGGCGGTCTCGAGGTCAAAATTGGCGATGGCGGCTTCGACGGCGGTCAGGCGCGGGGCCAGCGGCTCGGCGTCCGCGTCGAAATTGACGAAGATGAAGCCCAGCCAAACCTCGACCTTGAAGGTCGGCAGGCTGATCTTCTTCTTGTCGAAGCCGCAGGTGCGGTCCATGGCCGGGGCGTTCACCAGGTCGCCGTTCAGCGAATAGACCCAGTGGTGATAGGGGCAGACGAAGCCGCGGGCGTTGCCCTTGCCCTCGGCCACCAGCATGGCGCGGTGCTGGCACACCGACGACATCGCCTTGATCTCGCCGGCCCGGTTGCGGGTGACCAGGATCGGCTCGCCGACGATCTCGGTGGTGAAGAAGTCGCCGGGCTCCTGCACCTGGTCCACCCGGCCCACGCACAGCCATTCGTGGTCGAACAAGGCGGCCTTCTCGAACTCGTAGAACGCCGCGTCGGTGTAGCAGGCCGGCGGCAGGGTCTCGGCCGCGCCCACCTCTTGGGTGGAGCTGGACAGCCCGTCGAAGAAGGCGTCGCTGAACAGGGTCACGGCCGGGCGCTCGCTTTGGGAAGAAGACGACCCAAGGCTGGCGCCGCTATCCGCCCCGGTCTTGCTCCAGCGCGCACGAAAACTTGGTCAGCCGCAGGCCGGCGCCGCGCGGTCGCTCGCCGAACGGGCGCTGCTGTCGCCGCGGCGTACAAGGAGGCGATTTTTGACCATACGCGCACGAGAAGCCGGAAAGAGAGAGGGCGCTCTGAGGCAAGACCGTGGTTTTTCTGCCGCTTAGGCTTGCCGCAACAAAGTCACCCGAGGTCGTTCCCATGCTCGCGAAAGCGCCCGCCGCCCTGGCCACCAAGCCCCTGAAGACCGGCGAGCAAGACGACTTCGGCGCCGAGATCCTCAACATCGACCTGCCCACCGCCTCGGACGCGGAACTGGACGGCGTGGTCGCCGCCTTCCACGCCCACGGCGCGGTGCTGGTGCGCGACCAGACCATGACCCCGGACGACCTGATGGCCTTCATCGGCCGGTTTGGCGATCCGGAAGACCACACCCAGACCCGCTTCACCCTGCCCGGCTATCCGAAGATCTTCATCCTCTCCAACCGCGTCGTCGACGGCCAGCCGATCGGGGCCCACAACGACGGCGTCGGCTGGCACACCGACTACAGCTACAAGCCCGAGCCGGTGATGCTGACCATGCTCTATTGCGTGGAAGCGCCGGAGGAAGGCTCCGACACCCTGCTGGCCGACGGCTGCGCCGCCTGGAACGCCCTCTCCGCCGAGAAGCAGGCCGAGCTGCTGCCGCTGCAACTGCACCACAGCTACAAGCACTTCATGGCCACCCGCACCTTCGGCGAGCAGATGATCCTGTCGCCCGAGATGGAGGCGGCCAATCCCGACGTCGAGCACCCGCTGATCCGCACCCACCCCTCGGACGGCCGCAAGGCCCTGTGGCCCTCGACCGGCACGGTGACCGAAGTGATCGGCAAGCCCGGCCCCGAGGGTCTGGCCCTGCTCGACGAGCTGGTGGAATTCATGACGGAGGAGCGCTTCGTCCACGCCCACAAGTGGCGGCCCGGCGACATCCTGACGTGGGACAACCGCTGCACCCTGCACACCGGCACGCTGTACGACGACCAGAAGTACTTCCGGACGATGCACCGCCTGTGGGTGAAGGGCGACGCTCCCTATTGATGTGCGCTCCCCCTGAAGGGGGAGCTGTCGCTCCCGGGTCCGGCCAAAGGCCGGCCCAACAGAAAATGGGCGACTGAGGGGGAAGTTGTCGCTGAGCACGGCCAACGCCTAGTCAGCTGATAACGTCCCCCTCCGGCCCTCTGGGCCACCTCCCCCAGAGGGGGAGGATCTTGTTCGACAGGACCTTCCACCATGACCCAGACCTGGCTGATCACCGGCGTATCCGGCGGGCTCGGGCGCGAGATCGCCGCGGCGGCCCTGGTGCGCGGCGATGTCGTGGCCGGCACGGTGCGCAAGAAAGCCGACGTCGCCGCCTTCGAGGCCCTGGCGCCGGGCCGCGCCCACGGCCTGGTCATGGACGTCACCGACCCGGTCGCCGTCGTCGAGGCCGTGAAGGCGGCCGAGGCCCTGACCGGCGTGATCGACGTGCTGGTCAACAACGCCGGCTACGGCCTGGTCGGCGCGGTCGAGGAGGCCTCCCTCGAAGAAGTCCGCGCCCAGTTCGAGACCAACGTCTTCGGGCCGCTGTCCGTGCTCAAGGCCGTGCTGCCGGCCATGCGGGCGCGGCGGTCGGGGCGGATCGTCAACGTCACCTCGGTCTCGGGCCTGGCGGTCTGGGCCGGCACCGGCGTCTACTGCGCCAGCAAGTGGGCCCTGGAAGGCCTGACCCAGACCCTGGCGGCCGAGGTCGCGGAACTCGGGATCAAGGTGACCAACGTCGCCCCTGGCGGCCTGCGCACGGCCTTCGCAAAGGGCTCCAAGACCATCGTGGCCGACAAGCTCGCCGACTACGACGGCCTCGCTCGCGACGCCGAGCGGATCATGGCCGACCACGCCGGCGCCGAGCCGGGCGATCCGAAGAAGGCCGCCCTGGCGATGCTGGCCATCGTCGACGCGCCCGAGCCGCCTCTGCACCTGTTGCTGGGCGAAGACGCCCTGCACTACGCCGGCTACGCGATCGACGGCCTCAAGGCCGACATCGACGCCTGGCGCGACCTCTCCCTTTCCATCGCCTTCGACTGACCCAAAGGACCGCCCGTGACCAACACCCTGATCTTCGTCGACCTGGCCAGCGACGACCCCGCCAAGGCCGGCGAATTCTATGCCCAGGTGTTCGGCTGGCAGAACGACGCGCGGCCGCAGGGGATCTATCACCGCATGGTGCCCGGCGGTCAGTTCAAGAACCCGGACGGCAGCGACAGCCAGATCGGCAACCTGCATCTCGGCATCTTCGACGCCGCCAACGCCCGCCCGCACCCAGAGCCCGCCGGCGTCGAGCCCCGCGCCCTGTCGACCGACGGCCGCAAGCCGCGCATCTGGATTCTGATCGGCGACGACGACAGCGCCGACCGGATTTTGGGGACCGCCGAGAGCCTGGGCGCCACCTTGCTGTGGCGCGACCACTACTGGGCCGAGTTCAACGGCTACAACCACGCCTTCCGCGATCCTTGGGGGAACGAGATCGTGCTGTGGGGCAAGGCGGGCGCGGAGCCGGAAATTCCTGAGAGCTTCAGCAAGGAATGACCCCTCTCCCCTTGCGGGAGAGGGTGGCCCGCGAAGCGGGTCGGGTGAGGGGTCGAAAATCCTGTCCGCCGCGACGGCGGACAGGCTGGGTTCGGCATTAAAAGTCTGAGAGACCCCTCATCCGTCATCCTTCGGATGACACCTTCTCCCGCAAGGGGAGAAGGACGCGTTGCGCACCTGCGAAGCCTCATATTGCACCGCACCCAACACCGGCGCATCATCCGGCGATAACCAGAAAAGATCACCGGGAGCGCAGGATGTCGGACAAGGCCTATCAGCACGCGCCCGATCCGCCGTGGATCTTCCGCACCTATGCCGGCCACTCGACGGCCGAGAAATCCAACGCGCTCTATCGCTCGAACCTGGCGCGCGGCCAGACGGGCCTGTCGGTGGCCTTCGACCTACCCACCCAGACCGGCTACGATCCCGACCACATCCTCTCGCGCGGCGAGGTCGGCAAGGTCGGGGTGCCGATCAGCCATCTGGGCGACATGCGCGCGCTCTTCAGCGAGATCCCGCTGGAGAAGATGAACACCTCCATGACCATCAACGCCCCGGCCGCCTGGCTGCTGGCGATGTACGTGGCCCTGGCCGACGAGCAGGGGGCCGATAGGGCGCTGCTGCAAGGCACCACCCAGAACGACCTGATCAAGGAATACCTCAGCCGCGGCACCTACATCTTCCCGCCGGGGCCGTCTCTCAGGCTGATCGGCGACATGATCGCCTGGTGCTATCGCGAGGTTCCGAAATGGAACCCGATGAACGTCTGCAGCTACCACCTGCAGGAGGCCGGGGCGACGCCGGAGCAGGAGCTGGCCTTCGCCCTGGCCACGGCGATCAGCGTGCTCGACACCGTCCGCGCCGGCGGCCAGGTGCCCGAGGAAGACTTCGAGATCGTCGCCTCGCGGATCAGCTTCTTCGTCAACGCCGGGGTTCGGTTCGTCACCGAGCTCTGCAAGATGCGCAGCTTCACCAAGCTGTGGGACGAGATCCTGCTCGAGCGCTACGGCGTGCAGGACAAGAAGGCCCGGCGCTTCCGCTACGGCGTGCAAGTCAACTCCCTAGGCCTGACCGAGCCGCAGCCCGAGAACAACGTCTACCGCATCCTCATCGAGGCCCTGGCCGTCACCCTCAGCAAGGACGCGCGCTGCCGGGCCCTGCAACTGCCGGCCTGGAACGAGGCCCTGGGCCTGCCCCGGCCGTGGGACCAGCAGTGGTCGCTGCGGCTGCAACAGGTCTTGGCCTACGAGACCGACCTCTTGGAATACGAAGACCTGTTCGCCGGCTCTCACGTGGTCGAGGCCAAGGTCGCCGAGCTGTCGAAAGGGGCGCTGGCGCAGCTGGCTCTGATCGACGAGATGGGCGGGGCGCAGAACGCCATCGACTACATGAAGGCCGAACTGGTCGGGTCGAACGCCAAGCGGGTGCGGGCCGTCGAGACCGGCGACCTGACCGTGGTCGGCGTCAACCGCTGGACCGACAGCGAACCCTCGCCCCTGTCGGCCGGCGAAGGAAACATCGAGACCATAGATCCGAAGCTCGAAGCCGAGGTCGTCGCGCGCATCCAGGCCTGGCGCGCGGCCCGCGATCCGGCCGCCGTCGAGGCCGCCCTGGCCGACCTGAAGGCCGCCGCGGTCGATGGCCGAAACATCATGGAGCCCTCGATTACCGCCACCAAAGTCGGGGTCACCACCGGCGAATGGTCCGGTGCCTTGCGCGAGGTGTTCGGCGAGTATCGCGGCCCAACGGGCGTGGCGATCGTCGTTTCCACCGGCGAGGCCGAGGACGTCGAAGCGGTTAAGGCCGAGGTCGAGCGGGTCTCGCAGGTGCTGGGCCGCACCCTGACCTATCTCGTCGGCAAGCCGGGCCTGGACGGCCACTCTAACGGCGCCGAGCAGATCGCCACCCGCGCCCGGGCCTGCGGCATGGAGGTGGTCTATGACGGCATCCGCTCGACGCCCGAGGAGATCGTCCGCCGCGCCAAGGAAAGCCGCGCGCATGTCGTGGGCCTGTCGATCCTGTCGGGCTCGCACCTGGATCTCGTGCAGGAGGTGGTGCGGCTGATGCGGGCCGAAGGCCTCGACCACATCCCCGTCGTCGCCGGCGGCATCATCCCCGAGGCCGACGCCCTGATCCTCAAGCAGATGGGCGTGGCGCGGATCTATACGCCCAAGGATTTCCGGATCACCGAGATCATGGGCGACGTGGTGCGTCTGGTCGAGGCGACGGCGCTGGCGGAGGCTTGAGAGCCGCATTTCGTGCTATGATCGCCCCATGACCCTCGACGAGGCGCTGACCAAACTGCGCGCGGCCAAGCCGCTGCTCGACCGCTATGGCGTTGCGCGCGTCGGCGTCTTCGGCTCGACGGCACGTGGCGAGGCCGGTCCAGATAGCGACGTGGACGTGCTGGTGGAGTTCGACCCCCTTCGGGTTCCAGGCTGGGAATACTTCACGCTCGGGGATGAACTGGCGCTGGTGATGGCCCGCCCAGTCGACGTGGCGACGCCCAAGTCGCTGCCGCGCCTGATGCGCGACAATGTCCTCCGGGAAGTCGTCTATGCCTAAGACCCAGCGCGACGCGGCGCTGCGGATCAGTGACATCGAAAAGGCGATCGGGCGCATCCGCCTCTATACCTCGGGGCTCGACGCCGCTGCCTTCGAGGCGTCTTTCATCACCTTCGACGCCGTGGTGATGAATATCCAGGTCATCGGCGAAGCCATCGCCAACTTGCCCGATGACCTCAAGGCGACGGTCGAGCCCGCGCCGCCCTGGAAGCAGATCGTCGCGGTGAGGAATTTGGTGTCGCACGGCTATCCGGACATCGATCCCGACGTCATCTGGACCATCGCCACGACGCGGCTCGACGAGCTGGAAGTCGCTGTCGATGCGATGGCGACGGCGCTCAAGGCCTCTTAGCCAGCCGCCACGCCGCGACGCAGCCCACCAACGCCAGCGGCACGAAGGCCGCGAACAGCCATGGCCCCTGGGCGAAGGCTTCGGCCGGGGCGATGCCGTGGCCGAAGCCCAGCAAGTTGGCCATGGCCCCTGCGGCGGCGGAGCCGGCCGCGCCGCCGATCAGCTGCACCGTCGGCACGGCCGACGAGGCCAGGGCCTGCTCCTCGGCCGGGGCGCCGGCGATGGTCCGCCGGGCAAGGAACGCCCAGCACAGGCCAAAGCCGCAGCCCACGGCCAGCAGGGAGAGGCCCGTGCTCCACAGGCCGCCGCGCGTGACCGCCACCGCCGAGGCGGCGACGCCGACCAGGATGACCAGGGCCCCGGCGCGGATGGCCAGCGGCTCGCGCTCGGCCTTCAAATGAGCCACCAGCATGGCGCAGACCGTCCAGCCGGCCGCGATGCCGCCGGTGACGTAGCCGGCCACCAGCGGCGAGGCGCCGTGCCGGGCCTGGATGAAGGCCGGTCCGTAGACGGTGAAGCCGATGGCGGCGGCCTCGCAGGCGAACATCACCAGCAGGCCAAGGCCGGTGGCGGTCGAAAGGTCGGCGGCCGAGCGCGGCAGCAGGCGGTCGGGCGAGGCGCGGTTAACGGCCAGCATGGCGGCCATGGCCAGGACGCCGAGCACGGCGCAGATCCCCGCCGTCGCCGGCGAGGCGACGACCCCGGCCGCGCCGATCAGGCTGACCCCGAGCACCAGCAGCGCCAGTTGGCGGCTGGGAATGCGGGTGCGGGTCTCGGCCCGCTTCTCGCCCGGCAGCATGGCCAGCACGGCGACCACGAACACCACGCCCTGCCCCACGAACGCCCAGAACGCCCCCCGCCAGAAACCGGCGGCGGCAAATACGCCGCCCAGCAGAGGTCCCAGCAGGGTCGCCCCGCCCCAGACGCCCGCCACCGCGCCATAGACGCGCGGCCACAGGCTTTCGGGGAACAGGGCCGTGATCGCCACATAGCACAGGGCCACCACCGCCCCCGCGCCCAGCCCCTGGATCAGGCGGCCGGCGACGAAGGTGACGAAGTCGGGAGCCAGGGCGCTCATGGCGCAGCCGAGGGCGTAGACGACCCCCGCCAGGGCCGTGGCCCGCCGCAGGCCCAGGCCCTGCGAGAGCTTGCCGCTGCACGCCCCGGCGACGATCGAGCCCATCAGATAGGCCGCCACCGACCAGCCGAAATACTGGTGGCCGCCGATCTCGCGGGCGACGCTGGGCATGATGGTGGCGGTGACCAGGGTGTCGGCGGCGTTCAGCCAGATGCCCAGGCACAGCAGGCCAAAGCGCGGCAGCAGGGCGCGGTCGAGCAGGGGCGAACGGTCGGCGGCGACGGACATCGACGGTCTCTTGGGGCCCCTTTCGGAGCCGGGCAGGCGGTCATGCCCGTTTCCTCGCCGCTCGCCAAGCCGCTGCACAGAACCGCCGGGCTCGCCCGCTCGTTGAAGGGCCGTGAAACCCGCATCCTCCCAGACCCTGGTGCTGGCCGAGATCGGCGGCCTGCTGATCGACGCCGCTCTCGCGGGCCTGCTGCTGCTCGCCCTGATCGACCGCACCGCGCCGCCGCAGGACCTGCCGTGGAAGCCGTTCTCGATCGACCAGCCGCTGGGACTGGCGACGCAGGCCAAGCTGTCGCGGATCGCCGCCGATCCGGCCGCTTGCCGCGCGGCCCTGCGCGAGGCGGGGATCGATCCCGTCGACCAGCCGGTGCGCGAGCAGGGCTTCTGCTCGACCCGCGACACGGTGCGGGCCAGGAGCCTGCTGGCGCCCGCCGCCCCGGTCATGACCTGCCCGCTGGCCCTGCGCTACGCGGTGTGGGAGCGCCATGTGCTGGCCCCGGCCGCGCGGCGGGTGCTGGGCAGCCCGCTGGCCCGGGTCGATCACTTCGGGACCTATGCCTGCCGCACGATCTACGGCCGCCCCGGCGAGCGGCCCAGCCAGCACGCCCGCGCCTCGGCCCTCGACGTCTCCGGCGTGCGCCTGGCCGACGGCCGGCGGCTCAACGTGGCGGCGGACTTCCGTGATCCCGGTCCCGAAGGCCGCTTCCTGCGCATCGCCCGCGCCGGCGCCTGCGACCTGTTCGGCACGGTGCTGAGCCCCGACTACAACGCCGCCCACGCCGACCATCTGCATCTGGACCTGGCGCCCTACCGCCTCTGCCGCTGAGCCTCATCACGGCGCGACAATTGCGCGCGTCGCTATTCGCGTTCCCGGGGGTGCGACGCAGCGGCCGCACGCGCTATAGTTGGTCGAGTTCCCGACTGCGTACCTTTTCGGAAAATATCCGCGATGCCCCACGCCATCCTGGTGATCGACGACGACCCGCTGATCCGCGATTTCGTCGACCTGGTGCTGAGCCAGGCGGGTCACCGCGTCTCGGCCGCGCCCAACGGCACGATCGGCCTGGAAACCCTGGGCCACGTCCGCGCCGACCTGATCCTGCTCGATATCCAGATGCCGGGCATGAGCGGGCTGGAGGTGCTGCGGATCCTGCGCAAGCACCGCCGCCTGAGGACGCCGGTGATGATGATCACCGCCCGCGGCGACATCGACACCGTCAAGCAGGCCCTGAACGAGGGCGCCAACGGCTTCATCGTCAAGCCGTTCACCCCAACCGATCTGATGAAGCGCATCTCGGCCCTGCTGGCGCCGGAGCCCCGCGCGGTCGTTCCCCCCGCTCCACCGGTCGCGCCAAAGCCGGCGACGCCGCCGCCGCCGTCCGCCCCCGACACCTTCGAGATCGATTAAAACTTAAACCCGCTCCACCGCCCGCGACCGGCTTGCCGCCGGGGCCTGGGCGGCGACCACCACCTGGGCCAGGACCGACAGCAGGTTGCGCATGTCGATCGGCTTGGCGACGTGGGCGTCCATGCCCGCCTCCAGGCAGGTGCGGATCTGGGTGGTCATGACGTCGGCGGTCAGGGCGACGATCGGCAGGCGGACCCAGCGCGGGTCGGCGCGCAGGCGGCGGGTCGCCTCCAGCCCGTCCATCACCGGCATGTTGACGTCCATCAGCACGATGTCGAAGGCCTCGGCGGCGACGGCGTCCAGCGCCTCCTGGCCGTTCTCGACCTCGACCAGCTCGCAGCCGAACGGCTCGAGGAACAGGCGGATGACCCGGCGGTTGACCGGATGGTCGTCGACCACCAGCACCCGGCGCCCGCCCAGCGAGGCCAGGGCGTCCAGCTCCAGGGCGGCGGGCTCGGCCTCGGGAGCCTCGGCCAGGTCGCAGGCGGCGGCCGCGTCGGCCATGAAGCGCAGGGTGAACAGCGAGCCCTCGCCCTCGCGGCTGCGCACGGTCACCGAGCCGCCCATCAGTTCGGCCAGGCGGCGGGTGATGTTCAGGCCCAGGCCCGAGCCGCCATAGTTGCGGGTGGTCGAGGCGTCGGCCTGGGTGAAGGCCCCGAACAGCTTGTTCAGCGTCGCCGGCCCCATGCCGATGCCCGTGTCGCTGACCGTCAGCCGCACCGACTGGCGGCCGCTGGCCGGCTCCAGCGCGCAGGACAGGGTCACCTCGACCCGGCCCTCGCTGGTGAACTTCAGGGCGTTGGAGACCAGGTTGGCCACGCACTGGCGCACCCGCACCACGTCGAACATCAGGCACGGCGGCGGATCGCCGACGACGTTGAAGTTCAGGGTCAGGCCCTTCTCGCGCGCGGTCGGCTGGAAGCCGTTGACCAGCCGGCCGACAGTCTGGACGAGGTCGCCGACGGTCGGGGCGATCTCCAGCTTGCCGGCCTCGATCTTCGACAGGTCGAGAATGTCGTTCAGCAGCACCAGCAGGGTCTCGCCGGAATCGATCAGCAGATCGACCTGCTCGCGCTGGCCCGCGCCCAGGCTTTCGCCGCGCAAGGCCTGGGCCATGCCCAGCATGCCGTTCAGCGGCGTGCGCAGCTCATGGCTCATCACCGCCAGGAACGAGGACTTGGCCTCGCTGGCCGCCTCGGCCCGGCCGCGGGCGTCCTTCAGATTGGCCTGGGCCCGGCGCATGTAGAGAGCCCAGGTGACGCCGCCGGCGACCAGCAGGGCCATCAGGGCGGCGATGACGCCGGTGGCCTGGGCCAGGCGGCGGGTCAGCTCGACCTCGGCGGTCAGGCGCTCGCTTTCGGTGCGCTTGGACTGCAGCTCGGCCTCGAGCGCCGACGAGATCTGCGAGGCCGTGGCGGCCTGGGCGCCGCTGGTCTCGCGCGCATGGGCCACACGCCAGCGGTCGAACAGGGCGAAGGCGTCCTTGCGGCCCTCGGCATGGGCGATGAAGGCCTCGATCAGCATGCGGCCGACCGGATCGATGCGGGCCTCGCGCGGCGGGGCGGCGTCCAGCACCGCCAGGTCGCGACGCGCGGCGGCGGCGCGGCCGGTCTGGGCCAGGGCCTTGGCGCGCATCCGCAGCATCGAGACGGCGACGCGGTCCTGGGTGACGGCCAGCGCCGGGCCGGCGTCGCGCAGGCAGCGCAGCACCCCCTGCGGGTCGTCGCGCGTGTCGGCGATCATCGCGCACAGGTTCTGGTCCCAGGTCAGCAGGTCGGGGTCGCCCGCGTCCACGCTCATGCGATGGTGCATCTGGGCGAACCGTTCGGCGGCGGGCACCTCGCCCAGCTCGGCGGCGGTGTAGGCGATGTCGTAGAGCCGCTCGATCTTGCGCATGTAGAAGGCGTCGCGCTCGTCGAGCCGCGCGGCCTCGGCCATGTGATCGAGGGCCCCGTCCTTGTCGCCGATTTCCGACAGCGTGTAGGAGTGCACCTGGTGGGCCTCGGCCAGCAGCGGGCGGGCGATCGAGCCGCGCTCTCCCAGGTCCTCGAACAGTTCTCCGGCGAAATGGCTAGCCTCGGTCCAGCGGCCGCTGCGCGCCAGGGCGCGGATGCGCTCCACGCCGGCCATCAGACCGATCTCGCGACCCGAACCGTCGAGGAACCTGGCCCAGCGGGCGTCGTCCATGCCCGTCGGCCCGCGCGCCTCGACATCGTAGGCGGCCTGCATCAGGTCGGCCAGGACGGCCAGTTCCGCGTCATTGTCGACCCGGGCGGTGGCGCGCACCGTCGCCACCCAGTCGTTGAACGACTTTTCGACGTGGTTGCTCTTGTAGGCGTAGAGCACCCGCCACAGGGCGTAGAGGCGGGTGTCGCCGCGCTGGCGCAGGGCGCGGCGGCCGGCCCGCTCGACATCCTCGTTGTCGCGCGGCGCCGGTCCGGCCCGCTGCACGTCGATCTCGCGATAGAGCTGTTCGAGCTTGCGCGCCTGGTCCGACGGCGTCGCGGCGCGAGCCGGCGTGACGCCGGCCAGGGCGACGAGCGCGAACAGCAGGGGCAGGATGCGCTTCACCGGCGACGGTCCTCGATCAACCGCCCAGTCCTAGCGTCAAGGTTCTCCGCTGGAGGTTAATTTCGGACCGGGCGCGTCTCTAGGCCGCACCGGAAGACCGGCGTTATCGCGCCAGGGTGGAGGCCGGCTCAGATGGTCGCGCCGCCGTCCACCACCAGGGCTTGTCCGGTCATGAAACTGCCCGCCTGGGACGCCAGATAGACCGCCGCCCCGGCGATCTCGTCGGGCTCGCCGATCCGGCGCAGCGGCACCCCGGCGGTCGAGCGCTCCAGGGTCGCGGGATCGTCCCACAGGGCCTTGGCGAAGTCGGTCTTGATCAGGCCCGGCGCGATGCAGTTGACCCGCACGTTGTCGGGTCCGAACTCGTGGGCGAGGTTGCGGGCCAGCTGGAAGTCGGCGGCCTTGGAGATGTTGTAGGCCCCGATGACGGCGTTGCCGCGCAGGCCGCCGATCGAGCTGACGATGATGATCGCCCCGTCCTTCCGCTCGCGCATCTCCGGCGCGACCATCGAGATCAGCCAGTGATTGCTGATGATGTTGTTGTCGAGGATCTTGCGGAACTGGTCGTCGGCGATCCCAGCCAGGGGGCCGTAATAGGGATTGCTGGCGGCGTTGCAGACGCAGACGTCGACCTTGCCGAAGGCGGACTTGGTTTCGTCGACCAGCCGCTGCAGGTCTTCCTTCGAGGCGATGTTGGCCGGAACGGCGATCGCCGTGCCCTCGCCGTGCCTGTCGTTCAGGGCCGCGGCGACTTCCTCGCAGGGGCCGGCCTTGCGCGACGAGATCACCACCTTGGCGCCGTGCTCGGCCAGGCGTTCGGCGATCGCCTTGCCGATGCCGCGCGAGGATCCGGTGATGATCGCCACCTTGCCGGACAGGTCGAACAGGCTCACGGGCGCACTCCCTAAACGTTTGTTTGAATTGTCGGCGACAGTGGCCCCGGGGCGCGGCCCGGTCAACCGCGATCGAAAAATGCGCCGCCGCTGTCGGGACGGCTGGACCTGGACCGTCCTTGGCCCGAACAGTCCCTTCGAGACAGACGGAGCTTTCCATGGCCTTCACGCCCCCCGCCGCCGCGCACGAGCTGACCCTGACCCGGATCATCGACGTTCCGGCCGACAAGCTGTTCAAGTGCTGGACGACGCCCGAACTGCTGCCCAAGTGGTTCTGCCCGCCGCCCTGGCGCGTCAGCCACGCCGAGATGGACGTTCGCAGCGGCGGCAACAGCTACATCGTCATGAGCGGCCCGAACGGCGAAGAGATGCCCAATCCCGGCGTCTATCTGAAGGTGATCGAGAACCGGCTGATCGTCTTCACCGACGCCTTCACCAGCGCCTGGGTCCCGTCGGCAAAGCCGTTCATGGTCGGGATCGTGCAGTTCGAGGACCTGGGCGACGGCAAGACCCGCTACACCGCCACCGCCCGCCACTGGACCGCCGAGGACAAGGCGACCCACGAGCAGATGGGCTTCCACGAAGGCTGGGGCGTCGCCGCCGACCAGATGACGGCGCTGGCGGCGACGCTTTAGCTTTTCAAGACGTCATCGCCCGCTTTATGCGGGCGACCTAAGCTGAGCTAACCACGAGCTGACAGGTCGCTTGGGTCGCCCGAACAAGTCGGGCGATGACATCGAAATGGGAAAACGGCTGAACCGGCGGAGGCCCCCCTACCGCCCCTCCCCCTTCAGCTTGGCGTAGTAGTCGGCCAGCACCTTGAACGCCGCCTTGCGCCGGCCGGTCGGCGAGATCAGGCCCTTGCGGTTCCAGCCCTGCTGGTAGACCGGGTGCTGGCGGCGGGGCGAGCGGAAGTCCTTGAGGATCCAGGGCGACAGGCCGCGCAACGACGGCGCGTTGGCGGCCATGGCCAGGGTCTGCTCGTAGTAGCGGGCCTGGAAGTCCTCGGAGAACTTGCGCATCAGCACCGGGTCGCTGAACCCGGCCAGGGCGTCGGCGCCGAACTCGGAGAACACCATCGGCTTGTCGGTGGGACGCCAGGCGATCTTCGCCACCGCGTCGAGATCGTCGTCGGAATACCAGCCGGCATAGGTGTTGACCGCCAGCACGTCGAGCTTGGCGGCCAGCGGATCGTCGATCCACTGCTCGGCCTGGCGACCGTTGGGGCCATCGACCGTCTTGCGGGCGGCCAGCAGGGCGGCGGTGACCAGGCGGGTGTCGTCCAGGGCGCGGACGTCGTCGGTCAGGGTTCCCAGGAAGGTGTTGCGGGCCTCGCCGACCGGGGTCTCGTTGGCCACGCTCCACAGCACGATCGAGGCGCGGTTGCGGTCGCGATGGATCGAGTCGGCCAGCATCTCGCGGGCCAGCTTCAGGGTGCGCGGATTGTCGAAGGCCACCAGCCAGTAGATCGGGATCTCGCTCCAGACCAGCAGGCCCATCTCGTCGGCGACGCGGGTGGTGACCTCTGAGTGCGGATAGTGGGCCAGGCGCACGAAATTGGCGTTGAGGCCGTCGCGGGCCTCGCCCAGCAGGGCGCGGGCATTGGCTTCGGTGATGGTGCGGGCCGGATTCTCGCCCAGCTCCTCCTCGTGCAGGCAGATGCCGCGCAGGAACACCGGCTTGCCGTTCAGCAGGATCTCGCCGCCGCGAACCTCGATGGTGCGGAAGCCCACCCGGTCGCTCAGCACGTCGTCACCCGCCTCGACGCGAACGTCGTACAGCGTGGGCGCGCCGGGGGCCCAGCGCTTGAGGCTCTTGGGCGCGAGGGCCGAAAGCTTCGCCACGCCGTCCGCGCCCGCCTGGCCCGACAGGGTCAGGCCCGCGACCTTGACGCTGACCGCCGCTCCGGCGGCGGCGGCGCCGTCGAGCTTGACGTCGGCGGCGATGGTCCTGCCGTCGCGGGTCAGCCGCACCCAGGCCTCGTCGACGAAGGTGGCCGGGGTGATCACCAGCCGCACCGGCCGGGTGATGCCGCCGTAGGTCTCCCAGTCGGTGACCGGCGGCGGAGCGCCGTCGACCGAAGGCGTGGAGTCGACGCCGACGGTCACCTGGTTCTCGCCGGCGCGCAGCAGCGAGGTGACCTCGAACGAGAACGGCGTGAAGCCGCCCTCGTGCTCGCCCACGGCCTGGCCGTTGAGGAACACCTTGGCGGTGTAGTTGGCGGCTTCAAAGCGCAGGAAGGCCCGCTGGCCGGGCTTCAGGGCCACGCTGTCGAACCGCCGCTGGTACCAGACCAGGCCCTGGTAGTGGCGCATCTCCGGCGCGTGGGTCAGCCACGAGGCCGGCAGGGTCGCCGTCGGGCTGCGCTTCATGTCGTATTCGTAGAGCGCCTTGGGATCGGCGCGGGTCACCTGGTCGACGTCGCTGTCGTCATAGCGCCGGTGCCCTGCGCCCGGCGGGCCGCGATGGAAGCCGGTGACGCCGTCGCGGTAGGGATCGACCGAGTAGTTCCAGGTTCCGGACAGATCCTGACCGGGCCGCAGGTCGGCGCGGTTGAGGATAGGGCCGGCCATGGCCGCCGATGTCGCCAGGAACGGGGCCACGACCGCCAACGCCCATCCGAAGATCCGCCGCATCCGCCTCTCCCTCGCTCGCGACGCTGGTAATGCCAGCGCCGTCGTTGGCGGGGATATTGGTCAGGCCAGTGAGCGGTTGTCCAGACCGCCGCGACGGCGCGCCTTGGTGGTCAGCAGGCCGGCGCCGCGCCGAGCTTCTCCACGCGTGGGCCATGGCGGCCGCCGGCGAACTCGGTCGCCAGGAAAGCCGCTATGCAGCGCTTGGCTGCGTCGAGCCCGACCAGACGGGCGCCGAGGGCGATGACGTTTGCGTCGTTGTGCTCGCGGCTGAGCGCGGCGGAGACGGGTTCGTGGACCAGGGCGCAGCGACAGGCTGGATTGCGATTGACCGCGATGGAGATGCCGATGCCCGAGCCGCAGAGCGCGACGCCGCGTTCGGCTCGACCGCTGCCGACCTGTGCGGCCAGCTTGTAGCCGTAGTCGGGATAGTCGACACGCGCATCGCCCTGAGGACCCAGGTCGGTCACCTCGTGGCCTTCGCCAGTCAGCCAACCGACCAGCTCGGCCTTCAGATCGATCGCCGAATGGTCCGAGGCGATGGCGATGCGCATGGCGTTCAGCTCCCCCGTTCCGCCTCACCGCCGGGGTGTCCGACCGGCGGCGGAGGGATCGCCGGCAAGTCGACGCCCACCTGCCCGGCGCACCACCGAAGCGCGCGATAGCGTGCGGCGCTGATGCCCGTGGCGCCTTTGGTTCTCAGTCGGCAAACCACGCTGGGCCCATTCTCCTGGCGCGCGTAGTAGACGACGATGCTTCTCCCGCTGCCTTCGTGGATCGCCTTGTAGCCGAGCGCGCCAGGCCGCTCGTTCTGCGTTATCGGACCATCGTCCCAGGCTTTCAGGTGTTCGGCCTGAACCACCTGCTCGGCGAAGGCCTCGGGGGTCACCGCCTTGGGCAGGTCGATGACTTGAGCATCGATCCCGCCGGCCAGGAGGTCGGCGCCATCAAGGGTCCTGAGCACGGTGAAATCCGCACTCTGCGACAGCAACAAAATCGCCAAGCCTTGAGCCAGCATCGTCACCCCGCAAACCTATTCGAAAGCGATAGAAAGCGCGCGTAACCGCTACCATAACGATAGCTGCGCCTTAAGCGTTTTCTGCGGGAGAACAGGCTACCGTCACGCCTTCGGGCACTTGGCCCCGGTGTCCATCCAGGCCTGGATCAGCGCCCCCAGCTGCGCCTGCGTGCCCGGCGCGGGCTTTCTTCCCTCGCCGGGGTTCCAGCTCCAGCCGACCAGATGGTCGTGGGCCATGTGGTGCTGCAGCTGGGCCAGGGTCTTGCCGCCGTTGCGGGCGGGATCCTTCAGCTGGGCGCAGATCGCGCCAAGCGACTTGCCCTGCCAGGCCATCTCGGCGGGCGCGACCGCCCATTTGGGATCGCCCGGCATGCTCTTGATGTGCTCGCCGAAGATCCGGACGTTGGCCGGCCCGTGGCACGATCGGCAGGGCAGACCGGTCGGGCCGTGGCCGCTCTGGCCGGCGACCATCGGCGGGTCGTGCGGATGCAGGTCGTCGTCCTGGGTCGGGACGCGGGTGGCCGGATGGCAGTTCAGGCAGCGCGGGCTCTGGATCACCTTGCCGGCCTCGGCGAACAGGGCCAGCGACCGGGCGGCCGGATCCTGGATCGACTGGAAGTCGGCGGCGGTCTTCAGGACCGGAACCGGCGCGCTGGCGGCGGCCGCGGGCTGGCCGTCGAGGGCGCTGGCGACCACCGCTCCGCCCGCGAGGGCGAGGCCGGTCAGCAACAGCAAGGCGGCGGGGCGGGACATCGGCGTCTCCCTTCCCGCCTGCAACGGCCGGGATCAGGCGCCGGTTGCCTCTTTCAGGAAGCGCGCGATCCAGCCGGCGATGCGGCCGCTGTCGTTGGGCGCGGCCAGGGAGGCGATCGCCGCGTCGGCCTGGGCCTCGGTAAAACGCGTGCCGCGCCGGCTCTCGATCAGGGCCGTGGCGTAGGCCGGGTCGAACTCCGGATGGAACTGCATCGACAGGGCCTTGTCGCCATAGGCCAGCACGCCGAACGGGGTGAAGTCGCTGCCCGCCAGCACCCGGCCGCCGGGGGCCAGGGCCACGACCTGGTCCTGATGCGAACCGGGGGCGGTGACGTGGGCCACCTCGTCCATCCACGCCGCCGGTCGCGACACCGAATAGCTCTGCAGCCCCACGCCCC
This sequence comes from Caulobacter hibisci, assembly GCF_016135805.1. Taxonomy (GTDB): domain Bacteria; phylum Pseudomonadota; class Alphaproteobacteria; order Caulobacterales; family Caulobacteraceae; genus Caulobacter; species Caulobacter hibisci. Next base: position 168,507 of record NZ_JADWOX010000008.1, read on the forward strand.
AGCCCTTGTCGGACTTCACCGCGCTGCCGCCGAAGGCCTCGGCCATCACCTGGTGGCCGAAGCAGACGCCGACCAGCGGGACCTGGTCGCGGGCGCTGGCCAGGAAACCCTTCAGCGGGTCGATCCACGGCAGGTCGTCATAGACCCCGGCCGAGCTGCCGGTGACCAGCCAGGCGTCGCAGGCGTCGATCGCCTTGGGCAGCTCGCCGGCCTGGACGTTGAAGGTCGCGTAGTCGTGGCCCGGCCCCAGCAGGCGCTGAAACATGCCGCCATAGCGGCCAAAGGTGGGGATCAGGCTTTCGGGCGGCTCGCCCGTTTCCAGCAGACCGATGCGCATCGTCTTCCTACTGGCGTCCTATCGCGTCGCGCCGGGCTTCCACAGCACGTCCCTCGCGCCGTCGGAATTGGCGCGTCGGGCGGCGACGAACAAGAGGTCCGACAGGCGATTGAGGTATTTCAGCGCCGGCTGGCCGACGATCTCGCCCTCGGTGGCGGCCAGGGCCACGCAGGTCCGCTCGGCCCGGCGGCTGACGGTGCGGGCCACGTGCAGGGCCGCCGACAGGGCCGAGCCGGCCGGCAGCACGAACGAGGTCAGGGGCGAGAGGCGTTCGTTGATCAGGTCGATCTCGGCCTCCAGCCGCTCGACCTGGGCCTCGACCACCCGCAGCGGCTCCCACTCGGGCTTGCCGTTCTGCTCGGGGGTGGCCAGATCCGCGCCGAGGTCGAAGAGGTCGTTCTGGATGCGCTCCAGCATGGCGTCCAGCTCGGGGTCGTCTCCCGCGTACTGGCGGGCCACGCCGATGAAGGCGTTGGTCTCGTCGACCCCGCCATAGGCCTCGACCCGCAAGCTGGCCTTGCTCACCGGCTCGCCCGTCGACAGCCGCGTCGAGCCCTTGTCGCCGGTGCGGGTATAGATGCGGTTCAGGACGACCATCTGGTTACCCTTTGAAACAAAGCTGCAAAATCAGCGGACTAGTAAAGCTAGCGGTGGCTCCACCAGAAGGCGGCCACCAGCACCAGCACGGCGACGAACTGCAGCACCACGCGCAGCCGCATCAGCCGGTTGGAATAGGAGCGGCCGAAATCGCCGCCACGGAAGAGGGCGTAGATCCCCACGCACAGCGTCGCCAGCACGGCGAACAGGGCGACAGGGACCAGGATCTGAAACAGGGGGGCCATGCCCTCCAACCTAGAGGGTGACAGCCGAAATCGAAACGATTTCGGCGGCCGTCACCCTCTAAATTTAGAGGGCGAGCCTGCCACACCGTTTCGGATCAGGGATCCGAACCGGGCAGGCTCGGCGCCGCTCGCTCGAGGAACGCCAGAACCGCCCCACTCGCTCAAAAATCGCAAAACATGTTCGACGAGCATGTTCGTTGAGTGCATTTGTCGCATCGACGATTGAGCAGCGCTACCATAGAAAGAAATCCAGCCAAGGTTCACCGACTTTCGCTACTTTTGTGGGTTGAAATCCCTTGCACACATGGGTAAACGCCCCCACCTGATTTCACAGTGCGCGTTCGTTGAACATGATCGACACCCAGCCGCGGATCGTTCAGCGCAGTTTGTTTTTCCGCGGTCGGTCTGGAGAGAGAACGACATGTCGCAGAGCTCCCGGCTCACCGCGGCCCCCTCCGAACGTGAAGAGGCCCTGGCCGAAGTCCGCCAGTTGATTACCGACCTTCGAGACGCCGCCCAGGATGGGCGCGACCTCGCCCGCCGCTACGCCGACGTCCTGCAAAACGTCGTCGACGAGTACTGCATCGAATTTGAAAAGCGCGCTGAAGCCGCGCTCGCCCGCCTGGAGGCCGTCGCATGAGCTTTGTTTCCGTCAACATCGAGTCCGGTTCTGAAACCCCGGTGAAGCTGACCCGCCGGGCGCTCGCCAAGCAGCGCACCCGCGAACGCGTCCTGTCGGCCGCCCGCCAGCTGTTCAGCGAGCGCGGCTACGAGGGCGCCACGATCCGTGACATCGCCCAGGCCGCCGGCATGTCGACCGGCGCGGTGTTCGCCAGCTTCTCGGACAAGTCGGAACTGTTCGACGAGATCCTGACCGCCGACTACGAAGTCATCTACGCCCAGATGAAGCAGGCCGCCCGTGACGGCGAAACCGTCGCCGACGCCCTGATCGGTCTGTTCGGCGTGGCCTACAGCTTCCACCTGGAGCAACTGCCGCTGCTGCAAGCCAGCATCGCCGTTTCCTGGACCCGTTCGGACGCCGCCGAGAAGCGCGCCCGCGGCGACATCAAGCACCTTTTCGGCCTGATCGCCGACGCTCTGGAGCGTGGCGTGCAGTCGGGCGAGCTGAAGGCCGATGTAAACGCGAAACTCGTGGCCGAAATCGCCTGGGACGTGTATGTCGCCAACTATCGCCGCGCCGTCTTCGACGGTTGGACGGTCGAGAACCTGGTGGCTCACCTGCGCGAACAGCTGACGCTGATCCTCGCCGGCGCGCGCGCCTGAGGATGGTTCCGCCGGGGGGCGGACCGTCCCCCGGACCAGGCCAACGATAAGGAATGACGATGCGGGCGTCCGTCGGGGTCGGGCGCGCGGGTCGGTGTGTAAATCAACGCTGCGTGTCCGAGGGGGAACTGCGTGGGCGTACGCGACGAACAGAAACAGGCGACGCGCGAGCGCGTGCTCGAGGCCGCGCGCGACCTGTTCAACGAGACGGGTTACGAAGAGACGACCATTCGCGCCATCGCCGAGCGGGCGGGCGTGTCGGTGGGCAGCGTCTTCACCACCTTCGCCTCCAAGGCCGAGGTGCTCAGCCATGTGATGGATCGAAGGCTCGGTGATCTCTATGCCGAGTTCGACCGGGTGCTGCCGTATCTGCGCGGCGCCACGGCCGACCGGCTGTGCTCGATCTTCGCCATCCACTACGAGTTCGAGACCCGGCGGGTGCGGCTGTTCCTGGCCCACATCGCCGCGTCCTACAGCCCGAGCAACGATCCGGGGGTCACCCCCTACGGACGCAACGAACACCTGGCCGACATGCTGGAAATGGTGCTGCGCGACGGCGTCGGCCGTGGCGACGTACGCCCCGACCTCGACTTTCCGCTGACCGTGGAAGTGCTCAAGGCCTGCTACGCCGCCAACTACCGCCTCGCCGCCGCCCAGGGCGCCGACGCCGCGGCGATGTCGGCGGCGATGGATCGGCAGATCGCTTTGGTCGCCAGCGGCTGGCGGCCCAGACCCTAGATCCCTCTCCCCCTGCGGGAGAGGGTGGCCCGCGAAGCGGGTCGGGTGAGGGGTCGCACGAACAGAAACGCCGCGGCGGCTTCACGACTGGCGCGGCGTTTGATTTCTGAGAGACCCCTCATCCGACGGTCTTCGACCGCCACCTTCTCCCGCAAGGGGAGAAGGATCTCTCTTCAGTTCCCATCCTCCAGCAGCCGCCGCGCGATGACCTGCGCCTGGATCTCGCCGGCGCCCTCGAAGATGTTGAGGATCCGGGCGTCGGCCAGCAGGCGGCTGGCGGCGTATTCCATGGCGAAGCCGTTGCCGCCGTGGATCTGCAGGGCGTTGTCGGCGGCCGCCCAGGCGACGCGGGCGGCGATCAGCTTGGCCATGCCGGCCTCCAGGTCGCAGCGCTTGCCCTCGTCCTTCTGGCGGGCGGCGAAATAGGTCAGCTGGCGCACGCCCATGATCTCGGCGGCCATCATGGCCAGCTTGTTGTGCACCCGGGGAAAGGCGAAGATCGCGTCGCCGAACTGCTTGCGGTCGAGCGCATAGGACAGGCCCACCTCCAGCGCCGCCTGGGCCACGCCCACGGCCCGGGCCGCGGTCTGGATGCGGGCGCTTTCGAAGGTGGCCATCAGCTGCTTGAAGCCCTGGCCCGGCACGCCGCCCAGCAGGTTCTCGGCGGGCACGGCGAAGCCGTCAAATGCCAGCTCGTATTCCTTCATGCCGCGATAGCCGATCACCCCGATCTCGCCGCCGCTCATGCCCTGGGCCGGGAAGTCGTCGCCGTCCACGCCGCGCGGTTTGGGCGCCAGCAGCATGGACAGGCCGCGATAGTCGCTGGTCGCCGGATCGGTGCGGACCAGCAGGGTCATGACGTCGGCGCGGGCGGCGTGGGTGATCCAGGTCTTGTTCCCGGTCACCACATACTGCTCGCCCTCCAGCACCGCGCGGGTGCGCAGGGCGCCGAGGTCGGAGCCGGTATTGGGCTCGGTGAAGACGGCGGTCGGCAGGATCTCGGCGCTGGCGATCTTCGGCAGCCAGTATTGCTTCTGCGCTTCCGTGCCGCCGGTCAGGATCAGCTCGCCGGCGATCTCCGAGCGGGTGGCCAGGGATCCGACGCCGATCCAGGCGCGCGACAGCTCCTCGGAGACCACGCACATGGCGGTCTTGCCCATGCCGGAGCCGCCGTACTCTTCAGGGATCGTCAGGCCGAACACGCCCAGCGCGCCCAGCTCCTCGACCAGTTCGATCGGGATCAGCTGGTCCTTCAGGTGCCACTCGTGGGCGAAGGGGGTGACCTTCTCCTCGGCGAAGGCGTGGAACTGGTCGCGGATCATCTCGAAGGTCTCGTCGAGACCGGTGTGCTCCAGGGTCGGCCGGCCGCGCGCCTCGGCCAGGCGCTGGGCGACGCGGGTCTTCACCGCCTGCGTGCCGCCCTCGATCATCAGCTTCATGATGCCGTTGGAATAGAGACGGTTCAGCGCCGAGCGGTCGGTGACCAGGTGGGCCGGCCGGACGATCTCGCCCTGATTCATCGGCACCCCGCCGACCAGCTGGGCGCAGTATTCGGAGAATAGCAGCTGGGCCAGCAGGGCCTCGACCTCGGAAAAGCGGCCCTCGCCTTCCAGCCGCTCGGCCCAGCCGGCGACTTGGTTCATCAGCTCCGCATAGGCGGCGTACCAGCCAAAGCCGTGCACGGCGTGCTGCTGGGCGTCGGCCAGCTTGCGGTCGATCTTGCCGGTTTCGGCCGTCACGGCGGCCTTCACCGCCGGCTTGGCCTCGGCGACGAACAGCTGCGCCGAGGTCGCCGCCTCGCGCAGCAGGCCCGTCAGGCCGGGCAGGATCAGGGACGGCTGGGCGACCGCGTCGGTCATGGCTCTCGAACTCCCCTGGGCGGACTTATGTTTTCCGGCAGTCTGATGCCTTTCGCACCTGCGAGCAATGCGGCGATGCAGCAAAGGGTTTCCCTCTCCGGCAAGGAAAGGGTTTCCCTCTCCGGCAAGGGGAGAAGGGCTCTCTCAGAAAAATTTCAACATGAACGAAATCTGTCGAGCGACCTGACGGCCCGGTTCAGCTTGGCCCTGCCATGTTGCGTCTCACGGGGCCGACGCGCCCCGGCAAAATTCAAATGGGACGAAGGACTATCGCCATGCAAAAGAACAACACCATCAAGACCATCGGCCTGACTATCGCCGCCGCCGCCACCGCCTTCACCATGGCCGCGGCCCCGGCCGCCAACGCCGTCGAACAGCGCCTGGGCGGCGTCGTCGGCTGCCAGGCCTCGGGCAAGAAGCAGGAAACCGCGGCCGTTATCGGCGGCCTGCTGGGCGCCGTCGCCGGCTCGAACCTGGCCAAGAACGACCGCGGCACGGGCACCGCCATCGGCGCCGTGGTCGGCGCGGGCGCCGGCTCCTACGTCGGCTGCTCGATGCAGAAGAAGGACGCCGCCAACGACGTCGGCGGGGCCTACAAGACCAGCAACGGCATCCGCATCTCGCACAACATCGACGATGCGCCGATGACCAAGATCAGCGGCAAGTACGTCGCCCGCTCGAACCTGAACCTGCGCGCCTCGGCCTCGACCCGCGGCCAGCGCGTCGGCTCGGTCGTCACCGGCGAGACCTTCCAGGCCCTGGGCCGCACCGGCGACGGCAAGTGGATCCTGGTCGGCCAGAACGGCGTCGGCGTCGGCTACGTCTCCAGCGCCTACGTCTACCGCGCTTAAGCGAGGTTCGGGGCGCGCTCCCGTCCCCCTGCGCGCTCCGTGCGAGCCCGCCTGGTCCCCCGCCCAGGCGGGCTTTTCGTTGGCCCTCACCCCAGAGCGCTGACGCCGCCCAGCCAGGTCTGCCAGACCACGACGAACCCGCCATGCAGCAGCACCGCCGGCCACAGCGAGCCGGTGCGCAGCCGCATCAGGGCGCAGGAAAGCCCCAGGATCCCCGTGCACAGCAGGAAGTCCCAGCGCAGGAACATCGTCGCGTGCGGCAGGAAGGTCAGGGTCTCGAAGGGATGCCAAGCGACATAGAGCGCCGTCGAGACGGTCACCCACAGCCACGGCCGGCGGGTCTCGTCGCGTCCCGGCAGCAGCAGGGCGCGGAACGGAATCTCCTCGCCCAGGGCCGGCACGACCCACACCGTCAGTAGGCGGATCATCAGCCCGGGAGCCGTCTCGGTCGGGAGATAGAGGCCGGTCGAAAGGCCGATGGCGGCCATCAGCGCGCCGCAGATCACCGCCGCCAGGGCGCACCATCGCCAGCCGGCGGCATCGGGCAGGGTCGTCAGGGCCAAAGCCAGACGCCGGCCCAACCGACGTACCCAGCCCTCCGGCGGCGCCTCGGACACAACAGGCGTCCTGGCTCGGACATCGGCCAGCCTCGCGGTCACAAGCTCGACCGCCTCCGCCGGGCCTTCCAGGCTCAGGCCCTGATAGGTCTCGGCCTCGACCACCAGCAGGCCGTGCTCGGTCTCCCATTCCTCATGAGAAACCTCCTGCGATCCGCCGACGCCGGACCAGCGATTCTTCAGGGTCGCGCCGCTTTCCAGCAAGGCCGTCAGCAACGCCGCGCGCAGGTCGCGGTCGTACTCGTCGCCCAGATGGACGTTCAGCTGCGCCACTTCAGCGTGGTTTCCTTGACCGGATTGACGAAGGCCCGGCCCTCGTTGCGGCTGGCGACCCATTCGCGCTTCAGCTGCTGGTACCACTTGGCCTGGGTGTCGGCGTCGTCGATCCAGATCAGGGACGGATCGTATTTCAGCCCCTCGTTCTGCAGGTTCACCATGCGGCCGTCCTGGCGCAGGAACTCGCGGGCGAAGGGGGCGATCAGGGCGCGCAGCATCATCACCGGATGGTCCGACCAGATCAGCTGGCTGATCCGCGTGCTGGTCTCGGTCAGCGGCGTCAGGCAGGTCAGGGCCAGCACCTGATGCTTGCCCACCACGATGTGCTCCCAGCGATAGCCGGGCAGGCGGAAGGTGATCTCGATCTCCGGCGCGCCGCCGAGGATGTCGTAAAGGCGGTTGGCCTTGCTGCGCCCGTGGCGGCGCATGACGAAGCCCTCCGGAGAAGGCGCGAAGACCTTGGTCTTCTCCGACTGGCGCTTGGACGAGCGGGCCCACCAGGCCTCGTGCACATAGGGGGCGTGGGTGGGGTCCATCAGACCGACCACCGCGTGATCCATGTGGGTCTCGAAGACCATCGAGTCGACGATCTTGGCCTGGCCGCCGACCACGCCGGGAAACGCGGGCGGGGCCTGCGGCGGCTCGCCATCGAAGCGGGGATCGGCGCTGATCCAGACGAACACCATCCCCTGGCTCTCGGCCGCAGGATAGCGCCGCACGCGGATGCGGGAGACCTCCAGGCTCTGGTCGCTGGTCAGGGACGGGATCGCCGCGCAGGCGCCGTCCGATCCGAACCGCCAGCCGTGATAGGGGCACTCGACGCTGGAACGGCCGTCGGCCTCTTGCGTCAGCTTGCCGCCCGACAAGGGCGCGGCGCGGTGCGGGCAGACGTCGCGGATGGCGAACACCTTGCCGTCCTTGCCCCGGCTGACCAGCACCGGCTCGCCGAGGATCTCGTAGCGCGCCAGCTTGCCGGTCTTCACCTCACGCGACAAAGCCGCGAAGTACCAGGCGTCGAACAGGAAGCCCTTGCCGAACTTGGCGGGCGGAGCCTTGGCGGAGCCGGCGGCTGGGGAAGCGATACGAGCGTCGTCGGCGGGCATGATCGTCGATATGGCGAATGAACGGGGCTTACTTACGGCGCCTTGTCCAGAGCGTCGCCTTCCATCGGCGGCGCATCGGGCGCGCGGTCCAGAAAATGGATCAAATCCGCGGGACGCGCTTGGCCGTCACCAAGCAAGCAGTCGGCGATCTTTGCTTCAAGAGAGGATTCATCGGTAGCGGACATGTTCGGATGCTAACGCCAGTCCGCTGACCTTTTAAGTCTGCGTGATCACCAAAATCCGAACATTCCCCGCGAAGGCGGGGACCCAAGCTGGCTCACAGGACGAGCCTGAGCACATCCGCACCTCGGCTTGGATCCCCGCCTCCGCGGGGATGAACGGAGAGAATGGTGAGAGATCAGCGCCCCGCCGTCTCCACCAGCCGCTGGTAGAACCGCACCATCTCCTCGAGGTTGGCCAAGGTCATGTGCTCGTTGGTGCCATGGATCATCTTGGTGCCGTCCATCGACAGGGTGATCGGCTGGAAGCGGTAGATGTCGTCGGCGATCGGCGACATGAAGCGGCTGTCGGTGGCGGCGATCACGAGGCCCGGCGCGACCGGCGCGCCGCTCTCGTTTCCGGCCAGCGAGGCCAGGGTCTTCCAGCCGCCTGACGTCGTCGAAGACACCGGCGAGGGATCGTTGGGCTGGCGCTCCCAGGCCAGGGTCACCGGCAGGTCGCCGACGGCGCCCTTGGCGCGGGCCATCACCGCGGCCGAGCTGTCGTCCGGCGCGATGCGGTAGTTGATCCAGGCCGTGGCGTCCTGCGGCAGGACGTTGTCCTTGGGCGAGCCCTTCAGCATGGTCGGGGCGATCGTCGTGTGCAGCATGGCCGCCCCGGCCGGCGACTTGGCCATCTGCTTGATCAGCAGCGGCGAGAACAGCCAGGTGTTGGCCGCCGCCATCTTCGCCACGGGCGAGGCGCTGGGGGCCAGCGACTTCAGCATGTCGGCGCCGGGGCCTTCGAACTTCATCGGATGGGGATGGTCGGCGATGGCCAGCACCGCGCGGGCCAGGGTGGTGACTCCGGTCTGGGCCGGCGGGGTCGAGGAGTGGCCGCCCGGGGCCGGGGCGGTGACCCGCAGCGTGCCATAGCCCTTTTCGGCCACGCCGATGATCGCCGCCGGGCCCTTGGTCACCGGATTGTCGGCCACCACCACCATGCCCTCGTCGAGCACGAACCAGGCTTTGACGCCCCGCGCCTTCAGCGCGTCGGCCATGGCCCGGGCGCCGGCGCCGCCGACCTCCTCGTCATGGCCGCTGGCGATGATGACGGTGCGCTTGGGGACGAAGCCGCCGGCCGCCAGGCCCTCGACCGCTTCGAACAGGCCGACCAGCGAGCCCTTGTCGTCGACCGAGCCGCGGCCCCAGACCGCGCCCTCGGCCACCACGCCGTCGAACGGCGGATGCTTCCAGTCCTTCTCGGTGCCCGGCGTCACCGGCACCACGTCCTGGTGAGCCATCAACACGACCGGCGGCAGCGACGGGTCCGAGCCCTTCCAGGTGTAGATGAGGGCGTGGCCGCCGACGACCTCGCGGGTCATGGCCTTGTGGGCGGCGGGGTAGGTGCTCTGCAGCCAAGCGTGCAGGGCGTCCCATTGGGCGAGATCGTTCTCGGCGGCGTCCTGGTGGCTGACGGTCTGGAAGCGGACGGCCTCGCCCAGGTGGGCGGCGGCCTTGGCGGCGTCGAACGGACGGGCGGCGGCGAGAACGACGTCGCCCGCGGGGGCCGGCGGCTTGAAGGTGGCGGTGCGCACCGCGACCACCCCGGCCAGCACGGCGACGACGCCGACCGTGCCCAGCGCGACCTTGCTCTTCCACCCCATGACGCCCCTCCGCGAATGCCAGGGCGCGACTGTGGGACGGGACGGCGTGGTTGCCAATCCCCATTTCGATACGCGATGGATCGAAATGGGGAGCACGGCTTTTCTAGAAGCGATAGCTGGCGGTCATCCGCACACTGTGCACCTCCAGAAGGTTCTCGGCCCGCTGCATGTCGGTGCCGGCCGCATTGGTCAGGATGAAGGGATTGGTCGCTGGCGCGGGCCCTTGCACGCGGACCGGGCCGCTGTCGTCCTCGAGCCGGGTGTAGAGATATTCCAGCCCCAGCCGCACACGGCCATCGATCTGCCGCTCCAGCCCAACGCCGGCCTGATAGCCGTCGGCCTTGTCGTCATGATCGGCGACGAAGGTGTTGACGGTATTGCTGGTGCGGAAGGCGTGATCGAGGTCGCCCCGCGCCACGCCCCCCGTGGCGTAGGCCAGATAGGGACCCATGGCGTAGCCGCCGCGTAGGCGGACGGCGGCCAGCGACTTCAGTCGGCGGTCGAAGCTGTAGAAGGCCGGGGTGGTGGAAAAGGCCGTCACCCGATCCTCCAGTCGCAGGCGCTCGATCTCGGCCACGCCGCCGATCACGAACGACCCGAACTGCCAGTCGTAGCCGCCGCGCAGGCCCAGTTCCCAGTTGTTGTCGTCGTCGCCGACGCAGCCGCCAGCCGCGGTCGGTCCCTTGGCGAAGCCGTCGCAGAAGCCCGGCGAGAAGGCGTTGGCGCCAGCCGCCGTGGTGACGGTGTCGCCGTACTGGCCGTCGAGGTTCTTGTCGAACACCACCTGCTCGCCGGTGTTATCGGCGCTCTTGGCGTAGCCGAACAGCGCCCCGACATAGGGGCCGCTCCATTGGCCGGTCATGCCCTGGGCCTGGGCCGATCCGCCGAGGATGGCGCTCGCCGCGAGCGCCAGGGCGGCGGCCTTAAAGGTCTTGGTCATTGTGGTGGTCCCTCCGGCGGCCGGGGGCGCCGCCGAAGGGAGCTACGAGCGAACAACGTTCGCGGATGCGGCCAGCGCCCCTCAGCCCTTCACATGCGTCGTCGGCCGATCGTCGCCTTCGGACACCTCCGCGCGCCACTGGCCCTTCTCGTCTTCGTAGGTGATGCCGGTGGTCTCGCCCGCCACTTGCTGCTCGCCGGCGGCGCGCTTGGCGGCGGCCAGGGCGGCGTCGTGGCTGGGGAAGGTCTCGGAGAACACCGCGCCCAGCTTGTAGGCCCAGCCGCCGTCGTGCTCGACGATGGTGTAGGTGATGTCGGTCATGGGAACTCCTCGTGGTGCGGTGACAACAGGCGCGAGAGGGACGTGGTTCCGGCGCGCTGTCTTGGACGCAGGCGCCGTGTCGCGCGCGCCCTACCCTTCCCCGCCCAGCTCCTGCACCTCCTCGAACGTCCGCAGGCCCGGGCGCTGGGCGCAGACCAGCACGCCCATGTTTCCGGGCAGGTGCTGGTTGGCCAGCATCTTCTCGTGGGCGGCGGGGATGTCGTTCCAGGGGAACACTTCCGACAGGCAGGGGTCGACGCGGCGGTCGATGACCAGCTGGTTGGCGGCGCTGGCCTGCATCAGGTTGGCGAAGTGCGACCCCTGCACGCGCTTTTGGCGCATCCACAGGAAGCGGGCGTCCATGGTCAGGTTGAAGCCGCTGGTGCCGGCGCAGATGGCGACCATGCCGCCGCGCTTCACGACGAAGACGGAGACCGGGAAGGTCGACTCGCCCGGGTGCTCGAACACCAGATCGACGTCCTTGTTGCCGGTGATCTGCCAGATGGCTTTGCCGAACTTGCGGCTCTCCTTCATGTAGTCGGAGAACTCCGGGCCGTTGACCTTGGGCAGCTGGCCCCAGCAGTTGAATTCCTTGCGGTTCAGCACCGCCTTGGCGCCCATCGACAGCACGAACTCGCGCTTGTCGTCGTCGCTGACCACGCCGATCGCGTTGGCGCCCGCGACGGCCGCCAGCTGTACGGCGAAGACCCCGAGGCCCCCGGACGCGCCCCAGACCAGCACGTTCTGGCCGGGCTTCAGCTCATGCGGCTTGTGGCCGAACAGCATGCGGTAGGCGGTGGCCAGGGTCAGGGTGTAGCAGGCCGCTTCCTCCCAGGTCAGGTGACGGGGGCGCGGCATCAGCTGGCGGGATTGGACGCGGCAGAACTGGGCGAAGCTGCCGTCCGGCGTCTCGTAGCCCCAGATGCGCTGGCTGGACGAATACATCGGGTCGCCGCCGTTGCACTCCTCGTCGTCGCCGTCGTCCTGATTGCAGTGGATGACGACCTCGTCGCCCAGCTTCCAGCGCTTGACCTTGGCGCCCACAGCCCAGACGACGCCCGAGGCGTCGGAGCCGGCGACGTGGAAGGGATGCTTGTGGCCGTCGAGCGGGCTGATCGGCTCGCCGAGGGCGGCCCAGATGCCGTTGTAGTTGACGCCGGCGGCCATCACGAGGACCAGCACCTCGTCCTCGCCGATCTCCCAGGTCGGCACCACCTCGACCTGCATGGCCGAACCCGGCGGGCCGTGGCGCTCCTTGCGGATCGTCCAGGCGTACATCGACTTGGGCACGTGGAAGGCCGGCGGGATCTCGCCGATCTCATAGAGGTCTTTGACGGCAGACGTGGCGGTTTCGAGGGTCGCGGCGGTCATATCACTCCCCGGCTTTTGGCCCCGGCTCTTCGGCGCTGCAACATGAACGCCAAAAGGACTGTTTGCGCTCCGCGGTACGGTTCGGCGCGAACGAAAAACGCGCCGCCGGGCCGTCGTTCTTATCGTGTTCTCCGGCGACGCTAAGCCTGCCGGTATGGCGAAGGCTGAGACAAGCGTTCGGATCTGGCAAGTGGAATCCTTGTGCGTCGCAGCATGGTTGCGCGAGAAACCATCCGTGACCCCGGAGGTTGCGCGCTTCCCATTCGCGCCGCGCCGGGCGAGGTTGCGGACATGACGCCGACGATCCCGCCGCTGCTGCACGTCTCGCGCCCCACGGGCTCCATCATCCTGCTGGAGCTGGACGCCCCGCCGGCCAACGCGCTCGGCCTTTCCCTGCGCGCCCAGCTGGTCCGGGCGCTCGACGAAATCGCCACCGACGACGACGTCCGCGCCGTGGTGCTGACCGGACGGGGCGCGGTGTTCTGCGCCGGCGACGACCTGCGCGAGGCGGCCGTACGCGGCGACGGCGCCCTGGCGGCGGTGGAAGACTTCAATCGGCTGATGGACTGGGTCGAGGCCCTGCGGGTGCCGACCATCGCCGCCATCGACGGCTGGTGCTTTGGCGGCGGGCTGGAGCTCGCTTTGGCCTGCGACATCCGCCTGGCCAGCGACCGGGCGGTGTTCGCCGCCTCTGGCGTCAACATCGGCCTGGTGGCCTCGGTGACGCGCCTGCCCAGGCTGATCGGCGCCGCCCGCGCCAAAGCCCACCTGCTGACCGGCGCCCAGTTCGATCCGGCCCGCGCCCTGTTCGACGGGATCATCACCGCCGTCCACACGCCCCAGACCCTGCTGCGCGAGGCCATGAGCCTGGCCGAGGCCATATCCTCTCGCGCGCCCCTGGCCGTGGAGGCGACCAAGCGGATCGTCGACGGGCGGTCTTACGTGGAAGAAGAGCTGCCGGCCCTGATCGCAAGCGCCGACCACAAGGAGGCGATCTCGGCGTTCATGGCCAAGCGCACGGCGGATTTCCGCAGGAAGTAGATCCTTCTCCCCTTGCGGGAGAAGGTGGCGGTCGAAGACCGTCGGATGAGGGGTCTCTCAGACACGAGACGCTTCATCCAGTCTGGCCGCCACACGCCGCTTTGAGTTCTGAGAGACCCCTCACCCGACCTGCTTCGCAGGCCACCCTCTCCCGCAAGGGGAGAGGGAAAATCAAACCGGCTTATCCCCCGCGATCGTCACCCGGAACCCCGAACGGACGTCCGGGAAATAGTCCCAGATCGCCTGGTGCCAGGTGCAGCGGTTGTCCCAGAAGGCCACCGAATTGGGCCGCCAGCGGAAGCGGACCTGGAAGTCCGGGTTGGCGGCGTGGTGGTAGAGGTAGCCCAGGATCGCGGCGCTCTCGGCCTTGGGCAGGCCGGCGATGTGGGTGGTGTAGGACGGATTGACGAACAGGCTCTTGCGGCCGCTGACCGGGTGGGTGCGCACCACCGGGTGGGCGGTGCAATTGTACTGCCGGTCGAGGTCGGGGAAGAGCGCCTTGTAGATCGGGTTGGCGTCGTGGACGGCGCTCAGACCCTCCAGATAGGCCTTCATGCGATCCGACAGGGTGTCGTAGGCCGCGTACATGCTGGCGAAGACGGTGTCGCCGCCGTCGTTGGGCACGATCGGCATGTGCAGGATGCTGCCGAGCGGCGGTTCGGGATCGCAGGTCAGGTCCGAGTGCCAGCTCTCGCCGGCCACGAACTTGGAATTGCCGTCGGCGTGGATGGCCACGATCTCGGGATGGTCGGCCAGGCCCGGCACGCCCGAATGGATGGCCAGCGACCCGAACTTGCGGCCCAGCGCCTTGTGGGCGTCGTGGGTCATCTCCTGGTCGCGGAAGAACAGCACCTGGTGCTGGGTCAGGGCCTGGTGCAGTTCCTCGAACTGCCGGTTCGACAGCGGCTGGCCCAGGTCGAGGCCGAACACCTCGGCGCCGATCCGGCGGGTCATCGGCTTCACTTCCAGCACGTCGTAGGCCATCGAACGCTCTCTCAGGATTTAAGAAACTGGCCGCGCACGTAGACGAGCGGCGGCTTGGACTCGTCGATGCGGATGGAAACCACCCGGCCGACGAGGATCTCGTGGTCGCCGCCGTCGTGGGCGGCGTGCAGCTCGCATTCGACCGCCGCCACGCCGCCGGCCAGCACTGGAGCGGCGGTGGCGCCCGGCTCCAGGGCGGCCAGGGCGAAGCGGTCGTCGCAGCCCGACCTGGCGAAGGCGTAGGCCAGCTCGCCCTGGTCGGCGGCCAGGATGTTGACGCAGAACACCCCGGCCTCGCGCACGGCGGCCAGGGTGCGGCTCTCGCGCTTGAGGCAGGCCAGCACCAGCGGCGGGTCCATCGACAGCGACGAGAAGGCGCTGACCGTCGTGCCCGACAGCTGGCCATCCAGCGCCGTGGTCACCACCGTCACGCCGGCCGCGAAGCCGCCCATGGCCTTGCGGAACAGGGCGGGGTCGGTTGCGGCGGAGGCCAGGGCCACGCCCGTCACTCGCCCCCGAACGGGTTGTCGCCATAGACCGGCGGGGCGCGGTTTCCCGTCTCGGCCGTCTCGGCCCGGCCGCAGACCGCCAGGGCGGTCAGGGCGTAGACCAGGGCGCTGTCGACCAGGTCCTTAGGGGTCGGCCGCCAGCGGGCGAAACCCGTGGTGATGGCCGGGATGCGGTGCATGTTGAAGACGTTGTGGTCGCGCCACATGCTGGAATAGACCGGCGCGGCCTTGGCGACCGGGTGGCCCAGCGACAGCTGGGTGGCGACATCCACGGCCCCGACCAGCGGGGCCACCTCGGCGGCGTCGGCCTCGAAGCCGTGGCGTACGACCACCGGCTCGACCTCGATCCCGGCGATGCCCGTGGCCCGCACCATGGCCTCCAGCGAATGCTGGATGTCGGCCACGCGCTGGCGGGGGTTGAGGCCCACTTCCAGATAGAGGTTCACCCGCTCGGTGCCGGCCCCGAAAGCGTAGGGGATGCCGCCGCGGATCGAGGCCAGCTGCGACTTCGGCTGGGCCGTGCCGCCGGGGCTCTCATAGAGGCTGGCCTTCTCCCATTCGCCGCTCCAGGCGTGGATGGCTTCGGTCAGCTTGCCGATCTTGTAGAGCGGGTTGGGGTGCTCGGCGGCCGTGGCCGGGTGGGTCAGCAGCGGGGTGAACACCCCCTCGCCCCAGACCGTGATCTTGAACACCGCATAGCCGCAGCCGACCCAGGTCAGGCCGAAGTCGCAGCCCTCGGCGGCGATGGCGTAGTCGGGGGCGACGCCGCCGTGGTGGAACAGGTAGTGGGCGCCGATGTCCTTGCCCATATAGGCGATCCCGCGATGCTCCTCGATCGGCTCGGGGCCGATCTCGCCGGGGCAGGCGGTGAGATACATCTTGCCGGCCAGGTCGTAGCCGGCCGCCTTCAGCGCCTTGGCGGCGATCAGGAAACAGGCCATCGGCCCGCGGTCGTTGGCGATCGGATAGCCGTAGAGCTTGCCGTCCTCCAGCCAGCACTTCTCCCACTCGGGATTGGCCAGGGTCGAGGGGCTGTACTTGTAGGCGTCGAGGTCGGGATTCCAAGTCGGCGCCTCGGTGTCGAGGTGGGCGGTGAACAGCAGGTTCTTGCCGACACCCTTGCCGCCGTGCGTGCCGATGATGTTCGGGCGCTCGGGCGTGGCTCCCACCTTGCGCGGCGAGAAGCCCTCGCGCGCCATCCAGTCGTAGACGTAGTTGGCGACCTCCAGCTCCTTGCCCGAGGGGGCGGGGATGTTGCCCAGCGTCAGGGCCAGCTCGACGATCTCGCTTTCGCTGATCGCGGCGGCGATGGCGGCGCGGTCGGCTTCCGTGACCGCATAGGGCGCGGCGACGCCCGGAATGTTGGCGAACCCGTCGGCCATCACGCGGCCTCCTTCCAGGCTTTGGCGACCTCGACGCTGTCGGTGAGGATCGCGGTGTTCAGCGCCATGGTCTTCAGAGCCACCTCGTGCAGGTCAGGCTCGTAGGCGGCGCAGGCGTCGGCGGCGACGAAGACGTGGTAGTCGAGGTCGAAGGCGTCGGCGGCGGTGGCCGCCACGCAGCACTCGGTGGTCAGGCCGCAGACCACAAGCGTATCGACGCCCATGGCCTTCAGGCGGGCGTCGAGATCGGTGCCGACGAAGCCGCTGTAGCGGGTCTTGGCCACCACCAGTTCGCCCTGCGCCGGCTGAGGTCCGTAGAAGGCGCTGCCCGGCTGGCCGGCGCGGCACAGGGCCGCCTCGCTGTCGGGATCGCCGCCGCGACGGCGCATGCGCTCGTTCCACGACGGGCTGTCGCTTTCCGGCGACGTGAACAGGCCGACGAACACCACCGGCACGCCGGCCTCCCGCGCGACCGCGACCAGGGCCGCCGCCGCATCCACGGCCGGCCCTGCCATGCCCATGTCGACGCCATACTGGCCCAGCAGACCGTCTGGCGAGGCGAAATCGACCTGGATGTCGATCACCGCCAGCGCCGTGCGACCGGGCGCGATCCAGCCTGCGAAGTCGCTCACGAGAACACCGAGCGCAGGCCCGGCAGGATCTCCGAGCCGAACATCGAGAGGCCCTCCACATAGTCCGGGAAGATCAGCATCAGCCCGTCCAGCTCGCAGTCGGTGACGAAGGCCTGGACCTGCTCGGCGCAGGTGGCCGGCGAGCCGACCACGGTGTGGGTCATGAACGCGCCCTGCTGGGCGGCGACGCTCGACAGCTTCTCGGCCGGCACGCCCCAGCTTTCCAGCATGGCCAGGATGGCGCCCATATCGGCCCCGTCCTTGTAGCGCTGCACGAGAGCCTCGGCGCCGGCGTCGCTCTCGGCGTGGACGACGGTGCACATGGCGTAGGTCTTGATGGTCTTGCCCATGCCCTGGGCGGCGATCTTGGCCCGGCGGCTGGCGTCGCGGCGCTCCTCGGGCGTGCGGCCGCCGATGAAGCAGACATCGGCCTCGCGCACCGAGAACTGGAAGCCCCGGTCGCTCATGCCCGCGCAGACCAGCTCCGGACGCGGACGGCTGAGCGGCTTGGGCTTGGACTGGCAGTCCTTCATCGTGAAGAACCGACCGTCGAAATCGACGCTGTCCTCGCTCCACAGCCGCTTGACGATCTGGGTCCATTCCTCGGTCAGGACGTAGCGGTCGTCGTGGGTCAGGGCGTCGTCCCAGGCGCCCATCTGCGAGAACTCGCCGCGATAGGCCCCGGCGACGATGTTGAGGCCGGCGCGGCCGCCGCTGATGTGGTCGAGGGTGGCGATCATCTTGGCCGCCACGGCCGGGTTCTGCAGCAGCGGGTGGATGGTGGCCCAGATTCGGACGTTCTTGGTGGCCTCGGCGATGCCGGCCATCATCGTCACCGACTCCAGGGCCGTGCCCCAGTGGTCGGTCTCGCCGCCGAAGCCGCGGAACTTGCCCATCGACATGACGAAGTCCATGCCGACCTGGTCGGCGGCGACGGCCGCGGCCTTGTTGCTCTGGTAGAGGCCGTCGAGGGTCGGGGTGGTCTTGGAGATGATCCAGCCGCCGTTGGCCACCGGCAGGAAGACTCCGAAGTCCTTGTGCTTGGAAGGGCTGTGGAACATGGCGGACATCCTTGATTACGCGGCGTCTTGCAGAAGGGTCGGGACGGGTTCGGCGATGGGTTCGACCGAGGTCGCCTTGCGCGGCGGGCGCATGAACAGGGCGGCGACGAAGATCACCCCGATCACCGCGGCGAAAACCTGGAAGGTGGGGGCGAAGCCGCCCAGCTGGTCGCGCATCATGCCGCCGATCACCGGGCCCAGGGCCGAGACAGCGCCGACCAGGCAGACCAGCGAGAAGAGCTCGAGATTGTTCTTCCGGCCGTAGTAGTTGAGCAGCAGGATGCTGACGGCCAGCACGGTCATGCCAAAGCCGATGCCCACCCCGACGGCGAACAGCATCATCAGCGGCCAGGTGGTGGCGTGGGTCAGGGCCAGCAGGCCGACGGCCATGACGCCTTGTGCGCCCGCCAGCAGCCAGCGTGGATCGATGCGGTCGCCGACCAGACCCCCGCCCAGCCGCGCGGCCACCTGCATCAGGGATTCCAGGCTGATCGCCGAGATGGCGATGGTCGCCGGCACGCCCAGCTCGCCAAAGTGGCTGGGGGCGAGACTCACGGCGGTGACCCCGCCCAGCAGGTGGGCGAAATAGGCCGCCAGGATCACCCAGAACTGCGGGGTGCGGACGGCTTCCTTGACGGTCCAGTCGACGGCGGTGCGATAGACCTTGGTGGTCGCGGGCGCGTTCTCGACGTCCTCGGCGACGGCCTTGTCGGTCTCGGCGGCGGCGGCGTCGAGCCAGGCCTTGCCGCCGACCAGGGCGGTGCACAGCAGGCCGACGACCAGAGACGCGGCCGCCTGCATCCACCAGTAGGGCCGCCAGGCGCCGCCGGCGATCTCCATGCCGCTCAGGGCCATCCACGGCCCGACCACGCCGCCCAGCGAACCGACGGTGAAATAGATCCCGAACGGCAGGGCGCGCTTCTTGAACAACATGCCCAGCACGTGGGTGCCGGGGATCAGGGCCATCATCTGGTAGCCGACGCCCAGCAGGGCGGTGCCGAACAGATAGACGCCAAGGCCCGGCGTCGCCGCCAGGCACGAGAAGCCCGCCACCATCACCGCCGAGCCGGCGAGGATGGTCGGCCGCACCCCGAGCTTGCGGATCAGCAGGGCCGGCAGCCACGACGAGCCGCCACAGAACGCCCCCAGCAACGTGAAGCCCAGGAAGGCCGGGCCAAAACCCCAGCCCTGCTCCTTGATCATCGCCGGCAACACCACCCCCAGCGACGAGAAGGTCGAGGCGGTGATCAGGAACAGCAGCAGGGCGAAGACCGACAGGATCAGCCAGGCGCGCCAGGGCGAGGTCGACATATCTGAGGTTCCTTTTCGGGGGAAAAAGGAACGGCGCGTCCGTTGCAGCGAGCGCGCCGAACGGGGAACTAGAACTTGCGGGACAGGGTCACGCGCCACTCGCGGCCCTTGGAGGGCAGCGCGCCGAGGTTGGCGTAGGTGTCGGCGTCGGGCGTGAAGTAGAGCTTGTCGAACAGGTTATCGATGTTGACCGTGGCCGTGTACGGACCGCGCTCGTAATAGGCGCTGGCGTTGGCCACGGCGTAGGCCGGATAGACCACCGCGCCGGGGATCGTGCCCGAGGTCTTGGTGACGTGGGTCACGCCCAGGGTCGCGCCGACCTTGCCCCAGTCGTAGTCGTCGGAGGTGTAGGCGCCGTACAGGCTGACCACCGATTTCGGGATCAGGGTGTAGTCGTAGTCGCCGGTCCCGACGACGCTGCTGTAGCTCCACACCACGTAGGAGCCGCCAAAACCGTTGGCGCCCGAGACGCCCGCGGCCCAGGCCGGGATGTACTGGAACGAGGTGTCCGGCCCCTTGACCGAGGTGTGCTGGCTGTTGCCCGAGAAGGTGAAGCTGAAGTGCTCGCTGGCGAGGTAGCGGACCTCCAGCTCGACGCCCTTGGCGCGGGTGCCGGTGACCGTGCCGGCGATGCCGGTCAGCTGGGTGCGGTTTTGGCGATAGCCGGCCAGGGAGCCGACCAGCGTGCCGTTCAGCCACTGGAACTTGACGCCGGTCTCGGCCAGATCGCCGTCCGACAGCCAGGTGCCGTTGTTGACCAGGCCCGGGGCGATGTCGCCGGCCTGGCTCATCTCCAGCGACGAGGTCTCGGCGTAGGTGATGTAGGGCATCAGGCCCAGCGGCAGCTTGTAGGTAGCGCTGGCGGTATAGGTCCACTTGCCCTTCGACGCCTTCTGCTGGCCCGCCACGGTGTAGGACAGGTAGCCGGTGTCGTTGGAGGTGACGTCGTAGTCGTCGTAGCGGCCGCCGACCATCAGGTTCAGCTTTTCGCCGATCGTGATGTCGCTGGTGAAGAAGACGCCCAGGTCGGACCACTTGGAGCGGTTGTCGTTCTCCCACTCCACGCCGTCGCCGGCGTTGAACGGGCTGCCGATCAGGTCGGTGGCCGAGGCCCCGGCCGACAGGTCGCGGCGGTCCAGGGCGATCAGGCCGCTGTTGTAGCTTTCGCGGCGGCGGCCGTCGAAGTCGCGATAGGAGGCCCCGACGAACGACTTGGTGGTCACCGCCCCATCGAGGAAGTCGTGGGCGATGTTGTAGGTCAGGCGGGCTTCCCAGACCTGGCTGTCGAACCAGGCGGGATAGCCGTAGGACGAGAAGCGCTTGTTCTCCAGATCGTCG
Organism: Caulobacter hibisci; assembly: GCF_016135805.1. Lineage (GTDB taxonomy): Bacteria > Pseudomonadota > Alphaproteobacteria > Caulobacterales > Caulobacteraceae > Caulobacter > Caulobacter hibisci. Next base: position 189,129 of record NZ_JADWOX010000008.1, read on the forward strand.
TAGAACAGCTGCAGCTTGATCGAACTATCGGCGCTGAGGTCCTTGGCCAGGTCCCAGTAGAAGGTGTTGGTGTTGGTTTTCGAGAAGTCGGCCTTGGAGACGTAGACGGTGCGCGGCGACAGCTTGGTCGTACCCACGCCGGTGTCCAGCGTGTGCTTGGCGTCGGTGGACGGGAAGCCGTAATAGGCCAGGTACATGGCGGCAGCGTACGGATAGTAGCCGATCTCGCTCGGCGTCAGCCGGCCGTTGCCGTCGCTGTCCACGAGGCTGGTGTCGCGGCCGGTGATGTAGGTGCCGTTGTCGATCAGGTCTTGCGTCAGGCGGTTCCAGCCCGCCGTCTGCACGTCGCCGTTCGAGTGGTAGAGCATCGCCCCCATGGCGGTGCTCCAGCCGTTGCCCAGGTCGAAGTCGGCCGAAATCTCGCCCGTCTGACGCTTGGGATAGATGCCGTGGTAGTAGCTGTGGCTGTCCTCGGCCTCGCCGTAGAGATAGACGCCGCCGACCACGTCGCCGAAGGCCACCGGCAGGCCGACCTGGGCCGTGGCGTTCTTCTTGTTGTAGCTGCCGTAGGTGGCCGTGACCTCGCCGGTCGGTTCCGACAGGTAGCCGCCTTCGTTCTTGCCCGATTTCGGAATGAAGTTCAGCAGGCCGCCGACCTTGCCGGGGCCGTAGATCGGGGTGGGCGGACCGCGCACGATCTGGATCTGTTCGGCAGCCCCGATCGGGGTGGAATAGGTGCCGCGGTTCTCGACCCGCTTGAAGCCGCGGAAGTAGTTCTCGGCCAGGGTGCCGCGGATGTTCAGCGAACCGGGCACGCCGTAGAAGCTGGCGGTGTAGGTGCCGGGCGAGACGGCGGTCAGGCCGTCGATGGTCTCGATGCCGTAGCGCTGCAGGGTCAGGTCGGAGACGAAGCTGGCCGAGCGCGGCGTCTCGATCAGCGGCTTGTCGAGGCCGAAGACCGTGTCGTTGGGCTGTTTCTCGATCAGGCCTGCCTTGTCGCGGGCCTTGACGACGATCTCGTCGACGGCGTCCGGCGCGGCGACAGGATCGGGCTCGGCCGCGTGCGCGGCGCCGGCCAGAGCGAGCAGAACGGCGGCGGAGCAGCCCGCCAGCAACATCCGTTGGTTCGACATGACGTCCTCGTTCGAGGCCGTCGCACCTTCCGCCCTCGGCGGTTATCCCCAGGCGCGACACCTCTTGGAGAAACCATCGCCTCACCGGTTCCGGACGTCCGGCGCGGCATCTGTAATTTCACTCAAAATGTTCGCGACGCCCAGGATTTGTCCCCCCGTGAGCGGCTTTCGCCCACCGGGGGACCAGAAAACTTGATCGAGGACGAACGAGATACCGACTCAAGCGCCGTGCGCCAGCCGCCCGGCCCAGAACAGCCGCGCCTGCGGCAGGCTCAGCCGCAGCGGTGGATCGCCCCTCCTCCCGTCATTCCCGCCTTTGTGGCGGGAAACCCTGGTTCCGATCGCACGTGAGGCGCAAGCGGCGTGCTGAGCACGCCGCCCCTGCTGCCCCTGCGGCTGATAGAGGGGTTCCCGCCACAAGGGCGGAATGACGGGAGAATGGGAAAGGTCGGGGCCGATCCCAGCGAGCGCCGGGGGACTTGGCGAACCGACCAGCGAGCACCTGACGAAAATGTAATCTCCAGCTGAAAGGCTCAGCTGTTTACAAACGTCTTACAACGCACCACGTTTCTATCCATGGTCGCGCTGAACACACCCCTGAGCGTCAGGTTGTCCGAGGAGGACGCCCTGTTCCTCGCCGGTCTCGAACTGGAGGGGGCGGTGACCTCCAGCGACAAGGTGCGCGGCCTGATCCGCCAGGCCCGCCAGCGCGCCCAGGCCCCCGCGACCTGGGACGCGGCCCTGGCCGCCGCCCACGACATCGCCGCCCCGGCCCTCAAGGCCCTGCGCGCGGCCGAGCTGGCCAGCGACCGTCACTCCACCGTCGCCCTGGCCTTGACCACCGCCGTCGAGGAGATGCTGGCCGTGCTGCTGGCCGCCCCGGCCGAGCTGGCCGGCGGCGATCCCGAACGCCTGGCCCGGCACGAGGCGCGTCTCGTCGACGCCGCCGCCCGCCTGACCGAACAGATGCTGCGCTGGGGCGTGACGACAAACGCCCCCGCCTACGATCCCACGATCGTCTCCCGCCGCGTCGCCGCCTTGGGCGAGCTGACCCGCCTGATCACCGCCGCGGCCGACAGGCCGACGGCCGCCTGACGAGGACCCGATGGCAGATTCCCTTCGCGCCCGGGTGGGACGCATCGTCAGCGGCGGGGCCCACGCCCTGATCGACGCCTTGGAAGACGTCATGCCCGACGCGCTCGGCCAGCAAGCTTTGCGCGAGGTCGACCAGGCCGTCGACGAGGTGCGCGCCGAGCTCGGCCGCGCCATCGCCGCCCGGCATCTGGCCGCCAAGCGCCTGACCGAGCAGTCCAGCCGCCACGACGACCTGTCGGCCCAGATCGAACTGGCCCTGTCTCAGGACCGCGAGGACCTGATCCGCGCCGCCCTAGAACACCAGCTCGACATCGAGGCCCAGGTCCCGGTGCTGGAGACCGCCGTCGCCGACGCCGCCCAGCGCCAGGCCGAGCTGGAAGGCTATCTCGCCGCCCTGCAGGCCACCCGCCGCGAGATGGCCGAGGACCTGACCGACCTGTCGGCCGCCCGCTCCAAGGCCCCCAAGCCGCCGACCGACGTCGAGCTGTCCCAGGGCGCCAAGCTGTCGGAACTGGAGCGCCTGGCCCGCCGCCACCGGGTGGAAGAGCGCCTGGCCGCCCTCCGCGCCGCCAGGCAGGAGGACTGACCGCGATGTGGAGCTTCCTGTCCGCCGACGGCAACACCCTGTTCCTGGCCGCCCTGCTGCTGATGCTGCTGATCGGCGCGGTCGAGGCCGCCGGCCTGGGCGCGGGCCTGGGCCATGACGGCCTGGACGGCCACGATCTCGACCATCCCTCGCTGCTGGGCTGGCTGAACGTCGGGCGCCTGCCGCTGTTGATGGTGATCGTGGTCTTCCTGTTCGCCTTCGGGACCGTCGGCCTGGTGCTGCAACAGCTGATCGCCGGGGTGTTTCGGCATCCCGCGCCGATCTGGATCGCCGGGCCGCTGGCTACGGCGGTCGCCCTGCCCTTCACCCGGGTGCTGGGGCGCCTGCTGGCCCGCGTCCTGCCCGGCGACGAGACCACCGCCGTCTCGCGCGAGACCCTGGTCGGCCGCGTGGCGACCATCGTCACCGGCCAGGCCAAGGTCGGCTCGCCCGCCCAGGCCCGGGTGCGCGACGCCCACGGCCAGGCCCACTACGTGATGGTCGAGCCCGACGAGGACGGCGAGGTCTTCGAACAGGGGACCAGCGTCATCATCGTCCGCAACGCCGGGGCCCGGTTCCTGGCCATCCGCAACGAAAGCGACGCCCTGCGCGAGCGCTGATCCCTTCCTCCCTTTTCCGCTTATCCAAACTTCGGGGGTTACCCACATGCCTGCCTTGATCGAAATCGGCGTCATCGCCGGCGGCAGCCTGCTCGGCCTGCTGATCCTGGGCCTGATCCTGGCCCGCCTCTACAAGCGCGCCTCCAAGGAGACGTCCTTCGTCCGCACCGGCTTCGGCGGCGAGAAGGTGGTGATGAACGGCGGGGCCCTGATCCTGCCGGTGTTCCACGAGACCATCCCCGTCAACATGAACACCCTGCGCCTGGCCGTGGCCCGCAGCGCCGAACAGGCCCTGATCACCAAGGACCGCATGCGCGTCGACGTGCTGGCCGAGTTCTATGTCCGCGTTCAGCCCAGCGCCGAGGCCATCGCCAGCGCCGCCCAGACGCTTGGCCAGCGCACCATGCACCCCGAGCAGCTGAAGGACCTGGTCGAGGGCAAGTTCGTCGACGCCCTGCGCTCGGTCGCTGCCGAGCTGACCATGACCGAGCTGCACGAGCAGCGCACCCACTTCGTCCAGAAGGTGCAGCAGGTCTCGTCCGAAGACCTGCTGAAGAACGGCCTGGAGCTGGAGACCGTGTCGCTGACCGGCCTCGACCAGACCGCCATGGAATATTTCAACCCGTCGAACGCCTTCGACGCCGAGGGCCTGACGCGGCTGACCGAGGAGATCGAGCTGCGCAAGAAGCTGCGCAACGACATCGAGCAGGACACCCAGGTGCAGATCCGCACCAAGAACCTCGAGGCCCAGCGCCGCACGCTGGAGATCAGCCGCGACGAGGAATACGCCAAGCTCGAGCAGGAGCGCGAGCTGGCCATCCGCCGCGCCGCCCAGGCCGCCGAGGTCTCGCAGAAGGAAGCCGAGAAGTCGCGCGAGGCCGAGGGCGCCAAGATCGCCGCCCAGCAGCAGATCGAGACCGCCAAGATCGAGGCCGACCGGGCCGTGGCCCAGCAGCGCATCGCCGTCGAGCAGGAACTGGGCGAGCGCGAGATCGCCAAGGAACGCGCCGTCGAGACCCAGACCATCGAGAAGGCCAAGGCCATCGAGCTGTCCGAACAGGACCGCGCCATCGCCGTCGCCGAGAAGTCGCGCGCCCAGTCCGAAGCCCAGGCCGACGCCGACAAGGCGCTGGCCCTCGCCGTCGCCGCCGAGGAGCAGGTCAAGACCGTCCGCGAACGCGAAGCCGCCGACCGCCAGAAGATCATCGAGCTGATCGAGGCGACCAAGGAGGCCGAGCGCGAGGCCATCGCCGTCAAGGTCGCCGCCGAGGCCGAGAGGACCGCCGCCGCCGACCGGGCCGAGGCCCTGCGCGAGGAAGCCAAGGGCGCGGCCGACAAGACCCGCATCGGCGCCGAGGCCGAGGCTCAGGCCGTGCGCCTGTCGGCCGAAGCCGCCCGCGTGCGCTACGCCGTCGACGCCTCGGGCCAGGAGGCCCTGAACAAGGCCGCCAACCTGCTGTCGGCCGACCAGGTGGCCATGGCCATCCGCATCAAGCTGATCGAGAACCTCGACCGGATCATCGCCGAGTCGGTGAAGCCGCTGGAAGCCATCGACTCAATCCGCATCGTCCAGGTCGACGGCCTGAACGGCGCGACCGGCGGGGCGGCCAACGACTCCGGGACCGGCGGTTCGGGCGGCGGCAACCTGGCCGACCAGGTGGTCAGCGGCGCCCTGCGCTACCGCGCCCAGGCCCCGCTGCTCGACCAGCTGATGGCTGAAGTGGGCCTGAACGGCGGAACCCTGTCGGGCCTGACCGCCCCGCTGGCCGAAGCCGCGCCGCTGTCGGTGGTCGAGGACGTTCCGGCCCCGCGCCGCGGCAAGAAGGCCAAGCCGGCCGCCATCGCCGCACCGGTTGAGACTGTCGAGGATGAAGCGGAGGAGGACGAGGAGGCGTAAGCCGCCTCTCCTGCCCTCTCCCTCAAACTAAGAAGTCATCGCCCGGACAAGCCGGGCGATGACTTTCTTTTTGTGGGGCTTCAGGGAAGCGCTCAGATCCGGTTGTACGGATACCGATCGCGGATCATCCGCTGAAAGAACCGCCCCTTGGAGCGGGCCCGCGTGAAGGCCGCGGTCACCCGTTCGGGCACGCCGACATAGACATATTCGTCGCCGTCGATGAACCGGACGAACAGCTTGCCGTGTTCGCGTTCGTAGTCGATCGCCTGGATCGCGGTGGAGTCCACAAGCATGCGCGAGACCTTTCCTGGAAAGGGTTCGGACGAGGGTCTTCGAAGCCGAAAGCGCATGGCGGGCCGGCTGGTTCCGAACAGAACCCGGACGGCTTTGAGCTTCTTGCGCGATTACGCTTAAGCTCCCGGCCGGCGGCCGTCCTTGCGCCGCCTCAAGAGGGGGAAACATCATGCAAAGCCACGCCCTGGTCGCCATCGTCACGCTGGCCGCCCTGATCTGCTACATCTGGATCACCCTGCGGGTCGGCGGGGCGCGCCGCCGCACCGGCATCCAGGCCCCGGCCATGACCGGCCACCCGGACCTCGAGCGCCACGTGCGGGTGCAGGCCAACACCCTGGAATGGCTGCCGATCTTCCTGCCGTCGCTGTGGCTGTTCGCCTGGTACTGGAGCGATCTGGTCGCCGCCGCGCTCGGCGTCGTCTGGATCCTCGGCCGGATCATCTACGCCCTGAGCTACACGGCCGATCCGAAGAAGCGTGGCCTGGGCTTCGCCATCCAGGGCCTGGCGACCTTCGCCCTGCTGCTGGGCGCCCTGGGGCGGGCGGTCTGGGTGGCGGTGACCGTGGGAATGTAGGGGAGCCGCCTTTCTCTCTTCTTCCCGTCATTCCCGCCCCTTGTGGCGGGAATGACGGGAGGATGGGGGTGGGAAGAGATCAAACGAAAGCCTATAGCCCAGCCATGGTCCTGCCCGTCGATCCCGCCCGCTACAGCGCCTTCCTGGCGGCCATGTTCGTCATGGCCATCACCCCGGGGCCGGCCAATCTGTTCGCCATCGCCACCGGCATGGAAAAAGGCAAGGGCGCGGCCCTGCTGGGCGTGGTGGGGATGAACACCGCCAGCCTCGTGTGGTTCGTCGCCGCGGCCCTGGGGCTGGGCGCCCTGATCGCCGCCTTCCCCCAGGCCTTCCACGTGCTGGCTATGGCGGGGGCGGCCTATCTGGTCTGGCTGGGGATAAAGTCGATTATCAGCGCCCTGAAGCCGGCCGGCGCGGAGGGCTCGGCCCTGGCGGCGGTGCGGACCTCGACCGGCCGCTCGGCTTTCCGCGACGGCTTCACCGTGCAGATCGCCAACCCGAAGATCCTGGTGTTCTTCGCCGGCGTGCTGCCGCCGTTCATCGACATCCACCGGCCGCTGGTCCCGCAGCTGATCATGTTCGCCTGCGCCACCATCGGCATGGACCTGATCAGCATGAGCGCCTACGGCCTGGGCGGCGCGGCCCTGGCGACGCGGATGAACGAGCCGGCCTTCCGCAAGGGATTCGGCCTGCTGGTGGGGGCGCTGCTGATCGGCGCGGCCTGCCTGATCGTCCTTCGCGGATAGGTCGCTTTTTTCCACTTTCGGAAACGGTTCGCCTTGGCGAAACCGTAAAGCTGCGCCATCCGTTACGGTACGGGAGTAACGAGTTGTCGCAAAGGAGCGCGCCATGTCCCAGAAAAAGGTCAAGTGGCTCGCGATCGCGGCGGTCGCCGCGGCGCTGAGCGCCTGCGCCACCGCCACCCCCTACCAGCCCGCCGTCCCCGGCCAGAAGGCGTCGGGCGGCTTCTCCGAGCTGCGCCTCGAAGGCGACCGCTATCGCGTCACCTTCGCCGGCAACAGCCTGACCGGCCGCGAGACCGTCGAGCGCTACCTGCTCTATCGCGCCGCCGAGCTGACCACCCAGCAGGGCTATGACTGGTTCGAGACCGCCGACCGTCGCACCGACCGTACGGCGCGCACGGTGATCGACGAGGATCCCTTCGGCCGTCCCGGCTTCGGCTACGGCTATCCCTACGGCTACTGGCGTCCGGCTTGGCGCTATTACGGCCCCCGCTACGGCGGCTGGCGCGCCTGGGACCCGTTCTGGGGCGACCCCTTCTTCGCCAACCGCGCCGAGATCCGCACGGTCGAGAAGTTCGAGGCCAGCGCCGAGATCGTCCTGCACAAGGGCGCCAAGCCGGTCGGCGACCCCCGCGCCTACGACGCCCGCGAGATCGTCAAGAACCTGGAGCCGAGCATCCAGCGGCCGGTGGCTGGCTGATCCTTTCCTTCTCCCCTTGCGGGAGAAGGTGTCATCCGAAGGATGACGGATGAGGGGTCGTACGAACGAAAAACGCCGCGACAGCCGATCAGCTGTCGCGGCGTTTCTGTACGTGCAACCCCTCACCCGACCCCACTTCGTGGGGCCACCCTCTCCCGCAAGGGGAGAGGGATCGTGACTAAGCCACGCAGGCCTCGAAGCCCTTCTTCAGCTCGGCTTCGTCCAGGTCGCGGCCGATGAAGACCATGCGGCTGTAGCGGTTGTCCTTGTCGGTCCAGGGACGCTGGAAGTCGCCTTCCAGGATCATGTGCACGGCCTGGAACACCAGGCGGCGCTCTTCACCCTTCACGTCGATGATGCCCTTGGCGCGCAGGATGTCGACGCCCTTGGCCGCCAGCAGGTTGTTGAGCCAGACGGTGATCTTCTGACCGTCGACCGGCTTGTCGAGGGTGAGGGAAATGCCTTTGACGCCATCGTCGTGGATGTCGCTCTTGTGGCCGTGATCATGACCGTGGTGATGGTCGTGACCGCAGTGTTCGTCATGCACGTGCCCATGGTCGTGATCATGATGATGGTGACCATGATCGTGGCCGCAGTGCTCGTCGTGCACGTGGCCCGGCTCGCCGTGGCCGGGGTTGAGGAAGTCCGGCTCCAGCTCGGTAATCCGCTCCAGGTCGAAGCTGTGCTTGCCGATGATGGCGCTCAGCGGGACGTTCGAGCGCTGGGCGCGGTGAATCGGGGCCAGCGGGTTGATCTTGCGGATCCGCGCCTCGACGTGGCGCAGGTCGTCCTCGCCCACGAGGTCGGTCTTGTTGAGCACGATCTGGTCGGCGAAGGCGATCTGCTCGACCGCTTCCTTGGAGTCCGACAGCCGCAGCATGATGTGCTTGGCGTCGACCAGGGCGGTGACCGAGTCGAGATAGGTGCGGGCCTTGACGTCCTCGTCGACGAAGAAGGTCTGGGCCACCGGGCCGGGATCGGCCAGGCCGGTGGTCTCGACGACGATGGCGTCGAAGCCGCCCTTGCGCTTCATCAGGCCCGACAGCACGCGGATCAGGTCGCCGCGCACCGTGCAGCAGACGCAGCCGTTGTTCATCTCGAACACTTCTTCGTCGGCCCCGACCACCAGGTCGTTGTCGATGCCGACCTCGCCGAACTCGTTGACGATCACGGCGTAGCGCTTGCCGTGCTCCTCGGTGAGAATGCGGTTGAGCAGCGTGGTCTTGCCGGCGCCGAGATAGCCGGTCAGCACGGTGACGGGGATCTTGCCGGAGGCGGAAGGAGCGGTCTGGGTCATGGCGGGTATTTAGTGGCCCTGGGGCGTGAGCGAAAGTCAGGTCTTCAGGAACGCCACCGCCAGGCCGACCAGCACCAGGGCCGCGCCAAGGATGGTCTCCTCGTAGCGCTCCAGCCAGTCGAGGTTCAGGCGGCGCACGCCGGCGAGACTCAGGCCCGTGAAGATCAGCATTCCGGCCGCCGTCGCCGCCAGCAGCACGACGCTGAGCAGCAGGAAGGCGCCCCAGCCGTGCTTCATCCCGGCCAGGTAATAGGGCAGGAAGGCCTCGCACGGCGACAGGGTCAGCAGCACGACCAGGGCCATGATCGCGGCGCGGTCCGAGGTGTAGGCGCGGCGGCCGGCCTCGGGCAGGCCGTGGCTGTGGCGGCCCCGCGCTATATAGAAGACGCCGACGGCGACCATCAGCCCGCCGACCACCCAGTGGAACAGGCCGCCGAGCTTGGGCTCCAGCGCCAGGCCGGCGACCACCAGGAACAGGCCCAGCAAGATGGTCAGGGCCACATGTCCCAGCCCCGCCAGCAGGGTGACGCTCAAGGTGCGGGCCGCCGACCATTTCTGCGCGCGGCCGACCAGCACGAACGGCAGCCAATGGGTTGGCAGGGCCGCATGCAGGAAGGCCACCATGAAGCCGGTAGCCGCGATCGAGGCGAAGAAGGCGGACGTCACGCCCGCGCTATAGCCTGTTACAAAATAACGAGCCAGGGGAGTCATGACGCTTCCGCCACGGGTCACATATTGAATCGCGCCAAGCGCTTGAGCGGCGTCCTTGGCCGTTGACTCACAGCCTTTCGGCGCTATAAGTGCGCCCCTCTCGCCCGCCGGGTTTCCTAGCGGGCGTTCCGTTATTTTGCGAACAGCACGTTATTTAAGGCGCTAACCTATGTACGCGGTCATCAAAACCGGCGGCAAGCAGTACCGGGTCCAAGCCGGCGACCTGCTGGTCGTCGAGAAGCTCGAAGGTCAACCCGGCGCGGAAGTCGCGTTCGGCGAAGTTCTGCTGCTGGGCGAAGGCGAGGCCGTGACGGTCGGCGCCCCCACCGTTGACGGCGCCGTCGTCAACGCCACCCTGCTCGAAACCCGCAAGGGCGAGAAGGTGAAGATCTTCAAGAAGATCCGCCGTCAGGGCTACCGCCGCACCCGCGGTCACCGCCAGACCGAGTCGGTCCTGCGCGTGACGTCGGTGGCCGGCGCCGGCAAGGAAACCAAGTGGGAAGGCGCCATCGACCTGACCCCGAAGGTCATCCTGAACGCCCGCGCCCGCGGCCTCGGCGACGCCGCCGTCCCGGCGACGATCCCGGAAGCTCCGGTCAAGGCCGAAGCCGCCCCCGCTCCGAAGAAGAAGGCCGCGCCGAAGAAGGCCGCGGCTTCGGAAGCTCCGGAAGCTGAAGCCTAAGATCCGCCAGGGTCTTTTTTGGAATTGATCTGACCCAGGTCCGCTCGCGGAAACCGGGTCAAAGATTAGGAGAGCATCATGGCTCACAAGAAATCTGGCGGCTCGTCGAGCAACGGTCGCGACTCGGAATCGAAGCGCCTTGGCGTAAAGAAGTTCGGCGGCGAGAAGGTTCTCGCCGGCAACATCCTCGTGCGTCAACGCGGCACCAAGTTCTACCCGGGCGCCAATGTCGGCATCGGCAAGGACCACACCCTCTTCGCTCTCGTGCAGGGCGCCGTGGGCTTCGTGACCAAGCGTAACAACCGTACCTACGTGACCGTGGCCCCGGTGGCCCAGGCCGCCGAATAGTACGATCAGAAGTCTCTCTTCGGATCGTGCTTCCTCAAGAAGACGATCCGGACGCGACGATTACGAAGCGGGGAGTCCGGACGCCGGACTCCCCGCTTTTGTTTTGTCCGCGCTCCACGAAATAGCCTTCACCCGGCAATTGGAGCGTCACGGTCCCGCACTATCTGAGGCGCGTCGGAGTATCGGCGCCTCGTCGTGAAGAAGGGCCGGGAAAGGGAGGCGCGCCATGTGCGTGATCGAAAGAAGTCCCGTCATCGAGACGCGGCGGCTGACGCTGCGGGCCCCGGACATGTCCGACGCGCCCCGCATCGCCAGCCTGGGCGCCGACTACGCCATCCCCAAGATGACCACCCGCATGCCCTGGCCCTACGGCCAGGCCGACGCGGCCGAGTTCGTGGCCCGCGTGCAGTCGCAGGACTGGAGCCGCTCGGCCACCTTCGCCATCGAGTTGGAAGACGCCGGCGTCGTCGGCGTGCTGGGCTTCTTCCCCAACGAGGACGGCCGGCTCGAGGTCGGCTACTGGATCGGCCGGCCGTTCTGGGGCCGCGGCCTGGCGACCGAGGCCCTGCAAGGCGCCCTGTCGTGGGCCACGCACGACTGGCGGCGCAAGCTGGTCGTCGCCGGCCACTTCGCCGACAACCCGGCCTCCGGCCAGGTGCTGGTCAAGGCGGGGTTCCTCTATACGGGCGTCGTCGAGGCCAAGCCGTCCGTGTCGCGCGGCGAGACCGTGCCGACGCGAATGATGGTTTGGCTGGCTTAGGGAAATAGATCCCTCTCTCTTTGAGAGAGGGAGGGGCCCACGCTGCAAGCGTGGGAGGGTGAGAGGTAACAAACTCACCGGATGAAGCTCGGCTTGGGTTTCCCGGCCAACGGTGAAACCCCTCACCCTCCCACCGCTTCGCGGCGGGCCCCTCCCTCTCCCTATGGAAGAGGGGTAAGGGAGCGGAGTGGGCAAACTCTGTACATCATGTAGAATGCCTACCCATAATATGGGAGGCATCATGCATCGTCGTATTCTGGGTCGCGTTCTCGCCGGTTTGGCGCTCGCTTTCGCCGTTGCGGCTCCCGCCGCCGCCCTGGCCGAGGCAAAAAAGCCGCTCTACCGCGACCCGGTGTTCGACGGCGCGGCCGACGTCTCGATCGCCTGGGACAAGACCGACAGGCTGTGGCGGATGTTCTACACCAACCGCCGCGCGACGCTGAAACTGGAAGACCCCAAGGACGTCGCCTGGCTGCACGCCACGGCCATCGGCGTGGCGACCTCGAAGGACGGCCTGTCCTGGAAATACGCCGGCACGGCGAACATTCCCGCCGCCTGCACCGGCCAGACCCTGTGGGCGCCGGAGATCTTCACCGAGAACGGCGTCCACCACATGTGGCTGACCGTGGTGCCGGGGATCTTCCACCGCTGGAACCTGCCGGAGGCGGGCGCGAAGATCGTCCACCTCACCTCGACCGACCTCAAGGCCTGGACCTGCGCCGACACGCTCGAGCTAGGCTCGGACCGGGTGATCGACGCCGGCGTCATCAAGGCCCCGCAGGGCGGCTATCGCCTGTGGTTCAAGGACGAGCGCAAGAACAGCCGCATCTTCGTCGCCGACAGTCCCGACCTGAAGACCTGGACCCTCCAGCCGGCCTTCGTTGCCGACTTCGCCGGCGAGGGCCCCAAGGTGTTCTTCTTCGGAGGCTGGTGGTGGATGATTGCCGACGCCTGGAAGGGCCTGGCCGTGCTGCGCTCCAAGGACGCCGTGACCTGGGAGCGCCAGAGCGGCTTCATCCTCGACAAGCCGGGCAGCCAGCCAACCGACCGCGACCTCGGCCACCACCCCGACGTCGTCGTCAACGACGGCCGGGCGCTGCTCTACTACTTCGTCGGCCAGGGCAAGGAAAACGAGGCCAAGACCGACCCGACCTGGAACCAGCGCACGGTGATCCAGCTGGCGGAGCTGAAGGTGAAGGACGGGTGGCTGGCGGTGGATCGCGAGGCGGCCGTGACCAAGGGGCTGAAGAGGCCGAAATAGAAGAACCTCCCCCTCTGGGGGAGGCGGCCGAAGGCCGGTGGGGGGCCGTTTTCAGCTGCCGCTGAGGGGGCGATCTCCAACCACTCCCCCCACCGATCGCTTCGCGATCACCTCCCCCACAGGGGGAGGTTCCTGGCACCCAAGCCTCAGGCCGCCCGGTGCGTGTGGATCACCTTCTGCGGGCCCTCGCGGAAGCGCTTTTCCGCCGTGACGATCCGCTCGCACAGGGCGTCCAGATCGCTCAGCAGCGAATAGGTGGCGTAGATCGGGATCTCCATCATCGCCACCTGAGCCCGGGGCATGAACTCGCAGTACTTCTTCCACGAGATGTGGTTGTCGCGGGCGTTCATGGCGCGCTGGCCCAGCGGATTCCACAGGTCCAGGTCCATCAGCTCGTCCCGGCACTCCTTCATCACCGGCAGGGCGATGTAGAGGAACAGGAAGGTCGGGGTGGCGGCGCGGCTGAACTGCGGCTGCACCTGCATGTGCCAGATGCGGAAGGCCTCGAAGAAGTTGGCCTTGCGGGTCGGATCCGGCGGCAGCCAGGTGGCGTCCTGGTTGATGACCTCGGCGGCGCTGGCCGCGCGCTTGACCAGGTCGTCGGCGCTGCGGCCGCCGGCCATGGTCTTGGACAGGGCGCCGACCGGGATGTTCAGCTTGCGGGCCACGTCAGTGAAGCTGACCTGCTGGCCGCCCATCGGCGTGAACTGGCCGAAATTGGGCGCGTTGGGCGCCTTGGCGCGGCGGAAGGCGGCGGCCTCGTGGGCCAGCTTCTGCTCTTCGCGCTTCTTCTCGGCCTGTTGGCGGTCGAAGTCGGCCTCGTGCGCGGCCTGCTCGTCCGGCGTCATCCAGCGGGCGCGGCCGGGGCCGTAGGTGCGCTCGAGCCGGTTGATCAACACCAGCACGTGGTTTTCGGTCGGCCGCGGGCCGATGTCGCCGAGGAAGGCGCGGAAGTCGCGCCAGGTTCCGGTCACGCCGGTGCCGCGGCTCATCAGGATGTTGCGGTGGATCGAGGCCTCGCCCGCATATTTGCGGCAAAGCGTCTGCAGCGTCAGCCCCTGCAGGTCTTGATCCAGTTCGCTTCTGACGTTCGCGTTCGACAACGCCAGCCTCCCCGCCCACGTGAAATAGAGAATTCTCGCCCCGGGACCGTTTGTCGCACCTCGACGTTTAACATTTCGTCACGATAGCGAACAGCGTTCACAGCAGCGTTTCTTTGTCGCATTCCCGACACGGGAAGCGTCCGAACGCACTTTCCCAGGGTTGGCCCAAGTCCATTTCGCTCGACGCGAAACCCCGCTTGAGACAAAAGACGCCCATGAAATTCCTGGATCAATGCAAGATCTTCATCCGCTCCGGAAACGGCGGCGGCGGGTCGGTGTCTTTCCGACGCGAGAAGTACATCGAATACGGCGGCCCCGACGGCGGGGACGGCGGTCGCGGCGGCGACATCTGGATCGAGGCCGTCGAAGGCCTGAACACCCTGATCGACTACCGCTACCAGCAGCACTTCAAGGCCGGCACCGGCGTGCACGGCATGGGCCGCCAGCGCCACGGCGCGGCCGGCGACGACATCGTGCTGAAGGTTCCGGTCGGCACCGAGGTGCTCGACGAGGACAAGGAGACCCTGATCGTCGACCTCGACGAGCCGGGCATGCGCGTGCTGCTGGCCAAGGGCGGCAACGGCGGCTGGGGCAACCTGCACTTCAAGGGCCCGGTCAACCAGGCCCCGATGTGGGCCAATCCCGGCCAGGACGGCGAGGAGCGCTGGCTGTGGCTGCGCCTCAAGCTGATCGCCGACGTCGGCCTGGTGGGCCTGCCCAACGCGGGCAAGTCGACCTTCCTCGCCGCAGCCAGCGCCGCCAAGCCGAAGATCGCCGACTATCCCTTCACCACCCTGACCCCGAACCTGGGCGTCGTGGACCTGTCGACCAGCGAGCGCTTCGTCCTGGCCGACATTCCCGGCCTGATCGAGGGCGCGTCGGAAGGCGCAGGGCTCGGCACCCGGTTCCTGGGCCACGTCGAGCGTTCGGCGACCCTGATCCACTTGGTGGACGCCACCCAGGATGACATCGTCGAGGCCTGGACCACGATCCGCGGTGAGCTCGAGGCCTATGGCGACGAGCTGGCCGTGAAGGCCGAGATCCTGGCGCTGAACAAGATCGACGCCCTCGATGAGGAAACCCGCCTGGCCAAGCAGGCCGAGCTGGAAGCCGTGGCCGGCGTCAAGCCGTACCTGATCTCCGGCGTGTCGGGCGAAGGCGTCACCGAACTGCTGCGGGCCGCCTACAAGCAGGTCCGCATCCGTCGCGGCGACGCGGTGGCCGATATCGAGGACGACGAGGACCACGTCGAGGAGACGCCCGGAGGCTGGCAGCCGTGAACCTGGGGGTCGGGGGACCTCTGGGCCGCGCCCGGAGGATCGTGTTCAAGGTCGGCTCGGCCCTGCTGGTCGACGCCGCCACTGGCGCGGCCAACCGGCCGTGGCTGGAGGCCTTCTGCGCCGACGCCGCGGCCCTGCGCGCGGCCGGCAAGCAGGTGGTGGTGGTCTCGTCCGGCGCGGGGGCCTTGGGTCGCCGCCGCCTGGGCCTCTCCGGCCGCAAGATCACCCTGCCCGAGAAGCAGGCCGCCGCCGCCGCCGGCCAGAGCCTGCTGATGCGGGCCTGGGAGGAGGCGTTCGAGCCGCACGGCGTCGGCGTCGCCCAGATCCTGATGACCCGCGACGACACCGAGACCCGCCGCCGCTGGCTGAACGCCCGCGCCACGGTCGAGACCCTGCTGTCCTTGAGCGTCGTGCCCGTGGTCAACGAGAACGACACGGTGGCCACCGAAGAGATCCGCTACGGCGACAACGACCGCCTGGCCGCCCGCGTCGCCCAGCTGGCCGGCGCCGACCTGCTGGTGCTGCTGTCCGACATCGACGGGCTCTACACCGCCGATCCGCGCCGCGACCCGACCGCCACCCACATCGCTCGCGTGACCGAGATCACGCCGGAGATCGCCGGCATGGCCGAGGGCGCCAACGCCTCGGCCGGGGTCGGCACCGGCGGCATGGCCACCAAGATCGCCGCCGCCCGCATCGCCCGCGCCGCCGGCTGCGCCACCCTGATCACCCTGGGCTCGCGCCCGCGTCCGCTGGCCGCCATCGAGGAGGGCGCGCCCGCCACCCTGATCGAGGCCGGCGCCTCGCCCGCCGCGGCCTACAAGGCCTGGATCGCCGGCTCGCTGGCGCCCCAGGGCTGGCTGACCGTCGACGCCGGCGCCGCCGCCGCCCTGGCCAAGGGGAAAAGCCTGCTGTCGGCCGGGGTCCGCGCCGTCGAGGGCCCGTTCGACAAGGGCGACGCCGTCCGCGTCCGCGACGAGACCGGCCACGAGGTCGCCCGCGGCCTCGTCCGCTACGACAGCGCCGACGCCCACAAGATCGCCGGCCTGCGCAGCGACGCCATCGAGGCCGAGCTAGGCTTCACCGAAGGCCCGATGATCCACGCCGATGACCTGGCGGTGGGTTCGTAATCTTTCTCCCCTAGCGGGAGAAGGTGGCGGCGAAGCCGACGGATGAGGGGTCGAAAGGCCTCTCCGCCAACGCCTGAGAGACCCCTCACCCGACCTCCCTCCGGGAGGCCACCCTCTCCCGCAAGGGGAGAGGGATTATTTCAGAAACCCCTCCACCGCCTTGGCGAACGCCTCCGGCTGGTCGGCCATGATGAAGTGGCGGCTGTTGTCGACCCGCACCAGCGTCACGCCGGGCAAGGCGGCGTATTCTCGCGTCCACAGGGCGGAGACCACGCCGGGCGGCAGCGCGCTCTCGGGATCGACGGCGTAGACGGCGGTCACCGGCAGCTTCAGCGCCGCCAGGCCCGGCCGGGCGTCCAGCGTCATCACCTCCGACAGCGCCTTGGCCACGGCCCGGCGGTCGGAGGCCAGCGACCAGGCGACGATGGCCTCCTGCGTGGCCGGGGTGCGCGACAGGCCCTTGGCGGTGGCGGCCTGCTGGGCGGCGAAGGCCTCCGGGCTGGCCGACAGGACGCCCGCGGCCATGCGGTCGGCGAACGGTCTGGCGCTCTGCGCCGTGGCGGTCGGACCGAACATGGCGCTGTAGAACGGCAGGCTGTCGACGGTCATCAGCCGGCCGACCAGCTCCGGATGGCGCTGAGCCAGCAGCAGGCCCGACAGGCCGCCCATCGAGTGGCCGATCACCGCCGGCTTCGACAGTCCGGCCGCGCGGACATAGTCGGCCAGCGCCTCGACCGCCGGATCGACGAACGGCCCGTCGCCGCCGCTCCAGGCCTGGCCGGCGAAGCCCGACAGCTGCACCAGGTGGACGCGATGCGTGGCCTTCAGCCGGTCGGCCAGCGGCCGGAACGCTTCGCGCGACGAGGCCAGGCCCGGGATCAGGATCACGTCCGGCCCCTGCCCCACCACCTCGACCGTCAGCCGATCGGCGGTGAAGCCGGCCGGCGCGGCGCGGGCGGCGGCCACGGCCAGGCCAAGGCCCAGCAGGGCGGCCAGGATGATGACGCAGGCGCGCGCGATCGCGCGGCCGCCAAGGATGGCGAACGACATGGCTCTCTCCAGTCTTCGTTGTTTTGGGGAAACGACGTCCTCAGCGGACGTGCGGGTTCTCGAAGATCTCTTCGATCGGCCGCTCGAACACGGCGGCGATGCGGTAGGCCAGATCGAGCGAGGGATCGTGCTTCTCGGTCTCCAGGGCGTTGACCGCCTGCCGCGAGACGTTGAGCACCTGGCCCAGCTGTTCCTGGGTCCAGCCGCGCTCGATGCGCAGCAGCTTCAGGCGGTTCTTCATCGCGTGCTCCGGATGAACGGCGAGACGACGCCGAACGCCCCCCAGAACAGCGGATAGATCAGCCAGCCCGGCGCGTGCGGGGCATGGGCGTAGCTCTCGCCGAAGCCCCAGACCGAGAACAGCGCCATGGCCACGCCCGCCGCCACGATGAACTGCCGGGCCACCAGGGCGCGCACGAACTCGTCGGACTCCGACATCAGGGCCAGGGTCGCCCAGATCTGCCCGACCACCGGCGCCGAGACCACCAGGGCCAGCGCCCAGGCGGCGACAGGGGACCTGATGTCGTCGAAGGCGCCGAAGATCGCTCCGACATTGACCAGCACGTAGGGCGCCATGAACGCCCAGGTCCTGATCGCGTAGCGCTTGTGCGCCGAAGTCTGGAACTTGCCGATCGCCAGCATGGCTCGCCTCCCGTTGATGTAAGGCAAACCTGACACGGACAAAATGTCATGTCAACCTGACACAATGTCAGGAAAACACGACCTCGCTTTGAGGGCGCCGACGGTTGCTAATTTCTTTTGGCTCCCGTCATTGTGGATCTCATTTGGACGGGGGCGGCGATGATCGGATGGACGGCGACGGCAATGCTGGCCCTGGCGATGGCGCTGGCCGATCCGTGGAGTGTTCGGGCCGGCGACACGTCCGAAGCCTTCGCCGCGCGGCTGAAGGCCCGGGAGGCCGAGGCCCTGGCCCGGCCGCTGGACATCGCCGCCGCCGATGACCTGGCCAGCCTGCGTCTGGCAGGAGCCAGCGCCTCGGCCGCCGACTACGCCGCGCGGTCGGCTCGCCTGGACGCAGCCCTCGCCCGGAGCGAGGCCGAGATCGCCGCCCTGCGCGCCGCCTCCGGACCGGCCGACAGCCGCTGGATGAAGGACCGCGACGCCGCGACCGACCCCGACGCCCGGGACCTGTTCGCCCGCGTAGACTTCGACCAGCGGCTGATGCGCTACGGCGGCGATCTCGACGGTCCTGAGGGCAAGGCCTTGCAGACCATGATCGAGGCCCGCGTCAATCGCGAGGTCGCCGCCAACGCCGCGTGGCTGAAGGGCGTGCTGGCGCGCATCGGCTGGTTCGACATCTCGCGCCATGGCGAGGAGGCCTCGCAGGCCGCCTGGTTGTTGGTGCAGCATGCTGATCACGATCCGGCCTGGCAGGTCGCGGTGCTGGCCGACCTGAAGCCGCGGGTCGCCCGCGGCGACATGCAGGGGAAATACTACGCCTACCTTGACCGATCGGGTGGCGGTGAACGCCGGCCGCGCCCAGACCTACGGCACGCAGGGCGGCTGCAAGGGTCCCGCCGACTGGCGGCCCGATCCGGTGATCGATCCCGAGGGGCTGGAGGCTCGCCGCGCCGCCGTCGGCCTGGAGCCGATCGCCGCCTATGCCGCCAAGTTCGGTTGCCGGTGACAGGCTTTCTCGCGCCAGCGCCAGCATTTGGCCATTTCCCCCGGGGAACAAAGCGCCTAGGTAAGGCTCACTCTGAGCATATCCGGGGACGGACGAGCGATGGACGATGCGGCCGGCGGCCTGCAGGCGACGATGAGGGCGATGGGCCAGGCGGCCCGTGAGGGCGCGCGCGCCCTGCGCCTCGCCACGCCAGCCCAGCGCACCGCCGCCCTGACCGCCATCGCCGCCGCCATCCGCGCCGACGCCTCCGCCATCCTGGCCGCCAACGCCCGCGACCTCGAGAAGGCCGGCGCCAACGGTCTGACCGCGCCGATGGTCGAGCGGCTGATGCTCAACGAAGCGCGCCTGGAAGGCGTGGCCGCCGGCGTCGAGGCCGTGGCCGCCATCCCCGATCCGCTCGGTGTCGAGACCTCGCGCTGGACCCGGCCCAACGGCCTGGACATCGCCCGCGTGCGCACGCCGATCGGCGTCATCGCCATGATCTTCGAGAGCCGTCCGAACGTGACGGCCGACGCCGCCGCCCTGACCCTGCGCTCGGGCAACGCCGTGATCCTGCGCGGCGGGTCGGAGTGCATCGAGTCCAACCTCGCCATCCACGCCGCCGTGCTGAAGGGCCTGGAGGCCGCCGGCCTGCCGGCCCAGGTGGTGCAGATGGTCCGGACCACCGACCGCGCCGCCGTCGGCGCCATCCTGTCGGGCCTGGACCGCTCCATCGATCTGATCATTCCGCGCGGCGGCAAGAGCCTGGTCGCCCGCGTCCAGGCCGAGGCCCGCGCCCCGGTGCTGGGCCACCTGGAAGGCCTCAACCACGTCTTCGTGCACGCCGCCGCCGACCTGGAAAAAGCCGTGGCCATCGTGCTGAACGCCAAGATGCGCCGCGTCTCGGTGTGCGGCTCGGCCGAGACCCTGCTGGTCGACCGCGCGGCCGCCGCAGAACTGCTGCCGCCGATCGCCGAGGCGCTGATCCAGGCCGGCTGCGAAATTCGTGGCGACGATGCCGCGCGCGCCATCGTCGCTGGCCTCGAGACCGCGACGGTCGAGGACTGGACCACCGAATATCTCGCCCCGATCATCGCCCTGGCCGTGGTCGACGGCGTCGCCGGCGCGGCCGAGCACATCGCCGCCTACGGCTCGGGCCATACCGACGCCATCGTCACCGAGGACGAAGCGGCGGCCGAGGCCTTCATCAGCCAGGTCGACAGCGCCATCGTGCTGGTCAACGCCTCGACCCAATTCGCCGACGGCGGCGAATTCGGCTTCGGAGCCGAGATCGGCATCGCCACCGACAAGCTACACGCCCGCGGCCCGGTCGGGGCCGAGCAACTGACGACGTTCAAGTATGTGGTTCGCGGGACCGGCCAGACTCGTCCCTGAGGCCGGCCGTCCCAGCGCCCAGCGCCTCGGCTTCCACCTGGAGCCGGGGATGCGCGTCGGGCTGTTCGGCGGCAGCTTCAACCCGGCGCACGAGGGCCACGCCCACGTGGCCGAGACGGCGAAGCATCGCCTGGGCCTGGACCGGGTGATCTGGCTGGTTTCGCCGCAAAACCCGCTGAAGTCCTCACACGAGACCCGCCCCCTGCCCGAGCGCATGGACGCGGCCCGCCGCTGGGCGCGCGGCCCGGGGATGATCGTCTCCGACGCCGAGACCCGCCTGGGCTCGCAATACACCATCGACACCCTGCGGGTGCTGAAAGCCCGCTATCCGGGCGTGAAGTTCGTCTGGGTGATGGGCGCCGACAGCCTGGCCACCTTCCACCGCTGGCGCGGCTGGACCCAGATCATGCGCTCGGTGCCGGTCGCCGTGGTCTCGCGGCCGTGGGCGGCGCTGAAGGCCCGCACCTCGCCGGCCGCCCGCCGCTTCGCCTTCGCCCGCCGCCCGGCCAGCGCCGCCGCCACGATCGCCGACGCCGACACGCCGGCCTGGGTCTACCTGACCGGCCCGCTGAACTTCGCCTCCTCCACGGCCCTGCGGGCGCGGCAGAGCAAGGGCTGATCAGCACCCGGAACGCGGCCGAATCCGCCTGCGACCACGATCCCCCTCACGTTTCGAGTCTTTCCGTGCTAAGGGAGGCTTTGCGCGAAGCCAATAAGGAGCATTCCGCTGCGTAGCGACCCCGCGCCGACGGCGCACGAGGGACCGGCTCAAGCCGACTCCTCGACTGAAAATCCGACGCTCAGTACGGACCTGAACATCAAGGCGCTCGAGACGCTGATCCTCTCGCGCCTCGACGACGACAAGGCCCAGGACATCGTCCACATCGACCTCACGGACAAGAGCTCCGTGGCCGACAGCCTGATCGTGGCGTCCGGCCGCTCGCATCGTCACGTCGGCGCTCTCGCCGACCACGTGCTGCGCGCGCTGAAGGACCACGGCCTGGGCAAGGCCCGGGTCGAAGGCCTGCCGCACTGCGACTGGGTGCTGATCGACGCCGGCGACGTCGTCGTTCACCTGTTCCGCCCCGAGGTGCGCAGCTTCTACAACATCGAGAAGATCTGGGCCGTCGACGCCCCGCACCGGATGCCGGCGGCGACGTCGAACTGATCTCTCGCAGGACGGGCCTCGCCCCTGAGCAACGCTCGGGGCGGGGTCTCGCCACGCTCTCCCCAAAATGAAGATCACCATCCTCACCGTCGGGAAGCTCGGCCGCATGGTCGAGGCGCAGCTGGCGCTGGACTATGCGTCCCGCGCCACGGCGTCGGGCCGCGCCCTGGCGCTGGGTCCCGTCGAGATCCTCGAGGTCGAGGCCCGCAAGCCGGGCAAGGCCGCCGAGGCCGAGGTGCTGCGCCCGCATCTGGAGGGCGCCTACGTCATCGCCTGCGACGAGCACGGCAAGGTCCACACCTCGCGAGCCTTCGCCGGGCGGCTGGAGCGGCTGCGCGACGACGGCCAGCGCAGGATCGTGTTCCTGATCGGCGGCGCCGACGGGCTGGATCCGTCGATCCTGGCGGGCGCCAACGAGCTCCTGGCCTTCGGCCCCCAGACCTGGCCGCACGCCCTGGCCCGCGCCATGCTGGCCGAGCAGATCTACCGCGCCGTCACCATCCTGGCGGGCTCGCCCTATCACCGGGATTGAGGATGGCGCGAGCCTCCGCGATCAGCTTCTGTACTTGAAGATCCCCAAGCTGTTGCCCTCGGTGTCCTTGGCGTAGAAGAACGAGCCCACCGGGATCTCGATGACGTCCGACAGGACCTCTCCGCCGCCCTTCCTGACGCGGTCCATCGCATCGGCCAGCGCATCGCCGATGGCGAAATGGGTCGTCGCGCCGGCGCCGTCCACGGCTGGCTTTCCGGGATAGATATGGCCCACCGCGTGAGCCCCCTCGGCGTGCGGCAGCAGCCAGATCGGGTTCGGGCCGCCGTCCTGCCGAGTCAGCTCGCCTTCGAGCAGGGTTTCGTAGAACTTGCACGCCCGTTCGGGATCCGCGACCGGGATCTCGGTGAATACGATCTGCGCTTCGCTGACATCGACCATCGGCTTGTTCCTCCTGCGTCGAACACGCCATTCTTCTTTTCACAGCCCTGCTGACACCCTGCTGTCAGCAGGGACTCCGGATTGTAGGACTTCGAAAAAAGGCCCGCAGATTTTTCCCCGCCCCGAAGGCCGAGCCGAAGATGGCAGGCCCTAGGAAACCGCCGCGCCCTCAGGCAGATAGGGACGCCATGCCCCGCCGCTTCGCGATCGCCGCCGCCAGCGCCGTCCTGCTCCTTGCCGGAGCGGGCGTCGTCGTCGCGCAGCAGGTCGGCGACCAGCGCACCCGCGACCTGCAACAGGCCGCCGACACCCGTCGCGAGATCGAGGACCTGCGGGCCGAGCTGACCCGCCTGAACCAGCAGCAGGTCGTCGCCGGGGCCGATGTCGACATCAAGCGCGCCCGGCTGGACGTGCTGCACCGGCGGGAGTCGGCGCTGATCGGCGAGCTGGGCCGCGACCGGGGGCAGCTGGCCCGGCTGCTCAGCGCCCTGCAACTGTTCCGCCGCAACCCGCCGCCGGCCCTGCTGGTCAATCCGCGCGACGCCCGCGATGCGGTGCGGGCGGCGATCCTGATCCGGGCCATGACGCCGGACCTGCAGGCCCGGGCCGACGCCTATGCCCGACAAGCCCGGGCCGTCGGGGCCCTGCGCCGCGAGGCCGCCGCCGCCTCCGAGCAGTTGTTCACCGCCGAGAGCGCCGTGGCCGACCGTCGGGGCGAGCTGGAGCGGATGATCGTCGAGAAGACCCAGCTGGAGCGCGCCTACGCCCAGGACGCCATCGCCGCCGACCAGGAGCGCCAAACCCTGGGCGCCCTGACCGACGGCCTGGCGACCGGCGCCCCCACCGGCCCGCTGGTCCTGCGGGCCCCCGCCCAGGGCGAGGTGATCCGCCGCTTCGGCGAGGCCCTGCCGGTCGGTGGCAAGTCCGAGGGCCTGTCGATCCGCACAGCCAAGGGCCAGAGCGTCGAAAGTCCCGCCGCAGGCACGGTGGAATATGCCGGTCCGCTGAACGGCTGGGACATGGTGGTCATCGTCCGGACACAGGGCGCCTATCACCTGGTGATGGCCGGAATGGCCGACGTAAAGGTCGCCCCCGGACAATCGGTCGCAGCCGGAGCCGACCTCGGAAGCATGACGGACCGTGGACCTTTGGAGCCGGAACTCTATCTTGAAGTGCGCGAGAACGGCGTTCCGGCCGACCCGGGTCGCTGGCTCAAGCAGGAGTCGCGGTAGACGACTTTTTCAGTAATGATGGGCGTTCATCATGACGCGCGGCCTTCGTCGGGGATGGACGGGGCCGGACTATAGTCGCGGCGCGCGCCGCTCGAATTTCGGACGCGGCGCTCACGCGCCGCAAGGGAGCCTTCAAGGCCTTATGCGCAAGTACCTGCTCATCGGTGTTTCGGCCTTCGTCCTCGGCGCGGGGACCATGGCCTATATCAGCCCCATGGCCCAAGCGACCATCCCCTCGCAGAAAGCCAAGACCTACAAGCTGCTCGAACTGTTCGGCGACGTGCTCGCCACGGTCGAGGACCAGTACGTCACCGAGGTCGACGACAAGAAGCTGATCGAGGCGGCGCTGGACGGCATGCTGACCAGCCTCGACCCGCATTCGGGCTACCTGTCGCCCGACAGCTTCGAGGACATGCAGGACACCACCCGCGGCGAGTACGGCGGCCTCGGCATCGAGGTCACCAGCGAGGACGGCGTGGTCAAGGTGATCTCGCCGATGGACGGCACGCCCGCCGCTCGGGCCGGCGTCCAGGCCGGCGACTACATCACGGCCGTCAACGGCCAGTCGGTGCTGGGCCTGACGGTCAACGAGGCCGTCAAGCAGATGCGCGGCCCGGCCGGCGAGACGGTGACCATCACCATCGCCCGCGAGAAGACCGACCCGTTCGACGTCAAGCTGGTGCGCGAGGTCATCAAGCCCAAGGCCGCCATCGCCCGCATGGAAGGCGACTACGGCTACGTCCGCCTGCCCGGCTTCAACGAGAAATCCACCGACGCCCTGTCGGCCGCGATCACCGACTTGAAGACCAAGAACCCGCAGATGAAGGGCCTGGTCTTCGACCTGCGCAACAATCCGGGCGGCCTGCTCGACCAGGCGCGCGGCGTGGCCGACCTGTTCCTGGAGGGCGGCGAGGTCGTCAGCCAGCGCGGCCGCAATCCGCGCGACATCCAGCGCCTGAACGCCACCCCGGGCGACATCCTCAACGGCCTGCCGCTGGTCGTGCTGATCAACCAGGGCTCGGCCTCGGCGGCTGAAATCGTCGCCGGCGCCCTGCAGGATCGCCATCGCGCCGAACTGGTCGGCATCACCAGCTTCGGCAAGGGCTCGGTCCAGACCGTGATCCCGCTGCGCGGCGGCGCCGACGGCGCCCTGAAGCTGACCACGGCCCGCTACTTCACCCCGTCGGGCCGCTCGATCCAGAAGACCGGCATCGAGCCCGACCTGGAAGTGGCCCAGACCAAGGACCAGGCCCAGGACATCGCCAACCGCGTGTGGTTCAGCGAGGCCAGCTTCAAGAACGCCCTGAACGCCGACGAGGGCAAGACCCGCAAGGGCGTCCACACCCCGGCCGAGGCCCCGCCCGCGGGCTTCGACGAGAAGAAGGACGACTTCCAGCTGCAACGCGCCCTGGCCGTGCTGAAGGCCGGCTCGGTCGAGGCCGTGCCGAAGCTGCCCAAGCCCCAGCCCAAGATCGCCGAGGTCACCGCCAAGGCGGCCGCCGCGGCCGCGACGCCCGGCAAGCCGCCGGTCGAGAAGAAGTAGTCTGCTTTTGCAGCGAGAATGACGAGCCCCGCCCGGAGCGATCCGGGCGGGGTTTTGTTTTGAGCCCTCTCTCATGGAGAGAGGGAGGGGCCCGCGCCGCAAGGCGTGGGAGGGTGAGTGGGTAGGCGAAGCCCCCTGATCATTTTGGCGCTGTTGCGGGCGATGTGCCGGCACGCCGGTTGAGGGTGTAACCACTCACCCTCCCATGCTTCGCATGGGCCCCTCCCTCTCTCTAAGAGAGAGGGGCCAGTTTGCGCCGAACTTTAGCGGCCTCGCCCTCAGTACTTGAACCGCACCCCGACGCTCCACATCGCCGGCTCGTCGGCGCCGCGGTAGACGATCAGGCCCGGGATGAACGCCGCGCCCGAATAATAGTCCTCGGAGTCGAGAACGTTGCGGCCCTGCACGAAGGCCTTCCACTGGCCGTTCGGCGACTCGTAGGTGACGCTGGCGTTCAGGCGATCGACGGCCGGGATGTGGCCGGCCTCCGAATTGGTCGCCTCCGAGTAGCGTGACGAGCGATAGCTCCAGTCACCGGCCACGGTGACCGAGCCGCCGCCCAGCGCCGCCGGGGCGATCTTCCACGAGCCGCCCACCTGGCCCTGGACCTTGGAGATCAGCGGCAGGCTCTTGGCGCCGGCCTGGGCCGCCGCCGTGCTGGCGTCGAGCTTCTCGTACTCGGCGTCGGTCAAGGCCAGGCTGGCGAACAGGTTGACGCCGGTGATCGGGGTGGCCGAAGCCTCGATCTCCAGGCCCGCGATCCGCGCCTCGGCGGCGTTCTGGGTCAGGGTCGAGCCGTTCTCGATGACGTTCTGCTGCAGGTCCTTCAGTTGCTCCAGATAGGCCGCCACGTTCAGGCGGGCCCGGCGGTCGAAGCCCTCGATCTTGGCGCCGGCCTCGTAGGACCAGGCGTATTCCGGGTCATAGCCCTGGGTGAAGATGCTGGGATTGGCGATCGACAGGGCCACGAAGCCGCCGGCCCGATAGCCGCGCGCCACGGTGGCGTAGGCCATCACGTCGTCGGAGACGGCGTATTGAAGATTGAACTTGGGCGTCCAGACCTTCCAGTCGGCGTCGTTGGAACGCGCGACCAGGGTGGCCGGGAAGGCCGCCAGGCCGTTCTGGATCGTGCCGTCGACCGACTTCTGGTCATCGGTGTAGCGCAGGCCGAACGAGCCCTTCAGCTTGTCGGTGAAGGCGTATTCGGCCTGGCCGTAGATCGCCGTGCTCTTGGATTCGGCGTTGACCGTGGTCGGCAGCAGGCCGATCGGGAAGGCGGCGTAGACGCCGGCGCCGATGGTGTCGGTGATCACCTGCGTGCCGGTTTCCTTGAAGTAGAAGACCCCGCCGATCCATTGCAGCTTGCCGCCGGCCGCGTCGCCCAGCAGCTGGAACTCCTGGCTGATCTGCTCCTGGTCGGTGTCGCTGCCGCGCAGGAAGCCGGCCACCGTGGTTCCGAATCCGTTGACCAGCCCGCCGGAGAAATCGAGCGTCCAGTGGTCGGCCAGGGTCTGGTAGGCGGTGATCGACTTGAAGGTCACCGCCTCGCCGGCATAGCCCAGGTGCAGCGCCAGGGTCTTCTGCTCGTTGCGGGTGTCGGTCTTGTTGGGCGTGCGGGTCGAGCCGAACGGACCCGAGGCCAGGGGCTTCAGCGTCGTCGGATCCAGCGGCACGAAATACTGGCCCTCGGTGTCGGTGCGGGCGTAGCTGGCCTCGACCATGGCGCTGAACGGGCCGACATCGGTCAGGCCCAGGGCCCCGCGCACGCCGGAATCGCGGCGCGCCCCGACCTTCTGCTTCAGGGTGGTGTCGTACTGCCAGCCGTCACGCTCGGAGAACAGGGCCGAAGCGGTGGCGGCGACGTGGTCGGTGATCGCCCCGCCGACGGTGGCGCGATAGCGCTGCTGGCCGTAGTTGCCGGCCGAGGCCTCCAGCGTGCCGCCGCCTTTGCCGTCCGGCTGGCGGGTCTGGTACTTCAGCGCCCCGGTCATCGAGTTGCGGCCGTACAGCGTGCCCTGCGGCCCGCGCAGCACCTCGACCTGCTGGACGTCGGCCAGGTCCATGTTCGCGACCGACAGGCGGGCCTGGTAGACGTCGTTGATATAGATGCCGACCGGCGGCTCCGACGTGATCATGCCGCCCGTCTGGTCGAGCGCGCCGCGCAGGCTGATCTGCACCGTCGAGGGCGAGGCGCTGATCTGCGAGACATAGAGGCTGGGCACGGCCGAGCCGAGGTTCTGCACCTTGGCGATCTGCAGCTGGTCCAGGGCGCGGGCCGAGAAGGCGCTGACGGCCACCGGCGTGTCCTGCAGGTTCTGCTCGCGGCGCTGGGCGGTGACGAGCAGCTCCTCGACCGCGGGCGGGGCCTCCTTTGCCGGCGCCTCCTGAGCGTGGGCGGCGAAGGCGGCCGCGTCGAGCAGGGCGACCGACAGCGCGGCGCTGGCGAACTGCGCGGACTTGCGTCCCAGGACCTTAGGCATCGGATCTTCCCCTTTTTCGACCGCGAATGGCAGGCGCGATCAAAGGGGGCGAACCAAGCGCGCGACCGCGCAAACGGGCGCTGGACTTTCACCGCTCGTCGGACAGCGATTGGCCGCCAGGCGGATAACGGCGGCGCGACGCCGCCGGGCGCGGCCGTCGCTGGTTTGCTGGCAGGCATGAGCCGGCCCGCCGTCACCCGCCATTTCGTCGACGTCGGCGACCGCGTCGTCCACTACCGCGCGGCCGGTCGGGGCTTTCCGGTGATCCTGCTGCACCAGAGCCCGCGCTCCTCGGCCGACATGCTGGGGCTGATGGGCCGGTGGGCGGACGACTTCCTGTGCATCGCGCCCGACACCCCGGGCTTTGGCGAGTCCGACCGCCTGAAGGGACCGGTTCCGCTGGAGCGCCTGGCCCAGGCGGTGATCGACCTGGCCGACGCCCTGGGACTGAAGCGCTTCGGCCTCTACGGCGTGCATACCGGGGCCATCCTCGCCGTGGCCGCCGGCGTCGCCCGGCCCGACCGCGTGGCGGCGGTAGCGGCGCACGGCTATGGGGCCTGGACGCCGCAGGAGCGGGCGATCTTCGGCGACCGCTACGCCCCGCCTTTCCGCCCCGTCGCCTCGGGCGCGCACCTGACCTGGCTGTGGAGCCGGGTCGCCGACCAGCGCCTCTTCTTCCCCTGGAATGACTGGCGGCACGGCCAGCGGCTGGCCTGGGGCGAGGGAACGCCGGCGGAACTGCACGAGGAGGCGCTGGACCTGCTGCGGGCCGGCGACGCCTATCGCTCCGGCTACCTGGCCGCCTTCCAGTCGGACGCCGCCCTGCCCGCACGCCTTGCGACCCCGTCGCTGCTGGTCGCCTCGCGCCCCGACCCGCTGTCGGGCCACCTGGAGCGCCTGGCCGCGCCGCCGTCGGGCGTCGAGCACCGGCTCACCGACACCTGGGACGGGGCCGAGGCCGCCAGCCGCCAGTTCTTGCGCGACCACGCCGGCGAGCCTGCCGAGATCGCCGGCGCGCCCTGCCGCACCCACCGCTTCGTCGACATCCGCGACGACGCCTTCGAGGGCCGCCTGCATCTGGGCCTGAAGCCGGGGCGCGGGGCCGGCGCCCTGCTGGTCCACGGGCCTGGCGGTTCGCATCGCACCGCCCTGGACGCCGCCGCCCGCCGGCGCGGGCCGCTGGCGGCGCTGGACTGGCCGGGACACGGCCTCAGCGACGCGGCCGACGGCGCCCTGACGCCCGCCGACTACGCCCGTCTCGCGGCCCGGGCGATCGAGACGCTCGACACCGCTCCCGCCCGCCTGGTCGCCGAAGGGCTGGCCCACGGCCTGGTCCCGGCGATCGGCGACGCGACGGGCCTGACGCCCGATCCCGCGCCGCCGCCGCGCGCCCTGTCCCGCCCGGACCTTGGCAAACGCTGGCTGCCGAACCTGACGCCCGACGCCGAGGGCGCCCATCTGCTGCGGGCCTGGAACGCGGTGCGCCGGCAGGCGGTGTTCGATCCCTGGTACGAGCCGACGCCCGTCAACGCCACGCCGCCCGGAGACTTGCGCCCGGCCGCCCTGGCCCGCCGGCATCTGGCCCTGTTGCAGGCCCCCGGCGCCCAAGCCCTGCTGGCCGCCTGCGTCGCTCCGCCAGACCGCTGACCCCGCGTCGCCGCGCCGCAGGCGGGAGCCTGCTCGCGCAAGCTTCGTTAACCATATCTTGGAAGCTTGCCCCTTAAGGCTGCTGCATGGCCGCCGTGTTCTCCCGCAAGCCCGCCTACAGCGCCGCCGCGCCCGCCGTCGATGCGGGCGGCGGCGATCTGCGCGCGCGCCTGATGGCGGCCGCGACCAACCCCTATATCAGCGCCAGCGCCGCGGCCTTCCTGTTCCTGCTGAGCCTGGCCGTGCTGGTGCTGATCACCGGCGACCCCAAGGCCGGCGCCCCGATCATTCGCCTGTCGCTGTCGGACATCGGCGCCACCAAGGGCGCGCCCGACGGCTGGCGCGAGGCCCTGGCCCCCGAAGGCGCCGAGGAAGCCCCGCTGCTGCCCGGCGCGATGGACCTGTCGGACCACCCCTTCGCCCGCCACGCCGCGGCCCCCGAGCTGGAAGGCGAGGGCGAAGCTGTCGAACTGGCCGCCCCGCCCGTCCCGACCGGCGTCGCCCTGGCCCAGGCGCCCCTGCCCGGCCTGTCGGCCCCCGGCCCCGGCGGCGGTCCGCTGCCGGTGATCGCTCCCGACGGCCGCACGGTCGCCGAGGCCTATGCCCGCCCGTTCACCCCCGACGGTCGCCCGCGCGTGGCCCTGGTGATTGGCGGCCTCGGCCTCAACGCCCAGACCACCCGCGCCGCCATCGAGACCCTGCCGCCCGAGATCACCCTGTCGTTCGCGCCCTATTCCGAGGGCCTGCAGGGCTGGATCGACCTGGCCCGCTCGCACGGCCACGAGGTGCTGCTCGAGACACCGATGGAGCCCAACGACTATCCGGCCAACGATCCGGGCCCCTACACCCTGATCGCCGCCAACCGCCCCGACGAGACCGTGCGCAAGCTGGAATGGCTGATGTCGCGCGCCACCGGCTATTTCGGCCTGACCAACTATCTGGGCTCGAAGTTCCTGGCCTCCGACCCGGCCATGGCCACCTTCACGACCGCCCTCAAGGCGCGCGGCCTGGCCTTCGTCGACGACGGCGCGGCCGCCCGTCGCGGCGGCCCGATCCCCCGCGCCTCGGCCGAGCGCGGCATCGACGACGATCTGTCCGGCGAGGCCATCCAGGCCCAGCTGGGCGCCCTGGAAGCCGGCGCCGGCGCGCGCGGCCAGGCCCTGGGCGTCGGCTTCGCCTATCCCGTCACCATCAGCCAGGTGCGCAACTGGGCCGGCGGCCTGAGCGCGCGAGGCGTGCAACTGGCCCCGGCTTCGGCTATCGCCAAGCGATGACCGCGCAAATCGACCTGTCGCTCTACCGCCCGAACGTGGGCGTCGCCCTGTTCCATCCCACCGACGGCCGCGTCTGGCTGGGCCAGCGCCACCAGCAGGCGCCGCCCTACAACTGGCAGCTGCCGCAGGGCGGGGTCGACGCGGGCGAGGACCTGGAAGCCGCCGCCCGCCGCGAGCTGCACGAAGAGACCGGCGTCGTCTCGGCCGAACTGCTGGGCCGCACCGAGGGCTGGCTGACCTACGACTATCCGGCCGACTTCATGGGCACGAAACGCGCCCGCGGCTTCAAGGGCCAGAAGCAGGTGTGGTTCGCCTTCCGCTTCACCGGAGCCGAATCCGAGATCGATCTGGCCGCCCACGGCGACGTCGAGTTCGACTCTTGGCGCTGGGGCGCTCTCGACGAAACGCCCGAACTGATCGTACCCTTCAAGCGCGGCGTCTACGAACGAATGGTCGCCGCTTTCTCGGGGTTCGCGCGCGTCGCCTGACACCGGCTCGTGCTTGGCCTCATTGGGGCTTGGAGGCGCGGGCGTGACCAGAACCATCCTGATGATCCACGGCTACGGCATGACCGGCGACGGCTGGACGCCGGCGGCCGAGGCTTTCCGCAAGGCCGGCTACGCGGTCGAGACCCCGACCATCCAGCCGAAACTGCGGACGGTGTCCTCGCCCAAGGCCGAGCTGGGCGGACTGAGCCTTGGCGACTATGTCGCCGAGCTCAGCGCCCTGGCGGCCGTGACCGCCGCCCGCGACGGGATCAAGCCGATCGTCTTCGGCCACTCGATGGGCGGGCTGATCGCCCAGAAGCTGGCCGAGAGCGGCCTGACTTCGGGGATCGTCCTCTTCGCCCCGGCCTCGCCGGCCGACGCGCGCGGCAAGCCCAAGCTCTCGCCGCTGTTCACCTTCCTCAACGCCGCCCTGACTCAGGGCGGTCCGCCCAAGCCGGTGAAGATGTGGAAGACGGGCTTCAAGTTCGGGGTGGTCAACGCCGTACCCTCGGCCCGCCACGACGCCCTCTACGCCACGGCGGTCTATGATTCCGGCCGGGTGCTGCAGGACCTGGCCTATCCCGACCGCGATCCCTCGCGCACCGCCCATGTCGACGCCGCCAAGGTGACCGTGCCGGTGCTGGTGCTGGCCGGGGCCCGCGACCGCACCACGCCGGTCGAGGACCTGCGGCTGGTCGGCCGCAAATACGCTGGGGCCGACTATCGCGAATATCCCGACCACGCCCACTGGCTGATCGACGAGCCGGGTAGCGCGGCCCTTTACGACGCAGCCAAGGCCTGGCTGGCCGAGAAGGGCCTGGGTCCGGCCTCGGCCCCGCCGCCCAGCAAGGCCAAGACCGAGCCAAAGGCCGAGCCGGTCGCTGCCGCGACGCCCGCTCCCGAACCCAAGGTCGAGACGCCGACGCCCGCTCCGACCGCCAAGGCCCCAGCGAAGACCAAGACGCCCAGCAAGGCCAAGACCGTCGTCGCCGAACCGGCCGTGAAGCCGGCCGCCAAGGCGCCGGCCAAGCCCAAGGCCGCTGCCGCCCCGAAGCCTGCCGCCCCCAAGCCTGTCGCTAAGGCCGAGGTCGCGCCCGCGCCCGCCAAGACCGAAGCCAAGCCGAAGGCCGCGCCGGCCAAGACCGCCAAGCCGAAGACGCCCGCGCCGGTCGAACCGGCTCCGGCGGCGAAGGCGACCCCCAAGGCCAAGGTCGCACCGAAGCCCCAAGCCAAACCCAAGCCCGAGGCCAAGGCCGAGCCCGTCGCCAAGGTCGCCAAGCCCAAGGCTGCCCCTCCCGCCGCCGAACCGGCCACGCCGGCGCCCCCGAAGCCTGTCGCCAAGGCCAAGCCCGCTCCGGCCGCGAAGGCAGAACCCGCGCTGGCGCCGACCAAGGCCGCGCCGAAGGCCAAGAGCGCCCCGACCGCGAAGGCCGCTCCGAAGGCCGCGCCAGCCCCCAAGCCCGCCGCCAAGTCGAAGGCGACCCCCAAGGCCGCCGCAACCAAGGCTGCTGCGACAACGACGCCCGCCAAAACTTCGCCACGGGGCAAGAAGAGCGTGTAGGCTCCATTGAAACGCTCGTATCAGTCAGACGGGCGGGGTTGACCTAAGAGGCGGGCGTGAAGGCTCCGGTGATCATGGTCCACGGCGCCTTTTGCGGCGGCTGGACGTTCGATACGTTTCGCGCGCCGTTCGAGGCCGCCGGTCACACGGTGCTGACGCCAGATCTTCCCGGCCACGCGCCCGGCGGTTCGACCGTCGGCCTGTCGATGAGCGACTATGCCCGCGAGATCGCCCGACTGATCCGCACGTGCGAGACGCCGCCGATCCTGATCGGCCACTCGATGGGCGGTCTGGTGGCCCAGCTCGCCGCCAGCCGCGCGAGCGTCGACCGCCTGATCCTGCTGGCCCCCTCGCCGCCCTGGGGCGTGCATGGGGCGAGTCTGGAAGAGGCGGTCTCGGCCGTCAGCCTCTACGCCCTCGGCCCCTACTGGCTGCAGGCCGTGGCGCCGGACTACGGCGTCGTGCGCCGCTACAGCCTCGACCGCCTGCCCCGCGAGACCCGCCGCGCCCTCTACGCCCGCATGACGTCGGAGAGCGGCCGGGCGCTGTGGGAGACGCTGAACTGGTGGCTGGATCCGTTCATGACCACCAGCCCCGGCCCCGTGCGGGCCCCGGTGCTGGCCATCGCCGGCGGCCAGGACGTCGTCCACCCGCCCGCCACCGTCCGCCAGACCGCCGCCCGCCTGGGCGGGGTGTTCCGCGAGTTCCCGCAGATGAGCCACTGGCTGCCGGGCGAACCGGGCTGGGAAGACGTGGCGCAAGCGTGCCTGGACTTCATCGCTGCGGAAGATCGAGCGGCGGCTTAACTCAAATCCTCCCCCCTCTGGGGGAGGTGGCCCGCAGGGCCGGAGGGGGGACGTTTTCAGCCGCTGCCGACATCGGCCGATTTCGCAGCCACTCCCCTCTCCGTCCGCTTCGCGGACACCTCTCCCACAGGGAGAGGATCGCTGTAGCTAGTGCCCCGAGCTGAACACCTTCAGCCCCAGGATCCCCGAGACGATCAGCGCCAGGCAGACCAGCCGCGCGGCCGTCGCCGGTTCCTTGAAGACCAGGATGCCGACGATGGCGGTGCCGACCGCGCCGACGCCGGTCCACACAGCGTAGGCCGTGCCCAGCGGCAGACTCTTCACGGCCCAGCCCAGCAGGCCCATCGAGGCGACGAGGCTGATCGCGGTCAGGACGGTGGGGATCGGGCGGGTGAAGCCTTCGGTGTATTTCAGGCCGACGGCCCAGCCGATTTCGAAAAGACCGGCGATGAAGAGGATGATCCAGGCCATGACCTGCTCCCGTTGATCGCGCGCCCGGCCTTTGGCCTCGGCGTCGCGAGAAGCGGGGTCGTCCCCGGAAAAAAGCAAAGGCGCGGGGTCGTCCCCGCGCCTTGCCTAGATAGCTTCTGGATCCTGGAGGGCAAGCCCTCCTGACATCACTGCGAAGTGTAGAGGATTTGGGCCTGCTCGTAGTTCTTGCCGACCGAGCTGTCGTCCAGCTTCTTGATGCGGACGTAGACCAGGCCAGCCTTGCCGCCGGCGGCGTTGTTGTCCCAGGTCACGGTCAGGCGCTTGACGTCGGTGACCAGCTGGTCGTTACGGATCAGGCGCAGCTGCGGGCTGTTTTCCCAGCTCGCCCAGTCGTGCAGGGCGGTGGCCAGGGCCTGGGCCTGCTCGGGGCCTTGAGCGTGCTGGACGTTCAGGGTGCAGACGTTCTTGTTCGAACCCGGGTTGTCGAGGACGATCTGGTAGGGCTTGCCCAGGTCCAGGGTCCACAGGTCCTTCTTCTTCTTGAAGCCCGCGGCCTTGGCCAGGGCGTTGAAGTCGCCGCCGACCACGGCCGGCTTGCAGATGGTGTCGAGCACGCTGAGGATCCGCACCGAGACCGCGTCGGTCGGCGGCGGCGGACGCACGGGCTCCGGAGCGGCCGCGGCGGCGGCGGCTTCGGGCGTGCCGGCGGCGGGCGCCGGAACCACGGGCGCGGCCTGATCGGCGGGCGCGGCGGCCGGGGCGGGAGCCGGGGCGGCGGCGGGAGCGGGCTGCTCCTGGGCAACGGCGGTCGAGACGACGCCGAGGGCGATCAAGCTGGCGAGCGCAAGGCGCATAGTCTGGATATCCCCTAGAGACTGGTGGTCGGCATTAAAACCGACGAGCGTTCCCTCGCAACCCTTATGGTGACGGATTACGGCGGGTATGGGGTCACAATCGTAATTTTTTATCGCTCCCCCTGAAGGGGGAGCTGTCGCGGAGCGACTGAGGGGGAAGTGGAACGCGAAATCGGCCGCTCTTCAGGAAGCTGAAAACGGCCCCCCTCCGGCCCTTCGGGCCACCTCCCCCAGAGGGGGAGGATCTTGCAAACGAAAACGCCCCCGCTGTTTCCAGCGAGGGCGTTTCCAAGTCGTCCGGAAAAAGCAGCCCTTAGGCCACTTCCACCGCGTGCTCGGCCAGGATCGTGAAGCCGTCCGGACCCACGTCGGCGAAGCCGCCCTGGATGTCGAACAGCTTGACGGTCGCGCCGTCGCGCACCGTCACCCGGCCCTCGCGCAGCGTCGTCATGAACGGCGCGTGGTTCGGCAGGACGCCGAAGTCGCCTTCCGTGCCCGGCGCGTCGACCTGGTCGACGTCGGCGGAGAACAGTTCGCGCTCGGGCGCGACGAGGGAGAAGTGCAGCTTGGCCATCAGTCGTAGGTCTCCACGGCGCCCAGGGCCGCTTCGATGTCTTCGTCGGTCTGGATCTCGGTGCCGCAGAACGGACAGAAGCGGATGGTGGTCAGGACAGCGCCCGTCTCACCTTCGACTTCCCGTTGACCCAGGTTCAACAGGATCAGGCCGCTGTCGTGCTCGATGAGGGAGGCCTCGGCGTCCGAAGACACCGCGTCCTCCAGCTCCTCGCAGCAGAAGTGGGCCAGATCGCCGTCTTCTTCGGTCATCAGGCGTCCGCCGCCATCTTTTCGGCCTTGGCCACGGCTTCCTCGATCGGACCGACCATGTAGAAGGCGGCTTCCGGCAGGTGGTCGTACTCGCCGTCCACGATGCCCTTGAACGAGCGGATGGTGTCCTTCAGCTCGACGAAGGCGCCGGGCGTGTTGGTGAACTGCTCGGCGACGTGGAAGGGCTGCGACAGGAAGCGCGAGATCTTGCGAGCGCGGGCGACGGTCAGCTTGTCCTCTTCCGACAGCTCGTCCATGCCCAGGATGGCGATGATGTCCTTCAGCGCCTTGTACTGCTGCAGAACTTCCTGGACGCGGCGAGCCACGGTGTAGTGCTCTTCGCCGATGACCAGCGGGTCCATGATCCGCGAGGTCGAGTCCAGCGGATCGACGGCCGGGAAGATGGCCTGGGCGGCGATGTCGCGCGACAGAACGGTGGTGGCGTCCAAGTGGGCGAACGAAGCGGCCGGGGCCGGGTCGGTCAG
Source organism: Caulobacter hibisci (assembly GCF_016135805.1). Classification (GTDB taxonomy): domain Bacteria; phylum Pseudomonadota; class Alphaproteobacteria; order Caulobacterales; family Caulobacteraceae; genus Caulobacter; species Caulobacter hibisci. The sequence goes on from NZ_JADWOX010000008.1 coordinate 225,141, forward strand.
GTCGTCGGCGGGAACGTAGATGGCCTGGACCGAGGTGATCGAGCCCTTGTTGGTCGAGGTGATGCGCTCCTGCAGGTTGCCCATCTCGGTGGCCAGGGTGGGCTGGTAGCCCACGGCCGAGGGGATGCGGCCCAGCAGAGCCGACACTTCGGCGCCGGCTTGGGTGAAGCGGAAGATGTTGTCGACGAACAGCAGCACGTCCTTGCCTTCTTCGTCACGGAAGTATTCCGCGATCGACAGGCCGGTCAGGGCGACGCGGGCGCGGGCGCCCGGGGGTTCGTTCATCTGGCCGTAGACCAGGGCGCAGCGCGAGCCTTCGGTCGAGCCGTTGTTGGCCTTCGGGTCGACGTTGACGTTCGACTCGATCATCTCGTGATAGAGGTCGTTGCCTTCGCGGGTGCGTTCGCCCACGCCGGCCAGAACCGAGTAACCGCCGTAAGCCTTGGCGATGTTGTTGATCAGTTCCTGCATCGTCACGGTCTTGCCGACGCCGGCGCCGCCGAACAGGCCGATCTTGCCGCCCTTGGTGTAGGGGCACATCAGGTCGATGACCTTGATGCCCGTGACCAGCACTTCAGCGGTGTTGGTCTGCTCGGCGAAGGTCGGGGCGTCGCGGTGGATCGGGCGCGACAGGTCCGACTGGATCGGGCCCTGCTCGTCGATCGGCTCGCCGATGACGTTCATGATGCGGCCCAGGGTGCCAGGGCCGACCGGAACGCGGATGGCTTCGCCGGTGTCGCGCACGACTTGGCCGCGGACGAGACCCTCGGTGGCGTCCATGGCGATGGCGCGGACGGTGTTCTGGCCCAGGTGCTGGGCGACTTCGAACACCAGGCGCTGGCCGGTGGCGATGTTGGTGGTCTCGACGGCGTTCAGGATCGCCGGCAGCGGGCCGGTGAACTCGATGTCGACGACGGCGCCGATGATCTGGACCAGGCGGCCCGTGCCTTCGCCGACGGCGACGGCCGGAGCCTTCGGAGCGGCGGCGGCCTTCGGAGCGGCCGGCTTCTTGGCGGCCGGAGCCTTGGGAGCAGCAGCAGCGGCCGGAGCGGCGGCGGCGGCCTTCGGGGCGGCGGGCTTCTTGGCGGCAGCCGGCTTTTCAGCGGCGGCGGCGGGAGCCTTAGCGGGGGTCTTGGCCATGGCGTGCGGGTCTTTCGTGCGTCTCTGCGTGCGTTTTTGGCGTTAGGCTAGATCAGACGGCTTCGGCGCCGGAGATGATCTCGATCAGCTCCTTGGTGATCTGAGCCTGGCGGGAACGGTTGTACTCGAGGGTGTAGCGCTTGATCATGTCGCCCGCGTTCCGCGTGGCGTTGTCCATCGCCGTCATCTGGCTGGCATAGAAGCCGGCCATGTTGTCGAGCAGGGCCGACAGGATCTGGACCGTCAGGTTGCGCGGCAGCAGGGTCTCGAGGATGGCCTCTTCCGAGGGCTCATATTCGTAGACCGCGGCCGGACCTGAAACCGGCTCGGCGCCGCCCTCGACCACGGCCGGAATCAGCTGAAGCGCGGTCGGGATCTGCTGCACCACCGACTTGAAGCGGCTGTAGAACAGGGTGACCACGTCGATGTCGCCCGCTTCGTAAAGCTTGGTGACGACGTCGGCGATCGGCTGGGCCACCGACAGCGTCAGCTGGCGGTAGGACGACAGGTCGAAATTGTCGACGATGTGCGCGGCGTAGGGGCGACGCAGCTGGGCGGTCACCTTCTTGCCGACGCAGACGATCTTCACGTCCTTGCCCTGGGCGATCAGCCGGTCGATGTGAGCGCGAGCGGCGCGCACGATCGACGAGGTGAAGCCGCCGGCCAGGCCGCGGTCGGCCGCGGCCACCACGACCAGGTGACGATCGTCCCCGCCGGTGCCGGCCAGCAGCGCCGGAGCGCCGTCGCCCGACACGCCGGTCGCGAGATTGGCGATGACGCTGGCCAGACGCCGGGCGTAAGGACGGGCGGCTTCAGCCGCGTCCTGGCTCCGGCGCAGCTTGGCTGCCGCCACCATCTGCATCGCCTTCGTGATCTTTTGCGTCGCTTTGACGCTCGAGATCCGATTGCGCATTTCCTTCAAGCTGGCCATTCGGCGCTACTCTCTCCGAGCGGTTCCGAGGGGGCTTAGGCGAAGGTCGACGAGAAGGCCTCGAGCGCGCTCTTCAGCGACGCTTCCAGGTCCTTGTCGAGGGCCTTCTTGGTGGCGATGCCGGTCAGCAGGTCCTGGTGCTGGCTGTGCAGGCGGGCCAGGAACTCGGTCTCGAAACGACGCACCGACGAGGTCGGGATCTTGTCGAGATAGCCGCGGGTGCCGGCGTAGATCACGCAGACCTGCTCTTCGACCGACAGCGGCGCGTATTGCGGCTGCTTCAGCAGTTCGGTCAGGCGCTCGCCGCGGGCCAGCAGCTTCTGGGTCGAAGCGTCCAGGTCCGAGCCGAACTTCGCGAAGGCGGCCATTTCGCGATACTGGGCGAGCTCGCCCTTAATCGCGCCGGCGACTTGCTTCATGGCCTTGATCTGGGCCGACGAACCGACGCGCGACACCGAGATGCCGACGTTCACGGCCGGGCGGATGCCCTGGTAGAACAGGTCGGTTTCCAGGAAGATCTGGCCGTCGGTGATCGAGATCACGTTGGTCGGGATGTAGGCCGACACGTCGTTGGCCTGGGTTTCGATGATCGGCAGAGCCGTCAGCGAGCCCGAACCGTTGTCTTCGTTCAGCTTGGCGGCGCGTTCCAGCAGGCGGGAGTGCAGGTAGAACACGTCGCCCGGATAGGCTTCGCGGCCCGGCGGACGGCGCAGCAGCAGCGACATCTGGCGATAGGCGACGGCTTGCTTGGACAGATCGTCATAGATGATCAGGCCGTGCAGGCCGTTGTCGCGGAACCACTCGCCCATGGCGCAGCCCGAGAACGGGGCCAGGTACTGCAGCGGGGCCGGCTCCGAGGCCGAGGCCACGACGACGATGGTGTATTCCAGGGCGCCGTGCTCTTCGAGCGTCTTGACGATCTGGGCGACGGTCGAACGCTTCTGGCCGATGGCGACGTAGACGCAGTAGAGCTTGGCGCTCTCGTCCTTGCCGGCGTTGGCGGCCTTCTGGTTCAGGATGGTGTCGATGGCGACGGCGGTCTTGCCGGTCTGACGGTCACCGATGATCAGTTCGCGCTGGCCGCGGCCGACGGGGATCAGGGTGTCGATCGACTTCAGGCCGGTCTGCACGGGCTCGTGCACCGACTTGCGGGGGATGATGCCCGGCGCCTTGACGTCGACGCGGCGACGCTCGGTCGAAACGATCGGGCCCTTGCCGTCGATCGGCTCGCCCAGCGGGTTGACGACGCGGCCCAGCAGGCTCTTGCCGACCGGAACGTCGACGATCTCGCCGAGGCGGCGGACTTCGTCGCCTTCCTTGATGGCCTGGTCCTGGCCGAAGATCACGGCGCCGACATTGTCGCGCTCGAGGTTCAGGGCCATGCCCTTCACGCCGGCCTTCGGGAATTCGACCATCTCGCCGGCCTGGACGTTGTCCAGACCGTAGATGCGGGCGATGCCGTCGCCGACCGACAGGACTTGGCCGACGTCCGAAACGGCGGCTTCCTCGCCGAAGTTGGCGATCTGCGACTTGAGGATGGCCGAGATTTCGGCGGCGCGGATATCCATGGCTGGGTCGGGCTCTTTCTTAGGGCTCTTTGGCGTACGACGTTTTGGCGCGGTTATACGCTTAGGCGCGCTTGAGGGCGAATTTCAGGGAATCGAGCTTCGAACGGAGCGAAGCGTCGAACAGTCGGGAACCGACGCGCACCTTGACGCCGCCCAGGATGGACGGGTCGACGCGGGTCGAGATTTCGGGGGTCTTGCCGAGCGCCTCGGAGACGGCGGCGGTGACGGCCTTCAGCTGGGCGGCGCTCAGCGGGGCGGCCGAGGTGACCTCGGCGGCGACCACGCCGCGGTGCTTGGCCGAAAGCTCGACGAAGGCGTTGATGGCGCCGACCAGCTCTACCGAGCGGCCGTTGGTGGCGATCAGGCCCAGGAACTTGGCGGTCAGGATGTCGAAACCGGCCTTCACGGCGACGGCGGTCAGGCCCTTGGCCTTGTCCTCGGCCGAGAACGCGGGCGAGTCGAGCAGACGGCGCAGGTCGGCGCTGTCGGCGATCAGCACCTTGAGCGCTTTCAGGTCGCTTTCGACCTTCGCCAGGTTGCCGCCTTCGATCGTCAGTTCGAACAGGGACTGCGCATAACGCTGACCCGCATCCGTCGCCTTGGTTTCGTCCGCCACGTGTTCCGCCCGGTGTGCATTGCAATCGCCGCGGAAGAGAAGCTGCCCCCTCTTCCCGGCTTAAAGACTTGATCGCGCTTGAGAAAAGCGCACGGGCGGCCCGCGCATTCACGCTGCCCTTCCCGAAGCCCGGCGCCTGATAACACGGGGTGTTCGCAGTCGCAACCAAGCCGAGACGATCGTGTTCGGCCAAGTTCCGGAAAAAAGCCGTTATCCGTCAGACGTTGACGCGGCGGAAGACACCCGAAGCGGCCCCGGCCAGCACGCCGCCAGCCGTCCGCGCCTCGGCCTGGGCGAACACCAGACTGCGCGTGGCCCGCTCGATCCAGCCGCGCACGGCCAGATCCGTCTTCTCCTCTCCCGCGTAGTCGACGGTCAGCGACACCGGGGCCGTATCGGGGCCGGCGACCAGGCGCAGGGCGTCTTCCAGTTGGGCGGTCAATCGTGGAGCGGACGGTTCGGTCATGAGGGGATCTAACGCCCAGGCTGGGAAAAGAAAAAGGGCGGCGGAACGGGCCGCCGCCCTGTCAGGCGAATGATCGAGGAAACAGCCGGAGAAACAAGCCTCCGGGTACTGATGGAAAGGCTCAGGCGGCCTTGGCCGAGGCGTTGCAGCGCTCCAGCTCTTCGGCGGCCAGGACCTTGGCGTCGCCGCCGAAGGCCGAGACGCGGCCGGCCTCCTTGGCCAGCGCCTTGCACGAGGCGACGCTGAGGGCCCGCGACGGCGCCGAGGCCGCGACGCAGGACGCGTCCTCGCAGACGAAGACCGCGCCGCCGGCGACGATCTTGGTCTTCGCGGAGACGGGTTTTTCGAGGGTGACCGCCAGACGGCCATCGGCCAGGGCGGGGGCCGCGACGAGCGCGGAAACGGACAGGGCGGCGACAGCCGCCAGGGCGCGGAGCTTCATGGGAAAAGCCCTCCAGCTTCGGGGATGATGGGAAGATCGATGATCGACGCGTAAGCTGTACTGGCCGTTCGATGCGTGGGATGCTGGACACCGGTATCCCCACCGGCGCCGCACAACCGAACTAAGCACTGCTTAGATATCAGCGTTCAGAAATAGCGCAAGGCGCTTTTTGTTCGCGTGCGCATATTTTATCGAAACGGAGATTTTCGGGCTGGCGGCGGCCGGCAATCCAGTTCGATTGACCACGCCTCCTTATTTCTCCCGTCATTCCCGCCCTTGTGGCGGGAACCCCTCTATCAGCCGCAGGGGCGGGAGTGGCGGCGTGCCCAGCACGCCGCGGCGCTTCCCGTGCAAGCGGAACCAGGGTTTCCCGCCACAGGGGCGGGAATGACGGGAAGTGGGGGCGCTCGCGGCAGATAAGCCCGCGGCTCAGCCGCTCAGAGCCCCAGGATGGAGTCGATCCGGCTCTCGGCCTTGGCGTGGATCGCGCGGTCCTCGACCATGCCTTCCAGGCGCGCGTAGCGGCCGTCCTTGCCGGCCTTGCGGCGCAGGCTGTCGGCGGTGACCAGCACCGGCGGGCGGCGGCTGTCGGCCATGCCGCCCAGCAGGGCCGAGAACACCGCGCCGACGAAGGCGGCCAGCACCGGCCCGGCGAAATCGATCGGGGTCTCGCCGAACAGCGCGTGCAGCTGGGTCAGCAGGTGCTCGTGGTTGACCTGGCTCTCGAGGGTGCGCAGCGCCATGAAGGCCCCGCCCTGGAACGCGCCCGCCACGGCGACGGCGATCGCCGCCCCGACGAAGCGGGGGCGCCAGAACAGCCCCAGCAGGGCTCCCAGAAACGCGAAGGCGGCCATCAGGATCATGCCACGACCTAAGACACGACGGCCTCAAGACGAGGTTAAGCGGCCCCGCGGCCGGACGCCGCAGGTTGCCGCACGCGTGATCTTCCCCCCGCCGAATTTCCGGCATACGGTGCCGGCAATTCAAACTAACGTTTAAACAGGGAAGAAGCGCCATGCGCGAAGCGGTCATCGTCTCCTACGCCCGGACGGGCCTGGCCAAGTCCAATCGCGGCGGCTTCAACAACACCCACGGCGCGGCCATGGCCGGCCACGCCATCCAGCACGCCGTGTCGCGCGCCGGCCTCGACGGCCCGGAGATCGAGGACGTGGTGCTGGGCTGCGGCGGCCCCGAAGGCGCCACCGGCATGAACGTGGCCCGCAACGCTGCCATCTGGGCCGGCCTGCCGGTCACCACCTCGGGCCAGACCGTCAACCGCTTCTGCTCCTCGGGCCTGCAGGCGATCGCCACGGCCGCCAACTACGTCCGCAACGACGGCGCCCCGGCGGCGATCGGCGGCGGCGTGGAGTCGATCTCGCTGGTCCAGGGCGGCGGCCACATGAACCGCTTCCACATCACCGAAGACAAGCTGATGCGGGAAAAGCCGGCCCTGTGGATGGCGATGATCGACACCGCCGACATCGTCGCCAAGCGCTACGGCATCAGCCGCGAGTACCAGGACGAATATTCGCTGCGCAGCCAGCAGCGGATCGCCGCCGCCCAGGCCGCCGGTCTCTTCAATGACGAGATCGTGCCGATGGCCACCAAGATGAAGGTGGTCGACAAGGAGACCAAGGAAGAGAGCCTGGTCGACTACACGGTCACCAAAGACGAGTGCAATCGGCCGGAAACCACGCTGGAGGGCCTGGCCAAGCTGGAGCCGGTCAAGGGTCCGGGCAACTTCGTCACGGCCGGGAATGCGTCACAGCTGTCGGACGGCGCCGCCGCCGTGGTGGTGATGGAGGCCAAGGAGGCCGCCCGCCGCAATCTGGAGCCGCTGGGCCTGTTCAAGGGCTTCGCCATCGCCGGCTGCGAGCCCGACGAGATGGGCATCGGCCCGGTCTTCGCCGTGCCGCGCCTGCTGGAACGCCACGGCCTGAAGGTCGACGACATCGACCTGTGGGAACTGAACGAGGCCTTCGCCAGCCAGTGCCTCTACAGCCGCGACCGCCTGGGCATCGATCCGGAGAAGTACAACGTCAACGGCGGCTCCATCGCCATCGGCCACCCCTTCGGCATGACCGGCGCCCGCTGCGCCGGCCACCTGCTGCTGGAAGGCAAGCGCCGCAAGGCCAAGCTCGGCGTGGTGACCATGTGCATCGGCGGCGGCATGGGCGCGGCGGGTCTGTTCGAGATCTTCTGAGGTCGAGCTCGGCGATGCTCCCCCTCTGGGGGAGCTGTCGCGGAGCGACTGAGGGGGCCGCCGAAGGCGGTGCTGGGGGGCGCCCCGCCCCCCGGGGCACCCACCCCCACC
>NZ_JADWOX010000009.1 GCF_016135805.1 Caulobacter hibisci
GGGGGAGGATCTCGTTGGACGGCCTCGCAAGCGAGGGGTCGTCCGACCCGTCACGCCCTGCTAACACCCCCGTCATGCTCACCGACCCCTTCTTCTACGCCGTCGCCATTCCCGCCGTGATCCTGGTGGGGCTGGCCAAGGGCGGGTTCGCGGGGATCGGGGTGGTGGCCACGCCCCTGCTGGCCCTGGCGGTCGGGCCGGTGAAGGCCGCGGCGATCCTGCTGCCGCTGCTGATCGTGCAGGACGTCGTCGGGGTCTGGGCCTATCGCAAGACCTGGGACAAGGGCCTGCTGATCCTGATGGTCCCGCCGTCCGCCGTCGGCATCTTCCTCGGCTGGGCCCTGGCGGCCCTGGTGTCGTCGTCGGCGGTGGAGCTGGCGGTCGGGGTGGTCTCGGTGCTGTTCGCCGTTCAGCGGCTGTGGGCCGAGCGGGCGGTCAAGGCCGCCGCCGCCGTCGAGGCCGGACCGGCCAGGCCGTGGCTGGGCGCCCTGTGCGGCATGGCCTCGGGCTTCATCAGCCAGATCGCCCACGCCGGCGGCCCGCCGTTCCAGATCTACGTGCTGCCGCGCCGCCTGCCGCGCGACGTCTTCGTCGGCACCAGCGCGATCTTCTTCGCCATCGTCAACTGGATGAAGATGCCCGCCTACCTGGCGCTGGGCCAGTTCACCTCCGACGTGCTGACCGCGGTGGCCGTGCTGATCCCCCTGGCCTTCGCCTCGACCTGGGCCGGGGTCTGGCTGGTGCGGCGCGTGCCGGCGGAGGGTTTCTACAAGATCATCTACGTGCTTTTGATCGTGGTCGGAACAAAGCTGGCCTGGGACGGCTTTTTCGGCTTGATGTGATCATCAGTCACGCTTGCGATATGCCCTTTCGGCGCCATGATGATCGGCGTTTATACGTCACCCAATTCGACTAGGCTGGGCGGGCCATGACGATCTCCGATTTCACCAAGCACTATCCGACCACGGGCGCGAAATTCGCAGACCTGGTCGTCCACCTGGCCGGCCTGGCCTGCGCCCTGCTGGGCGGCGGCATCCTGCTGGGCCTGGCCTTCGGCCTCGGCTCTCTGGGCCAGGTGGCGGCGGTCAGCGTCTACACCGTCGGCCTGATCCTGATGCTGTCGCTGTCGACGGCCTACAACTTCGCCAAGGCGCGCTGGCAGCCGCTGCTGCGCCGCTTCGACCACGCCGGCATCTTCATCATGATCGCCGCCTCCTACACCCCGTTCACCACCCAGAACCTCGAGGGCTGGTGGGCGATCGGCATGACCGCCGCCGTCTGGGGCATCGCGGGCGTGGGGGTGATGGCCAAGCTGTTCCTGCCGGGCCTCGACAAGCGCTTCTGGGTCGGCCTGTACCTGGCCCTGGGCTGGCTCGTTCTGGTGGCGATCAAGCCGATGATCGAGGGCCTGTCGTGGGTGGCCCTGCTGCTGTTGGCCATCGGCGGCCTCGTCTATTCCACCGGCACGGTCTTCTACCTGATGCGCCGGTTGAAGTTCCGCCGCGCCATCTGGCACGGCCACGTGATCGGCGGCGCGGGCCTGCACTATGCGGCCGTCCTCGTCGGCGTGGTCCTGGCCGGCGCGCGGGCCTAGCGGCATGGCGCGCGACGAGCGCAACATCGAGCAAAGCCCAGAGCGTCCAGCCGGCGAGAGCCGGATCAGCATTCAGGGCCTGTTCCGCGACTGGCGCGGCCCCGATCCCCTGCGCGGCAAGCGACTGGCGGCCCCGCCGGCCAACGCCTACGCCGAGGTGGTCGGCTTTCCCGGCGTGCGCCTGTCGATCGAGCAGGCCGAAGACGCCCTGAAGACCGCCGCCGACCGGCTGGCGCCGATCCGCTCGCTGATCGGTCTCGACGAATTCAACATCCTGGCCCTGTCGGGCGGAGCGGCCGGCGGCGCCTATGGCGCGGGCGTGCTGACGGGCCTGACCAAGGCCGGCCGGCGGCCCGACTTCGCCATCGTCACCGGGGTCTCGACCGGGGCCCTGATCGCCCCGATGGCCTTTCTCGGCCCCGCCTGGGACGACCGGCTGACCGAGGGCTATCTGGGCGGCCACGCCTCCGAGCTGCTCAGCTTCCGGCGGCTGGCCCCGGCGCTCGGCCCCAGCATCTTCAAGGGCGAGAGCCTGGACGCCCTGGTCGAGCCGTTCGTCGACGAGGCGATGATCGCCGCCGTCGCCGCCGAGCACGCCAAGGGCCGGCGCCTGCTGATCGCCACCACCAATCTCGACAACCAGAAGGCCTCGATCTGGGACCTGGGGGCGATCGCCACCCGTGGCGGGCCCGAGGCGGTGAAGCTGTTCCGCGACGTGCTGGTGGCCTCGGCCACGGTGCCGGGCCTGTTCCCGCCCAAGATGATCGAGGTCGAGGCCGGCGGTCAGCGCCACCAGGAAATGCACGTCGACGGCGGGGTGGCCGCGCCGCTGTTCCTGATGCCCGACGCCCTGCTGCACTGGCGCAATCTCGGCCAGCGCCTCCGCCGCGGGCGGGTCTATGTGATCGTCAACACCGTGCTGGATCCCTCGCCGCGCTCGACCCTGCCGGGCGTGGCCTCGATCATGGGCCGCAGCTTCGAGACCATGCTGCGGTTCTCCTATCGCCAGGCCCTGAGCCTGGCCGAGGGCTTCTGCACGCGCCACAATCTGCCGCTCAGCGTGGCCTCGATCCCGGGCGACTTCGACGGCCTGAACATGCTGCGGTTCGAGACCCCGGTCATGCGCAAGATCTACGACGCGGCCGAGACCCTGGCGATGGAAGACAAGGTCTGGACCAGCCCCGCCCTGGAGCCCACCGGCTGGCGCGGCCTGTTCCGCCGCCCCGGCGCCCGTCCCAAGCCCGAGCCGGGCGCCACCAGCCTGGATCCCGGCGCGGACGGCTGAGGGGTTCTTCCGGCGGAACGCTGTCAGGGGCCCTTGGGCGACAGCATCTGGCCGTTGAGGGCCTGGAACGCACGTACTAGGTCGTCGCAGGCCGACTTGGACGCCTCACACTGGATGCTCATGTTCAACTGCGCGCCGCGGCCGCGGCCCTCGACCTGCCGCTTCACGGCCGACGGATAGGCCGGATGGCCGACCGGGGGGAACGACCAGATCGTCATTGCGGCGCTATCGTCCGCGATGGTCCAACCGTTCTGCGTCGAGATGACGACGCCGCGCTTCGACCGCAGGGCGTCGAGCGCCGCGGCGACGGTGGGATAGCCGATGGTATCGCCCTCCGCTTCCGGCAGGGGCGCCGCGGCGACGGGCGCGCGCGGATAGTTCGGGCAGTTGGCCGAGATCTGCGCCCAGGCCTTATCGGCTTTAACCGCGCCGATCTGACCCGCCGTGACGTTGGGCAGCAGGTAATCCTCGCTGCGCATGACGGTGAAGTCGCCGCCGGCCGGCGCCTGGTAAAGGACGATGAAGCCGCAGTGGCGATCGATGTTGGCGAACCGGCTCACCAGGTCGATGGCGGCATAGACGCCTCGCGCCGGCGCCCGAGCGGGGTCCTTGGTCCAGGTGATCTTCATGAGCCGCCGTTCCTCGACAGGCCCGGCCAGCGTGTTGAACGCGGTCCGCCGCGCCGAGAACTCGGCCAGGGTTTCGTGGCGATTTATAGCGTCCAACGCCTTGTAGGCGTCGGCGTAGCGGCCTGAATCGAGGTCGCCGAGATAGGCCGAGGCGGCGGTCCGGACGCTTTGCTCCAGAGCGGCCGAGGGGATCCAGCCCGGCGCGGAGTCGGCCGTCACATTGACTTCGCGGCGTGGGCCTTCGGCGGCGACCGGTGCGGCCCCGAGCGCCATGACGACGACGATTGCGATGGAGGCGATCACCAAGCGTTGCATCACGCCAGCCTATAAGCCGGACATTGAAACCACCAGCGGTGAAGCTTGCCCGCCCGCCCTATTGCAGGGCGGAAACCGAACGCAGTCATCCGGCAGCACTGGGCGGCTAAGGCCGAAGCGGTTTCAACGGTCCGCCCGGTCATGCGCAAGCTTCTTCTCCCCGTCCTCGCCGTCGCCCTGCTCGCTACGGCGGCTCATGCCCAGCCGCCCGGCGGCGGACGCGGCGGTCCGCCTCCCGGTGGCGGAGGCGGCGGCCCGGGCGGCCCCGGCCCGGCCAAGCAGGCCGATCTCGACAAGGTGGTGATCGTCGGCAAGGTGCTGGCGGTCGATCCGGCCACCGACCGGGTGACCATCGCCTACCAGGCGGCCGAGGCCCTGAACTGGCCGGCCGGGACCATGCCGTTCTCCACGGCCAAGCCGGGCATGCTGGGCGAGGTGGCGGTGGGCCAGACGGTGCGCTTCACGCTGAGCAATCACCGCATCGCGGCGTTCCTGCCGGAAGCGGGGCCCGATGGCGCGCCGCCTCCGGGCGGACCTGGTGGTCCGGGCGGGCCCGGCGGGGATCGTCCCCCGCCTGCGCCGCGCTAACTCGGGAACACAAAGGATGCGAAATCCTCGCCCTTCGACAGGCTCAGGGTGAGGATTTCTGTCGACCTGCCGGCTCCGGATTGGTCCTCACCCTGAGCTTGTCGAAGGACGAGGACCACACAACCGATGGCGAGCGGCTCAGCCGGCCTTCTTCAGATAGCGGGCACGGGTCTTCTCGACGCGCGGCGGGTCGGCGCGGAAGTCGGCGGCCACGCCCAGGCGGGCGTTGCACGAGGGGCAGCGCACGGCGTCGGCGTCGGCCAGTTCGGCCAGCGGATCGAAGCGGGTGCCGCAGGGCTTGCACTTCCAGTCGCCGACCTGAGGCGGCGGCGGAGGCGCCGGTTCGGGCGTCACCACCCGGGCCGTCTTCTGCAGGCGCTCGAGAGGCGGCGGACCGCCGGGAGCGGCGACGCCGCTCTTCAGGCTCAGGATTTTGCGGCGCGGGGGCTCGCTATCGCTCATGACGCTCGACGACTTTACGGAAGGATGGTCGCTAGCTGCATGATCGCGGCCGGAAACTCAAGGGTTCGCACGTTCTGGGGCCCATGTAAGCGCCCCACGCGCCTCACCATTCGGGCTTCAGGCTGAAGGACAGGGCCACGACCGAGTCCTCCTGGGTGCCGATGCCCATGATCTTGTCCTTGGCCTTGATCTCGCGGCGGATATAGCCGACCGAGGCCTGCATCGCCCCGCGACGCCAGCCGACGCCGGCCTGGGCGTCGCCGATCAGCTTGCTGGTGGTGTCGGCGGTGATGCCGGCCCGGCTCCAGTCGCCGTCGTCGCTGCGCAGCAGGTTCATGCCGACCAGCTGGCCGCTGGCCCCAGCGAACAGGTACCAGCGCCCGCGGTCGCCGAAGGTCTCGCGGCCGTCGCGCACGCCCAGGCCGTCGATGACGCGGTCCTCGACGCTCTTGTCCTTCTTGCCGATCCGCACCATGCCGCCGGCCTCGGCCGAGCCGCCGGCGCCGCCGAAGCCGACGCCCGCATGGGGGGTGAAGTCGACGGCCAGGCGGCCGGCGCCGAACTTGACCGCCGCCGGCCAGCCGCGCTGGACGCTGACGTCGACGGTGTCGGCGTCGAAATTGGCCGCGCCCGGACGCACCAGGCTGAGCGGCGCGCTCTGGGCCAGGCGCGAGGAGCGGGCCACCGAGACCCGCACGGAATTGACGGCGTGGTCGCTCTCGCCGACCACGAAGGTGTTGGAGCCCCAGGAGACCGGGCCGCGATTGTCGTAATAGCGGTCGGCGTCCAGCAGGTTGGCGTCGCCGTAGAGGCCGGCAGGCGACACCGCGAACAGCCCGCCCTCAGCTTCGGCCGCGCGGCTCTCGACGGCGCGGGGCGCGAAGGCGGCGGCCGACGGCGTCGCCGAGACGGCGCCTGAAGCGACGTCCGGGCCGCCCGCGCGGCGGGTCAGGTCGAGGGTCTGCAGGGTCGGGGTCAGAGTCGGCGCCGCGGCGGCCGGACGGGCCGGCGTTCTCGCGCGCTTGCCCTTACGGACAGCGGCGTCGGACGTCGCCGCGGAAAACGCCAACATGGCGCCGCAGCACGTCGCGATCGTTGCGCAAACGATACGCATTGCGGATTCCCCAATCCCAATCTCGCCCACCGTATCCGGCATTTCGGATACGTCCACCGGGAAAACCCGGCGTTCGGTGAACAGTCAGTGACTGTATTGGTTCCGCTCGGAGCCTGTCCGGTTCGGAGGTCACTCTCCGAAGCGGATAAACAGGCTCCGATTCATATGAATCGAGCGCGATACCCGCCGAAACCGCACACACTTTCGGCTATCGCGCTCGCAAAAACAGCGGCGCGAGATGTCGCGCCGCTGTGGTGAATTGTCGCTTTACCAAGCCTGCACTACTGGCAGGCGAGGCATTCCTCATAGTCGGTCTTCTCGGCGATCTCGAAGCCGCCCGGGCCCGCCGCGACGGCGTCGGAGCCGGCGTAGGCGGCGCGCTGCACCGACTTGGAGCGCAGGTAGTAGAGGCTTTTGACGCCCCGTTCCCAGGCCTGCCAGTGCAGCATGTGCAGGTCCCACTTGTCGACGTCGCCGGGCAGGAAGATGTTCACCGACTGGCTCTGGCAGATTTCCGGCGTGCGGTCGGCGGCCAGCTCGACCACCCAGCGCTGATCCAGTTCGAAGGCGGTCTTGTAGACGTCCTTCTCGTCCTGGCTCAGGAACTCCAGGTGCTGGACCGAGCCTTCGTTTTCCAGGATCGAGCCCCAGACCAGGTCGGTGTTCTGACCCTTCTCCTCGAGCAGCTTCTCCAGGTAGGGGTTCTTCACCGCGAACGAGCCCGACAGGGTCTTGTGGGTGTAGATGTTGGCCGGGATCGGCTCGATGCCGGCGCTGGTGCCGCCGCAGATGATCGAGATCGAGGCGGTCGGGGCGATAGCCAGCTTGTGCGAGAAGCGTTCCATCGAGCCGCGGTCGGCGGCGTCCGGGCACGGACCCTTCTCTTCGCCGATCTTGACGCTGGCCTTGTCGGCCTCGCGGCGCAGGTGCTTGAACATCCGCATGTTCCAGCTCTTGGCCAGGGCGCTTTCGAACGGCACGTTCTGGCTTTGCAGGAAGCTGTGGAAGCCCATCAGGCCCAGGCCCACCGAGCGCTCGCGCATGGCGGCGTAGGCGGCGGTCGAGGCCGCGTCCGGGGCGCGATCGATGAAGTCCTGCAGGACGTTGTCGAGGAAGCGCATGACATCCTCGATGAAGGTCGGGTGGTCACGCCATTCCAGGAAGGTCTCGGCGTTGACGCTCGACAGGCAGCAGACCGCGGTGCGCTCCTGGCCCAGGTGGTCGGTGCCGGTGTGCAGCATGATCTCGCTGCACAGGTTCGACTGGCGCACCTTCAGGCCCAGCTCGCGCTGGAACGACGGCATGGCGCGGTTCACGGTGTCGGAGAAGATCAGGTAGGGCTCGCCGGTCTGCATGCGCAGGTCGAGGATCTTCTGCCACAGGCCGCGGGCGTCGACTTCGCGCAGCACTTCGTTGGTCTTGGGCGAGCGCAGGCCGAACTTCTGGCCGTCGCGCACGGCGTGCATGAACTCGTCGGTGATCGAGATGCCGTGGTGCAGGTTCAGGGACTTGCGGTTGAAGTCGCCCGAGGCCTTGCGGATCTCCAGGAACTCTTCGATTTCCGGGTGATGGATGTCGAGATAGACGGCGGCCGAGCCGCGACGCAGCGAGCCCTGCGAGATGGCCAGGGTCAGCGAGTCCATCACGCGGATGAAGGGGATGATGCCCGAGGTCTGGCCCTGGCCCTTGACCTTCTCGCCGATCGACCGGACGCCGCCCCAGTAGGTGCCGATGCCGCCGCCGTTGGCCGCCAGCCAGACGTTTTCGTTCCAGACGCCCAGGATGCCGTCGAGGCTGTCGTTGACGGCGTTGAGGAAGCAGCTGATCGGCAGGCCGCGATCGGCGCCGCCGTTGCTGAGCACGGGGGTGGCCGGCATGAACCACAGGCGGCTCATATAGTCGTAGACGCGCTGGGCGTGGTCGGCGTCGTCGGCGAAGGCCGTCGAGACGCGCGCGAACATGTCCTGGTAGGACTCGCCCGGCAGCAGGTAGCGGTCTTCCAGGGTCGTCTTGCCGAAATCGGTCAGCAGGGCGTCGCGCGAACGGTCAACCTCGACCTTGCGCACCAGGGCCAGGGCCGGACGTTCCTTGAAGGCCGACGCAGCGCGCGCGGCAGGTTGAATCTTGGTCGCTTCGCCAGCGGTCATGAGCAGAACCCGTTCATTTACCACGCGCTCGCGAGAAGCCGTCCGCTTCCTGCGCAGTCGCTAGATATAGTGGGCGTTGCGCCCCCAGAGCCCATATATGGGGCCACAGGCGCCGCCTCTTCGTCAACGGGTCGGAACGCTTCCGAAGCGAGTTTTTCGTTAACAAGCTGTGAACGACTGAAGGTTCCCGGTGTGGATCAAGGGGTTGCCCACATGAGAATTTTTCGACGCGACGAAGCGCCGCACCAGCGTTAACGAAACTCCGCCGCCGGAACGCTCGGAGACCGACGATTCCGGATTCGAGGGAAGGGCGTACGGACAAAAAGAGCGGGGATATTTGGGCTCCGATCCTCTCCCCTTGCGGGAGAGGGTGGCCCCGCGGAGCAGGGTCGGGTGAGGGGTCGAAAGCCCTGTCCGCCGCGGCGGCGGATCGACCGGTGCGCCGTCAGATTTCTGAGAGACCCCTCATCCGGCGGCTGCGCCGCCACCTTCTCCCGCAAGGGGAGAAGGAAACCGAGACCACAAAAAGCAAAAGGCCCCGGAGTTTCCTCCGGGGCCTTCGCATTTCGTCGGGAAGCCGAGAGCCTCCGTCCGGGATCCGATCTTAGAAGTTGATCGAGATCGTCGAACGACGGTTCAGCGGTTCCTTCACGCCGTCGCCGGTGGCGACGGCCGGAGCGGTTTCACCCTTCCAGTCGACCGCCAGGGTCGATTGGGCGACGCCCAGGCCGACCAGCGCATCGGCCACGGCCTTCGCACGACGCTCCGACAGGCGGGCGTTGTACTTCGGCGAGCCCGAGGTGTCGGTGTGACCGACGACGACCAGCTTGGTCGCCTTGCCGTCGTTGGCGTACTTCGCGGCTTCCGAAACCACCGACTGGGCTTCCGGCGTCAGCACGTACTGATCGAACGGGAAGTAGACGATGAATTCCTTGGCCTCGAACGGCGCCGGAGCCGGAGGAGGCGGCGGCGGCGGGGGAGGCGGCGGGGGCGGAGGCGGCGGGGGCGGCGGAGGCGGCGGGGGCGGCGGCGGGGGCGGCGGAGCCGCGAACGAGTACCGCAGGCCGACCGTCAGCGACTGGTCCTTGTACTGGCCTTCGAACGTGCCCGGCTGCAGAGCGGCCGACCCCTTCGACTGCCAGCTGTGGTCGTCGGTGGCGAAGTAGCGATAGGTGACGTCGAGCTTCAGCTTGTCGGTCGCCTTCCAGGCCAGACCGGCGATGCCTTGCCAGGCGATCGCGATGTCGTCGTCGTCGACGGTCAGGTTCTGCACGGCCGGGTTGGCGGTCGTGATGGCGCCGACGCCGCTGAACTGACCCACGGTCGAGACGTCCAGGCGATTGACGCCGAGGCCGGCGCCCAGGAACGGGTTGATCTTGGCGTCCGGCGCGAAGTCGTACAGGACGTTGAACATCAGCGACCAGGACTCGAGCGAGCCGTCCGGCGAGCCGCACTTCGGCGACGCGGTCGTACGGGTCACGCCCGGGGTGCAGAGGCCGATCGGCTGCTGACGGACGGGGTTGCCGCGGACGCTCGACAGGTCGCCCGGACGGTAGCCGCCTTCGAGTTCAGCGCGCCAGTTCGGGGTGAACTGGTAGCCCAGACGCACGAAACCGGTCCAATCGGACTCGGTGTTCCAGGTCCAGTGATAGTGAGCGCCGTCGGGGGCGTTGCCGTCCGACTCGCTGGTGACTTCGTTCGGCCAGTGGTAGCCGAGGTCGACCGCGCCGTACCAGCCGGTCTCTTGGGCCGAAGCGCCCGACGCGGCGAACACCGCGGCCAGGGCGGCTCCCGCCAGGAGTTTGAGTTTCATATCAAGAGCCCTCTATTGCCCTGCACGGCCCAACGGCCGAGCATCGTTATACCAAGGCGCACGTTCCGCGTAAGTGTCGGCTCGGCAACACCGTCCAAAGTTTCACCGAGGCGGAAAGCCCCCCGCGACACCTCGCGGTCGCCTTGCGATCACCAGCGCCGAATCCGACGATCTGAGGTCCACGAAAGGCGCCCGCGTCCTCCTCGGTTCGCACGCAAAGCGGCTCCGCGCAAGGCCTTCCGTAGCGTCGGGCGGGCTGGAAGGGCGGAAAAAGGCCGTGAATGGCCAAGTTTTCCACAAGGTGTCCGGCTACCTGCGACCCGAAGGGCCGAGCCGGGGCCTCACCCGGCGTCGCGCAGCCGCTTGCGCTTGCCGCCCAGGGCGTCCGGGCGATTGAGCACCTTGCGGTACTCGTCGCGACGCTCGTGGATCGAGGCGATGACCAGGCCCATCGGCACGCCGATATCGACCAGCACCGCTTCCGACAGCTGCAGAGAGGCCTCGATGGTTTCGGGCACGGCGTCGGTGGCGCCCAGTTCGTAGAGCCGGGCGGCGTGGCGCGCGTCCCGGGCCCGGGCGACGATGGTGAGGTCGGGACGGTGGCCGCGAGCGGCTGCGACCACCGCCTCGGCGGCCTCGGGACCGTCCATGGTCACCACAACCGCGCGGGCGTGATCCAGGCCGCAGCGCTCCAGCAGCTCCACCCGGGCGGCGTCGCCGAAATAGACCCGGTGGCCGGCGCGGCGGCCCTGCTCCACGAGGCGCGGGTCGCGGTCGATGGCGATCCACGGCAGGTCGTGGCGGTCGAGCATGTCGCCGACCAGCCGCCCCACCCGGCCAAAGCCCACCACCAGCACCCGGCCCTTGGGTTCTTCCGTGGACAGATCGACCGCCTCGGGCGCGTCAGGCGCCTCGCTGGTCTCGGCCGGAACCTTGCGGCCCAGGCGCGCGCCCAGGCCGGTCAGGGCCGGGATCAGGAACATGGTCAGGGTCGCGGCCACCAGCACGGCCTGGCCGACGGCGGGACTGACCACCTCGGCGTCCATGGCGTTGGCCAGCAGCACGAAGGCGAACTCGCCGCCGGCCGCCAGGGCCAGGGCGCTCTCGGCCGAGGCCCGGTTGGACAGGCCAAACAGCTTGCCCAGGCCAAACACCATGCCCGCCTTGATCGCCACCAGGCCGACGGCCGTGCCCAGCACCAGGATCGGCGAGGCGACCAGCAGCGACAGGTCCAGGCGGATGCCCAGCGACACGAAGAAAAGCGACAGCAGCAGGCCCTTGAAGGGCTCGATCTTGACCTCGACCTCGTGGCGATACTCGGTCTCGGCCAGCAGCACCCCGGCCACGAAGGCGCCCAGCGCCATCGACAGGCCCGACAGCGAGCTGACCAGGCCGGCGCTGATGATCACCAGCAGGCAGGCGGCCATGAACATCTCTTCGCTCTTGGCCCTGGCGACCGAGCGCATCATCGGCCGCAGCGCCAGGCGGCCGACCAGCACGATCACCCCCAGGCCCAGCGCCGCCGGCAGCAGGGCCAGCAGGCCGCGGGCGTCGAACTGTCCGTGGCCGCGGCCCAGGATCGCCAGGGTGATCAGGATCGGGGCCACCGCCAGGTCCTGGAACAGCAGGACGGAGAAGGTCGCCCTGCCCCCTTCGGCGTGCAGCCGCTTGCGCTCGGCCAGCACCGGCACGGCGATGGCGGTGGACGACAGGGTCAGGGCCGAGCCGATGGTCAGGGCCGCCACCGGCGACTGGCCCAGCAGCATCGCCACCGCCCCCAGGGCCAGCGAACAGCCGACCACCTGGGCCGCGCCCAGGCCGAAGACATATTTGCGCAGCAGCCGCAGGCGCTCCCACGACAGCTCCAGCCCGATCATGAACAGCAGGAAGACGACGCCGAACTCGGCCAGCTGGCCGATCTCGTCGGGATTGTCGACGGTGACGTAGTCGAGCCAGGGGGCGATGGCGATCAGCCGGCCCAGGCCGAACGGCCCCAGGATCACGCCGGCCAGCAGGAAGCCCAGGATGGGGTTGATCTTCAGGCGCTTGAACAGCGGCGCGACGATCCCGGCCGTGGCCAGAAACAGGACCAGATCCTTGTAGTCCGCCGGTGAAACCTCGTGGTTCAACGCCTTTTGCCCTCCTGGATCGATCCTAGTCCGTCGTCTTCAGCCTCACGCCCGGTCCCCAGGCGCCAAGTCCCGGCTCGCCGCCTTCGGCCGCCGCGATCAGCACGGCGCCGCCTTCTTCCAGTGCGTCGATCAGAAGCCGCTCGGTGCTATGGTGCAAGGCGTGACGCTCGGTCTCGAAGTCCTTGACCGTGCTGCGCGACACCCCCGCCTTGTCGGCAAGCTCGCCTTGCGACCAGTTGAGCAGGCCACGGGCGCCCCGGCATTGGGCCGGCAGGAGAATTTTTGCGTGAGGCATCTGGAAACTCGCGGGCTTGTCACCCATATTGGTTGAGTACGCCCGAAAAAGATGACCGTCAAGGAGGCTTCATGCACCACACCTCGCTGATCGCAACCATCGTCGCGGGTCTGGTCCTGGCCTTCATATTCGGCGCGCTCGCCAACCGGTTGAAGCTGCCGGTGCTGGTCGGCTACCTGCTCGCCGGGGTCATCGTCGGGCCCTTCACGCCGGGCTATGTCGCCGACCAGGAGCTGGCCCCGCAGCTGGCCGAGATCGGCGTCATCCTGCTGATGTTCGGGGTCGGGCTGCACTTCTCGGTCAAGGACCTGATGGCGGTGCGCAAGATCGCCATCCCCGGCGCCGTCGTGCAGATCGCCGCCGCCACCGTGATGGGCGTGGCCCTGGCCCTGTCGCTGGGCTGGAGCTGGGGCGCGGGCATCGTCTTCGGCCTGGCCCTGTCGGTCGCCTCGACCGTGGTGCTGCTGCGGGCCCTGCAGGAGCGCCGGCTGATCGAGACCGACCGGGGACGCATCGCCGTCGGCTGGCTGATCGTCGAGGACCTGGCCATGGTGCTGGCCCTGGTGCTGCTGCCGGCCCTGTCGGGCGTGCTGGGCGGAACCCCGCCGGCCAACGCCTCGGGCGGACTGCTGCTGGCCTTCGCCATCACCATCGGCAAGGTCGTGGCGTTCGTGGCCTTCATGCTGATCGTCGGCCGCCGGGTCATTCCCTGGATCCTGCACCGCATCGCCCACACCGGCTCGCGCGAGCTGTTCCGCCTGGCGGTGCTGGCCATCTGCCTGGGCGTGGCCTTCGGGTCGGCGGCGCTGTTCGGCGTGTCGTTCGCGCTGGGCGCCTTCTTCGCCGGCATGATCATGGCCGAGAGCGAGCTGTCGCATCAGGCCGCCAACGAGACCCTGCCGCTGCGCGACGCCTTCGCCGTGCTGTTCTTCGTCTCGATCGGGATGCTGTTCGACCCGATGGTGCTGCTGCGCGAGCCGCTGGCGGTGCTGGCCACGGTGCTGATCATCGTCGTGGGCAAGTCGCTGGTCGCCTATCTGCTGGTGCTGGCCTTCAAGCGTCCGCAGAGCGTGGCCCTGACCATCTCGGCCAGCCTGGCCCAGATCGGCGAGTTCTCGTTCATCCTGGCGGGCCTGGGCGTGTCGCTGAAGCTGCTGCCGGCCGAGGGCCGCGACCTGGTGCTGGCCGGCGCCATCCTGTCGATCCTGATCAACCCGCTGCTGTTCGCCTGGCTGGACAAGCGGATGGTCAAGGTCTCGGCCGACGAGGCGGTGGAGCCGGTGGCCGCCGCGGCCCAGCCGCACGCGGTGCTGGTCGGCTACGGCCGGGTCGGCAAGGCGGTGGCCGAGGGGTTGAAGAACCGCACGCCGCTGGTGGTCATCGAGGACGAGGTCGACCGGGCCATCGAGCTGCGCGAGGCCGGCTACGAGGTCGTGGAAGGCAACGCCGTGCGCCCCGAGGTGCTGATGAAGGCGGGCCTGGACAAGGCCACCCACGTCTTCGTCGCCGTGCCCAGCCCCTTCGAGGCCGCGCGGATCATCGAGCAGGCCCGCGCCGCCAACCCCGACGCTCGCATCGTCGCCCGCGCCTATACCGACGCCGACGTCGACCTGCTGACCCAGATGGGCGCCACCGACGCCCTGATCGGCGAGCAGGAGATCGCGCGGGGGATGCTGCAGCGTGCCCCGCGGCGGGCGCCGCCGCCGGCGACAGCCCACTAAATCCCTCTCCCCTTGCGGGAGAGGGTGGCCCCGCGGAGCGGGGTCGGGTGAGGGGTCGCACCTACAGAAACGCCGCGACGGCTGGTCAGCTGTCGCGGCGTCTTGCGTTTGAGAGACCCCTCATCCGTCGGCTGGCGCCGACACCTTCTCCCGCAAGGGGAGAAGGATCAGGATCACTTCCCCTTCTTACCCGCCGACCTGCGCGAGAGCATGTTCAGGCCCTCGACGCCGGCCGAGAAGGCCATGGCGGTGTAGATGTAGCCCTTGGGCACGTGCACCCCGAAGCCCTCGGCGATCAGCACGGTGCCGATCATCAGCAGGAAGCCCAGGGCCAGCATCACCACGGTCGGGTTGTTGTTGATGAAGTTGCCCAGCGGGTCGGCGGCCAGCAGCATCACGGTCACGGCGGCGACGACGGCGATGACCATGATCGCCAGGTGCTCGGTCATGCCGACGGCGGTCAGGATCGAGTCGATCGAGAACACCAGGTCCAGCAGGATGATCTGGAAGATCGCCGCGCCGACGTTGGAGATCGCCGCGCCGGTCTTGTCGAGCACGTCGTGGCTTTCTTCCTTGGGATCGACCGTGTGGTGGATCTCCTTGGTGGCCTTCCAGATCAGGAACAGGCCGCCGGCGATCAGGATCAGGTCGCGCCAGGAGAAGGCGGTCTCGAAGGCCGGCTCGCCGTGGCTGCCCACCGGGCCGACGATGCCGAGGTCAAAGACCGGGGCGGTCAGGCCGACGATGAAGGCGATGGTCGACAGCAGGACGAGGCGCATGATCAGCGCCAGCGAGATGCCGATGCGGCGCACGCGCTGGCGATGCTCGGGCGGCAGCTTGTTCGACAGGATCGAGATGAAGACCAGGTTGTCGATCCCGAGGACGACTTCCATGACCACCAGGGTGACGAGCGCCGCCCAGGCGGCCGGGTCTGCGGCGAGGTGAAGGAGTTCGTTCATGGGTCCCGGAGTAGGTTGTGGACAGGTTGATCACGTCCCAACCCGTCGCTGGCCCCGCCGCGGCCGCCGGATCGGCGGTCGGCGAAATGCGGCGAAACTGGGACACGGAAGAGCAGATATGCCTGACGCCGCCCATATCAAGCCCCTGACCGCGCTTCGTTTCTTCGCCGCCTTCTGGGTGGTGATGTATCACTACTGGCCCAACCTCGCCGTCACGGGCGCGATTCCGGGCGTGGTGGCCAAGGGCTACCTCGGCGTCGAGGCCTTCTTCATCCTGTCGGGCTTCATCCTCTGCCACGTCTATCTGACGGCTTTCGGCGAGGGTCGGTTCGGCTATGGCGGCTTCCTGTGGAACCGGCTGGCGCGGGTCTATCCGCTGCACCTGTTCACCCTGGCCGGCGTCGGGCTGATGGCCTTCGCCGCCGGCCTGGCCGGCATCGCCGTCGACAAGAACATGCTGGCCTGGGACGCCCTGCCGGCCAACCTGCTGATGGTCCAGGCCTGGGGCTTCGCGCCGGTGTCGGGCTGGAACCACCCGTCGTGGTCGATCTCGGCAGAGTGGTTCGCCTATCTCAGCTTCCCGGCCTTCGCCTTCGTGGCCTGGAGGCTGCGCGCGCGGCCGCTGGTGCTGCTGGGCGCGGCCCTGGCGGTGATCGCCGCCCTCTATCCGGCCTTCGAAAAGCTGGCCGGATTCCCGCTGACCGAGGCCACCATCCGCTGGGGCGCCCTGCGGATCGTGCCCTGCTTCTTCTACGGCTGCGCCCTCTACACCCTGTGGAAGAGCCAGGCCGTGACCCTGCGCGGGGCGGGAATCGGCGCCGCCGTGGCGGGCGCCGTTCTGCTCGTTACAGTGCAGCTCCAGGCGCCAGATGCGTTGATCGTGGCCATTTTGGGCGGTTTTATTCTATCCCTGGCGCGCCTGGCCAAGGCCGGTTCGACCTTCGCCACCCAAAGCATCTTCGTGTATCTGGGCGAGATCAGCTACTCGACCTACATGATCTGCATCCCCTGGAAGATCCTGGCGATCAACGGGGCGGCCAAGCTGTTGAATATCGAGGGCGACAAACTGCCGCTACTGGTCTGGCTGTTAATCGTCGCGGCCTTGATTCCGCTGTCCGCGGCCTCGTACCATCTGGTGGAAAAGCCCGCCCGGGACTTGATGAAGTCTTTGGCCAAGCGTCGCCGTGGCGCGGCGACAACCGTCACTGTGGCCTAATAAACACTCTTTTCATATTTTTCCCCCAGGGTTATCGACTTACCCAGTGACGCGGGGGAGTACCCACAGCATGACGAAACGGAAGAGAGCCCTCTGGGGTTCCCTGGCCGCTGCGGCCATGGTCAGCCTCGCGCCGATCTCGAGCGCCGTGGCCGACGGGTACTGGCAGTGCGTGCCGTTCGCCCGCCTGATGTCGGGCATCCAGATCTTCGGCGACGCCCGCACCTGGTGG
Source organism: Caulobacter hibisci (assembly GCF_016135805.1). GTDB lineage: Bacteria > Pseudomonadota > Alphaproteobacteria > Caulobacterales > Caulobacteraceae > Caulobacter > Caulobacter hibisci. The sequence goes on from NZ_JADWOX010000009.1 coordinate 16,503, forward strand.
GGCCAGGCGGTCGGCAAGTACGACGTCGGCTTCGTGCCGAAGGCCGGCGCGGTCCTCTGCTTCAAGCCCACCGCCCGCATGAATCTCGGCCACGTGGCCTTCGTTTCGCAGGTTCTGACCGACCGGGTGATCCAGGTCACCCACGCCAACTGGTCCGTCATGAACGGCGCTCGCGGCCAGGTCGAACAGGATGTCACCGTCGTCGACGTGTCGGCGGCCGGCGACTGGAGCCAGGTCAAGGTCTGGTACGACCCGATCCGCGATCTCGGCACCACGGTCTATCCGACCCACGGCTTCATCTATCAGAACCAGCAGGCGGTCACGATCGCCGCCGCCACCAGCAAGCTGGCGCTCGCCCAGAACGCCGCCGTGTCGCTGGCCAAGCAGGCCGCCAACCAGGTCGCCCTGTCGGTCCGCGCCAATCCGCTGGACATGATCAACCAGGCCGCCGATTCCACCGACCGCATCGCCGCCCTGATCTCCGCCGCCCAAGGCGAAGACAAGCCCGCCCAACCCCAGCGCTGATTGCGGCAAGCGTGGCGCGTTGACGCCATGCCCCGCCTGGGCCACACCCGCAGGGTGAAGGTCCGGGTCGATCCATGCTGAGAATTCTGCGCCAAGGCGCCCCGGGCTTCGAGCCGGGCGGCCATACGCCCGACTGGCGCCTGCCGGCCGACGCCGTATGGATCGAGCTGGTGGACCCCACCCGCGCCGAGGAAGTGGCCGTCGAGCAGTCGATCGGCCTGCTGCTGCCCACCCGCGAGGAGATGGCCGAGATCGAGGCCTCCTCGCGCCTCTACCAGGAGGACGGCGGCACCTTCATGACCGCCACCATCCTGGTCAACGCCGAGGGCGAGCTGCCCACGGCCGCACCGGTGACCTTCGTGCTGACCGGCGACAAGCTGGTGACCATCCGCTACGTCGAGCCGCGCGCCTTCTCGGTGTTCACCGCCCAGGCCGAACGCCAGCCCAGCCTGTGCCCCGGCGGGCCGCAGACCTTCCTCGGACTGCTCGACGCCGTCATCGACCGCACCGCCGACATCCTCGAGCGCACCGCCAGCGAGGTCGAGGCCCAGTCGCGGATGATCTTCAGCCGCCCGCGTGGCGCGGCCTTCGAGAAGATCCTCAGCCGCCTGGGCCGGGCCCAGAACGTCAACGCCAAGGCCCGCGACAGCCTGGTCAGCCTGGCCCGCCTGCTGTCCTTCGCCAGCCTCGCCGACCAGTTCGAGGGCGACAAGGAACTGCGCGATCACCTGAAATCGCTGCAGCGCGACGTGACCTCGATCACCGACCACTCCAGCTACCTGTCGGGCAACATCACCTTCCTGCTCGACGCGGCGCTGGGCTTCATCAACATCGAGCAGAACCAGATCTTCAAGATCTTCTCGGTGTTTTCGGCCGTGTTCCTGCCGCCCACCCTGATCGCCGGGATCTACGGCATGAACTTCGAGCACATGCCCGAGCTGAAGTGGATGGAGGGCTATCCGTGGGCCCTGGGCCTGATGCTGGCGGCGGCGGTGATCCCGCTGCTGTGGTTCCGGCGAAAAGGCTGGCTGTGATTTGTTTCGCGAGCGCAAGAAACAAACCGTTCCTTAAACGGATCGGGGTCACAACATGCCAGAAGCCCTGATAAAAAGCCGATGTCCGCCGTCCAAGCCGCCAATCCGCCGAGCCTGATCCGCAGGCCCCCGGCCGCCGCCGTCAAGGCCGCGGTCGAGGCGCATGGCCGCTATCTGAAGGGCCTGCCGGCCGGCCGTCGCGCCACCCTGGCCTATGTCGACCTCTCGCATTTCGAACTCGACGGCGTGGACCTGTCGGAAGCCGACCTGACCGGCGCGCTCCTGGCCGGCGCTTCGCTGCGTGGCGCTGTGCTGGACCGGGCGGTGCTGTACGGCGCGGACCTGCGCGACGCCGACCTGCGCGGCGCCCGCCTGACCCGGGTGGACATGCGCGGGGCCTATCTGCGCGGCGCCAACCTGTCGGGCGCCGACCTGACGGCTTGCGACCTGCGCGAGGGCCTGACCGCCGTCCAGGACGGGGCCGAGGGCTTTCGCCTGCTGCGCCATTCCGAGGACGGGGCCGGCCTCGACTACACCCTGCTGAAGGGCGCCAGCCTGAACGGCGCGCACATGTCCGGCGCCTTCGCCCGCGCCGCCGACCTGACCGACGCCGACCTGTCGGGGGCCACCCTGTCGAACGCGCGGCTCAACAACGCCACGATGAACCGGGTCGACATGACCGGGGCCGAGATCTTCGGGGCCGACCTTTCGGGCGCCCTGCTGCGCCGGGCGGTGATGACCGGGGTCGACGTCTCGGGCGCCAATCTCGAGGACGCCGATCTGGCCGAGGTGCTGCGCGCCCCGCCGCCGCTGATCTATATCGACGACCAGCCGCTGCACGAGCTGCTGGAAGACCACGAGCGCTTCTGCACCAGCGGCGGCGCCCAGGGCCGGGCGATCTCGATCCCGCAGGTCGACTTCCGGCCCATGCGCCGGCTGAAGGGCCGCAAGCTCAGCGGCCTGTCGGCCCCAGGCTCGATCCTGTTCGGCATGGACCTGGAGGGCGTCGAACTGCAAGGCGCCAACCTGGCCGGCGCCGACCTGCGCGGGGCCAAGCTGAAGGGCGCCGACCTGCGCGGCGCGCGCCTGACCGACGCCGACCTGGCCCGCGCCGACCTGACCGGCGCCAAGCTCGGCCCGCTGGTGATCAGCGAGGGCCGATCCCTGCGCACCGACCTGACCCGCGCGATCCTGCGCGCCGCCAACCTGACCGGCGCCAGCGCCGCCCGCGCCCGCCTGATCGACGCCGACCTCGCCCGCGCCAACCTCTCAGGCTGCGACCTGCGCGGCGCCGAGCTGCCGGAAGGCTTCGTTGCGCCGAAGGGCTGAGGCGTCCGCCAACACCCCCTGTGGAAGTCATCGCCCGCTTCATGCGGGCGACCCAAGCTGACCTAGCCACATCCTGACACGCCGCTTGGGTCACCCGGACGAGCCGGGTGATGACTTCGGGTTTGGGAACGGCGATTTGGCAACGGCCAGCCCGGATACCTTTTCCATCTTTCCTTATTCCGCCCGCCCGCTACACCCGACCTCCACGCACGCATGGGAGGGCGCGATGGGACTTCGAGGGCTTCTGACGGCCTTGGCTCTGGGCGCCCTCTGCGCGACCGGCGCGGCGAGCAGCGCCGCCGCCCAGCTGCGCCTGACGGTCAATCCGCAAACCACCGCCCTGACGCCCCTGCCCGCCCTGACCGGCGGCCGCGTCGTCGCCAGCGCGGACGGCTGGACCTACCAGTGGCCCGGCGTCCATTTCGAAGCCGCCTTCGAGGGCGGGAGCGTGCTGGTCAAGCTCGGCCCCGGCGACCAGATCCTCCACCTTTCCGTCGACGGCGCCCCGGCTCGACGGCTGGTGAAGCCCGCCCCCGGCCTCTATCGCCTGGACGGTTTCGGCCCCGGCCGCCACCTGGTGCGCGCCGCCGTGGTCGGCGAGATGCAGTCGGCCCCGGCCCGCTTCGGCGGCTTCTTCCTGGAGGGCGGCAAGCCCTTGCCGCTGACCGCGCCGCGCCGCCAGATCGAGTTCATCGGCGACTCCCACAGCGTCGGCTACGGCGACGCCTCCGACAAACGCGTCTGCACGCCCGACGAGGTGTGGAGCACGACCGACAATTCCATCGCCTTCGGCCCGCTGACCGCCGCCCGCTTCGGCGCCGATCACCAGGTCAACGCCATTTCCGGCCGAGGGATCGTGCGCAACTACGACGGCATGGCGGGCGACACCCTGCCTCAGGCCTGGCCAAAGGCCCTGCTGGGCGCGGCCCCGGCCTACGCCAACGCCGACTGGGCGCCGCAGGTGGTGGTGATCAACCTGGGCACCAACGACTTCTCCACCCCCGTGAAGCCCGGCGAGCGCTGGAAGGACCGCCAGGCCCTGCGCGACGACTATGTCGAGACCTACGCCCGCTTCGCCCAGGCGATCCGCGCCCGCCAGCCCCAGGCCTTCCTGATCCTGCTGGCCCCGCCCAGCGCCGAGAACGAGATCGCCGCCCAGGTCGACCGCGTCGCCGAGCGCCTGAAGGCCGCGGGCGAGACCCGCCTGGCCGTCATCCCGGTCGGCGAGATGGAACTGACCGCCTGCGACTGGCACCCCTCGGCCCGCGACCAGCAGGGCATCTCCGCGCGGCTCTCGGCCTTCCTCGACCAGCGGCCTGAGGTGTGGCTGGGGCGGTAACGAGCCGCGCCGACGGACCGTTCGCCCGGCTTCCCCATAGGGAATTCCCTAGCTGGCGGCGGGCGGTCCCGGCGCGGAGAGTGCCGGCGCCGCCGAGCCCCGGGCGGCGCGTAGCAGGAGCACCGTCGCCATGCTCGATTCCGTCGCCTCGGCCCCATCCCGCCAGACGCCGCCGCCATCGCCGGGGCCGTCCTCGGCGCCCGCTTCGGCGCCGGCTTCGCCGCCGCCGTCCCAGACCGCCGTCAACACGGTGCACAAGGCGCTGGAGAGCGGCTTCTTCAACCCGATCACCCACGACGACGTGAAGACCGCCGTCGGCGCCCTGACCCAGCTGGACTCGGCCAACGCCAAGACCGCCATCGAGACCCTGGCCAAGGACGGCTCGCTCGACCGGCTGGCGGCCGAGGTCAACGACGGCAAGGGCCTGGGGCTGGGCGGGCTGTCGGCCGACGAGAAGCGCGACTTCTTCAACGCCATGGCCAAGGACCTGGGCGGGTCGCAGCTGAAGTCGCTGTCGGACGCCTTCGCCAAGGCCGGCGGCGACTATCACGGCAAGGCCGACGTCCAGGCCCTGGGCCAGGCGGTCGCCACCCACGCCGCCTCCGACGTCAAGGTCGCCTATGTGCAGGCCCAGGCCGGCTCGACCCTGGACCACACGGCCGACACCACCCGCCCCTTCACCCTGATGGGCTCGACCCAGGTCACCAGCCACGGCGACGCCGAGGCCGCCGCGGTCGGCGACGTGCTGGCCAGCCTGAAGGGCGACCCGGCCGCCGCCCAGAAGGCCTTCGACGCCCTGTCGCCCGACCAGCTGCGCGGCGTGCTCGACGCCTCGATCGACCGGGTGGAGACCTCGCGCACCGTCGCCTCGATGAGCGGGGCCGGCGCCGCGCACAGCAACGCCACCACCCTGGACGCCACGACCTACAAGGCCATCCTCGAGGCCGGCGCCCAGTCGACCGACGCCGACTTCAAGGCCCGGCTGTTCGCCGAGGGCTCGGCGGTGTTGAAGGGTCTGCCCGACCAGAACCTGCTGCTGGGGATCAGTTCCTTCGATCGCCCCGAGGCGACCCGCGCCATGGCCGAGGGCCTGACCAGCGTGCTCAAGAGCGACGTCTCGGGCGTGATGCGCGAGCTGGCTTTCAACGCCGAGACCCGCGACGGCACGGCCTTCGCGACCTACGCCAAGCAGATGCTCAACGACAAGCAGACCGAGCCGCTGGCCGACATGATGCAGCAGCTGCAGGTGGGCGGCGCCAAGACCGAGAACCCGATCGACCGCTTCGAGGCCGTGACCCAGGTCACCCTGCCCAACGGCCAGGCGGCGGATCGCTACGAGAACGCCGCGGCCCTGGGCCACTATGTCGGCGGGGTGCAGGCGGCCGCCGCCTCGATCACCACCGACCAGAAGGCCCAGGCCGAGCTGATCTCGGCCGTGCTCAAGAGCGGGCTGACGATCCTCGACAAGTCCGGCGTCGGCGGCAAGGGCGTGGGCGCCGCCGCGGCGGTGGCCAAGGAATGGGTGACCATCGGCACGAACGCGGCGCTCAAGGCCCTGCAGGACAATCCGGCGGCGACCGGCGAGGCCCTGGACCTGGCCGCCGTGCCCACCGATCCCAGGACCGGCGAGGAGGCCGTGGGCAGCAACTCCAAGAGCGCCTACAACACCGCCCTGAACACCGTGGCGCGGCAGGCCAAGCCCTGACCGCGCCGACTGGAGCCCTGATGCGCCGACTGTTCGCGACGCTCGTCCTGTCGGGCCTGGCCGCCTGCGGCCCGGCGGCCCTCGGTCCGCCGAAACAGCCGCCCCCGCCGCCGGCAGGCTTCGTCGAGACGCGGTCGCTGTCGCTGGACCAGGCCGACGATCCCTACCAGCGCGTCGTCGAGACGGGCCTGGCCGAGACGGCCGCCGCCTCGGGCGAGGCCCAGGGCGACACCGTCACCTACCGATCGCCGCCCGGCGAGACCCGCGCGGCGATCGAGGCCCACTACCGCCAGGCCGCCGACCAGGACGGCTGGACCCCGGACCGCACCCTGGCCCCGCCGGCCGGGTCCAGGGTCGAGGGCTACTGGTCGTTCGGCTATCGCGCCGGCAAGCGCTGGTTCCAGGTCGCCGGCGTCACCCCGGGCCCCGCCCTGCCCGTTCCGGAAGCCGGCCTGCCGGTGGTGGTGCGCAGCAACGCCGACTGATCCGGGCCCTAGATCCCCGCCTTGATCGGCGCGAGGTCGGGGAACACCGGCTCGCGCTTGCCGGCCTTGGCGGCGAAGGCCTCGGCCATGTGCGGGCCCGCCAGCATGCCCGACTGCCAGACGGCCAGGTAGTCGAGGGTGTTGGCGACCGAGTGATCGCGGGCGTAGTTGATGATCACCTTGCTGCCGGTCACCGCCAGCGGAGTCTTCGAGGCGATCTCGCGGGCCGTCTCCAGGGCGTGGGCGACCACCGCCTCGTGGCTGTCGAACACCGCGTTGACCAGACCCAGCTCCAGGGCCTTGGCGGCCGGCAGCTTGCGGCCGGTATAGGCCAGCTCCTTGACCCAGCCCTCGGGGATCAGCTTGCACAGGCGCGGGAAGGTGCCGACGTCGGCGGTCATGCCGATGTTGATCTCCTGGATCACGAAATAGGCGTCGGCCGTCGCGTAGCGGATGTCGCAGGCGGTGGCGAAGTCGACGGCCCCGCCGATGCAGCCGCCCTGGATGGCCATGATCACCGGCATCCGCGCCCGCTCCAGGCACGAGAAGGTCTCCTGCAGGCCCTTGACCTTGTGGCGGAAGGCCTCGGCCGCGACGTGGCGATCGACGGGCTCGCCGCCGGTGATCCCCTCGTCGGCGAACACCGACAGGTCCATGCCGGCGCTGAAGTGCTTGCCGGTCGAGGAGATGACGATCGCCCGCACCCCGCCCTGCCGGTCGAGGTCGTTCACGATCGTCGGCAGCTCTCGCCAGAACGAACGCGTCATGGAGTTGAAGCTTTCCGCCCTTATCAGCTTCAGGTGGGCGACCCCGGCCTCGAGCTCTACTGTGAAGCAGCTATACTGTGTGGGTGTTTCATTTCCCATCGTCGCCTCCCTTATCGTTGTTCACCTGAACGATAGCACGGGCGGCGGCGGCGACGTCAAATCCGGCGGACGCCTTCCCCGACGCGTCTGGCCCCGCCAAGGAGTTCAAGTCATGCGCAAGCCCATCACGACCGTCCTGTCGATCGGCGCCGTCCTGGCCACGGGCCTGGCCGCCCCGCTTCCCGCCCTGGCCCAGGGCAAGCCGCTGGGCGGCCTGTTCTCGTGCGAGGGCACGGGCGGCAAGCAGGAAGGCGGGGCCCTGATCGGGGCCGGCGTCGGCGCCCTGGTTGGCAGCAAGATCTCCAAGAACGAAAAGGCCCTGGGCGCCATCGTCGGCGCGGCCGCCGGCGCGGCGGCGGGCTCCTATATCGGCTGCCGCATGCAGTCGACCGACACCGCCCGCGCCCAGGCCGCTACCAAGAAGGCGCTGGAGACCGGCCAGTCGCAGGCCTGGAACAACCCGCGCACCGGCGCCTCGGGCCGCATCGACGTGGTCTCGTCCAGCTACGGCCCGCCGATCGCCGGCGACCAGCTGCGGTTCGAGCGCAACATCCAGCAGCTGGCCAGCTACGACGCCGTCGGCGCCGACTACACCGCCCGTTCGACCGCCAACCTGCGCAGCGGCCCGTCGACCAGCGGCGCCGTGGTCGGCAAGCTGTCGGCCGGCGAGCGGGTCGAGATCCTGGGCGCGGTCCCGAACTCCAACTGGCTGCTGGTCGGCCGCAACGGTTACGGGACGGGCTATGTCTCGGCCTCGCTGCTGACCGCCGGCAACTACGGCCCGGCCCCCTCGTGCCGCACCATCGCCGCCCAGATCGCCACCAGCGGCCAGCGCCCGACCACCGAGCGCTACAGCGCCTGCAAGGACGGCCGCGGCGAGTGGCAGCTGACGGCGGTCTGATAACTTAAGCACCTCCCCCGCAAAGCGGGGGAGGTGGCGCGGCGCCACCGGCGACGTGACGGAGGGGGCTACCGCAAGCTCGGCGCCCAGTCTCGCCCCCTCCACCGCTTCGCGGTCCCCCTCCCCCGTTTCACGGGGGAGGAGCTTTCTCCAAACACACCCACGTCCAGGTCACCCCAACCGCCAGGTTCCCCGACTGCACCGACGCCGCCTCGGCGCGGTGGACCAGCCGCAGGCCCGACGCCGCCGCCAGGGCGATCGTGTGCTCCACCGAGATCGGCCACACCGGTCGCGAAGGCGCGCCGAGACCGTGGCGCAGCGACATCACCAGCACCCCAAGCGGCGCCAGCAGGCCCGCCAGCCTGGGCATGGCGACCGCGCGGGCGTCGTCGTTCAGGTGCTGCCAGACGCCGCTGAGCAGCAGACGCTCGAAAGGCCCTTCCAGCCGCGCCAGGGTCGGCAAGCGATCATCGATCCAGGTCAGGTCCGGATGCAGGGCCATCCCCGCCGCCCGCAGCGACGCTGCCGGTTCAACGGCCGCCACCGCATGGCCCATGCCCGCCAGCCAGGCCGCGTCGCGCCCCGTCCCCGCCCCGATGTCGGCGATGCGGGCGGGCGTCGTCGGGATGAACGCCGACACCGGCGTGTAGAGCCCGGCCGGATCGATCGCCTCGAAGCGCTCGACCAGTTCCGGTCCGTCGGTGGAATAGGCGGAAATTACCGTCTCGATCATCGACTCTCCAGCGATCTTGGCCTTGCCTCTCCACGACATCGCATCCTAGCGTTCATCAACCTGAGATGTCGGTAGAGGAACCGTGATGCGCAGCGTCATCATCGTCGGAGCATGGGTCTTGGCAGCCGCCACCGCCGGCTGCGCGGCCAAGCCCAAGCCGGCCATCGCGACGGCGTCCTGCCCGCCGCTGACAGCCGCTCAGTGGCAGCCGCCGGCCCTGAAGGCGCATCACGACCTGTTCGACGCAGCGCTCCGTCATCGCTTCGGCGACATCGGCACCCACGGACTGTTCGAGCATACAGAGGAGGCGCGCGGGACGGTCGTCACGGTGCGGCGGATCGGACCGGCCCGCTTCGAGATGCCCGCGCCGGGCCAGGGCGGCGAACTGGAGATCGTGCTGGAGCGCTGCACCGCCAAGGTTTTGAAGGTGCGTAAGTTGGCCGATCTGGAGGCCGAGCCCAAGCCTATCGCCCCGGACCAGGATCCGGCCGACTGACCGTGTCCTAAAGATCCACGACCTCGCATTTGAGGCTGGCGCGGATGCGGTCGGCGACGATGCGGCGGTGGCAGCAGGCCGGGTCGTCCTCGTAGCACAGCAGGGCGATGCGCTTGTCCTTCGCCAGATCGGTCGCCTGGGCCAGGGCCACCTGGGCGTCGGGCTCCTCCAGATGAGCGCTGAAGATCTGCCGCATCTCGTCGGTGCGTCCGGCGCGGGCGGCGTCGCGGCCGGCCTTGGGCGTGCCCAGCGGCCGCAGGTGCAGGTAGCCGATCCCCTCGGCCTCGAGGCTGTTTCCCAGCAGGGTCTTGGAGAAACCGGCCTTGCGCGACGAGGCCACGGCCCGCACGTCGACCACCAGTTCCACCTGCGCGGCTTTCAGGCGCCCGATCATCCCGCCCTGCGTGTCGGTCTCATAGCCGATGGTGGCGAGCGGATTCATGGCCGGCTCCATTGGACGGCGGGGCGTCGGGCGCCTACCTTAGGCCGCAAGCTGCCGAAGAAGGAACCTCGGGCTTATGGACGCCGCCGTCTTCCGCGAACCCAAGCGGCGTTTCATCGCCATCGACAGCCGGGCCGGCGGCGGCGAGATGGCCGCCCTGGACTTTGGTCCGCCCAGCCGCGCCATCGACGTCGTCTTCGTTCACGCCAACGGCTTCAACGCCCAGACCTACCGCACGCTGCTGGCGCCGCTGGCGGCCGGCCTGCGAGTGCTGGCGGTCGACCAGCGCGGACACGGCGACAGCCGGCTGGCCGCCGATCCCGAAGGCCGGCGCTCGTGGCTCGACCTGCGCGACGACCTGCTGGCCCTGTTGCAGGCCCTGGACCAGGCGCCGGTGGTCCTGGCCGGCCACTCGATGGGCGCGACGGTCAGCCTGCTGGCCGCGGCCGAGGCGCCGGGCAAGGTTTCCAGCCTCGTGCTGCTCGATCCCGTCGTCATGCCGCGCATGCTGGCCCTCTACGCCAAGGCCCCGTGGACCTCGGGGCGTCTCTGGAAGCGCCTGCCGATCGCCCAGGCCGCCACCCGCCGGCGCGAGGTGTTCGACAGCCGCGAGGCCGCCTTCAACGCCTATCGCGGGCGCGGCGCCTTCAAGACCTGGCCCGAGGCCATGCTGGCCGACTATGTCGGCGGCGGCTTCAAGGACCGGCCCGACGGCAAGGTCGAGCTGGCCTGCACCCCGGCCTGGGAAGCCTCCAACTACGCCGCCCAGGGTCACGATCCCTGGCGCGCGGTCAGCCAGTTCCGCGGCCGGGTGCGGATCCTCAAGGCCGAGCATGGCTCGACCTGCGCCGCCGGCGACAGCTTCGCCCGTCGCGGCAAGGCCGTGCGCATCGAGACCGTGCCGGGAACCAGCCACTTCCTGCCGATGGAACGCCCCGACCTGGTCCGCGAGGCGATCTTCGAGGCGGCGACTTAGAACGCGATCCTTCTCCCCTTGCGGGAGAAGGTGTCGGCGAAGCCGACGGATGAGGGGTCGCACGAACGAAAAAACGCCGCGACGGCCTTTCGGCTGTCGCGGCGTCTGGCGTCTGAGAGACCCCTCACCCGACCCGCTTCGCGGGCCACCCTCTCCCGCAAGGGGAGAGGGATCTGGGCTTAGATCACCAGATGTTCACGCGATCGGCCGGCGCGATGTACAGCTTGTCGGTGGGCTGGATCTTGAAGGCCTTGTACCAGCCCGGCTGGTTCCGGATCGTGCCGTTGACGCGGTAGACGGCCGGCGAGTGCGGGTCGCTGGCGATCTGCTGCTTCAGGGCGTCGTCGCGGCTCTTCTGACGCCACACCTGGGCCCAGCCAAGATAGACCCGCTGGTCGCCGGTGAAGCCGTCCAGCACCGGGGCCGGCTTGCCCTTCAACGAGGCGTGGTAGGCGTCCAGGGCGAAGGACAGGCCGCCCATGTCGCCGATGTTCTCGCCCATGGTCAGGTCGCCGTTGACGTGCACGCCCGGGAACGGCTCGAACGCCGAGTACTGGGCGCCCAGCTTGGCCTTCTGGACCTCGAACTTGGCGGCGTCTTCGGCCGTCCACCAGTCGCGCAGCACGCCGTCGCCGTCGGACTTGCGGCCCTGGTCGTCGAAGCCGTGGCCGATCTCGTGGCCGATCACGCCGCCGATGCCGCCGTAGTTGACGGCCGGGTCGGCGTCCGGATGGAAGAACGGCGCCTGCAGGATGGCGGCCGGGAACACGATCTCGTTGTTGACCGAGTTGTAGTAGGCGTTGACCGTCTGCGGGGTCATGCCCCACTCGGTCTTGTCGACCGGCTGGTTCAGGCGCTCGACGTCGTGGCGCCATTCGAAGGCGCCGGCCCGCAGGCTGTTGCCGTAGGCGTCGTCGGCGCTGATCTCGAGCTTGGAATAGTCGCGCCAGGTGTCGGGATAGCCGATCTTGACGGTGAACTTGGCCAGCTTGTCCAGGGCGCGGGTCTTGGTCTCCGGGCCCATCCAGTCCAGGCCCTCGATGCGGGCCTTCAGGGCCGTGCGCAGGTTGGCCACCAGGTCGACCATCTTGGCCTTGGATTCCGGCGGGAAGTACTCGGCCACATAGACCTTGCCGACGCTCTCGCCGAGCATGCCGTTGACCTGGGCGACGCCGCGCTTCCAGCGAGGCTTCTGCTCGGGCTGGCCCGACAGGGTCTTGCCGCGGAACTCGAAGCTGGCGTCGGCGAAGCGCTTGGACAGCAGCGGGGCCGCGCCGTCGACGATCTTGAACGCCTGCCAGGCCTTCAGGGTGTCGAGCGGGGTGTCGGCATAGACCTTGGCGAACTTCGGGAAGGCCGTGTCGGTGGTCACCACCACGCGGTCGAGCTTGGGCAACTCGGCGCCGACCAGGTAGCGGTTCCAGTCATAGCCCGGGGTCAGGGCGGCCAGTTCGGCCCAGGTCTTGGGGTTGTAGGTCTTGTCGCGGTCGCGGCGCTGCACGCGGGTCCAGCTGGCTTCGGCGAGCTGGGTCTCGAAGGCCACGACGGCCTTGGCGGCCTCGGCCGGGTTCTGCCAGCCGGCATAGCCCAGCATCTTGGCGACGTAGAGCTCGTAGGCGGCCTTCTTGTCGGCGAACTTGGCGTCGAGATAGTAGTCGCGGTCGGGCAGCGACAGGCCGCCAGCGCCGGCATAGACGGCGTAGCGGTTGGGGTTCTTGGCGTCGCTCGAGATGTAGAGGCTGAGGATCGAGGCGAAGGCCGTGGTCGGGCTCTTGCCCATCAGGGCGGTGAAGTCGTCCTTGCTGGTGATCGCGCGGATCTCGGCCAGCTCGCCGGCGATCGGCTTGGCGTCGAGGGCCTCGATGCGGGCCTCGTCCATGAACGCCTTGTAGGCCGCGCCGACCTTGACGCTGTCGGCGTCGGTGGTCTTGCCGGCGGCGGCGCCCTCGATGATGGCGCGGGTGCGGGCTTCCGACAGCTCGGCCAGCTTGTCGAAATTGCCGTAGCGGGTGCGGTCCGACGGGATCTGGGTGACCTCGTCCCACTTGCCGTTGGCGTACTGGTAGAAGTCGTCGCCCGGCTTGACCGAGGCGTTCATGCCGGTGAGGTCGAAGCCCCACTTGCCGTAGCGCGGCGAGGCCAGCGAGACGGCGCCGCCGCCCGCTTCGGCGGCCGGGGCGAACAGCGACTGCACGGTGCAGGCGTCGTCGACGCAGGCGTGCTCCTCATGCGCCTGGGCGGCGAAGGCGGACATCGAGAGGGCGACCGCCGCGGCGGCGCCGAACCAAGCTTTTTTCATAGAAAGGCAGATCCGGTGGAAAACCGGCGGCAATCTGCGCCTGGCGCCGGAATTTCCTGCCTTAAAATTCTGTCATGTTTAGGGGCGTGAGCCGGGTGCTCAATCGCCGGTCAGTGCCGATGCGGCGGCGCGGGCAGACCCCCAACCGCAGGTCGTGGCGCGTTGCGTTGCACGGCCAGCCGGGCCTCGACCCGCCGCCCGTCGTCGAACACCAGGGTCAGCGGCAGGCGGCCGCCGAGGTTCAGACCCGCCGTCAGTCCCATCAGCATGAAGTGCCGGCCGCCGGGCGAGAAGCTGACGCTGCCGCCGGCCGGGATCACCAGGGGCTCGTCCATGCCCCGCATGCTGGCCACCCCGCCCTGCATCGCGGTCTGGTGGATCATCACCATCCGGGCCACGGGGCTGGCGGCGCCGACCAGGGTCACCGGCCGGTCGCCGGTGTTGACCAGGGTCATGTAGCCCGCCCCGTTCATCCCCGCCTGGGCCGGCCGCGCCCAGGCCTCGCGCACCGACACCGGCGCCCCGCGCGGCGCGGCGATCGCGACGACGGGCGTCAGGGCCAGGAGGGCGAGCAGCGGGGCAAGGCGGCACATGGCGGGTCTCTGCGGATGGGGGCGACGGGAGACGGCTTACGCTTCTCGGTCAAAGGCGGCGACCAACTCAAAGTTGCCTTCTCCCCTTGCGGGAGAAGGTGGCGGCGGTAGCCGACGGATGAGGGGTCTCTCAAACACGAGACGCTCCGCCTAGCCGATCCGCCGCACGCGGCTTTGCGTTCTGAGAGACCCCTCACCCGACCCCCGCCTTCGCGGGGGCCACCCTCTCCCGCAGGGGGAGAGGGGCGCGAACATTCGCACCACGACCTTCGGCGTCGTTCCCTCTCCGCCTGCGCCCCCGAACCGTGCTAGGCGAGGCGTCCACGCTCGACGGACCCTCCACGGACCCCCGCATGACCGGCCAATTCACCGACGCCGAACGCCGCACCACCCTGGCCGGCCTGATGATCGTCTTCCTGCTCAGCGCGCTGGACCAGACCATCGTCTCCACCGCCATGCCGCGGATCATCTCCGAACTGCACGGCCTGACGCTCTATAGCTGGGTGACCACCGCCTACCTGCTGAGCTCGACGGTGATGGTGCCGATCTGGGGCAAGCTGGGTGACATCTACGGCCGCAAGCCGGTGCTGGTGGCCGGCATCTCGATCTTCATGGTCGGCTCGTGGCTGTCGGGCCTGTCGGGCGAGTTCGGCCCGCTGCTGGGCATGAACGGCATGGTGCAGCTGATCGTCTTCCGCGCCTTGCAGGGCATCGGCGGCGGCGCGCTGTTCACCACCGCCTTCGCCATCATCGCCGACCTCTATCCGCCGCGCGAGCGGGGCAAGTTCGCCGGCATTTTCGGTTCGGTGTTCGGCCTGTCCAGCGTGCTGGGCCCGCTGATCGGCGGCTATTTCACCGACCACGGCACCATCCAGCTGGGCGCCCACGTGATCGCCGGCTGGCGCTGGGTGTTCTACGTCAACCTGCCGCTGTGCCTGCTGTCGCTGTTCATGATCCTGGTGAAGATGCCGGCCCTGCCGCACCAGCGCTCGGGAAACATCGACTTCCTGGGCGCGGCCCTGCTGATCGCCGCCTTCGTGCCGCTGCTGCTGGCGCTCAGCCTGGGCGGTCACGACATCGCCTGGGCCTCGGCCCAGAGCGTGGGCCTGTTCGCCGGCGCGGCCGTGGCCCTGGGCCTCTTCGTCTATGTCGAGAGCCGGGTGTCGAACCCGATCGTTCCGCTGCATCTCTTCAAGAACAAGACCTTCGTCACCGCCAACCTGGCGGCCTTCCTGATCTCCATGGCCTTCATGGGGGTGGCGGTGTTCCTGCCGCTCTACATGCAGCTGGGCCTGGGAGTGGACGCCACGACCTCGGGCCTGGCCATGCTGCCGCTGATGGGCGGGCTGATCATCGGCTCGTCGGTCTCGGGCCAGCTGGTCACCCGCACCGGCAAGTACAAGCCGTTCATGCTGGCCGGGGCGGCCCTGCTGCTGGTCGGGGTGCTGCCCATGACCCACCTGGCCGGGATCAGCCACCTCTACCTGCTGTGCCTGCTGCTGCTGGTGGTGGGCGTGGGCCTGGGACCCAACCAGAGCCTGTTCAACCTGGCCACCCAGAACGCGGTGTCGCCGCGCGACATCGGCGTGGCCACCAGCTCCAACCAGTTCTTCCGCCAGATCGGCTCGACGGTCGGGGTGGCGGTGGCCGGCGCCCTGCTGACCACTCGCCTGGCCAGCTACGGCGGCGGCAAGCTGGATCTGGGCGCCCTGCAAGGCCTGGCCCTGGAGAGCGGCGTGGTGGGCGGCCATCGCGACCCGGCGCTGGGCCAGGCCCTGGCCTACGCCGTCAGCGGCGTGATGCAGGCGGCGCTGGTGGTGATCGTGCTGGGCCTGGTGGTGATCTTCTTCGTCCCCGCCCTGCCCCTGCGCTCGCGCATGCCGACGCCGGAGCCGGTGCTGGAAAAGGAATAGAAGAGGTCCTTCTCCCCTTGCGGGAGAAGGTGGCGGCGAAGCCGACGGATGAGGGGTCGAAAGGCCTGTCGGATAGTTTTGAGAGACCCCTCACCCGACCTCCTTCGGAGGCCACCCTCTCCCGCAAGGGGAGAGGGATCAAAGAAACGAATACGGGTCGATGTCGATCGTCACCCTCACCGAGTTCGGGATCTTGGCCCGCGCCCGCCACGCCGCCATGAACCCCGGCAGGTCGACATTGCGCCCGGCCCGCACCAGAAACCGCTTGCGCCGCCGCCCGCGCACCAGGCCCAGCGGCGCGTCGGCGGGGCCGTAGACTTCCACCCCTTCCGCATTAGGCGTCGCCGCGGCCAGGGCCTGGACATAGGCCTCCAGCGCTTCAGCGTCGGGACCGGAGGCGATCACGGCGGCCAGGCGGCCGAACGGCGGCAGGCCGGCTTCCTCGCGCATGGCCATCTCGGCCTCGACGAAGGCGTCGCGGTCCTGGGCCTTCAGGGCCTGAAGCACCGCGTGCTCGGGGGCGTAGGTCTGGAGGTAGGCGCGGCCCGGCTTCTCGTGGCGGCCGGCGCGCCCCGTCGCCTGGGCCAGCAGCTGGAAGGTCCGCTCGCCGGCCCGCAGGTCGCCGCCGCGCAGGGACAGGTCGGCGTCGATCACCCCAACCAGGGTGAGGTTGGGGAAGTTGTGGCCCTTGGCGGCGGCCTGGGTCGCCACCAGGATATCGATCTCGCCGGCCGCCATGGCGTCGACCAGCGCCCGCGCCCCGGCCGGATCGAACACCGTGTCCGACGAGAACACGGCGATGCGGGCGTCGGGGAACAGGTAGCGCGCCTCTTCCTCCACCCGCTCCACGCCCGGACCGATCGACACCAGGCTGTCCTTGGCCCCGCAGTGCGGACAGGCCTCGGGCTTCTTCATCGAAAAGCCGGTCAGGTGGCAGACGAGGCGCCCGGTATAGCGGTGCTCGACCAGCCAGCTGTCGCTGTCGGGCGACTTCAGCTTCTCGCCGCAGGCCCGGCAGAGCACCAGCGGCGCATAGCCCCGGCGATTGAGGAACAGCAGGCTCTGCTCGCCCTTCTGCAAGGTCAGGGACACCGCCTTGACCAGGGTCGGCGACAGCCAGCGGCCGGGCTCGGGCGGGGTGGCCCGCATGTCGATCAGCTCGATGTCGGGCAACTGCGCCGTGCCGTGGCGCGCGCCCAGCCGCAGCCAGCGATAGCGACCGGTCTGGGCGTTCCACAGGCTTTCCAGCGACGGGGTCGCGCTGGCCAGCACCACCAGGGCCTTCTCGATCTTGGCGCGGGCCACGGCCAGGTCCCGGGCCTGGTAGATGAAGCCCTCTTCCTGCTTGAACGAGCCGTCGTGCTCCTCGTCGACAACGATCAGCTTGAGGTTCGTAAACGGCAGGAACAGCGCCGAACGGGCTCCGACCACGATGCGGGCCCGGCCGTCAGCCACGGCCTCCCAGGCCCGGCGGCGGCGGGGCGGCGAGACGCCCGAGTGCCACTCGATCGGCGCCGCGCCGAAGCGCTGCTCGAAGCGGGCCATGACGGCCTGGGTCAGGGCGATCTCGGGCAGCAGCACCAGCACCTGGGCGGCCGGATCGGCGGCCAGGGCGGCGGCGGCGACCTCCAGATAGACCTCGGTCTTGCCCGAGCCGGTGACCCCGTCCAGCAGCGCGGCCTGGAAACCGCCGGCCGCCAGCATCTCGGCCATCACCTCGGCCGCGGCCTTTTGACTCGGGTTCAGGGTCTGGGGCGGCAGGGTCAGGTCCGGCTGCGCCACCGAGTCGTCGGCGGCGACCAGCACCGGCTCCAGCGCCCCCTCGTCCACCAGCCCCTTGACCACCCCGGCCGAGACCCCGGCCTGGCGGGCCAGCTCGGCGGCGCTCATCGGGCCATGCTCGGCGGCGGCCAGCACCTTCAGGCGCGCGGGCGTCATCCGACCAGGCTGGACGCCGGTCAGGGCCACGGCCTTCTCGGGCTTGGCCGTCGGGTGGCGCAGGCCGCGCAGGGCCATGGCCAGCGGCCAGCCGGGAACATCGACGCTGTAGCGCGCGGCCCATTCGACGAAGGTGATGACATTGGCCGGCAGGGGCGGATCGTCCACCCGGTGCAGGACGGGCTTCAGCGGTCGGTTGCCGCCCGCGCCTTCGCGCAAGGCGGTCACCACGCCGCGCACGGTGCGCGGACCCAGGGGCACGGCCACGTGGTCGCCGACGGCCAGGTCCAGGCCCTCCGGCTCGGCGTAGTCGAAGGCCTCGGGCAGCGGCATGGGCAGCAGGACGGAGGCGATGCGCGGCATGAGAACCGCCTTCTGCGCCAGAAACCTCGCCGCGTCGAGACATCTGCCGCGCGGGCCCCGGTTCAGCTCATCAAGCCGGCGTTAACCGAAACAGGTCTTCATCGGGCTCGCCTGCCACGTGCGGGCGAACGCAGGGATAGGTGTTCATGAGCGAGTTCAGTCAGGCGCTGGCCCAGCCGCAGATCGATCCGGACCTGGTCCGCGACTTCCTGCGCGACCAACCGGAGATGCTGCGCGACGACGCCGACCTGCTCAGCGACCTGGGCCTGAAGCTCGACGGCGGCAATGTCGTCGAGTTCGGTCACGTCGCCATCGCCAAGGCCGCCGCCGCCCGCGAGCGCGAGGCCCACGCGCGCAAGTTCGTCGAAGCCACCGCGGAGGCCAACATGTCGGCCCAGGCCCAGGTGCACGCCGCCGTCATCGACCTGCTCGACGCCCGCAACCATTCCGATCTCGCCCGCCGGGTCGACGAGATGGCCGCCCTGCGCTTCAGCCTCGCCGCCGGCACGGTGGCCCTGGAAGGCCCCGCCCGGGTGCCCGCCGGCTGGCACGCCCTGGTCGACGGCCAGGTCGACATGATCATGGGCGACCACGGCGTGGCCCGCATGGGCTTCTTCGCTCCGGCGCTGGGCCTGTTCGGCGACAAGTTCGAGACCATCCGCAGCATGGCCATCGTCCGCATGGCCCTGTGGGAGCCCTCGCGCCAGGCCGTCCTGGCCTTCGGTTCGACGGACCCCGAAGCCTTCACCCCCGACATGGGCTCCGATCTCGTGGCCTTCCTGGCCCGCGTCGTCGAACGCACGGCCGAGCGTTGGCCGGTTCCCTAAGATCCTCCCCCTCTGGGGGAGGTGGCCCAGAGGGCCGAAGGGGGGGCGTTCTCAGCTTCCGAAAAGCTGACAGGTCTTGCCCCAACTCCCCTCTCCGTCCGCTTCGCGGACACCTCTCCCACGGGGAGAGGGTCTCGTGACCTCCGCCCGCGACGCCCTGGCCGCCTGGCTGACCCATCTCGCCGACGAGCGCCGCGCCTCGCCGCGCACGGTGCGGGCCTATGGCGACAACGTGCTGGCCTATCTGAACTTCATCGAGCGCCATAACGGCGGGAGCCTGTCGCTGGCCGACCTCGGCGCCGTCTCGGCCGCCGACCTGCGGGCCTATCTGGCGTTCCGGCGCTCGGGGGATCACCCACTGTCGCCGCGCTCGGTCAGCCAGAGCCTGTCGTCGATCCGCGCCTTCCACCGCTTCCTCGACGCGCGCCTGTCCACGCCCAACGCCGCCATCGGCCTGGTGCGCGGGCCGCGCATCAAGGTCGGAGCCCCGCGTCCGGTCACTGAGGACCAGGCGCGAGGCTTGCTGGCCGAGATCGCCGTCGATCCTGATCGCGAAGAGTGGGAAGCCGCCCGCGACGAGGCGGTTCTGACCCTGCTTTGGGGCTGCGGCCTGCGGATCTCCGAAGGGCTGTCCCTGACCCGCGCCGACGCGCCCCTGGCCGAGACCCTGCGCATCACCGGCAAGGGCGGCAAGACCCGGATCGTGCCGGTGCTCGACGCCGTGCGGACGGCGGTGGACGCCTATGTCGCCGCCCTGCCCTTCGTGCTGGCCCCGAACGAACCCCTCTTCAGGGCCAAACGCGGCGGGCCGCTGTCGCCCCGCCACGTGCAGGCGGCCATGCAACTGCTGCGCGGGCGCCTGGGCCTGTCGGACCGCGCCACGCCCCACGCCCTGCGGCACAGCTTCGCCACCCACCTGCTGGGCGCCGGCGCCGACCTGCGCTCGATCCAGGACCTGCTGGGCCACGCCTCGCTGTCGACGACCCAGCGCTACACCCAGGTGGACGCCGAGGGGCTGCTGGCGGCCTACGGCAAGGCGCATCCGCGGGCTTAGAAGCTCTCTCAGCACGAACTCGGCGCAGTCGCATAAGGTGCGGGTTCAGACTTGCTCAGCCCAGAGCAGCGCCCCTCAGGTCGCATTTCCGACGTTACAGCGATTTTTCCTGCGACAAGGAGTCGCGCGAGCCTGTGAATATCTCCGGCTTAACCACGCTTTTACTGCGGCTGCCGCTTTCTGCCGTCCAAAGATGAAACACCTCCGGCCGCGCTGCGCGCCCGGGGGACGCTGAAAGCGGGACCGCCTGATGAAACTCGACGATCTGAAGATCGCCACCAAGGTGATGCTGCCGGCCATCGTGCTGGCGCTCGTCGCCGTCGCCTGCGTGGGCGTGGGCGTGTGGCAGCAGAAGAAGCTTGAAGCCGCCGTCGTGCGGATTGTCGAGCAGCGCGCGCCGGCCGAATTGGAAATGGCCCGCTTCAACCGCCGGGTCGCCACCATCGGCTACGCCGCCTATCGCACCGTCGCCAACGAGGGCGGCACCGAGGCGGCCCAGCAGGCGTCGGCCGAGATCGACGAGGCCTTCAAGACCGGCAAGGCCCGCCTCGACGCCGTGGCCAAGGCCGACCCCAGCGCGACCAAGGACGTCGCCGCCTTCCGCACCCGTTTCACCAAGGTCTATGACAGCGGCCGCCAGGGCGCCGACCTGGGCCTGCAGAACGCCAACGAGGCGGCGATCATGGTCATGGCCGTGATCGACCCGGACATCAGCGCGCTGACCAAGGACGTCTCGACCTGGACCGACAAGCACGCCGACGAGACCCAGTCCATCGTCGACAGGGCCCGCGCCGACGCCAGCGCCGGCATCATGATCACCGTGGTGTTCGGTCTGGTCTCGGCCGCCGCCGCCCTGCTCTTCGCCGTCTGGCTGGGTCGCAACAAGATCGCCCGCCCGCTGATCAACCTGTCCAAGACCATGGAAGTCCTGGCCCAGGGCTCGGTGGAAGTCGACGTCAACGGCGCCCAGCGCCGCGACGAAGTCGGCGCCATGGCCCGCTCGGTCCAGGTGTTCAAGGACAACGCCCTGGCCCTGCGCACCGCCGAGGCCGCCCAGCAGCGCGCCGCCGCCGAGACCGAGAGCGAGCGCCGCAAGAACGAACAGATCCGCGAAGCCGCCGCCAAGGAGCAGGCCTTCGTCATGGAAGCCATCGCCACCGGCCTGAACCGCCTGGCCGAGGGCGATTTGACCTACCGCGTCGACGCCGACTTCCCGGCCGACTACAAGCGCCTGCAATCGGACTTCAACGGCGCCATCGCCCAGATGGAAGAGGCGATGCGCACCATCGTCCACGCCGCCAACGGCATCGGCGCCGGCAGCGACGAGATCGCCTCGGCCGCCGATGACCTGTCGCGCCGCAGCGAGCAGCAGGCCGCCAGCCTGGAAGAAACCGCCGCCGCCCTCGACGAGATCACCGCCACCGTCCGCCGCTCGTCGGCCGGCGCCGTGGAAGCCTCGCGCGTCGTCACCTCGACCCGTTCTGACGCCGAGCGCACCAGCGTCGTCGTCAAGGGCGCGGTCGACGCCATGCAGCAGATCGAGAAGTCCTCGACCGAGATCAGCCAGATCATCGGCGTGATCGACGAGATCGCCTTCCAGACCAACCTGCTGGCCCTGAACGCGGGCGTCGAAGCCGCTCGCGCCGGCGACGCCGGCAAGGGCTTCGCGGTCGTCGCCCAGGAAGTGCGGGCCCTGGCCCAGCGCTCCGCCGAAGCGGCCAAGGAGATCAAGACCCTGATCTCGACCTCGTCGCAGCAGGTGAACCAAGGCGTGTCGATGGTCGGCCAGACGGGCGAGGCCCTGCAGGCCATCGTCGGCAAGGTCAGCGAGATCGACGCCCTGGTCAGCGAGATCGCCGCCGGCGCCGCCGAGCAGGCCACCGGCCTCAACGAGGTCAACGCCGCCGTCAACCAGATGGACCAGACCGTCCAGCAGAACGCCGCCATGGTCGAGCAGTCGACCGCCGCCAGCCACTCGCTGAAGGGCGAGGCCACTGGCCTGATGGCGATGATCTCGCGCTTCCAGGTCTCCGGCGCCGAAGCCCGCCGCGTCTCCTCCGGCGGCGGTTCGGCCCGCCGCCATGCCCCGCCGCCGGTGTCGCGTCCGGTCGCTCGTCCGGCTCCGGCCGCCCGTCCGGCGGTGTCGCTGGCCGGCTCCGACAGCCGCCCGGGCGTCAACCCGGTCCGCTCGGCCCAGGCCAAGCTCGCCGCCTTCGCCTCGTCGCCGGCCCCGGCCGCCAGCAGCGACGACTGGGAAGAGTTCTGATCCCGATCTAGTGCGCGTACCCGCCCCGCGTATCGGGGGCGTATCCTCCCCTTGAACTACCAGCCCCGCCGGTGCGAACCGGCGGGGTTTTTCTTTGCCCGTCAGCGCCCATATCCATCGGAGCGCGAGCAGGGACACGGGGGAAGCGGATGACGGCGGTCGAGACCTTGCGGGCGCCGCGCCTGCCGCGCGGCTTCCTGATCGGCCCGCTGATCCTGGCCCTGCTGGTCGGACTGGTCGCCCTGGTCCCCACGCCGTGGTTCATCCGCCTGGGCGCCCTGGCCGTGGCCGGATTGATCGTCGGCGTCGCCCTGGTCTTGGCCCTGCCGCCGCCCTGGCTGGAACTGGACGACGACGGCTTCACCGCGCACCGCCGCCTCGGCCGCGACCGCCGGGTCGCCTGGGCCGACATCGAGCGCTTCGAGATCGGCCGCACGCCCAAGCCGCACCCCGCCTTGCGGGTCCTGATCGCCGTGCCGGTGTTTTTCCTGACGGTCCTGTCCAGCGCCGGGACGATGGACGTCGACGTCAGCGACACCTCGACCGACGCCATCGTCTGGCGCAAGGCGGGTTCGACGCGGACGCGCCCGGACGGCTGGATCACCGACACCTATGGCCTGGCCCGTGAGGCGCTGCTGGAGCGGCTGGAGGCGCGGCTGGCGGGTGTGCGCGGAGGCTGATGCTTCCTTCTCCCCTTGCGGGAGAAGGTGTCGGCGATAGCCGACGGATGAGGGGTCTCTCAAACTTCGACGCCGCACCCAGCCTCGCCGCCGTCGCAGCGGACAGGATTATCGACCCCTCACCCGACCCCCGCCTTCGCGGGGGCCACCCTCTCCCGCAAGGGGAGAGGGACTACTTTACCCCGCTCACCGTCATCGGGGCGTCCACCGGGCAGCCGTCGATCATGCGCATGACGGCGTAGCGGCCCTTGGCCCGCGGTTCCTTGGCCAGGGGCTGGGCCTGGACCGCCGGTTCCTTGCGTTCGAGGGTGAAGCTCACCTCGCCCATCGGACAGTTGCGCCGGGCGGGATAGACCACCCGGCCCTCCACCGGCTTGGCCGACGGCGCGGCGGCGGGAGTCACAGGCGCGGCCTGCACGGCGGCGGCCAACAGCATCGCGGACAAAAGCATGGCGAGGCTCCTTCGAAGAACCTCGCCACTCTATCTTAGGTGTCGCGACGCCGCGCGTGAAATCGCCGCAAGGATCGCGTCAGTCGAAGACCGAGGTGTCAGGGGCGGCGCTGCGCTTGACGCGCTCCCAGTCGTCCTTGGTGATCACATAGGTGCCGGCCAGCATGTCGCCCAGCCGCTGGCGCTTCTTGCTGATCGCCACGATGATCCCGGCCGGAATGCCGCCCAGCAGCATCGGATTGACCTCGATCACCCGGGTCAGGGTGCGGCCCGACGCGCGCAGCAGGCCCGGCTTGCCGGCCTTGGCGTTGACGACCACCAGGCCCAGGGCCAGCTTGCCCAGGCTGCGGCCCCAAAGGCCCTCGGTAAGAGGGAAGTAGCCCACGATCAGGATCAGGCTGATGACGCCGCCCGCCGTGCTCAGGTGGAAGCGGTCGAGGACCAGCACCGGCACGACGAGGAAAATGCCGAGCAGGACCATGTCGATCCAGCACGCGCCCCATCGCCTGACGAGAATAGACCCGGCGTCCTGCCGCCGGACCGCCTCGACCACCGTCGTCGGCAGCCTGTTTTCGTAGATCATGCAAAGCGCCCCTCAACCGCAAGGTCAGGATGAGGGGCCAGCTAAGCCATAGCGTCAAGCTTGGAGCGCGCCGGGGTCACGGTGTTACAGACCCGGCGCGCTCCAGGCATTTTGACCTAGGCCTGCATCGTCCAGCCTTCGACGCCCATCGCCGCCTGGCGGAAGGCTTCCGAGCGGGTCGGGTGCGGATGGCAGGTGCGGGCGACGTCTTCCGACGAACCGCCAAACTCCATGGCCACGCAGATCTCGGCGATCATGTCGCCGACGTTGGGACCCACGGCGTGGGCGCCGAGGATGCGGTCGGTCTTGGCGTCGGCCAGCACCTTCACGAAACCGTCGGTCTCGTGGTTGATCTTGGCGCGGCTGTTGGCCAGGAACGGGAACTTGCCAACCTTGTAGGCGACGCCCGCGGCCTTCAGCTCGTCCTCGGTCTTACCGACCGTGGCGACTTCCGGCTTGGTGTAGATGACGCCCGGGATGATGTCGTAGTTCACGTGGCCGGCCTTGCCCGCGATCAGCTCGATACAGGCCACGGCCTCGTCCTCGGCCTTGTGGGCCAGCATCGGACCCGAGGTCACGTCGCCGATGACCCAGACGCCGTCGACGCCGGTCTTGTAGTGATCGTTGGCGATGACGCCGCGCTTGTCCGGGGTGATGCCGACCGTCTCCAGGCCCAGGCCTTGGGTGAACGGGCGACGGCCGATGGCCACCAGCACGTAATCGGCCTGCAGGGTCTCGGCGGGGCCGCCGGCGACCGGCTCGAGGGTCAGCTCGGCCTGCTTGCCCTTGTCGCTGGCGCCGGTGACCTTGGCGCCGAGCTTGAACTTGAAGCCCTGCTTGGTGAGAATCTTCTGGAAGGCGGTGGCCACTTCGGTGTCGGTGCCCGGGACGATGCGGTCGAGATACTCGACGACGGTGACTTCCGCACCGAGGCGACGCCACACCGAACCCAGCTCCAGGCCAATGACGCCGGCGCCGACCACGATCAGGCTTTTCGGCACGGCCGGCAGCGACAGGGCGCCGGTCGAGTCGACGATGCGGCCGGCGTTGTCGACGGTCACGCCCGGCAGCGGGGTGGGCTCCGAGCCGGTGGCGATGACGATGTTCTTGGTCTCCAGGACCTTCTCCGAACCGTCCTCGGCCTTGACCACGACCTTTCCGGGTCCGTCGATGCGGCCCCAGCCCTTCACGTACTCGACCTTGTTCTTCTTCATGATGAACTCGACGCCCTTGGTCAGGGCTTCGACGCTGTCGGCCTTCTGGGCCATCATCTGGGTCAGGTTCAGGGTCGGCTTGACGTCGATGCCGAGCTTGGCGAACTCGCCGCCGGCCGCGGCGTCATAATATTCCGAGGCGTGCAGCAGGGCCTTCGAGGGCATGCAGCCGACGTTCAGGCAGGTGCCGCCGAGCTTGCCGCGACCTTCGACGATGGCCGTCTTCAGGCCCAGCTGACCGGCGCGGGTCGCCGCGTTGTAGCCGCCGGGGCCGCCCCCGATGATGACGACGTCGTATTGGGCCATGGGATCTTCGCCTTGCAGCAACGCGCCGGTAGCGGCGCCGGACAAAATATAGGGCTCGCAAGGCGCTTTGGCAGGCCTCGCCGGGGCGGGGCTACTCCTAGTGCGACGGGGGACAAAACGGAACCCGTTTTTCGTGCTTAGTCGTGATCGGATAAGGGAAATCCGGCTCGCCTGCCCAAGTCCTGCTCGCGCGTGGGACGATCACGCGCCCTCGCCTCGCCGGGCACGATCTTGCCGCGAGCCCACTTTTCGGCGGCGTCCTTGCCGACAGCTTGGCCTTGCTCTAGCCATTTCGGCCTCACCCGAGCGCGCCTGGCGAAACCCGGTCCGCTCCAGGCTCCGGAACACAGAGGCGACATTGCTCAGCACTTGGAAGTCGTGGACCGCGGGGGCGGCCCTCGCGATCGGAATGATGGCCGCTGGAGCCTTGCCGGGATCGGTGCTGGCCGACGAGGCCAAGCCGGCCGACAAGACCCCGGCCGTCGAGCTGCCCGCCTTCCCGGCCGACAAGTCGGTCAAGCAGACCACCGTGCTGGCCGGCAAGACCGTCGCCTACACCGCTACAGTCGGCTCGCTGCCGGTGCGCGACGAGAAGGGCAAGAAGATCGCCGAGGTGGTGTTCACCGCCTATACCCTGGACGGCCCGCGCGATCCAAACCGTCCGGTGACCTTCGCCTTCAACGGCGGCCCCGGCGCGGCCTCGGTCTATCTGAACTTCGCCCTGGGTCCCAAGCGCGTGCAGTTCGGCGCCGAGGGCGACAGCCCGTCGGCCCCCACGCGGCTGCAGGACAATCCGGCCAGCTGGATGGACTTCACCGATCTCGTCTTCATCGACGCCGTCGGCACCGGCTTCTCGCGCAGCCTGACCACGCCCGAAGAGACCAAGAAGCGCTTCTACGGCGTCAAGCAGGACATCGACTACCTGTCGCGGGTGGTCTTCGACTGGCTGGTCAAGAACGAGCGCCTGCCCTCGCCCAAGTACATCGTCGGTGAAAGCTACGGCGGCTTCCGCGGCCCGCGCCTGACCTACACCCTGCAGACCGACTACGGCGTCGGGATCAACGGCCTGGTCCTGGTCTCGCCGCTGCTGTCGAGCGCCGGCCGCACGGCGCAGGAGATCTCTCCCCTGCCGGCCATGTGGACCCTGCCGTCGATCGCCGCCGCCAAGCTGGAGCGCGACGGCAAGCTGACCCCGGCCGCTATCAAGGACGTCGAGGACTACACCCGCGGCGAATACATGGTCGACCTGATGAAGGGCTCGGACCCGGCCGCGCTGGACCGACTGACCACCAAGGTCTCGGCCATGACCGGCCTTGATCCCACCTATGTGCGCCGGGCCGGCGGGCGGCTGGAGACCCAGTCGTTCCTGCGCGAGGTGTTCCGCCAGACCGGGCGCCTGGGCAGCCGCTACGACAGCAACGTCACCTCGCTGGATCCCTTCCCCTATTCGCCCGAGCAGGAGATCAACGACCCGATCCTCGACTCGATCATCGCCCCGACCACCAGCGCCATCGTCGACTTCACCACCCGCACCGTCGGCTGGAAGGTCGAAAGCCGCTACGAGGCGCTGTCGGGCGACGTCAACCAGGCCTGGGATCGCGGCCGCGGCCCCGACACCGAGTCGGTCACCGACCTCCGCAAATCGGTCTCGGTGGATCCGAAGCTGAAGGTGCTGATCGTCCACGGCTACAACGACCTGTCGTGCCCGTTCTTCGCCTCGCGCCTGGTGGTCGACGCCATGCCGGCCACGGCGAACGGCCGGGTAACCCTGTCCAACTATGCCGGCGGCCACATGTTCTACAGCCGCCCCGACAGCGGGGCGGCCTTCCGCGCGGATGTGAAGAAGCTGTACGGCGCCAACTGAGGCGTCCACCGCCGCGAGACGACAGGGCGGCCGCTCCGAAAGGGGCGGCCGTTTTTTCATGCGGGAATTGCATATCCCGCCCGAGCCACCCGGGATAGACTCCGCGCCGCATGTCCAGGGCATGGACCTGATCGGGGAAAAGCGGATGTCGCTTCGCATAAACGGCCTGGCGCCGAACTTCACGGCCGAGACCACCGAGGGGACGATCGCTTTCCACGACTGGATCGGCGACAGCTGGGCGATCCTGTTCTCGCATCCCAAGGACTTCACCCCGGTCTGCACGACCGAGCTCGGCTACATGGCCAAGCTGAAGCCCGAGTTCGACAAGCGCAACACCAAGGTCATCGGCCTGTCGGTGGATCCGGTGACCAACCACGCCCGCTGGGCCCAGGACATCGCCGAGACGCAAGGGACCGCCCCGAACTACCCGATGATCGGCGACACCGACCTGGTGGTCTCCAAGCTCTACAACATGCTGCCGGAAGAGATCGAAGGCGGCTCGGACGGCCGCACCGCCGCCGACAACGCCACGGTCCGCACCGTGTTCATCATCGGCCCCGACAAGCGCATCAAGCTGATGATCAGCTATCCGATGACCACCGGCCGAAACTTCGACGAGATCCTGCGGGTGCTCGACTCCATGCAGCTGACCGCCAGGCACCGCGTGGCCACGCCGGTGAACTGGCAGGACGGCGACAAGGTGATCATCGCCGGCTCGGTGTCGGACGACGAGGCCAAGACGCTCTATCCGGACGGCTGGGAAGCCCCGCGCCCCTATCTCCGCATCGTGCCCCAGCCGAAATAGGACATGCTGTTCGAGACCTTCAGCGCTGGAGGTTGCCGCTCGTACCTGGTCGGGTGCGAGCGGACCCGCGCGGCGGTGCTGATCGATCCCGAACTGAGTCTGAGCGACCATTATCGCGGCTTCCTGCTGCAGAACGGCCTGTCGCTGCGCTACATCGTCGACACCCACACCCACGCCGACCACTTCTCGGCCGGCCGGTCGCTGAGCAAGGCGATGGGCGCGCCGGTGGTGATGCACAGGCTCAGCCCCGCGCCGCACGCCGAGCTGCGGCTCGACGACGGCGACATGCTGGTGGCCGGCGACCTGAAGCTGAAGGCCCTGCACACCCCCGGCCACACCCGCGATTCCATGTGCCTGGTGCTGGGCGACCGGGCGTTCACCGGCGACACCCTGCTGATCGGCGGCACGGGCCGCACCGACCTGCCGACCGGCGACCCGCACGCCCTGTTCGACAGCCTGTTCGACAAGCTCTTGAAGCTGCCGGGCGAGACGCTGGTCTACCCCGCCCACGACTACAAGGGCCGTTCCCACTCGACGATCGCCGACGAGATCGCGACCAATCCGCGCCTGCAGAAGACCGAGCGCGCCGCCTTCGTGGCGATGATGCGCGACCTCGACCTGGCCGCCCCCACCCACCTGACCGAGGCCTTGCGTACAAACATGAGCGGCGGCAAGACCGTCGCCCAGCTGCTGGCCGAGGCCGCCGCCGTCGTGCCGTTCATGGCCCTGGCCGAACTCGACGACCGGCTGGGGGCCAACAGCGCCGACCTGGTGGTCATCGACCTGCGCGAGAAGGAGGCCTTCGAGGCCGGCCACATCCGCGGGGCCCTGCACCTGCCGCGCGGCCAGCTGGAGCTGCGGGTCAATACCGCCCTGCCCGACCCGACCGCCCGCATCGTCACCTGCTGCGAGTTCGGCAAGATCTCGACCCTGGCCGCCGCCACCCTGCGCGAGCTGGGCTATCAGCGCGTCACCGCCCTCGACGGCGGGGTCGCCGCCTGGCGCGAGGCCGGCCTGGCGCTCGACCTCCCCGGCTAGGCGGACGAAACGGCCTCGCTTCTCCGGCGTTTGGTCCGCATGACCTATCTGACCCGAACCGTGTTCGCGGGCGCCAGCCTGCTGCTGATGCTGGCGGCCCTGGCCCTCATAGCGCTGGGCTTCATGGAGGCGGTGGACGGCTTGCGGGCCCCGGAGACGGCCGGGCCGGACGCGGTGCTCGACGCCCTGGGCTACATCATCGTCGCCATCGCCGTGTTCGACGTCGCCAAGTACCTGTTCGAGGAAGAGGTCACCCGCGGCAGCGAAAAGCGCAGCGCGGCCGAGGCCCGCCGCAGCCTGACCAAGTTCCTGTCGACCGTGGTCATCGCCCTGTTCCTCGAGGCCCTGGTCATCGTCTTCAAGACCGCGCGCGAGGACGTCGCCAAGCTGATCTATCCGACCGGACTTCTGGTGGCCTCGGTGCTGGTGCTCGTGGGCCTGGGCGCCTACCAGCGCTTCTCGGCCGCCGTCGAGGAGAAGGTCGGCGACGACGACGACGCGGAGGCGCGGAAGGACAAGGCGAAGTAGCTTCGCCGGTGCGTGGTCCCCGCCCTTCGACAAGCTCAGAGTGAGGAGCAAGGGACAGGCTCGGCGCTGGAAAACCTCATCCTGAGCCTGTCGAAGGACGAGGTTTCGCCCCTACCGCGCCAGCCGGCCGTCCCCCAACGCCGCCGGCTCGAAGCGGAAAATCACCTCCGGATCCGGCTCGGGCACGCCCTTGAGGATCTTCTTGCCCGCCGCCCCTTTCGGCGCGGCCGTATGCAGCAGCCAGCGGATGACGTTGAGACGGGCGGCCTTCTTGTGGTCGGCCTTCACGCACACCCACGGCGCGGTCTCGCTGTGGGTGCGGGTGAGCATGTCGTCGCGGGCGGCGGTGTAGTCGTCCCACTTCTCCTGGGCGACGGCGTCCAGCGAGCTGGTCTTGAAGGCCTTCAGCGGATCGTCGCGGCGGGCCTTCAGCCGTTCGGCCTGGGTTTCCTTGTCGATATCCAGCCAGAACTTCGAGAACAGCATGCCGCTCTCGACCAGCATGGTCTCGAAGGCGGGCACGTCGCGCAGGAACTGGGCCTGCTGCTCGGGCGTGGAGAAGCCCATGACCTTCTCGACCCCGGCCCGGTTGTACCAGGAGCGGTTGAAGATCACCGCCTCGCCGCAGGCCGGCAGCCATTCAACATAGCGCTGGAAGTACCATTCGCTCTGCTGGCGGTCGGTGGGCGCGGGCAGGGCCACGACCGTGGTCTGCCGGCGATGCAGGTGCTCGGTGATGCGGGCGATCGTGCCGTCCTTGCCGGCCGCGTCTCGGCCCTCGAAGATCGCCAGCAGCTTCCAGCCGTCCTTGATGGCGTGCCTCTGGAGGGCGATCAGCGCGATCTGCAGGTCGCGCAGCTCTTCGTCATAGTCGCGGGACTTGGTCATAGGTGGAGCCTACCCCCAGAAAGGAAACCTGCGCTAGAAGGAGCGCATGATCCGCCTCTTCGTGCCCCAGCCGCTGTCCAAGGACGCCGGAATCGCTCCGACCCAGGAGCAGTCGCGCTATCTCGTCTCGGTGATGCGCCTTGCCGTCGGCGACGAGATCCTGGTGTTCAACGGGACCGACGGCGAATGGCGCGCCAGCCTGGTCGACGCCGGCAAGCGTGGGTGCCTGCTGAAGGCGGAAGAGCAGACCCGGCCCCAGCTGGTGACGCCCGACCTCGATCTGGTCGTCGCCATGGTCAAGCGCGGCCGCGTCGAGACCATCGTCGAGAAGGCGGCCGAGCTGGGCGCGCGCCGCGTGCGCCTGACCACCACCCGCCGCACCAATGTCGACTACATGAAGCTGGGGCGCCTGGACGCCATCGCCATGGAGGCCGCCGAGCAGACCGGGCGGATGGACGTGCCGGCGATCGTAGATCCCGAGAAGCTCGACAAGATCCTCGACGGCTGGGACGCGGGCCGTCGCCTGGTGTTCTGCGACGAGGGCGGCGACGCCAAACCCGCCATCGAGGCCCTGGCCGGAACCGGCGATCCCGCCGCCATCCTGATCGGCCCCGAAGGCGGCTTCGCCCCCGAGGAACGCGAACGCCTGCGGTCCCTGCCGTTCGTGACCCCCGTGTCGCTGGGCCCGCGCATCCTGCGCGCCGACACGGCCGCGATCAGCGCCATGACGCTGTGGCAGGCGGCGGCGGGGGATTGGCGCTAAATCCCCTCTCCCCTTGCGGGAGAGGGTGGCCCGCGAAGCGGGTCGGGTGAGGGGTCGAAAACCCTGTCCGCTTCGACGGCGGATCGACCGGGCGCGGGCGGAAAGATCTGAGAGACCCCTCATCCGTCGGCTTCGCCGCCACCTTCTCCCGCAAGGGGAGAAGGACGCTCCATATCGCCCGAGACCGAACGGTAACGCTAATTGTAGCGGACCCTCTTGAGGTCGGCTAAGACGGCTCCCAATTGCGCTCCACGCGTTTCGTGGCGGTCGGGGGGAATTGGGCCCCTCCCCTCCTGTGGCGTTTGATTTTAGGGGAGACGGCGATGGCCGACACCGCCAGCCTGGATCAGCGCCCGCTGACCCTCGAAGACCTGACCGCCTATTTCGCCAAGGGCAACAAGCCGAAGTCCGCCTTCCGCGTCGGCGCCGAACACGAGAAGTTCGGCTTCTACCTCGGCAGCCACACGCCGGTGCCCTACGAGGGCGACAAGGGCGTGCACGCCCTGCTGGTCGGCCTGCAGCGCTTCGGCTGGACACCGGTGATGGAAGGCGATGTGATCATCGGCCTCGAGCGCGACGGCGCCAATGTCAGCCTGGAGCCGGGCGGCCAGTTCGAGCTGTCGGGCGCGCCGCTGCTGACCATGCACGACATCTGCAACGAGACCGGCGGCCACCTCGACGAGGTCAAGACCGTCGCCGACGAGCTGGGCCTGGGCTTCCTGGGCGTCGGCTTCTCGCCGCAGTGGAAGCGCGAAGAGGTGCCGATCATGCCCAAGGGCCGGTACGTCATCATGCGCAACTACATGCCCAAGGTCGGCGGCCTGGGCCTCGACATGATGCTGCGCACCTGCACCGTGCAGGCCAATCTCGACTTCGAGAGCGAAGCCGACATGGTCGCCAAGTTCCGCATGAGCCTGGCCCTGCAGCCGATCGCGACGGCGCTGTTCGCCAATTCTCCGTTCACGGAAGGCAAGCCGAACGGCTTCCTGTCGGCGCGCGCCAACGTCTGGACCGACACCGATCCCAACCGCACGGGCCTGCTGGACTTCGTGTTCCAGGACGGCTTCGGCTTCGAGCGCTACGCCAAGTACCTGCGCGACGTGCCGATGTATTTCGCCAAGCGCGGCGACCGCTATATCGACCTGGCCGGCCGGTCTTTCCGCGACTTCATCGACGGCAAGATCGACGAGGTCGGCGGCGAGCGGGCGACGATCAAGGACTGGGCCGACCACGCCACCACCGCCTTCCCGGAAGTGCGCCTGAAGACCTATCTGGAAATGCGCGGCGCCGACGCCGGCCCCTGGAGCCGCCTCTGCGCCCTGCCGGCCCTGTGGACCGGCGTGTTCTACGACGACGCCGCGCTCGCGGCCGCCTGGGACCTGGCCAAGGACTGGACCGTCGAAGACCGCGAAGGCCTGCGCCGCGACGTGCCGACCCTGGGCCTGAAGGCCAAGGTCGCCGGCCGCACCGTGCAGGACGTCGCCAAGGACTTCGTCGCCATCGCCAAGCAGGGCCTCAAGGCCCGCGCCCAGTTGAACGGCGGCTTCCTCGACGAGACCATCTATCTGGGCGAGCTGGAAGAGATCGCCGAGACCGGGATCACGCCGGCCGAACGCCTGCTGGAGAAGTTCCACGGCGAGTGGGGCGGCGACATCGGCAAGCTGTTCGACGAAGGGGCTTACTGAGCCGGGGAAGACCCCCTCCGGCCCTCCGGGCCACCTCCCCCAGAGGGGGAGGATCTAGCAATGCTCCCCCGCTGGGGGAGCTGTCGCGGAGCGACTGAGGGGGTCAGCGCAACATCCCCCAGACGATCCCCGCCTGGCCGCCGATATACAGAAACCACACGGCCCACGCCGTCAGCCTCTCGGAACCGAAAAGCTTCGCGCCCTTGAACAGGTCGAAGGCCAGGATCGCGTCCGAGGCCATGAAGGCCACGCCCCCCGCCGTCGCGGGCCAGCGCACCGTGGGCAGGGCGGCGGCCGACACCACCATGGCCAGGATCGCCGCCACATAGGCCAGCACCGCCGGCCGCAACGGCCCGAGCGATCCCCACAGCCGCCGCAGCATCACCGCCCCGACCAGGGCCGCCACCGGCGCGATGACGAAGAAGGCCTGGCTGGGCGCCGTGCGCTCGCGCCAGAACACGATCACATAGACCAGGTGCCCGGCCAGGAACGCCGCCAGGCCGAATGGCAGCCAGCGCTTGGGATCGCCGGCCAGGAAGGCGTCGCCGGCCGCGCACAGGGTCAGGGCCACGGCCAGCAGCACCGTGCCGCCTTCCAGATAGGCCAGCACCGCGAGCGCCGCCGTCGAGGCGGTCTTGACCACGGTGCGCAGGAACGAAGGCGGCCGCTCCACCAGCGCCAGGCCATAGGCCAGGGCGCAGGCGCCACAGATCGCCCACAGCCAGGCGTCAGTCATCCGAGGAGAGCTT
This sequence comes from Caulobacter hibisci, assembly GCF_016135805.1. Lineage (GTDB taxonomy): Bacteria > Pseudomonadota > Alphaproteobacteria > Caulobacterales > Caulobacteraceae > Caulobacter > Caulobacter hibisci. The sequence continues at coordinate 50,141 of NZ_JADWOX010000009.1, forward strand.
GCTCAGGAAGGCCTGGGCGGCGTCCTTGTGGCGGCTCTTGAGGTTCTTGCCGACGATGGCGATCAGGGCCGCGATCACGGCGGCGTCGTCGGTGAAGCCGATGGCCGGCAGGACGTCGGGAATGGCGTCGGTCGGCAGGACGAAATAGGCCAGGGCCGCGAACATCATGCCCTTGGCCGCCGTAGGCGTCTCCGGATCGCGGGCGCACCACCACAGCGACAGGGCGTCGGCGGCGAACGGGATCTTCGAGGCCACGCGGCGCATCTTCGGCCAGAAACCGCGCGTCACCCGCTGCTCGTTGACCCGCACGGTGGCCGGAACGAGCGCCTTCCTCGGATCCAGCACGTCGTCGGGCGTGACGCCGTTGACGTCGGGGGATGGTTTGGCGTCGGCGCTCATGGGGGTAAACCGCTCCTCAACAGACCAATTAAACGCAACCCCAGGGGAAACGTCCATGAAACTCGACAACACCATCGCCGCCGTGATCACCGGCGGCGCCTCGGGCCTTGGCGAAGCCACCGCCCGCGCCCTGGCCGCCCAGGGCGTCAAGGTCGCGATCTTCGACATGAACGAGGCGCGCGGCGAGGAGGTCGCCAAGGAGATCGGCGGCGTCTACTGCAAGGTCAACGTCACCAGCGACGCCGAGGTCGAGGCCGGCTTCGAGAAGGCCCGCGCCGCCCACGGCCAGGAGCGGATCCTGGTCAACTGCGCCGGCGTCGGCAACGCCGCCAAGACCGCCAGCCGCGACAAGGCCACCGGCGAGACCAAGCACTTCCCGCTCGATATCTTCGACCGGGTGATCCAGATCAACCTGGTGGGCACCTTCCGCTGCATCGCCAAGTCGGCCAAGGGCATGCTCGACCTGGAGCCTCTGGAGGACGGCGAGCGCGGCGCGATCGTCAATACCGCCAGCGTCGCCGGCGAGGACGGCCAGATCGGCCAGGCCGCCTATTCGGCCTCCAAGGGCGGCGTCATCGGCATGACCCTGCCGATCGCCCGCGACCTGATGAACGACGGCATCCGCGTCAACACCATCCTGCCGGGCATCTTCAACACCCCGCTGATGAACGCCGCGCCCGACAACGTCAAAGCCGCCCTCGCCGCCTCGGTGCCCTTCCCCAAGCGCCTGGGGAACCCGGCCGAATACGCCCAGCTGGCCCTGACCATGATCACCTGCGGCTACTTCAACGGCGAAGACGTCCGCCTCGACGGCGGCATCCGCATGGCGCCGCGCTGACCCAGTTCCCTCTCCCCTTGCGGGAGAGGGTGGCCCCCGCCAGGGGGTCGGGTGAGGGGTCGCACCAACGCAAAACGCCGCGACGGCCGATCGGCTGTCGCGGCGTTTCACATCTGAGAGACCCCTCATCCGTCATCCTTCGGATGACACCTTCTCCCGCAAGGGGAGAAGGATCAGGGTTACTTCTTCACCCAGCCGCCGCCGAGCGGCTTCCAGTACTGCCCCGGCGCCAGGCGGGCGTAGAGCTGCTTGGCGGTGGCCTGGCCGGCGGCGTCGGCGGTGACGCCGGTCTTGGCGGCGGTGTCCTTGTAGACGGCCGCGCGGCCGGTGTTGATCTCGGCCACGGCGGCGCGCAGGTCGGCGTCGCCGCCCGACACGATGCCGAGGAAGCCGTCGGCCTGCTCGCCGATCGTGCCGGAGGCCTTGCCGGCGTCCACGGCGGCCTTGGCGGCGGCCGACTGGGCCAGCACCGGGGCGGCGACCGCGCCCATGGCGGCCGCGATGGCCAGGACCGTCATCGTCTTGCGGATCATGGCGGTTCCTCCTCTTAGAACAGGTTCGGGTTTTGCTGGATCAGCGTCTGGACTTCCTTGTCCAGCCGCACCCGCACATCGGCGTCCAGCTTGGCGTAGATGTTGATCGGATCGACCTTGACGCGGACGGTCGGGGTGCAGGCCGCGAGGCCTCCCGCCGCCAGCAGGGTCGCGATCAGGACGCGCTTGTGCATGGGTTTGTCTCCAGTTCGGGGTTCACGTTGCGCGGTCACGGCTGAACCGGCGCTGAACGGCGGGTTTCTTCTGTTTCTTCCGCGAAACGACGGCCCCAGGCGGCCAGAAGCTCGTCGAAATTGAGCGAGGTGTCGAGGGTCAGGTCCACCGGCGTCTTGGCCGGCAGCGGGATCCGCCGCTGGAAGGCCTTGCCCTGGATCAGCTCCAGCAGCCCGACCTTGGCCTTCTCGGCGACCTTCGGATCGTGCTCGCCCTTGATGTGGAACAGCAGCGACAGGCGCCCGTTCGGCGTCGAATTGACCCCGGCCTCCAGGGTGTCGAAGGCCAGATTCTCCATGGCCTGGTAGGCGAAGTCCTGGATGGCGTTGACCGGCTGCTGGGCGACGGTCGCGTTGTTGGGATTGCCGGGGCTGTCGCTCTCGGCCTGGCTGGCGGTCTGGTTGGCCTCGACGCCGGTCAGGGCCTCGCGCGAGATCGAGATGTGGCCGGGCTTGATGGCGTTCAGCTTGCCGTCCAGCAGCTTGAAGCCCTTGTCGCTGAACTGGAACGGCAGGCGGCCGGAGACCACCGCGTCGAGCTTAACCTTGTCGGCCAGGGTCGAGCCGGCGGTCAGTTCGCCCAGGTCCAGGCCGTCGATGACGATGACCCCGCTGATCGCCTTGCCGTCCAGCGGTATGTCCAGCGGCTCGATCGAGATCTTGCCCTTGGCGGCGGTCAGCTGGGCTCGCGAGACCTGCAGCGAAGTGGCGCCCAGGGTGAACACCCCCTCGATGGCCTCGAGCGGCACGATCGAGTCGATGCGGGTGATCGCCAGCTTCTGGTCGGGGGCGCTGGTCAGGGGCGCCAGGCTGACGAACTTCACGTCGCCATTCAGGGTGGCCACGAAGCCCAGCGGGCTGGCGCGGAAGTCGAGGCCTTGCGTCGAGACCTCGCCACTGCTGGTGACGCCCTGGTCGGTCCAGTCGAAGCGGCCCTTGAAGCTGGCCTTGCCCTCGGCCTCGCTGGCGAAGGCGGCCATCGGGCTGACGGCCACCGGCTGCAGGCCCTGCTGCTTGGAGAAGACGATGTTGGAGGCGTCGATCAGCGCCGAGCCACGGCCGCTCTCCACGCCATGGCGGATGTCGATGCGGCCCAGGGCGAAACCGCTGGCCGTGGTGACATCGACGCCGCCGCTCCAGACGCCGGAGGCCAGGGCCAGGCGCCCCGTCGCCTTTACCGGCTCGAAGCGCTTGGCCGAGGCGGCGTCGACCAGACGGCCCTCCGTCAGCCGCACCTCGGCGCGGTCGAAGCCCTGCCCGCCGCCGACGAAGGTTCCGGCCACGCCCTCCGCTTTCGCCTCGGCGGCGGTGATCGCGCCGCGTCCGTTGGCGAAGCGGGCCTGGGCCTCCCAGCGGCCGTTCGCCACCCGCACCAGCGGCGCGGCGACCGGGCAGACGTCCAGGGCGATGTCCTGGATCGGCCGCTCGCCGGCCTCGCCCGCTTCGATGGCCGCGACGCTGACCGGCGTGCAGCCGGAAAGGCGGAAATCGAACGCGCCATTGGCCGCGCGGGCCTGGCCCTTGGCGTCGAGCTTGATCCCCTCGGCCGGCGGTACGTCCAGCGTGCCCGACAGGGCGACCGGCGAGGAGAAACCGGCCGCGTCGGCGCGCCAGTTGGTGGCCGCCAGGGTCAGCTCCGGCAGGCCGCCGCCGGCCAGGGCCAGGGTCGCCGAACCGCGCGAGACGCCGCCGGCGCTTTCCAGCAGGCGGCCTCCTCCCGCCGTCAGGGTCGCCTTGGCGCCGCTGGCCGAGGCCAGGGTTACCGGCTTGCCGGCGAAGGCCGCAAGCTTGCCGCCGCCGATCTCCAGCCGCAGGTCGGGGGCGTCGAGCTCGAAGTCGCCCAGCGCCTTGCGGGCGGCGACGGCGTAGTCGGGATTGGGCAGGCCGGCGGTCAGGCGTTCGGCGTCGGGGGCGGATACCGCCCCGTCGGCTCCGGCCCGACCGGCCAGGGTCAGGTTCAGGCCCTCGCCCGCCCGGAAGCGGCCCTTGGCGTCCAGCACCAGGGCCGAGAGGCCCAGGCCGTCGCGGGCCGCGCGGCCGACGCCGGCCGCCACGCTGACCGCGCCGGTCAGGCCGATCGCCCCACCCTTGGGGGCGGAGAAGGAGAGGTTGCTCGACTTGACGTCCACCGCCGCCCGGCTCAGCGCCGCGCCGCCGGCCAGGGCCTGCTCGGCCGTGCCGCGCAGCCGCGCCGGCCCCAGGGCCCGCACCCCGGCGGAGTCGAAATCCACCCGCAGGGCGTCGCTGTCGATCTCGGCGGCGAAGCTGCGGGCCTCGACGCCCGGAGCGACCAGCCGCCCGGCCCGGGCCTGGCCCGACACCCGCGCGGCCGCGCCGCCCTTCTTGAAGTCGCCGGCCACCAGACCCGCCAGGGTCAGGCGGGTCTCGACGTCGGCCAGGCTGGTCTCCCCGGCTCTCAATCCCTCTGCCTTGATCGACAGCTTGACGTCGGCCGGGCCGGTGGCGGCCAGCCGCTTGAGGTCGGGATAGGCGACGTCGGCCTCCAGCCGGGCGTCGGCGCCCTCCAGGTCGACCTGCTCGGCGTCCAGCCCCTCGACCTCGGCGCGGGCGTCGACGGTGAGGCGATCGCCCCGCTTGCGGGCCCGCAGCACCGCCCCGCGCAGGTCGACCTGCAAGGCGTCGGTGGCGTAGCGCATGGCCGCCACCGCTGCGTCGAGCCGCAGCAGTTGGCCGTCGTCGAGGCTGGCGTCGCCGGTCAGGCGGGCCACGCCGCCGGGGGTGTCGAGCGTCACCCGGGCGTCCTCGACCAGCACGGCCGGCCCGCCTTCCTTCTTCTCGCCGGGCGACTTCAGCGCCTCGTCTATCAGCGGCTGCAGCTTGCCGAAGGTCAGGGTTTGGCCGTCATAGCGGGCGCGCAGGCGCGGGCTGGTGATGCGCACGGCGCGGGTGTCGATGGCGAACGGCCCGCCCGACCACGGCGCGGTCAGGTCGTAGGCCACCTCGATCCGCTTGGCCGAGAAATAGGGATCATTGGCCGGTCCCAGCCGGATCGAGCCGGCGAAGCCGCTGGCGTCCAGGCTCTCGACCGAGATCAGGCCTTCGATGCCGCGCTCGGCCAGCCAGGCCTCGGCCAGGGCGCGGCTGATCTCGCGCCGGCCGGCATAGGTCGAGAACCCCAGCGCGATGAACGCCATCAGGGCGAAGGACACCGCCTCCAGCCCGGCGTCGGCCAGGGCCGCCCGGTCTGGGCGCCAGCGCCGCGACTTGCGCGGCTTGGGAACGGAATCGGGGTCGGCTTGGGGCTCGGCCATCGACCGCACCATGCCGCATGCCGTGGCGTTTGTGAGGCCCCCGTTGCGGAAAAGTCTGGAAACCGACGGTATTGAAACACCGTCGGCGGCGCGTGCGCCCGCCTAACTCCCGTCATTCCCGCCCTTGTGGCGGGAACCCCTCTGTCAGCCGCAAGGGCGGGAGGGGCGGCGTGCTGAGCACGCCGCTTGCGCTTCCCAAGCGGAACCAGGGTTTCCCGCCACAAGGGCGGGAATGACGGGAGACTAGGGAATACGGAGGAAGGGAGAGGAGATCAGATCCCCCGGAACCCCAGCACCTGCTGCATGTCATAAATCCCCGGCGCCTTCCCCTGGGCCCACACCGCCGCGGCCACCGCGCCCCGCGCGAACAGGCCCCGGTCGATGGCCGAGTGCGAGATCGTCAGGCTCTCGCTCTCGCCGGCGAAGATCACGCTGTGCTCGCCGATGATGCCGCCGCCGCGCACGACGGAGAAGCCGATGGCGCCTTCCGTCCGCGCGCCGGTGACGCCGTCGCGGGCGCGGTCCTCGACCTCGGACAGCACCACGCCGCGCCCCTCGGCGGCGGCCTGGCCCAGCATCAGGGCGGTGCCCGAGGGGGCGTCGATCTTGCGCTTGTGGTGGGCCTCGAAGACCTCGATGTCCCAGTCGCTGGCCGGCAGGGCGGTGGCGGCCTGGCGCACCAGGCCCATCAGCATGTTGACGCCCAGCGAGAAATTGCCCGAGCGGACGATCGTCACGCTCTCGGCGGCCTTGGCCAGCCGCGCGTCCTGCTCGGCGTTGAAACCCGTGGAGCCGATGATCAGCGCGATCCCGCCGCCGGCGGCCGCGATGGTCTCGGCCAGCGCCACCGAAGCCTCGGGGATGGTGAAGTCGATGATCGCCTGCGCGCCGGCCAAAGCGCTCTCCAGCGCCACGAGGCCCTCGTCCTCCGCGCCCGGGCGGTCGAAGCGGGCCACGGTCGTCGCGTCGGCGCGGCCTTCCAGCGTGGCGGCCACGGCCTTGCCCATGCGGCCCAGGGCTCCGGCGACGGCGATCCTGACGGGGGAAGAGGACACGGGCTTTATCTCCACGAAACGTGCCTGCGCCTCGTCGCCCACGCCCCGTTCCGGGTCAACGGTTTTGTCCCGCAAGCTTCCGCCAGGGCAGCGTCCCACATGCAGCAACCCCAATCCCAACAAGCGTTTGTACCGCTACCATTCGATATTGTCCGGTTGTCGCGCCCCCGCCCCGTCGCTAGGCTGATCGGCATAAGGACGCGTCGCATCGTTCGGCGGGTCCATTTCAACTGGCTACGCAGGACAGGAAACGCGCCATGAGCGACGCGGAACGCAAGACCTTCACCGATGCGGAGGCCTTGGCCTTCCACCGCTATCCCCAGCCGGGGAAGCTGGCGGTGACCCCCACCAAGCCGATGGCGACCCAGCGCGACCTCAGCCTGGCCTATTCGCCGGGCGTGGCGGTGCCGGTGCACGCGATCGCGGCCGATCCCGACATGGCCTACGAGTACACCTCCAAGGGCAACCTGGTGGCGGTGATCTCCAACGGCACGGCGATCCTGGGCCTGGGCGACCTGGGGGCCCTGGCCTCCAAGCCGGTGATGGAAGGCAAGAGCGTGCTCTTCAAGCGCTTCGCCGACGTCGACAGCATCGACATCGAGGTCTCCACCAAGGACGCCGACGAGATCATCACCGTCGTCAAGAACATCGGCGTCACCTTCGGCGGCATCAATCTCGAGGACATCAAGAGCCCCGAATGCTTCCGCATCGAGACCGAGCTGCAGGAGCTGCTCGACATCCCGGTGTTCCACGACGACCAGCACGGCACGGCGATCATCTGCGCCGCCGGCCTGATCAACGCCTGCCACATCACCGGCAAGAACCTCGCCGACGTAAAGGTCGTGCTGAACGGCCCCGGCGCGGCCGGCATCGCCTCCATGGACCTGATCAAGGCCATGGGCGTGCGCCCCGAGAACGTCATCGCCTGCGACAGCAAGGGCGTGCTCTATCGCGGCCGCACCGAGGGCATGAACCAGTGGAAGAGCGCCCACGCGGTCGAGACCGACAAGCGCACCCTGGAAGAAGCCGTGGCAGGCGCCGACGTGCTGCTGGGCCTGTCGGCCAAGGGGGCCTTCACCCCGGCGATGATCGCCAGCATGGCGCCCAATCCGGTGATCTTCGCCATGGCCAATCCGGACCCGGAGATCACCCCGGAAGAGGTGCACGCCGTCCGCAAGGACGCGATCATGGGCACCGGCCGCAGCGACTATCCCAACCAGGTCAACAACGTCCTGGGCTTTCCCTACATCTTCCGCGGGGCGCTCGACGTGCGGGCCCGCCGCGTGAACCATGAGATGAAGATCGCCTGCGCCCAGGCCCTAGCCATGCTGGCCCGCGAGGACGTGCCCGACGAGGTGGCCGCCGCCTATCACGGCCGCCAGCTGAAGTTCGGCCCCAACTACATCATCCCCTCGGCCTTCGACCCGCGCCTGATCTGGTACGTGCCGCCGTTCGTGGCCCAGGCGGCCATGGACACGGGCGTGGCCCGCAAGCCGATCGCCGACATGGACGGCTATCGCCAGAGCCTGGCCCAGCGCCTCGACCCCACCGCCGGCTTCCTGCAGAAGATCGCCGGCTCGGTGATGGCCAATCCCAAGCGCATCGTCTTCGCCGAGGGCGAGGAGCCGTCGGTGATCCGCGCCGCCTACGCCTTCCAGACCGGCGGCTACGGCAAGGCCATCCTCTGCGGCCGCGAGAACCTGGTGCACGAGAACATGAAGCTCGTGGGCCTGGATCCCGAGACCGCGGGCCTGGAGATCCACAACGCCCGGCTTTCCGACCGCAATCCCGACTATGTCGACGCCCTCTACGCCCGCCTGCAGCGCCAGGGCTTCCTGCGCCGCGACGTCCAGCGCCTGATCAACCAGGACCGCAACAGCTTCGCCGCCTCGATGGTCACCCTGGGCGAGGCCGACGGCATGGTCACCGGCGTCACCCGCAGCTTCGACCAGGCCCTGGACGAGGTGCTGCGCGTCGTCGACCCGGCCCCGAACGGCCGGATCATGGGCATGTCGGTGGTGCTGGCCAAGGGCCGGACCATCTTCGTGGCCGACACCAACGTCACCGAACTGCCCGACGCCGACGAGCTGGTCGAGATCGCCTGCGAAGCCGCCCGCGCCGTCGCCCGCCTGGGCTTCAAGCCGCGCGTGGCCTTCATGAGCTACTCCACCTTCGGCAACCCGATGGGCGAGCGCTCCGACAAGGTCCGCGAGGCCGTCGCCACCCTCGACGAGATGGGCGTCGACTTCGAATACGAGGGCGAAATGCCGCCCGAACTGGCCCTGGATCCGGAAAAGCGGCTGAACTACCCGTTCATGCGCCTGACCGACAGCGCCAACATCCTGGTCATGCCAGCCATCCACGCCGCCTCGATCTCGACCAAACTCGTCCAGTCCCTGGGCGGCGCGACGGTGATCGGGCCGGTGCTGCTGGGCCTCTCCAAGTCGATCCAGATCTGCCCGCTGGGCGCTTCGGTGTCGAAGATCCTGAACATGGCGATGATGGCGGCTTACGATCAGCCGGTGGAGGCGGGGGAGTAGGCGAACAAGACGGCGGGGCCTTAAGCGCCCCGCCATCCCCACGCCGCAATTCGCGCCAAGGCTGTGCTTTCCAATCGCTCACCTGGAAACTCGCCATGGCTAGCACGCAGCAATTCGCCGCCTCTGCGTTGGCGGTCGCCCTGACGCTCGGGATCGCGGGCGGCGCGCAGGCCTGCCGGGTAAACCAGCCGCCGGAGGCGCGGGTGGCGCATGCCTATGACGCCGTGGTGCTGGCGCGGGTCGAGCGGGCCGCGCCGCTGGACGGCCGAGGCTGGCGGGCGCAAGCGACCGGGATCCAGGCCGTCGAGGGCGAAGTGGGCCCGGCGGCGACGGTGTTCGAGATCGGGCGGACGGGCGAACCAGCCGCCTGCGACGACGGCCAGGCGATCGCCGGGGTCGGCGAGACCTGGGCGCTCTATCTGTCGCGCAGGCCGGACGGCGGCTTCACGGTCAGCCAGTCCTATCCGCTTGACCTAGCGCGCCGGATCGATCCGCGCTTCCAGAAGCCCTAGGTCGCCAGGGCGAGGGCGAGCCCCGCCAGCAGGCCGCCGCAGACGACGCCGGCGGCGAAATGCAGGGTGCGGATCGATGGGGTCATGGCCGGGCCTCCAGGCTCGCGCCACCCTAGCATGGTCGCGACGCGGCCCTAAGCGATCGCGCCCCGGCTCGCGCCACCAACCACCGCCCGAGCCGCCGCGACGGTCAGCGCGTCCTCCACCAGCCCCGTCGGGGTCTGGCCATAGCGATGCAGCGCCGCCATCCGCAGGTCGAAGGTGACATAGGCCGCGACCAGGGCCGCCGTGGCGCCCAGCACGCCGCCGGCGAGCGCGCGGTTCCTCGGGGCCAGGGCCGCGCCGGCGATGCCGGCGGTGACCACGCGGGCCAGCAGGCCGGCCGGGACGATGCGGTCGGGGGCCGAGTGCAGCTTGTCGCCCCACAGCTCGGCGGCGGCCAAGGCCTTGGTCCCGGCGCTGACCAGCGGATGGCCCAGCCACGACGGCGCGCCGTTGTCGGCCGGCAGCTGGCCCTTGGCGGCCGCGTCGCTGACGGCAGCGAACGGGGTCAGGGCGCGGGCGCCGGCGGCGAGGCCGATCAGGAACGAGGCGAGCATGGCGGGGTGTCTCCGGGGCTGGGGCTGGGGCTGGGGCTGGGGTCTGGGGTGCAACACGCCGGGCCCGCCAAACGATCCCTCTCCCCTTGCGGGAGAGGGTGGCCCGCGCAGCGGGTCGGGTGAGGGGTCGAAAGTCCCGTCAGCCGCGAAAGCAGTTTGACCGGGCGCGCTCGTCGGACTTTTGAGAGACCCCTCATCCGACGGCTTTCAGCCGCCACCTTCTCCCGCAAGGGGAGAAGGATCATGTCTAGCGCCTCGCGTGCGAACGTGGCCATGATATCGCTCCCGCCGTTCGGAGCCCCCGCCCGCCCGATGATCGCGTCGCCTAGCCTGACCACGGCCCTGAAGCACGCGCCGCTGGGTATCGCCATCTTCGACCGCTCGATGCGCTACCTGGCCCATTCGAGCCAGTACCTGACCGACCAGGGGCTGTCGGCCGACCTGCCGCTGCTGGGGCGCGTCCACTACGAGGTGTTTCCCGAGATCCCCCGGCACTGGCGCGACCTGCACGCACGGGTGATCGAGGAGGGGGTCGAGCTGCGCGAGGACGTCGGCGACCGCTATGTCGACCGCGCCGGCCGGGTGGAGTGGATCCGCTGGTCGATGGCCCCCTGGCGCACCGACGACGGGGCGATCGGCGGGCTGGTGCTCTATACCGAGGTGGTCACCGCCGCCGTCGAGGCGCGCCTTCGGCTGGAAGCGGCGGAGGCCCGCTACAAGGCCGTGTTCGACCAGGCCTCGATGGGGGTGGCGCGGATCTCGCCGCGCGGCGCCTTCCAGGAGGTCAACGACCGCTTCTGCGCCATCACCCGCCATAGCCGCCAGCACCTGCTGGCCGGCAACGCCGCCGAGCTGATCGAGCCGGAGGACCTGCCCGGGGCCCAGGCCGAGGTGCGGGCCCTGCTGGCCCGGCGGATCGACACCTACGCCGCCGAGCGCCGCCTCCGGGCCGGCGACGGCGAGCTGCTGTGGATCCGCCTGACCGTCTCGCGGGTGCAGCCGCGCGGCCAGCCGGCCTATCTGGTGGCGATCATCGCCGACATCACCGTGCGCAAGCGGGTCGAGGCCGAGAAGGAACGCCACGAGGGCCAGCTGCGCCTGCTGATCAACGAGCTGAACCACCGCGTGAAGAACACCCTGGCCACGGTCCAGTCGATGGCCGCCCAGACCCTGCGCAACGAGCCCGACCCGGTCACCGCCTTCGAGAAGTTCGAGTCGCGCCTCTTGGGCCTGTCGCTGGCCCACGACGTCCTGACCCGCGAAAGCTGGCACGGGGCCGAACTGCGCGAGGTGGCCCAGCGGGCTCTGGCCCCGTTCACCGCCGCCGCCGGCCGGGTCAGCGTCGAGGGGCCGGCCTGCTTCCTGCCGCCGGGCGGGGCCCTGACCATGTCGCTGATCTTCCACGAGCTGGCCACCAACGCCCTGAAGTACGGCGGGCTGTCCAATGTCGACGGGACGGTGGCGGTGAACTGGAGCTTCGACCCCGTGGCGCGGGCCCTGTGCCTGACCTGGGTCGAGAGCGGCGGCCCGGTCGTCGACGCCCCGCCCGCCCGGCGCGGCTTCGGCTCGCGGCTGATCGAGCGCAGCCTGCGCGGCGAGCTGCGCGGCCAGGCGCGGATGGACTGGCGATCGGAGGGCCTGGTCTGCCGGCTAGAGGCCCAGGTCCCCGAACCGACCCCGCCCTCGCCGGAACTCGGCGTCGTCGCCAGCCTGGACGAACGGCGCTAAGGGGACCCCTGGCCGAGTTCCAGGAGTTCCAAAGAATGCAGCTGTCCGACCAGATCGTCCTCGTCACCGGCGCCGGCCGGGGCCTGGGGGCCGAGATCGCCCGCGCCTTCTCCCGCCAGGGCGCCCGCGTCGTGATCAACTACCGCACCAGCCAGGACGCCGCCGAGGCCCTGGCCGCCGAACTGGGCGGCGAGGGGCGCGCCATCGCCGTCCAGGCCGACGTCGCCGACCGCCCCGCCGTCGAGGCGATGTTCGCCGCCGCCAAGGCCGCCTTCGGCGGTCACGTGACCACCGTGGTCAACAACGCCCTCGACTACAGCTTCAACGGCGACGCCCGCGCCCAGCTGACCAGCATCGCCTGGGAGGACTTCGAGAAGCAGACCCTCACCGTGCTGAAGGGCGCGCTGAACGTCATCCAGGCCGCGGCCCCCGACATGACCGACGCCGGCTTCGGCCGCGTGATCAATGTCGGCACCAACCTGTTCCAGAACCCGGTCGTGCCCTATCACGACTATACGGCGGTCAAGGCCGCCCTGCTGTCGCTGACCCGCACGGCCTGCGGCGACCTCGGCCCGGCCGGCATCACCGTCAACATGGTCTCCGGCGGCCTGCTGCGCGTCACCGGCGCCAGCGCCGCCACGCCCGAGCCGGTCTTCGACCTGATCGCCGGCATGACCCCGCTGCGCTCGGTCACCACCCCGGCCGAATTCGCCGACGCCGTGCTGTTCTTCGCCAGCCCCTGGGCGCGGGCGGTGACGGGGCAGAACCTGGTGGTCGATGGCGGGCTGGTGCGGGACTGATCGGGGAGTCCTTTCGCCTCACTTTTTAGAAGTCATCGCCCGCTTCATGCGGGCGACCCAAGCCGAGCCAGCCACTTTCTGACGCGCCGCTTGGGTCGCCCGGACAGGCCGGGCGATGACCTCTGTAGGGGGTAGCTGGCCTGTCCGATCGAGGCGGAGGACTTGCACAACCGCCTTCCCCACCGTAACTCCCCCGCCATGACCACCAAGGCCAAGATCTGCGGGCTTTCGACGGCGGAGACGGTGAAGGCCGCCTTCGACGGCGGCGCGGCCTATCTGGGCTTCGTGTTCTTCGAAAAAAGCCCCCGCAACCTGACGCCCGAAGCCGCCGAGCGCCTCGTCGCGCCGATCCGCGGCAAGGGCGTCAAGACCGTGGCCGTCACCGTCGATCCCGACGACGCCCTGGTCGACCGGCTGATGGCCACGATGCGCCCCGACCTGATCCAGGTGCACGGCAAGGAGACCCCCGCCCGCGTCCGCGAGATCGCGCAGCGCAGCGGCGCCGGGGTGATCAAGGCCTTCTCCGTGTCCTCGTCGGCCGATGTCGACCAGGCCAAGGCGTACGAGACCGTCGCCGAGCAATTCCTGTTCGACGCCAAGCCGGTGGAAGGATCCGCCCTGCCCGGCGGCACCGGCGCAAGGTTCGACTGGAGCCTGCTGGAAGGCCGGCGATTTTCTCGCCCGCATTTCCTCGCCGGCGGGCTGGACCCGTGGAACGTGGCGCAGGCGGTCAAGGCCTCCGGGGCCCCGCTGGTGGACGTTTCCTCTGGCGTGGAACGCGGTCCGGGCCTAAAGGACCCGGCTCTGATCGCGGCGTTCCTCGACGCCGTCAAACGCGCCTAAAAGCCCGGAAGACCGATCTTGAACGCTCCTGTCTCGCCTGCCGAACGGCCTAACGACTGGTCCGCCTATCCCGACGCCAAGGGGCGCTTCGGCGACTATGGCGGCCTCTATGTGGCCGAGACCCTGATGCCGCTCGTGCTCGAGCTGGACCGGGCCTACACGGAAGCCAAGAACGATCCGGCGTTCCAGGCGGAGCTGCGCGGCTACCTGACCCACTATGTGGGCCGGCCGAGCCCGCTCTATTTCGCCGAGCGGCTGAGCCAGCATCTCGGCGGCGCCAAGATCTACTTCAAGCGCGAAGAGCTGAACCACACCGGCGCGCACAAGATCAACAACTGCATGGGTCAGATCCTGCTGGCCCAGCGCATGGGCAAGACCCGGATCATCGCCGAGACCGGCGCCGGCCAGCACGGCGTGGCCTCGGCCACCGTCACCGCCCGCTTCGGCCTGCCCTGCGTGGTCTATATGGGCGCCGTCGACGTCGCCCGGCAAAAGCCCAACGTCTTCCGCATGAACCTGCTCGGCGCCGAAGTGCGCCCGGTGACCTCGGGGGCGGCGACCCTCAAGGACGCCATGAACGAGGCCATGCGCGACTGGGTCACCAACGTCGAAGACACCTACTACATGATCGGCACCGCCGCCGGTCCCCACCCCTATCCGGCCATGGTCCGCGACTTCCAGGCGGTGATCGGCAGCGAGACCCGCGAGCAGATCCAGGAGCTGGAAGGCCGCCTGCCCGACGCCGTCGTCGCCTGCGTGGGCGGCGGTTCGAACGCCATCGGCATGTTCCACCCGTTCCTGGCCGACGAAAGCGTCAAGATCTATGGCGTCGAGGCCTCGGGCCACGGCCTGGAGACCGACAAGCACGCCGCGTCCCTGACCGGCGGTCGCCCGGGCGTGCTGCACGGCAACAAGACCTACCTGCTGCAGGACGACGACGGCCAGATCCTCGACGCCCACTCGATCAGCGCGGGCCTGGACTATCCGGGCATCGGGCCGGAGCACTCGTTCCTGCACGACATCGGCCGCGCCCAGTACCTGACCTGCACCGATGACGAGGCCCTGAAGGCCTTCCAGCTGTGCGCCGAGCTCGAGGGCATCATCCCCGCCCTGGAAAGCGCCCACGCCCTGGCCAAGCTGCCGCAGCTGGCCAAGGAGATCGGCGAGGGCGGGATCATCGTGCTCTGCCTGTCGGGCCGGGGCGACAAGGACATCTTCACCGTGGCGGACGCCCTGGGACGGACCATCTGATGAGCGTGACCAGCTATCGCGACGGCACCCGCCTGCAGCGCGCCTTCCAGCGGGAAAACGACCACCGCGCCCTGTTCATCGCCTACATCATGGCCGGCGACCCGGACCTGGAGACCTCGTTCGAGCTGCTGACGGGCCTGGCGGAACACGCCGACGTCATCGAGCTGGGCATGCCCTTCTCGGATCCGATGGCCGAGGGCCCGACCATCCAGCTGGCCTCGCAGCGCTCGCTGGCGGCCGGCACTAAGATGCGCGACGTGCTCGGCATCGTTCGCCGCTTCCGCGAGACCAACACGGTCACGCCGATCGTGCTGATGGGCTATCTGAACCCGGTGCTGTCCTACGGCTTCGAGGCCTTCGCCGATGACGCCTCGAACGCCGGCGCCGACGGGGTGATCATCGTCGACTGCCCGCCGGAAGAGGCCGACGCCCTGACCGACGCGCTGAACGGCGCCAAGATGGACCTGATCCGCCTGGCCACGCCGACGACCGACGACAAGCGTCTGCCGGCCGTGGTGCAGCGCACCTCGGGCTTCATCTACTACGTCTCGGTGGCCGGCGTGACCGGCGTCAAGGAAGCCGACGCCGACGCCGTGCGCAGCCCGGTGGAGCGCCTGCGGGCCGCTTCGGGCCTGCCGGTGGCGGTCGGTTTCGGCATCAAGACCCCCGAGCGCGCCGCCCAGGTGGCCCGCGTCGCCGACGGCGTCGTGGTCGGTTCGGCCCTGGTCGACGAAATCGCAGCGGCGGCCGCGTTGAACGAAAACGTGACCCAAAAGGTTCTTTCCAAGGCGTCGGAGCTGGCTAAGGCTGTGCGATCGGCGCGACTCGCAACGGTGTGAGGCTAAAGGCTATGGCGATGGCTGAACCCCAAGGCCCCAAGAAGGGCGACAAGACCAAGACCTCGACGGACCGTCGCGGCGGCTGGCTGTCCCGCATCGCGCCCGGCGTGCGCGGGGCCTTCGCCAAGCGCGAAACGCCCGAGAATCTGTGGGTCAAGTGCCCCGACACGGGCGAGATGATCTATCGCTCCGACCTGGAGGCGGCCCTGTGGGTCACCCCGGCCGGACGCCACATGCGCATCGGTCCCGAGGCGCGCTTCAAGTTCACCTTCGACGAAGGCCAGTACGAGTCCCTGCCGACCCCGTCGGTCGTGGAAGACCCGCTGAAGTTCTCGGACGGCAAGCCCTACAAGGATCGCCTGGCCGCCGCTCGCAAGAGCACCGGCGAGCAGGACGCCATGGCCATCGGCTACGGCAAGGTCGGCGGCGTCGACGCCGTCGTGCTGGTCCAGGACTTCGCCTTCATGGGCGGATCGCTGGGCATGGCCGCCGGCGAGGGCTTCATCGCCGCCGCCAAGGCCGCCCTGGCCCGTGAAGTCCCGCTGATCGCCTTCACCGCCGCCGGCGGCGCGCGCATGCAGGAAGGCGCCCTGTCGCTGATGCAGATGGCCCGCACCACCCTGGCCATCAACGAGCTCAACGACGCGGCCCTGCCCTATGTCGTGGTCCTCACCGACCCGACCACCGGCGGCGTCACCGCCTCCTACGCCATGCTGGGCGACGTCCACCTGGCCGAGCCGGGCGCCCTGATCGGCTTCGCCGGCCCGCGCGTCATCGAGCAGACCATCCGCGAGACCCTGCCGCCGGGCTTCCAGCGTTCGGAATACCTCGTCGAAAAGGGCATGGTCGACCGCGTCACCGCCCGCAAGGACCTGCCGTCCACCCTCGGCTCGATCCTCGGCACCCTGATGCTGGGCCGCGGCCGCAAGGCGGCTTAGAATTCGAAGATGCTCCCCCTCTGGGGGAGCTGTCGGCAAAGCCGACTGAGGGGGTGCGGCGCAGCCGCCTGACGGCGGCCCCCTCCACCCCTTCGGGGTCCCCCTCCCCCAGAGGGGGAGGATCTTGATCGCGAACCCATGACCGACCACCTCCGCGCCCACGACGCCGCGCTGGCGCGGCTGCAGGCCCTGCATCCCAAGCTGATCGACCTGTCGCTGGACCGCATGCGCCGGCTGTGCGCCGCTCTGGCCGACCCGCAGGACCGCCTGCCGCCGGTGATCCACGTGGCCGGCACCAACGGCAAGGGCTCGACGGTGGCCTATCTGCGCCACATGGCCGAGGCCGCCGGGCTGAAGGTGCACGTCTTCACCTCGCCCCACCTGGTGCGCTTCGTCGAGCGCATCCGCCTGGCCGGGACGCTGATCACCGAGGATCACCTGGCCGACGTGCTGGAGCGGGTCGAAGCCGCCAACGCCGGCGAGGCCATCACCTTCTTCGAGATCACCACGGCCGCGGCCTTTGTCGCCTTCGCCGAGACCCCCGCCGACCTGTGCATCGTCGAGGTCGGGCTGGGCGGCGTGCTCGACGCCACCAACGTCATCGCCGCGCCGGCGGTCAGCGTCATCGCCCCGATCGACATCGACCACCGCGAATTCCTGGGCGACACGATCGAACTGATCGCCGCCGAAAAGGCCGGGATCATCAAGCCCGGCGCCCCCGCCGTCAGCGCCCGCCAGCAGGACTCGGTCGACGGCGTGCTGGAGACCGCCGCCGCCCTGGCCGGGGTCGAGCTCACGCTCATGGGCCGCGAGTTCGACGCCTGGGAGGAACGCGGACGCCTGCTCGTCCAGACCCAGGACCGCCTGCTCGACCTGCCCGCCCCCGCCCTGCCCGGCGAGCACCAGTTCGCCAATGCAGGCCTGGCCGTCGCCGCCCTGCTGGCCCTGGACGACCCGAGGATCGACGAGGCGGCCATGGGCCGGGGAATTGCTGGCACGGTGTGGCCGGCCCGCTTCCAGCGGCTGACGGCCGGTCCCTACGCGGAGAAGGCTACGAGCGCCGGCGCCGACCTGTGGCTCGACGGCGGCCACAATCCTCACGCCGGCCGCGCCGTGGCCCGGGCCGTGGCCGATCTGGCCGCCCGTGACGGCCGCCCCGTGGCGCTGATCGCGGGCCTGCTGGCCAACAAGGACGCCACCGGCTTCTTCGGAGCCTTCCGGGGGATCGCGGCCAAGGTCTTCACCGTCACCTTCGAAGGCCACGCCGCCGCCAGCGCCGCCGAAACCGCCGCCGCCGCCGAACTGGCCGGCCTGCGCGCCTGCGCCTGCGTCGGGCTGGACGACGCGCTCAGCCGGGCGCTGGCGCTGGGTCCCGTGCCCCATGTGCTGATCTGCGGGTCGCTGTACCTGGCGGGCGAGGTGCTGGGCGCGAGCGAAGCGACCTGGCCGGTCTGAAGCCACCCCCTCCCGTCATTCCCGCCCTTGTGGCGGGAAACCCTCTGTCAGCCGCAAAAGGCTAGAGAGGCGACGTGCCGAGCACGTCGCTTGCGCCTCACGTGCACGCGGAACGAGGGATTCCCGCCACAAGGGCGGGAATGACGGGAGATTGGGGGACCTGAACTAGATTTCGGCGCGCAACCGCTTGGTCGCATCCACCGCTAGGTCAGGCGACAGACCCGCGAGTATCGACAGCATAGTCTCGAGAGCGACCGGCGAAAGGCGAACCAGGATAGCGTCGTTGATCCTGCCAGTGCGGTGCCAGATTTCGGCCAAGGACTCTCCGCAGGCGTCGGCCAATCCCTCGTAGATCGAGGCGTCGCAGGCGATCCGGGCCAGCGCATCCTCGACGCCATCGACGTCGTAGGCGGACAGATCCGTCGCCGCTTCTTCACGATCACCATGCGGGGCGGTCGGATCCATAAGGACGCCGATCAAACCCTGCGCAACCGCCGTCGGATCACGCACGGTCACCGGGAACCATCTGGTGCAGAACCTTGCCCAAAGAACCTTGAGGTCCATTCGCCCGCCCCACGCCAACCAGCTGGCCCGCCTTAGAAATTCCGCGTCGAGATATCCGGCACGGCCAGGATCCCCGCCTCGCCGCTTTCGTCGCCCCAGGCCAGGCGCGTGCCGCCGGCGTCGACCGCCAGGCTGCTGATCGGGGCGCCGCGTTCGGCCTTCAGGGTCTCGATGCGGCCCGAGCGCAGGTGGGCGGCCCAGATGCGGCCGTTGTCCTGGCCGGCGATGGCCACCGGCAGGGCGTCGACGCCCGCCACCTGCACCACCAGCGAATCGCGGGAGAAGCCGATCTCGGCGGCTTCCTTGCCCATCGGGCCGCTGGCGCCGGCGAACGGCCAGACGACCGCGCCGTTGGCGCCGGCGGTGACCAGCAGGTTGCCCTTGTCGAGGAAGGCCAGGCTCTTGATCTTGGCCGGATAGCCGCCCATCCGCATGTCCTTGCCGTCGCTCAGGCGCCAGCCGTGTAGCTGGTTCTCCTGCATCGACGAGACCAGGAACTTGCCGTCGGGGCTGTAGGCCAGGGCCACGTGGCTGCCCGCCCACTTCATCACCGTCGGCTTCTGGTCGGCGATGCGGCTCCACCACAGCGACACGCCGCCGTAGCCGGCCGCGGCCAGGCGCTTGCCCTTCGGATCGAAGGCCACGCCCGAGACGGTCTTTTCATGGACGTAGGTGCGGCGGAATTCGGCGTCGGCCGTGTCCAGCACATGGACCTCCTTGCCGGCCGTGAAGGCGATCAGGCCCGAGGCGGCGCTGGCGGCCACGTGCTCGATCCACTTGCCCTTCACCTCGGCCAGCAGGGTGGCCACGACCTCGTCGCCCTCGACCCGGCTCCAGACCACGCGGCCATCGTCGCCGCCGGTCACCAGGCCCCGGCCCGAGGGGTGGACGCAGGCGGCCAGCACCGCGCCGCCCATCGCCCCGCCATGGGCCTCGACGGTGACGAAGCCGCCGTCGGCCTCGAATCGGACGGTGCCGTCGCCGAGAGCGAATCCGGCGCGGCCGGCCCGATCGAACAGGGCGGCGGTGACGTAGGCGTCGAAGGAATAGATCATCCGCGCGCCATAGCGCGGCCTGGATGCCAAGGCTAGTCGCCCGTAGCGCGAGGCTTAAGCCTTGAAACCGCTATCTGAACGGCGTTAGGCCAAAAAGAGTCACAAAAGGGGTTGCCATTGCAGCGCCTCCTCGGGCTTTACTTCCCCGCCCGTCTGCGCCAGACGTGGCCTCTAACAATTTCTGGATCGCCTGGGGGCGATCCCTGGGAGACAGTCAGGCTATGGCGGCTAAACTTGCTGGCGGCGGCGGCGGTCGCTACTCGCTGAACCAGAATTCAGAAATCAACGTCACGCCCTTCGTCGACATTCTGCTCGTTCTGCTCATCATCTTCATGGTCGCCGTGCCGATGGCCGTGACCTCGATCAAGATCGACCTGCCGCCGGCTTCGCCGCCCCCTCCGGGCCAGAAGCCGAAGGATCCGGTCTTCATCTCGATCCAGAAGTCGGGCGCGCTGTTCATCGCGGACAAGCAGACCAGCCTCGACAACCTGCAGTTCGACCTGGACGCCAAGTTCGCCTCGCAAGGCGAAGCCGGCCCGAAGGACGATCAGCGCGTCATGATCCGCGCCGACGCCGACGTGCTGTACGCCGACTTCATGGGCGTGCTGAACCAGCTGCAGACCGCTGGCTGGTACAAGGTCGGCCTGATCAACGAAGACATCCACTAAGGATCTTCGGCGACAGCCAAACAGACCAAGGGCCGGCCGCGAAAGCGACCGGCCCTTTTTCTTGCCCGCTTCCCTGGTCAGTCTTCCGGAGCCCCTTCCCGATGCCCGACGCCAAGACCTGGATCGCCTTCGCCCTGGTGTGCCTCGGCATGGCCCTGACCCCGGGGCCGAACATGCTCTATCTGGTCAGCCGCTCGATCTGCCAGGGCCGCTGGGCCGGGATCGTGTCGCTGGCCGGCACGGCGGCGGGCTTCGTCGTCTATCTAGTCTGCGCGGCCCTGGGCATCACCGCCCTCTTGATGGCCGCCCCGATCGCCTACGACGTCCTGCGGTTCGGCGGGGCGCTGTATCTGGGCTGGCTGGCCTGGCAGGCGATCAAGCCGGGCGGCGCCTCGCCGTTCCAGGTGCGCGAACTGCCCAAGGACCCGCCGCTGAAACTGATGGCCATGGGCTTCCTGACCAACCTGCTAAACCCCAAGGCGGCAATGCTCTATCTGTCGCTGCTGCCGCAGTTCATCGATCCGAAGCATGGGGCGGTGCTGAGCCAGTCTCTGCTGCTGGGCGGCACCCAGATCGCCATCAGCCTCAGCGTCAACGCCATGATCTGCCTGGCGGCCGGCTCGATCGCCACCTTCCTGGCCACCCGCCCGAGCTTTGCCCTGGTGCAGCGCTGGCTGATGGCGACCGTGCTGGGCGGCCTGGCGGTGCGCATGGCGACAGAGGCGCGGCGCTAGGACTGCTGAAACCGGCTCAGCAGGCCGTGGACGAGCCGGCGGCTAATCACCCCTCCTGATCGGCGCTATCACGCCCTCCTCAGTCCAGGAGAGCCCATGAGCGACGTCATCGTGGTCATCGGGGCCGGCCAGATCGGCCAGGCCATCGCCCGCCGGGTCGGCGTCGGCAAGCGCGTGCTGCTGGCCGACATGAAACGCGAGAACGCGCAGGCCGCCGCCGAGGTGCTGGCCGACGCCGGCTACGAGACCCACGTCGCCACCGTCGACGTCGCCTCGCGCGACGCCGTGCAAGCCCTGGTAGCGACCGCCACGGGCCTGGGCGAGGTCACGGGCCTGATCCACGCCGCCGGCGTTTCGCCCAGCCAGGCGAGCCCGGAAACCATCCTCAAGGTCGATCTCTACGGGACGGCCCTGGTCCTCGACCTGTTCGGCGAGGTGATCGCCAGGGACGGCTCGGGCGTCGTCATCGCCTCGCAGTCGGGCCACCGCCTTCCACCGCTGCCTGAAGAGCAGAGCCACGCCCTAGCGACCACACCGACCGAAGACCTGCTGGCCCTGCCCTTCCTGGCGCCCGACCAGGTCACCGACCCGCTGAAGGCCTACCAGCTGTCCAAGCGCGGCAATTCCCTGCGGGTCGCGGCGCAGGCCGTGCGCTGGGGCCGACGCGGGGCGCGGATCAACGCCATCAGTCCCGGCATCGTCATGACGCCCCTGGCCCGCGACGAGCTGTCGGGACCGCGCGGCGCGGGCTATCGCAAGATGATCGAGGGATCGGCGGCGGGCCGCGCGGGCACGCCCGACGAGGTCGGGGCGGTCGGCGCCCTGCTGATGGGCCCCGACGGCGGCTTCATCACCGGCAGCGACATCCTGATGGACGGCGGGGTGACGGCGGCGTGGCTGTATGGGGATCTGGCGAAGGGGTGAGGGTTACCCCCGCGCCTTCACGGGCGCGGCGCCGTCGACATAGGCCTCGTTGAGATAGACCTCGGCCTCTTGCGGCGACAGGGCCGGCGCGTAGCCGAAGCCCTGGCCGTAGTCGCAACCCAGGCCCTGTAGGGCGGCCGCCATCTCGGCGTTCTCGACGCCTTCGGCGACCACTTCCAGGTCGAGATCCTGGCCCAGCTTGACCACCGAACGGACGATCTTGGCCGAGCCGGCGTTGCCGCCCATGGTCCGCACGAAATAGCGGTCGATCTTCAGCGTGTCGAACGGCAGGCGCGTCAGGTAGGACAGCGACGAGAAGCCGGTGCCGAAGTCGTCCAGCGCCAGGCCGGCGCCGGCCTCGCGCAGGCTGCGCAGGATCACCGCGGCCCGCTCGGGGTCGCGCATGATGTCGCTTTCGGTGACTTCCAGCTTCAGGGCGCCGCGCGGCAGGCCGTTGTCGCGCAGCACCTGGGCCACGTCGTGCACCAGGCCCGGGCGATCGATCTCGCCGGTCGACAGGTTGACGCTGACGGTCAGGGCGCCGACGGCCGGGTGGGTGTTGCGCCAGGCGGCCAGCTGCTTGCCAGCGGCGCGCATCATGTGCTCGCCCAGCTCGGCCATCAGGCCCATCTCTTCGATCAGCGGCAGGAATTCGTCGGGCGGCAGCAGGCCGCGGCGCGGGTGGATCCAGCGCGCCAGGGCCTCGAAGCCCGACAGGGCGCCGGTCGACAGCCGCACGACCGGCTGGAAATAGGGAACGATCTCGCCGCGGCCGATGGCGCCGCGCAGGTCGGCCTCGAGCGCCAGGCGCGACAGGCCGTCGGTCTCCATCGAGCGGCCGTAGGCGGCGGCCGAACCCCGTCCGTTGGCGGCGGCGGCCTCGACGGCCAGCTCGGCGCGACGGACCAGCTCGGCGGCCTCCGGCGCGTCGTCGCCGCCCTCGGCCGAGACGGCGCCGATGGTCAGGGTCGGATGGATGTCGAAACCGGCGATGCGCAGGGGCTGTTCGAGGGCCGAGCGCAGCAGTTCGGCCGGCTCGTAGCCGTGCGGCTCGCACAGCACGGCGAACTCGTCCTCGCCGATGCGGCCCAGGATCGAGCCCTCGGGGAAGGCGGCGGCCAGGCGCGAGCCCAGGGCGGCCAGAACGAGGTCGGCGCGTTCGTGGCCCAGGGCCTCGTTCAGGCGGCGCAGGCGATCGAGGTCAGCCACGACCAGCTCGTGCACCCCGACCTGGGTCAGGCGCTCGCGGGCGCGGGCGATGAAGCTGCGGCGGTCGAGGAGCCCCGTGAGGTCATCCTTGCCCGAGGCGGCGAATTTCACTTCCGGGGCGATGACCCCGGCGGCCCGCAGGCCCTCTTCCAGCCAGACGCCGCGCCAGATGCAGGTCTCGCCGCCGCGCATGCGCATGCGCACGACGATCTCGGCGCCGGGCTCGCGGACGCGCAGCAGCTCGTCGGCCTGGGCGCGGTCCTGCGGCAGGGCCAGGGCGCGGAAGGCGGCAGAGGCGCATTCGGGGGCCAGGGGCGACAGGCCAAGAGCCCGCGACGCGCCATTGATGCGCAGCCGGTCGGCCTCGGGATCCCAATGCCACAGCGCGACCTCGGCGGCGCCCAACGCTTCCAGCGTGGTCGTCGCGTCCCAGATCCTGCGCTCGGCGACTTTGAAAGACATGCCCGTTCCCGCGCCGCCCGATCCCCCATGGACCGGCGTGCAGGCTCGGGCGCGCGCTCAAGACGGAGCGATCAACCCGAACAGACGATGATCTCGCCATTCGCCGTTAATTTTAAGATAAGCGCGCGCATATCCTTCCTCGGAAAACCCGCATCGGGCGAGCAGGGCGGCCGAACGCGCGTTGTGCGGCATGCAGGCCGCCTCGAGCCGATGGAGGGCCAGCGGGCCGAAGGCGAAGTCGACCACGGCCTTCACCGCCTCGCCCGTATAGCCCTGCCCCGCATGCGCCTCGCCGGCCCAGTAGCCGACCACCCCGGTCTGGGCGACGCCGCGGCGGATGTTGAACAGCCGCACGCCGCCCAGGATGGCGTCGTCGGATTTGCGGAACACGAAGAACGGAAAGGCTTCTCCTGCCTCGAGTTCACGCGCGTAGGCGGCCAGGCGCTGGCGGAAGGCGGCCCGGGTCAGGTCCTCCGCCGGCCAGGTCGGCTCCCACGGCTGAAGGAAGGGACGCGAGGTCTCGCGCAGCTCGGCCCACGGCTTGTGGTCGGCCAGGCGCGGCAGGCGCAGATAGACCCGCTCGGCGTCGATGCGCGGGCCGTGGTCGAGGCGAAGAAGGCGGAGAATGGCGGACAAGCGGGGGTCTCGAGCGGTATCTCCGCACCATTGCGGCTTATTGTCCGCCGAACAACGCCCGCCGGAAGATTTCGCCCGCGCCCAGCGCGCTCTTGGCGCCGAGCACGGCGGTGGCCGCCTTGGCCGGGTCGAGCATGCGGCGGCCCAGGCGGGCGATGTCGGCGGCGCTGACCGACTCGACCCCGGCCGCCAGCTCGGCGGGCGAGAACAGCCGGCCGAAGGTCAGGGCCTGGCCGGCGGCCTGCTCGGCGCGGGCCAGGGGCTGCTCGCGGGCCATGAACATGTGCGCCTTCAGCTGGGCCTTGCAGCGGGCCAGCTCGGCCTCGTCGATCCGCTCGACCAGGGCCAGCAGCTGCTCGGCGCAGACCTGGGCGGTCTGGGCCGCGTCCTTGGCCGCGCAGCCGGCGTAAATGCCCAGCGCCCCGATGTCGGCATAGGTGTCGGCATAGGCGTCGATGTTGTAGGCCAGACCGCGCTTCTCCCGGGCTTCCTGGAACAGGCGCGAGGACATGCCCCCGCCCAGGGCCTCGGCGAACACCCGCAGGGCGAAATAGTCGTCGTCGCGCGAGCCGGCGGCGGGCAGCATCAGCACCAGATGCGCCTGCTCCAGCTTGCGGGTCTCGGCGAAGGATCCGCCGACGAACGGCGCCGGCTCAGGCACGGGCGCGCCGGGCGTGGCCGGCAGGTCGCCGAAGGCCTTCTGCGCCAGGTCCAGCAGCTCGGCTTCCTCGACCGCGCCGGTGGCGCTGACGATCAGCCGGTCGGCGGCGTAGAGGCTGGCGCGCCAGTCGGACAGGGCTTCGGGGGTCGCGGCCTCGACGCTGTCGACCGTGCCCAGGATCGGCCGGCCGACCGGATGGTCGCCCCAGGCGCCCTTTTGCAGCAGGTCGAAGACATAGTCGTCGGGCGCGTCGGCGGCCTCGGCGATCTCCTGAGCGACGACCTGCTTCTCGCGGGCGAGATCCCCGGCGTCCAGGGTCGGACGGCGCACCAGGTCGGCCACCACCTCGACGCCCAGCGGCAGGCCGCCCTTCAGAGCGCGGATCTGGAAGCTGGTGCGCTCATAGCCGGTGGCGGCGTTGATCTGGCCGCCCTGGGCCTCGACCACCTCGACGATGTCGCGCGCGCTGCGCCCGCCCGCGCCCTTGAACACCATGTGCTCGAGCAGGTGCGACCAGCCCGAGCGCGCCGGATCCTCATAGGCCGCGCCGCGCCCGGCGACGACGGTCAGGGCCAGGGTCTCGAGCCCCGGCATCGGATCACAGACGACGCGGACGCCATTGGGCAGGGTGTGGAGGGTGGGGATGGTCATTTCCCTCCGTGTAGCCGCGTAAGCGCCCGAAAGCGACCCTCCCCCTGTGGGGGAGGCGGCCGAAGGCCGGAGGGGGGACGGTTTCAGCTTCCGCCATGAGAAGCCGTTTCTCGCCCACTCCCCCCACCGATCGCTACGCGATCGCCTCCCCCACAGGGGGAGGTTCTCGCCAATTTACTTCCCCGCGAACGCCCGCACGTGGGCCTTCACCGCCGCCGCATCCGCCGGCAGGCGGTCGAAGCGTTCGGGTTTGGCCGACAGGTCCGGCGCGCCGCGCGGCACGCCCTGGACGACGGCGGCGGCGGCCAGCACGGCTTCGGGGAACTTGGCCGGGTGGGCGGTCGACAGCACCACGACCGGGGTCGTGGGGTCTTCCAGGCGCAGGCCATGGGCGGCGGCCAGGCCCACGGCGGTGTGCGGATCGACCACTTCGCCGGTCTCGTTCAGGGTCGAGAGCATGGTCTTGGCGGTGTCGGCCTCGCTGACCGAGGCGCCGGCGAACAGCTCGCGCATCATGGCGTGGGCGCTGGGCGGGATGTCGAGCACGCCGGTGGTGTTGAAGCCCCGGAAGGCCCGGCCGGTCTCGACGCCGTCGCGGCGCACGGCCTCGAAATAGAGCCGCTCGAAGTTGGACGCGACCTGGATGTCCATTGCCGGGCTCTGGGTGGCGGCCACGGCCCCGCGGGCGTAGCGGCCGGTCTCGAAGGCGCGGGCCAGGATGTCGTTGCTGTTGGTGGCCGCGACGATCTTGGCGATCGGCAGGCCCATCTGCTTGGCGACGAAGGCGGCGTAGGCGTCGCCGAAATTGCCCGTCGGCACGACGAAGGCCACCTCGCGGGCCGGCGCGCCCAGGCTGACGGCGGCGGTGAAGTAATAGACGCTCTGGGCCGCGATCCGCGCCCAGTTGATCGAGTTGACGCCCGACAGGTCGACCGCGTGGCGGAACTGGTCGTCCTGGAAGGCCTGCTTGACGATGGCCTGGCAGTCGTCGAACGAGCCCTGCACCGACACGCACGACACGTTGGCGTCTTCCGCCGTGGTCATGAACCGGCGCTGGACCTCGCTGATCCGGCCTTCGGGGAAGAGGGCGACGATGCGGGCGTTGCTGCGACCGCGGAAGGCCTCGACGGCCGCGCCGCCGGTGTCGCCCGAGGTGGCGCAGATGATGGTCATGGTCCGCGACTGGCGCGACAGCACATAGTCGTACAGCCGCCCCAGCAGCTGCATCGCCACGTCCTTGAAGGCCAGGGTCGGGCCGTGGAACAGCTCCAGCAGATAGCGGTTGGCGGCCAGCTGCTTCAGCGGCGTCACGGCCGCGTGGGTGAAGCTGGCATAGGCCTCGTCGCACAGGGTCTGCAGGTCGTCGGCCGGGATGTCGTCGCCGACGAACTTGCCCAGCACCGCGGCCGCGACCTGGGCATAGGACTTGCCGGCGAAGGCGGCGATCTCTTCGGGCGTGAACGTCGGCCACGCCTCGGGCACGTAGAGGCCGCCGTCGGGGGCCAGGCCGGCCAGCACCGCGTCCAGGAAGCCGATCGTGGGGGACTCGCCCCGGGTCGAGACGTAACGCATCAGGGCCTCATCCTCCGCCAGAGCATGGCGGCATAGATAAAGAGCAGGGTGACGGCAAGACCAAACCACGTAAGCGCGTATTCCAGGTGCCGGTTGGAAATTTCTGCCGGCAAGGGCGCGGGCGTGACGCCGGCGACGGCGGGCGTGGCGGTCTCGACCATCAGGATGTAGGGCGCGGGCTTGTCGGCGGCGAGGGCCGTCAGGGCCTTGTCGCGATCGCCGCCCAGGGTCTTGGGCACCATCAGCACGCCGACCACCCGGGCCGGGGCGGCGAAGGCGCGCGGCGGCGGCGCCATCTGGCCCTTCAGGGCGTCGACCACGCCAAGGTCCAGCAGGACGACGCCGTGCGCCTGGCCGGCCAGCCGGCAGGGCGTCACCGCCCGCCAGACGATGTCGCCGTCGCGAACCCCATAGACCAGCGGCAGCGGCGCGGCCGTCTCCGGCGCGCAGTCGGCGGCGACCCGCATGAAGCCCACGTCCTCGCCCTTGTCGGCGCGGGTCAGGGCGTCGGCCAGCGGGATGGCGGACGCGGTCTTAAGCGTCTCGATGCGCGCCAGCAGGTCTTCTTTCCAGTGCAGGCGCTTCACCTGCCAGGACCCCAGGCCGCAGAGGATGGCGAAGGCGATCAGGGTGGCGATCGTCAGGCCGATCGGGAAGCCGGGCTTCCTGGGAGCGACCTCAGACATCGCGGCGCCCGGCTTCCGAAGCCCGGTTGGCGATCTGGGCGGCGACCATCAGGCCCTTGGCCGGGCGCATCAGCCCCAGGCACGCGATCAGGGTCAGCGGCAACCAGACCACCAGCAGCAGCCAAACCGGCCAGTGCCAGGCGAACATCGAGAACAGCGCACCGAAGGCGCACAGGAACCCCGCGATCAAGATGACGAAGGTCGCCGCCCCGTCGCCGGTCTCGTGCTTGCCCAGGTCGTAGCCGCAGGCCTCGCAGCGCAGGGCGATCTTGAGGAAACCCTCGAACAGGAAGCCCTCGCCGCAGACGGGGCATCGCCCGGCGGCGCCGGCGGCGTAGGGGTTGGTCTTGGGCATGCGGCAGTCCTTATCGACCGCTCCCCTCCACGCGTCATCCCCCGACTTGTTCGGGGGACCCAAGCCGAAGCGGCCGGATCCGCTTGGGTCGCCCGGACAAGCCGGGCGATGACTTCCTAGAGGGGGCGAAGAACGAAAAAGGCCCGGAGCGCTGGCGGCGCTCCGGGCCTTTCGGAACTCCGTGACCTCAGTGCGTCGAGGCGCCGAAGATCACGTAGATGAAGGCGAACAGGAACAGCCAGACCACGTCGACGAAGTGCCAGTACCAGGCGGCGGCTTCGAAGCCGAAGTGCTGCTTGGGCGTGAAGGCGCCGTTCATCAGGCGGATCAGGCAGACGATCAGGAACAGCGTGCCCACGAAGACGTGGAAGCCGTGGAAGCCGGTGGCCAGGAAGAAGGTCGAGCCGTAGAGGCCCGAATTGGCGGCAGCTTCGTTGTAGAACAGCTGCTCGTGGTTGATGTGGGCGTACTCATAGACCTGGATGGTCGTGAACAGCGCGCCGAGCAGGATGGTCAGGATCAGGCCCCACTGGGCGCCCTTGCGGTCGCCTTGCTGCAGGGCATGGTGCGACCAGGTGATGGTCGTGCCCGAGAGCAGCAGCGTCAGGGTGTTGACCAGCGGCAGGTGCCAGGGCGACACGGTCTCGACGCCGGCCGGCGGCCAGCTGGCCCAGGCCGTGCGCACCTCTTCGATGCCCGACAGGGTGCGGTGGCCGTGGAACAGGGCCATCTCGAAGAAGATCCAGAACCACGCCACGAAGAACATCACTTCCGAGGCGATGAACAGCACCATGCCGTAGCGCAGGCCGATCGAGACGACGGGGGTGTGGTCGCCGGCGTTGGCTTCCTTGATGACGTCGCGCCACCAGCCGAACATCGTGTAGAGCACGCCGGCCAGGCCGGTCGCGAACAGCCACCACTGGCCCTTCTCGATGCCGAACACCCCGCCCTTGATCCAGGCGATCAGGCCGATGGCCATGACCGTGGCGGCGGCCGAGCCGACGAACGGCCAGGGGCTGGGCGGCAGGATGTGGTAGTCGTGTTTGACGGCGCCATGGGCCATATGTTGCCAACCCTCTTTGATCTTATTGAAGGCGCGTCGCTTGGGTCCCCCCCGGCCCGCGCCTCTCTTGTGGAAAGCTATAGTCTGTCGGACGCTGTTCCGCCAAGGGGTTGAACGATGCGTGCGACGTCTGCCCCGCCCTCCTGGCCATCGACGGCCGGGAAGAAGGTGTAGGACAGGGTGATCTCGGACTTGCCCTTGGTCTCCGGGTCCTCGGCGTAGCGGGGATCGACGAAGTAGACGACCGGAAACTCGACCGTCTGGCCGGGCTGGATCGTCTGGTTCGAGAAGCAGAAGCACTCGATCTTCTGGAAGTACGGGCCGGCCTGCTCGGGCACGACGTTGTAGATCGCCCGGCCGGTCTGGGGCTTGTCGCTGGTGTTGGTGACCTTGAAGAAGGCCAGGCCCGAAGCGCCCAGCTTGATGTCCTGGCTGACCTGCTCGGTGGTGAAGGTCCAGGGCAGGTTGCGGATATTGGCGTCGAAGCGGACCTGGACGGTGCGGTCCAGCACCTTGGTCGGAGCCGCCTGCGCCCGGCGCACCGTGCCGTCGAAGCCGGTCGCCTGGCAGAACAGCTTGTACAGCGGCACCGCCGCATAGGCCGCGCCGACCATGCCGACGAAGGCGGCGGCGCAGATCAGCGCCACGCGCTTGTTGCGGCGGGCTTGAACGGTGTCGCCGGCCTTTACCGGCGGCTTGTCAGAACCGGTGTCCGACATTGGCGCCGAGCCGGACCAGGGTGACCACGAAGACCAGCACGACGAAGGCGGCCAGGCCGACGGCCAGGGCGATGTTGCGGCCGTTGCGGGCGCGCAGGGCGTCGGCCTTGTCCGGCTGGACGGAGACGGTCTTCTTCGGGTCGGTCACGAAATGAGCTCCAGGGCCTTCACGCCGATCATCGCCTCGGCCAGCAGGGCGGCGAACAGGGCGAACAGATAGAGGATCGAGAAGGCGAACAGGTTGCGGGCGTCCTTGGCCCCGCCGACCGGCGGCGGGCGCTTGCCCTCCACGGCCGGCTCGGCGGCGGGGGCGGCGACCTCGTAGAGCGCGCGATCGGCCGCACGCGGGTCGGCCGCGTCGCCGGCGTCGCTGCGGAAGACGCGCCAGGCCAGGATCAGGAACACCAGGCCGCCCAGGCCCGAGACGGCCAGGTACAGCGGCCCGCCCAGGCCGGTGAAGGCCGGGGCCAGGCAGACGGGAATGAATACCAGGCTGTAGATCAGGATCTGCTGGCGGGTCGCCTTGGCGCCCTTGACCACCGGCAGCATCGGCACGCCGGCCTTGGCGTAGTCGGTGCTGATGTAGAGCGACAGGGCCCAGAAGTGCGGCGGGGTCCACAGGAAGATGATCAGCACCATCAGCCAGGCGTTCAGCGGGGCCGAGCCGGTCGCGGCCGCCCAGCCGATGGCGGGCGGCAAGGCCCCGGCCAGACCGCCGATGACGATGTTCTGGGCCGTCCAGCGCTTGAGCCACATGGTGTAGACGACGGCGTAGAAGACGATGGTGAAGGCCAGCAGGCCCGCGGCCAGCCAGTTGATGGCCATGCCCAGCATCATCACCGACAGCAGGGACAGCACCACGCCCAGGGTCGCGGCTTCCGAGCCCTCGACCAGGCCGGCCGGCACCGGGCGGCCGCGGGTGCGGCGCATCTTGGCGTCGATGTCGGCGTCGTACCACATGTTCAGGGCGCCCGAGGCGCCCGCCCCGACGGCGATGCACAGCACGGCCACGGCGCCCAGCAGCGGGTGGATGGGCGTGCGGGCGGCGACCAGGCCGGTCAGGCCCGTGAACACCACCAGCGACATCACGCGCGGCTTCATCAGCTGGAAATAGTCCTGCCAGCGCGCGGCGCGGACCGGGTCGGTCGCGGGAACGTCGGACGAGAGGACGGCGGGCTTGGCCATGGGGTACGGTATCTTGGAAAACTAGGTCTGGATGGGCGAAGGGCGCGGGCCCGGCTGTCGCCGGATCCGCGCCCCCCGCGCTTATATCGCTATCTTACCAGAGATCAGTGATGCCAGTGATCAATGATGATCGTCGGCCTTGATGACCGGCGGCTCGCTGAACTGGTGGAACGGCGGCGGCGAGGACAGGGTCCATTCCAGCGTGGTGGCGCCTTCGCCCCACGGGTTGGCCTCGGCCTTGCGGCGACGGATGGCGGCTTCCAGCAGCACGACCAGGAAGACGCCGACGCCGACGACGGTGATCATGTAGCCGACCGACGAGACGTAGTTCCACTTCGCGAAGGCGTCCGGATAGTCGACATAGCGGCGGGGCATGCCGTCCAGGCCCAGGAAGTGCTGCGGGAAGAACACCAGGTTCACGCCCACGAACATGATCCAGAAGTGGGCCGCGCCGAGGAACTCGTTGTACTTCACCCCCCACATCTTCTCGAACCAGTAGTAGAAGCCCGCGAAGATGGCGAAGACGGCGCCCAGCGACAGCACGTAGTGGAAGTGCGCCACCACGTAGTAGGTGTCGTGCAGGCTGTAGTCGATGCCGGCGTTCGACAGCACGACGCCGGTGACGCCGCCGACCGTGAACAGGAAGATGAAGCCGATCGCCCACAGCATGGGCGTCTTGAAGCTGATCGAACCGCCCCACATCGTGGCGATCCACGAGAAGATCTTCACGCCGGTCGGAACGGCGATGATCATCGTCGCGGCCACGAAATAGGCGCGCAGGTTGATGCTCATGCCGACCGTGTACATGTGGTGGGCCCACACGATGAAGCCGACGAAGCCGATGGCGACCATGGCGTAGGCCATGGCGAGATAACCGAAGACCGGCTTCTTGGAGAAGGTCGAGACGATGTGGCTGACGATGCCGAACCCGGGCAGGATCAGGATGTACACTTCCGGGTGACCGAAGAACCAGAACAGGTGCTGGAACATCACCGGGTCGCCGCCGGCGCCGGGGTCGAAGAAGTGGGTGCCGAAGTTGCGGTCGGTCAGCAGCATGGTGATGGCGCCGGCCAGGACGGGCAGCGACAGCAGCAGCAGGAACGCGGTGATCAGCACCGACCAGGCGAACAGCGGCATGCGGTGCAGGGTCATGCCCGGCGCGCGCATGTTGAAGATCGTGGTGATGAAGTTGATCGCGCCGAGGATCGACGAGGCGCCGGCCAGGTGGAGCGACAGGATCGCCAGGTCCATGGCCGGACCGGTGTGGCCGGTGGTCGAGAGCGGCGGATAGATCGTCCAGCCGCCGCCGAAGCCGTGGCCCGGGCCGCCGTCGACGAACATCGAGGTGCAGAGCAGCACCCAGGCGGCGACCAGCAGCCAGAACGAGATGTTGTTCATCCGCGGGAAGGCCATGTCCGGCGCGCCGATCATGATCGGCACGAACCAGTTGCCGAAGCCGCCGATCATGGCGGGCATGACCATGAAGAAGATCATGATCAGGGCGTGGGCGGTGACCACGGCGTTGTAGCCGTGCTTGCCCTTGAAGACGCCCCACTGGGCCAGCAGGCCGTTGTCGGTGAAGATCTGGATGCCCGGGTGCATCAGCTCCCAGCGGATCAGACCCGACAGGGCGCCGCCCACGATCCCGGCCATGATGGCGAACAGGATGTAGAGGGTGCCAATGTCCTTGTGGTTGGTCGAGAAGAACCAGCGAGCGAAGAAGGGCGGCTTTTCGTCGGCCCCGTGGTCGTCGTGATGATCGATGTCAGCGGCGTGAGCCATCGGACTGATATCCTGCAATCGGGGTCTTAGGCCGCCGGCGCGGCGGCGGGCGCCGCGGCCGGAGCGGAAGCGGGAGCAGCGGCCGGAGCAGCAGCGGGGGCGGCGGCGGGCGTGGCCGCCGGGGTCGCCGCGGGCGCGGCTTCAGCGGTCGCAGGAGCGGCGGGCGCCGCGGCCGGAGCCTTGGCCTTCACCCAGGCGTCGAACTCGGCCTGGCTGACGACCTTGATCTCGATCGGCATGAAGGCGTGGTCGATGCCGCAGAGCTCCGAGCACTGGCCGTAATAGGTGCCCACCTTCTCGGCCTTGAACCAGGTTTCGTTCAGGCGGCCGGGGATGGCGTCGGTCTTGAGGCCGAAGGCCGGCAGGGCGAAGGCGTGGATCACGTCGGCGCCGGTGACCTGCACGCGGACCACCTGGTTGACCGGCACGACCATCGCCTCGGTGGCGGCCAGGCGATACAGGCTGTGGGGCAGGCCCTCGGCCTTCAGCTGGGCCTCGGTCTTCACGTTGGAGATGATCTCGGGGATCTTCTGGTCGGGGTACTCGTAGCCCCAGTACCACTGATAGCCCGTGGCCTTCACGGTCATGTAGGGCTTGGGCATGTCGTTGTACTTGAACAACAGCCGGAACGAGAAGATGGCGATGATCATCAGGATCAGCACCGGCACGACCGTCCAGATGATCTCGATGGTGGTGTTGTGGCTGAACTTGGCCGGGACCGGGTTGGCCTTGGCGTTGTAGCGCACCGCGATCCAGACCAGCAGGCCCAGCACCAGCAGCGTGATCAGCGTGATGATCGGCAGCAGAATGATATCGTGAAACCAGATCGCGTCGTGCTTGAGCACGGAAGCCGCGGGCTGGAGAGCGATCCCGCCCGGCGTCGGCTGACCCAATAGGTCATCGGCGAAGGCTTGCCCCGTGAACGCCATCATGGCGGCGGCGGCGCCTAGGCCTGCCCACGTCCGCCGCATCCCCTGGAAGTGCTTCATTTCCCTCTCGGCCCGTTTCGGCGGCGTTCTAACGAGAGACACCTCCGCCTCACGCCGCGCCGACTTGCACAATACGACCGGATACCCGGGTTCAGGCAATCGACTTTGAACGAAGTCGGAGCTCTCCCCACGGCGCCGGCCGGTCGCAGGCGTGCATACGCGCATCAATCCCTGTTGCCAAGCACCCGAAACCATATGGGGAGCAGGGTTTCTGCGTCAGTTGCGAAGCACTCTCAATAACTTCGCCAAATCCGTCCACACGACCGACAGGCGAATCACGTCGATCCTCGAACATTGATAACTTGTAATAACAGCTACCTTGCATCACACACTACCTGGCCGTACAAGGGTCCTACCAACAGGAACCGAGAGCCGTGCCTGAAGCCATCGAAACACAATTGAAGAAAGGCGTGCTGGCGCTGTGCGTGCTGGCCCTGCTGTCGAAGGCCGACAGCTACGCCTACGAGATCGCCAGCCAGCTGGCCCACGACATCGACATGGGAGAGGGGACCATCTACCCGTTGATGCGACGCCTGCAGTCCGACGGCCTGGTCGAGACCTATCTGGTCGAGTCGACCAGCGGCCCGCCGCGCAAATACTACCGCCTGACCACCGCAGGCCGCGACAGCTTCGCCGCCCAGAAGGCCGAATGGGCCGCCTTCACCAAGGCCGTGGACGACATCCTGGGAGCCGCCGCATGACCCGCGCCGAATTCATCACCCGCCTGAAGCGGGGCTTGGCCGGCCTGCCGGCCACCACGATCGCCGACGCGGTCGCCGACTACGACGCCCACTTCGACGACGCGGCCGCCGCCGGTCGCGGCGAAGCCGAGACGGCCGCCGCCCTGGGCGATCCCGACCGCCTGGCCCGCGAGCTGCGCGCCGAAGCCGGCCTCAAGCGCTGGGAAGAAACCAAGAACCCGTCGGCCGCCGCCGGCGCCGTGTTCGCGGTTCTGGGCCTGGGCGCGATCGACATCCTGATCCTGCTGCCCATCCTGATGGGCGTGATCGGGGCGATCTTCGGCTTCTTCATGGCCGGGATCGGCATCTTCATCGCCGGGGGCTTCGTGTTCTCGGCCGGACCGTTCCTGAACCCGCCGGGCGGAGCCGCCTTCGCCATCCTGGGCGGCATCGGCCTGATGGCCGCGGCCACCGCCCTGACCGCCGTCACCGGCCTGGTCACGGTCGGCCTGGTCAACGGACTGGTCTGGTACGGCCGTCTCCACTACCGGCTGCTGAAGCCGGCCATCGAACCGCAAGCCTGAGGTCGCGCCATGATCCGCAACCTGACCATCATCGCCGTCGCCAGCTTCGTCCTGGCCGTCGCCTGTCTCGGAACCGCCTTCGCCATCGGCGGGCGGGAGATCGTCAAGCGCGGCGGCTGGACCATCCCGGCCAACATCCACTTCAACATCGAGGACGACGACGGCAACGTCACCGTCCGCCGCAACGGTGCGGTGACCATCGAGGACCACGGTCCCAACACCACCCGCCAGATCGCCTGGACCGGCGCCGAGGCCCTGCGCATCGATCTGCCGGCCCGGGTGATCTACACCCAGGGCGACAAGGCCGGCGTCACCGTCGAAGGTCCGCAAGGACTCGTCCGCCGCGTGGTGCTGACGGGCGACCGTCTGCACCTGGACGGCGACGGCGAGGGCCGCGGCTTCCGGTTCGACGCCGACGGCCTGCGGGCGTTCTCCGACGCCGACGACCTGGTGATCCGCGTCTCGGCCCCGTCGGTGAAGACCTTCGTGCTCAACGGCTCGGGCCAGCTGGACATCCAGTCCTACGACCAGCCGAGCCTGTCCCTGGCCCTGAACGGCAGCGGCGAAGCCTACGCCACCGGCAAGGTCAAGGCCCTGGACCTGCAGATCGCCGGCTCCGGCGAGGCCGAACTGAGCGCCCTGAACGTCACCGACGCCAAGGTCGAGATCGCCGGCAGCGGCGAGGCCAAGCTCGGCCCGACGGGCGAGGCCGACGTCCAGATCGCCGGCAGCGGCGACGTCACCCTGACCGAGCGCCCGGCCCGCCTGTCCAAGTCGATCGCCGGATCGGGCGAGGTCAACGAGGACTGGTAGCCCGCCAAAGGGGCGGGGACCAAAAAGGCGGAGGGAGATGACGCGGGGCCTGCAAGCGCCTAACTTGTACGGATGACCGCTCCTCTCTCCGCCCCTTCCCTGCTGGACGCCGCCGGCGTCGACCCGCAACGCGCCCGCGCCATCCTGGGCGAGGCCCTGGCCGGCGCCGACGACGGCGAGCTGTTCCTCGAGCGGTCCGAGAGCGAGGCCTTCGTCTTCGACGACGGCCGGCTGAAGACCGCCTCCTACGACAGCGGCGAGGGCTTTGGCCTGCGGGTGGTGGCCGGCGAAACGGCCGGATACGCCCACGCCTCGGAGATCTCCGAGGCCGCCATCGGCCGGGCGGGATCGTCGGCCAGCCTCGCCAAGCGCGGCTATGCCGGCGTTTCGGCCGAAGGCCCCCGCGCCACCAATGAAAAGCTCTATGGCGAGGACGACCCGGTCTCCTCCCCCGCCTTCTCCGAGAAGGTCTCCCTGCTCCAGGAAATCGACGCCTTCGCCCGCCAGCGCGACCCGCGCGTCGCCCAGGTGATGGCCAGCCTGACCGGCGAGCGCCGGGTGGTCGAGATCCTGCGCGCCGACGGCAAGCTGATCCGCGACGTGCGTCCCCTGGTGCGCCTGAACGTCCAGGTCACGGTCGAGAAGGATGGCAAGCGCGAGGCCGGCTCGTCCGGCGCCGGCGGCCGCGCCGGCTTCGCCGCCTGGATCAGCCCCGACAAGTGGCAGGACCAGGTCGACGAGGCCCTACGCCAGGCGCTGGTCAATCTCGAGGCCGTCGCCTGCCCGGCTGGCGAGATGGACGTGGTGCTCGGCCCGGGCTGGAACGGCGTGCTGCTGCACGAGGCCGTCGGCCACGGGCTGGAAGGCGACTTCAACCGCAAGGGCATCAGCGCCTTCTCGGGCCGCATCGGCGAGCGGGTGGCCGCCAAGGGCGTCACCGTCTTCGACGACGGCTCGATCCCCGGCCGCCGCGGCTCGCTGACCATCGACGACGAGGGCACGCCGACCGAGCGCACCATCCTGATCGAGGACGGCATCCTCGTGGGCTACATGCACGACCGCATGTCGGCCCGGCTGATGGGCCTGGCCGCCACCGGCAACGGCCGCCGCCAGTCCTACGCCCACATGCCGATGCCGCGGATGACCAACACCGGCATGCTGGCCGGCAACGACGACCCGGCCGAGATGATCGCCTCGATGAAGCGCGGCCTCTACTGCGCCAATTTCGGCGGCGGCCAGGTCGACATCACCAACGGCAAGTTCGTCTTCCAGTGCACCGAGGCCTATCTGGTCGAGGACGGCAAGATCACCGCCCCGGTCAAGGGCGCCACCCTGATCGGCGACGGCCCCAGCGCCCTGACCCGCGTGACCATGATCGGCAACGACTTCGCCTTCGACCCCGGCATCGGCGTCTGCGGCAAGGCCGGCCAGGGCGTGCCGGTGGGCGTGGGCCAGCCGTCGCTGAAGATCACCGGCCTGACGGTGGGCGGGACGAATATCTGATCCAGACCCTCCCCCTGAAGGGGGAGGTGTCGCCGGAGGCGACGGAGGGGGAAGTGACCCCTCCGCCGACAAGACCTTCCCCCTCCGACCGCTTCGCGGCCACCTCCCCCTTCAGGGAGAGGGTTCAAGCGCCCAACCCTGTCGGCGATTTAATCCACCTTGCGGGCTTGTAACTTCACCCGCGCCTCGTCTGCGGCCCAATCTGTGGCGCGAGACAACGAGGCCGCCGACCGCGATTACGGGTCCCCAATCCATGCGGATTCAGAAGCGGCCACTTCGAAGGACCCCGGCGCCCAACCGGGGTCCTTTTTTCTTTCGGACGAGACGCCTCAGCCCTTGCGGGCTTCGCGGCCGGCCCGCACGGCGGCGGCCAGGCCGTCCAGCATCCGCACCGAGGTCTCCCAGTCGACGCAGGCGTCGGTGACCGACTGGCCGTAGGTCAGGGGCTGGCCCGGGACGATGTCCTGGCGGCCGGCGACGAGATTGCTCTCGATCATCACGCCCATGATCGGCGAGGCCCCGGTCGCCACCTGGGCGGCGATGTCGGCGACGACGGCCGGCTGGTTCTCGTGGTTCTTGCCGCTGTTGGCGTGGCTGGCGTCGACCATGATCTTCGGCGGCAGGCCGGCCTTGACCAGGGCCTGGGCCACGGCCTCGACGCTGGCGGCGTCGTAGTTGGGGGCTTTGCCGCCGCGCAGCACCACGTGGCTGTCGGCGTTGCCGGTGGTGGTGGCGATGGCCGCGCGGCCTTCCTTGGTCACGGCCAGGAAATGGTGCGGCTGGGCGGCGGCGGTCACCGCGTCGATGGCCACCTTCACGTCGCCGTTGGTGCCGTTCTTGAAGCCGACCGGGCACGATAGGCCCGAGGCCATCTCGCGGTGGATCTGGCTTTCGGTGGTGCGGGCGCCGATCGCGCCCCAGGCCACCAGGTCGGCGATGTACTGCGGGGTGGTGACGTCCAGGAACTCGCAGGCGGCCGGCAGGCCCTGGGCCGACACGTCCAGCAGCACCCGCCGCGCCAAGCGCAGGCCCTCGTTGATCCGGAAGCCGCCGTCGAGGTCCGGATCGTTGATCAGGCCCTTCCAGCCCACCGTGGTGCGCGGCTTCTCGAAATAGACCCGCATGATCACTTCCAGCTCGCCGGCGTGACGCTCGCGCTCGACGGCCAGGCGGCGGGCGTATTCCAGCGCGGCCTTGGGGTCGTGGATCGAGCACGGACCGATGACCACCACCAGACGGTCGTCACGGCCGTGCAGCACCTCGTGAACCACCTGGCGGGAGGCTTCCACCACCTCGGCGGTGGCGGAGGTGGCCGGGGCCTCGCCGATCACCTGGGCGGGCGGGCTGAGGGTCTGCAGGCGGGAAATCCGCAGGTCGTCGGTGGGGATCGGAAGCGAGACGAGGTGGGCGGTCGAGGAAGGCATGGCGCGGGTCCTGAAGGATCGTGAGGAAGATCGGGGAGGTCCGGCGGCCATTAAAAAAGCCGCCCGGGGAACCCCTGGCGGCTGGTGAAAGGCGTTTTGGCGGCCTGATCTCAGGCCAAACGATCCCCTCCCGGCGCCAGAGGCGTCGGATAGCTAAAGTACCAAAACAGCTGTTGGCTGGCGGCGAGGATCATGGCGGTCACCCTAGAGCCAAGTTTTCCGGGAGTCCACAGGCCAAGGCTGTGAAGGACGCGCGGCCTATTGGTCCACGACCTTGATGATCCGCTCCGACGACGGCCGGCCGGCCGGACCCTTGCCGGAGGCGTAGGTGATGATCAGGGCGTCGTCCTTGATCGTCGCGCCGGGCTTGCGGCCCTCGGCCAGCAGCACCCGGCCGATGCGGGTCAGGAGGTTGCGGTCGCCGTTTCGGGCCATGCGCTCGAAGGCCTCGGCCGCGACATTGGCGCAGTCGGCCACCAGCACCGAGGTCTCGGGCCGCACGTCCTGCACGGTCTCGAAGGCCACCCTGTGGCGGGCGGCGCGGCTGGCGCGGTCGGCGGCCTGCAGCATGCGCTGGAACAGGGCGTTGGGGGTGATGAACGGCGGCGACTGGATGGTCGTGGCCTTGCCCATCAGGGCCGCGGCGGCGCCGGCCGGGCGGTCGGGCGTGAACAGGGTCATGCCGCCCAGCTTGGTGGCGCGCAGCACCGGCTCGCCCAGCTCGTTCTTGTAGATCACGTCGCCGCGCGGACCGGCGTGCGGCGACAGCACCCAGACCTCGGCGCTGTTCTCGAACTTCAGCAGCGGGATGGCCGCGCCCCGGTCGAGCACGAAGGCCCCGCCGCCTTCCGAGACGTAGCGGGCCACGGGCGGCGCCGGCGGCTTGCGGGCCTCGGCGGTAGCGCGGTCGCCGAACAGGGCGTCGCGCAGGCTGTGCTTGGATTGGGCGGCGGCGGGCGCGGCGGCGAAGAGCCCAGTTCCGACCAGGGCAAGCGCCAGCGCGGCCGCGCAGCCTACCGGCCCCTTCATTTCCACCGTCGGTCGTATCATGCCGGCGGTGATGATCCCCGACTGGGGCGATTCTTGGACGTGGAGGCGCCGCTTCCTGGCAAGCGCCGCCGTGCGACTTTTCTGCAACGCTTCCCTGGCGCGGGGCTTCTGCCGCCGCGTCCCCTCGAGATCTGGTCAGGG
This sequence comes from Caulobacter hibisci, assembly GCF_016135805.1. Taxonomy (GTDB): domain Bacteria; phylum Pseudomonadota; class Alphaproteobacteria; order Caulobacterales; family Caulobacteraceae; genus Caulobacter; species Caulobacter hibisci. The sequence continues at coordinate 90,086 of NZ_JADWOX010000009.1, forward strand.
CCAGAGACCCCGACCAGAACCGTTAGGTCAAGCCACAAGCCCCGAAACGGGGACCGTGACGATCAGGCGAGGTACTGGCCGCCGTTCAGCGATAGGGTGGCGCCGGTCACGAAGCCCGCACGCTCGCCGGCCAGGAAGGCGACCATGTCGGCGATCTCCTCGCCCTTGCCCAGGCGGCCGACGGGGATGCCGCCGATGATGCTGGCCAGCACCGTCTCGGGCACGGCGGCGACCATCTCGGTGTCGATATAGCCCGGGCAGATCACGTTGACCGTGACGCCCTTCTTGGCGTTTTCGAGCGCCAGGGCCTTGGTGAAGCCGATCAGACCGGCCTTGGCGGCCGAGTAGTTGGTCTGGCCGACTTGGCCCTTCTGGCCGTTGATCGAGCTGATGTTGATGATCCGGCCCCAGCCGCGCTCGCGCATGCCCTCGATCACCGGGCGGGTCATGTTGAAGGCCGAGTCCATGTTGACCCGGATCACTTCCGACCACTGCTCGTAGGTCATCTTGTGCAGGAAGCCGTCGCGGGTGATGCCGGCGTTGTTGACCAGCACGTCGACCGGCCCGAGCTCGGCGGTGACCTTGGCCACAGCGGCCTGGCAATCGTCGAACGAGCCGACATTGCCCTTGACCACCATGACGCCCAGCGCCTTGGCGCAGGCCTCGGCGGCCTCTTCGTTGCCGGAATAGCCCGCCGCGACCTTGAAGCCGTCGGCGACGAGCCGCTCGCAGATCGCCCGACCGATGCCCCGGGTGCCGCCGGTGACGAACGCAACTCTAGCCATACAGAAGTCTCCTGCTGCCGTTACGTCATGGTTGCACGTGGTCGTGTCCGGAGCGCAAGCCCCGGACACGGTTTGTCATGAAGAGTTCTTCCGAACTCAGACGGCCTCGACGCAGAGCGCCACGCCCATGCCGCCGCCGACGCACAGGGTCGCCAGGCCCTTCTTGCCGCCCGAACGCTTCAGTTCGTGGACCAGGGTGGTGAGGATCCGCGCGCCCGAGGCGCCGATCGGGTGGCCGATGGCGATGGCCCCGCCGTTGACATTGACCTTGGCCGGGTCGAGGCCCAGCTCGCGCACCACCGAGATCGACTGGGCGGCGAAGGCCTCGTTGCTTTCGATCAGGTCGAGGTCGCCGACGGTCCAGCCGGCCTTTTCCAGGGCCTTCTTGGTGGCCGGGATCGGGCCCGTGCCCATGATCTCCGGATCGACGCCGGCATTGGCCCACGAGACGATCTTGGCCAAGGGCTTCAGGCCGCGCTTCTCGGCCTCCTCGGCGCTCATCAGCACCAGGGCGGCGGCGCCGTCATTGAGGCCCGAGGCGTTGGCGGCGGTCACCGAGCCGTCCTTGGCGAAGGCGGGCTTCAGGCCCGAGATGCTGTCCAGGGTCACGCCGTGGCGGATGTATTCGTCCTGATCGACGACGGTGTCGCCCTTGCGGCCCTTGATGGTCACCCCGACGATCTCGTCGGCGAACTTGCCGGCCTTCTGGGCGGCCTCGGCCTTGTTCTGGCTGCCGACGGCGAACTTGTCCTGGTCCTCGCGGGTGATCTGCCAGCGGTTGGCGATGTTCTCGGCGGTCTGGCCCATGTGGTAGCCGTGGAAGGCGTCCCACAGGCCGTCCTTGATCATGGTGTCGACGAAGCCCAGGTCGCCCATCTTCTGGCCGGTGCGCAGGGCCTGGGCGTGCGGGGCCTGGCTCATGCTCTCCTGGCCGCCGACGACGACGATCTTGGCGTCGCCCGACAGGATCTGCTGGGCGCCCAGGGCGACCGCGCGCAGGCCCGAGCCGCACAGCTGGTTCAGGCTCCAGGCCGGGCTCTCGACCGGGATGCCGGCCTTGACCGAGGCCTGGCGGGCCGGGCCCTGGCCGGCGCCGGCCTGCAGCACCTGGCCCAGGATCACTTCATCGACGTCGGCCGGGGTGATGCCGGCGCGTTCGACCGCGGCGGCGATGGCCGTCTTGCCCAGCTCGGAGGCCGGCAGGCTGGACAGCGCGCCGAGGAAGGAACCCACCGGCGTACGAGCGGCGGAGACGATGACGATGTCGGTCATTGGCTGTTGTTTTCCCGTGACTGGTCCGTGACGCCTTCGCAGTTGCGGCGCCCACACTTTTGCAGTGCAACAGCACCATGCCGAAACGAACGCCGTTCGTCACGAATACATTTTCTCGTCATGTTGTGACCTGAGCGCTCGCGCGGGGCTGGCGCCCTGCCTTTGCATTCGCGATAGTGCGATGCGAAAAGCGGGCGACACCGCTGTCCCAGGGAACGAAATGTCCGAGAACCCCGAAAAAGGCGAAACCGCCGCCGGTGCTGAAAAAGCTTCCACGGAAAAGGGCTCGGGCCAGCGCGTCGTCATCAAGAAATACGCCAATCGCCGGCTCTACAACACCGCGTCCAGCTCCTACGTCACCCTCGAACACCTGTCGGACATGGTGAAGGAAGGGATCGATTTCGTCGTCTACGACGCCAAGTCCAACGACGACATCACCCGCTCGGTCCTGACCCAGATCATCTTCGAGGAAGAAAACCGCGGCGGCGGCCAGAACCTGCTGCCAATTCAGTTTCTCCGCCAGCTGATCGGTTTCTACGGCAACTCGATGCAGGCCTTCCTGCCCAGCTACCTGGAGATGTCGCTGGAAAGCTTCTCCAAGCAGCAGGAGCGCATGCGCCAGCAGTTCACCGGCCAGGGCCTCGCCGCCCCGGGCCTGGGCAAGGCCGCGGCCCCTGGCATCGCTATCTACGAAGAGCAGATCCGCCAGAACATGGCCCTGTTCGACCGGGCCATGAAGATGTTCTCGCCCTTCGCCTACAGCCGGCCCGAAGACGGCGCCGCGGCCGAGACGCCCGCCGCCGCCCCGACGCCGCAGGCCGCGCCCAACGCCCCCAGCGAGGACAGCCTGGCCGACCTCAAGCGCCAGCTCGAGGCCATGCAGGAACAGATCGCCAAGCTGGCGACCAAGTCCTAGGTCCCGCCCAACCCTTAAACTCCGCTAAGCATAACGGCGCATTCGTTCTTAACGGACGCGCCGCTAGGGTCCGTAGTCATGAACGGTCCGATCGACCCCATCCGACGCGCGGCCAACGCGCGCCGGGCGCTGCCTGCGCCCAGGGACTCCGACCGCCGCGAGGCGGACGGGGAAGAAGACGTCGTGCACGTTCATGAGGAAGAGGAAGCGCCGGCCCCGCCGCCGCCGCCGCGGCGCGGGGCCTTCGCGGCCTTCGCCGCCCACCTGATGGGCCAGCCCGGTCAGAAGCGTGGTCTGCGCGGTGGGCAAGAAGTGCTCGACAACGCCCGTTCGACCTATCTCGGCACGGAATATTCCGGCCCGGCCGACCGCCGTCCCAAGGCGGGGCTGATCAAGAAGACCGAGATCTAGCGCCTCAGGGCGGCGACCTCCGCCTCCAGCGCCGTCACCCGCGCCTCCAGCTGGGCCATGCGCCGCGCGACCGGATCCACCGGCGCGGCGTGCGCCCCGATCCCTGCCCTTTGCGCCGCCTCTTCGCGTGAAACCCCAAGCATTTCGGCGAAAACCGCCACTTCGGCGGGGCTGAGCTCGCGCTGATCCTTGAACGCCAGGTCGAGGGCGTCGGCGCTCATGCCCGCCGCCACGGCCAGGGCCGCCCGATCGAGCCCGCGCTCGGCCAGCCTCGCGTCATACCACCCAGGGTCGAAAAACAGCGTCATCTCGAATTGTTAGCGCGCCCAGTCGAGTTGGCGCCAGTCTTGCTAGGTCGAACGCCGAGTCTTTTCGCAGAGCGCGCCGACCTATGCTGACCCTCCTGATCCGAGCCTTCGACGTGGCCGTTGTGACCCTGATCTTCAGCGCCCTGACCTGACAACGTTTTCCTGACAACGCTTCCCTGCGACAAAAGCGCCGAGCGACATCCATTCGCTTGATTGGCGGGGCGAGCGGGTACAATTTGAAGACGTCGCGTTCACCCCCCACAGCGCGACACGCGTACCGCCGGCCCGAGGTTGCCCCTAGTCCTCGGGCCGGTTCTACGTCCATATCCCAGCCCATCGCGAGTTGAGTGCTACCGTTTCACGAGAACGGTCGGCGACGAGATGTGGCCGCCTTACACCGCCTCCAGCAGCATCATCGTCCCCTGGCCGCCGTCGGCGCAGATGCTGACGATCGCCTTCTCGCCCTTGCCGCGCGCGGCCAGCTCCTTGGTCGCCTGGCTGAGGATCCGCGCGCCGGTGGCGCCGAACGGGTGGCCGATCGCCAGGCTGCCGCCGGTGGGGTTCATCCGCTCGCGCGGGAAGGCCCCGAGGTCGGCGGTCACCCCGGCCTTCTCGGCCAGGAACTTTTTGCTCTCCCAGGCGGCGATGTGCGACAGCACCTGAGCCGCGAAGGCCTCGTGGATCTCCCACAGGCCGATGTCGGACAGGGTCAGGCCGTTGCGCGCCAGCATCCGCGGCACGCCATAGGCCGGGGCCATCAGCAGGCCCTCGTGGCGCAGGTCGATGGCCGTGACCTCGTAGTCGAGAATCTTCACCCGCGGCGTCCGCTCGGACAGCCGCGCCAGCCCCGCCTCCGAGGCCACCCAGAGGCTCGACGCGCCGTCGGTCAGGGGCGAGGAATTGCCGGCCGTCAGCGTGCCCTGGCCGCTGGTCTTGTCGAAGGCCGGCTTCAGCCTGGCCAGCTTCTCCAGCGTGCTGTCCTTGCGCGGGATGGTGTCGCGTCGCGCCTCGCCGACCGGGATGACCAGGTCGTCGAAGAAGCCGTTCTCCCAGGCGCGCACGGCGTTCTGGTGGCTGGAAAAGGCGAGGGCGTCCTGGTCGACGCGAGACAGGCCCCAGTCCTTGGCGGTGATCTCGGTGTGCTCGCCCATCGACAGGCCCGTCGTGCGGTTGGCCACCTTGGGCACATAGAGCCGCGCATCGGCCGCCTTGAACGCCGACAGCACGGCCAGCCGCCCCTTCAGGTCGCGGGCCTGCTGGAAGCGGCGAATCCAATCCGACAGCCGCACCGACAGCCCGATCTGCACCCGGCTCATCGCCTCCACGCCGCCGACCAGGGCCAGGTCCCGACCACGTCCGTCGATCATGCCGGCGGCGTCCAGCACCCCGGCCATGCTGGTCGAGCAGGCCATGACGGTCGAGAAGGCCGGAATGGTCGGGTCGGCCCCGGCGTCGAGCAGCACCTCGCGGGCGATGTTGCTCCAGGTCAGGTTGGGGATCACCGTGCCCCAGACGGCGAAGTCGGGCCGCGCGCCCGTCTCCAGCATCGCCTTCACCACGGGCACGGACAGGTCGATGGCGTCGTGGGCGGCCAGGGCCCCGTCGACCTTGGCGAAGGGCGTGCGCAGGCCGGCGGCGAGCCAGAGGTTGGAGGCGGTCATGAACGGCGTCCGTAAGAGGGTCTGTTACCGATAGATAGGCGCGCGCGGACCGCTTCGCTTGTCGAAATCCGCCGCCCTCAGGAGTAGCGCTCCTCGGCCCACGGATCGCCGCGGTTATGGTAGCCGCGCTCCTCCCAGAAGCCCGGCCGGTCGGCGGCGACGAACTCGATCCGCTTCAGCCACTTGGCGCTTTTCCAGAAATAGAGATGCGGCGCGACCAGCCGCACCGGCCCGCCATGCTCGGCCGCGATCGGCGCGCCCTCCCAGCCATGAGCCAGCAGCACGCCCTCGTGGGCGAAGTCTTCCAGGGTCAGGTTGGTGGTGTAGCCGTCGTAGGAGTGCAGCACCACGAACCGCGCCTCGTCCCTGGGCGCGACGGCCAGGATCAGGTCGCGGGTCAGCACGCCGTCCCAGTGGTTGTCGTAGCGCGACCAGGTGGTGACGCAGTGGATGTCCGACACCGGCTGGCTCTGGGGCTGGGCCAGCAGGGCCGGGAAATCCCAGGTCGCCGGACGCGACACCAGGCCGTCGATCCGCAGCCGCCAGTCCTGGCGCGGGACGTCGGGCTTGAGGCCCAGGTCCAGCACCGGCCAGTCGCGGGTCAGGTGCTGGCCGGGCGGCAAGCGCTCGGCCTCGGGCCGCGCGGTGTGGCCGGTCAGGAACTTGCCGCTCCTGGCCCAGGCTTCCTTGCTGCGGGTGAGCTTGCTGTCTTCCGGCGGTTGGTCGTCGTCCATCGGGGCCTCCTGGCGAAGGAGGCTAACGCGGAGATCCGGCGCGCGGCTTGAAGAAAAGCCTCAGCGGTCGCCGAAATCGACGTCGCGGCGGGCGGCCACGATGGTGACGATGAAGCCGGCCAGCACGTCCAGCAGCACCATCAGGGTGATCAGGAAGAACACCGAGGTGGCGAAGGCCGGCAGCAGCAGGAGCTGCACCAGGCAGACGATGAACAGCACCATCGACAGCGAGTGGTTGATGATCGCGATCTTGCGGCTGGTCGTCGATTTCAGCAGCTCGACGAACAGCACCACCAGCGAGGCGCCCAGCAGCAGGTCGCCCCAGCTGACGATCCAGTCGACCCGCGAGGCCATGTGGATGCGGAACAGCTGCTCGCTGAACCGATAGCTGGCCGCGTCAGACGAGAACCCGCCGCCGACGGTCAGGGCCAGCAGATTGTAGATCAGCACCGGCAGGGCCAGCAGCGGAAAGGCGGCGAACATTGGTGATCCCCTCGACGACCGCCAGAGTTAACCGGTTTTCGACCGCCGGTGAAGCTGGCGCCGCTTGGCGGGCGAGCGGGCGCGTGCGCGTCCCACGAAGCCTCTCTGATATCCCGTCATTCCCGCCCTTGTGGCGGGAACCCCTCTTTCAGCCGCAAGGGCGGACGAGGCGGCGTGCTCAGCACGCCGCTTGCGCTTCCCGTAAAAGCGGAACCAGGGTTTCCCGCCACAAGGGCGGGAATGACGGGAGTTTGAGGAGGCGCGCCGCGCCTACGCCTCGTCGACGCCCTGCGGGTTCCGCGCCCGCGATTGCAGCCAGACCACGCCGAACAGGTCGCGGATCGAGGCCTTCAGGCGGCCGAAGTTGGTGTATTTCGACACCCCGGTCTCGCGGTGACGGTGGTTCACCGGCTGGAAGGTGATCTCGTAGCCCTCGCGCAGCATCAGCGCCGGGATGTAGCGGTGGATGTGATCGAAATAGGGCAGGCGCAGGAAGGCCTCGCGGCGCATGGCCTTCAGGCCGCAGCCGGTGTCGTTGGCGGTGTCGTGCAGCAGGCGCTTGCGCACGCCGTTACCGAACTTGGAGGCGAAGCGCTTGGCGTTGCTGTCCTGGCGCTTGACCCGCTCGCCGCCGACCAGGGTCAGGTTGGCGGGCGCGGCCTGCAGGGCCTTGGCCAGGCGCGGCGCGTCGGCCGGGTCGTTCTGGCCGTCGCCGTCCATGGTGATCACGATCGGGGCGCGGGCGGCCAGGATGCCGCTGCGGATGGACCGGCTCTGGCCCGAGTTCTTGCGGTGGCCCAGCACGCGCAGCTGCGGGATCTCGGCCTTCAGGGCGGTCAGCAGGGCCTTGGTGTCGTCGCGGCTGGCGTCGTCGACGAAGATCATTTCGTAGGACTCGCCGGCGAAGGCGGCGGCGATCTCGCGCGCCAGGGCCGGCGCCGCGCCGCCTTCGTCGAACACGGGGACGACGACGGAGAAATCGGGGATCGCGGCGGGATTGGAAGACGTCATGGCCGCTTTTACCGCAAAACTCGCGCCAGGAAAGGATCGTGCTATTTCAGCAGGCATGAGCCCAGTTACGACTCCAAGCCTGAGCCTTGAATCCCGCCTCGACGCCTGGTCCCGCGGCTGGCGCGCGCCGGTGTTCGCCGCCCTGGTGGCCCTGATCGCCGGCCTGCCCGGCCTTTTCGCCATGCCGCCGCTCGACCGCGACGAGTCCCGCTTCACCCAGGCCACGGCCCAGATGCTGGAGACCGGCGACTATGTGAACATCCGGCTGCAGGACCAGCCGCGCAACAAGAAGCCGGTCGGCATCCACTGGCTGCAGGCCGTGGCGGTGTCGGCCGTCTCGGCGCCCGAGGACCGGGGCATCTGGGCCTATCGTATCCCGTCGCTGCTGGGCGCCATGCTGGCCGCCGCCGCCTGCGCCTGGGGCGCGGCCGCCTTCTTCGGCCCGCGCGAGAGCCTGCTGTCGGGCGCGATCCTGGGGGCGACCTTCCTGCTGTCGACCGAGGCCTTCATCGCCAAGACCGACGCCTCGCTGTGCGGCTTCACCACCCTGGCCATGGCCGGCCTGGCGCGGATCTACGCCGCCAGCCTGGCCGGCGAGAAGGCCGGTAAATGGCCCAAGCTGGCCTTCTGGATCGGCATGGCCATGGCCGCCCTGATCAAGGGTCCGGTCGGCCTGCTGGTCGTGCTGCTGGCCGGCCTGGCCCTCTGGGCCTGGGACCGCAAGGCGCCGTGGGCCAGGCAGCTGGGCTGGAGCTGGGGCCTGATCCTGTTCGCCGCCATCGTCCTGCCCTGGGCCTGGATGATCACGGTGGCCACCGACGGCGCCTTCTGGGGCGCGGCCGTGGGCGGGGACCTGGCCCCCAAGCTGGCCGGCGGCCACGAGCGCCACGGCGGCATCTTCGGCTACTACGCCCTGCTCTCGCCGCTGCTGCTGTTCCCGGTAACCCTGCTGCTGCCGGCCGCCCTCGTCCTGGCCTGGACCGGCCGCAAGGAGCCGGGCGTGCGCTTTGCCCTGTGCTGGCTGATCCCGACCTGGCTGATGTTCGAGCTGCTGCCGACCAAGCTTGCCCACTACACCCTGCCCGCCTTCGGGGCCCTGGCCATGCTGATGGCCGCCGCCCTGCGCGCGCCCCTGGGCCTGGTCTCGCGGATCGTCGGGACGGTGCTGCTGGCCATCGCCGGCTTCGCCTTCGCCGCCGTCTGCGTCGTCGCCTGGAAGCAGTACGCCGCGCCCTCGACCCTGCCGCTGGCCATCCTGTCGGCCCTGCTGTTCGTGGCCTCGGCCCTCGCCGGCGGCTGGCTGATCCTGCGCCGCCAGGCCGCCAAGGCCCTGGTCACGGCCGGGGTGCTGGGCGTCCTGGCGCACGGGACCATGGCCGGTCTGCTGGCCCCGCGCCTCGACTCCCTGTGGCTGTCGCAGCGACTGGCTCGCGCCCTGGAGAAGGCCGACCTCGCCCCCCGCGCCGGGGCCTTCGGCCCGGTGGCGGTGACCGGCTATTCCGAGCCCAGCATGGTCTTCCAGGTGGGCACCACCACCCAACTGACCGACGCGGACGGCGCCGCCGACGCCGTCGACGAAGGCCGACCCGCCGTGGTCGAGGGCCGCGAGGACGCCAAGTTCCGCGCCGCCCTGGCCGCCCTCGGTCACGCGCCGCGCCCGGCCGGCGAGATCAAGGGCCTGAACTATTCCGACGGCGACGACGAGGTGCTGCGGATCTATCGCGGCGAACCCCGCCGCCACGACGCTGTCGAGCGGGCTGAAGAGGAGGCGCAGCCATGAGCCGCTTCATCGAGATCGTCGAGGTCGGTCCCCGCGACGGCCTGCAGAACGAGAAGGCCCTGCTCAGCGTCGAGGAAAAGCTCGACCTGATCCGCCGCCTGGAAGCCGCCGGCGCCCGCCGCACCGAGGTCGTCTCATTCGTCAATCCCAACCGCGTGCCTCAGATGGCCGGGGCCGAAGAGATCATGGACGCCCTGGGCGGCCCCGATCCCAAGCGCTCGCGCATCGGCCTGGTGCTCAACATGCGCGGCTGGGAACGCTGCCTCTCGACCGGCTGCGACGAGGCCAATGTCGTGGTTTGCGCCTCGGACGGCTTCGGGGTGAAGAACCAGGGCGCCACCGTCAACCAGCAGCTCGACACCCTGGCGGCCATCGTCGAGCGCCAGGCCGTCGAGGGCGGCCCGCCGATCACCGCCACCATCTCAGTCGCGTTCGGTTGCCCGTTCGACGGCGAGGTTTCGCAAGACCAGGTCGTGGCCATCGCCCGCGAGGCCGCTGCCATGAACGTGCCCGAGATCGCCATCGCCGACACCATCGGCGTCGCCGACCCGTGGACGGTCCGCAAGCGCATCGACGCCGTCCGCGCCGCCGCACCCGACGCCCGCCTGCGCATGCATTTCCACGACACCCGCAACACGGGCCTGGCCAACGCCTTCGCCAGCGTCGAGGCCGGCGTCGACATCCTCGACGCCTCGGTCGGCGGCCTCGGCGGCTGTCCGTTCGCCCCGGCGGCGACGGGCAATATCGGCACCGAGGATCTGGTCTACATGCTGGAGCGGGCCGGGTTCGAGACCGGCTACGACCTGGAAGCCCTGATCGCCATCGGCCGCGACATCAGCGAACGCCTGGGCAAGGCCCCGGCGTCGTCGCTGGCGCGGGCGGGCGGGTTTCCCAAATAGTCCCTCTCCCCTTGGGAGAGGGTGGCCCCGCGGAGCGGGGTCGGGTGAGGGGTCGCACAAACAGAAACGCCGCGACAGCCGATCAGCCGCCGCGGCGTTGGATTTCTGAGAGACCCCTCATCCGTCGCCTTTCGGCGACACCTTCTCCCGCAAGGGGAGAAGGAAACTACGCCGCGAAGCGGCCCAGGTCCTGGCGGCTCTCCACCAGGTCCAGCACGTCGCCCATGCGGAAGCCCGGATCGACCGGGTGCAGGGCGTCGTAGATCGAGCGGGCGAAGGCGAGATCGGCCGGGGTCTTCACGCGCCAGTCGAGGCCCGACCAGTCGCGCACGGCCCGCAGGTGGGCGTGGCGGAAGCGGCCGGCCTGCTCGCGGATGGCGGCGGTCGGCGAGATGCGGGCCAGCGGGTCGCGTTCTTCGGCGGCGGCGGTGCGCAGGGTCTGGGCGGTGACCACCTCGACCTCCAGCCCGGCCGGATAGGTGCGGTGCACGCGGTTGGAGGCGTAGTCGGCGCCGGTGCTCAGGGCCAGGCGGACCGTCTGGTCGATCAGGCCCGGATCGACGAAGGGCGCGTCGCCCTTCAGCCGGACGATGTGGCTGACCGGGCCGGCGGCCTCGGCGCAGCGGGCGATGCGATCGAGAATGTCGGCGCCCGCCCCGCGATGGACGGTGACGCCGCGCGAGACCAGGAAGCCGGCCAGAGCGTCGTCGGGCGCCTGGTCGCTGGTGGCGACGATGATCTTGGAAAGGGTGCGCGCCTCGCGGATCCGCTCCAGCTGGCGCAGGATCATCGGCTGGCCCTGAAGGGTCGCCATCGCCTTGCCGGGCAGACGGCTGGAGCCCATGCGGGCCTGCAGGACAGCGAGGATCATCGGCTTTGCCTCCCTTCGAGGCGTCTTCTCGGTTCTTTTTTGAACCTTGAGCTTCGAGTCGGGCGCCCCGCTAGGCGACCCAACGTCGCGGGTCGAGGGCCACCGGATCGTCGATGGCCATCTCGTCCCAGTCGAGGTCCGGCGGCGGGCTGGAAGCGGCGGCGACGACGGCCGACAGTTCGGCGGCCGAGGTCACGCCGACGATCACGGCCGAGGCTTCCGTGCGCGACAGGGCAAAGCCGAGGGCGGCTTGCAGCGGGTCGGAACGGCCCTCGGCGATCATCCGGCGCACGCGCGACAGGCGGCCCGAGGCCCCCTTCAGCTGGGCCGGCACGCGGTCGGGCGGCAGGAACAGCAGGCCGTTGAGGAAGATCGAGCGCAGCTGCACCTCGACGCCCATGCCGGCGATGCGTTGCAGCGAGCCGTCGGCCAGCAGGCGCTGGTCGAGCAGGCTGGCCGGCGCCTGGATGATGTCGGGCTTGAAGCGGCGGGCCACGCCGACCGGATCGTCGGTGGCGTGGGCGGAAATGCCGATGTTGCGGAACAGGCCCTGCTCGCGCAGGCGCAGCAGGCGGTCCCACATGGCCGGGCCATGGACGCCGAACAGTTCCGACGGCGATTGAACGACGATGGTGTCGGCGCGCTCCAGGCCCAGGCGGCGCAGCGAGGCGCGGGCCTCGGCCTCGACGAAGTCCGGCCCACGGTCAGCGCGGGCGGCGGCCAGGCAGACGCGGGTCGAGACGGGACGCGGGATCAGGTCGCCGAGCACGGATTCCGAACGGCCATAGACGCCCGAGACGTCCAGCACCGACAGGCGGGCGCGGGCGGCGATGTTCAGGATGTCACGCGCCTCGATCTCCGGTGAACGCGAACGCGGCGACGCGTTCATGCCATCCAGCCCGAACTGGGCGGCGGCGAGACCGAGCTTGGAGACGGTGAGCGACATGAAATTCCGCGTCGGGTGAGCACCAATTGAAACCGACCGTACGCGCCAAGGTTTGAAGAAGGCGTTTCTGGAACCTTGCCGAGGGGTTAAGATCGAGCCCATGGACCCGACCGATCCCGCCGCTCCTTCCGGCGCCGAATGGCCCCTGCACGGACTGGCCGACGACGTCCGGCCGGCCCTCGCCCGCGCCCTGGCGGAAGGACCGACGGTGCTGGCCACCATCGTCGCCCTGGAGGGCGGCGGCCCGCGCCCGGTCGGCACGCAGATGCTGTTCGGACAAGGCTTCGCGTCCGGCTTCCTGTCGGGCGGCTGCATCGAGGGCGACGTCGAGATCCATGCCCAGGAGGTGCTGGAGACGGGCCGACCGAAGCGCCTGGTCTATGGCGAGGGCAGCCCCTGGCCGGACATCCGGCTGCTGTGCGGCGCGCGCGTCGAAATCCTGGTCGAGCATCTCGACAGTGACGACGCGGCCGCGCGCGACCTTTTGACTCATGCAACCCAAAGACGGCCGGCCCTGTGGTTCAGCGACGGGATTCGGCGGGTCTGCGCGCCGGCCGGGGCGACTCCGGTCGTCTGGCCAGGCGTCTTCGTGCGCCGCTTCGATCCCGTCTCGCGGCTGGTGGTGATGGGCGGCGACCCGACCGCCCTGGCCCTGGCCAGTCTCGGCGCCCAGGCCGGCTTCGAGACCACCCTGGTCCGCCCCAAGGGTCCGCTCGCCGCGCCGCCCCTGGCCGGCGTCGCCTACAGCCGCGCAGCCCCCGCCGAGGCCCTGGCCGCCATCGGCCTCGACGCCTGGACGGCGGTGGCGGTGTGCAGCCACGACATGACCCTGGACCACCAGGCCCTGCTGGCCGCCCTGCCCTCGCGCTGTTCATACGTGGGCCTGCTGGGCGCGCGGCGGCGGCTGGCCGAACGGCTGGCGGCCTTGCGGGCGTCGGGGCTGACGGAGCGGGACCTCGTCAAGCTCCGCGCGCCGATCGGCCTGGATCTCGGCGGCAAGGCGCCGTTCGAGGTGGCGATCGCCGTGATCGGCGAGATCATCGCCACGCGGCACGGGCAGCCGGCGCTGGAGCGGCGGGCGGAGGTCGCTTTCTGATCCCTCTCCCCTTGCGGGAGAGGGTGGCCTCCGAAGGAGGTCGGGTGAGGGGTCGATGACCCGATCAACCGCGAAACAGAGCGGCCGGGTGCGGCCTTTGAAGTCTGAGAGACCCCTCATCCGACGGCTTCGCCGCCACCTTCTCCCGCAAGGGGAGAAGGGTCAGATTTTCCAATCCCCCGACTTCCCGCCCGTCTTCTCGACCAGTCGCACGGCCTCGATGACCATGCCCTTCTCGGCGGCCTTGAGCATGTCGTAGATCGTCAGGCAGGCCACCGACACGGCGGTCAGCGCCTCCATCTCGACCCCTGTCGGCCCCGTGGTCTTGACGCGAGCGACAACGGAAAGCCCGCCCTCGCCGGGCTCGACCTCGACCACCACCTTCGACAGGGCCAGCGGGTGGCACAGGGGGATCAGGTCGGACGTCTTCTTGGCGGCCATGACCCCGGCCAGCTCGGCCACGGCGCGGACGTCGCCCTTGCGGCCGGTTCCCGACACGGCCAGGGCCAGGGTCTCCGGCGTCATCCGCACGAAGCCCTCGGCCACCGCCTCGCGCACGGTCGAAGCCTTGTCGGAGACGTCGACCATCCGGGCCCGGCCCTGGTCGTCGATGTGGGTCAGCTTGCTCACCGTTCCAGAAGCCCTATCGCTCTAGAAGTCGAGGCATCAGCTCGACCATGTTGCAAGGCTTGTGGCGGCTGTCGAGCTGCGGGCCGATGACCTTGTCCCAGCCGTCCTTCACCGCCCCGTTCGAGCCCGGCAGGCAGAACACGAACACGCCGTCGATGATGCCGGCCGTGGCCCGTGACTGCAGGGTCGAGAGCCCGACCGTGGCGTAGGACACCAGGTGGAACACCACCGAAAAGCCGTCGATGACCTTGTCGAACAGCGGCTCCAGCGCCTCGACCGTCACGTCGCGGCCGGTCAGGCCGGTGCCGCCGGTGGAGACCACCGCATCGACCTCGCCGCTCGCGATCCAGCCGCGTACGGTGGACCGGATCTTCTCGATGTCGTCGCGCACCACGGCCCGGCCGGCGAACGCATGGCCAGCGGCCTTGACGCGCTCGATCAGGATCTCGCCCGAGGTGTCGCTGCGCTCGTCGCGGGTGTCGGAGACGGTGAGGATCGCCACCCGAACCGGCTTGAACGGCAGCTCCGGCTTGATCCCGCCGCCCGGGGTGAGGCCTGACATGCGATAGCTCTCCTTGCCTTCGAACGATTGCGCGACGCCCGCGCCCTTCGACAGGCTCAGGGCGAGGGCGACTGCAAAGGTTCCTCATCCTGAGCTTGTCGAAGGACGAGGAACCGCTTCCACGGCCTAGTCCCAACGCTCCGCGTCGGTCATATCCTGCGCCGTCGGCTCGATCCAGCGAGCGCCGCCTGGGCCATGCTCCTTCTTCCAGAACGGGGCGCGGCTCTTCAGCCAGTCCATCAGGAAGTCGCAGGCCTCGAAGGCCGCCCGGCGATGCTTCGACGCGGTCGCCACGAACACCACCGCCTCGCCCGGCGCGATCCGGCCCACCCGGTGGACGATCCGCCAGTCCTGCAGGCCGAACCGCGCGGCGGCCCCGACCGCGAAGGCCTCGATCGCGCTTTCGGTGAAACCCGGATAGGCCTCCAGCTCCAAGATCGACGCGGCCCCGCCCTCGGCGCGGGCTAGGCCAACGAAGCTGGCCACCGCCCCGGTCTCGTCGCGGCCGGCGCAGAAGTCGCCCAGCAGCGCGCCGGGCTCGAACGGCGCCTCGGTCAGGGTGATCATCCGCCGCTCATCGGCGGCAGGAAGGCGACCTCGGTGGCGGCCGCCAGCACGGCCTCGCCGCGCACCAGGGCCTTGTCGACGGCCACCTGCACGCCGGGACCGGCCAGGGCTTCGGCGAGGTCGGCGTCGTCATTGGCGATGGAAATGCGCAGGGCGGCCAGGCTGGCCGCCTCGACCTCGCGCTCGCGCCAGCCGGCCTGGTCGGCCAGGCGCCCGAACAGCAGCACGCGGGCCATCGCCTAGCCTCCGGTCGTCGACATGTGGCGGGCCACGGCCGGCCGGGGCGCGTCGACCTGGAAGTCATGGCCCTTGGGCTTGGATCCGATCGCCGCATGGATCGCCGCCACCAGCTCGCCGTCGGTCGCCCCGCCGCGCAGCACGGCCCGCAGGTCGCTGGCGTCGTCACGACCCAGGCAGGTGTGCAGGGTGCCGGTGCAGGTCAGCCGCACGCGATTGCAGGCCTCGCAGAAATTGTGGCTCAGCGGCGTGATGAAGCCCAGGCGCCCGCCGGTCTCCTCGACCTTGGCGTAGCGGGCCGGACCGCCGGTGGCGTAGGCCAGGTCCGTCAGGGTCCAGTACGACGCCAATTCGCGCCGCACCTCGCGCAGCGACAGGAACTGGTCGGTGCGGTCCTCGTCGATCTCGCCCAGGGGCATGGTCTCGATCAGGGTCATGTCGCAGCCGCGATCGTGCGCCCACTGGATCAGGGCCGGCAACTCGCCGGCGTTGTCGCGCTTCAGGGCCACGGCGTTGATCTTGACCTGGATCCCGGCCGCCAAGGCGGCGTCGATCCCGCCGATCACCTTGGCCACGTCGCCGCCGCGCGTCAGCCTGCGGAACAGGTCGGGCTTCAGCGTATCGAGCGAGACATTGATCCGCTCGACGCCCAGCGCCGCCAGATGCTCGGCGTGCTGGGCCAGCTGGGTGCCATTGGTCGTAAGGGTCAGCTCGTCCAGGGCGCCGGTCTTCAAGTGGCGCGACAGGCTTTCGACCAGCCCCATGATCCCCTTGCGCACCAGCGGCTCGCCGCCCGTCAGGCGCAGCTTGCGCACGCCCAGGCCCACGAAGGTCGAGGCCAGGCGGTCCAGCTCCTCGAGCGTCAGCACCTCCGCCTTGGGCAGGAAGGTCATGTGCTCGGCCATGCAATAGACGCAGCGCAGGTCGCAGCGGTCGGTCACCGACACCCGCAGATAGGTCACCGCCCGGCCAAAGCCGTCGATCAGGCGAGGGGTGTCGTCAGGGGACGTCATATCCGCCATAGAATAGGCGTCTCGGGGCTCGGCGGAAAGGGAACTGATGCGGCTTGAGGCCATCGTTCTGGCGGCGGGGGCCGCGCGGCGCTTCGGCGGGGGCAAGCTGGCCGCCGATTACCGGGGCCGACCGCTGCTCGATCACGCCCTGGACGCCGCCCTGGACGCACCGGCCAGGACCGTGACCGTGGCGCTCCGCCCCGGCGACGCGGCGAGCCTGGCGCTGGTTGAGGCCCGCCCCGACGCCCGCCTGCGCCCCTTGGCCGCGCCGGACGCCGACGAGGGGCTGGGCGCCTCGCTGCGCACGGCGATCCTGGCCCTGCCGGCCGACGCCGACGGCGCCTTCGTGTTTCTCGGCGACATGCCCCTTATTCCCCGCGGCCTGGCCGCGCGCCTGGCCCAGGCTCTCGACGCCGGCGCGGGGATCGTCGCTCCGGTCCAGGCCGGCCGTCGCGGCCATCCGGTGCTGTTCGCCCGCCGCTGGTTCGACGATCTGGCCGCCCTCAGCGGCGATCGCGGCGCCCAGGGGGTGCTGGCCAAGGCCGGCGACGACCTCGTCCTGGTCGAGACCGACGATCCGGGCGTGCTGTTCGACGTCGATCTGCGCGAAGACCTGGTGCGAGAACCGGGCGCGGTCGCCTAGCCCTCCAGCGCGGCCCGCCGGGTCTCGCGCCAGTGCAGCCAGACACCCAGGGCCAGGGTGAGCAGGATGGCGTAGCTCCAGACGGCCAGGCTCATCATGTAGGTGTTGATGGTCACCCGCAGGTCGATGAGGGCCGCCAGGTGCGAGACCACCGCCACCAGCTGGAAGGCCGCGATGGCCACGGTCCACAACAGGCGCGAGCGCACCGACTCCCACATGAAGAGGACCGCCGTCAGGACGTCGACCACCATCAGCCCGACGTCGGGATTGATCCGGCTGTGGCGGAAGATCACCAGCGAGGCCGCCCACGAACCGAGCACGACGATGGCGATGCGGCTGGCCGAAGGGCCGCCGCGCCAGAACGCCAGGCCGCAGATGGCCAGCGCCAGGAAGAGATAGAAATAGGCCGACACGCGTACACCCCCAGTCACCGCATCAGGTTGACGCAAGTCCGGCCCGGATCAAGTGCGATCCGGGCCGGAGTTACGCCTTGGATGTCGGCGGCGCCCTGACCGGCAGGGATAGCCTTTCAGTGCCGCGTCTTCTCGCCTTCGCAGAGAATCCGGCGGATTTCATCGACGACGCGCACCGCGCCGTCGGCGTCGTCCGCCGCTTCCATGTCGACGAGCCGGCGCAACAGCACCGTCAGCACCCGTCGCTGGGTCGGACCCAAGGAGCGAATGCACCGCCCGAACTCGGCGGCCTCCTCGATGGCCGGATCCATGGTCGCCAGGACCGCGCTCATGCCGCGCTCTCCATCACAAACCTCCCCCGAAGCGATCAGGCGGCCCGGCCGCCGTCGACCGCGCGCAAGCCGGAGGTGCGCGGCGTGTCGCCGCCCTCGACCTTGCCCAGGTCGCCTTGGGCCAGGGCCCCGCAACCGATCTGCGAACGGACCTCGGCGAGATCGCCGTGCGCCTTCACGATCGTGCGGCGGGCCGACAGGATGTGGGTCAGGGTGACGCCCAGGGTCTCCAGGGCTTCCTGGCCGATCACGGCCGACAGCTGCGCGTCCAGCCGCAGCGTGGGCAGCAAGCCCATCAGCTCGGCGGTTTCACGCACGGCCGCGTCGATGGCGGCTTCGGCTTGTTTCAGTTTTTCGGCCCCGGCTCGGGCTGCGTCGCTGCGCTTCATGCAAGACTCTCCCACTCGCGCGGGCGCCCCCCGCACGTTCAAAGGCTTGGATTGTTGGAAACTCGGTTTTTCGACTGGCCCGAGACCGACGATCAGTTCGTCGGCGGGGCGCTCCAGCCCTCGCGGAATCGCTGGAGGGCGAAGAGGAATTCATGGGCGCCCATGGTCACCACGCTGAGCAGCACGCCGGCCGCCAGGGCTGAAACCACGATGAGGCCCACCCATTGCGCTGGGGTCAGGTCATGGCGCCAACCTCCCCGCGTTCGGATCTGATCGGGCTGTCGTCCGACAGGAACGCCGTGGCCGCGAGGACTCGCAGCAACAGCTTCGAAGGGGGATCCCCAGCCGCCTGAGCCTTGCGCAACGCCGAGACGGTCTCCGGCACCAGCCGCTCCCGTTCCGGCGTCGCCGCCATCAGCGTCAGGCCCTCTTCCAGCGACTTCCAGCTGGCGATGAAGAACGCCGAACCGGGAGGCGAGCCTGAAGCCCTTGTCTTGGGTGTATTGTCGTTCATGGCCGCTCCCGCTGCTGTCGTCAGGAGAGACCGGCTCGGGGTCGTCGGCTAGGCCCGGTGATTGCCTACGGTAGTCATTACCGGGGTCCCATTTTCCGGGCGCCTGCTCCCAGGCCACGAAGGCCAGTGCGGCGTCGCGGCGCGGCATGCCGGCCAGGCGGCGCCGGGCGCTGAGCACGTGCATCTCGACGGTCTTGGGCGACAGGCTGAGCAGGCGCGCGATTTCCTTGGAGCGCTGATGCTGGGCGATCAGGCGCAGGATCTCGCGCTCACGGGGCGTGAGCTTCTCGAAACCAAGGCTGTCGGCAGGCTCGACCATGGCGCTAACATGGTCCCAGCACAGCCTCCCGTCCAGCGGCTGCGGCGTCAATTCCGGACGTTTCAAAGTTAACAATCAGACAGTTCGCCCGATTGCCCCCCTGACGAGACCCCGGATGGAGTCTCGCTCAGGCGCCGCCCACGAACGGCAGGCGGGTGGTCGCCTGGCCCGACAGCGCCAGCAGGGCGTTGGCCGTCGCCGGGCCGATCACCGGCGTGCCGGGCTCGCCCACCCCGCTCGGCGGGGCGGCCGACGGCGCGATGTGGGTCTCGACGCTCGGCGCCTCGGCGATCCTCAGCACGCGGTAGGTGTCGAAATTGCTCTGGTCCACCACGCCCTCGGTCAGGGTCACCTGGCCGTACAGCGCCGCCGACAGGCCGTAGCAGGTTCCACCTTCCATCTGGGCGGCGATCTGGTCGGGCGAGATGGCCACGCCGCAGTCGATAGCGGTGACCACCCGGCCGACGCGCGGCTCGCCGTCAACCAGCTTGACCTCGGCCACCTGGGCGACGACCGAGCCGAAGCTCTCGTGCACCGCCACGCCGCGCGTCCAGCCCTCTCCCGCCTTGGGCCCGGCCTTCTCGATCGCGAGGTCCAGCGCCGTCAGGTGCCGGTTGGCCCCCGCCTTGGCGTAGAGGGCGCGGCGGTACTCCACAGGATCCTTGCCGGCCTTGCGGGCCAGCTGGTCGATGGTGTGCTCCATGACGAAGGCGGTGTGGGTCGCCCCCACCGAGCGCCACCACAGCACCGGCACGCCCACTTCTGGGAAGGCGACCTGGGCGTCGACGATCGGCGTGGCCTTCAGATAGGGCGAATCCGACGCCCCCTCGACGGCGGTCTGGTCGACGCCCTTCGAGGGCATCGGCGAGTCCTTCATGATCGACTGGCTGACGATGCGATGGCGCCAGGTCGCCGGCAGGCCGTCCTTGTCGAGCGTCACCCGCACGGCGTGGACCACCAGCGGCCGGTAGTAGCCGGCCTTCATGTCGTCCTCGCGGGTCCAGACCAGCTTCACCGGCTTGCCGCCCCCGACCTTCTTGGCCACGTGCACGCACTCGGCCACGTAGTCGGCGTTGAAGGTCGCCCGCCGCCCGAACGAGCCGCCGGCGAACAGGGTCTCGACCTCGACCGAGCCTGGCAGGGTTCCGACGATCCGGGCCGCGGCCAGCTGGTCCAGCGTCTGGCCCTGCGAGCCGTGCACCAGCTTGACCGAATTGCCGTCGACGATCGCCACGCAGTTCATCGGCTCCATGGTGGCGTGGGCCAGGTAGGGGAACTCGTAGACCGCCTCGAAGGCGTCGGTTCCGCCGGCGGCCTGGGCCGCGTCGCCCTTGGCCCCGAACGATTCCCACTTCTGGTCGGCCGGACCCTTGCCGGTGGCCAGGTCCCGGAAGGCCGCCGTGATCTGCGCCGAACCGCGCTTCTCGGCCTTGGCCTCGTCCCAGCGCACGGTCACGGCTTCCTTCCCCAGACGCGCGGCCCAGGTGGATTTCGCCACCACCGCCACCCCGGTCGGGATCTCGAAGACGTCGACCACGCCCGCCACTTTCCTGGCGGCATCGGCGTCGAAGCTGACGACCTTGGCCCCGAAGCGCGGCGGATGGACGACCATGGCCGTCAGCATGTCGGGCAGGTGGACGTCCTGGGTGTAGCGGGCCGTGCCGTCGCTCTTGGCCTGGCCGTCCTTGCGGCGCACCCGCTGGGTGCCGATCAGGGTGAAGGCCTTGGGATCCTTCAGGGCCGGGCTCTCCGGCGGCGTGACCTTGGCGGCGTCGGCGGTCAGGTCGGCGAAGGCGGCGGACTTGCCCGAGGCGTGGGTCAGCACCCCGTCCTTGACCACGATCTCGCCGGCCGGGACGTTCCAGCGATTGGCGGCGGCCTCGACAAACATCGCCCGCGCGCCCGCCCCGGCCTTGCGCAGCTGCTCCCAGCTGTTGGAGATCGCCGAGCTGCCGCCGGTCAGCTGCGCGCCCAGGGCGCCGTTGCCGTAGAGCTTGGCGTTGGCCGGCGACTGCTCGACCCGCACCTTGGCCCAGTCGGCGTCCAGCTCCTCGGCGACGATGGCCGCCAGGCCCGCATGGCTGCCCTGGCCGAACTCGACATGCTTGGAGATCACGGTGACGAAGCCGTCGGGCTCGAAACGGATGAACGGGCCGAACGCTCCGACCTCGACCTTGGAGCCGGCGCTCATCAGGTCGGCCGGCGAGCAGCCGACCACCAATGCGCCGCCGACCACCGCGGCTCCGACCACCACCTCGCGGCGGCTGAAGCCGTCCGGTTTAACGGGAGCGTTCATCGCACCTCTCCGCGCTGCACGCGCGACGTCGCGCCGGAGGCGGCCGAGATCGCCTCGTCGATATCGGCCTCCGCCGCGGGCTTGGCGGCGGGCGGGGCCGCCACCACGGGAGCGGCGGCGCTGGAGGCGGCGTCCTTGATCGCCGCCCGGATCCGCTGATAGGCGCCGCAGCGGCAGATGTTCCCGCCCATGGCCGCGTCGATGTCGTCGTCGGTGGGCTTCTTGTTGGCTTCGAGCAGGGCGGCGGCCGACATGATCTGGCCCGACTGGCAGTAGCCGCACTGTGGCACGTCCAGCCTGACCCAGGCCTGCTGCAGCGGATGGGCGCCGCCCAAGCCTTCGATGGTGGTGATCTTGGCGCCGGACAGCGCCGCGATCGGGGTCACGCAGGAGCGCACCGGGTCGCCGTTGACGTGCACCGTGCAGGCCCCGCACTGGGCCAGGCCGCAGCCGAACTTCGTGCCGGTCAGGCCCAGCTCGTCGCGCAGCACCCACAGCAGCGGCGTATCGGGATCGGCCTCGACCGACATCGCCTTGCCGTTGACGTCCAAGCTCGCCGCCATGCGTCGCCTCCCTGCCCTTGCACCTGAGCTAACACCGTTCCCCAGGCGGTTCGCCAGTGAAATTTTAACGCCGTCAGGATCGCCCCAAAGCCGGTTCCGCGACGCCTGTTGCGCGAAAGGCCTCACGCTCGCGCCCGACGCGCCCTAGCTTGAACGCACGACTTCTTCAGAGGACGCGACCTTGGATTCCTTCCCCGCCTATTTCCCCCTCGCCGGCCGCAAGGTGGTGATCGCCGGAACCGGCGAGGGCGCCGAGGCCAAGGCCCGGCTGTTCGATGGCGCCCCGGCGACCCTGATCCGGCTGGAGGACGCCAAGGCCTTCCTACCCGGGTCCTATACCGGCGCGGTGCTGGCCTTCGTCTCCAGCCCGGACGAGGTGTTCGTCCAGGCGGCCGCCCGGGCCGCGCGGGCCGCCGGCGTGCTGGTCAATGTCGTCGACAAGCCGGCCATGTGCGACTTCAACACCCCCGCCGTCATCGACCGCGGCGAGGTGGTGGCGGCCGTCGGCACCGGAGGGGCCGCGCCCGTGCTGGCCACCATGCTGCGCTCCGACATCGAGGCCCAGGTGCCCGAGGGCGCCGGCCGGGTCGCGGCCCTGATGCGCAACTTCCAGAGCGAGGTGCGCGGCGCCCTGCCCACCCTGCACGAACGCCGGGCCTTCCTGCGCGAGGCGCTGTCGGGCGAAGCGGCCCAGGCGGCCATGACCGGCGACATGGAAAAGGCCGGCGTGCTGTTCCGGGAGGCCCTGGCCCGCAATGCCAAAAAGGACGGCAAGGTCCGCTTCGTGGCCGGCAAGGGCCCCGCCGACCTGCTGACCCTACGCGCGGTGCGGGCGCTCAGCGCCGCCGACGTGCTGGTCATCGACACCGGCGCCGACCCCGAGGTCGTCACCATGGCCCGCCGCGACGCCCAGCGGCTGTCGCCGGCCGAGGCCAGCCCCGAACACCTGATCGAACTGGCCAAGAGCGGCCGCCAGGTCGTCCGCCTGGTGGCGGCGCCGGTCGAACCGGCCGACATCCAGGCCCTGGCGGCGGCGGGGGTGACGGTCGAGGTGCTGCTGACGGCGCCGGCCGGCTAATTGAAACCTCTCCCGTGGGGAGAGGGAGGGGCCCGCGCCGCAGGCGTGGGAGGGTGAGGGCGTACGCCGTCGGCGGTCCCGTCACCAGTTCGTCCCCGTCATTTCCGGAAAGGTCTAAGCCCCCTCACCCTCCCATGCTGCGCATGGGCCCCTCCCTCTCCCTATGGGAGAGGTTTTCTTCGCCGCATTGACTCCCCGCCCCCCCTCCGTATGTTCCGCGCCGTTCGAGTGACTGGCGTTGAAGGTGGGTGACCACCGGGGAGCTCGAGACGCATATGCCGCGCGCCTGGGCTCCTTTCTGACCGCAACCAGACCCGGAGTCCCCCGTGCCCGCCGCCCCCGACTATCCGTCCGCCCCCGATCTCGTCGCCCCCAAGCGCGCCCTGCTGTCGGTCTCCGATAAGACCGGCCTGGTCGAGGCGGCCAAGGTCCTGCACGAGGCGGGCGTCGAGCTGGTCTCGACCGGCGGCACCAAGGCGGCCATCGCCGCGGCCGGCCTGCCGGTGAAGGACGTGTCGGACCTGACGGGTTTCCCCGAGATGATGGACGGCCGGGTCAAGACCCTGCACCCCATCGTCCACGGCGGGCTGCTGGGCGTGCGCGACGCGCCCGAGCACGCCAAGGCCATGGCCGACCACGGCATCGGCGGCATCGATATCCTCTATGTGAACCTCTATCCATTCGAGGCCACCGTCGCGAAGGGCGGCTCTTACGAAGAGTGCGTCGAGAACATCGACATCGGCGGCCCGGCCATGATCCGCTCGGCGGCCAAGAACCACGGCTACGTCTCGGTCTGCACCGACCCGGCCGACCTGGGCGACGTGCTGGACGCCCTGAAGGCCGACGGCGGCACCTCGCTGGCCCTGCGCAAGACCCTGGCGGCCCGCGCCTACGCCCGCACGGCGGCCTATGACGCGGCGATCTCGGCCTGGTTCGCCGCTCAACTGGGCCAGGACTTCCCGGCCCGCAAGTCCATCGCCGGCGAGCTGCGCCAGACCATGCGCTACGGCGAGAATCCGCACCAGAAGGCGGCTTTCTACACCTTCCCCAATCCCCGCACCGGCGTGGCCACGGCCAAGCAGCTGCAGGGCAAGGAACTGAGCTACAACAACATCAACGACACCGACGCGGCCTTCGAGCTGATCGCCGAGTTCGACCCGGCCCAGGGTCCGGCCGTGGCCATCATCAAGCACGCCAACCCCTGCGGCGTGGCTCTCGGCGCGACCCAGCGCGAGGCCTATGAGCGGGCCCTGGCCTGCGACCCGACCAGCGCCTTCGGCGGCATCGTCGCGACCAACACCCGCCTGACCCGCGAAGCGGCCGAAGCCATGGTCGAGATCTTCACCGAGGTGGTGATCGCTCCGGAAGCCGACGACGACGCGATCGCCGTGTTCGCCGCCAAGAAGAACCTGCGCCTGCTGGTCACCGGCGGCCTGCCCGACCCGCTGTCGACCGGCGACACCTTCAAGAGCGTGGCCGGCGGCTTCCTCGTTCAATCCCGTGACGACGCGCGGATCAAGGCGACCGACCTGAACATCGTCACCCAGCGCCAGCCGACCGAGGAAGAGATCCGCGACATGCTGTTCGCCTTCCAGATCGGCAAGCACGTCAAGTCCAACGCCATCGTCTACGCCCGCGCCGGCCAGACCCTGGGCGTCGGCGCCGGCCAGATGAACCGCAAGGACTCGGCCCGGATCGCGGCCCTGCGCGCCGCCGACTTCGGCCTCGACCTGAAGGGCTGCGCCTGCGCCTCGGAAGCCTTCTTCCCGTTCGCCGACGGCCTGATCCAGGCGGCCGAAGCCGGCGCCACGGCGATCATCCAGCCGGGCGGCTCGATGCGCGACCCCGAGGTCATCGAGGCCGCCGACAAGCTCGGCCTCACTATGGCCTTCACTGGCGTGCGAGTGTTCAGGCACTAAAGGTCTGGCACTAGGGTCTTTGGGGAGCTTTCACGGCTCCCCAAATCCGACTACCCCCGCGAAGGCGGGGGCCCAAGCTGAGGTTCCGGAAAGCCCGCTTGGATCCCCGCCTTCGCGGGGATGCGCGGAGATGAAGACGGGAAGCTAGATGGACAGCACATCCTGGGGAGCCAAGGTCGTCGCGCGCTCGCGGGTGTTCAAGCCCGTGGGCCTGGGGCCTTTTCCGGTGGCGCTGATCCTGCACGGCTGCGGCGGCAAGACCCCTTTCCTGGAGACCTATGCCGAGGTCGCGGTGAAGGCCGGCTACGCCGCTGTCGTGCTCGACTCGTTCAAGCCGCGCGGCATGAGCACGCTCGACGGCAAGCTGTTCGTCTGCACCCTGATGACCCTGCACGGGGCCAAGCGCGCGGCCGACATCTTCGGGACCCTGGCCTGGCTGAAGACGCAAGACTGGGCCCGGGCCGACCAGGTGTTCCTGGCCGGCTGGAGCCACGGCGCCTGGACGATCATGGACGCCTACGCCCTGGGAACCTCGGCCCCATCGGCCACCGGCCTGCCCGACGCCGACGCGGTCGCCCTGCGCCAGCAGGTCAAGGGGGCGCTGCTGGTCTACCCCTATGCGGCCTATCCCTCGATGACCAGCCGGCGCGGCTGGGGTCCCGGCGCGCCGCCGGTCTGGTCGGTGCTGGGCCAGAAGGACGGGGTGGTCGGCTGGCGCTTCCCCAAGAAGGCGCTGGACCGCCTGACCGCCGACGGCGTCAGGGTCGACCTCAAGCTCTACGCCGACGCCACCCACGCCTTCGACGACGACAAGGCCAACGATCCCCGGGCGATCTATCGGCCGGACCTGTTCCAGGAGGTCCAGGACTATTTCGGCGCGGCCCTGCGCGCGGTGGCGTCGAAGCCTGGGATGTTTGCTTAAATAGAAAACCCCTCTCCCGTGGGGAGAGGGAGGGGCCCGTCCCGACGCATGTCGGGATGGGAGGGTGAGGGCGTACGCCGTCGGCGGTCCCATCACCCTTGATCCCTGCCCTGTCCGGACAGGTCTAAACCCCTCACCCTCCCAGGCTATCGCCTGGGCCCCTCCCTCTCCCTCTGGGAGAGGGTTTGGGATTAGTGCTTGAACGACACCGACACGCCCACGAAGCGCGGCTCGCCGGCGATGAAGGTGGGGATGCCGAAGGCGTCGCCGGTGTTACCGGCGTCCTTGATGTAGTCCTGGTCCAGCGCGTTGGTGACGAAAGCCCCGAAGGTCACCGGGCTGTCCTTGGGCTGGTAGCTCAGGCGCAGGTTCAGCAGGCCATAGGCCTTCTGCACCTCGTCCTGCACCGTGTCCTTGATGGTGCCGGTGGTGCTTTGCAGACGCGAGATGTCGTTGTTGTTGTCGAAGAACTGTTCCGACTGCCAGGTCCAGGTCGGCAGGAAGGTGAACGTGCCGATCCCGGTCTCGCGCGAGGCCTTCACGCCCAGCGAGAACGAGTGGTCGGGCGACAGGCGGAAGTGGTTGCCCTCGAACCGGCCGTTGCCGAACCGGGCGTGGCTGTAGCCGTAGGTGGCGAACAGCAGCAGGTCGGGCGTGGCCTTGAAGTTGGCCTGGCCCTCGAAGCCGTAGGCCTTGGCCTCGCCGGCGTTGATGGTGATGGCCGTGCCGGTGCTGGTCGTGCCGCTGGTCTGGAAGTTTTCGTAGCCGTAGCGGTAGATCGCGCCGTCGACGTTCAGGCGGCGGTCCAGCAGGATCGCCTTGGCGCCGACCTCATACGACGTGACCTCCTCGGCCGGGACCTCGCTGAGGCCAGCGCCGGTCAGCACCTTGGGCCGGCGGCCGGTCGAGACCGAGCCATAGACGTTGACGTCGTCGGCCAGCTCGTAGCGCGCCACCAGGCGGAAGGTGACGCCGCTGTCGGTGAAGTCCTTGTAGTAGGTCGAGACCGGCTGGACGATCAGGCCGCGCACGCCGGCCGTGGCGGAGCTGCCGCCGACGATCGACGGGCTGCTGATCGTGGCGCCGTAGCCGCTGGTCTTGTCGTCGTAGGTGTAGCGCAGGCCGGCGGCCAGCTCGAGGCGGTCGGTGGCCTTGTAGGTGACGTCGGCGAAGGCGTCGTACGACTTGGTCTTGCCGTAGTTGGTGTATTCCTCGGTCCGGCTGGACGGGAACACCGACAGGGCCGGGATGGCGTTGACCACGGCCATCGACAGGCCGCCCGGGATCGGCAGCTGGCCGGTCAGGAAGAGATAGGCCAGCTTCTCGTTGATCCGCAGCGGCACGCGCTGGCTGCCGTCTTCCCAGAACATGCTGACGCCGCCGAAGGCGCTGATCTTGCCGCCGGCGTCGTAGTTGAGGCGGAACTCCTGGCTGGCCGACTTGCCTTGCGCGTCCTCGGCGAACACGAACAGCGGCAGCGAGAAGCCGTCCGGATCGAACACTTCCTCGCCGCTGAAGTAGCGGTAGGCCGAGGTCGAGTTCAGGGTCAGGGTGTCGTTCAGCTTGTAGCTGGCCAGGGCCGTCAGGCTCCACAGGCGACGGTCCAGGCCCAGCGGCTGGCCGTTCTCGAAGCCATCGACGGTGGACAGGGCCGCGCCGGAATTGCGGCCGGTGTCGCCGACCACCTTGCCGGTGGCCGGGTCGGTCGGGGCGTAGGTCAGCGACTTGAACGAGGTGCCCGACGGATTGTCCTGCTGGTAGTTGTAGAGCACGTCGAGCTTGAAGCGATCGTTGGGCGTGTAGTTGACGGCCAGGCGCGCGGCCACAGTGTCGGTCGAGTTGAAGTCCTCGCCGCCGAGCAGGTTCTCGACATAGCCGTCACGCTTCTTGACGCGGGCCGAAAGGCGCACGGCCAGGGCGTCGGTGATCGGGGCGTTCACCATGCCCTCGGTCATGAAGTACCCGTAGTCGCCGCCCTCGACCTTGAGGCTGGCGTCGAAGTCGGGCTTGGCCTTGGCCTGGATGATATTGACCGCGCCGATCAGGGCGCCGCGACCGTACAGGGTCGATTGCGGACCCTTGGCGATCTCGACCCGCTCCAGGTCGAACAGCTCGACATAGCTGCCGCGCGACTTCGAGATCGACACGCCGTCCTGATAGACCGACACGCGCGGCTCGTTGGTGGCCTCGCCGCTGTCGGAGGTGATGCCGCGCATCACGAAGCCGGGGTTGTTGGGCGACTGGTTCTGCACGTCGAAGCCGGGCACGAACTGGCCCAGTTCCTCGAACTCCTGCAGGCCCAGCTCCTCGAGCACCGCGCCGGAATAGGCCGTCAGCGAGATCGGCACGTCCACCAGCTTCTGCTCGCGCTTCTGGGCGGTGACGACCACTTCCTGGACCTCGGCGGCGGAAGGCTCCGCGCCCGTCTCATTCGCGGTCGGTGCGGCCAGCACCGGGCTGGCGACCGTCAGGGCCAGCAGGCTGACGCCGGCGAGCGTCGCCTTGAGTGTGGTGGTGCGGATGGCGCGCATGGACTATTCCCCTCTAAACAACTGTACGAGGCCCCGCCCCTAGGGAGCGGCGATGTCGCTCACGCGACGGGCCTGTGACGGAGCCGTGAAACCGCGTGGCGGACAGCGAAGACGACATCGAAGACCTGCTGGACGCGCCCGTCGAAGGCGAACGGCGCCTGACGGCTGAACTGGCGGGCGATCTCGTCGGCCAGCGGCTCGACAAGGCCCTGGCGCTGCTGTTCGGCGAGCTGTCGCGCGCCCGGCTTCAGGCCCTGATGGCCGAGGGGCGCGTCTTCCGCCTCGGCACCGACCGCGCGCCGCTCGCCGTGACCAGCGGCTCGGCCAAGGCCCAGGCCGGCGACTACCTGGTCGTCGAACCGCCGCCGGCCCCGGCCATTCCGCTGCCCGAGGCGATCCCGTTGAGCGTGCTCTACGAGGACGCCCACCTGATCGTCGTCGACAAGGCGCCCGGCATGGCCGCCCACCCGGCCCCCGGCTGCGAGACCGGCACCCTGGTCAACGCCCTGCTGCACCACTGCGGCGACAGCCTGTCGGGCGTCGGCGGCGTGGCCCGTCCCGGCATCGTCCACCGGCTCGACAAGGACACCTCTGGCGTCATGGTCGCGGCCAAGAGCGACGCGGCCCATCGCGGCCTGTCGGCCCTGTTCGCGACCCACGACATCGACCGCATGTACGTGGCCCTGGTGCGCGGCGCGCCGACCCCGGCCGCCGGCACGATCGAAACCCGCCTGGGCCGCTCGCCCCACGATCGCAAGAAGATGGCGGTGCTGAAGAGCGGCGGACGCGAGGCGACCACCCACTACAGGGTCGAGCGCGTCTTTGGCGGCGACAAGCCGCTGGCGGCGCGGGTGTCCTGCCGGCTGGAGACCGGCCGCACCCACCAGATCCGCGTGCACATGGCGTCCAAGAGCTCGCCGTGCCTGGGCGATCCGGTCTATGGCGCCGGCGCTCCCGCCGCCCCGGTCAAGGCGGTGCTGGTCGAGACCGGCTTTACCCGCCAGGCCCTGCACGCGGCGGTGCTGGGCTTCGTCCACCCGGTGACGGGCGAGACCCTGCGCTTCGAAACACCCCTGCCGCCGGACATGGCGGCGGTCGAGGCGGGGCTGGAGGCGCTGTAGACGCCTTGCGCCCGAGCAATATTCGCGCCCTAATTCAGCTTCGCCGCCCGCGTATCGGTACAGGGCTGGAGATCCGTCCCATGTCCTTCGCCGCCCGCCTCGTTCCCGCCCTGCTGCTTCTGGCCGCGCCCGCCGTCGTGTTCGCCGCCGGCGCCGACGACGAGGTGGTGGCCACCGCCAAGGCGACGACCAGCCCGGCCCAGGCGCAAGCCGCGGCAGAAGCCGCCCCCGCTCCGGCCGCGCCCGCCGCGACCCGTCCGCTGACCACCCAGGAGCAGGTCGACGCCTGGCTGAAGGCCTCGCCGGTCAAGACGGTCGATGACGGCGGCCCGCTGAACCTGTCGCGCGCCGACGAAGACGGCCCGACCAAGCGCAAGATCCACGGCAGCGTCGAAGTCGGCGTCGGCACCGGCGGCTATCGCCACATGGGCGTCACGGCCTTCTATCCGGTCGGCGAGACCGGCACCCTGGGCGTCGCCGTCAGCCAGACCGACTATGGCAAGAACGGCCGCGGCGGCTACGGCTACGGCTACGGCTACGATGGCTACGGTTATGGCTATGGCGGCCTCGGCTACGGCGGTCTTGGCTATGGGGGCGGCCCCTACGGCTATGGCCGCGGCGGCAAGAGCCAGTCGATCGCCCTGTCGCTCGACATGTCTTCCGGCCGCAACGCGACCGACCGCTGCGTCGACAACGTGCGCGCCGTCGACGGCCGCTATGTCGAGCCGCTGTGGGCCACCGAGATGCGCGGCGCCCAGCGCCCCTGCGACATCCAGGACCGTCCCTAGCTCTCCCGTTCCGCCGTTCGCCGAAGCTTAACGGCTTGCCGTCATGGTGCCAGGCAATCGGGGACCTTCAGGCGTAAGCATGCAGCCGGACATCACTGCGTATCACCATGCCGCCACGGGCCGCGTGACCTATCTCGTCACCGATCCGGCGACGCTGCTCTGCGCCATCGTCGATCCGGTGCTGGATTTCGACCCGGCGACCGGCGAGACCTCCACCGCCTTCGTCGACGGCATCATCGCCGACATCCGCGAAAAGGACCTGGGCCCGACCTGGATCCTCGAGACCGCCGTCCACACCGGCCACCTGTCGGCCGCCGGCCACCTGAAGTACGAGACCGGCGCCTCGGTCGCCATCGGCGCCCACGTGCTGGAAAGCCTGCAGCGCCTAGTTCCGGCCCTCGGCGCCGAGGGCGTCGACCTGGAAGGCTGGGACTTCGACAAGCTGGCCCGCGAGGACGATGAGCCGCTGATCATGGGCGGGATCGAATTCCACCCCATCGCCCTCTCCGGCCGCCTGCCCGGCGCCGTGGCCTACAAGGCCGGCGACGTGGTCTTCGTCGGCGACGCCATCCTGCCGACCGGCCTGCCGGACAGCGACGCCCCCGGCGCCGACGCGGCCGGCCTGTTCGCCGACGCCCGCAAGCTGCTCTCGCTGCCCGGCGACACCCGCCTGCTGTCGAGCCAGGGCGAGACGACCGTCGCCGCCACGAAAGCCGCCAACCCCGACGCCGGCGACGCCGTGGCCGAAGCCGAATTCGTCGCCCGCCGGGCCGGCGACAAGCCCGCCCCTTCGGCCCTGACCATCGCCGCCCTCGAGGTCGCCGTCCGCTCGGGCAAGCTGCCCTATCCCGACGAGGCCGGCGTGCGCTTCCCGTCGCGGAATATCAGTTCGCTTTAAAAACGGACTTGCCTTCCATGTCATCGGCGCGCCTAATACTTCGCACGTGAAGCATTAGGAGGCCTCGCCATGGCCGACGACCAGAGCGCCAACCTCACCGCCGTCCAGGCCGGCAGCCTGCCCGACCACCTGGGCCTGCAATGGCTGGAGGCCAAGCCGGGCTTGGTGCGCGGCCGCTTCGATGTCGCCCGCCACCACATGGCCCCCAACGGCTTCCTGCACGCTGCCGCCGTCATCGCCCTGGCCGACAGCGCCGCCGGCTATGGCTGCGTCGTCTCCCTGCCCGAGGGCGCGACCGGCTTCACCACCATAGAGCTGAAGTCCAACTTCCTGGGCACGGCCCGCGACGGCGGCGTGGCCTGCGAGGCCAAGCTGATCCACGGCGGCCGCAACACCCAGGTCTGGGACGCCGTCGTCACGGCCGAGGCGACCGGCAAGACCATCGCCCTTTTCCGCTGCACCCAGATGGTTCTCTACCCCAGGGCCTGAGCCAGCACGGTCCGGACCCGGATCAAGCCGCGGCGCGGCGCAGGAAATTGCGCCCCGAGACAGAAAACCGCATCTTGGCCTCTTGCGCTCTTCCGGCGGCGCGGATAGGTATCCCGCCCTCACTCAAGGCCGGCCCAGAGCCAGCCACGAAGACCCCCTGGAGAGGTGGCAGAGTGGTCGAATGTACCGCACTCGAAATGCGGCGTGCCTGGAAGGGCACCGTGGGTTCGAATCCCACCCTCTCCGCCATTACCCCTAGATAAGTCGCTGTTTTTCCTCAGAAAACCAGCCGACGCCTTTACCGGCCCTACTATGGGTCCCACTTCGCCTATGCCCGCCCAATTGGTCCGGCGCTGGCCGGAGGCCAGCTGTGCGGGAGCATATTGGAGTCCCGGATCGATCCTCGGCTCCACCAAGGACCACGCTTAAGCACTTGTTTTATATCAGAAATTCAGCGCAGGCCGGCAGCCCGACCCACATTTTCCCCACGTTTTCTCCGGGTCGCGTTGGCTCCAGTTGGAACCTTTCGGGCACTGCTGGGATAGTGCCATGACGGGGCGGGGGTACTGCTCGTAAAAGGGCTTATCGGTTGGCCGCCCTGCGTTGCTTCTAGGCTCATGGAACGATTGCAGGAGCTCGACCTTCGGGTGCGGTGCGCAACGACCGCAGGATCACGGCAGTGGCGCCGCTCTCCCTGTAGGGCTGGCTAGGTCCGCCGGTTTCGATGCCGCTGAACTGGAGCTAGGCAAGCCACGTCGCGGGCCGACGCAACTGTGCTCGCCGCTGCAGCCGATCCTGCGCTCGGGCAAACGCTTGTCGACGCCCAGGCAAAGTCCGGTTCTGGTAGCCCGGATCTTCTAAGCATCGACAGAAACCCGCTCGGCTTCAAGCCGCGCGAGGCCCTCTTGTCAAAGTCAAAACTCCTCCCAACTGTTCGCCGCCAACTGAGAGCCTGGGCGAAGAGCGGCGACCGTCTTAGCCGCCGGTCGCCGCATCACCGGCGTGGAAGCCTCCGGCACGGCGCGCGAAGAACTTGGCGCCCGCCCGCCAACCTCGAACTTGGAGACCAGCGAGACTAGTTCGCCCGTCTCCGCCTTGAGGCTGGCGCAGGCGGCGGTCGCTTGCTCGACCATGGCCGCGTTCTGCTGGGTGACCTGGTCCATTTGGTTCACTGCGGAATTGACCTCGTTGAGACCGGTGGCCTGTTCCTTGGAGGACTGGGCGATCTCGACGATCAAGCTGTCGATTTCCGTCACTTGGGCGACGATGGTCTGCAGGGCCGAGCCGGTATCGCCCACGAGCTTGACGCCCTTGGCGACCTGCGCCGAGGAGCCGGCGATCAACACCTTGATCTCCTTGGCGGCCTCGGCCGAACGCTGGGCCAGCGCCCGAACTTCCTGGGCGACGACCGCGAAGCCCTTCCCCGCGTCGCCCGCCCGGGCCGCCTCGACTCCTGCGTTCAAGGCCAGCAGGTTGGTCTGGAAGGCGATTTCGTCGATCACCCCGATAATCTGGTTGACCTGACCCGAGCTCTCTTCGATCTCGCTCATCGCCGCGACAGCCTCCGCGACGACCGCGCCGGAAAGCTCCGCCTGGGTCCTGGCCCCGGAGGCCACGCTGGCGGCCTGGGCGGCGCCTTCGGCGCTTCGCCTGACGGTCGCGGTGATCTCGTCGAGCGCGGCGGCGGTTTCTTCCAGGGAGGCGGCCTGTTGCTCAGTGCGGCGCGACAGGTCGTCCGACGCCAAGGCGATTTCGTCGGCGCCGCCTCGGATGCCGCCGGTCGCGTTGGAGATGCTCGTCATCGCCTCGCGCAGGCTCTCGACCGCTTGATTGAAGTCGCGTTTGATCTGAACGTACTGGCCCTGGAATTCCGCGCTGATCTGCGCGGTGAGGTCGCCCCTCGCCAGACGCCCGAGGCTTTCAGCCAGCGTGGTCACCACCATGGCCTGCTCGGCTTCAGTCTGCCGGCGTTCCGCCTCCGTGCGATCGCGCGCGCCATCGGCGGCCTGCCGCATCCGCTCGGCGTCCGCTTCCAGAGCCTTGGCGGCGATGCCGTTGTCCTTGAAGATCTGGACGGCCTTGGCCATGGCCCCGACCTCGTCGGCGCGAGCTTGACCGTCGATCTCGACGGAGAAGTCGCCTCCGGCCAGGCGGCGCATGCTCGCCGCCAGGCCGTTCAAGGGCTTGGCGATCTTGCCGCGAGCGATCCACAAGCCCATCCCGCCAGCCAAGACCATGCCAACCAGGCCAAGCGCGATGTTCACAACCACCGTCATGACCGCGGCGTCGGACAAGGCGTTGCTGCGGGCCAGGTTTTCGGCGCTTTCGGCCTGATTGGCCGCGCGCAGATCCTTTGTCAGGCTGGCGATTTTCGGGTCCATCGCGTCAAGGGCCGCGTTGGCGCCGGCGTGATCGCCGCGGTCCGTGTGATGCAGCACGGCGTCAGCGTGCTTGATGATCTCCTCAACCCGGACCCGAAACGCAGCGATTTCGCCGGCGTCCTTGGGAACGTAGCCGGCGGCGTTCTCGAGGTTCTTGAGCACCTTCTGCTGCGCATCGACCATGGCGTCCCTGGCTTCCCGCGCGTCCGAAGAACCGACCGGATGCGAAAGAAGACGGTAGCCGGCATAGCCCATTTGGTTGATCTGGCGATTGACACGCGCCATCTCGACGGCCGCGGGGGCCTCGTGCTCGGTGAGCTCGGAAAACTGAGCGTCCTGATCGAGCAGCTTCAGGCTGCTGAAAGCAATGGTCACCGCAAAGGCGACCGAGAGGAGCCCAAGCGCCGAGGAAATCTTGGTGGCGATCTTCCAGTCGTCGATGGCGAGCATTTTTCCGCACAGGTCCAGGGTGTCTTTGAAGTGACTCTCGCGTAACCGCGTTAACAGCCCTGTTAACCGTAGGGGCGGCAAATTACCGCAGACCGTTCGAGCGCTCGGCTAATGCCGGTTCTTGGAGATGCCACCGGCAGGAAGGCGCTGCCCAGCCAGCTCCGTGCCCAAGGCATGGGCTCAGAAGGCGATGGGCTCGAAAGGTGGCTAGAGGATCTCAGCTCCGCTATGGCGCGACCAGACACTGCCATATGGAGTTATGAGGGCGCAGTTTGAGCGAGTTACGAAGGGCCAGCCTGTGAAATGGATCGTGCGCGTAGCAGTTGCCGTGCTGATCATCACGATCACCATGTTCGCAATCCGCATGTGCACTTCGATCGAGGAAAACGTATCGCGCGAGCGACCTTCGGCCGTTGGCTAAGGGGTTGTGCGATGACATGGCTGCTGTCGGGCGAGGCGCCGTTGGGAAACGGCGCCTTGCTTCAGGTTTTGAGCGTCGTGTTGAGACGAGCAACGCCGCTTAAGCAAGCGCCGCTCGGGGCTTAGAAGGATGGGAGACCGTTCTGGCTGGAGAGCGGTCTTGCATGACATCCGGCCAAGCGTCCCCTCACTGGGCGGGCGCGTGGTCGATGCTGAAGGTCCGGGACATGAGCCATCGACCGTCAGGGCCAAGCTTCCAAAGAATTGAGAACCGCGCCTTGCCGGCGAGGCGTTCTGGGCCGTCGCCCTTTCTCTCGTAGAATAGGTGCGTTCCTTCCTCCACGGCGCCGAAGCCCGGAATGGCGTAGACCTTGAGCGTGCCGGGCGCGAGCTGCCGACGAGGCCGCCACGCGTCGGGCGCGGGCTTGAGGGCGCAGCTCTTGGCGTAGTCGGCATTGAAAGCGTCCCGGCCCATCGCCCCGCCCTTGCCGTGGTAGAACTCCATGTCATCGGCCACGATGGTCGCCAAGGTTGCGGCGTCGCATTGCTCGGACATCACGTCGAACATGACCTCGTCACGCCCCTGGATGGCTTTGGTGAGTGCCGGCTTCGTTGGGATGAGGACCAAAGTCGCGGCAAGCGCGGCTAGAAGAGAAGGCATCGACCGGCTGGACACCAAGGCCGCGCTTTGGCAGAAATCGGTCTGATATCCACGGTCGATAAAATTGGGGGAGCTGATGCTCGCACGACTGGTCATCACTTCGATCATCGCCCTGAGCGGCTCTGCGGCCATGGCGCAATCTTCCCAGTGGTACTTCTACAAGGAGGTCAGCGGGATCGAGGTCTATTACGCCGTGCGCATCAATCCCGATGAGGCGCGGGTCTCGTGGAAATGCGTGAACAAGACGGGCGAGGCCGTCAGCTGTTCTGTCGGCGCCGGCCAGAACAAGGTCTATCGATGTGTCCGCGACGGCACGCCCGTCGGCTTCACCGAAGCACTGGGCGAGCGCGCAACAGCTCCGGCCCGCGGCGAATACGCCTTCCCGTCGGAATCGGCCTGCAAGGGCAAGGGTGCCAGCCAGGTCGAGCCCTACGGCGTCCAGATCAGCATCGAGCGGTAGCCACCATGGACGGTATCAATCCCCTCGGCATGCGGCTTTGGATCGGTCTGGCAATCGCCGGGGCCCTTCCCGCCGGCGCCGGCGCCCAGCCCCAGGCCGCCCAGCCTGCCAGCATCGCGCCGGGGAGCCAGTACACCTATTGCTGGGCGACCCGAAAACCCCAGCCCGGCCAGATCGACAATTCATACTACTACTCGCCCATCTTCGTGGGGCGCCCGGGCGACGAGGCCGACAAGGCGGCCTTCGCGGCGGCCGTGGTCGGTGCCTATGGAGGCGAGGCGGGCGTCTCGTCCTGCTCGTCTCGCGCTACGGCGGCGGAAATGATCGCCGTTCGGGACAGGCGGTTCAACAGGGACGCCCCCCATGCCGTCATGACGAGCCTCCTGCCCGGCGGTGCGCGGGTCGCCAATATCGAAGGCGCGTCCGTTCCGCGAACCGATCCCCCGGGTGACGGCTCGCTCGAACGGCCGCTGATCCTGGAATGCACGGCCGCCGCCGGCCAGTTCAGTTCCTTGACCCAGCGGTACGAGACCGCACAGAGCGTTCTGGTAAAGATCGCCGGGGGGCAGGTCTCGATCTGGAAGCGGTCGGCGTCCTCCTGGATCCAGCACCCTTGCGTGGAGAACAGCCGCAACGGGCAGTTCTGTGCGATCACGCCGACCCGCATCTGGCTCAAGGACAGCTACGAGCTGACGCGGGGAGCCGAGGAGTCGAACGAACTGGACATCGACCGCCGGTCGGCCGGATTCAAGTTCGAGACGCTGCTGGCGACGCCGAAGGTGGCGCCGTACATCCAGGCCCGCCAAGCCACGGGCGCCTGCCGGCCAACGAAGGAACCGGCGCCCGCGGCCACCCCGCCAGCGCCCCGCACCGCTTTCTAAGGGAGCCGGGCGTTCGGTTTGGAGACCGCGCCTCAAGGCGGTGTCTGTCGCAAGGGTGAGATCCGGGTGGCCATGACCTGCGCTTCGCGCCGCAGTCCGGGATCCTCCGGGCCGGCGCGGATTTCGGCCCGGCGCTGGCGACAACGGAACGGCGCCAGTCACCCCGGGAAGTCGCCTTCGGCCGCCACCCATCCCGGCCGGCTCTGTGTCGGCCATGCCGCGTCCGCTCCGCCGGACGTCGCCGAAGCCTTCGCCAGGCTGGCGACCGCACGCTGGGCTGCCGGCCTTCGCGCGGTGTCCTTCGCCGACCGATCGTCCTGACGGCGCGGTGATGGCCCGGGTATCGGGCGGCGCCTGGCCGAGCAAATTTTCGGCGTGGGCGACTTGACGTGTTTCGGCCGCGCCCTAACTCATCGCCTGCTTGCCGGGCGCCGACAGGGCCTGGCCCTGGGGCGCACAGCGCTTGGCTCTGCGCCCCTCATGTCCAACTTGCTTTCGAGGAGATGGAAATGAGCACCGCGTTTGACTTCAAGCCCTTCTACAGCTCGATGATCGGTGTTGATCGTATGGTCGGTCTCTTCGAGACCGCGCTGCGCACCGAGGCGAGCGGCAGTTTTCCGCCGTACGATATCGAGAGGACCGACGAGGCGGCCTACAGGATTTCTCTGGCGGTCGCCGGTTTTGCGCCGACCGATCTCGAAATCGTCGCCGAGCCCAATCTTCTGGTGATCAGGGGACGCAAAGCGGCCGGCGAAGACGCGGGCGCGCGAACGTTCCTGCATCAGGGCCTGGCCCAGCGCGCGTTCGAGCGGCGGTTCGAGCTGGCGGACTACGTCGTCGTCAAGGACGCTGTCCATGCCCATGGCGTTTTGTCGATCGACCTTGTCCGAGAACTTCCCGACGCCTTGAAGCCTAAGCAAATTCCCATCGGCCTGGGCGCGTCCCAGCAGGTGCTGGAACTCAGGGGCCCCAAGGCCCGCGAGGCGGCCTAGGGAGCCGGCTATGCGCATGAACACCAATCCGGGCGACCGAGCCCGTCCCTGGCCCGTCCGGCCGGCGGTCGGTTTCCTTCATCCTCTGGAGGTGCTGAAGGACCAGGACCTCGATCTCGCCGAAAAGCGCGAAATCCTGGCGGCCTGGGCTTCCGATGCGAGCGCGGTCGAGCATAGGCCCAGTCAAAGATGGCTCTTGGGGACCCCCGCGCCCGTACCGCTCAGCGAGGTCTTGTCCGCGCTGAGCCGCCTGGACCGCGAAATGTTCTCTTGAGTCGGGGCGGGCGGCCGGTCTGCGGAGGGCCGGCCGCCATTTTGTCCCGCAAAATATCGTGCACCATAGCCATGCCCTGTTTCATTTTCGTCGAGCCGTCGGGTGACGGCTGGGTCGTTCGCGGCGATTTCCGCAATAGCCCCCTGATGTTCCCCACCGGCGGGCGGGCCGAGCAGGCCGCCCGTGACTTGGCGCTTGGCCTGGCCGAAGCCGGTGATCCGGTGGTCCTGGATATTCGGCTGCTGGATGGGGGGCGCGCCGGACGATACCTGTTTCCAGCTCACGCGGCTGCGGACGCTGCCTTGGGGCTGCGCGCCTAGCCTGTGGGCAGGCGATCCAGCCCTCGCGCGCTCGCCGGGGGCGGCCGTCCCCGCGCGATCCCGGCGGCGACTGTTGGCGGGGGTCGCAAGACGCATCCCCGGGCGGTATGGCGCGGCCGGATCAAGCTCAATAGGCGCGGGCGCGCGTCTAGCCGGGGGCGCGTC
Organism: Caulobacter hibisci; assembly: GCF_016135805.1. Classification (GTDB taxonomy): domain Bacteria; phylum Pseudomonadota; class Alphaproteobacteria; order Caulobacterales; family Caulobacteraceae; genus Caulobacter; species Caulobacter hibisci. Next base: position 128,487 of record NZ_JADWOX010000009.1, read on the forward strand.
CCGCCTGGGAGGCGAAGGGATGAGGACGGCGCGCAAGCCGCACGGCGACGGCGGGTCGCGCAAAACGCCGCGGACCATCGACAAAGGCGCTCGGCGGTGACACTCGTCTGTCCGCTCAGGGCCGATCCGGGTCGACGTCGCTTGGGCGAGCGGTCCGTCCTCAGAACCGCTCGATCTTGAGCGCTTTGTGGAGTCGAGCGATGCGTCTGGAGCGAGCCTTTATCTGGTCTGATCCCCTGCGAAAGGCGCCCGTGGCCCTGCGCTACGTGCTGGCCACCGCAGTGGTACTGGCTTTTTTCGCCGTGCGGTCGGTGTTTGCGCCCGTCCTCGGCGGCTATCCGTTCCTGCTGTTCTTCCCGGCCATCATCCTGATCTCGGTGGCCCTGGATCGCGGGACGGGCATGTTCTCGGTCTTCCTCAGCGCGATCCTGGCCTGGTACTTCTTCCTGCCGCCGGTCAACTCCTTCGCGCTTCCCGACGCCAAGGCGGCGGTGCCGCTGGCGCTCTATCTGTCGATCGCGTTCTTCCTGGCCGCCGTCGTCGAAGCCCTGCGATCGACCGCCCGGCGCTTGGCCCAGACGGCCGACAAGCTAGAACGCAGCAACGAGTTCAACCGGCTCCTGCTGCTGGACGTCAATCACCGGGTCAAGAACCACTTGACCTCGATCACCGGCCTGTTGCGCCTGTCGGCGCGCGAGATCGACGACCCCCGGGCTCGCAGCGCCATCGAAAACGCCGTCGGCCGCATCGGCGTCCTGGGCCAGGTCTATGAACGGCTCCACCTGGGCGAGCGGGCGACGGTGGTGTCCTCGCGCGACTTCATCGTGTCCCTCTGCGAGGGCCTTCGCCAAAGCGTCCTGGGCATGCGTCCCATCGCCCTTCGGGTCCAGGCCGAGGATGTCGCCCTCAGCTCGACCCAGGCCGTGCCGATCGGCCTTGTCATCAACGAACTTGTGGAAAACGCCCTCAAGTACGCCTTCCCGGATGATCGCGCCGGCGACATCCGGGTGATCTTCGGGGTCGACCAGGACAACTTGGTGCTCAGTGTTCGTGACGACGGGATGGGCAGCGATCCGGCCGCCAGGCCCGGCGGCGGTACGCGCATCGTCGGCTCCCTGGTCCAGCAGCTGGGGGGCGTGATCCGCCGCCAGGGCCCGCCCGGCACGGAGGTGATCGTCACGCTTCCCCGCCAGGCCCCCGAGGAGGACGCTGCGTGACGTGGGGGAAGAGGCGGCAGGGAACGATGCGCGCGTGCAGGGGCTATTAGGCCATCGGCCCGCTCGCGGGCCTCACTCCTGGAGGCTCTCATGTCCATTCTCGCCTGGATCGTCCTGGGCCTGGTCGCCGGCTTCATCGCCAGCAAGCTGGTCAGCCGCAGCGGCGGCAGCCTGGTCCTCGACCTAGTCCTTGGCATCGTCGGCGCGGTCGTCGGCGGTTTCCTGTTCAACCAGTTCGGCAGCGCCGGCGTCACCGGCTTCAATCTCTACAGCCTGCTAGTGGCGACGATCGGCGCGGTCGTGGTCCTGCTGATCTACCACCTGATCGCCGGGCGACGGGCGCTTTAGCGACCGGCGCGGACCTTCATCTCGTCCCCGGGCCGTGGCCAGGGGATTCTTCATGGCCGCTGCGGAAGCCGCGCGCCTAGGACATCGCCTCCAGCCGGCGCACGGCGGCCACGGCCGTGGCAAGGTCCTCGTGGCGGAAGGGCTTGACCAGGCGCGGCAGGTCCGGCGCCAGATCGTCGACATCGGCATAGCCCGAGGTGATCAGCACCGCCCGCCCGGGCCAGCGGGCGCGCACCCGGCGACAGAACTCCGCGCCGGACATGCCGGGCATCAGGTGGTCGGTGACGATGATGTCAGGAGAAAGTCCCTCGTCGAGCAGGGCCAGCGCCGCCTCGGCCTCGCTGGCCTCGACGACCAGATAGCCAAGCTCGGTGAGCTGGTCGGCGCTGGAGGCCCGGACCAGGGGTTCGTCGTCGACCAGGAGCGCCACGCCGGCCTGTTTGGCGGGCTTGACCGATGGCGCAGGGGCAGGGACGGGCGCCTGGCGGCTGACCGGCAGCCACAGCTCGAAGGTGGAGCCCGCGCCCGGCGCGCTCGCGATCGTCAAGACGCCGCCCAGTTGCGCGGCCAAGCCATGGACCATCGACAGACCCAGTCCTGTCCCCTTGCCGATCCCCTTGGTCGAAAAGAACGGCTCGATCGCCCGCGTCCGCGTTGCCTCGTCCATGCCATGGCCGGTGTCGGCAACGGACACGCGGACATAGGCGCCGGGAATGAGCCCGGCTGGCTGAGGCTGGTCGGCGTCCGCCGAACGGGCCGAAAGGCGCAGCGTCCCGCCGTCCGGCATGGCGTCGCGGGCGTTCACCGCCAGGTTCAGTAGCGCCATCTCCAGCTGGTTGCGGTCTCCATGGGCGGGAGCGACGCCGGGTTCCACATCGACGACGATGCCGATCTGCGGGCCCGTCACGCTTTCAAGCAGGGCGCCCATGTTGGCGATCAGGCAGGCAAGATCCACGGCCGCCGGCTGCAGGGGCTGGCGGCGGGCGAAGGCCAGGAGCCGTTGCAGCAGATCGCGCGCGCGTTCAGCCGAGGCCAAGGCGCCGTCGATCAGCCGCTGTTCGCGCTCGCCGCCCAGGCCCTGGCGCTTGAGGCGATCCAGGCTGCCGAAGATCGGCGTCAGCAGATTGTTGAAGTCGTGGGCCACGCCGCCGGTCAGCTGCCCCATGGCCTCCAGCTTCTGGGACTGACGCAGGGCCTCCTGCGCCTCGTTGAGCGCCGCCGTGCGCTCGGCCACGCGCGCCTCCAGCGTCGCGTTCAGGGCGTGCAGGGCCTGCTCGGCCCGCGCTCGCTCCACAGCATCCCACGTTCGGGCCGCGACAGCCTGCGCCAGGGCGGCGTCGTGGTCGGTCCAGCGTCGCGGTTTGGGCTCGTGGATGTAGAGCAGGGCGGTTAGCTTTCCGCCCCGTACCAGCGGAACGCCGATCATGGCGCGCACGCCGATCGAGGCATAGCCATCGGCATGCGGGGCGGCGCGGGCGTCGTCGGCCAGGCTGTCCAGCCGTACCGTCTCGCCGGCGCGCAGCGCGGCGATGATCTCGGGGCCAAAGCTCTCCAGGAGGCGGCTTTCTCCGGCGAGGCTCGCCATGCCTGCCGTGGTCCAGTCGGACGCGACGGCGACATGTTGGCCGTCGGTCGAGATTTCTCCATAGCCGACCCGCGCCGCGCCCAGCGTCTCGCCCAGCAGGGCGACGGCCGCGCTCTTGGCCGCTTGCGCATCGGCGGTCTGGGCCAGCCGGTCAGCCAGGTCCAGGAGCGCCTTGTGGCGCCGCTCGGCCAGCACCCGCTGGGTCGTCTCGCTGACGATGCAGAGCACGCCCCCGACCGACCCGTCCGCTTCCAGCACGGCGGAGTAGGAGACGTCGAACCAGACGTCCTCGGGGTGTCCGTGCCGCTCGATGTAGAACTGACGGTCCCGGGCCTCGAAGGTGGCGCGCGTCTGGCGCACGCCATCTAGCAGGGGGCCAAGATCGTCCCAGAGCTCGGCCCAGCCCTCGCTGGCCGGCCGTCCCAGGGCGCGGGGATGCTTGTCGCCGATCGTCGGCGCATAGGCGTCATTATAGAGGGCGCAGTATCGCTCGCCCCAGAAGAGGACGATCTGAGCGCTGGCCGGCAGCATCAGTCCGACCGTGGTCTTCAGGCTGAGCGACCAGCCGGCTGGCGGGCCCAGGGGGCTGTCGGACCAGTCGTGCGCGGCCATCAGCCGGCCCAGGCGGCTGTCGCTTCCAAGAAACGCCAGATCCTGATTGGTCACACCCCTCGCCTCTAGCTCGCGCGCTAAACCGCTGCCGACAACCGCCAAGGCCAGGCTTGGGTTCCATGCCTTGAGCCCGTCCACGCCCGACAAGGCTGCGACAATCAACCTCAGGCCAGATCAATGGCCAAGCAAACCTTCCAAGTCGACTGTAACGCCTCGCGGAGGGGATAATCTTGGAGACAGGTCAAGCCAACGAGGCGGATCAGAGACTGGCCATCCTGCAGTCTCTTGGGCTGTTGGGCTACGAACCCGAGCTGGCATTCGACCTGATCGCCGAGGCGGCGCGGGCCGCCATGCAATCGGACGGCGGGTTCGTGACCTTCGTCGGCGGCGATGAGGTTTGGTTCAAGGCCGCCTCCGGCCTCGTGGCCAAGAGCCTGCCAAGGTCGCAGGCCTTCTGCGACCGGGTGGTGAAGACCAAGGCGCGCGTCCTCATCGAAGATGTCGGGCGCGATCCGGAATTTTCCCATATCGACTATGTTGGCGCCTATGCCGGCGCGCCGGTGCTCGTCCAGGATCACGTCGTCGGAACGGTCTGCGCCACGAGTCTGGCGCCGCGTCCCTTCACGGCGGCTCAACTGCACCAACTCGACCTCCTGGCGCGCATGGTCGGCGAGCGCCTGGAGACGAGGCGGGAAAAGCTCTTCCTGTCGCAGCTGTTCGACGGGACCTCCGACGCGGTGCTGATCGTCGATGAGCAGCAGACCATCATGCACTGGAACGCCGCGGCCGAGACGCTCTTTGGCTATCCGGCGCGCGAGGCCTTGGGCCGTCCCTTAAGTATGATCATCCCGGCGCGCCTGCGCCCTGGCCATGATCGCGGCTTTGCCCGGCTTTGCAACGGCGGCCGGCCAACCATGGCTGGCGCGGTCGAGGTTCCGGCCCTGCGCCAGGACGGCTCGGAATTTCCTGCCAGCCTGTCTCTGTCGATGTGGCGGGACAATGAACGCACCATGGTCGGGGCGATCGTCCGCGATATTTCCGATCGCGAGGCCCTGCACCAGGCCCGCGTCGCCAGCGAGGCCAAGACCCGCTTCCTGGCCAATATGAGCCATGAAATCCGCACGCCCCTGAACGGGATTCTCGGCCTGGGCGATGTACTTTCACGCACGGCCCTGGGCCCCGAGCAAGCCGAACTGCTGCGCGCCATGACCGGCGCGGCGCGCACCCTGGAGGCGTTGCTCAGCGACGTCCTGGATCTGGCGCGCTCGGAGGAAGGTGCGCTGCGCATCGCCCGCGAGCCGTTCGACCTGCCGGGCCTAGCGCGCGAAGTCGGTGAGTTGCATCGGCCGACGGCGGAGGCCAAGGGCCTAGCCTATGCCGTCCAGGCTCCCTCAGGCAAGCATTGGGTGGTTGGAGATCCCGTTCGCCTGCGCCAGGTGCTGGGCAATCTGCTCAGCAACGCCGTGAAATTCACCCATGAAGGCTCGGTCAACCTGCAAGTCGCCGCCGTCGAGGAAGGATGGCGTTTCTTGGTGTGCGATACAGGCATCGGCTTCGACGCGGCCGCCAAGGCCCGTATCTTCGACCGTTTCGCCCAGGCCGACGACTCCATCACCCGCAGCTATGGCGGGTCAGGACTGGGATTAGCGATCAGCGCCGATCTCGTCCGGGCCATGGGCGGGGCGCTCTCGGCGGCGTCCACGCCGGGCGCGGGTGCGTCGTTCACCTTCGGACTGACCCTGCCAGACGCCCCGCCAGTGCTTGAGCCGCCCGCGTCCCAGGCCCGCCTGGATCGTGCTGTACGCGTGCTTCTGGCCGAGGATCATCCGGTGAACCGGAAGGTCATCGAGCTGATCCTGGGTGAGGTCGGCGCGGAGCTGACCTCTGTATGCGACGGCCGCCAGGCGGTGGAGGCCTTCGGCGCGGCCGATTTCGATCTGATCTTGATGGACATGCAGATGCCGGTCATGGACGGGCTGAGCGCCACTCGCGAAATCCGCGCCCGGCAGCAGCGCCTGGGGCAGCGCCCCTGTCCGATTATCATGCTCACCGCTAATGTCCTGCCAGAGCATCTGCGCGCCAGCTTCGAAGCGGGAGCGGATCGCCATCTCGGCAAACCGATCGAAGCGGCTCGCCTGCTGTCAGCGCTCGACGAGGTTCTGGCGGCGCGCACAGATTGACGCTGAGGGAGCATCCGCGGACTGAGCGTGGTGAGATACCAGCGGAGGTTCGCCGCGGATTACATCCGACCAACGGCTTTGGAGCGAGGCGGCAACCTGAGCGGGGATCCTGCACGCAACGCGCGCCAACACGCCACATGGCTACACCCCTGCGAGTGTGTGAGAATGCTCGCGTAAATATTGCAGGTTAACGATGAGTAATCACCCCACCGATACCCATGTGGGAGCCATGATCCGCGGCCGTCGCAAGGCGCTCGGCATTTCCCAACAGGCTCTTGCCGATCGGCTGGGTGTGTCGTTCCAGCAGGTCCAGAAGTATGAGCGCGGGGACAATCGAATTAGCGCCTCGAAACTGTACGCTGTGGCCCACTGTTTGTCTTGCCCGACCACATATTTCTTTGACGGCCTGTCGACCTGCCACATCAGTACAGAAGGCGGGCCGTTAATGTTGACCGCTGAGGATCTGGAAGTCGTTCGGCTTCTGTCCACGATACCTAGCTCCAAGGTGCGGCGACAGATCGTCACTCTCGCGCGCGCCTTAGCAGCAGAGGCATAATTTCTCCCTCCAAAAATCTCTTGACCGTGCTTAACAGGCTAGTCCTGGTCGCCACTGCGAATGCTGAGCTTGTGAATGGCCCGGCATAACGAAATGAAGTTTTCTCGGCGCTAGCTGGAAGTGTACCGCTCTGAATTGATCGGCATGGACGCTCTCCCGGGCGGAGAGCCCGCGCAAGCTAGTTAACACGGACTTACGACCTTAACTGGATAAGGCAGCTGCGTGGACGTTTCGGCGGCCTCGCCTCTCGCAAGCACGCCGCTAACTTATCCCGGTTCTGCGCCACGATCGCCGCCCCATCGCTACCGTCTTGCCACTTCTGAGTATCAGCGGCTTGTAGCAACCGCTCCCCTGCGGGCCACAGACCCCGCTGTAGCGCATGCGCCGCCATCTTCTCCGGCCAGGCCCACCGCTCGGGCGCCGCCGTCGCCACGACACCAGGCAGGAAGACACCCAGAAAGGCCCCAGCCAGCAGGCCCACAGACCCCACCTGCAGCAGTCGCCAGTTCTGAGCGCTCGCCAGCCGGGCCCGATCGATCCATCCGTCAAGATCGCGCATCGCTCGCTGCAACCCATCCTGGGCCTGGCTCAGCGCCGCCCGATCCTGCCGCCGCACCTCGCCCCCCGCCGCCGCGACCTGCCGCGCCACCTCTGACGGACTCATCGCCAGGCCCGGACTGGCCATCACTTTCCGCAGCCGCGCCCCCACCACCGATAAGCCTTTAGAGATCTCACCCAGCGTCTCGCTGTAATCGGGCGCCGCCGCCCGCTCGGCCGCGAGCCCGGCCAACGCGACGTTCAGCAACGCCACCTCCCGCCGCAGCGCTTCGAACGCCGCCGCCGCCGGGTCGACCGGCGCCTCTGATCCGATCTCCTGCTCCATCATGACCTCCTAGATGCCAAGCCCGCGCCCTCGGCCGATGCCGAGGTATTCGATCAGCCCCTGCCCGACGCTGCGCCCCATCTCCGGCGGCAGGCCAAGCTCGGCTCGCCGGCCGCGCAGCAGCGATTCCATCTGCGGGTCGCGCTGCAGGCTCTTGGCCATGTCGCCCAGGCGCTCCTTGATCTGGCCCGCGCCGCTCACGTCGCCCGCGCGATGCAGGGACGAGCGCTGCCGCTCCAGGCCCTGCCAGCGCTCCACGAACCGGTCGGCCCGCAGCCGCGGATCGACGCGTACCTCCGCCTCCAGCTGCAGAACCCGGATTGCGCCCTGCGTCCGCCCCGCGGCGGTCTCGCCGGCCAGGGCCGGGTCGCGGACATAGGCCCGCTCCAGATCCTTGGCGGCGTGCGGGCCGATCTTCCCAAGCGCCTCCCGCGCTTCCCCCAGCGCCCGCCGCTGATGGGCCAGGATCGGCAACCCGCGCTCGTCCATCCGCATGACATCGGCCGCGGCGCGGGCGTGACGCTCGATCGCGCGATGCTGGTCGGCCTGGTCCGCGTCCCGCGCCGGCGCCGGCGCCGCCGGCTCGCGCACGGGGCTAGCCGGCTTGAAGCCGGCGAACATCCCGCGCTCGCGCTGCGGCGGCCTTTGCGTCGCATCGACGCCGGCACATGGATGTCGCGCCGCTGAGCAAAATCGCTGGCCATGTCCTTGGCCCGCTCGCGCGAAAGCACGCGGGTCAGCTTGCCCAGATCCTCGAACTCATCTCGGCCGTAGTGGATGTGCACGCTGTCGCGGTGACGCGACAGGGCGACATAGGCGCCGTGACGATCAAGACCGGGCGTGGCCAGCACATGGGCGCGATCGACGGTGACGCCCTGGCTCTTATGGATGGTCGCCGCATAGCCGTGATCGACCTGGGCGTAGTCCTTCAGGTCGAAGGCGACGGAGCGGCCGGCGTCGAGCCGCACGGTCATCTGGCTGGGCGAGACCTGCTCGATCTCGCCGAGCATGCCGTTCTTCACGCCCAGCCCACGATCGTTCTTCAGGAACATCAGCCGGTCACCCGTGGCGAACGACCGCTCGCCGCGCTCAGCCTTGACCGTTACATCTTCGCCCAAGGCGCCGGCCTGGCCCAATCGACCGCGAGCAGTCAGGTTGAGATCGCGCACTTCATCATTGGTGTGGGTGAGGATGATCCGGCTCTTGTCCGGCTCGGCGATCCGATCGCGGTCCCACCGCTCGACCAGATCCTCGCGCGCCTGGTCGCGCGTCTCGGCGGCGTGGACCATGCCGCGCGCCTCGTAAGACGCCAGCGCCTCACCGGTCCGGCCGGTGGCCAGATGGCGCGTGGCGTCGCGCTGCCAGTCCTCATGTTGGCGACGAACTTGGGTGATCTCGACGTGGGAATGACGCTCGGCGATCGACCGGAAGGCCGCCCCGGCCTCGATCGCCTGAAGCTGCTCGGGATCACCGACCAGCACCACCTTGGCCCCAGCCTTTTCAGCGGCCGACAACAACCGCTCCATCTGCCGCGAGCCTATCATGCCGGCCTCGTCGATCACCAGCACGTCGCGGACGTCTAAGAGCTCGCGCTCCTGCTTCCACTGGTGCTCAAGGCTGGCGATGGTGCGCGAGGCGATGCCCGATCCGCCCTCCAGGTTCTCGGCGGCTATGCCGGATAGGGCCAGGCCCTGGACGCGATAGCCGGCGTCCTCCCAGGCTCCGCGCGCCACGCCCAGTAGCGCCGACTTGCCGGTGCCGGCATAGCCGACGATGACGCCCAGATCTCGCCCCTCGGTGACATGCTCGAACGCAGCCTTCTGCTCACCAGAAAGGACGAGACCGCGCTCCCCTGCCCGCGCCAAGGCGCGCCGCTGCTGCAGCTGACCGACCTCATGCGCGCGGCGCTGCGCCATCACCTCGCTGGCGCGATGCAGCCGGTCCTCGACGGCCAGCATCTCGCGACTGGTGAAGCGATCCTGGCCGCGGCCGTCCTGGCCCAACGTCACGAGTTCAGGCGAGGTCTGCACCGCGCTCATGGCGCGGTCGAACTGATCCTTGCCGTCCGAATGGCGGTGGATGAACTTGGCCAGATCCTGGCGGGTGAACGTCGCCTGCTGGTGGGTGATGGCGTCGAGCGCGACGCGCGGATCGGCGATGATCTTGTCGCCGTTCTCACGGGCGATGCGGTGATGATCTTCGAGCCGCTCTGTCTCGACGCCTTCGCCGGCCATACGCCCGGCGGCCGGACCAATCTTGTTCTGCGGCTCAAGCTCGATGCCCTGGTCTTCGAGGCTGCGATGATCGATCCGCGCGTCGATATCGAGGGCTGCGAGCCGCTCGTTGACGTGATCAGCCCAAGCCTCCCGCCAGTGCTCGACAAGCTCGGTGCGGTTCCAGTCGCGCACCTTGGCGCCAAAGTCGTCCTCGCCGACCCCGCGCATGGTGAGCATGACGTGGGCGTGCGGCTTGGCCAGGCCATCGGGGCCGATATCCCAATGCACATTGAGGTCGGCCACCATGCCGCGATCGACCATCTCGCGCTGGACGAAGTCGCGGGCGAGAGCGACGCCCTGAGCCTGGTCCATCTCGCGCGGGATGGCGAACTCGACCTCGCGAGACAGCTGGGCGTCCTTGCGCTTTTCGCCAGCCTCGACGGTGTTCCACAGCGTGCCGCGGTCAGCGAACTGCTCGGGCGCGCCGTCCGGCAGCATGACTTCGGAGTGGACGACGCCGGTCTTGCCGGTGAAGTCGTGGTCGCGGTCGAGCCGCTCGTCGTGCAGTCGGCTGGCGGAGCGATAGGCGGCCGAGGCCACGGCGCTGGCCCCGGTGGCGCGGCTGATGACTTTGACGCTGAAGTGGTAGATCGCCATGGCGACAGACCACTTACGCCCTCAAGCGCACGTCGGCACGACGTATAAGCGCGCCCTCCCAGATAAGAATCTCGGGAGGGACCGGGCCGTCCCAGTCTGCTCCGGCGACCTTACAGCATTCCGACAGCTGCTGTTTTATCCTGAACGCATCCCGCAATCGATGGAGACTGCGATGCGCAAACCCCGTGACTTCGACGCTGAACTGAAGAGCCTCGAAGACAAGGCCAAGACGCTGAAGGATCGCAAGGTCCGCCAGCTTGGCGAGCTGGTGATCGCCACCGGCGCCGACGCGCTAGAAATCGAGACCCTGGCCGGCGCGCTGCTTTGGATCACCGACTCCGGAGAGGCCGCCCGCAAGCAAGCCTGGACAAAGCGCGGCGCTGCCTTCTTTCGACGGGGCAAGGTCGAGCCCACACCTGCGGACGCTGCGCCAAGCGCTGGCGGCGGTCAGTGAAGCCGAGCGACGGACCACAGCCGCGCGCCATCGCCTGGAAGCCCAGCGCGCCCGGTTCGACACGCGGGCCTGGGCGGTGAAGCGGCGAGAGCGGACCCGTCACTTGATCGAGCTCGGCGGTCTCGTGCAAAAGGCCGGCCTCGTCGACCTCACGCGCGATGATCGCGCCGCGCTCTACGGCGCTTTCCTGACCCTGGCGGCGATGCTCAAGGCCGAAGACGGCGAGCACACCCTGGCGCTCTGGCGGCGCGGCGGGAAGCGGGCGTTCGAGGTGGAAGCCGAGGGCAAGAACGGCCAGAGCTGAGGCCGGGCCATCACCGGCGCCGACCGCCCTCCCCTCGGAGACCATACGCCCTGGATCGCATGGTGGAACAAGGGCCGGACGGGCTGGTGCGCGTCAAGGGTGCGCGCCCTTGGGCGCGCATCGCGGAGCGACGGCGAAGCCGCCCTTGACCCGCACCAGACCGCCCGGCAGACGCTCACCAAGCGCTCCAAGGCGAGCACCGACCGTTCCGGTCCTGGCTCCCGCCACGGGAGAGGAAGACGCCAGGCGCTGCGGCCGGCCGACGCACCTAAGAAGAAAGGGCTAGCTGCCGCAGGTCGGCGTCCCACAGTTGGGACACCGGGTGATGCGCAGGTCTTCCATCGCCGACTTGAAGAGGTCGTAGCCGTCGCCCTGCTGGTGGATCATCACCTGTAGCGCCACCTCCAGCTTGGCGACCGCGCCCTTCAGCTCATGGGCGCGCAGCTTGGGCAAGGCGTCGAGCCAATCGCGCTGGCGGTCGAACAGCGGCTTCAGCTCCGCGTCGATGGCGTTCATTTCCTCGGTGGGCGTCATCGCAACCCGCTCCTCGGGCGTCATGCGCTCCCACCGCCGCTGCTGGACGAGGATGGTCTCGAGGTCCGACCAGCGGCTTAGCAAGCGATTGATCTGTGCGTCCAGCGCCAGCCATTCGGCGCAACGCGCCACCACGGGGTTGGCCGGAGCAGCAACGCCAACACCTGCACCAGCAGCCAAGGGCGCAGCGCTGGCGGCGCCGATGACGACGCGGCGCGAGATCGGCAGCGGCCCCTTATCGTCGGACATCGGAGCGCTCCGGGTTGGGCAAAGACCGCGACGCCGGCCGACGGCGCTCGATCAGGTCGACCGTGCGCGAGACCTCGACCAGCGCCCTGGCGAACAGCGCCTGCACCTCGTCGGCCGACAGGCCCATGTGGCGGGCGATGAAGCTGTAATCCAGCGCCTGGACGGCATTGAGCAGGAAGACGTCTCGCCGCTCCACCGGAAGCCGCATCACCGCATAGGACATCACTTGCTGGACATTGTGTGGATCGAACGCCCGGCCGCGCCAGAGATCCGGATATCGCCAGCGCCACCACTGGCTCGGGCTAAGCGGCCACAGATTTCGCAGGAGGGTCATCGATGGTCTCCCTCGTCATCGATATCAAACCAGGAGGCGGCCGCGGTTACGGCGTCGATCAGCGCGCGCACGACCAGGCAGGCCCAAGCCCAATCCACCGCCAGGATGCTCTCCCTCGGCATCCGCGCGACGGTGTGGGTTTGGTAGAAGGGGCTCAGCAGCGCGGCCAAGTCGGCGAGCCCGGCGGGCTCAGCCCGAAAGCCCGCGCGCCTTGCTGACTTCAGCGCCTTGACGAGGTCGTGGCGAAGGTGGACCCGGTTCCAGTCGTCGGTGACGCCGCGATCCAGCAGATAGGCCTTCAGCGCCAGTTCGATGGCGATGGCCAGATGATAGCGCGTTCCCTCGGGATGGCGCTCCAGTGCGTGCTCGGCCGATAGCAGGAAGCTCGCCGCGTTACGTCGGAACGTCGACGCCAGGGGGCGGTCGGCGCCGTCTCGTCGGCGGGGTACGCGGCACGTCATTTGCCACAGAAGGCGGTCAGGTCACGGGCCGCGCGGGTGATCAGGCCGTGAGCTTCTGGCTCGTCATCCTCGAAGATCAGGCAGGAGGCCACCATCAGGTTGGCGATCACCGCCTCGACGCTGGCGGCGGGCTTTGGCCGCATGCTCTTGAGTAAAGCAAGCCTCTCGACCTGCAGCACATCGAGGCGCGCGTCGATCTGCGCGAGCTTCTGGCCTTCCGGAATGGCGGCGCGCTCATCTGGCGACAGGCGGTGCCATTGCATCTTCCGGATCAGCCAGCCTTCGAGCTGGCCCCACTCGGTCATCAGCCTCCGCTGCTCGGCGTCGACGGCGAGCCAGCGCTGGCAGAGCATCACGGCAGGATCGGGCTTGGCCGCAGGAGCCTGCAAGGTTGCCGTCAGCGGCGCTGTCGCGCCGCCTGCCATCACGGCGCGCCTGGAGAGCTGGTCCAGACGCGCGGGCGTAGGCCCCGCCTTTCGACGTGACTCCATGACCTCTGTCCTTTGATGTGTATTAGTCGGTTTGCACCGTCACCACAGCACAATTTGCGATTAAAAGTGCCACCTCACATTAAAGATGACAAGGCGAAAATCACGGCTGGCCAGATTCGAGCCGCCCGAGGACTTATTGACTGGAGCGGGCCGAACCTCGCTGAGGCTTCCGGAATAAGCCTTCATACGATCCGCCGAATGGAAACCATGGGCCCGGAGCGAAGCACCGCGGCGAATGTCCAGGCCGTGAAGCGCGCCCTCGAAGAAGCGGGCATCGTCTTCCAGGGGGAAAATGACGAATTTGGTGCGGGTGTTCGCCTGCGAAAATAGGCGCAGCCGACCGCAATAGACCGCATGCAGATGCAGCGGAGCAGCGCCCAGTACTCCCTACCTACTCTTTTGCCGCAGGGAGTTTCTTTTTCTTTCCCACAGTACGATCGGGTTGTTTGGGGGTCTTGCGGACGCTGTAACTCGATCCAATTCTGGCTCGTCGAATGCTTTCAGATCTCATTCTGTGGAGTCTAAGCCATGGCCGAGCCCGATCGTATCCTGCGTATTCGCACTGTGCTGGCCCGGACGGGCCTTAGCCGATCCACCCTCTACCGGAAGATCAACGAGGGTTCGTTTCCCAAGCAGGTGGCGATCAGCGTTCACGGCGCCGGTTGGCGGGAGTCGGCGATCAACAGCTGGATCGCCGATCCGGCCGGCTATCACCAGGCCGCTCCCAAGGCGCATACGTGACTCATCTCTGACCTTGGGAAGGTCCGCTTCCTGGCGGTGGCCCTGCGCCGTCGGCCCAGGCCCGCGCCTGACTCTGACCTTGGGAAGTTCGGCTTCTGGCGACAATTCGATGTGGCCTTAATTAATTTTGCAAGCGGAATGAGGCGCTGAACGGTTGCATCTTGGCCTCAATTCGCGAGGCGGGTTACCGATGGGAATTGCTCAGGATAACAGCTAAGGAATGGCCAAGCGCAGGAGCAGACTAGATGTCTAACGGGCAATCGCAGATCGGGTTCGAGCAGCTTGGACTTGGCTCAGTGCTCAAGAGATATCGCTTGTTGGTGCCGCCAAATCAACGAGATTATGCTTGGACAGAAAAGCACGTCACCAAGCTTCTCCAAGATCTCACTTTGGCGATTACCGAAGATGAACCGCAGCATTTTCTTGGAACCATTGTTACAATTCCAACCTCGGATGGTGTTCTCGAAGTAGTCGATGGTCAGCAGCGCCTTGCGACCACGGCTCTTATTCTTGCTGCAATGCGCCAAGTCGGCGGAGCGGAAAACGCCAAGCTGGCAAAAGCGCTTGAAACTTATATCATCGATATCGACACGGCGACACTTGAGCTCGCTCCGAAGATGCAACTCAACGCTGCTGATAATCAAGTGTTCCATGAACTCCTTGAGTCAGGTTCGAGTAAATCAGCTCTGCCAAATCGTGAATCTCATCGACGCCTAATTGCAGCATTCGATGTCGCGCGAAAGCACCTTATAACGGTCGTTAAACCGATTGCGGAGTCTGAACGCCCTAAAGTATTTGTGCGATGGATGAACTTTATTGAGCATAAAGCTCGCGCTATACTATTAATAGTGCCCGATTCGGCCAACGCATTCAAAATGTTTGAGACTCTCAATGACAGAGGCCTCAAAGTTTCTCAGTCTGATCTCGTAAAGAATTACGTCTTCGGTCAAGCCGATAAGCGCCTCGGCGAGGCGCAGCAAATTTGGTCGTACATCAAAGGCGCGCTGGAGACGTTAGACGAAGACGAAATAACCATGACGTTCCTTCGGCAAGCGCTTATTGCCATGAATGGATACATCACGGAACTTGAAGTATACGAAAGAGTGCAAAAGGCCGCGCGCGGCTCCCAGTCTTCTATTGCATTGCTATCGACGCTTGAAATTCTTTCAAACGATTATGTCGCCATTGCATCGGCCGACTCAGAGAAATGGAATGGATATCCCCATAAAACGCGCGAGCTGCTGCGCGTTTTGGATCTGTTCGATATTAAGCCATTTCGACCGTTGCTGCTTGCCATTGCGAATAAGTTTGAGCCAGCAGAAGCGGCCGATGCGTTTGAGAAGCTCGTGTCGTACGGCGTGCGTCTGATTATCGCTGCCAGCACTAGAACTGGCTCGGTTGAGCAGCCTCTCGCAAAAGCCGCGAAGCAAGTGTTCGATGGTGAAATTGTTACAGCCAAGTCAATGTCTGCAGCTCTCCTTTCTATCGTTCCGGCCGATGAAGTCTTCCAGCAGGCCTTCGAAATTGCAACCGTTTCGCAAGCTAAGTTCGCGCGTTATTATTTAAGATCAGTGGAGCTCGCCGCCAAAGGGCAAAGCGAGCCGTGGCTCATACCTAACGATAATCCAGAGGCGTTAAACCTCGAGCACATTCTGCCCCAAAAGCCGATGGCCAACTGGCCAGAATACGACGAAGATCAAGTTAGAGTTTACTCAAAGAGAATCGGCAATCTCGCTCTTCTTCAAGTAACTGCTAATTCAGACCTCAAAAGTGCTCCGTTCTCTGAAAAAGTGACTGTGTTTGGAGAGTCGGAATTGCTGACAACGAAGATGATATCTGAGCAAGCTGAATGGGCCCCGAAGTCAATCATTGAACGTCAGAAAGCATTGGCGAAGTGGGCTCTAACGGCATGGCCTCTGTAGGTTGGGGTAGGCTACCTCACACCCGGCGGCCCTCGAGCCAACTGTACGCGAGATCGGAGGCGGGGCGCAGCTGCCAGCCGTCCCGCGAGGGACGTAGCCAATCGATCAGTCATGAATCCCCACGCCGCCGCTTGCCAGTTGCGCGGGCCTTACCAACCGGGGCAAATGAGCGGCTAGGGGAGGAAACCGTCTTTGCGACTCAGCTGGAATGAAATCCGCGCCCGCGCCGCCGACTTCGCGCGCGAATGGGCCGACGCCCACTACGAGAAGGGCGAGACGCAGAGCTTCTACAACGACTTCTTCGAGGTCTTCGGCGTCCGCCGCCGCAAGGTCGCGACCTTCGAAGAGTCGGTCCGCCTGCTGGGCGAGAAGCGCGGCTTCATCGACCTGTTCTGGAAGAGCGTCCTGCTGGTCGAGCAGAAAAGCGCAGGCCGCGACCTCGTCCGCGCCCGCAAGCAGGCCCACGACTATTTCCCCGGCCTCAAGGACCACGAGCTCCCGCGTTACATCCTGCTGTGCGATTTCCAGTTCTTCGAGCTGATCGACCTCGACACCCGCGAGGAGACCCGCTTCGCCCTCGCCGATCTGCCCGCCCATGTCGAGGCCTTCGGTTTCATCGTCGGGGTCGAGAAGCGGGTCTTCCAGGACCAGGACCCGGTCAACATCATCGCCGCCGAGCTGATGGGCAAGCTGCACGACGCCCTCAAGCCCACCTACGACGGCGCGCCGCTGGAGCGGCTGCTGGTGCGGTTGCTGTTCTGCCTGTTCGCCGACGACACCGGCATCTTCCCTGAACGGGGCATGCTGGAAACCTATCTGCGCGACCGCACCGCGTCCGACGGTTCAGACCTCGGCCCCAAGCTGAACCTGATCTTCCAGACCCTAAACACTCCCGAGGACGCAGCCTGGCGCAAGGGACTGGACGAAGATTTGAACCTGTTTCCGTACGTCAACGGCGACCTGTTCCGCGAAGTCCTGCCTATCGCCAACTTCAACACGGCGATGCGCGACCGGCTGATCGAGGCCTGCGGCTTCTCGTGGGAGAAGATCAGCCCGGCCATTTTTGGCGCCCTGTTCCAGTCCGTGATGAATGCCAGGGAGCGCCGCGCCAAGGGCGCCCACTACACCACCGAAAAGAACATCCTAAAGGTCATCGAGCCGCTGTTCCTCGACGACCTCCGCGGCGAACTGTCCCGCATCAAGGGCATGAAGCGCGGTCGCGAGGCCGCCCTGCGGGCATTTCAGGACAAGCTGGCCGGGCTCAACCTGTTCGACCCCGCGTGCGGCTGCGGCAATTTCCTGATCATCGCGTATCGCGAACTCCGCGCGCTCGAGATCGAGGTGCTTAAGGCCCTCTATCCCACCGGCCAGCGCGAGCTTGAGGCCGCCGCCCTGTCCAAGGTGGACGTTGACCAGTTCTACGGCATCGAGGTCGATGAGTTCCCCGCCCGCATCGCCGAGACGGCGATGTGGATGATGGACCACATTATGAACAACCGGCTCAGCCTCGAGTTCGGCCAGGTCTTCGCCCGCATCCCTTTGAAGGCCGCGCCGCACATCGTTCATGGCGATGCGTTGGAGACCGACTGGGCTGGGATATTGGCGCCGGAGCGGTGCAGCTATGTCTTCGGCAACCCGCCGTTTGTGGGGCAGAGCTTCCAGACCCCAGCGCAGCGCGTTCAAATGAAGAGAGTAATTGGTGCCGACAGTGGGCGCGGTGGATCGCTCGACTATGTGGGCGCGTGGTTTATCAAGGCAGGGGACTACCTCCGGAACTCCAGCGCTCGCATCGGCTTCGTATCGACCAACTCGATCACCCAAGGTGAGCAGGTCGCTCAGCTGTGGCCGCTGCTATTTCAACGCTACGGACTTGAGATCGCTTTCGCCCATCGCACATTCGCGTGGGGCTCGGATGCCCGTGGCAAGGCCCACGTACATGTGGTCGTGATTGGGTTGGTCAAACGCGGTGAGGCTCCAGCAGAAAGGCGCCTATTCAGCTACGACGACATCAACGGCAATCCGGACGAAACTCGTCATTCGGTACTATCGCCTTACCTCTTCGACGCTTCAGCGCTGGGGGACCCGCATTTGGTTGTGAGAGAAGCCAGGCTGCCCATTGGTCTTATGCCGTCTTTGCGCATGGGATCGAAGATCGTCGATGACGGGCACTACATCTTCACTCCGGACGAAAAGCGAGCGTTCCTGGCGGCCGAACCGGAGGCCGCACCCCTCTTTCGCCGGTTGGTGGGCGCCGTTGAGTTCATCAACGGTATTGAGCGATGGATTCTTCGCTTAGACAACGTCGAGCCTCAGACGATCCGCCGTTTGCCGCTAGTCGCAGAACGAGTTGCCGCCGTGCGTGCTTATCGTTCCAAAAGCCAGAAGTCGAAGACCCGGGAGCTCGCCGACCAACCGACCAAGTTCGAAGTCACGACCATTCCCGAGCGGCCGTTCCTAGCGATTCCGAAAGTGAGCTCCGAACGCCGCGAGTATCTGCCGATAGGTTGGTTGGAACCACCGACCCTGCCGAGTCAGTTGGTGCAAACTCTGGTGGATGCCACGCCGTGGCAGTTTGGACTACTCACGTCCAATATGCATATGGCCTGGATGCGGCACATCGGAGGGCGGCTGAAGAGCGACTATCAATACTCGATCGGCCTCGTCTACAACGCCTTCCCTTGGCCCACACTGACCGAGGCTGACAAGTCGCGCCTAAACGGACTTGCCCAAGCGGTGCTGGACGCCCGCGCCGCCCATCCGGGGGCGACACTGGCCGACCTGTACGATCCCGACGTCATGCCGGCCGACTTGCGCCGCGCGCATCGGGCGCTGGATCAGGCTGTCGGCCGCCTCTACCGCAAGGCACCGTTCGACAGTGACCGCGAGCGGGTCGAACACCTGTTCACCCTGTATGAGAAGATGACGGCGGGTTTGCTTGTCGCGCCGTCGAAGTCCAAACGGCGCAAGAAAGCCGACGCCTGATGGCCACCGCCGCTGATGTTCCCACCCACGAAGCCTTCATGTGGCCGATCATCGAACGGCTGAAGGCTCATGGGCGGTCCATGAGCAATGCGGAGATGCTGGAAGACGTGGCCCAGCACATGGGCCTAAGCGAAGACGTTCTGGCCGTCCGGGTCGGCAAGTTTAATGAACTCGCCGTGGCCCAGCGGCTGGGTTTTGCCCGAAGCTGGTTGAAGCTGGCCGGCGTGGTCGATAACAGCCAGCGCGGCGTCTGGACTTTGACGCCGGCGGGCGCGGACATAACGCCGATTGAGCTCGCGGAGAATATGCGACAGGTCCAGCGCAGCTATAGCCGAAAAGTGCGGGAGGCGCGCGACCAGCCTGTCGAGCCGGGCACGGTTGCTGGTGAGGAGGCCTCAGGCGACTGGAAGGACCAACTGATGGCGCAGCTGCTGGTCCTCGACCCCTCCGCCTTCGAACGTCTCTGCCAACGCCTCCTGCGCGAGTACGGCTTCATCAAGGTCGAGGTGACCGGCAAGTCCGGCGACGGCGGCATCGACGGCACTGGGGTGCTGCGGGTTAACCTGCTGTCCTTCCACGTCCTGTTCCAGTGCAAGCGCTACTCCGGCTCAGTAGGGGCGGGCGCCGTGCGCGACTTCCGTGGTGCGATGGTGGGGCGCACCGACAAGGGGCTAATCATCACCACAGGAACCTTCACCGCCGATGCCCGACGCGAGGCTACCCGCGACGGCGCGCCGGCCATCGATCTGGTCGACGGCGACGCTCTGTGCGACCTGCTAAAGGATCGCGGGCTGGGTGTAAGGGTGCGGATGGTCGAGGAAGTGACCGTCACCGAAGCGGCGTTCGCGGACTTCTGACCCAATCCGCCTGAGGTTGTTGATCCAGCATAGGTCAAGTCGCGTTACGAGCGACGACCCGAAGCCTCGCGAAGCTTGACAATAGATCGAACGCGGCCTTGGCGGGGGTAATATACACATCAGACCTAAGTCTTGTCGGCTTTCGCAGCGCGGCAACACCGGTGTTGAGGCGCACCAACGCCCGCCGGGCGATGACGATCCGCTCGACTTAGGTCTCAATGTCGCGTTTTCTTGGGCGAAGCTGATGTCCGGTTCGGGCGCTGCTCCCGCCGCTCCACGTAGATCGGTGCATACTTCAGCGCGCGAGCGATGTGGCAACGCTTGGGCGCGCCGCAGCCGCAATTTCTGCTGAGCCCATACGGGATGAGTGCTAGGCTTGGCCCGTCATCCCCGCGCGGACCATGCCAGCAACGCTCTACACCGACACCCTGATCCGCAAGAGGGATCCGACCCTTGCCGAGGACAAGGTCCAGGCGCTGGCCGCGGTGTGGGACGAGGTTGTCCAGCGGATCATCAAAGCCCTGTTCGATCTCGAAAAGGCAGTCGAACGCGAACTGCATATCAACATGAAGGCCGAGATGGCGTTCGAATTGGCCCGGCTGATGCTGTTCTACGCCGAGCGGGTCGTCGATAAGCGCGTCGGCGAACGACGCTTGCAGGACATCGACCCGCAAGCAGAGCGGGCTGAATGCCTTGGCCCGGAGGGCGAGGGGATCATCATGGAGACCGCTCGGATCGGCCACGAGCACATCTGGTCCAAGAAGATGGACGAGCGATGGACGCCCAAATCGCGAAAAGCGCTTGAGCTTGAGAAGACGCCGCGCCTGCCTGGAAAGCTCGCGGTCAAGACCGTCACGGACAAGCATTTCATCAGCCGCTGGTTCATTCGCGACTTTTGGGCCGACGGCCCGTCCGCGACGCGGTGGAAACGCAAGGACGGCGAGTGGGCGGGCGACGCGATCTTGTTCGCCCAATGGGGTCACCGCACCGGCCTATGGGACGACCGCGTCGAGGCCTATTTCGCGCTGCTGGAGAATGACGGCAAGCAGCCGATCGAGATGCTGCTGCAGACCATCCCACTCAACCAGCCTCAGCAGCTGGCGTTCGTCGGCTATCTCGTAATCCACCTACTGCGAAGTCCGCGCTTCATCGGCCAGCTTCGGGTGTCGATGCGCGATATGCTCGACGAAGCCGCTCGCGACGCCGGCATCGAGTTCGATGAAATGGCGCGCCGCGCTTACGCGACCCTCTTCACGGAAAACCAAATCTACAACGCCTACTCGCGCCCAATCATGTGGAGCCAGTGGGCGATCTTGACGGCGCAAAAGCCGGTCTTTGTTCTGCCGGACACCTTCTGCGCACGCGGCTCGATCGACGGTGAACATCGCCTGATCGTCCCGCTGACGCCGACGAAATGTTTCGTCACCCTGGCGGCCAAGGAGGAGGAAAAGCGGGTGGTCCCCTTTTCCCATACTGCCGACCCTGCTCTTGCCTCGGCCATATCCCAGCTCCTGGTCGAAGCCGCTCAGGACGACTTTCTGGCCCATCGCGACTTCGCGCCCGCCAAGGCTGACCCGTCGGTAAATTTCGCCAAGGTGCTTGAGGCCCTAGGCGAGGCGCTCGGCGATGAACCCCAGGACGCCTACCCGTCGGCGCCGTGACTACACAGCCGGCGAATGTCCGGTTATCGGAGACGCATCAAGTTCTGGTAATGGCGCGGTTCAGGCGCAGCGCCGCCTCTGAGATTACAGGGCAGGGTGGGTTGTAGACCTTGCCTGGAGGATAGGAGGGCTGTTCAGCGGTTCGCATTCGCCGCTGAATCGATGTTCCGTTTTGCCCCGGCCTCTGCGTTGGTAAGTTCGGCCCGATAGGCCTCATCCCTCGCCCGCAGCTCATCGTGGCGCGCTTCCAATAAGGCTCTGGCTTCCTCTGCGAAGGATAAGGGTCGCCCAGCCACCTGGCAATCCGAGAGGTCGCTGGACATAGCGACATGCTCTTCGGAGATGAGGCCGCTGATGCATACATGGGTGTCGCTGATGGCGCTGCTGGTCGCAACGTGATTGTCGCTGGTGGCCGTCCAGGTCGCGACGTGGTTGTCCGATCGCCGCATCCATTCCCGCACTTGCGCCGATCTCTCGAGCTCCGCCTCGTTGGACAGGTTGACGAACCCGCCGCCGCCCGCGCGCGCGACCGCGGTCAGTTTGGCCGCCTCGCCCGATGGCAGGTTGAAGCCGATGACATTGATGATCGCCCGCGTGCGGCCGCCGTTGATCCGACGGGCGACGTCCACGGGATCGCCGCCGCAGGTCTCTTCCCCGTCCGACACGACATAGATGACCTGCTCACCGCGCGTGGTGGAGGCGGCCAGCAGCGCCTCGGCGCGACCGAGCCCGGCGGCGAGCGGCGTCCAGCCGACCGCGCGGACCTGTCCCAGCGCCGTGCGGAGGCTCCCCCGGTCCGCCGACATCGGCGCGAGCACGTCGATGGTCGAGCAGGATTTCGCCTTGCCGGCCTGGCTGTTGTTTCCCTGTTGGCCGAAGACCAGCAGGGACGTCTGCACCGACGCGGGCAGTCCATCGACAAAGCCCAGCGCCGCCTCCCGCGCCAGTTCGAGCTTGGTCCGACCGCCCATTTGTCCTGCCATCGAACCGGACCCGTCGATCATCACGATCACGCGCGTCGGCGGGACCCGTGCGCCGATTGCCCCAGCGGGACCTTTCAGCGTCGGCTGTTGAAGCGCCACATCCTTTTTGAAGCACGCCTCTGGGTCCTTCTTCGTGAACTGGGCGACATAGGCCCGGGCCTCCGCAGAACCTGTTTGGGCTTTTCCCTCGGACTTGACCAGGTCGCTGTCAGTCGCGGCGCTCTTATCGCTCGAGGGGCCTCCGCAGCCGATCAGTGTAAGGGCAAGCGTAGAGCCCACGAGACTACGAACAGGAATAACCATCATCTGCGTCGCCTCTCTCATCAGCACGCGGCCGGTCGTAGGCAAAGCCCTAGTAAGGGCGATGCAGTCTTCTCGACCTTGATGTTGAACGCCCGGTTCCTGGAAGCGGTCCTAAGATCGCTTTTGGCGCCAGCCAGCCGATCCGCGACCTCGTCCGCAGCGACCCCGCCCAGGCTCGTGCAAACGCGATCTACCATCGCTGCTATAGCAATCGTTGCTTCCAGTGCGCGTTATGCGCCACCCGATCTATAACGGCCACGCAAGGTTGGACATGCTTGGGACCTCAGGGGAGCACCATGAATGAAGGCGTTCTTGAAACCAGTATTCGCGATCGCCTTTGCGCTCGCCTGTCAGGCGGCGGCCATGGCTGAGCCGATCGGCCGTGTGACCGGCATTGGGGGCGTGTTCGTCAAAAGCAAGGATCCCAAAGCCCTGGCGAACTGGTATCGCGATGCCCTTGGCTTGGATGTCGCCGCCTGGGGCGGTGCGGCGCTGCCTTACGATGCGCCGGGCCACCCGCCTAAGATCTCCTGGATGGCCTTCCCAGACACCTCCGACCACATGGCGCCATCAACGCGCGAGTTCATGGTCAACTTCGCCGTGGATGACATGGATGCGATTAGCACTCGGCTGCGGGCGTCAAACGTCGCCATTTTAAAGCGCGACGACGACAATGCCTTCGGACGGTTTGCCTGGGTGCAAGACCCCGACGGCACGCTGGTTGAGTTGTGGCAGCCTAAATGAGCCCTACGGACCTGGCGCGGGTTCGGCCCCACGCCGCCATGGGGTCAGAACCTCGTAGCGGGTCACGTCGGTGGTGCCGGACCGGGTGGGGCGTATCAGGTCTCGCTCGGCAAGATGGATCACCGCGGCCTGAACGCTGCGCTTTGACAGTCCGGTCCGCTCCGCCAACTGGGCGTGACTGAGGCGAGGGCGGGTATCGCCCAGGGCCGCCAAGGCTAGATAGACCAGAAACGCCGAGGCCCGGTGATCGTGACCCACCAGGTCGCGCATGAGAGTGTCGAGGACATAGGCGTCCACCGTGTACTGCTTGTTGCTCATCGGACTAGCCGATACCACGCGGGTCTCTGGTCGCAAGTTGACGGCCTGTGGCGTGGAAACTGGCTGGTGATCAAGAAGCTCAACTATGTTGGAATTCCAACCAGAGATCAGGAGCGGGCCCTAGCCTTTTGGACAGGCGTCATGGGGTTTATCATCACGACGGATCGCCCGATCGGCGACAGGCGCTGGATCGAACTCTCCATCCCAGGCGCCCAAACCGGCATCTTGCTCTTCACGCCGGAAGGTCACGAAGACAGAGTTGGCACCTTTTTCAACGGTTCCTTTGGCTGTGACAGCGTGCAGTACGAATACGAACGACTGCTGGAAAAGGGGGTGACCTTTTTGGCGCCGCCAGAGTTAAAGCCTTTCCCTCATGTCTATTTCCAGGATCCGGACGGGAATACGTTCTTTCTATCAAGCCGATGACGGATTGCCGCTCAATCTACCGGGTGGTTCGTGTCACCGGCAGACAAGCTCGCTGAGCGTCGCCTTCCTGGAGAGATCGTCGAGTCCGCAATTGGCGCACCTAGGCCCGCCGTCCATGCGCCCGTGAAGCTAGACGGCGCATAGCCACGCACGGCTGAGACCTTGTTCGCACGAGGGTTGGATGCGATAGACAGGGCTGGGTGGTCAGCCGTGTTGGTTGATCAGGGTTTACGTTGGTCGGGCCGCCAGCGCGGAGACCCGCGCCATGCTTGACCGCCCCCGCAAGCTGTCTGTCTTACGAGAACTTCTGGACAGCGGAGCCGCCGGCGGGCTCCTCCTCATGGCCGCCGCCGTGCTCGCGCTTTTCGTCGCCAATTCACCGTTCGCGGACAACTACTTCAGCGCGCTTCACACGTCGTTCGCCGGTCTCGACCTTCTCCATTGGATCAACGATGGCCTGATGGCGATCTTCTTCCTGTTCGTCGGGCTGGAGATCAAGCGCGAGTTCCTGGACGGGCAGTTGGCCACCTGGTCAAACCGAGCGCTGCCGTGCATCGCCGCGGCCGGCGGTGTTGTCATTCCCGGACTCATCTATGCCGGTTTCAATACAGCAAGCAGCGACACACTTCGCGGCTGGGCGATCCCGACCGCAACAGACATCGCCTTTGCGCTCGGCGTTCTCTCGCTCCTGGGTCCGCGAGTTCCGACGAGCCTCAAGGTTTTTCTGGCGACGCTCGCCATTGTTGACGACCTCGCGGCGGTGCTGATCATCGCCGTGTTCTACACCGCCGAACTCAATGTCGCGGCGCTCGCGGGGGCAGTGATCGCCAGCCTGCTGCTGGTGGGCCTCAACCGGCTAAAAGTGACGAGGCTCGCGCCCTATCTGGTGCTCGGCCTTGCCCTTTGGTGGCTCGTCTTCCTGTCGGGCATCCACGCCACGATCGCCGGCGTGGTCCTGGCCATGACCATTCCCTTGCACGCCTCAAAGGCCGCGCCGGACGATGCGACCTCGCCGCTCCATCGCCTGGAACACGGGCTGTCGCCCTGGGTGGCGTTCCTGGTCGTCCCGATCTTCGGCTTCGCCAATGCCGGCGTATCCTTCGCCGGCATGACGGCTTCGGTGCTTTTCCAGCGCGTCACGCTGGGCGTGGCCTTGGGTCTGTTCCTGGGCAAGCCAGCCGGCGTCTTCCTGGCGGCATGGCTGGCGATCCGCTTGCGGATCGCGTGCTTGCCCGTCGCGGCCTCCTGGCTCCAACTTTACGGTGTCAGTCTGCTGTGCGGGATTGGTTTTACAATGAGCCTCTTCATTGGGCTCCTGGCGTTCAAGGATGCGGCGCTTCAAGACGAGGTGAAGGTGGGGGTTCTTGTCGGCTCGCTTGCTTCAGCGTTGCTTGGAGCCGCCCTGTTGAGCCGTTCCAAGAAGCGCCTACCAGTTGCGGCTCAAACGCTTGAAGCGTGACAGCCGAGCGTTTCGTGGCCGGTGATCACTCGATGAATCTGCCCCGCAAAGGTCGTGTTCCTGGAGCCGGCCCAGGGTCGGCTCCTGGCGCTACGTGGCCGCTAGCCGGATATCCGAGCCCCGCAGCGCAGGGTCAGGGCGGCGACAGCGGGCGGCAGGTCAGACCCTCGCGGCGGCTGCGTCACGCGTGGGCTGATAGCGCGCTGCTCGTCTGAGACGCCTCCATCACGACTGTTTGGCTCTGACCCGGCGGCTTCGCATAATCGACGAGTGAGACGATCCGCGGCTCCGCCTTCAGCACCGCGATGCTGTTGGCCGCAGGGTGGGGCGAGAACGCCGCCCCAGCCGGCGTGCTCCAAAGCAGAGTATTGAGCTGAGAGATGCGCCCCACGTCGGTGACTTCGGTGACCATGGCGGCCATGGAGAGGCCGATCGCGCGTGATCGGCCAGCGCCGCCAATGGTGATCGACACCCGACCGTCCCGCTGGACATTCGCCAGTTTTTGGCTCTCGCGGGCCACGACAAAATACAACGCCCCGCCGTCATGCAGATAGTTGACGTGCGTGGCCTGCGGCCAGCCGTCGGGCCGGTTCGTGGCCAAGGTCATGACTTGGTTGTCGTCGAGAACGGCGTCGATACGGCGTCGTTGCTCAGGCGAGATCAAAGCGGCTTCCCCGTCAGAGCAACTGAGGCTGTCCGTGGGCATGGCGTCGTTCCTGGTCGCTGGGGGAATCTTGGCCGGCCGCCGCCAGCGCACGGACGTGGCAGCCACCCCATGCTAATGCTCGCGGGGCCCTAAAGGCTGCGACAGCCAGGGAGGGACTGATGATCCAGGCGGGCGAAGAGAGCGGCTTTCACACCCACGGTTGGCGCCGGACGGTGCTGGCGCGATGCGCGGGCGCGCCCCCGGTCCCGACGGCGGTGGCCCATCCCTGCGACGTCAGTTCGATCAGCGCCGCGGTAGAGAGCGCGGCCCTGGGCTTGATCGCGCCGATCCTGGTGGGCCCCCGCGCCCGGATCCAGGCCGCCGCCGATCTGGCCAAGGTGGATATTTCGACCTTTCGTCTAGAGGATGCGCCGCACAGCCATGCCGCCGCCGCGCGCGCCGTCGCCTTGGTCCGCGCGGGTGAGGCGCAGCTGCTGATGAAAGGCTCGCTCCACACCGACGAGCTGATGAGCGCCGTGATGGCGGTCGAGACCGGATTGCGCACTGAGCGGCGGATCAGCCACGTCTATCTGATGGACGTCCCCCGCTACCCGCGGCCGCTGCTGATCACCGACGGCGCGATCAATATCGCCCCGTCCCTGGCCGACAAGCGCGACATCGTCCAGAACGCGATCGATCTGGCGCTGGTGCTCGGCCTTGAGACCCCCAAGGTGGCGATCCTGTCCGCCGTCGAGACCGTGAACCCCAAGATCCAGTCGACGCTCGACGCGGCCGCCCTCTGCAAGATGGCTGATCGTGGCCAGATCACCGGCGGTGTGCTCGATGGCCCGCTGGCGTTCGACAACGCCATCAGTCCGGACGCGGCCAGGGACAAGGGCATCGTTTCGCCGGTCGCGGGGGAGGCCGATATCCTGGTCGTGCCAGATCTGGTGGCGGGCAATATCCTGGCCAAGCAGCTGACCTTCCTGGCCGGCGCCGACGCCGCCGGCGTCGTGGTCGGCGCGAAGGTCCCGATTATCCTGACCAGCCGCGCCGATCCAGAAAGCGCCCGCATCGCCTCGTGCGCGGTGGCGGTGCTGATGGCGCGCGCGGCTCAGGCCGCAGCAGCCAAGGCCGCCCTGTGAGCCAGGCAATCCTCACGCTCAACGCCGGTTCTTCGAGCCTGAAGTTCGCGGTCTTCGCGGTCAACCCTGGCGATGAAGTCAAGCCTCGCCTGCGCGGCAAGGTCGAGAACATCGGCGCCGCGCCCCACATGGTCGCGGTGGATGCTGACGGCGCCGTCTTGGTCGAGCGACGCTGGAGCGCTGACGCGGGGTTGGCGCACGAGGCCTTTCTCGAGCCGCTGCTGGAATGGATCGACGATCATCTGGGCCAAGCACGCCTGAAGGCGATCGGCCACCGCGTGGTCCATGGCGGCGCCTCGTTCACGACGCCGGTTCTCGTCACCGAGCCGGTGCTGTCGGCCTTGGACGCCCTGACGCCCATGGCCCCCCTGCATCAGCCGCACAACCTGGCGGCCATCAGAGCCGCCCAGGCGGCGCGCCCCGGCCTGCCGCAGGTCGCCTGTTTCGACACCGCCTTCCACAGCGCTCACGCCGACGTCGTGACCCGCTTTGCGCTGCCGCGCGCCTGGCACGAGCAGGGCGTGCGGCGCTACGGATTTCACGGACTGTCTTACGAGTATGTCGCCGGACGATTGCAAGCGCTCGATCCGGCGCTATCGGCCGGCAAGGTGCTGGTCGCCCACCTTGGGGCTGGCGCCAGTCTCTGCGCGATCAGCTCGGGCCAAAGCCTAGACACCACCATGGGCTTTACCGCCCTGGACGGACTGATGATGGGCACGCGGTGCGGGGCGCTCGATCCTGGCGTGATCCTCTATCTGCAACAGCAGGCGGGCCTCACCCCGGCCGCTGTCGAAGATCTATTGTACAATAGATCCGGCCTCCTGGGCGTGTCGCAGGTGTCCAGCGACATGCGCGCCTTGCTGGCCAGCGAGGATCCCAAAGCCCAGCAAGCCGTCGATCTCTTCGTGTTTCGCATCGCCCGCGAGGCCGGCGCGCTGATGTCGTCGCTCGGCGGCCTGGATGGCGTGGTCTTCACCGGCGGCATCGGCGAGAACGCCGCGGCGATCCGAAACGCCGTCGCCAACCGCCTGGCCTGGACTGGCCTTGTCCTTGACCAAGGCGCCAACCAACAGGGCCAAGGCCTCGTCAGCGACAGCCAGAGCAGGGTGGCGGTCTGGGTGATCCCCACGGACGAGGAGGTGATGATCGCCCGTCATGCCCTGGAGATCATCAAGGACCTATGACTTGAGGCGGCCTTTCGAGCGCGGCGGTTCCAGGCTTTTGAGATAGGCCGCCAGTTGGGCGATCTCGTCGTCGCCGAGCACCGCCATGGGCATGCGTGGATGGCGCCTCGGCGAGCCCTCCTCGGGCATGCGCGAGGGTTGCAGCATGCCTTCCTCCAGAAGCTCAGCCAGGCCGCCGGCCCTATAACGCTTGTGCAGATCGCGAAACCGCGGCGCATCGGCTAACGGGCTCGGACCCTTGTCGACGGCGTGACAACCCCCGCAGTGTCTCTCAGCCAGACGTCTGCCGCCTCTGACCTCGTCAGCACGTTCAGCGGCGAGCGCGCCCGTACCGGTTGCCAGAACGAAAGCGGCGGTGACCAAGGCCAAGATTCTATGGATCATTTTGGTCATCGTCTCACGCGAATTCAAGGACGACACGAGATGGGACCTGACCATGCTTCAGCCGGTCCAGCACATCGTTGATGGCCGACAGCGGTTGGATCTCGATGTCCGCCTTGACCTTCCCGGCCGCGGCGAAGGCCAGGGCCTCGGCCATGTCCTGGCGCGTGCCGACGAAGGATCCGCGAATGGTGATGCAGTTGGCGACTACGTCGAACAGCGGCACTGGGAATTCGCCGGCCGGCAGGCCGACCAGGACGCAGGTCCCGCGCTTGCGCGTCATGGCGACGCCCTGATGGAACGCCTCAAGCGAAGGCGCGGTGATCAGCACGCCATGGGCCCCGCCGCCTGTCGCATCCCTCAACGCCTCTATGACGCCACCGCCTTGGGCGTTGAAGACTAGGTCCGCGCCAAGGCGCGTCGCATGGGCCAGCTTGCCATCGTCGATATCGACGGCGCAGACCCGAAAACCCATGGCCTTGCCGTACTGGATGGCCAGGTGGCCCAGCCCGCCGGCGCCCGAGATCGCCACCCAGTCGCCCGGCTTGGCGGCGGTCTCCTTGAGACCCTTGTAGCAGGTGACGCCGGCGCAGATGATCGGCGCGGCCTGAGCCGCGCTCAAGCCATCCGGGATGCGGGCGACATAGTCGGGATCGGCCAGCAGAAATTCCGCAAAGCCGCCGTTCTGAGTGTAGCCGCCAAACTGCGCCTCGCCGCAGACCGTCTCCCAGGCTGAAAGGCAGTGCTCGCAGTGACCGCAAGCCGAATAGAGCCACGGCGCGCCGACGAGGTCGCCCAGCTTCACCGCCGTAACGCCCGCGCCCAAGGCGACAACCCGGCCAATGGCCTCGTGCCCTGGGATGAACGGCGGCGTTGGCCTGACCGGCCAGTCGCCATTGGCCGCGTGAAGGTCGGTGTGGCAGACGCCACAGGCCTCGGTCTTGATCAGGATCTGGCCAGCGGCCGGTACCGGGATATCTAGGGATTGCAGCGCCAGCGGCGCGCCAAACGCCACAACGACCGCAGCTTGCATCTTCGAGGACATGGGGTTGGCCCTTAAAAGTCTCGCCTCCGGTCAGACGCTCAGGTCCGGGTCGCACTGGAAATCCAGCGCGAGCAAAGTCGTCAGACCGCA
Organism: Caulobacter hibisci; assembly: GCF_016135805.1. Classification (GTDB taxonomy): domain Bacteria; phylum Pseudomonadota; class Alphaproteobacteria; order Caulobacterales; family Caulobacteraceae; genus Caulobacter; species Caulobacter hibisci. The sequence continues at coordinate 158,455 of NZ_JADWOX010000009.1, forward strand.
AGCGCCATTGGCGGCTCAACGCCCGGGCCCGCGAATGCCTTGTGCTCGATCAAGACGGCCGTGCCCGGTGTCATGTCGACGACTCGAACATCGGCTTTCAACTGCGTCGCCAGGGCGCGAACGATACTGGTGCCAAGGCCTGGCTTTTCGGCGCCGCCCGTCGGCATGCCTACGCCGTTGTCGGTCACCGACATCGACCAGTTTGCTCCACGCGATCGATAGCTGACCTTGATCATCCCACGGTGCCCGGGGGGAAAGCCGTGCTTGAGCGCATTGATCACCAGCTCGGTGATGATCAAGCCCAGGCTGACCGAAGTCTCCGAGTCGGTGGCGCTGGCGTCACACTCGACGCTAAGCGTCAGCTGCCCCGGGTCAGGTATCATCGAGGCGGCGATGCTGGCGCAAAGCTCCGTGAAATAGCCGGCTAGGCCGACCTCTGGCTCGCCTGTCGTCACCAACTGGCGTTGTACAGCCGCAACTGACATCACCCGATGATGCGCGTTGTGGAGATGACCCCGGGTCTCTTCCGACTGAACCTTGCGAGCGCTCTGCAGCAGGACGCTGGCAATGATCTGCAGACTATTAGCGACCCTGTGCTGCAGTTCCTTCAGCATGGCGGCCTTCTCGCGCACGAGGTCGTCCCTCACCTTTACGGCGAGGCGCTGGTCGGTGACGTCGGCGACGGCCAGCAGCAGGAGTTTTGTCTCGGGCCCGCCAAACACCAGCTTCTCGGCGTTCAGCACCAGTTGCCTGGAGGCCAGACCGGGCACCTTAAGCTCCAACTCATAGGCGTCGACCTGCGCGCTGCCGGAGGCCGTGGCGCTTAGCAGCGACTTCAGTTGAGGCACGTTCCATTCGCCCGATCCAAGATCGGTGATCCGTTGGCCGGCGATGCCGATGGGTTCAATGTGAAAGGCAAGGCAAAAGGACGCGCTGGCGGCGATCACCGTCTGGTCTTGATCCAGCAACAGCAAGGGCTCGGTTGACGACGCCACGATGGCCAACGCTAAGCCATTCCCGGCGTCCTTGTGCAAAATGGAATGGGCAGCCACGGCTGTCCCTTCAAGAGTCAGAGGCTCGCGGAACGAAAGCCGTACCTGATTCGTATTTTGGAAATTGAGATATGATAAAATATCACACGCACTCAATATCGAGAAAATACTAGCATCGATGAGTGGGGTCCGGCACGATAAACTTATTTATCATTTCCGCACGATCCCATGCACCTCGCAGAGACTGCGGTGCGTTGATGCTGGGCGCAGGGGTATGCCTCCTCGCCTAGCAAGGCTCGCGCTCTCGATTGGGCACAGGTCCTGATCAGTGGAGCGGTCTTTTCCGAACCCTCAATGACCGAAGCCACCCTCCTGCGCCAACAAGACGTTCTGGCCAAGTTTGGCGAGATGGCGCTGCGTTCCGAGAACCTCGACGACATCTTGACGGAAGCCTGCCGATTGGTGGGAGAGGCGCTTGGCACCGATCTGGCCAAGGTGATGGAGATCCAGGCTGACGGCCTGACCCTGCTGGTTCGCGCCGGCGTGGGCTGGAACCCGGGCGTCGTCGGCCATCTAACGGTGGAAGCCGTGAAGGGGTCGTCAGAGGGCTATGCCCTCAACACCGGTGAGCCAGTTATGTCCGTCGACATCGATCATGAGACGCGGTTCGAATACGCCGACTTCATCAAGGACCATGGCGTCAAGTGCATCGTCAGCGTCATCATCCTCGGTGCCGAGGGTAAGGGGCCGTTCGGCATCTTGCAGGTCGATAGCCGCACGCCCGGACATTTCGTCGCACGCGACACAAAATTCCTCCGAGGCTACGCCAACCTGATAGCCGCCGCCGTCGACCGCCTTCAGGTCGGCCAGAAGATGCGCGCCGCCCAAGCCGAGTTGCGGATTAGCGAAAGCGCACTTCGCAAAGCCAACGAGACATTGGAAGAGCGGGTCGCCGAACGCACCCACGCCTTCGAGGCCGAGCACGGCCACCGAGAACTGGCCGAGGAGAAGCTGCGGCAGAGCCAAAAGATGGAGGCGATCGGGCAACTGACCGGCGGCATCGCCCATGACTTCAACAATCTGCTGACCGGGATCACTGGATCTTTGGATCTCATCCGCCGGCGCATGGACGCCGGCCGGACCCAGGACATCGCTCGTTTCATGGACGCAGCCTCGACCTCGGCGCAACGGGCGGCGGCCTTGACCCATAGGCTCCTGGCGTTCGCGCGTCGCCAATCGCTCGACGCCAAACCTTCGGACGTCAACGCCCTGATCGCTGGCATGGACGACATGCTTCGCCGGACACTCGGCGAGCAGGTCCGGTTCGAAGTGGTCTTGGGCGCGGGGCTCTGGCCCGCTCTTACGGACGCCAACCAACTCGAGAACGCCATCCTGAACCTCACGCTGAACGCGCGTGACGCCATGCCCGAGGGCGGGCGACTGCGGATCGAGACCACCAATACCCAGATGCACGCGTCCCAATCCCTCGTCGGTGAAGAGGTCACGCCAGGCCCTTATATCGTCGTCTGCGTCTCCGACACTGGAACAGGCATGACGCCGGAGGTCGTCGCCAAGGCCTTCGACCCGTTCTTCAGCACCAAGGCGCCGGGGCAGGGCACGGGGCTTGGCCTGTCGATGATCTATGGCTTTGCCAAGCAGAGTGGCGGCCACGTCCGCATCGACAGTGCGGTCGGCGCCGGAACGACCGTGAAGCTTTACCTGCCGCGGGCCAACAGCGCGGAAAGGTTGATCGGTGATGTCGCCGAGGCCGCCACGCCGCAGGGGCGCGGCGAGAACGTCCTGGTTGTCGAGGATGATCCGACGGTGCGTTTGCTGATCGTCGAGGTCCTTACTGAGCTAGGCTATGTCGGCCATGTCGCCGCCGATAGCCGAGAGGCTCTGCCGGTGCTGAGATCGGATCAACGCATCGACCTAATGGGGTCTGACGTCGGCTTACCCGGTCTCAACGGCCGCAAGCTAGCCGATCTTGCGCGCGACATTCGGCCGGGTCTTAAGGTGCTGTTCGTCACCGGATACGCGGAGAGCGCCGCTGTCCGCGGCGATTTCCTGGCGCCGGGGATGGACTTGCTGACCAAGCCTTTCACGCTCGACGCCTTGGGCGCCAAAATTCGGGAGATGATCGAGAGCTAGGTCCTTGCTGCTCCCTTCAATGTTGGATCGAAGATCCCCCTGGCGTGGTCGGCCGCAGTCGTGAAGGTCGGATTCTGGCGCTGTTCTAGAGTGCGCTGATGGCGCGGACCCTTCCAGGCATTGGCGAAGGCGTCTTGCAAAACTCATCAGTCTCGGCGGCGTTACCGCAAAGGGCCCGCGCTGGCGCGCGCATATGAGGCATCAGCATGATCAGCTGACGTTCGAAATCTGCGAGTGAAACCGCCTTGGCAGCCGAACGAATGGATGCATGGGGCAAGTTCGCGAGATGGGAATGGCGCTGCCAATAGCGAGTAATCATCAAGCGTCGTGAGTTGAAAAGATGAATCTTTGGCGGCATGACAGCGGTTAAATATTTCGCCGGAGAAAATACTGCGCTGGCCGTGCGGGCTATCAAGGTCACGCTTGATATGCACATCCTTCGCTGATTTTTTATTATGTCAGAAGAGTCTTCTATATAACGCGCGCCTCTGGAAGTTTGTGTTATGCCGAGCTGTCTCAGTCGCGGCGCTATCATCAGATCGCCCTCCGTTTCGCGAACGGTTTGACCGAAAGGTCAGCTTGCAGAGCGCCGATGGGAGCGAACTGATGTCGACCCTTGCGCCGAAGACTCAAAGGCAAAAGCGCGCCGAAGCTGCGGTCGAGGATTTTCGACGTGACCTGGGGCCGTTTGTCGTCGCGGCCGACACCACGCGGATGCCGATGCTGTTCACCGACGCCAAAGCCGCGGGCAACCCCATCATCTTCGCCAATGACAGCCTGGTGAACCTGACTGGGTTCACGCGAGAGCAACTCCTCGGCCGAACCTTTGGCGACCTCATGGCCGATGACCAGGCGCGAGAGGCCGTCGAAATTGCATTTCACACGGCCCCTCACGACAGCATCGATGCACGCTGCCGCTCGCGGACCGGCGAAGTCTTCTGGGCGGAGATCTTCGTCAGTCCGGTGCGAAACGAAACAGGCGCCGTGATCCAGTATTTCGCCTCGGTTTTTGATTTGACCCGGCACAGGGCGCAGGAGGAGGAGCTTCGCTGTCTGCTGGACGAGCTCAACCATCGCACCCAGAACACGCTGGCGACGGTGCAGGCCTTGGCGATGCAGACCTTCCGCGGTTGCCCCGACAAGGCGCTCATCGAAGCGTTCCAGGGGCGCATCCTGGCGCTTTCCAAGGCCCATGCGTTGCTGGCGCGCGGCCATTGGCGGGCCGTCAGCCTTGGGGACGTCGTGGACCAGGTGCTGCGTCCCTTCGGCGCGACGGAAGGCGGGCCCCTGACCGCGCGCGGCGCACGCGTAATGCTGCAGCCGAAAACGGCGCTGACCCTTGCGGTGACGCTCCATGAACTCGCGCTCAACGCGACCCGGCACGGGGCTCTGATCGCGGGCGGGTCAGGACGGGTGGATCTTGGTTGGACGCTGAGGCAGAGCGGCGCCGAGCGCGAGATGAGCCTGTTCTGGCGCGAGCACGGCGGCCCTCCCGTCCAGCCGCCGCGCCGCAAAGGGTTTGGCGCGCGCTTGTTTGATCGCGACTTGGCCCGGGAACTGGGGGGAGCGGTCGAGCTTGACTACGCGCCCGGCGGACTGACCTGCGCTATCGTCGTGCCTGTCCCCGAGGCCGGCGCGTGACCGGAAGTTTGATCGGACGCCGAATTTTGGTGGTGGAAGACGAGATGGTCATCGCCTGGCTTCTGACGGAGATGCTCGACGAGCTGGGCTGTCACGTCGTGGGGCCCGCGTGCACAGTCGGGCAGGCACTGGAAACGATTGATCGGGAGGCCTTCGACGCGGCGTTGCTGGACGTCAATCTCAACGGCCAGTTCAGCTACCCCGTCGCGGACGTCCTTGCAGCGCGTTCCATCCCTTTCATGTTTTCGACAGGGTACGACCGCAGCCGCATCCGGGAGGGATATCGCGACGCGCCGATGCTGCAAAAGCCCTACCATTCAACAGAACTCGAAGGGGCTCTGACGCTCCTGTTCGCGCCCGGTGGCGGACAAGCCGCACCGATCGCGGCCTAACCGATATCCGCCTAGGGGACGATGCGACCAATCCAGAGGGTCTGCCTGCGCGAATCTTCAGGCGCTGCTGACCCGGCTCGAAGCCTGCCGTGCGGGAGATTGAGCTTGGCCGATTTTCCTCGACCTGCGCACCCCCGATCCTCTGTTCATCTTCTATGGCTCAGCGCATCCGAGAAGATGGATTTGGCGACCATCAACAGTATGCACGCTGATCTCGAGGCTAGGCTGCTTGGGACCTTGACGCCTTTTGAACGGGCGATGGTCTTCGACGCCATTAACGAACTTGCCGGTTTGGCGGTATCGCGCTTGGCGGCCGACCTCGCGCTTCGACGTAGTGCCGAAGCATGAAGGCGGTGGCGCCGGATATCGGCGTTGGAGGATGCCCATCATCGACCGAACGTCGCATTTCTGGAGGCAGGCCAACGTCAGCTATTGGCGCAACGCGGCCGGCGGCGCGGACTTTCGATCGGGAGGGCGGGGAGTCCTCAAACCGTGCACGCCGACACTGCTAAGTCCAATAACGAGTTGGCGCGGTCCGCTAGTCGAATGGCGCGCTTGGTAAATGTTCAAATTCTCCGCTGCCCTAACTTCCCCTCATCGGCGCCGGCGATCTCCATGATTGCCGAGGCGCTCTAATCCTGGAGAAGGCAGCTATGAACAACCTCATTAAGGACGCACGTCACATCCCGGTCGACGACACCGGGACCACGGTGTCGTTCAGCCCGATTACCCTGGACGCGCCCGGCCGGGGCCTGCCGCTCGAGCTGCGGATCACCGGCCCCGTTTCGGGCGACGCCCTGCCCATCGTGCTGCTCTCGCACGGCCATGGCCCTTCGAACTACATCCCCTCGAAGGATGGCTACGGCCCGCTGGTCAACTTCTACGCCGAGCGCGGCTTTGTCGTGATCCAGCCCACCCACCTGAACTCCAAGGTTGCCGGCCTTCCGGCCGGCGCCGCGGGCGGGCCGCTGTTCTGGCGCTCGCGAGTCGAGGACATGAGCCTGATCCTGGACCGCCTGGACAAGATCGAGGCGCTGGCGCCGGCCTTCAAGGGGCGGCTGGATCGCGCCAAGGTCGCGGTTGTCGGCCATTCTATGGGCGGACAGACCGCCGGCATGCTGCTGGGAGCCCGGCTCACCGATCCGACGGACCCGGAGGCCCAGGACGTCAACCTGCTGGAGGCGCGTATTAAGGTTGGCGTACTGCTCACCGCGCCTGGCAATGGTGGCGACAGCCTGAGCGAGATGGCGCGCACCAACTACGGCTTCTTCAATCCCGACTTTTCCCACATGACCACCAGGAACCTGGTCGTCGTCGGCAGTGACGACGCCTCGGCCCACCTTACGGTCCGGGGGCCGGCTTGGCATGCCGACCCCTACTACGGCAGCCCTGGTGCCGAGGCGCTGATGACAGTCCTCGGTGCCAAGCACGGCCTGGGCGGCATTTCCGGCTACGACGCCAGGGAGACCGACGACGAGGATCCCGACCGCCTGGAGGTCGTCCTGCGCATGACATGGGCCTATCTACGCTCGGCCTTCGATGGCGACGACCGCGCCTGGGCGGCCGCGCGCGACGCGTTGCACAGCCAAGCCTCTTCCCAAGCGCGAGTCGACCTGCGCTAGCGAAGCCGTGCGTTCCTGGCCATTCTCGCGTGGATGGCCAGGACCGGCGCAAGCGCGGAAAAGGAGCTACGCACATGACGTCGCCAGTGATGGACAGAGGCCGGTTTCCGCCGACGCTTTGGCGAGCGGTGCGGAGCGCGGGTTTGGAACCGCCCAAGATCCTGCGCGCGGCAGGGCTTCCATCGACCCTGCACCTCGACGCCGCCGCGACCCTCTCGACAGCACAACTGTTCGCGATCTGGAGGGCGCTCGAGACCATTGCGGACGATCCCGCCGTCGCGCTGCGGCTGCTTGACGGCGCCGATCGCTGCGGACACCAGCCCGCCTTCATTTCTGCGCTCTACGCGTCCGACTTTCGGGACGCCATCCAGCGTATCGAGCGCTTCAAGCGGATGGGCGCCTGCGAGGTGTTCAGGACCGAGGAGGCGAATGGGCGCTGGACGATCATCAAGGAATGGCCGTTCGCCACGGAGGCAGAACCGGCGGTCTCCGTCGATCTGAGCTTCATGTTCCTACTGGAGCTGGGTCGACGAGGAACCGGCAGGCGTATTTCACCGGCGCGAATTGAATGCCAGCGAGATGGCCCGGCGAACCGCGAACTCGAGGATTACTACGGCGCGCCCTTGGTGTTCGCGGCCCCGCGAAACGCGATGATCTTTCATGCCGAAGATCTGGCCGCGCCGTTCCCCGGACACAGTCCCGAGTTTCTCGATCTCGTCACGCCGGGTCTCGCAGCCGCCTTCGCGGAGATTCATGAGGGCCACACGATCGCCGACCGCGTGAAGTCGGTTCTCAAGCGCTCGCTTGCCAGCGGCCGTCCTGAGGTTGCGCACGTCGCGCGAGATTTGGGGATGAGCGAACGCACGCTGCAAAGACGGATAACCGATGAGGCCACGACATTTAGAGCGCTGCTCTCGGATGCGCGACGCGAGCTAAGTCAACAGCTGCTCGCCGATCCCGCCATTCACATCGACGAGGTGACTTACCTGCTCGGGTATCAGGATACCACGTCGTTCTATCGGGCTTTCAAGGACTGGGCGGGCGTTTCGCCGGGCGAGTGGCGTTCAGGACTTGGAACGGAATCCCAGACCTCCGAGGTGCTGCACTGAACGTCCGTTTGCTGGAGGGGAGCCAACGTCTGGTTATGGCGCAGCCCAGCCGATCGCCCAGACCTTAGAATTGGCCGAGGGAGGGTGATCGCCGAGCTAGCTTAGCCTGAGTCAGAATTCCTCCCACGTGTTCGTCGCCAGCTGCGATCCTGGGCGAAGAGCAGCGACAGCTTTGGCTGCCGGACGACGCGTCGGGGACGTGGAGCTCGAAGCACTTGGCGCTTGGCCGCCAACATCGAACTTAGAAACGAGCGAGACCAATTCGCCCGTCTCCGCCTTCAGGCTGGCGCAGGCGGCGGTGGCCTGCTCGACCATGGCCGCGTTTTGCTGTGTGACCTGGTCCATCTGATTTACCGCCGAATTGACCTCGTTTAGGCCTGTAGCCTGCTCCTTAGAGGACTGGGCGATTTCGACGATCAAGCTGTCGATCTGTGTCACTTGGGCGACGATGGTCTGGAGGGCCGAGCCGGTCTCGCCCACGAGCCTGACGCCTTTGGCGACCTGCGCCGAGGAGCCGGCAATCAGCACCTTGATCTCTTTGGCGGCCTCGGCTGAACGCTGGGCCAGCGCCCGCACTTCCTGGGCGACGACCGCGAAGCCCTTTCCTGCATCTCCCGCCCGGGCCGCCTCGACCCCAGCATTCAAGGCCAGCAGGTTGGTCTGGAAGGCGATTTCGTCGATGACCCCGATGATCTGATTGACCTGGCCCGAGCTTTCTTCGATCTGGCTCATGGCCGCCACCGCCTCGGCGACAACCGCGCCGGAACGCTCCGCCTGGGTCTTGGCGCCGGAGGCGGCTTTGGCGGCTTGGGCCGCGCCATCAGCGCTGCGCTTGACGGTGGCGGTAATCTCGTCGAGCGCGGCGGCGGTCTCTTCCAGGGAGGCGGCCTGTTGCTCGGTGCGACGCGACAGATCGTCCGAGGCCGAGGCGATTTCGTCGGCGCCGCCTCGGATGCCGCCGGTCGCATTGGAGATGCTCGTCATCGCCTCGCGCAGGCTTTCAACGGCCTGGTTGAAGTCGCGTTGGATCTGAGCGTATTGGCCTTGGAACTCAGCGCTGATGTGCGCGGTGAGATCGCCTTTCGCCAGACGGCCAAGGCTTTCTGCCAGCGTGGTGACGACCATGGCCTGCTCGGCCTCGATATGGCGGCGTTCGGCGTCTGTGCGATCGCGCGCGCTGTCGGCCGCCTGCTGCATCCGCTCGGCATCAGCCTCCAAGGCCTTGGCGGCCAGACCGTTGTCCTTAAAGATCTGAACGGCCTTGGCCATGGTCCCGACCTCGTCGGCGCGGGCCTGGCCGTCAATCTCGACCGACAAATCGCCCCCAGCCAAGCGGCGCATGCTCGCCGCCAAGCCGTTCAGGGGCTTGGCGATCTTGCCGCGAGCGATCCACAAGCCCACGCCGCCAGCTAGAACCATGCCGACAAGGCCAAGGGCGATGTTGACGACGACCGTCGTCACCGCAGCTTTAGACAGAGCGTTGCTGCGCGCCAAGTTTTCGGCGCTCTCGGTCTGGTTGGCCGCGCGCAGATCCTTGGTCAGGCTGGCGATCTTGGGGTCCATCGCATCAAGGGCCGCGTTGGCGCTTCCATGATCGCCGCGGTCGGTATGATGCAGCACAGCGTCGGTGTGTTTGATGATCTCTTCGACGCGGATGCGGAAGGCGGCGATTTCGCCAGCGTCCGCAGGAACGTACGAAGCCGCGTTTTCGAGGTTCTTGATCACCTTCTGCCGCGCATCGACCATGGCGTCTCTGGCTTCGCGCGCGTCCGGAGAACCGGGCGGGTGGGTCAGAAGACGGTAGCCGGCATAGCCCATTTGGTTGATCTGCCGATTGACACGCGCCATCTCGACTGCCGCCGGGGCCTCGTGCTCGGTGAGCTCCGAAAACTGAGCATCCTGATCGAGGAGCTTCAGACTGCTGAAGGCTATCGTCACCGCGAAGGCGACCGCGAGCAGCCCAAGGGCGGAGGAAATCTTGGTGGCGATCTTCCAGTCGTCGATAGCGAACATTGTCTGCATCCCGGGCGTCATTGATTGACCCTCGCGTGCGCCGGTTAACAGCGGCGTTAACTGTCACGGCGGCAAATCACCGCAGACTGCGCAGCGCTCGTCTCGGCAGTTGTCAATGTCGCGTCCCAGGAGGTACGCCAACGGCAGCAAATGGCCGTCCCCGAAACCGGACATTGCCACCTCGACCCTTACGCGAACATCGCGAGGGTCAGATACCCTAGGTGCTGAACGTCCGGTTGCTGGCGGTGTGCCAATGTCAGCAACTGGCGCAGGCTCGCCGCAGGACCTGATGGGAGCGGGGACTTTCTGGCCTCTACGGCGCTAGCGTGAGCCTCAACGCAAGAGCCGCCAGCGTGATCAGCAAGATCGGGGTGGTCAGCACGATCCCGATCTTGAAGTAGTAGCCCCAGGAGATCTTGATTCCCTTGGCGCTGAGGACGTGCAGCCAGAGCAGCGTGGCCAGCGACCCGATCGGGGTGATCTTCGGACCCAGGTCGCTGCCGATGACATTGGCGTAGATCATCGCCTCCTTGACCGCGCCAGTCGCGCCGCTGGCGTCGATCGACAGGGCACCGACCAGGACGGTGGGCATGTTGTTCATCACCGAGGACAGGAGCGCCGTCAGGATGCCGGTGCCGAAGGCCGCGCCCCACACCCCGCCCTTGGCGAACTGGTTGAGCAGGCCGGCGATCTGATCGGTGAGGCCGGCGTTCCGCAGACCGTAGACGACCAGGTACATTCCCAGGGAGAACACCACGACCTGCCAAGGCGCGCCCTTGAGCACCTTTCGGGTGCTGATCACATGGCCACGGCCGGCGATCGTCAGCAGCACCACGGCCCCGACCGCCGCCGTCGCGCTGACCGGCACGCCGAGCGGCTCCAAGGCGAAGAAGCCGATCAGCAGCAGCGCCAACACGAGGAAGCCGGCCTTGAAGGTCGCCGGATCCTTGATCGCCTCGCGCGGCGGCTTCAGCTGGCCGACGTCATAGGTCGCGGGGATGTCGCGCCGGAAGTAGAGCAGCAGCGCGCCAAGCGTGGCGGCGATGGCCGCCAGATCGACCGGGATCATCACCGAAGCATAGCGGGCAAAGCCGATCTTGAAGAAGTCGGCCGAGACGATGTTGACCAGGTTGGAGACCACCAGCGGCAGGCTGGCCATGTCGGCGATGAAGCCCGCCGCCATCACGAAGGCCAGGGTCGCCTTGTCCTTGAATCCCAGGGCCATGAGCATGGCGATGACGATCGGCGTCAGGATCAGGGCCGCGCCGTCATTGGCGAACAGCGACGACACCGCCGCGCCCAGCAGCACAATCGAGGCGAACAGCAATCGGCCCTTGCCGCCGCCCCAGCGCGCGACGTGCAGGGCCGCCCACTCGAAGAACCCGGCCTCGTCGAGCAGCAGGCTGATGATGATCACGGCGATGAAGGCGCCCGTGGCGTTCCAAACGATCTGCCAGACCGTGGCGATGTCGCCCATGTGGACGACGCCGGTCGCCAGGGCCAGCACGGCGCCGACGCTGGCGCTCCAGCCGATGCTGAGGCCTTTGGGCTGCCAGATGACCAGGGTGATGGTGAGCAGGAAGATCAGGAGGGCGAGGATCACAGGACGACGACTTCGCCATCTTCCTTGGTGAAGCTCGCCGGCTTGCGATCGAGCAGATCGAGCACGACCTCGGACGGCCGGCAGAGTTTGACGCCCTTGGGCGTGACCACGATCGGGCGATTGACCAGGATGGGATGGGCAACCATGGCGTCGAGGATCTGGTCTTCGGTCGCCGCATCCGCCAGCAGGCCCAGTTCGGCGGCGGGCGTGCCCTTCTCGCGCATGAGCTGGCGGAAGGTCAGCCCCGCCTCGCCGGCTAATTCCCGCAACTGCTCATGACTCCAGCCGGCCTTCAGATATTCGATGACCTTGGGCGCGTAGCCGGCCGCCTCGACCATGGCCACGACATTGCGCGACGTGCCGCAGGCAGGGTTGTGGAAGATGACGATCGGGAAATCGGCGTCAGACATGGCTCACCAGGAAAAGCAGAACGATAGGGATCAGGCGACGGAGGTGTCGGGCGCTTGGGACTGGCCGATCTCGTCGAGACGGCGTTGCAGAGACAGACGATCCAGCGACGCCATCGGCAGGGCGCAGAAGAGGGTGATGCGGCTGTTGAGCTGGCGATAGGCGTCGGCGAAGGCCAGGGCGACCTCGGCCTCGGTCCCTTCGGTCGAGCCGGGATTGGGGATGCCCCAATGAGCGGTCATCGGCTGGCCCGGCCAGATCGGACAGACCTCGCCGGCGGCGTTGTCGCAGACGGTGAACACGAAATCGAGGTCGGGCGCGTCCGGATTGTTGAGGATCGCGAACTCGTCCCAGGCCTTGGATCGCAGGTGGTCAGTCTTGTAGTTCAGGTGCTGCAGCAGGCTGGTCGCGCGCGGATCGAGAACGCCGCTGGGCGTCGAGCCGGCGGAGTAGGCCTTGAAGCGTCCGGCACCGACCCGGTTCATGATCGACTCGGCCATGACCGAGCGCGCGGAATTGTGAGTGCAGAGGAAAAGGACGTTGAGGGGGCGGTGGCGCGTGTCGTCGGTCATGCCGTCTCCAGTTCGGTAAGGCAGGTTCCATCGCAGTCGGCGGCCTTGGCGACGATGTCGCTCAAGGGCGCGCAGATCTCAGGGGCGCCACTACAGCAGTCTTCCATCAGGAAGCCGAGCAGGCCGGTCATGGCGGCGTAGTCGGCGCAGTAGATGATCGAGCGGCCTTCGCGGCGTGAGGTGATCAGGCCGGCGTGCGACAGCACGTTGAGGTTGGCCGACAGACTGTTGGGCAGCATGGCCAGGCGCCGCGCGATTTCGCCGGCCGCGACCCCGACGGGGCCAGCCTTCACCAGCAGGCGGAAGATCGCCAGGCGGCCCTCGTGGCCAAGGGCTGACAGGCTTGCGGCGGCGGCTTTCGATTCCATGTTTCCAATATGCTGGAAATATGAGACGGATCAATGACGTTTGTTGGAGTGGCTTGATGACTGAGTTCCCCGCCTTGCAGCCGCATTTCCTGGCGCCGATCGACCAGGCCAAGCTGGAGGTCCAGTCGCCATCCACCCATCCGCCCCGCATCCTCCTGCTCTATGGTTCGCTGCGGGAGCGCTCGTTCAGTCGGCTCCTGGTCGAGGAGGCCGCGCGCATTCTCCAGGTCCTCGGCTGCGAGACGCGGATCTTCGATCCGCGCGAGCTGCCGCTCCCTGACGCCACTGGACCCGAGCACCCCAAGGTTCAAGAGCTTCGGGCGCTGTCGCAGTGGTCGGAGGGGCAGGTCTGGTGCAGCCCCGAGCGCCACGGCGCGATCAGTGGGATCATGAAGTCCCAGATCGACTGGATCCCGCTGGAGATTGGCAGCGTCCGCCCGACCCAGGGCCGAACTCTGGCGGTGATGCAGGTCAGTGGCGGGTCTCAGTCGTTCAACGCGGTCAACACCCTGCGCCTGCTAGGCCGCTGGATGCGGATGATCACCATTCCCAATCAGTCGTCGGTGGCCATGGCCTACAAGGAGTTTGGCGACGACGACCGCATGAAGCCTTCGGCCTACTACGACCGCGTCGTTGATGTGATGGAGGAACTGGTGAAGTTCACGTTGCTGACCCGCGACCGCGCCGACTACCTCGTCGACCGCTACAGCGAGCGCAAGGCCGATGGGCGCATCGCCCAGCACGTCGAGCTTGGCGCGGCGGCGATGAGCCATGAAACCCAGAAGCCCGAGACCGTATGACCGAGCCTCAACTGACCACCCGGACCGCCACGGTCCGCGACGCGCCCGCGATCGTCGCGATCTACAACGAGGGGATCGCTGATCGGATCGCCACGTTCGAGACTTCGCCGCGCTCGGTCGACCAAATCCTGGACTGGTTCGATGATCGCCACCCGATCGTCATTGTCCTCGACGAGGCAGGCGAGATCGCCGGCTACGCTGCGACATTCTCCTACGCCGATCGCTGCTGTTACGCCGGCATCGCCGAGTTCTCGGTCTATGTTCGACGCGCCAATCGCGGCCAGGGCGTGGGCGTCGTCGGCATGAAGGCGTTGATCGAGGAGGCGGCGAAGGCCGGGTTCTGGAAACTGCTGTCGCGCGTGTTCGTCGAGAACAAGGCCAGTCTTGCGCTGCTGCGATCGGTCGGCTTCCGCGAGGTCGGCGTCCACGAAAAGCACGGCAAGCTGGACGGCGACTGGCGCGACGTGATCGCGGTCGAGCTGATCTTGGAAGCCAACATCACCTAGCGCCGAAGGTCCGATTCCTGGAGGTGAGCCAATGTCTGCAAATGGCGCTGGCCGGCCGCCATTACAGACCTTCGGATCGGCCGGGGAGGGTGGATTGCGGACACCCCTCCCTAAAACTGCGTCCGCCGAGATAGCGGACCTAGCCGATGGCGCGCCAATGAAGAGAGCCTGCGCATCGCGCGTAGCTCGCGGACTGGGGCGGATCGAGTGAGAGCCGCGCCTAACGGATCTGGGGCGAGCAAAAGGGCAAGCCGTGGATAAGGCCTGGCGGTCCTCACGGCCGCGTCTGTCATCGCAACCGTGGCCTTATCGCCCAGCGGCTAAGGGCGAGCGCCGGGCCAAGCAACAGCAGGATGAACAGGTCGGGCGCTAATCGCCAAAACGAGGCCGCGCTCAGCGCCGTCATCTGCAGAACGGCAGCTGGGACGATGATCGCCACAGCGAGCGTGACGCCCCAGCGCCACAACCGAACGTCGGCGAGACTGCTACGCTTCAAAGAAAGCGCAAGTCTCCAGACATTAACCGCGAGCAGCAGGAGCCCCGTGAACCGCAAGACGCGCTCCCACGGCCAGGGAATCGGAGGCTGTGGCCGCCCCTGAAGCCGCGCAAGGCTGCGAAGCGCAAGTTCGTCGACCGGGTCTTGCAAGAGGTCGCCACCGCGATTGACCACAATCACCAGCCCCTTCCCCCGGCTTGGCATAACCACCAAGGTCGCACGCGCACCGCCGATCTGACCACTGTGGGAGTAGACATGCTCGCCCGCGATCGTCGCGCTCTTCCATCCAACCAGTGGATCGAGTGGACTTCCTCGCCCCGCTTCTGGATCGTTCAAGATACTATTTTCGAAGCGCGCGAGGTCCGCAGGACTGACCTGCAGGAAGCCAGCCGGTGCGATCCAAGGCGACCACGCCGGTTCCGGGCGCTGAAGAGTAGTTCCAAAAGCGAGGGTATGTCCGCACGCCTTGGCGGCTTCGCCGGCGACGGCGAGTGAAGCTAGACCGTCCGGCTTAGTGACCAGCTTCGCAAGGGCCTGGTCGAATGGAGCCGATCCATGGCGGGCCACCAGCGCCCCCAGCAGATTGTAGTTGAGGTTCGAATATCGCCGCTCGCCTACAGTCTCATCTGGAGCCAGTCGGCTGAGGTCGGGCGGCTGCGTGACCGTCATGCCTTGGCGCGCGCTGAAGCCGCTCGTGTGGGTCAGCAGCTGGCGAGGCGTTAAATTTCCGACCCCGCCAAGCCCCGGCCACGCGCGGGACAGAGGCGCGTCCAGATCGAGCCGCCCCTGTCTTGCCAGCGACAGAACCGCGCGGGCAGTAAGCGCTTTGGAAACAGATCCGACCATCATAGGCGTGTCGACCGTCAGGGGCTTGTCCGGCCGGCACTCGCCTCGCACGACGGTCTCACCGACGCCGTCGCGCGTCACCTCGAGCGCGACCGCACCGGGCCAGCCAAAGCGGTCGGCGAAAGTCCCGACGTCCTTGGACAAATCCCGCGCCGCCGCGACGGCGGACAGAGCGAAGAAGACGAACAAGCCGGCAAGGCCGCGAGCGATGATCATGCCGTCGCGATGCCCGAGGCCGGCGCCGGCGCCTAGAACTTTTCGGACAGATGCCGCCCCTGGAACCTAGCGCGGTGCGCGCGTAGCTCACGATGCGCCCGCAAGAGGCTCCGGTCGAACGCCTTCTGGACGCTTCGCCCCCAATGAGATTGGTCCGCATAGCCCGCATCGCACGCGGTACTGGCGAGCTGAGGTTCTGGCGAGCGCGAGAGCGCTACCAAGCTCAGGTGAAGGCGCGACGTCACTACGAACGCGCGAGGCGATAGACCTGTGGCGGCGATGAAACGTCTGCGAAACTGCCGTTCGGAAAGACCTAGCTCAGCTGCGAGTTGGTAGATTCGATCAGGTCCGCCTTCGCCATCGTGCTGGAGGGCGCTGAGGATGACTTGATCCGGAGGGGGCAGTCGTTCTGCAAGCTGACTCAGCGCCGTGCTCACGCCTTCTCGCCTTGACGTGTCTTGCGCATAGGCCGCGAGCGCTTGGGCCACGTCGGACCAAAATGTTGCTGTCGCCGCCTCGTCCTCGTCGGAAAAGCACGTTAGAGGCGCTCGGCCGGGCTTGAAGTATACGCCGGCGACCTTGGCGCCTGGAATAATGGGTGCGAAGCGGACACGGACATGCGGTAGGCTAGGTAAGATCTGGCTCACCACGCCATTGCTAAAGACCACCAACGCTATGCCGCAGCGAGTGTCTGGAAGAATTGCGTGCGCCCCTAACGAGTCCGAAGGCAACTCGACTCGCCAGATTTCATCGACAAAGTCAGGCGGATGACTCACCAGTTTTTCTGCGCGGGTGTGATCTCAGAACCGTTGCATAACTCGCTAATCGATCTTCGGACAAGCTGACTCACCCAAGGTTCAAAGAGGGTCGGGAGCGGGAAACGGCGTCGCTCCGCAAAGCTGACGTTCGCCGCCCCACCGGAAGCGGACCTTCCGAGAGTCAGAGAAGGGTCGGGAGCGGTCGAAGGCCCCCACGGTGCAAAGTCCGGAGTCTGGTGGCGTCGAATGTCGGCTATACGCCGCCGGAGCGTCGGACGCACGGATGTGGTAGGATGAGCCGAGGGGAGTAGCCAATTCGCAGGAGGCGAACATGGCTCAATTTGACCTCTTCCTTCCGCCCAAGCGTCCCTGGAACACGGGCCGTATTATCGGCCCCAAGCCGCCGTTCAAGCCCAGGCACATCTGGGGGATACGACAACAGCTCAAAGCGAACGGGCGAATCCGCGACCTCGCTATGTTCAACTGCGCAATAGACGCAAAACTCAGAGCCTGTGATCTGGTGAAGCTGCGCGTCAGCGACGTGGCGCCAGGAGGTTCTTTACGGGCGCGGGCCACGATCATCCAGCAGAAGACCGGGCAGCCCGTCCCGTTCGAGATTACCGAGCCCACAAGAGATGCCTTGGCGGTTTGGCTGAAGGTGCGTGGGCGGCGCAACGACGATTGGCTATTTCCCAGCCGCAGTCGACCTGGCGATCACGTCAGCACGCGGCAGTACGCTCGACTGGTCGATAAGTGGGTGTCGATGATTGAGTTCGAGCCTCGGGCGTATGGCACGCATAGCCTTCGCCGAACGAAGGTGGCGCTGATCTACAAGAAGACCGGCAACTTGCGCGCATGCCAACTTTTACTCGGACACAGGAAGCTCGAGAGTACGGTCAGATACCTCGGCATTGAGGTTGATGACGCGCTAGAGATGTCCGAGCAGATCGACCTCTAGCGCTGTCAGTCCGCCAGCTTCAGAGCTGTCAGGTGCACGACGCGTCTCCATGGAACGTCGTGTTCCTGGAAGCGCGTCAACGTCAGCAAATGGCGCGCAGGAGGCTTTGGCCAACATGCATTTCCACGCTCAAAGCTTTACCGCGCGCAGGCGAAGGGCGTTGCCGATGACGCTGACGGACGAGAGCGCCATGGCCAACGCAGCGATCCCCGGGGACAGCAGAAGACCAAACACCGGATAGAGCAGGCCTGCGGCGATCGGGACACCCGCGACATTGTAGGCGAAGGCAAAAAACAGGTTCTGACGAATGTTGCGCATCACCGCGCGAGACAGCCGCCGAGCCTTTATCAAGCCCTGCAAGTCACCCTTGAGCAGCGTGACCCCGGCGCTCTCGATGGCGACGTCGGCTCCTGCGCCCATGGCGATGCCAACGTCAGCAGCGGCGAGGGCAGGGGCGTCGTTCACCCCGTCCCCGGCCATGGCCACCACCCGGCCCTCTGATCGCAGCTTTACAACCACTGCGGCTTTTTGCTGAGGCAAAACATCGGCCTCGACGTCATCGATGCCCAACTTGGTCGCCACTGCCAGGGCTGTAGTTCGATTGTCGCCGGTCATCATCACCAGACGAAGCCCCTCGGCCTTCAATTGACGGACCGCCTCGGCTGTCGTCGTCTTGATCGGGTCAGCAATGGCGAGAACGCCCGCTAGCTTGCCATCGATGGCGACGAAGATGGCCGACGCGCCATCTCTCCTCAGCGCATCGGCCGTGGTTGCCAATGCGCTCGTGTCGATGGCCTGTTCCACCATGAAGGCGGGCGAGCCGAGCAGTATGCGGCGCCCCTCGACCTGACCTATGACGCCCTTGCCGACCGGCGAGTCAAAGTCGATGGGAGTGGTCAGCGGGAGGCTGCGATCGTTAGCGGCGCGCACGATAGCGTCCGCCAGCGGGTGCTCGCTGGAACGTTCGAGGCTCGCCGCAAGCCGGAGTAGATCGGCCTCGTCAACCCCGGGAACCACGAGGATTTGGGTGACCGACGGCCGACCTTCAGTAAGGGTTCCGGTCTTGTCCACGATCAGGGTGTCGATCTTCTCAAAGCGCTCCAGGGCTTCGGCGTCCTTGATCAGGACGCCGGCATGCGCCCCCCGACCAACCCCCACCATGATGGAAATGGGCGTTGCCAGGCCAAGCGCGCAGGGACAGGCGATGATCAGCACCGACACCGCCGCAACAAGGCCATGAGCCAGGGCCGGCTCTGGACCCACAAAGGCCCAGATCGCGAAGGCGATGATCGCCGAGAGGATAACCGCTGGCACGAACCAGCCCGAAACACGGTCTGCCATGCGTTGGATGGGCGCGCGGCTACGCTGGGCCTGGGCCACCATCTGAACGATCTGGGACAGCAGAGTGTCAGCGCCGACCTTTTCAGCGCGCATGACAAAGGAGCCGGTCTTGTTGATCGCGCCGCCGACCACCTTGTCGCTTGGCCCTCGGGTGACGGGCATGGACTCGCCCGTCACCATCGATTCGTCGATCGACACGCGACCTTCGAGCACCTCACCGTCGACAGGAACCTTTTCACCAGGCCGAACACGCAGGCTGTCGCCGACGGTGATGAGATCTAGGGTCACCTCTTCATCGGTTCCGTCGCTGCGCACCCGACGGGCGGTCTTGGGCGCAAGGTCCATCAGCGCGCGGATCGCCCCCGATGTCTGCTCGCGGGCTCTCAGTTCGAGCAATTGGCCCAGCAGGACGAGGACCGTGATGACGGCGGCGGCTTCGAAATAGAGCGGCGCGCTGCCGTCGGCGGATCGGAAGGCGGTCGGGAAGACGTCCGGCGCCAAGACGGCCACGACGCTGAATATCCAGGCTACGCCGGTCCCCATGGCGATGAGCGTGAACATATTGAGGTTGCGGGTAACCAGCGATTGAGCGCCACGCCGGAAGAATGGCCAACCCGCCCAGAGCACCACCGGTGTTGCCAGCACAAACTGGATCCAGCCAGATGTGGCTGGGCCAAGACGCATCGTCAGGCCAGTGACGTGTCCGCCCATTTCCAGGGCAAAGACCGGGACAGTCAGCGCAAGGCCGACCCAAAACCGGCGTGTCATGTCGGCCAGCTCGGGGTTGAGGCCCGCGTCAGCGGTAATCAAGTCCGGTTCAAGCGCCATGCCGCAAATGGGGCAGGCCCCTGGCCCGACTTGGCGAACCTCCGGGTGCATCGGGCAGGTGTAGATCGTTCCTGCCGGGGCCCCTTTGGCCGGGGCCTGCTCGTCGCCCGCGAGGTATTTCTGAGGATCCGCGACGAACTTCGCGCGGCATCCCGCTGAGCAGAAGACATAGGACCGCCCGTCGTGAGACCACTTGTGGGCCGTCGTCGCGGGGTTCACCGTCATGCCGCAGACAGGATCTACGGTCTCGGTGCCCTCGGCGGTCGGCTGCACATGGGTACAGCCCGGTCCGTGCTGATGGTGTGTATGTCCCGCTGGGTCCGCCATATTAGCCTCCTGGGCGCCGCCGACGACGACCGCCAAATCAACGCTCGGGCTTCCCACCG
The DNA here is from genome assembly GCF_016135805.1 of Caulobacter hibisci. Classification (GTDB taxonomy): domain Bacteria; phylum Pseudomonadota; class Alphaproteobacteria; order Caulobacterales; family Caulobacteraceae; genus Caulobacter; species Caulobacter hibisci. The sequence goes on from NZ_JADWOX010000009.1 coordinate 178,461, forward strand.
TGGGAAGGTCAAGCCTTCTTGTCCAAGAGGGAACGCGTGGGCATCGTTGATAGACAGGTAAACGGCCCACCGGACCCTTGAATGGCCGAGGAACTCATCTCGCGCGCTGCACGAGCGTTTGCCTTCCAGCCCGCTCTGTCGGCTCCGTTCCGCTGGTGAGATCCGCCAAAATCGGACAATCTGGCCGCTCGTCGCCGGCGCAACATAGCGACAAATGTTGAAGTGTATCGGCCATGGCCTGCATTTCCGCGATGCGGGCGTTCAGATGGGCCAGGTGACGATCAGCGATCGCCTTGACCTCACGGCTGGGCCGGCTGCGATCTCGCCAGAGCGAGAGCAGTTGGGTGATCTCCTCCATGGAAAATCCAAGGCTCCGCGCGCGCTTGATAAAGCGCAGCTCGTTGATCTGGCGCTCGTCGTACTCGCGATAGTTGGAGTCGGAACGACTGGCGGGCTGAACCAGGCCGATCTCGTGGTAGTAGCGGATCATCTTGGTAGTGACGCCGGATGCCTTTGAGGCCTGACCGATGTTCATGCGATGCTTCCTTGAGCAGCTGGGTATTCGACAGGCCTGGTCGGTTTAAAGGTCCGAAGACGCAGGGCGTTGGCCAAAACGCTGACACTGGAGAGGGCCATGGCGCCGGCGGCGACCATCGGCGAAAGCAACAGTCCGAAGGCTGGATAGAGCAGCCCAGCGGCCACGGGGATCAACACCACATTGTACCCGAAAGCCCAGATGAGGTTCTGGCGGATGTTACGGATGACGGAGCGGCTCAGGTCGATAGCGGTGGCGACGCCGCGCAGGTCGCCGCGCATCAGCACCACGTCGGCGCTTTCGATGGCGATGTCAGTTCCCGCGCCCATGGCAATGCCAATGTCAGCGCTGGCGAGGGCTGGGGCATCGTTGACGCCGTCTCCGACGAAAGCCACGCGTCCGTAGCGAGCCTGCAGCGCCACAATTGCCGCAACCTTTCCATCAGGCAGCACTTCGGCGACGATTTCGTCGAGCTCAAGCTGCTTGCCAACCGCTGCGGCCGTGCGGCGGTTGTCGCCTGTGATCATCACGACCTTCAGTCCTGCTGCGCGCAAAGCCGCCAGCGCTTGCGGCGCGCTATCCTTGATGGGGTCAGCCACGGCTAGAAGAGCGGCGAGCCGGCCATCGATGGCCGCATAGAGGGGGGTCTTGGCCTGCTGGGCCAACTGTTCGGATTGGCTCGTGAAAATTGCGACGGAGACACCGAGCGTTTCCATGTAGCGATCCGCGCCCACCTGGACGCGGCGACCTTCTACGATCGCCTCGGCCCCGAAGCCCGGAAGAGCGTTGAAGTCGTCGGGTTCGGGAATGGTGAGGCCGCGTGCTTGCGCGCCTTCGACGATGGCTTGGGCTATCGGGTGCTCGGAGTTGCGCTCCACCGCAGCGACGGCGCTCAGTACGTCGGCTTCGGTGAACCCGTCGGCGAGAATGACGTCGGTCAGGGCAGGCTGGCCAAGGGTGAGGGTGCCAGTCTTGTCGAAAGCCACCGCCTGGACATCACGCAAGCCCTGCAGAGCCTCGCCGCGCCGAAAGAGCACGCCCAGTTCGGCGGCCCGGCCGGTGCCGACCATGATCGAGGTCGGCGTCGCCAGGCCCATCGCGCAGGGACAGGCGATGATCAAGACGGCGACGGCGTTGACGAGGGCGAAACTGAGCGCCTGGCTGGGCCCAAGCACCAGCCAGGCCGCAAAGGTCAAGGCCGCCGCGGCGATCACCGCCGGCACGAACCAGCTCGTCACCCTGTCAACCATGGCCTGAATCGGAAGCTTGGCGCCCTGGGCGGCCTCCACCATGCGCACGATCTGGGCCAGGAGGGTCGCTGCGCCGACCTTTGTCGCACGGAAGCGGAAAGCGCCCGTCTTGTTGACCGTTCCGCCCACCACGCCGGCCCCGACGCGCTTTTCCACCGGAACCGGTTCACCTGTGATCATCGACTCGTCAACGTAGGACGCGCCATCCAGCACTTCGCCGTCGACAGGAAGGCGCTCTCCTGGCCGGACAACGACAATATCGCCGGCCACGACTTCGGCGATTGGGATCTCGCGGACGGCGCCGTCGCGCTCCACGTGGGCGGTCTTGGCCTGCAGCGTCATCAACCGCTTGATGGCTTCGCTCGTGCGGCCCTTGGCCTGCGCCTCGAACAGCCGACCCACCAGGATCAGCGTGACGATCACCGCCGCGGCCTCGAAGTAGACGTGGTTGGCGCCGGCGGGGAGAAGGGCCGGAGCAAAGGTGGCGACCGATGAATAGGCGAAAGCGGCGGTGGCTCCCAACACCACCAGGGAGTTCATGTCCGGCGTGCGCCGGATCAGGTTGGGCACGCCCTTGCGGTAGAAGCGCAGGCCCGGTCCGAACAGAACCAGGGTTGCCAATGCAAAGCTGATCAGCCGCCAGGGCTGCTCGCCAACCGTGTCCGCCAGCAGATGGTGGACGCCGGGGATGAGGTGCCGGCCCATTTCGATGAGGAACAGCGGAAGGGTCGCAAGGGCTGAAAACACCGCGGCGCGCTTGAGGGCGTGGATTTCCGCCGCTCGCGCCTCTCGCTCCCGGTCGGAAAGGTCCGGACCGGCCTCGAGGATGGGGGTGGCGCGGTAGCCTGCCTTCTCGACAGCCGAGACCAGAGCGGTCGCGTCAACGCCTTCGAGCATTGTGACGGTCGCCCGCTCGGTCGCCAGGTTGACCTGCGCGCTCAGAACGCCAGGCGCGGCGCGAAGCGCCCGCTCGACCCGCCCTACGCAGCTTGCGCACGTCATGCCCTCGACCTTGAGATCGATGGTGCGTTCCAAAGGCTCGTAGCCGGCCTTGCGAATTGCCTCCGCAACGGCCGGCATCTGACCTTCGGCATTGAACTCCACGTGCGCTCGACCCGCCGCGAGGTTCACAAAAGCGCGTGCTACGCCGGGGACGGCGGCGATCGCTTTCTCCACCCGCCCCACGCAGCTCGCGCAGGTCATTCCGAGCACCGGAATGTCGATGGGCACTAGGGTTGTCTGGGACATCGGGCAGCTCCTGATCTTCGTTGCCCAGATCAGATAGACCTTCCCGTCATGGGAGGGTCAAGAGCGCTTCGCCCAGTCACTGAGGACGGCCGCTGTAGGCCCCAAATGTCTTTGAGGGGCGATCGGTGGGCTGGGCGTATAGATAGGGAACAACGTGCGGGGATCGTCATGACCAACACCCTGGATCGGTCGATCCAAACCTTGAGGTCCGAGCCGCCGGCCCCTGGCTACGACCATATCGACCAAGCGGTCTGGCGCGGGATCGCCGAGGTTCGGCGCGCTCGAGAGGCCGCGCCGGTCCTGAACGCTGTCCGCGCGGCGGCGGTCGTTGGCGGGCTTGCCCTGGGCGTCGCCGGCGGCGGCGTTACCGCGGTGGCCGTCGCGAGCGAGCCCCAGGAGATTTCCGCGTTCTCGGTCGCCAGCAAACTGGCGCCGTCCACTCTGCTGGATCATCAAAGATGAGGGGCCTCAGTCGCGGCCTCGTCATCACTCTATTGCTGACCCTGATCGCGGCCATGGGCGGAACCTGGATCGGCGCTCGCTACATCTATGTTCAGCGCCACCAGCCCTCGCTGCACGAGTTCGTGCACGACGAACTGAGGCTCAGCGCCGACCAGAGGGCGCAGATCGAGGTGTTGGAGCGCGACTTCGCGGTTCGCCGGCGGGCGCGGGAGGCGGAGCTTCGGGCCGCTAACGCCGATCTCGCCCGCGCCATTCAGGCCCGGCACGAGTACTCGCCGCAGGTACAGGCGGCGGTGGACCGCTTCCATGGGGCCATGGGCGAGCTTCAGAAGGAGACCATTCTGCACGTGCTGGCCATGCGCGCGGTCTTGACGCCTGAACAGGCCCGGCAGTTCGACACCCGTATCGGCAAGGCCCTCACCGAACCGGCGTCGTGACAGGGGAGGGGGACGCAGAGCTTGACCTCGTCGTGCGAGCGCGGGAGGGGGAGGACCAAGCGTTTGCCGCGCTGCTGCAGCGTCACAAGCCCGCGCTTTACGGCTTTGTTCGACGCTACGTGCGAGATGGCGACGGCGCGGCCGACGTGGTGCAGGAGAGCTTTATTGCCGCCTGGCGCTCACTCTACCGCTACGATGATCGCCGGTCCTTTGGGGTCTGGTTGCGCGCTATCGCATTGAACAAGTGCCGCGACCGCGCTCGCAGGCTCGCCGTCCGACGGTTCATTCTTGGCGAAAATGACGATGGTTCCGCCGAAGCTTTGGCTCAACACGACCTGGAGCCCGATGGCGAAACCAGCCTTGTGGCAAATGAACAGCGGGCGACCCTCCAGAAGGCCATCGATCAATTGCCGGCCAAGCTCAAGGAATCCTTGCTCCTGACCTACTTCGACGACCTCACCCAGAAGGAGGCGGCTGACGTTCTGGGCGTTACGGTCAAGACGATCGAGACGCGGGTCTATCGCGCGCGTCAGCGGCTTGCGGAGCTTCTCGACCGTTCGGCGATTTAACGCGTCAAAAGTCAGGGGTTCGCCGCCCTCGCTGCGTTGTCCATGCAGAAGCGCCAAGGCTTGACCTTCCTACCGTGGGAAGCCGGACAACGCCTCGACGTTCATTCTTCAAGGATCCCTGATGCCCAGGCTCCCTCTCGATATCGATCGCCGCGCCCTTCTGCGCGGGGGCGCCATTCTTGGCGCAGGCGCTGCGGTCAGCTCGCTGCTCCCCAACTGGGCGATGAGCGCCGAGCGTAGCAGCCTCTCTGCTCTTCCGACGCTGTCTGGCGAGGACATTAAACTCACGATTGGCCACACGCCTGTCATCATCGATGGGAAGACCAGCCATGCGGTGACCATCAATGGCACGGTCCCGGGTCCAATGCTGCGCCTCAAGGAGGGGCAGCAGGTCCGGATCGCCGTCACCAATACCCTGGACGAGGAGACCTCGATCCACTGGCACGGCCTCCTTGTGCCGACCCACATGGACGGCGTGCCGGGCGTAAGCTTCCCCGGCATCAAGCCCGGCGAGACCTTCGTCTACGACTTCCCGATCGTTCAGTCCGGGACGTACTGGTATCACAGCCACTCCGGGCTCCAGGAAGCCGAAGGCCACTACGCGCCCATCGTAATCGAGCCGGCGAAGGCAGATCCGGTCGCCTTTGACCGCGAACACGTGATTGTCCTTGCCGACCACAGCGAGATGCATCCGCACTTGATCTTCAAGCGGCTGAAGCAGCAGGGCGGGGTCTTCAACCATCAGCGCCAGACGATCGCCGGCCTCCTCGCAGGCCAAGACCAGACGCTGGCCGAGCGGACCGAGTGGGCCAGGATGTTGATGGATCCCACCGACCTCTCCGACGTCACCGGCGCGGTGCAGACCTTCTTGGTCAATGGGCATGGACCCAACGACAATTGGACCGGGCTCTTCAGTCCCGGCGAGCGCGTGCGACTGCGCTTCGTCAATGCGGCGGCTCAGATGATCTTCAACGTCCGCATCCCCGGGCTAAAACTGACCGTGGTGGCTGCGGACGGCCAGAACGTGCGACCGGTGGAGGTCGACGAATTCCAGATCGGCAATGCCGAGACCTACGACGTCATCGTGCAGCCGACTGAGGACCGGGCCTACACCCTGGTTTCAGAGGCGATCGACCGCTCGGGCATGGGCCGGGCGACGCTGGCGCCGCGCGCCGGCATGTCGGCTCCGGTCCCGCCACTGCGCGAGCGGCCAATCCTGACGATGAAGGACATGGGCATGTCCCACGAGTCGCACGGCGCTCCGGGTGCGAGCGGCAACAGCATGAACCACGGGAGCATGGCCGGCATGGATCATGGGAGCATGGCCGGAATGGGTGGCGCGGCCCCTCTTCCTGGCATGGCGCCGCCGCGTCAACGAGGGGGCGACCTGATGGGCGACATGGGCGGCATGGAGATGAACATGCTCGACTGGTCCAAGGCCCCTCAGATCAAGAAGGGTCCCGGCGTCCAGATGATCACGCCCATGCCGATGGACCGGACCGGCGAGGCGGGTCTTGGTCTCGAAAGCGTCGGCCACCGCGTCCTTGTCTACAAGGACCTCATCGCCCTGGAAGCGAACCCGGATCCAAGACCGCCGGAGCGGGCTCTGGAGATCCGGCTGACCGGCAACATGGAGCGCTTCATCTGGGGGTTCGATGGCTGGAAGTTCAGCGAAAACCCGCCGCCCTATTCCTTCCGAACTGGAGAGCGGGTGCGCGTCACCCTGGTCAATGACTCGATGATGACCCACCCGGTCCACCTTCACGGGCACTTCTTCGAACTGGTGCATGGACCCGTCGACCAAATGCCGCGCAAGCACACGGTCAGTGTCGCGCCAGGCGGGAAGGTAAGCTTCGACATGACCGCCGAGGCGGGCGACTGGGCCTTCCACTGCCATATGCTGTACCACATGCACGCTGGCATGTTCCAAGTCTTCAAAGTCCGCCCGGCGGAAGGAGCATCGGCATGATGCGCGCTTCGCTCCTCGTCCTGGCGATGGCCGGCTCAGCGTCCACTGCGGCCGCCCAGGCGCCGGTAGATCCGCACGCTGGCCATGTGATGAAGCAGCCAGCCAAGCCCGTCCAGGCTTCGGCGGACCCCCATGCCGGCCATGTCATGCCTGCCCCGCACGCTGCACATGTTGAGCCAGCGCCCGCGACGTCTGCAGACCCGCACGCCGGTCACCAAGCGCCGCCCCCAAACGCTCCGGCCGATCCTCATGCTGGGCACGTCATGCCCGCGCAGTCGGCTGCGCCCGCCGATCCGCACGCGGGGCACACCATGCCGGCGTCCCAGCCGGCGCCTGTGGACCCGCACGCCGGCCATGCCATGCCCCCCCCGAGCCCCGCTCGGACGGGCGTCGATCTGCCCGTGGGCGATGCGGCGCCACCGCCCGTTATCGTGGACAACCTCGCCGACCAGATGTTTGGCAGCGGCCCGATGCAGCGGGCGCGCGTGACACTGGAGAACGAGCATGGCGGTTCGCGCATCTCCAAGGTTCAAGCTGACCTGCTGGAATGGGCGCCGGATGGCGAGCGCTACGGCTGGGAAGTCGAGGGCTGGTACGGCGGCGACATCAACCGGCTGGCCATTAAGACCGAAGGCGAGGGGGCGTCCCGTGAGGGCGTCGAGGCCGCAGAGGTGCAGCTTCTCTACTCGCGGGCCGTATCCCGCTACACGGACGTACAGGTGGGATTGCGGTACGATCTGGAACCCAGATCCCGCACCTATGCGACGCTCGCCGTCGACACCATGTTGCCCTACTGGTTCGAGGCCGAGGGTGCGGTTTTCCTTTCCAGCAAGGGCGATGTTCTGGCGCGGGTTGAGGGCAGCTACGACTTGCGCCTCACTCAGAGACTGATCCTGCAGCCGCGCGCTGAGCTAGAGCTTGCCGCTCAGGATATCCCGGAGAGCGACATTGGGTCGGGGCTGTCGACCGGCGAGTTCGGCCTGCGATTGCGCTACGAAATCCGCCGGGAATTCGCGCCCTATATCGGCGTCGCCTACGAACGCGCCTTCGGCGACACAGGGCGGCTTGCTCGCGCGCATGGCGAGGCGGTGGAAAGCACCCGGTTCATCGTCGGCCTGCGGGCCTGGTTCTAAGAATATCTTCCGGCCGACCCTTGACCATACCATCATGGGAAGCCCCATCTCCAGCAGCGAGGCGATGAACAAGGAGATTGCGATGCTTCGCTACCAAGTCGACGACATGACCTGCGGCCACTGCGCCCAGACGATCACCCAGGCCTTGAAGGACCTCGACCCAGATGCCGAGGTGGCAGTGGATCTGGGGGCCAAGCACGTCGCGGTCACCAGCCTGTTCGCGTTAGACCGGATCGAGCATGCGATCCGCTCTGCAGGCTACACCCCGCGCGCCGCCGAGACGGCTCCAGGCGCGACAAAAGGCGGTTGCTGTGGGAGTTGTTGAGGGGCGCGGGAGCCAGAGCGCGTATATCAACAGGCGGGGACAGCGCAGGCCCCTCCGATCGAGTTTTGCGCCCAAGAGGAAGTCCATGAACACTCTCGCCAAATCCGTGCTGGCCGCAGTCGCGCTGACCGTTCTGAGCGCCGGCGCTGCCTTTGCCGCCGACTGCTGCTGTTGCAAGGACAAGGACGCCAAAATGGCCTGTTGCGACAAGAAGCCTGAAGCTGCGCCTGCCCCGGATGCGCCGGCCCCCAAGCCCCAGCACCAGCACTGACTCAATGCGGCCGCGAAAGCGGCCGCAACACCGCCGAGGCCGACATGATTTCTCGTAGAGCCGTTCTCGCCGGCGCGGGCTTGCTCACTCCGGCGATAGCGTTCGCGGCAAACCCGGCAATGACCGTCCACAAGACGGCCGCCTGTGGCTGCTGCGGTGGCTGGATCACGCTGATGCGACGTGCAGGGTATCAGCCGAACGTTGTCGTGGTGGAAGATTTAGGGCCGCTCCATGAGCGCTACCGGATCCCGGTCGAGTTATCCTCCTGTCACCTCGCCACCATCGGCGGCTATGTCACCGTTGGCCATGTGCCCGCGGGCGATATCGCCCGCCTGCTGAAAGAGCGGCCAAAAGCGCTCGGGCTTACTGTACCAGGCATGCCGCTGGGATCTCCTGGCATGGAGATGCCGGACGGCCGCAAGGAAGCCTACGACACTCTGCTCCTGCTACCTGGCGGCAAGACGCGGGTATTCGCCAAGCACGCCTAGCAGCACCAGACTAGTGAACGGACGGCGGGGGCAGCGTCCCGAACCAGGCCACCAGAGCCAGCACCAGCAGGCTTAGACCCGCTTCGACGACAACGCTGCGGCGTAGCGCTGCCAAGGCGGCGCTTTTCGCTGCAGGCTCTCTAAGGGCTCCTCCCAACGCGGGCGCCAGGCAGTAGCGATTGGCTGCAGCTAGGCCGACCATCGCTGTGAACAGCAGGATTTTCAGGCTCAGAAGGCGGCCATAAGAGGTGGTCCATAGGCCCTCGATCCGGTCGAGCCCCACCAGGACTGCGCTGTTCACCATGCCGGTGAGAACCAGCGTGGCGACGAGCAGCGCCCCTATGCCTGAAAAGCCTTGAAGAGCACTGTGCAGAGCCGCCACGCTCTCGGACGTTCTGGGCCGTGCGAGGAGCAGCAGGGCGAAAACTACGAGCGCACCAACCCAAAGGGCCGCCGCCCAGCCATGCACAATGTCGGCCGCCAAATGTAGGGGGGCGATCGGCCCCTCGGTAGCGGCGCCGTGGCCCATCCAGGCGAAACTCGCCACAGCCACCGCCCCAAGCGCCGCCGTCAGGCCCCAGCTTGGACGGCCGGGCTTGAGCACGAGGACAAGCAAGGCCGCTAGCCCGGCCGCGACCGCTCGACAGATCGCCGCCTTGCCAAGGTCCATGCCCGTTATGACCGCTAATAGGGTTTCCGGCTTGACGCCGTCGCGTATCGATCCGGCGAGAATGCTGGCGTGGACTGGCAGCGAGAGGAGAGCGGCAATGGCTAGGAGGGCTCCGGCGCCCGCGAGCAGGGGGCGGGCCCAGGCAGTCTGCGCCGCAGATGCTGCCCCGGACCTCGGAAGGGCGTAGATGAAGAAAAGCGGCGATCCGAGAAGGATCATCGCCCCTGCATATTGCATCAGCCTGAGGACGATGACCGCAGGCTCGAGCACGTCAGCCCACCTTGAAGGCGACTTCACCCGCCATCTTGTGGCCGTCGGCGGCTGCCGCCGTGTAGACAATCTTGTACGCGCCAGAGGCCAGAGGCGTTTGCGGCGTTCCAACGATGCTCTTGCCATCCTTCGAGACCGTCGTCCGCACCGGTATCTTCATCCCGCCATGCTCAGGCATGGTGACTTCGAACTTGGAGAAGGCTGGGACCACCTTGTTGCTAAAAGTCAATACGATCGTCTTGGGAGCCGTCTTCACGCTCGCGCCAGCGACGGGGTTCGAACTCACCAGATGGGCGTGAGCCCAAGCTGGGCTGTTGGCAAAGAGCGCTGCCGTCATTGTTAGGCCAGTAAGGCAGAAAAGTCGTTGTCGCATCTCAAGTCTCCAAACGGGTCGGCTCACAAGAAGACTACGCGGCCCTCGCCTCTCGCCCCTCACTTTGCACACACTGCTAGCACGTTGGAGTACGGCTCCGGGGGGGGAGCGGAGCGCCTCGCCGGTGTCCCAGGTTCCCGTAGACGACCGTCGGAATCGCGCTTCAGCAAGACGATGAGGGCTGACCTATCTCTCGCGCGTATATGCGGCAGGGCGGGGGTATAGAATGAAAGTCGTTGATCAGATTGGGCGTGAACCAACGCCCTTCCCAAACAGTCTGCCCGCGCTGACCTCGATCCGCTTTGCGCTGGCTCTGGGGGTCGTGCTCTTCCACTACCAACTGCAATGGCCTTGGAACGCCATGCCTTTGACCGGCATCTTCGATCGCGCTGGCCTCGGCGTCGATGCCTTCTTTATCTTGTCTGGCTTCGTCCTCACCCATGCCTATCGTCAGGTGCTAGAGGACGGGCAGTTGGACTACCGCCGCTTCTTGGCGGCGCGCTTCGCACGTGTTTACCCAGCCCATATCGCCGTTTTGGGGTTCGTGCTGGTGATGGTCGGCGCGGGAACCCTGATCGGCGCAGAGTTCGATCGGCGGCTCTACAATCCTGTTGGCCTGCTCACCACCGTCTTGCTGGTGCATGCTTGGTTGCCGGAAACGGTCGTGGCGGAATGGAACGGCCCTTCATGGTCGCTTTCCGCCGAATGGTTCGCCTATCTCGCCTTTCCCGCCTTCGCCTGGATCGGCCTCGTCCTGGCCCGTCGACCATGGATCCTGCTCGCCCTGTCGGCGCTGGTCTTCCTGGTGCTGGATCTGGCCTACCAAGCGGTGTTTGGAGACTTGATAGTCCACGCGCAGCTGAACATGGGCGTACTGCGGATCATACCCGAGTTTCTCTATGGGATAGGTCTTTACCGGCTGGGCCAACGGGTGCTGTTTGCTCGACGCCAGGCGATCGGCGCGGCCTGGCTGTCGGCAATCATTCTGTTGCTGCTGATGCATTTCAAAGCGGACGAGCGGGTCGTGGTGGCTGCGGCCGGACCCTTGGTTCTCAGCCTGGCCCTTCTGTCGAAACCCGGCGCTGATCGCGCGGTCGCCCGGCCGTGGATGTTGGCCGCAGGCGAAGCCTCATACGCCCTGTACCTGGTGCACATGCCCGTCCTGATTGGATGGAAGGGGGTCAACTCCGCTCTGACCCAACGCTCAAGCGCTTACGTGTTGGCGTGGTGGGAGGTTGCTTGCCTGCTTTTCCTGACGCTCGTGGCGGCGTTTGCGGTGCACTACCTTATTGAGAGACCCGCGCGCACATGGATCCGGCGCGGCGCCGACCGCCTCTGGCCGGCGACTGTTCAGGCAAAATCGCCCGGCCCACGCACTCTGGGCCCGTGAGCGGCCGACAGTTCGATCAAAGCGGAAATCAACAGACTTCAGCTGCCTCATCAAACCTCTAACCTACACGGGGTTCCATCATCCCGAAGTGGATACAAGTTAGCGTTAGATCGACGGTGCCACCGAAGCTCTCGGTTCCTGGGTGTCGTACGTCCGACGCCCGATTGAACGCCATTGGCAGCGGCCGCTGGCAACGCTGAGCGTCTGCGTTCTGGAGGGGAGGGAAGTTCCGCTTCTGGCGCTCGGCGGTCTCAATTGTGGTGAGGTTTGATCCTCGCAGGTTCAACAAGACGTTCCTTCGCTATGGAACGGAGGCGGGCGAAAATCATTCTAGCCAAGCTTGCACCAGTCGGCGGCCTTCCATACGGCTCGGGTCGCTCGCTTCAAGCCGGGGGATGATTTGGAATTTCGTGGACTCCCCGCATCGTCATTCAATGTTCGTGATGCCGCCTGACGCGATGAGCGAGAGCGCACAGCCCAAGCTGGATCTCGACGCCTGCGCGGCTGAGCCCATCCGAGTTCCAGGCGGCGTTCAGCCCCACGGCGCGCTTGCGGTGGTGGATCTCGGCAGTGGTGAAATCCGGCAGGCCAGCGCCAATTTGGCCGCGTTTCTGAAGCTGATGGATCGTCCATCGCGCCTGGACGATATCGATCCGACCGGCGAACTCGCGACCGAACTGAAGGCCTGGCTGGAGAGTGACGAGGCGCTGTTCCTACGCACCGTGCAACTCGCGGCCGGACCACAGCAGGTCGCCGCGCACCGCAGCGAGCAAGGGGCGATCGTCGAGTTCGAAGCGCCGCCCGCCAGCGAGGGCGAGACGCTGGAGGCGCTTTACCCGCGCCTGCGCCGGTTCATGGGCGCGACGGAAGAAGCCCGCGATCTGCGCGCCATCACCGACGCCGCCGTTCGTGAGGTGTGGGCGCTGACCGGCTTCAACCGCGTCATGCTCTACAGCTTCGACGCCGAAGGCGTTGGGACCGTGCTCGCCGAGGATGGCGACGGCATCCTGCCGTCCTATCTCGATCTGCGGTTCCCGGCCTCGGACATTCCCGCCCAAGCGCGGGAGCTCTATCGGCTCAATCGCCTGCGACTGATCCCGGACGCCAACTATGCGCCATCGCCGATCGAGCCGGCTCTGAGCCCGGTTGATGGGAAGCCGCTGGATTTGTCTGGCGCGGCGCTGCGCAGCGTCTCGCCGATCCATCTGCAATACATGCGCAACATGGGCACCCTGTCGTCCATGTCGATCTCGATCCTGGTCGATGGCGCGCTGTGGGGCCTGATCTCTGGCCACAGCGCGCAGCCGCATCTGGTCAATCCGCAAGTGCGGACGGCCTGCGACTTCCTGGGCCAGATCGTTTCGCTGCAGATCGCCTCGCGTGTCCGGGCCCAGCTGGCCGCCGACCACGTGGCCGCCAAGCGGCTGGAGACGGCGCTGCTGAGCCGCCTGGCGCCGGTCCAGGACTTCCAGGTTGGGCTGGTCGACAATCCAGACCTCTGGCTGGACCTGGTGCGGGCCCAGGGCGCGGCGATCATCAGCGGCGGCGCGGTCTCCGTCGTCGGCCAGACCCCGTCGGTCCAGGAGATCCAGCTTCTCGCCAGCTGGCTGCAGAAGCGGGGCGAGGCGACCTTCGCGACCGACTCCCTGGCCAGCCTGTGGCCGCCGGCCGAGCAGTTCGCGCCGGACGCCAGCGGCGTCCTGGCGATCTCGATCTCCCAGTTGCACGCCGACTACATTCTCTGGTTCCGGCCGGAGGTGGTTCGCACCGTCACCTGGAGCGGCGATCCGACCAAGCCGGCCAGCGACACCGGGATATTGCATCCGCGCAAATCGTTTGAGGCCTGGAAGCAGCAGGTGCGCCTGCGCGGCCTTCCCTGGACCGACGTTGAGATTGAGACCGCCGCCGATTTCCGCAACGCTATCCAGAACTTCGTGTTGCGCCGGGCCGAGGAGCGCGCCGAGCTGACCGCCGAACTGGAGCGCAGCAACAAGGAGCTGGAGGCGTTCTCCTACTCCATCAGCCATGACCTGCGCGCGCCGTTCCGCCACATCGTCGGCTATGCCGAATTGCTGAAAGCCAAGGAGGCGGCGCTCGACGACAAGTCGCGCCATTACATCCAGACCATCGTCGACGCGGCCCTGACCGCCGGCCGCCTGGTCGACGACCTGCTGGCGTTTTCGCAGCTGGGGCGTTTGCCCGTCAGCCGCGCCCGCGTCGACATGCGCAAGCTAGCCGACGAAACGCGGCGAGCCCTGGAAGTCGCGACCGAGGGAAGGACGGTGCGATGGGAAATCGGCGCCTTGCCGCCCGCGTTCGGCGACGCCAGCCTGCTGCGCCAGGTGATGATGAACCTAGTCGACAACGCGCTGAAATACAGCCGTCCGCGCGACGAGGCGGTGGTCACGATCGGCGGCGAGGATCGCGGCGAGGTCACCGCCTATTGGGTGCGCGACAACGGCGTCGGGTTCGATATGGCCTATGTCGGCAAGCTCTTCGGCGTATTCCAGCGCCTGCACCGCATCGAGGATTTCGAGGGCACGGGCATCGGCCTGGCCCTCTCCAAGCGGATCATCGACCGCCATCACGGAACCATTGAGGCCTACGGCAAGCTGGGTGAGGGGGCGACCTTGCTCTTCACCCTGCCCAAGGCCGATCCATCAGACGACAAGGGATACTAACCGCCGTGGCCGACCTGCGACCCATCCTCCTGGTGGAGGACAACCCGCGTGACCTGGAACTGACCCTGGCGGCCTTAGCCAAATGCCAACTGGCCAACGAGATCATTATCGCGCGCGACGGCGCCGAGGCCCTCGACTACGTCTATACGCGCGGCGACTACAGTGACCGGCCGGCCGGCGATCCCGCGGTCATCCTGCTGGATTTGAAGCTGCCCAAGATCGACGGCCTGGAAGTGTTGGCGACGCTGAAGGGCGACGGCAACTTCCGCCAGATCCCAGTCGTTATGCTGACGTCGTCGCGCGAAGAGCGGGATCTCGTCACCAGCTACGAGCAGGGGGTCAACGCTTTCGTGGTCAAGCCGGTCGATTTCAACGCCTTCTTCGAAGCCATAGAGAGCCTGGGAATGTTCTGGGCGATCCTCAATGAACCGCCGCCTCGCGCCGGCCTGCCCGATGGACGATAGTTCGTCGCGCGTGCTCTGCGCGCTCCTGCTCGAAGACAGCGACATCGACGCCGAGCTGGTGGTGGGTCATCTGGCCAAGGCCGGGCTGGTCTGCACCATCAAGCGCGCGATCGATCGCAAGACCTTCCTCGACGCGGTCGAGAGCGGCGAGTGCGAGATCATCCTGGCCGACTACGCCCTGCCGGATTTCGACGGCCTATCGGCCCTGACCATCGCCAAGGCGCTGGCGCCCGACATCCCCTTCGTCTTCGTGTCGGGCGTGGTGGGCGAGGAGTTCGCGACCGCCGCCATCAAGCGCGGCGCCACCGACTACGTGCTCAAGCGCAATCTGACTCGGCTGGGTACGGCCGTCGAACGCGCCCTGACAGAGGCCCGGCAGCGCGGCGAACGCCGCTGGGCCGAGGAGGCGCTGGCCCGCAGCGAGCTCAATCACCGACTGGCTATCGAAGGTGCGGGGCTGGGGGTCTGGAGCTTCGACCGCCGAACTGGCGCGTTGGCGATCGACGCGCGCTGCAAGACGTTGTGCGGTCTCGCCGAAGACGCCGAGGTCAGCCTCGGCCGGCTAATGCGTCTGTGCTGGCCCAATGATCGTCTGCGGCTGCGCGCCGTGGCTCGGCGCGCGGCGCGGCCCGACGCGGGAGACGACGGTGTCTTCACTCTGGAGATCGTCGTCGATGGTCTGGATGGCAGAGAGCGGACTCTTGCGGTGCATGGCCAAGCCATCTTCGAAGCCGGTATTTGCCTACGCTTCGCGGGCGTGGCCAGCGACGTTACCGACCAGCGTCGAGCACATGATGCGCTGGAACGTCTGAATGAACGACTGGAGGCCGAGGTCGAGGCCCGTACCGCCGAACGCGACCGCATCTGGCGTCTGAGCCGTGACCTCTTTGCAGTGCTCGACCTCAAGGGCCGGTTCAAACAGGTCAATCCTGCCTGGACCGCCCATCTTGGCCATGCGGCTGGCGCCATGCTGACGGTCGGGCTCTCGGATCTTCTCCACGTCGACGACTTCGAAGTCGCCCGCGGCATATTCCAAGGGCTGAATAGCGACGGACCCGATCGGTTCGACGCGCGAGTTCGTCATGCCGACGGCAACTGGCGTTGGATCGCCTGGACGGCGACGCCCGAACGCGACGCCTTCTACGTCGTGGGGCGCGACATCACCGAGGAGAAGCTGGCGGCTGACGCCTTGGCGATGACCAACAATCAGCTGCGCTCACAGATCGATGAGCGCCAACAGATCGAACAGACGCTGCAGCAGATGCAGCGGCTCGAAGCTGTAGGCCAATTGACTTCCGGCGTGGCGCACGACTTCAACAACCTGCTCACCGTCATCCTGGGCAACATCACCTTCGTCGAGCGCGCCTTGCCCGAGCTGCGCGCCGATCCAGCGATCGCCAAGCGGGTGGGGCACATGCGCACGGCCGCTGAACGCGGGGCCAGTCTGACGGCCCAGCTCCTGGCGTTCTCGCGCAAGCAGAAGCTGGCGCCCAAGGCCTTGGACCTCAACGAGGCGGTCGGCGGCATGCGTGAACTCCTGCAGAGCACCATGGGTGGCAGTATCCGCATCGAGGCGGTGCTCAAGCCCGGACTGTGGCCGGCCTTGGTCGATCCCACCCAGATCGAGATGATCATTCTCAACCTGGCGATCAATTCGCGCGACGCCATGGAAGTCGGCGGCGGACTGACCATCGAAACCAACAACGTCACCGTCACCCAGGCGCCTGTGCGTCCTGAAGAGCCGGCGCCCGGCGAATATGTCGAGCTGTCGGTCAGCGATACCGGCCATGGCATGCCTGAGGAGGTGTTGGCTAAGGCGTTCGAGCCGTTCTTCACCACCAAGGCGGTCGGCAAGGGCTCGGGACTTGGCTTGGCGCAAGTGTTCGGTTTCGCGAAGCAGTCTGGTGGCGGCGTGCGCATCGACACTAGGATGGGCGAGGGCACTTCGGTCAGGGTCTATCTGCCGCGCGCCGCGCTCGAGGAGGCCCGCGCCGTTGCCGCTGGCCTGGCACCGTTGTCGGCGGTCGCGGCCAACACGACGATCCTGGTCGTCGACGACGACAGCGCCGTGCGCGAGATCACGATCTCACTGCTCACGGAAATGGGCTACCAGATCGTCGAGGCCGGCAGCGGGACAGCGGCCCTGACGCTGTTAAGCGAGCGTCCGGACATTGACCTCCTGCTGGTCGACTACGCCATGCCCGGCATGAGCGGCGTCGAGACGGCAACCCGCGCCCGGGCCATGCGGCCCAACCTGCCGTGCATGTATGTTACAGGCTATGCCGACCTGGCGGCGCTGCGCGAGGTGGGGGGGCAGTCCGTGGTTCAGAAGCCGTTTGCGGGCGACGAGCTGGCGCGAAAGGTCCAGGCCGTTCTCGGTGGACCGTCGGACGCCGAGAACGTGGTCTCGCTGACTTCCGGCCGGCGGCGCGACCCGCGTGGCTAGGGTGGCCGCCGACTCCTTGCCGCCTCCCGTCGCCGACACCAGTCGACGGTTTCGGTTGCGCAACGCCACTCGGGGCGAACATGCGCGCCTTGACGCACTCATCAGGGGCGCGGGTTTCCTGACGAACAGGTCGCGTTATCTGGCCTATTTGTCCGCGACCCTCAACGCACGCGAGGCGATCGAGCGCGCCCTGGGCACCGCGAACGCCGTCGGAGTTTATGCAGCCTGGCCCCAGCGCAGGATCGCCAGCTATCTTCGGCAGGACCTTCGAGATCTTGGGCACGCGGCACCCCTGCCGAGCGAGCCGTCCGACTTCACGGTCTCGGGCCGCGCTGGAATTCTCGGAGCCCTCTACGTTCTGGAAGGCGCCAGCCTAGGCGCCCGGCTCCTGCAGAAGGCTGTTCTTGACCTGGGTATGGACGCGGCTTTTGGCGCGCGACACATGGCGATGCAGACCGCCGACAGCTCGGCTTGGCTACGGTTCACATCCTTGCTCGACGAGGCGGACTTCGACGCGCCCGATGAAGCCGAATGCGCACAAACAGCATCGCGAACGTTTGAACGGTTCGAGCAAGCTTATCAGGAGGCCTTGATCCGGCGCCAGCCAGTGACGCAGTCGTCATAGGAAGGTCCGCTTTCCGGACCCGCCTCAATGTCCGGAAGTTCGTCGTGTCGGACATCCTTCGTTGGTGTCACAGGGCATTTTTCGGAAGGCGCACCTTCAGATCATCTCCAGCGGCTTTCGCTGTCGCGGCTGCGGGAACGCGTGATCGAGCGTCGTCAGATCGGCCTCGTCGAGCTGCAGGTCCGCGGCGGCGCGGTTGTCGCGGACATGGGCGATGGAGCTAGCCTTGGGGATGGCGATCACGCCGGGGCGCCGTAGCAGCCAGGCCAGGGCGACCTGCGCCGCCGTGGCGCCCTTGCGTTCGGCGATCGTGCGTAGCGCTGGATGGTCGACGAGGCGGCCTTGCTCGACCGGGCTATAGGCCATCGTGGGAATATGGCGCTGTTCCAGCCAAGGCAGCAGGTCGATCTCCGGGCCACGACGCGTCAGGTTGTAGAGGATCTGATCGGTGGCGCAGCGCGCCCCTCCGGCGGCCGCCAGCTCCTCCATGTCGTCGGTGTCCAGATTGCTGACGCCCCAGCGCGCGATCTTGCCGGCGTCGACCAGCCGCTCCATCGCCTCCACGGTCTCCACCAGGGGAACATTGCCACGCCAGTGGAGGAGATAGAGATCCAGCGTCTCGACGCGAAGTCGGCGCAGGCTACCCTCGCAGGCCCCAGCGAGCCGAGCGCGCGAGGCGTTCTGCGGATAGGCCTTGCTCACCAAGAAGACGCGATCGCGGATGCCGGCGATCGCCTCTCCAACCAAGGTCTCGGCCGCACCCTCGCCGTACATCTCGGCAGTGTCGATGAGCGTCAGGCCAAGCTCCACGCCTTCGCGCAGCGCGGCGACCTCTTCAGCGCGGCGGTCGGCGCGCTCGGCCATCATCCAGGTACCCTGGCCAAGCGCGGGGACCGTGGCGCCGTCGGGAAAGCTTGCTGTTTTCATACTGTTCCAAACGCAGAAGCGGCCAATTGGCCCATCCAAGCTAGATAGCCGGTCTTCTCTCGGCCAGGCGGTTCCGCTAGGGCGCGCGGGACGGTGACTGTCCTCTTGATGTCGATGCTGAATGTCCAGTTCCTGGAAGTACGCCAACGGCAGAAAATGGCGCGACCCGGTAGCTTGCTGGCGGCCGTCTAGCTCGGCCGCAGCATCACCACCTTGCCCTTCACCCCACTCGAACAATAGCTCGCCCAGGCTTCCATCAACTTGCGACGCTTTTCAAAGAGATCGCCCCGGCGGTAGGCAGCCTCGGCTTTGTTCGCGATCGTGTGAGCCAGGGCCATTTCGCAGACTTCGTGCGAAAAGGTCGTCATTTCGGATGCCCAATCGCGGAACGTGGACCGAAACCCATGGACTGTGATGTCGCTCTTCATCCGCCGCAACAGCATCGCCATAGCCATCGACGATAGCGGCGACTTCGGCGTTGCACCTGGGAAAATGTAACCGATAGAGCTGACCTCAAGCCGCTCAGCAAGTATCTTCATCGCACAGCTAGACAGCGGAATACGGTGCTCGCGGCCCGCTTTCATGCGGTCAGCCGGGACAGTCCAGATCTCCTTCTCCAGATTGATCTCGTCCCAACTAGCACCTAGCAACTCGCCCGAACGCGCTCCCGTGAGAATTAGGAACTCCAGAGCACGGGCCGCCACGGCACCCCGCGTTCCGAGGTTGGCCATGAACTCCGGAACAGCGTCATAGGGCAGCGCGGCATGATGTCCTCGCGTCAATCGCTGGCGCTTAGGTAGAAGCTGGTTCAGATGACCTCGCCAACGGGCCGGATTCTCGCCGGATCGCAGCCCTCTGGCCTTTGCTGCATCCAAAACGTTCTCTATGCGCCCGCGTAGGCGCTCCGCAGTTTCGGGCGTACGGGTCCACAGCGGTTGGAGAACGTCCAAGACGTCTTGGGTCGTGACCTCGTTGACTGGGCGCTCGCGAATTGCAGCAGCGTATTTGGTCAACGTCATTTTCCATTGTGCCGCGTGCTTTGCGTTACGCCAGGAAGGGCTCATGGCTTCGACATAGGCGTCGGCACAGTTACCGAACGTCTGTGTCGTGTCGTCCTTTACGCGCTCCGCCTTCGGATCGGTGCCGGCGGCAAGCATAGCGCGGAAGGTTGCAGCTTCGGCCCGCGCATCTGCCAAAGTCAGGTCTCTTCGCCCGCCAAGCCCAAGTTCAACGCGCCTGCCGGCCCGCGTGTGCATGAAGACCCAACGCCGACGCCCTCCCTCGTCGATCGAGAGGTAAAGACCCCCGCCATCGGAATGTCGGCCCGGCCTGCTAAGCTTGGCCGCCTGGAGCGCGGTCAACTTATGGAGTGAACGGCCGCTCATGAGAGTCTCCGCCTAACATCTCCGCCGAACTGTTTCGGCCCCATTTCGGGCCCCACTTTCGGTCCTACTTTCATCATGCGACCGAGTGGAGCGCTCAGGCACAATGTAGCACAGACCGGATAATAAACACATTAAAATCCGTAACTTAAGAAGATGTGGCGGGACGAGATAGAACGGTATGGGAATACTGCTTTGGCGGACACCCTCTCCGCCATTACCCCCTGAAAATCATCGACCCGAAGCTCACGCGTTGAATAGCACGAGCCGACGCGCGCCCTTTAGCTTCGACTAGTAGCTGGGGGCGACCGAAGGCGTTTTGCCCTCCACCCAGGCCTGGGCGAAGGCGTTGCTTTCTTCTATCTGCTTGCTCAGCACGCCCAACCAGCCGCCAGTCCAGGTTTCGAACGCCGGCGAACCGCTGGGCGTCAGCAACTTCTCTGGCAATGTACGGACCAGATAGATGGGGTTCTGGCCGAGCGCATACTCTTGGCCGAGCGTCTGGAACACCCCGCCGTCCAGAACGAAGACCGTATGGCCACCGCGCGCAAGATTGACGCGATCGAACCTCTTGCCTTTCAGCGCCTCGGCCGCTTGGAACAGGGCGCGGAAAAGATCGATGGGCGCGGCCTCTTTGACGGACCACAGATCGAGCGTCAGGACGGTCGGCGATACGGCGTAGGCGCGATAGGCCACGAGCGTCAGGCCTTTGTTGCGGTCGTCACGACCAAGCGCCGAGGCCACAGGCGCCGCGACGAACGCGTTGAACAACAAGACCATGACCAGCCCGGCAACGCCGATAAGCGCGGCAAGCTTAGGCTTTGAAGTCGAAGTTCCAGGCATCGCCACCTTGCCGCATCCGTCCGCTCTCCCCCACGGCGCGGATCAAAGCTTAGCGTATGGCCTAGCTTCAGGCGTGACCAGACATGCAATTCAAATTTGAACCCATCGTAAGATATCGTCCGAAGATGGAAATCGAACCAAGTCGAACATCCTCGCGAAAACGGCGAGCGCCTCGGAAACTGGACCGACCTGCGCGCCTCGAGCGTCTAGCGCCGCCGCGTGCTCTCGCGCTCGACCAGCTGTGACGGCACGGTTCGCGCCACGCAGGTCGCACCCGCTTCCACGCTCAGCAGCGCCATCGCCGCCTCGACCAGCGCCTCGACGTCCTGGTCGAACGAGGTCAAGCGGTAGGGGGCCCAGGCGGCCATGTCGAGATTGTCGTAGCCGACCACCAGAACATCGTCAGGGACCTTCAGGTCGAACGCTTCACGCAGGGTGTCGATCACGCCGAAAGCGGCCAGGTCGTTGGCGCAGAACACGGCGTCGGGCCGCTCCGGGCCGGCGAACAGCGCCCGCGCCGCCGCCTCGCCGCTGGCGTAGTCATAGCCGCCGCCGGCTCGAACGGCCGGCGGCAGGCCAAGGCTCGCCAGGCCCTGGGCGAAGCCGGCCTCGCGGGCGACCTGGGCCGGGCTGTCGGCCGGGCCGGCGACGAAGCCGAAGCGCGTTCCGCCGCGCGCGTGCAGCAGCCGGGCCGCCGCCTCGCCGGCGGCGAAGTTGTCGGACGACACCGAGCGGATCCAGTCGCCGGCCAGGTCGGAGTTCAGGGTGACGATCGGGATACGCAGCTTGGCCAGCTGGTCGGCGGCGTCCTGCGAGGTCAGGGCCAGGGCCGAGACCACGGCGTCGACCCGGTAGCCGGCCAGCTGGTCGACCACCCCATCGAGAACGCGGTCGCTGTCGACCCGCACCAGCAGCATCTGCCGCCCCGCCGCCGTCAGGGCTAGGGAGAACGCCTCCAGGGTCATGGCGAAATAAGGATTGTAGAAGCCGCCCACGACCACGGCGACGATGCCCGAGCGGTTGGTCTGCAGGATCTTCGGCAGCAGGTTGGGCCGATAGCCCAGGGCCTCGGCGGCGGCCATGACCTTGGCGCGGGTGGCCTCGGCGATCCTGGCGCCCGGCGTGAAGGCGCGCGACACCGCCGACTGCGACACCCCCGCCGCCCTGGCCACGTCGGTCGACGACGGCGGCCGCCAGTTTCCGCTCATGCGGCGATCCCTCGCACCCTTTTCCCCACCGCGCCGTCTTTAGAGGGTTGCGCGCCGGCTGGCGAGTGAATAGCTATGCACGCATTCGATCAAACCGCAGCGCGGCCCTAACCGCGCGCCATCCTCGCCGGAATCCGCCCGGGCGAGCGACAGGCGCGTGCGTGACCGGCTCACTGCTTTTCGTCCAGCAAGGCCCGCCATGAGCGACCCGACTTCCCGCAGCGCGCCTTCGGCGACCCTCGTGCAACTGGCCCTGTCCCTGGGCGGCTTCGCCATCGGCACCACCGAGTTCGCCTCGATGAGCCTGCTGCCCGACTTCGCCCGCGCCCTGGGCGTCGACGAGCCGACCGCCGGCCACGCCATCAGCGCCTATGCCCTGGGCGTGGTGGTCGGGGCGCCGGTGATCGCGGTCCTGGCCGCCAAGATCGCCCGCCGTACCCTGCTGGTCGGGCTGATGGTGCTGTTCGCGGTCGGCAACGGCCTGTCGGCCCTGTCGCCCAACTTCGAGACCATGGTGATCTTCCGCTTCCTCAGCGGCCTGCCGCACGGGGCCTATTTCGGCGTCGCGGCCCTGGTGGCCGCCTCGCTGGCCGCGCCAGACAAGCGGGCTTCGGCGGTAGCGCGGGTGATGATCGGCCTGACCGTGGCCACCATCGTCGGCGTGCCGCTCGCCAACGCCGTCGGCCAATGGATCGGCTGGCGCTGGGGCTTCGTCATCGTCGCCGCCCTCGCGGCCCTGACCGCCATCTCGGTATTCCTGCTGGCCCCGCGCGACGCCGCGCCCAAGAACGCCAGCCCGCTGCGCGAGCTGTCGGCCCTGGCCAGCCGCCGCGTCTGGTTGACCCTGGGCATCGGCGCCATCGGCTTTGGCGGCATGTTCGCGGTCTACACCTACCTGGCCTCGACCCTGCTGGAGGTCACCCACGCCTCGCCCGCCGCCCTGCCGCTGGTGCTGATGGTGTTCGGCCTGGGCATGACCGCCGGCACCCTGGTCTGCGCCTGGGCCGCCGACCGCGCCCTGATGCCGGCCGTCGGCGCCATCCTGCTGTGGAGCGCCGCCTCGCTGGCCCTCTATCCGATGGCCGTCGGCAGCCTGTGGACCCTGGTCCCGGTGGTGTTCCTGATCGGCTGCGGCGGCGGGCTGGGCGCGGCCTTGCAGACCCGGCTGATGGACGTGGCCGGCGAGGCCCAGACCCTCGCCGCCGCCCTCAACCACTCGGCCTTCAACACCGCTAACGCGCTCGGCCCCTGGCTGGCCGGCATGACCGTGGCGGCCGGCTTCGGCTGGCGCTCGACCGGCTGGGTCGGCTGCGCCCTGGCCCTGGGCGGCTTCGTGATCTGGGCGATCGCCCTGTGGGACGACCGCCGCCAGACCGAGGCGACGGCGGCGGCTTAAGAGGCCACCGCCTTTTCCTCATCTCTCCCCTTCCCCCGCCTCCCTCGCCCTTGTGGCGAGGGCCCATGCCGACGGCTGCTCAGACGGCGGCCGTACGCGAAAGGTCTGAGCAGGTTGCACGATGGGTCCTGGGCACAAGGCCCAGGAAGGCAGTCGGAGAGCGGCGAGGGTTAGACCTTCACCGCGTCTCTCAGCGCCACGGCCACGGCCTCCGCATTAGGC